>DASXEH010000058.1:0-2919 GCA_036490215.1 Magnetospirillaceae bacterium
CAGGTACGCTGATCTGTCCAGTTAACGGTTAGACCGTTAGACTTCGTCGGACTCTTCGTTTTTCGGCTTCATCATCGCAGCGAGCGTTTGGCGACGTTTTTCGATGATGCCGGGGTCGTCTTTGTGGATTGCGATCAGCTCCTTGAGGTTCTCGATCCCGTCATCGGTGAACGCCATCACCCCGTCTTCACCGACGCCGACGACCCATAGCTGGCCATCCTCGGTGTCCATTTCTTCGGCGACATCGAACAGCCATTCCTGGTCTTCACCGAGCATCTCGGCGACATGGCCGAGGGTAAACACGTGGCTGACTTTGTTGACGTGCCCCATCAAGCCGCCTGCGCCGCGAGGCCTTGCTGTTGAACAGTCTTCCAATTCCAGGGCAGCAGCTCATCGAGCCTGTGGGCGGGGTGGATGGCGATGCGAGCGAGTACATCCGCAAGCCAGGCCTGAGGGTCGACGTCGTTCATCTTCGCAGAGACGATGAGGCTATACATGGCGGCGGCGCGACGCCCCCCGCGGTCGGACCCGCAGAATAACCAGGACTTTCTGCCCAATGCGATGCCGCGCAGCGCTCTTTCGGCGGCGTTGTTCGAGAGACAGACGCGGCCATCGTCGAGGAAGCGTGCGAAGGAGCCCCACCGCTTGAACATGTAGTTCATGGCCTTGGCCAGATCGTGACCGCGGGAGAGCTTGGCGCACTGCTCGCGCATATAAGTTTCCAAATCGGCAACCAACGGCGCGCTCTGTGCCTGGCGGACAGCCTTTCGGTGGTCGGCGCTTTGGCCATTGATCGTGCGCTCGATTGCGAACAGGGCATCGATGCGACGCACGATCTCGATCGCGATCGGTGAGAGGGCGATCTCTTTCTTCCCAGCAGCCTTACGTCGCGCGTTTTCCTCAAGATCCGCCATGGCAAAGAACGGGCGCCGGGCATGGACCCAGCAGGCCGCTTCCCTGATAGGCCCAGGACTTCGCTGGGACTCGTAGAGTTTGGTGTATCCGCCGAAGGCGTCGGCCTGCAGGATGCCGCTATAGTTGGCCAGATGCGCCTGCGGATGCTCGCCCCGTCGATCGCGCGAGTAATAGAACATTGCCGCCGGCGGATCTGAGCCGCCGAAGGGGCGGTCGTCCTTCACATAGACCCAGCATCGGGCGACATCGCACTTGCCCAAGGCCAGCACGGGCACAGTGGTGTCGTCGCCGTGGAGGCGTTCGGATGCCATGACGTGGGCTTCCAACAGGCTCAACAGCGGCTCCAATGCCGTGCAGCACGCTCCGACGGCGTCGGCTGCGGTCGACAGACTGATCGGCACGCCCTCCAGCGCGTAACGCTCGGTCTGCCGGTTCAGAGGCTGATGCTGGCCGAACTTCTCATAGAGGAGCATGGCCAGCAGGCTCGGCCCCGCCCATCCTCGCGGGATCACGTGGAATGGCGCCGGTGCCTGGCTGATTTTCTCGCAGTCCCGGCAGGTGAACTTTTCCCGCACCGTCTCGACCACTTTCCACTGGCGCGGCACCGATTCCAGCGTCCGGGTCACGTCTTCGCCGAGCTTGCGCAAGCGGCTGCTGCCGCAGCATTCGCACGCCGTCGGCGGATCGATCACCACGCGCTCGCGCGGAAGGTGGTCTGGGAAAGTGTTGCGCTCAGCGCGCTTGCGCGTAAATCCGGCAACCGTCGTCGTTTTGGCGACTGCCTGCTCCGCCGCCAATTCGTCTTCCGTCGCGTTCGCTTCCAGTTCTTCGAAGGTAAGCGCCAGCTGATCGATCAGCCGCGCCGAGCGCTCCGATTTCTGGCCGTAAACCTGGCGCTCGAGCTTCGCTATCCGCAAGGTCTGCCGCACAATCAGCGCGGCGTCCTCCGACGCCTTTGCCCGCGCTACCGCCAACTCCGCTTTCAGCGCGGCGTTTTCTTCGGCAAGAGCGGCGCGATCAGCATTCATGAGACGAAGTGAATCATAGTTTTAGTGATTTGTGGCGCCCCAAAATACGCGGGCCTCCACATTTTTATTCACTCATCCCGCCCTTGTCGGCCGCCACGTCAGTTGTGGATTGCGCCAATCGATCCCTTCGAGCATGTACGCCATCTGCGCCGCCGAGATCGACACCGCGTCACCTGACGCCGAAGGCCAGATGAACTTTCCGCGGTCCAGGCGTTTCGCATAGAGCGACAGCCCGATCCCGTCATGCCAGAGGATCTTTGCCAAATCGCCACGCCGGCCTCGGAAGATATAGAGATCGCCGGCGTGGGGATCCCGCTTCAGGCTCTCCTGAACCTGCAAAGCCAGACCCTGCATGCCGCGCCGCATGTCGGTGTGGCCTGTTGCGATCCAGATCCTGACGCCGCTCGGTACCGGGATCATCGCCGGCTCAGAACATCGAGGACCCGCCCCAACGCGTCAGCATCGACGTTCTCGTCAACGCTGACACGCTTGCCGCCACCGAGTTCGATCTCGATCAGGCCTCGGCGCCTCCGGGACGGAAGCGCCGCTGGGGCTTCAGTCGATGAGACGCTTTCCGTCGCAGCCGGGGTGAGCTGAACAGGGACAAGCTTCGGTCCTGCCGAAATGACACTCGCCAGGCGAGCCCGCCGCCGCCACGTGAACACCAAACTCGTCGAAATGCCGTGCCGCCGCGCGATCTCCGTCACAACCGCGCCGGGCGCCAGCGTCTCTTCGATGATCCGCACCTTATCGTCGCGAGACCAGCGACGACGACGCTCAACCCCGCCCAGAACCTCTACACGCATCTACCGACCTTAAGGCTAGCCTTAAAGCTAGATCCTCGCCGGATACCTGTAATTCAACAAGGCGGCCCACCCCGGAGGAATACCCTTCCTCGCCACTAAGATCACCTTCATCACGAGATCGCGGTGGTTCCAGAGCTCCATCCGTCGCGCGAAGCATGCTGCGGCCCCAA
>DASXEH010000076.1:0-22742 GCA_036490215.1 Magnetospirillaceae bacterium
GATGGTGTTCGGCAATATGGGCGATGACTGCGCCACCGGCGTTGCTTTCACGCGCAACCCGTCGACCGGCGTGAACGAGTTCTACGGCGAATATCTCGTCAATGCTCAGGGCGAAGACGTGGTCGCCGGCATTCGCACGCCGCAATACCTGACCAAGGCCGCGCGCGATGCGGCCGGCTCACCGCTGCCTTCGATGGAAGAGGTGATGCCCGACGTCTTCAAACAGCTTGAAGATGTGCGCATCAAGCTCGAGTCTCATTTCAAGGACATGCAGGATATCGAATTCACGGTGCAGAAGAATCGCCTGTGGATGCTGCAGACCCGCAACGGCAAGCGCACCACCAAGGCGGCGCTGACGATCGCCATCGACATGGCGAAGAACGGCGTGATCACCAAGGAACAGGCGGTGATGCGCATCGAGCCGGCCGCGCTCGATCAGCTGTTGCATCCAACGCTCGATCCCAAGGCGCCCCGCACGGTGCTGGGCAAAGGCCTGCCCGCTTCGCCGGGTGCGGCTGTGGGCAAGGCGGTGTTCACCGCCGCCGATGCCGAAGCCTGGGCGATGCGCGACGAACCGGTGATCCTGGTGCGCGCCGAAACCAGCCCTGAAGACATCGGCGGCATGCATGTGTCGCAGGGCATTCTCACCTCGCGTGGCGGCATGACCAGCCACGCCGCCGTGGTAGCGCGCGGCATGGGCGTGCCCTGCGTCTCGGGCGCGGGCAGTATCCGCATCGATCTACGCGGGCGCAGCTTCACCGCCTCGGGCCAAGTGGTGCGCGAAGGCGATATGATCACGATCGACGGGTCCACTGGCGAGGTGATGCTGGGCGCGGTGCCCACGCTCCGACCCGAGCTCTCGGGCGATTTCGCGATGCTGATGGAATGGGCCGACGGGGCGCGCACGATGAAGGTGCGCACCAATGCCGAGACGCCGCTCGACGCCAAGACGGCGCGCGAGTTCGGTGCGCAGGGCATCGGTCTATGCCGCACCGAGCATATGTTCTTCGAACCCAGCCGCATCATCGCGGTACGCGAAATGATTCTGGCCGGCGACGAAGCGGGCCGCCGCGCGGCACTGGCCAAGCTGCTGCCCTTTCAGCGCCAGGATTTCGTCGGTCTCTTCGAGATCATGCAGGGCTTACCGGTGACGGTGCGTCTGCTCGATCCGCCACTCCACGAATTCCTGCCGCACACCGAAGAGGAAATGGCCGAAGTGGCGAAGGCCGCGGGTGCCGATGTGGCGGTGCTGAAGGCGCGCAATGCGCAGTTGCACGAGGCCAATCCGATGCTCGGCCATCGCGGCTGCCGCCTCGGTATTTCGTACCCTGAAATCTACGAGATGCAGGTGCGCGCGATCTTCGAAGCGGCGGTCGAGGTGTCGGGCAAGTCCGACAAATCGGTCACGCCCGAGGTGATGATCCCGCTGGTGTCGAGCAAGAAAGAGTTCGACATCATGAAGGACCTCGTCGATCGCACGGCGAAGTCGGTGTTCGATGAGGCGAAAAAGGAAGTGCCGTATCTGGTCGGTACGATGATCGAACTGCCGCGCGCGGCACTGGTGGCCGGTCAGATCGCCGAGTCGGCTTCGTTCTTCAGTTTCGGCACCAACGATCTCACCCAGACCACGCTGGGCATGAGCCGCGACGATGCCGGCCCGTTCCTGGCCGTCTATCGTCAGCAGAACATCGTCGAGAACGATCCCTTCGCCACCATCGACGTCGAAGGCGTCGGTGAGTTGGTGAAGATCGCCACCGAGCGTGGCCGCAAGACGCGCAAGGATTTGAAGCTCGGCATCTGCGGCGAACATGGCGGCGATCCGGCTTCGATCACGTTCTGCCAATCGGTCGGTCTCGACTATGTGTCGTGCTCGCCCTATCGCGTGCCGATCGCACGTCTCGCCGCGGCCCAGGCGGCCATTGGCGCGAAGACGGAAGGCGGCACCGCCTGAACGAAGCGCTGAGCAAAAGAGAGAAGGCCGGGGCACAAAACTCGGCCTTTTTCTTTATGCCTCGTCGGCCTTCAGCGTCGTTGCGGGACGCTGGCTTGCGTAGAAATAGAGGATCGGCGGATTGTCTTCGACATTGCGCGAGACCATCGGTTCGCTGAACGCGCCGACGGTGGGAACGATATCGAGAACCTGCTTGTTGGCGTCCACGGCGAACAGCGCGATCTGATCGAGGAAGCGATTGGCAGGAGAGCGGTAGAATGCCTCGCAATACTGCGCTACCGCCGCGAAAAATGGCCGGGCCTTCGCTGGATTGGCGATATGGATCACGCCGCCGAGATAGCGGCCCCACACCGTCGCGGTGGGCGTGTCGTCGCGGATGAAGGTGATATCCGTCTTCGCCTGGCGATCGAGCAGGGGGCGCAGATCGGTCTTCACCTCGAGATCGATGTCGAAGATGAGATAGCGCACCGCATCGCCATAGAGCGCGAAGATGCGGTCCATGCGCAGAAAGCGGACGCAGGCGTAATAGGTTTCCAGTACGAAGTGGGTTTCGGTCATCCGCTCGGTGGTGACGTTGATCCGCTCGTCCGCGGCGGTACGTTTCGCCACCTCGGTCAGCACATCCGGCGTGGGGTCGACGATATGGATATGGATGATCACGGCGGTGCCGCAGGTCTGACGGATCGACTCGATCATCGGGCCGGCATAGGTCCGGAAGTAGCGCGAGTCGCAGCCGACGACGATGACGAGATCGCCATCGTCGTAGATGAAACGCCCGATCGTTTCGACCGCGACCGCCTCCGGCGGCCGCGCGATGATTTCTCGCAGGAACCCGGCATCGAGATTGATGATGCCCTCGCGCCATCCCCGCGCACGCTCTGCGGCTCGGGCGAAGTTCTGATGCGCTTCGTCGTAACGCCCCAGGAAGGCCAGCGCGTTGGCCATCAGCGAATGCGAAAAAGCCAGCCGACCATTAGCGCGTGCGGCGGCTTGGTAACGCTCCAGTGCCTCTTCCTGTCGGTTGGCGAGACGCAGCGCGTTCCCCTCGGCGATATGAAGAATGTAGTCGAGGCTGCGATCTTCGACCGTGTTGGGCGTGACCGTGTAGTAGAGGTTCCAGATCAGGTTGTAGATCGGGATGCGCCGTTCGGCGTCTTTCGTCTTCAGAAAGGTGAGCGAGAGAAGCTGGATCGCGGCGTCATAGCGGCCGGCCTTCATCAAGGCCACGCCTTCCCCGACAACCTGCTCGATCGTCATCTGCCGTTCACCGTCATTGGGTGAGGTCATGGCGATCGGCCCTTCACGAGCGTAGGCGCCAGGTGGCGATCTGCGCGCCGACCAGCCGATCGAACAGATGATGTGCGCGGGGTCCACCGCCCGCGATGCGGCCGAGCCGCGTTTGGGCGATCAGGCCGGTGATCGAGGCCCAAAGCATATCGGTCAGATCATCGAGATCGTTGCGCGCGGCGCCGGCAATCGGTGCAATCCCGTCGCGGAGCTGGCCCATCACTGCCATCGCTTCAGGCGGCACCGGGCGATCGCTGTCTGTTTCGGTCACCATCAGCTCATACAGCGGACGGTCGGTGCGGGCAAAGTCCCAGATCAGGGCGGTCATCAGACGCAGCCGGCGCTCGGGCGACGGGTCCTGCACCCGCGCCAGCCGGTCGCCCAGCGTGGCGAAGGCCAATCGCGCCAGAACCGCCAACAGGTCCTGCTTGGCCGGGAAATAGGCGTAGAGGGTGGCCGGGCTATATTCGATATGCTCGGCGATCCGCCGCATGGTGACGGCTGTCCAACCGTCCTTGGCTGCGATGGTCAGGCTCGCATCCAAAATCGCGGCACGCATCGCCGCCTGATCCCGTGCTTGTCGTTCGATGATGCCCATGAGCGTCGATACGAACTATGTTCTGAAAATGAACATAGTTCAATTACATGATCTGTAATGATATGTTACCGATCTGGAAGCCTAGGGCTTATCCCAGGCCTCGGCCCGCTCGACCTTCGCGACCCTGAGGCGGAAGCCCTGATACCACTGATCGCGGCCCAGCTTCTGCGCCACCTGATGCTCGGCGTCCTGCTTCCAGGCGGCGATTTCCTCGAGCGACCGCCAATAGCAGACGGTGATGCCGAAACCCTCCGCCGAACGGGCGCTTTCGGCGCCCAGGAAGCCCGGGCTTTTCTCGGCCAGTTCCATCATCCGGTCGGCCATCGCGCCGTAACCGCCCTCGCCGGGCGTGCGCTGGGACGAGAAGATCACGGCGTAATACGGCGGTTGGGGCAGGGTGGCGAAGCCGGTGTCCATGAGGGAACCCTTTGTAACAGTGAACTAAAGTTAACAGTCGAGCCCTTGATTTGCCACAGCGCCGGGATACATCTAGCGCGGCTCGGTTGAGGGAGATCAGCCTATGACCCCGCAGGAAAAAGCGCTTATCGATAGCGTGTTCGACCGCCTGACGCAGACCGCGTCCAGCACCAAAGACCCCGAAGCGTTGAATTATATTCGTGAGCGCGCGCAAAGTTTGCCCGACGCGGCCTACGGTCTCACCCAGGCCGTGCTGATTCAGGAACTGGCGCTTAACCATGCGAGCACCCGGATCGCCCAGCTTGAGCATGAGCTCGCGCAGGGTGGCGCACAGGGGCAAGGACAAGGCTCCAGCTTCCTTGGCGGCGCGTCGAGCGCTACCGGCCCGTGGGGCGCGCGTAGCGCGCAACCCCAGCCCCAAGCGCAGCCTCAGCCCCAGTACCAGCCGCCGCCCTCCTATCAGAGCGCGCCGCCGCAATATCAGCAGCCCCAATACCAACAGCCTCAGTATCAGCAGCCCGCCTCAGGCCCTTGGGCTCAGCCGGCGGGCGGCGGGTTCCTGCGTAATGCCGCCACCATGGCAGCCGGCGTTGCCGGCGGTTCATTGCTGGCCGATGGCATCGCGTCGCTGTTTGGAGGCCATCATTTCTACGGTGGCGGTTACGGCGGCGGCTTTGGCGGACTCGGTGGCGGCTATGGCCCGTGGGGCAATGGCATCGGTAGCGGCGTGAACGAGACCGTCGAGAACATCACCGTCAACAACTACGGCGATGCCAATACCGCAGCGGGCCGCGACGGTGTTTTGCCGCAGAACGACGACGCCAATTACCAGGATGCGTCTTTCGACAATAGCGGCGACGACTCGACCACCTTCGATGATGGCGGTTCCGACGGCGGTTCGGACTTCAGCGACACCTGAGACTTAGGCCGCATTTGCGTCATGCCCGGCCTTGTGCCGGGCATGACGCCTTTGCTTCAAAAAGAAAGTCGCGGATCACCGGGTCCTGCTTCGCAGGCTCACATTCGATAGCGCGCAAAGCGCGCGAGGCCCGGTGATGACGAATTAGAAAGCGCGGCACAGGCCGCGCGCCTCTGTAAGATTCAAATCCGGTCTTCGGCCAACCACACGGCGTTTGCCGGCGCGGTGTAGGATTCCATTGCCGCCAGCAACGTCGCAGGGTCGGTTTTCACCTGCACCAATGCGCGGTATTCCGGCCTTACGAATCCGTCGGCGGTCATCCGGTCGAGAAAGGTGAACATCGGCGCCCAGAAGCCGTTGACCTCGAGCACGCCGAACGGCTTCGCATGGATGCCGAGATTGGCCCAGCTCCAGATTTCGAAGAATTCTTCCAGCGTGCCCACGCCGCCCGGCAGGATGATGAAGCCGTCGGACAGTTTGTTCATCATCGCCTTGCGCTCATGCATGGTACCGACGACGTGCTGTTCCGTCAGCCGCCCGTGGCCCTGTTCGCGCTGAAGCAGCGAACGCGGGATCACGCCGATCACCTTGCCGCCCGCATCCAGGCAGGCATCGGCCGATGCGCCCATCAGGCCGAGCGAACCGCCGCCGTACAGCATGGTCATGCCGCGCTGGCCGATCAGCTTGCCCATGTCGCGGGCCGATTGCATATAGGCGGGGTCGCGGCCGGGGTTGGAGCCGCAAAACACACAAACCGACTTCATTCAGGCCTCGATCTTTCGTTCGATCTCATTTGCGGCGTTGTTTCTAAGCCGATGCCGCTATCTGTTTCAACTGTGTCAGCGTCTCGTCGCGGCCGGCCTGGAAATCGCCGGCGATCCACCAGTCCTCCACCTTTGCCAGCAGCGTGCCAACCTGCGGCCCGGCGGCTACGCCCAGGGCGAGCACATCGGCACCGCTCACCGGCAGGCGGACCGGCTGCCAGGCCAAGGCCGTGTCGATCAACTGGACCCAGTGATCGTTGTCGCCGGTACGATGGGCTTCCAGGGCCCGTTTCCCGGCCCAGGCCAGCATCGCCAGGTCGATATAGCGCTCGGCGCCCAGCCAATAGAGCAGCCGCCGTGCACCGGCGATCCCGTGCTCCACATCGGGCGTCTCGTGGGGCGCAACAATAGCGATCAAGCGCTCGCTCTGTGCGTTGGAGAGTTTAAGGCGCCGCGCGACGGTTTCAGCGATTGCTGCATCCTTGGGCAGCAGCGCCGCCAAACGGCGCAGCGGATCGAGTGTGATCCCGGGGCGCAGGATGCCGCGCGTGTCGAGGAAGGTCAGCACCCGCAGCCGCCCGAAATCCTCTGCCTCGGGCAGGATATGCGGCAGGATCCGTTCGTCGCGCATCAGCAACAGGATCGTGGCCGGGTCGGGCGCTTCGAGGAGGCGCAGCAATTCGCCCGAGACGCGTTCCCCGGACAACGTCGTCAACTTCTGCGCCTGTTTGCGGCACGCCGCCATCGCGTCTGGGTTCGCAGGCGGGTTGCCGAGATGCGCGTAGAAACGATAGAAGCGCAGAATGCGCAGCGCGTCCTCGTCCACGCGTTTCATCGCATTACCGACAAAGCGTACGCGCCCGGCCCCCAAATCCGGAAGTCCGTCGAAGGGGTCGTAGATGCGGCCATCGGCGTCGCAGAACAGCGCGTTCATGGTGAAATCACGCCGCGCTGCGTCGGTGGTCCAGTCGGCGTCGAAACTCACCTTGGCGTGGCGTCCGTCAGTCTCGACATCGCGGCGCAGTGTGGTGATTTCGAAATGCGCGTTGCCGTTTTCGCCAGGGATCATCGCCGTCACCGTACCGTGATCAATGCCGGTGGGGATCGCGCGAATCCCAGCGCGCTCCAGCAGCGTCATCACGATCTCGGGCGGATCATGGGTGGCGATGTCGATATCGCGCACCGGCCGGCGCAGCACCGAATCGCGCACGCAACCGCCGACGAAGCGCACCTCGCCGCCATCGGCCGTCAGCGCGGCCAGCACCGTACGTGTCGCCGGCGCGCTCAGCCAGTCCTGCGGACCGAGCTGACCGACCGGCTCGTCTTTGTTCGTCGCTTGGTCGTCGCTCAAGATGGCAGCCGCAGGGCCTCGGCCAGATTGACCAGCATGGCCGCGGTGGCGCCCCAGATGTAATGCGGGCCATAGGGCAGGGCATAGAAATGCCGCCGTTTCCCGTCGGGCCCCTCGCGGAAATGGCGCTGGTGATTGGCGGGGTCGAGGATGAAGTCAAAAGGCACTTCGAACACTTCGTCCACTTCGAACGGGTCGGGCTTCAGATCGAAGGGCGGATGCACCACGCCCACCACCGGCACCACGGCGAAATTGGTGATGGTCACATAGCCATCCAGGCGGCCGATGATCTCGATATGACTGGGATCGAGGCCGATCTCTTCCTGCGTCTCGCGCAGCGCCGTGGCCACCGGATCGGCATCGCCCTCTTCGACACGCCCGCCGGGAAAGCTGACCTGTCCGGCGTGATGGTCGAGATGCGCCGTGCGTCGGGTCAGCAGAACCGTCAGACCGGTGGGATGATCGACCAGCGGCACCAGCACCGCCGCGGCTACGGTCTTGTTCAGTATCGGGCGCGGCAGATCGGAGGCATCGCCCAGGGCCTGCGCGGTGTGCAGGTCACCGCGATTATCCGCGAATGGCCGACCCGTAAGACGCTGACGGATATCCGCCGCCGTCAGTCCTGCGGCAATCGGCCCAATGGAAAGAATAGTCCCGCGCTCCATACACCATACTCCGGCGCGCCATCGCGCCGCTCCTCAACACCCAATCCCACCAGCTCATAATAAACAGCGCGGGACGGGCGTGCTTCCAGCCCTTTTCGCACAAAAATGTAAGGCGCTGCACCGCGAGAATCATCATGCACCGCAGCATCTTGGGCGTCTGTGACGCGCAGCGGGTGCTGGGCGTCGAGTGTCACGATGTCGTCGACATTGGTGCGGAACGACAACTGCTGATCGCGACCGGTTCCCTCGGCGAACAGCTCAATTGCCACAAAAGGGGCATCTTCGACATCGATGATGCCTTCTTCGGCAGGCGAAGCGAGCCAATATGACCCGTCGTCACGGCGTTCCAGGATGGTGGAAAACAGCCGCACCATCTCTTTGCGGCCGATCGGCGTGCCATGGTAAAACCAAGTGCCGTCCCGGGCGATGCGCATATTCAGCCGGCCGCAATTGATCCGGCTTCGCATCCCTGAACTACCGTGTGGGCCGCTCTGCGGTCCGCCGTGTCCTTCCGTCACTCCAACCTCCGGAGCGAGTGTGCCGTGACTTCCAGTCCCAGTTCCGCTCCCGTCGCCCTGATCGATGCCGATCGGGCCGGCGAGGAGATCGAGCGGCTCAATGGCCGCCTTGTCGAAGTGCGCGCCGCCGTCGGCCGCGTGATCTTCGGCCAAGACGCGGTAATCGAGCAAAGCATTATCACCTTGCTGGCGGGCGGTCACGCGCTGCTGATCGGCGTGCCGGGCCTGGCCAAGACGCGGCTGGTCCTCACGCTGGGTACCGTCTTTGGTCTCAATGCGCGACGCGTGCAGTTCACGCCCGATCTGATGCCGGCCGATATCCTCGGCTCCGAGGTGCTGGAAGAATCGCCCGGCGGCGCGCGCGCCTTTCGCTTTATCGAAGGCCCTGTGTTCTGCCAGCTGCTGATGGCCGACGAAATCAACCGCGCCAGCCCGCGCACCCAGTCGGCGCTGTTGCAGGCGATGCAGGAACACAAGGTCTCGATCGCCGGCACCTATCACGATCTGCCCGAACCCTTCCATGTGCTGGCCACTCAGAACCCGCTCGAGCAGGAAGGCACTTATCCGTTGCCCGAAGCGCAACTCGATCGCTTCCTGATGCGCATCGATGTCGATTATCCCGAACGCGAGGCCGAACGGCGGATGCTGGTTGCCACCACCGGACCGGCCGAAGACGAAGCCAAGCCGGTGCTCGATGCCACCAGTCTGCGCGCGGCGCAGCGCCTGGTGCGCCACGTGCCGGTGGGCGATTCCATCGTGGATGCGATCCTCAATTTGGTGCGCGCCGGCCGGCCCGAAGACAGCCCGCTCGAGATCGTGCGCAAATCGGTCGCCTGGGGTCCGGGCCCGCGTGCCGCCCAGGCGCTGATGCTGGCCGTCCGCGCCCGCGCTCTGATGCAAGGCCGCTTCGCGCCGTCGCGTGACGATGTGGCCGCGTTGGTGGCGCCCGTGCTGTCGCATCGCATGGCGCTCAGCTTTGCCGCGCGCGCCGAAGGCGTGACGATCGCGGAGGTGATCGCGGCACTCGTCGGGACCTTGGGGTGAACGCGGCCGCCGCGCCCACCCAACTCCGTGCCGAAGCGCTGGCGGCGCGCCTGCCGCCGCTTCTGGTCGAGGCCGAACGCGTCGCATCCACCGTGGCGCTTGGTGTTCATGGCCGCCGCCGCTCCGGACCCGGCGAAAGCTTCTGGCAATACCGCCGCTATCAATCGGGCGATGCGGCCACGCTGATCGACTGGCGGCAGTCGGCGCGTAACGATCCGCTCTATGTGCGCGAAACCGAATGGATGGCGGCGCAATCGGTCTGGCTCTGGGCCGATGGCAGCGCCTCGATGCATTGGCGCTCCTACAGCAATCTGGTCGAGAAACATGATCGCGCCCTGCTCCTGACCTTGGCATTGGCGGCGCTTCTGTTGCGTAGTGGTGAGCGGGTCGGCGTACTCGGCATCGCGCGGCCGCCGGCGATGGGTCGTTCCGTGTTGCCGCGCCTCGCTGCCGAGATGATCGGGCAGGAGAGCGATGGCTTGCCTGCCGCGACCCTGCCGCGCTTCGGCCACGCTGTATTGGTCTCTGATTTTTTGATGGACGCGACGAAAGTCGCCGCAGCCGTCGCCGATTGGGCCGGTGCCGGCGTGCGTGGGCATCTCGTGCATCTGCTCGATCCGGCCGAAGAGGCGCTGCCCTATGCTGGCCGCACGCATTTCTTCGGGCTGGAAGGCGAAGGCGACATGCTGGCGCCGCAAGCCGAGTCGTTGCGCGACGCCTATCGCGCCAAGCTCGCCGAACATCGTGCCGCTTTGGCCGATGCGGCGCGCCGCTGGGGCTGGGGTTTCATCACCCACCACACCGACACGCCGCCCGAACCGGCGCTGCTTGCGCTGCATCAAGCGCTTGAAAGTCGAAGCCGTGTTCCATCTTGATGGAACCGGCGACAAGCCCGCGCGGCGCTTGCGCGAGACCGGCGCGGACGCGTTGGTCGCCAAAGGCAGATGCGCGTGATCGGTGGGGCGATCGCAATCATTCTGCTGATCGGCATCGCCGGCCTCCACGTCTTCTGGGCACTAGGCGGGCATATTGGTCAATCTGCGGCGGTGCCGGAACGTAATGGCAAGCCCGCCTTCAAGCCCGGACCCATCGCGACCTTCGCCGTCGCGGTTGCGCTCGTTGTCGCTGTTTTGCTGGTTGCCGCGCATCTCGGCTGGATCGCGTCGCCGGTGCCGACGGGATTGGTGCGCGTTCTTGTTTGGATGATCGTCGTTGCCTTCGCCGCGCGCGCGATTGGCGACTTCCGCTATGTCGGTTTCTTCAAGCGCGTCAGGGATACACGATTCGCGCGCCTCGACACGCGCGTCTTCTCACCGCTCTGCGCAGTGCTGGCAATTGCCGTGACCGATGCGGTGATCGAGGGTCGGTTTTAGCTCACCCGCGCGCGGATCGAGTCGAAGCTGCCGAGCTTGCCGATCGGGCCCAGTGCCGCCACGGTCGGCGTGCCCTTGAAGATGCGCTTGGCCACGCGTTCCACGGCGGCTTCGTCCACCGACTCGATGCGTTCGATCACCTCGTCGAGCGTCAGCGGCCGGCCCCAGGTGTTGATCTGGCGCGCGAGGCGTTCGCTGCGTGAGTCGGTGCTTTCGAGCGACATCAGAAGACCGGCGCGGAACTGCGCACGAGCACGATTCAGCTCGTCGGCGGTGATGCCTGACATCGTCTTCAGTGTTTCATCGCAGAGCACGTCGAGGGCTTCGGCTGCATCGGCCTCACCGGTCGACGCATAGACGCCGAACATACCGCCGTCATTCAGGCTGCCGACGAAAGAGTAGACCGTGTAGGCCAGGCCGCGCTTTTCGCGCACCTCTTGGAACAGCCGCGACGACATGCCGCCGCCCAGCAGGGTCGAGAGCACCGAGGCCGCGTAGATGTCCGGATCGGTCGAGCCAATCGCATCGAAGCCCAGCACGAGATGGACCTGCTCCGTGTCACGGGTTTCGCGATACTCGCCGCCGACATAGCGCGGCTTCTGTTCGGGCGCGGGCGTCGAGGGCGGCAGCGCCGTGAACTGGCGCGTCACCATCTCCAGCACTTGCTCGTGCTTCACATTGCCGGCCGCGGCGACGACCATGCGTGCCGGGCCGTAATGGGTGTGAATGAAATCGCCCAGCGTCTTCGGTGTGAAGCTGCGCACCAGTTCGGCCGTGCCCAGAACCGGGCGGCCGACGGGCTGATCGGGATAGGCGGCGGTCTGGAAATGATCGAAGATGATGTCGTCGGGCGTGTCGATCGACTGGGCGATCTCCTGCACCACCACTTCCTGCTCGCGGACCAACTCGTCCTTATCGAGCGCGGGGTATTGCAGAATGTCCTGCAGGATGTCCATCGCCAGGGGCACGTCTTCCTTCAGCACCTTGGCGTAATAGGCGGTATGGTCGCGTGCGGTATGGGCGTTGATATAGCCGCCCACCGCCTCGATCTCTTCGGCGATCTGGCGCGCGCTGCGCCGCGCCGTGCCCTTGAAGGCCATGTGTTCGAGCATATGGGAGACGCCATTGATCTCGGGCGTTTCGTGGCGCGTGCCGGCATTCACCCACACCCCGACCGAAGCGGTCTCGACGGTGGGAACGAAATCGGTCGCCACCGTCATCCCGTTCGGCAGTTGGGTGACGGTCACGTCATTGGCGCTCATACCGCCACTTTGGCCACCGAGCGGATGTAGTCCTTGAGTGCGTCGAGATTCCATCGCATCTCCTCGCAACGCTCAGGGCGCTGCATGATGTCGGCAAGGTGGGGGGGAAGGGCCGGGCGAATGCCGGTGGCCTTTTCGACGGCGTCGGGGAATTTGGCGGGGTGTGCGGTGGCCACGCAGACCATCGGCACATTCGGGTCTTTGCGCTTGGCGCGCGCGGCGGCAACACCGATCGCCGAATGCGGATCGATCAGCACGCCGGTTTCGTCGTGGATCTTCTTCATCGCGGCGATCGTGCCCGCGTCGTCGAGGCGATAGGCATCGAAGGTCGCGCGCACTTTCGCCATGCGCTCCGACGAGACGCGGAAGCCATGCGACTGGCGGAACTGTTCCATCGTGCCGTTGACGACATCGGGCTTGCTGTCGACGAGATCGAACAGATAGCGCTCAAAATTGCTCGAGACCTGAATGTCCATCGACGGCGATAGGGTCGACTGCACCGTCAGGCTCTTCATCTCGCCGGTCTCGAAGAAGCGCGTGAGAATGTCGTTGGCGTTCGAGGCCACGATCATCTGCTGCACCGGCAGGCCGATCTTCTTCGCCGCATAGGCCGCGAAGACATTGCCGAAATTGCCGGTGGGCACGGCGTAGGACACCTGGTTGCGCACATCCATCTTGGCGCCCGGCGCATCGACCATCGCGGCCGATTTCACGTAATAGACGATCTGGGCCACGATCCGCGCCCAGTTGATCGAGTTCATTGCCGCCAGCCCAACGTCTTTGCGCAGGCTGAGATCGGCGAACAGGCCCTTCACCAGATTCTGGCAGTCGTCAAAGGTGCCTTCGATCGCGATGTTATGGACGTTGTCGGCATCCACCGTCGTCATCTGCCGGCGCTGCACTTCCGAGACGCGACCCTTGGGATGTAACACGAAGATATCGAGCGCGTTGCGGTCGCGGCAGGCTTCGATGGCGGCCGAACCGGTATCGCCCGAGGTAGCGACGACGATCGTTGCGCGGCGGTTACGCTGGGTCAGCACATGGTCCAGCAGACGGCCGACCAGCTGCAACGCATAGTCTTTGAACGACAGCGTCGGGCCATGGAACAGTTCGAGCAGGAACTCGTTCTTACCCAGCGGCGTCAGCGGCGCGACATCGGGGTGGTCGAAATTCTTGTAGGCGTCGCGCGTCATCGTCGCGAGCGTATTGTCGTCGATCGTGCCGTCGAGGAACGGCCGCACCACATGAACGGCCAACTCGGCATAGGGCAAGGTGGCCATCTGGCGCAGTTCGCGATCGGAGATCCGCGGCCACACCGAGGGGACATACAAACCGCCATCCGGCGCCAGACCGGCCAGCAGCACGTCATCGAACTTCAGCGGTTGGGCGCGCCCGCGCGTGCTGTGGTAGGGCAAAGGGAGGGGTGTCCTTGAATGAGAGGCAATAACGTAGTGTCGGTAAGCCGCAGGGGCAAGACCGCGTCAGTAACACAAAATACTGTGTACAGATCGTTCGATAACTACGACAGATAGCGTTTGCGCAAATGGGTCTTAAAGACCTCGGCGTCAAGCGACCGTCCCGTGGCACGCGTCACCAATTCGGTGGTCGAGTAGCGCGAGGCGAGGCCATGGACATTGGCGCGCAGCCAGTTACGCAGAGGGGCGAAATCGCCTCGCGCGATGGCTGGTTCGACATCGGAATCGGTGCGCCGGGCGGCATCGAACAGCTGCGCCGCCGTCATCGCGCCCAGGGTGTAGCACGGGAAATAACCGAAGGCGCCGCCGTACCAATGGATGTCCTGCAGGCAGCCTTGGCGATCGTCGGGCGGGGTAATGCCGAGCAGGTCCTCGAGCCCCTTATTCCAAGCTGCCGGCAGATCGCCCACCTGCAGATCGCCCGTGATCAGCGCCTTCTCCAGCCGGTAACGCAGGATCACATGCGCGGGATAGGTGACCTCGTCGGCATCGACGCGGATGAATGAAGGTTGCACGCGCATCATCACGTTCCATAGGGTCGCGCCATCCCAGCCCGCCTCACCGGTACGCTCGAAGGTCTTGGCGGCGATCGGCGCCAGGAAGGCAACAAAGCCTTTCGAGCGGCAGGCCTGCATTTCCATGATCAGGCTCTGGCTTTCGTGCACGCCCATCGAGCGTGCGCGGCCGACTGGCTGGCCACGCCAATCCTTGGGCAGGCCGATCTCATAGAGCGCATGGCCGGTCTCGTGCAGCACACCCATCAGGCTGCGCATGAAATCGGCTTCGTCATAACGCGTGGTGATGCGCGCGTCATCGGGTGTGCCGCTGCTGAAGGGATGACGGCTGACGTCGAGACGGCCGTAATGGAAATCGAAGCCCATCTTGCCCATCATCTCGACGCCCAGCGCGCGCTGCTGCTCGATCGGGAACGGGCCTCTGGGTGCGATCACATTGGCCGGCTGGCGCCTCATCACTTCGGCGACAAATCCGGGGATGAACGCGGCCAGATCGGCGAATAGCGCATCGATCGCAGTGGATTGCAGGCCCGGCTCGTATTGATCGAGCAGCGCGTCATAGAGCGGCACGCCCAGCGCCTGGCTTTTGATCGCGGCGATCTCGCGGGTGATGCGCACGAGCTCGGTCAGCGACTCGCGCACGGCTTTGAAATCGGACGCCGGCCGCGCCGAGCGCCAGACCTGCTCGGTCGCCGAACAGGCGCGCGAGTGGGCTTCGACCAGCTTGGTCGGCAGGGCCGCAGAATGAATCCAGTCGCGGCGCATCTCGTGCAGATTGGCGCGCTGCCAATCGTCGAGGTCTTCGTTCTCGGCCGAGTCCAGCAGGCCCTTCATCGCACCATCGGTCAGCATCGAATGCGCTATGGTGCGCAAGGTTGCGGTATGGGCGGCGCGCACATCGGACGCGCCCTCGGGCATCATCGTCTGCGCATCCCAATCGAGAATCGCCAGCGCTTCGCCGACATGGGACAGCCGCATGAAGCGGTCGTGCAGATCGGTATAGGCCGAGTTGGTACCGGATTCGGACATCGGATATTCCTAACTAAAGACCGTCGTTCCAATTTAACCGTCATGGCCGGGCTTGTCCCGGCCATCCACGACTTTCTTATTGAGGCAAAGACGTGGATGCCCGGCACGAGGCCGGGCATGACGCCCTAACGCGTAAACACAGCCACCGCCTCAAGGCGGGCCGACCAGAGGAATTGATCGACCGGCACGGCGCGGATCAGGCGGTAGCCGCCATCGATCAGCAACCGCGCATCGCGGCTCAACGTGGCGGGATTGCACGAGACAGCCACCACCAGCTTGGGGCCTGAGGCCGCCAGTGCACTGGCCTGGCTGGCGGCGCCGATGCGCGGCGGATCGAACACGGCAGCGACATAGCCTGCCAGTTCTTTCTCGCGCAGCGGTTTCCGCGCCAGATCGCGCGTCTCGGTGGTGACGGGCAATGACGCTTGGCCGACCGCGCGAGTGAGCGCTGCGATTGCCGGACCATCGCCCTCGACCGCATGGACGCGCTGGGTCTTGGCCAGCGGGAAGGTGAAGCTACCGCTGCCGGCATAGAGATCGAGCACCCGATCGCGCGGCTTGGCGCGTTCGATCACCGCCTCGGTCACCAGACGTGCCAGCGTTGTCTCGCCTTCGGTCGAAGGCTGGAGGAACCCGCCCGGCGGCAGTTCGACCGGCACGCCACCCGGCCGCACAATCGGCGCGCGGCGATGGGCAATTGGCTCGGTGCCTTTCTTCGAGCGCCAGGACAGGCGGGCGATGTCGTGGGCTGTGGCGAAGCCGGCCAAGGCCTCGCGCGATTTGAGGTTGGGCTGGGATTCGCTCTCGATCACCAGATCGAGTCCGGTCTCGGTCAGCGTCGCGACCACATCGCCTTTCGCACCGCCAGGCAGCGCCTGTGTCAGCACGGCGCGCAGCGGGGCCAGCAGAGCGACGAGTGCCGGTACCAGCACCGGACATTCTTCGACATCGATCAGCGTGTGGCTGGCGCGTTGTGCGAAACCAAGCATCGTGGCTTTTCCGGCACGCACGAAGCCCAAGGCCGCGCGCCGCCGCGTGCCCGGTGCAATGCGGATCAACGGCGCGACGACGCTCGCGTCACCGCCCGCGCGTTCGACCGCCTCGACCAGAAGCCCACGCTTCCAGACGGCGTAATGGTCATCGTCAAGATGCTGCACGGCGCAACCACCGCATTGACCGAAGTGTTTGCAGGCCGGCTTGGCGCGCCCAGGTCCGGGTGTCGTGATGCGCAACAGATCGGCAGCAACGCCGTCGGCGCGCTTCTCGCCGAGTTGTGCGTCGACCACGTCGCCCGGCACGGTGAAAGGGACATAGACGGTCTGGCCGTCATGTTGCGCAAGGCCGTCGCCGCGCGCACCCAAACTGTCGATGGTCAATGAGACTGGCGCGGTGCCGCCCATCATGGTGCCGCCGGAACGGCGTCCTGGGTGCGGTTGCGGGCGATATCGAGGAACACCTCTTCCATTGTCTCGCGGCCATAGCGCGCGATCAGCGCATCCGGTGCGCCCTGATCGACCACGCGGCCCTTGCGCATCATCAAGACACTGGTGCACAGCCGCTCGACCTCGGTCATGTTGTGCGAGGCCAGCAGAATCGTCGCGCCATGGCGCTTTTGGAAGTCGCGCAGCATCGTCCGCACCCAATCGGCCGAATCGGGATCGAGCGAGGCGGTGGGTTCGTCGAGCAGCAAGATCTCGGGCGTGTTGAGCATCGCTTTCGCCAGCGCCACGCGAGTCTTCTGGCCCGCCGACAAGCGTCCCGCCGCGCGGCTCATCAATTCGCCGATCGAGAGCATCGCCGCCACTTCGTCGATGCGCTTGTCGAGCCCCTTAACGCCATAGAGATGGCCATAGACGGTCAGATTCTCGCGCACCGTCAGACGATGAGGCAGATCGACATAGGGCGATGAGAAATTGACGCGCGGCAGCACACGATTTCGGTGCGCCAGCATATCCTCGCCAAGCATTTCGATACGCCCCGAGGTCGGCAGCAGCAGGCCGAGCAGGATCGAGATCGTCGTGGTCTTGCCCGCGCCATTGGCGCCCAGCAGCGCCACGGTCGAACCGCGCTCGACCGTGAAGGAAAGCCCGTCGACAGCGGTGACGGCGCCGAAGGATTTGCGCAGATCATCCACGCGGATGACGATGTCGCTCATGGGCTGAATACCGAAAAAGAAGGCGTCAGCGACGCATGCCCGAGACGCCCTTGACCCGCTTCGAGTCGCTGGCGATCAGGGCCTCGACATGGCGGCCCTGGAACATGGTGATGCCCGCTTGCCGGCCGAAATCGATAGCTTCCTGGTCGTCGCAGCGGGCCAGAATCGCACGACCGCTGCCGGCGCGAGCGATGTATTGATCCATCTTCATGCCGTTGGGCAAAAGCCCCGTCTTCATCGCCGGATTCCAGTTGATCTTGATCAGATCGACGCCCAGGCGCTGCCGATCGATGAAGGGCAGGGATTCGAGATTCGCGCCGTCGATGCAGATGCGATAGCCGCGCTCATGGGCGAAATCGCGGGCGAACAGGAATGCTCCCAGATCGGCGAACACATCCACCTTCTGTACTTCAAGCACGATCGTACCGCGCATGCCGGCCTGCAGATTGTCGTCGAAGGTCAGGAATTCGGGCGCGATCAGCGTCTGGACATTGAGGTTGATGCTGACATCGCCGGCAACGGTGCGGTCGTCGTGCTTGATCAGCATCGCCAGCACGCGGCGGTCCAGCGTCTCGGTCAATTGCTGGAACAGCCATGGGCTCGACGCCAGATTAACATCGGGCAGCAGCGTTTCGCGCAGATCGGCGATCGAGATGAAAAGCTCGGAGAAGATCGGCTGTGGCGAAGCCTTGCCGACGATGGCGCAGATCGCCTGGCGGCGCAGCATATTGGACAGATCGGCGCGGATCAGCGCTTCCTCGATCCGGTTCAGCATTTGCGGCGTCAGCGGCTGGCCTTCGCTCGCCTGCTTGGTCTGCTGCTGCGCGATGAAGCCTTTGGTGAATTCCTGAGTGCGGCGCTGATCTTCTTCATGGGCGGCGCGTTGGGCCAGCGCGAGCAGATCCTCGTAGTCGCGCTCCATGTCGAACCAGTCGACAAAGGAGACCTTATCGCCTTCGCCCTCGTCCACCAGCATCGGATCGTCGCTGAATAGGAACTTCACCTTGATGATCGCCGATTCGGTCTCGTCGAGCGCGGCATCCTTAAAGATGAAGACGATGTCACTGTTGGACAGAACAAAGACCTGGCCCTTCAGCGCCTTGACCATAATCTCGAAAGCGTTGAGCGCGATACGCACATGTTGTTCGCGCCGATTCTGCGCCTGCAGCGCTGAGATGTGCAGGATCGCCACCTGCCGGCCACGGCGATGCCGCTCCAGCTTGCGCACATAGTCGAGCAGCAATTGTTCCTGCCCGACCAGGCGTTCGGCGCGCGGGTCGAAGCCCGCTTCCTGCGGTTCGACGCGGTCGCGAGTCTGTGGGGGCTTCATCAGCCAGCTCCTGACGGCGCGCGCGCGCGGATGGCGCGCATTACGGGGGGCGTATCGAGCATGTCGAGATTGCCGCATTCGGGCCGCGGCGCGCCCGACAACACACCGTGGCGCGCGATGCACTGGCCCAGCGCGCAGGCCGCGCTCTTATCGCAGACCGCCATCGTATAGGCCGCCAGCATCGTATCCACATAACGGCCCTGGAAGCGCTGGATGCCTTTCGACAGACCCCATTGGATGGCGGCTTCGGAGTCGCAGCGGCCCAGCACGATCTTTTCGACACCCACGCCCATCAGCCCACGCACGACTTGTTCGCCATGCTCGGTGTCGCCCATCTCCGGGCTCCAATGGAGCTTGTAGAGATCGGCCTTGAACTGGGTCAGGTCCATGAATTGCAGCGTCAGCTCGTTGATGCCGTCGATCAAGACCTGATGGCCGTTTTTCAGCAGCAGATTGTGCGCGTCGAAATAGGCGCGGCTGTCGGCCATGATGTCGAGCACCTGCAGCTCCACCGACAACCCGGCATGGCCGGCGATATGCTGCGAGAATTCTGCGAAAGTGTCGGTCTTGATCGTCGCGAGATTCAAGTTGAGCCCATAGACCACGGGCCAGGCCTTCAGGTTCGCGGCACTCAGCGCGCTCAGGACGCGGCGGTCGAGCGACAGGCTGAGATGCTGGAACAGCCAGCGGTTCGAAAGCAGGCTGACTTCGCTGCGCAGCTCTTTCTGCAGCTCGCTCACCGAGACGAAAAATTCTTGGAAGATCACTTCGGCGTTTGAATTGCTGTCGCCGACCACCATGGCCGACTGGCGGCGGATCAGGCGGCTGATATCGGTGCGCGCCAGGCGCTCGAGCAGCTCGGACAGCATCTTGGCGTCGATGACGCTCTGGTTGGCTTGCGACGCCTTTTCGCGATTGCGGGCGCGCGCCTCCTCGGTCGCGTCCTTGGCCATGACCAGGAACGCATCATAGTCGGGCCCGGCCAGATCGTACCAGGTGCAGAAATTGTCGATGCCGTCGCCCGAATCGGTGAAGGTCAGCGGATCCTTCGAGAACAGGGCGCGCAGCTTGTAGATCATGTTCTCGACGTCGGTCAGATTCGCGTCCTTGAGCATGAACACGACGTCGGAATTGGTGAGCAGGAACATCTGCCCGCGATAGGCGTTGACCATCGGCTCGAGCATGCGCAGCGCAATGCGCACATGCCCTTCTTGCCGGTTTTGCACCCGCAGGCGGGACAGATGGACGTGAAGGGCTATGCGACCCTGACGAATTCGCCCCACGCGCTCGGCAGCGCCGAGCAGCAAGCTTTCCTGGGTAACAACATCCGGGTTCGGGTTCCCGGGAAGAGAATACATCGGAGAGGTGGCCTCCGGTCCCGCCCCTGGGGACAAAGCCGTGCCTGGGGTCAAGACGCTCTAGAATGCGATTCTTTTAGAGTTTATATCACAATCTCGCAACGGCCAGTGGGCCCAAGAGCTAAGGAGCCACAATCCGATGGCTGGGGAGTCTTATCCCCGAGGACGGACGCCGGCCGATATGCGGATCTATGCGGTCGGCGATATCCATGGCCGCAAGGACCTTCTCGATCGGATGTTGGGGATGATCGCCGCCGACGGGCGGTTGTCGCGGGCGCCGAAAAAGCTGGTGGTGTTCCTGGGCGATTATATCGACCGCGGGCCGGATTCCCGTGCCGTGATCGAAACCATCGCCGCCGGGCCGCCTTCCGGCGCCGATTGGGCCGATTTCCGCTGGGTGGCGCTCTCGGGCAACCACGAGGCCATGATGGTGCGCTTCCTCGACGATCTTGAGGCCGGCGGTTCATGGCTCTCGGGCAGCAATGGGGGGGTGTCTACACTACAGAGCTATATCGGCGAATTGCCCCAGCCTTCTGGCCTTAAGACGTTGCAAGACTTACTGAATCGGGCTCTGCCGCCCGATCACCGCCGTTTCCTGACCACCCTGCCCGTCTCCCATCAGGAAGGGGGATATTTCTTCGTCCACGCCGGGGTGCGCCCGGGCATCCCCCTCCAGCACCAGCAGCGCCAGGATATGCTCTGGATTCGCGGCGAGTTCCTGGGTTCAGCCGTCGACTACGGCAAAATCGTCGTCCATGGCCACACCATCACCACCCTGCCCGAGCAGAAGCTCAACCGGATCGGCATCGACACCGGCGCGTTCTTTACCGGCCGGCTGACGACCCTGGTGGCCGAAGGCGAGTGGCGGGGCTTCCTCGGGACCTGATCTGGCGATCAGCAGGCTGGGTTGCCGCCCGCCGGCCCATCGCCTACTTTCCCATCATGAACATCAATGGCACCCCCACGCGCACCATCCGCCCTGCCGCCGACGGCCCAGGAAAGTTTGGTGGTGTAGACATCATCGATCAGACCAAGCTGCCCCATGCGCTGGTCTGGACCCGGCTCGATACGCTTGAAGACGCGGCGCGGGCGATCAAGGACATGCTGGTCCGCGGCGCGCCGCTGATCGGCGCCACGGCGGCCTATGGCATGGCTTTGGCTCTTGCGTCTGATGCATCCGACGCGCGGATCGAGCAGGCTTACAAGGTTCTCTACGTCACGCGGCCCACAGCTGTGAATCTGCGCTGGGCGCTCGACGATATGCGCCGCACGCTGCTGCCGCTGGCGGTCGATGCGCGTCGCGCCGCCGCCTGGAAACGCGCCGCCGAGATTTGCGACGACGACGTCGCCATCAACAGCGCCATCGGTGATCACGGCCTCGCCATCGTTAAGGCGCTGTGGGACAAGCGGCGCGCTGCCGGCGCCACGCGGCTCAATATTCTCACCCATTGCAATGCCGGCTGGCTGGCGACGGTGGATTGGGGCACGGCCACCGCGCCGATCTACAAGGCGCATGATGCGGGTATTCCGATCCATGTCTGGGTCGACGAGACGCGGCCACGCAACCAAGGCGCATCGCTGACCGCGCGCGAATTGAACTGGCACGGCGTGCCGCACACGGTGATTGTCGATAATGCCGGCGGGCACCTGATGCAGCATGGCATGGTCGATATGTGCATCGTCGGCACCGACCGCACCACAGCGGCGGGCGATGTCGCCAATAAGATCGGCACCTATCTCAAAGCGCTGGCCGCCAAGGACAACAACCTGCCCTTCTATGTGACGCTGCCGAGCCCGACCATCGATTGGACGATCGCAGACGGGCTGAAACAGATTCCGATCGAGGAACGCGCGCAGCGCGAGGTCACACATATCGCCGGCCGCGCGGTTGATGGCAAAGTGACCGAGGTCCAGCTTACGCCCGACGGCAGCAACGCATCGAACTATGGTTTCGACGTCACGCCGGCGCGGCTGGTGACGGCGTTGATCACCGAACGTGGCGCCTGCCCGGCCACCCGCGCGGGCATGTTGGGTCTGTTCCCCGAACACAACGCCGACGCTGCGCAGTAGCCGCTGTCATCGTTGCCTCAAACGACAGACCCCCCGAGTAGGGGCTCGGGGGGTCCTTCGACCCGTTCACGACGGAAGCCGCTTCCGGCTAGCCTCTATCGCAACGGCATTGTTAGGTCACTTCGCCGAAGCGACCCATTCCGGCTTGCCGTCCGGACCCTTCAACTGCGCCGTCCAGCTGTCTTCGATCTGCTTGATCACGGCGTCGGGCATCGGGACGTAGTTCAGCGCTTCGGCGTCCTTCTGGCCGTTGTGCAGGCACCAGTCGAGGAACTTCAGCGCCACCTTGTTCTGCGCCGGATCGGTATCTTTGCGCAGCAGCATGTAGGTGGCGGCCGTGATCGGCCAGCTCTTCGCGCCGGGCTGGTCGGTCAGGATCAGATAGAAGTTCTGCACCTTGGTGAAGTCGGCGTTGGCTGCCGCCGCCTGGAATGCATCCATAGCCGGCGCGAGGCGCTTGCCGGCCTTGTTCACCATGTCGGTGTAGACGAGGTGATTTTCCATCGCGTAGGCGTATTCGACATAGCCGATCGAGCCGTCGATCTGCTGCACGAAGGCGGCTACGCCGGCATTGCCTTTGCCACCCACGCCCGCCGGCCATTCGACCGAGGTGTCTTCACCCACCTTCTGCTTCCAGTCCGGGCTCACCTTCGAGAGGTAG
>DASXEH010000002.1:0-68894 GCA_036490215.1 Magnetospirillaceae bacterium
GCTGCAGTGCAAGAGGAAAATTGTGACTGGTGTAAATCAAAATGTAACACTTTGATTCTATGAGGGGAGGTCACGGCCCTCGGATAGTCACGCAGTGGTTGCTTCCCTTTGGCATGCGCTTCGCATTATCCCTCCGCGTCCACTTCGGAGCATATTATGCGGGTTTTAGGTGCGGTCACGGTCTTAGGTCTCGGCGCGGTTCTGATGACTGCGACGTTAAGCTCGGCCCTGGCCGCCGATACCCCGCAAAGCCCCGTTTCCCTTCAAGATGCGAAGGCTTGCGGCGTTGAGACCAAGCGCCAGGAAGTCCTCCAGGCGATTCCCGACCGGCTGCTGCATGCGATCTCCCTGGTCGAGTCCGGCCGCTGGGATGCCGACCGCAAGGCAAGTTTTGCCTGGCCCTGGACCGTCACCGCTGAGGGCGAAGGCCATTTTCTGCCGAGCAAGGAAGCGGCCATGGCCGAAGTGGTGCGCCTGAAACACAAGGGCGTCACCAATATCGATGTCGGCTGCATGCAGGTGAACCTGCAGGCCCATCCCGACGCCTTCGCGACGTTGGACGACGCCCTCGATCCGGCGACCAATGTCTCCTATGGCGCCCGCTTCCTGAACGAGTTGCGCGCCAACACGCCGAACTGGGAAACCGCCGCCGCCTATTACCACTCGCAGACGCCCGCGCTAGCCGCCGCCTATAAGGCGAAGCTGGTCACGGCGTGGAAGGACGCGCGTGGCCGGGCGGACGATCGCGGCGACAACGACTTTATCACGGCGGCGATGGCGCTCGAGAATCGTCCGCCGATCGGCATGATCCTGCCGACGCCGGCACAGGGCGGCCCCACCGATGTGAAAGCGCAGGTGATGGCGCGTGCCGCTCAGAATCAAGTCGAAACCGATGCCCAGAAGGCGGCCCATCTGGCACAGACCGAAGCCGAGAAGGCCGAGGCGAAACGGATCGCCGATGCCTACCGCGCTGCACGCCTCGAAGAGTATCACCGTCACAAGCTTCAAATGGCGGCCGCGCACAGCTAGACTGTGCGGATGGCTGATAAGAACACGTCCAAGAACCTCGCCCTCGTCGCCGATATCGGTGGAACCAACGCCCGCTTCGCTCTGATGGAGCCTAGCGGCCATGACATCGTGTCGCCGCTGATCCTGCCCTGCGCCGACTTCCCCAGTCTGGCCGATGCAGCCAAGGCCTATCTGAAGAAGATGGCGCCGGAGACCAAGCCGCGGGTGGCCGCCTTCGACGTGGCCGGACCCGTGATCGGCGATGTCGCCAAACTGACCAACCATCCCTGGCGGATCGAAGTGCCTGCGGTGCGGCGTGAACTCGGCCTCGACCGGCTTGAGATCATCAACGACTTCGCCGCCCTCGCCTATGCCGTGCCGCGCCTCACCGAAGACGATCGCGCGACGCTCCGCGCCGGCAGCCCTGACGCCAAGGGCCCGATCGCGCTGATCGGTCCGGGCACGGGGCTCGGCGTCGCGACCGTGATCCCCAATGGCAAAGGTGGTTGGACGCGGCTGGCCTCGGAAGGCGGCCATGTCACCGCGACCGCCGCCGATGATCGCGACGACGCGATCCTCGCCTATCTGCGCAAGCACTTCGATCACGTCTCGGCCGAACGCGTGCTGTCCGGCCAGGGCCTCACCAATCTGCACGCGGCGATCAGCGCCCTGGAAGGCAAGTCGACCGACGCGGTGACGCCCGAGCACATCTCGGAGCAGTACAAGGCCGGCGATCCGATCGCCCAGGAAACCCTCGCCCGCTTCTTTGCCATGCTCGGCACCGTGTCGGGCAATCTGGCGCTGACCGTCGGCGCGCAAGGCGGCGTGGCGATCGCAGGCGGTATCGTGCCGCGCTATCTCAAGGAAATCGCCGCCTCGGATTTCGAGAAACGCTTTCTCGGCAAGGGCAGATTGAAGACCTATCTCGACCCGATCCCGGTCTGGGTTGTGACTCACCCGCTGCCGGCCTTCATCGGCCTCGCCGGATTGCTCGGCGAGATGGTCGAAAGCAAGACGCCCGCGCTGGCGGATTGACTCCCTCTCACGGCAGCTTTAGCGCGAATCTTTTTCAGAAAAATCCGTCACCCCGGCCGTAGAGCCGGGGTCCACCTCGGAACGCAGTCGGGACTCAGCGTGGACCCCGGATAGCGCGGTCATGCTTTGCATGCCCGCCCTTCCGGGGTGACGCAGACTTTTATTCAAGCCGGCAGCTTATAAATCCGCATCGCTGTGTCGCGGTAGAGCTTGCGCTGTTCCGCTTCGCTCGCGCCCTTGATCACCTCGTCGATGATCTCGACCCAGACCGGATATTGGTGGGTCAGTTCCGAGACGGTCCAGTCGCTGCCATACATCGCGCGATCGAAGCCGAAGGTCTCGATCACATGGGCGACATAGGGCTTCACTTGATCCTTGGTCCAGGTCGCATGATCGGCTTCGGTGATCACGCCTGAGACCTTCACCACCACGTTCGGCAGCTTCGAGAGTTCTTCGATCTGCCCCCACCACGGCTCGCGCAGCCCATGCTTGATGCCGGGCTTGCCGATATGGTCGAGCACGAACTGCACGTCGGGGCAGCGCTTCACCAACTCGATCGCATAGACCATCGCCCAGTGCTTCACACAAATGTCGAAGGTCAGGCCGTGCTTGCCGATCAGCTTCACCGCGGCGATAAAATCGGGCTCAAGGCAGAAGGACGGATCGCGCTCGGTCTCGATCAAACGGCGGATGCCGCGCAGCGTGCGGTATTGCTTCAGCGCCATCAGATCGCCTTCGATCACCGTGCCCTTCTCGGCCGGCACATGGGCGACCATGCCGCAGAGCCTGGGATCGGCCTCGGCCATCTCCTGAACGAATTTGGCTTCCTCGCGATGCAGGCCCGGCCCCACCGCCACTTCGGCGAAGACGAGCTTGTCGACCTGCACCTGGGCGCGGGCGGCGTCGAAATCCTTCAGCAGATAGGTGCGATCGATCTTGGGCACGCCTGCAAGCCAGGGATAGCTCAGCCGCTTGGTGTCGTAGAGATGGACATGGCTGTCGACGATCGGAAAATTGGGCATCTTGGTTCCGTCCCTCGGAAATGGCGCGATTCCGCACCTTGCTTCTAGTGAGCGGGCCAAAGTGAACCACCTCACCCCAGCCTCAGCAACGGCCAATCCGCGACCAAAACCCGGCTTGTCGCATCCAGGCTTTGCAGCTTTGTGAATTTATTTCGGACCTAAAGGGTCGGCCGCCTCAATCAGAGGCAAATTTGCCAGAGTTTCATTAAGGCAAACCCCTCAAAAACCCTGCGGCATAGGCAGATTCACGATTCTGTTTGGGCGCGAGCCCTGCGTCAAAGTCATGCCGTAATTGTCCGGACATACTCTCGACGCGCGATGAGAGGGCGGATATATTGCTCCGCAGCAATCCTCGCCGCAGGCGCGAAGATGCTTTTGAGGGGAATTTCCGGCATTCCATTGTTAATAAAGAACAATTTCGCCCCAAGCCAAGCCGGTTGGTAACGGGCTACTACGAAAAATAAAGGCTGTACCTCCATGTCGCGCCTATCGGGATTTTTGGTCCTGGTCCTGATCGTGCTTGGCAATCTGGGGTTCTGGTGGCTGATGAACCGGCCGCATAGCGACATGCCCTATCGCGGCATGATCTCCAGCATCTCGTTCAGCCCCTACCGCAAGGACGACAACCCGCTCGAAAACCGCTACCCGACGGCAGCCTCGGTCGACAAAGACCTGGCGCTGGTGGCGACCAAGGCGCGCGGCATCCGCCTCTACAGCGCGCTCCCCGACGACATGGACGTCGCGGCGATGGCCGCCAAACACGGCCTGACCGTGACTGCCGGCGCCTGGATTCGCGGCGCGCTGACCGATCCCAATCTGCGTCTCGACAAAGACCCGGCGCAGATGAATCCCGACGAATTGAAGGCCTATCACCTGCAGATGACCGACCTGATGCAGAATCAGGCCGAGCTCGACGCCGCCGTGTCGATGGCGCGCAAGAACGATAACGTCAGCCGCGTGATCATCGGCAACGAGACCGTCTATCGCGGCGAGGCCACCGTCGCGCAGATGATCGACTACATCCGTTCGGTGAAGCGCCGCGTCAACCAGCCGGTCAGCACCGCCGAGCCCGCCTATGTCTGGTACGCCCATCCCGAACTGGTCAAAGAAGTCGATTTCATCGCGCTGCACGTGTTGCCCTATTGGGAAGGTGTGCCGGTCGACGATTCGGTGAAATACGTGATGGGCCAAATCGCCGGCATCCACAAAGTGTTCCCGGGCAAGCCGGTGATGCTGGCCGAAGTGGGCTGGCCGTCGGCGGGCAAGGCGCGGCAGACCGCCGAACCGTCGCTGATCAATCAGGCGCTGTTCCTGCGCCGCTTCCTCAATGCCGCCGAGGACGACGACCTCAACTACAACGTGATCGAAGCCTTCGACCAGCCGTGGAAGAAGGCAATCGAATGGTCGGTCGGCGCCCATTGGGGCCTGTGGGATGCGGACCGCAATCCGAAGTTCTCGTGGACGCGCCCGGTCATCGAAGTGCGCCAATGGCCGATGCAGGCCACCGCCGCCACGCTGCTTGCGATGATCCCGCTGGTCTGGCTGATGTTCTCGTGGAAGCACCTGCAGACGCGCGGCAAGATGTTCTTCGCGCTGTTGATGCAGTTCGCGGCCTCGCTGGCGATCTGGGCACTGTCGACACCGGTGCTGCGCGACTTCGCGCCGTCGACGCGGTTGCTTTACACCGTGCTCGGCCCGGCACTCGTCATCTTGCTCGTGGTGGTGCTGATCTCGGGCTATGAGCTGACCGAGCTGACCTGGACCCGCGCCATGCGCCGCGGCTTCACCCGCGCCAATGCGCCCAAGGCCACGCGCCATCCCAAAGTGTCGATCCATCTGCCATGCTACAGCGAACCGCCGGAGATGATGAAGCTGACGCTGAACAGCTTGGCCGCGATGGACTATCCGAATTTCGAAGTGATCGTCGTCGACAACAACACCAAAAATCCCGAGCTGTGGAAACCGGTTCTCGACCACTGCGAAAAGCTCGGCGCCAATTTCAAATTCTACCATCTCGGCAAATGGCCGGGCGCCAAGGCTGGCGCGCTCAACTTCGCGCTTGAGGTGACCGACCCGGAAACCGAGGTGATCGGCGTGATCGATTCGGACTACATCGTTGACCGCGACTGGCTCTCGACCCTGGTGCCGCATTTCGAGAACGCGAAGGTCGGCTGGGTTCAGGCGCCGCAGGACCATCGCGAGTGGGAAGACGACGTTTTCAAGGAATTCATCAACTGGGAATATGCCGGCTTCTTCGATATCGGCATGGTCGCCCGCAACGAAGACAATGCCATCATCCAGCACGGCACGATGACCCTGCTGCGCCGCGAAGCCATCGAGAAGGCCGGCGGCTGGGGCGAATGGTGCATCGTCGAGGACGCCGAATTGGGCCTGCGCCTGCTCCAGAGCGGCTATGACGCGGTCTATCTCAGCGAACGCTTCGGCCGCGGCCTGACACCCGACGATTTCACCGCCTATAAGAAACAACGCTTCCGTTGGGCCTATGGAGCGGTGCAGATTCTCAAGGCGCATTGGCGCGCCCTGAGGCCCTTCACCCAGACGGGCCTCTCGGCCGCCCAGAAATACCATTTCGTTACGGGATGGCTGCCGTGGTTCGCCGACGCCTTCTATCTGCTGTTCGCTATGCTCTCGGTCTTCTGGACGATCGGGATGATCGCCGCGCCGCAGACTTTCGACTTCCCGATGTCGATCTTCGTGCTGCCCACGGTGGGCGTGTTCCTGGCCAAGCTCGGCCATCACCTCTTCCTCTATTCGACGCGGGTGCGCTGCAATTGGGTGCAGCGCGCGGGCGCTGCCATCGTCGGCATGGCGCTCACCTATACGATCGGTCGCGCCATGTGGTGGGGCCTGTTCACCAAGTCCGTGCCCTTCCAGCGCACGCCGAAGATGGCCGGCAAATCTGCCTGGACCGCCGGCTTCGCCATGGCGCGCGACGAGTCGATCCTGATGGTCTCGCAGATCGGCTCGGCCGTCGCGATCCTATGGGCCAAGGGCTGGCTCGACCGCGATGCGCGCACCTGGGCGCTGGTGCTTTCGGTGCAGGCCGTGCCGTTCGCCGCCGCTCTGGCGACGGGCCTGATCTCGGCCGCGCCCTCGGGCAGCTTCATTCACCGCATGCGGGCACGTCTGGCCCGCCGTTCGACCGCTCGCGTGACGCCGGTCGAACTTCCGTCTTCTCAAACCCAGCCGTCCTAAGCCTTCGTCCCGCTTATGACGCCAGCGGCGCGCCAAGCGCCGCACAGTTATGAGTCCGCGCCTCAACCTCGCCACGCGCTTGGCGACCTTGCACGCATCGCTGTCCGCCGTGGGCGGCATCCAGACGCCGTTGTGGCCCCTGTTCCTGGCCTGGCGCGGCCTCACCCCGGTGCAGATCGGCGTGATGCTGTCTGCTGCCTACATCGTCAAAATCGTCTCGAACCCAATCGCGGGTCATATCGCCGACCGGCTGGGCGAACGGCGCCTGCCGCTGATGGTGCTCTCGGTCGTGGCGATGGCCGCCTATATGCCATTCCTATTCGTCGGCGGGTTCTGGCCGCTCTTGATCCTGACCCTGATCGCGGCCGGCGCCTTCACCGCCCTCACGCCGCTCGGCGACAGCCTCACCCTGCTGGCGATCTCGAGCCACCGCCTCCATTACGGCCATGTGCGCGTCTCGGGATCGCTGGCCTTCATGGTCTTCTCCGGCCTAAGCAGCTACTTATTGATCGGCCAGCCACCAATTCTGATCGCCTACACACTGTTGGCCGGTATCGCCTTCGCTGTATTTGCGTGTTATCGGCTGCCGCGAATCAAAGGCGATCGCAGCGCCGGCCCGCCGCGCGCCATCGGCATTCTGCTGCGCAATCCAGTGTTCCTGCTGTTCTTGGCCGTAGCGACGCTCAACCAGTCGAGCAATACGGCGCTCTACGGTTTCGCGACGCTGCACTGGAACGCGAACGGGGTGTCCAGCGGGGCAATCGGCGGGCTGTGGGCCGAGATGGTGGCGGCCGAAGCCGTGTTCTTCATTTTCGGCCATCGCATCGCGGCCGCCATCGGTCCGCGCTGGCTGCTGATCATCAGCGCCATCGGCGGGATGATGCGCTGGACCATCTGCGGGCTCACCACTGACCCGATTGCACTCGCCGCTGTGCAGTGGATGCATTGCCTGACCTTCACCGCCACCCATCTCGGCGCGATGTATTTCATCCAGAAGTCGATCCCGATCGAAATGTCGGGCCGCGCCCAGGCGATCTATTCCTCGGTCGCTTCGGGGCTCAATTTCGGCCTGTTCCTGCCGATCGCCGGCCTTTTCTACGAGCATCTGGGCGGCGGCGACACGTTCCTGCTGATGACGGGGGTGTCGGCCTGCGGCTTGGGGCTGGGTATCGTGTTGCTGAAAACCTGGAAAGGTCAGCCGATCTTCGCCCCGAATGTGGCGGCCACCCCGAATCCAGATCCGGTTTGACATAAAAACGAGATACCGGGCCCCTCCCCTCGGGACGCGCGGCAGGCTATTATAGCCTCATGGGATACGCCGTTCGTCTGCCGTCTGAGCTGGGGGCTCAGTTGCTGCGCCTTGCCGCCGTGGGTGCGATTGCCATCGTCACGATGGCCGCAACGCCGGTGCCGCCCGCCGCCATCGCCACGCCCGATGCGGTGGCCGAGGCCATCGAACATATGCTCGACGCCACCCAGCCGATCGACAGCCTGGCCAACGAATCCGTGGATGGCACGGCGCTGGCCAACTTCTACCGCGCGCGCCACTGGACGCCGGCCTGGGCCAACGGCAAAGCGGCGCCGGTGATCGAAGCACTGAGCAAGGCCGGCGATGACGGTCTCGCCTCGCTGCCGCAGCATATGAAAGCCATTGCCGCGCGCATTGATGCCGCACCCGCCGCGAAAGCCGCCGAAGGTGACATGCTGCTGACCGATGCGGTACTGCGCTACGCCGCGGCGATGCGCGGCCAGCGCGTCGATCCGACCGATATCGAAGACGACTGGTATCTGCCGGTGCCCAACTTCGACGCGGTCGCCTTCCTGATCAAGCATCAAGACGACATCGTACCGGCATTGGCCGATCTGGCCCCCGAATACAACGGCTACAAGGCGCTGCGCGACGCCGAGATCAAGATGCGCGCGCTGATGGCCCATGACTGGCCGAAGGTGCCCGCCGGCCCCACCATCAAGCCGGGCGACGTCAACGACCGCATTCCCGCTGTCCGCGCCCGTTTGATCGCAACCGGCGAACTGACCACCGACAACGCCGACAGCACCACCTATGACGATACGCTGAAGGCCGCGGTGATGGTCTTCCAGACGCACAATGGTCTCGACGCCGATGGCGCGCTGGGGCCGCGCTCGATCCTGGCGCTCAACGCCTCACCGGCGCAGCGGGCGCGCACCATCGCGATCAATATGGAGCGCTGGCGCTGGCTGCCGTCGCATCTCGAAAGCGAACACATCGTCGTCAACGTGCCGGCCGAAGAGATGCAGTTGGTGCAGGACAACGAAGTCGTGTTGGAGATGAAGGCGATCGTCGGCGATGTCGATCATCCGACGCCGGCCCTGCATGCGCGACTCAACTCGATGGTGCTGAACCCATTCTGGCGCGTGCCGGCCTCGATCGCGACCGATGAGATCCTGCCGCTGCTGCAGAAGAACCCGGGCTATCTCGCCGCCAACGATCTCGAACTCGTGTCGGACCACTTCGTGCCGGGCAGCCCCGAGAGCCAGGGTGCGGGTATCGCCTGGAAGTCGATGACCAAGATGCCCTGGCCGGTGCGCCAGCGGCCTGGATCGGACAACGCGCTGGGCCGGATCAAGTTCAACCTGCCCAATGACGACGACATCTATCTGCACGACACGCCCAAGCACAAACTCTTTACGCGCTTCGACCGGGCGCTGTCGCATGGCTGCGTGCGCCTCGAGAACCCCGACGCGCTGGCGCTCTATCTGCTGCGCGACAAGAACTGGACCCAGGATCAACTCGACCAGGCCATCGCCACCGGCGACACCAAGACGATCATGGTGAGCAAGCCGGTGCCGGTCTGGCTGCTTTATTTCACGTCCTGGGTCGATGCGGACGGAACCGTCGAATACCGCGACGACCTCTATGACCGCGACCAGCGCCTGGTGGTGGCCCTGACCCAATCCATGCGCCAGCCCATCCTGGTGGCCCATGCGGCCGCCCCCTCCCCCGTAAAGAAGATTTGCGAGGGTTGCCGGGTTCCGTAAGGGCTCCCGAGGCCGATTGCGACATATTTGGGCAATACGTAACATCCGAAGTTGCGGCATTGCATGACGGTCTGTTAAGCTTTCCGCAACTAAAACAATGCTATCGGGAAGATATGGGGTCCGATTGGCATAACGGTGGGGTTAGCCAATGCTAACTCGCCGCGGATTTTTGCTTGCGGGGTTCGCTACTACTGCAGCAGGAGTCGTATCATCACCTGCGATGGCCGCATTCCACGGCCCGCGGGAACGCTCGATCTTTCTCCATAATGTACACACCGGCGAAACGCTGAAGACGGTCTATTGGGCCGATGGGCATTACGAACCCGGCGCCTTGTCGCGGCTCAACCATGTGCTGCGCGATCACTACTCGAATCAAATCCATCACATGGATCCGAAGCTGATCGATCTGCTTTGCCGGCTGCAGAGCATGTATGGCGGCACGCACCCGTTCGAAGTGTTCTCCGCCTATCGCTCGCCCGAGACCAACGCGATGCTGGCGATGAACAGCGAAGGCGTGGCCGCGCATAGCCTGCACATGCAGGGCATGGCCGCCGATATCCGTATCAAGGGCGTGGGGTTACACAGCCTGCGCCACAGCGCGAAGAACCTGCGCCTCGGCGGCGTGGGCAGCTACCACACCTTCGTCCATGTGGACGTCGGCCGGGTGCGGTACTGGTAGACGTTCAAACGTCACCCCGGAAGCGCGGAGCGCTATCCGGGGTCCTAGGCGAGCAATTGTGAGCGTGTAACTACAGCAGTAAGGAAGCCGCGTTGCGGGAATCTCTCCTGGATTCCGGATCAGCGTCTCGCTTCGCTCGACTTGTCCGGAATGACGGGCAAGTATTGCCGCCCCCTACTCCTCCGACTTGTCCTTCCCGCCCAACAGATTCGGACTCACGGGGATGCCGTGATAGCCGATCGGCAGTTCGAAATCGTCGGCATCGACTGCGCCGCGCTTGAGATGCGAGAGCTGCGTGCTGATGGTGCGCGGATGGCCGCCGATCGCCATTGTGCCGGCGGCGCGCATCAGGATGCCGTCTTTCGTGAACCACATCTTGCCGGTGAACGCGCCCTCGACCTTGTAGCGCGTGCAGGGTTCGCCGCCGATGGTCTCGACGCCGTCCTTCTTGCGATCAAGATTGAGATTGCCGTGTGCGGCGCCCAACTGCACCAGCGCCTGCAGGCTGGTCGAGAGATACCATTTGCGATCCGGCCAGATCACCGCGATCAGATCGCTGTCGCGGCGCATCAGCAGCGCCTGGGTGCCCATCGATGTGGTGAAGTCGCGGCGCTCGCGCTGCGGCGCATGGACGACCGTGCCGTGCCAGGTCTGTTCGCCTTCGGTCAGTGCGTAGTCGGCCTTATATTCCACCGGCGCATCGATCGCGGCCAGCGCATCGATCGGCTCGGCGCGTGCAACAACCGACACCGTCAGGCACGCCGCCGCAAAACCGAACGCGATCAGTAAGCGCTTCATGCCTTCACCTCTTCGAACAGGCCTTCGGCCTTAAGCCGGTCGGCGATCTCGATCAGATCGAGCATATCGGCACCGATGGTCTCGGCGATAGCCAGCAAATCGCGCGTGCCATCGGCATAGGCGATCAGGTTCATCATCTTGCGCACCTGCAGGCCGCTGTCTTTGGTGCCGATCGACGGGTAAAGCCCGCGCGGGCCCAGTTGTGGTTCGCACGGAACCGTGGTGCGGGGTGTGTGGTTGGCCTCGATGATCGAAAGCGCGCGACGCATCGCCTCGAACCCGCCCTCAAGCCCCGCCGGCGTGACCAACGACAGATCGTCGAGCGAGGTGTGGTACTCGGGATATTCGTTGTATTTGCTGCGCATCAGCGAACACACCGGCAGATCGACGCCGGGGCTGCAATATTGCCGCTCGTCACTACCCCGATCCAGGAAGCTGTAGCGCTTGTAGTCGCCGACCATATGACGCAACGCATGTGTGCCCGCGCGGTCGGCCAGCGTATCGCCCTGGCGCGACGGCAGATAGGAATGGGCGCGCTCATCGCCGACGCAGGTCATCACGAACCCTGCGACGATGCGTTCCTTCATCTCGGCCAGATTGCGACTCAGATACACGATGGAACCAATCGTCTCCGGCACAAAGACTATGCGGTAACTGTGGCGGCGCTGGGGCAGGCTCGTCAGCCAGCGTACCAACGCGGCTGTGACAACCGGACCCGAAAGTTCGTTATTGGCCATCGAGGGATGGCAGACATAGGTAGAAAGCAGCACCTCGCTGCGCTCGCTTCCGGGCAGCAGCAACTCGCCATAGTTGAGCACGCCGGGCGCCAGCGTGCTGTCGATCACCGCGCGATACTTGCCGGGCGCGAGCGCCTTGCGCTGACGATCGGTCAGGCAGAAACCCCAGCGACGCTTGTAATACGAGGTGACATATGGAATCGCGTCAGGCTGCTCGGGCAACGAATAGAGATGCGGCTGCAACGCGTCGAGCGACAGCCACTGATCGACCGGCTCGGAATAGCCCAGCACGTGGAGATTCGAGACGCGGAAATCGACGATGCGCTTGCCTGATTCGTCAGCGATATAGGCGTCGCGTATCGTCCATTCGTCAGGCACGGTCCAATCGAACGCCTTGGTGCCGCTCGGCACCGATTGGATCGTCAGGCCCGGCAGGAGCTTCTGCAGATAGGCGAGTGTATCGCGCACGCCCGGCCCGGTCAGGCTGCGGCAGATCGGGAATAGGTCCCGTGCCCAACCCTGCATCTCGGCGCCTGAGGCGATCTCGGTGGCCATTGGTTCCGGCTCTTCCTTGCGATCCGTGCGGTGCTTCAGCCGGCGCGGATACGATCGATCAACGCGGCGATCGTCGTCGGCGAGGCGAAATTCTGCTGCGTCAGTTCCTCGGTCGGCAAGGCGACGCCGAGCTGCTGTTCCAGTGCGCCGATCAATTCGAGAATGCCGAAACTGTCGAGCACTTGCTCGCCGAACAGATCGGTGGTCGCCTTGACCGCAATCTGCGGCAGAGGCGATTGCGTCGAGATGATCTCGATCACGGATGCCAAAGTGGAATTGCTCATGCGTCGCCTCGCTCGAAATCCTTGCGATTGGAAAGTACCAGAAACGGGTCGGCATGGAGCCGCGGCAGGAATGCGTCACGCATCGCGCGCGCCGACATGACGCTCAACGGAGCGCCGCCGAAGGGCTCGCTCGCCATCCCGCCCGCAACAAGGATCGGCGTCAGCACCGTGAAATCATTTTTCGCTACCGGCTGCAGCGACCGGACGAACAGCTCTTCCGACACGCCGATGTCATTGCCTTCGTGGCGGACGCGGCCGTGGAAAGACTTAGGATAGCGATACGCAATCTTGTCCGCGATCAGCCATTCCATGCGATGCAGATAGCTGCAATGGGTGGGATGCGCGCCGAGCAAAACGAACGTCGCGTCTTGCTGCTCGAACCACTCATAGAGCGACCCTTCGCCCCAGGCGCGTTGTGGACGCAGCGCGACCATCGCATCGGCCTGCGGTCCCTGAACGGCGAACGAGAAGAACGCGCTGACGGTGCGGCGCACGCCCGGACGCAAGCGGAACGCCTCCGACAGCATGCCGGTGATGCTGGGCTCAGCATCGAGATTGCAGAACCCATCGCGGAAGCCATGGGTGAAGGCGGGCATCGCCAAACTGCGCGAACCGACGACATCGAGCACCGTACCCAAAACACCGTCGAGCGTTTCCTTGCCGCCCAGGCCCAGCGCACGACCAAGTGGCCAGACGGCAGTGTAAATCACGACGGGATTGGGGCGCGTGCCGATCATCCGGTCGAGGCGATCGCCGAGATCGCGCAAGGTGAGGTTTTGAACAGGCGCGTTCATACTGGCCGCCGTTCGAAGGTAAGGAAGTCCCATGTCGGGAAATCGCGCGTGAAGGCCCGCAACGCCGCCGCCTCGGCCGGCACGGCCTCTCCGCCGGGATGCCGGAACTCGACCAGGGCAAAGCCGGCCTTGGCCATCGTCGCCATCACGCGATCGAGTGTCGGCGCGACACTGTAGACCGGGCTGCGGTATTCGGACGCCACCACCATCGGCGCTTCCGCGGTTCCCAACCGGCAGCCCAGCCAGAAGATCGGATTCGGTTCGCACATATGGAGCCGCCCGCCCGGCCGCAACACATGGGCCAGCGCCTTCATCGTCGCCAGCGCGCCCGTCTCAGACTCGTCGCCATCGAGCAGCAGCACGATATCGCTCATATAGACGCGGTCGAAACTGGCAGCCTCCATCGCGCGGATTGCATCGAGACTGGCCTTCGGATCGGCCGGCGCCGTGAAGCGGCAGTCGCCTCGATTGTTGGCCTCGGCCATGCGGATCAGATTGGCGTCGGTATCGGTGCCCAGCACCGATGCGCCCAGCGCGGCAAACTTCCGCGCGTAATAGCCGTTACCGCACGCGAAATCGAGGACGCGCGTTCCCTTGACGGGCTCGGCAGCGAAATAGCGATCGAAAAAGGTTTCCTGGATCCACTTGTAGGGACCCGGCTTCAACTGCAGCCCATCCGGCGTGAATTTCGAATCATGCCACCAGCGCCATTTATCGCGCAATCGCAGCACCACGGCCAGATGCTGCCCCGTGCGCTGATGGAAGGTGCCGAGATGATTGCGATCGAGGATCGAATCAAGCGCGGCCAGGAATTGCTTATAGTCGCCGCCATCATTGGCGCAGAGCATCCACTGGCGATGCAGCAAGGCGACCAGATCGGCGCCCGCCGCAGCATTCCCCTGCCGGCTCGCAAACCGGCTGGGATCGGACCAAAGCCCATAGGTGAAATCGAAGGCGCTGCGATCGAAACCCTGCGCACCGTTCAGTGCCGCAGCCCATTCGGCAACGGTCGCGCCGTCGCCATGCTCGGCCACGACCTTCATCGCCGTGGCATCGAGCTCGACATGAGTATGGGTGCGCGGATTGGTGACGACCCAGGCACCATCGGCCCGGCGCAGGACGGCATCGGGGCACAGCTTCAGCCATGTCGTATCTGCTGCCGGCTCGGCTGCCATGGCGAAGGCTTACGCGTCTTTGAGGGTCGGAAGATTGAGGCGCTTGAACTCGGCGCGGACATACTCGCTGTCGAAGCCCGAGTCGAGCGTAGCACGCAGGGCCTGCAGCGCCTGATCGATACGCTCTTCCGTTTCCGTGCCGATCGACATGCGCAGGAAGCGCTCGGTGCTGGCGCCATAGGCGCTGCCCGGCACCAGGGCGACGTCCTTGTCGAGCAGCATATACATGGCCAGGTCGAAGGCGTCGCCGGTGAAGGGCGCCGTATCGATGAAGAAATAGAAGGTCGAGCCGCCCGGCAGATGGCGAATGCCAAGTTCCTTCATGCGATGCGCGATGCGGTCGCGCTTTTCCACCACCGCACGCACCTGCGGCAGCGTCACCGCCAGGATATCGTCGAAATAGGCGATCAGATATTGCAGCAGGATCGTCGGTGCGCAGGTGATGATGTGCTGGTTGAGCTTGAGAAGCTGCGCGATGAAACGCGGCGCGGCAATCGCATAACCAACGCGCCAGCCCGACATGCCCATGTTCTTCGAGAGCGAATTCACCGCGATGATGCCGTCGAGATCGGGCGAGAGCCGCGCGGCGGTGACGAAGCTGCCGTCCAGCACGAAGTCGCTATAAGCCTCGTCGACCAGCAGATAGATGCCACGGCTGCGGCACTGCTGGTAGAGGTCGAGCAGTTCTTCGCGACTGTAGAGGCGTCCCGCCGGGTTGTTCGGGTTGTTGATGATCATCATCCGCGTGCGCGGCGTGAAGTGGCGATGGAACTCGCTCACCGGCACCGAGAATGGGATGAAATTGACCTCGCCGCCGCACAGCCGCGCCTGCTCCTGATAGGAGACCCAGGCCGGCTCGTGGATGACGACATCGTCGCCCACATCCAGCACGGCCTGCATGCACATGAAGATGATCGGCTTCGAGCCTGCCGAGATGATGATGTGCTTCTTGCCGTCGATATCCGAGCCGTACTGCTTGTTATAGAAGCCGGCGATCTTGTTGCGCAGGTCGGGCAGGCCCTGGCTGTCGGAGTAGTGATAGCCGCGCTCGAAATCCAGCTTCTCAAAGGAGAAGCGCGGGATCGAGAAGAACGCTTCGCCCAGGGAAAGCGCGATGATGTCGCGCTGGCGGCGGCGCAGATCGTAGACCAGCTGGTTGATATAGACCGACAGCGCCTGCGGGATGTGCTTCACCCGATCGCTGATCGGCATCACGGGCAGTTGGGTCTGGGCCATTGTATCGCTCATGACGAAGCCGCAGCGGTGATCTCGGCGGCCAGAGCATGCTTCATGATCTTGCCGCTGCGCGTGCGCGGGAATTCACGGTGAAGCTGGATGCGTTCGGGCCATTTGTGGCGCGCGAGCCCGTCCTGCACCCAGCCGCGGATTTCGGCGAGCGCGCTGCTTTCCGCCGCCGCGTCGCCGGTGTCGTTGTTCAGCCGCACGAACAGGATATAGCTCTCGCCGAAGAACGGATGGGCGCAGGGCACCGCAACCGCTTCCTGAACGTCAGGATGGGCCGCGGCCAGATGCTCGACCTCGGGCAGCAGGATGAGATAACCGCCCTTCTTGACGATATCCTTGGTGCGGCCGGTGATGACCAACTGCCCCTGCTCGAACTTGCCAAGATCGCCGGTACGCAAGAAACCTTCTACATCGAGCGTGGCGTCGACCTTGCCGCCTTCGGTCATGTAGCCCAGCATCATGAAGGGCGACTTGACCGCAATCTCGCTCGAATCGGTGGCGCGGCCATCATCGTCGCGCTCCACCGGCAGCAGCTTCATCTGGATATAAGGCAGAATCGCGCCCGTGCCGCTTTCGACGCGTTGAGTCGTTGCCACTTCGCTGGTCAGGAAGGTGGTTTCGCTCAGCGCGAAATTCTCCAGCATCTCGATGCCGAAGAGGTCGCGGAACTTGGTCTTCTCGGCGAGGCGGATCGGCGCCGTGCCGAGGAAGCAGATCTTGATCGGTGGGGTGCGCTTGGGCTTGCCCGCGCGATCGGCCAGCGAGGTGAGGCCGCGCACGATCGCCGGCACCATCCACAGCGAGTCGATATCGAAGCGAACCACCGTGTCCCAGAAGCTCAGCATGGTCTTGCCGGAGAAGGCCTCGCCGATGACAAAACTGCCGCCGGTGACCAGCGGGATCAGGCAGAGGTTGAACAGCCCACCGAGATAGGACATCGGCAGATAGTTCCAGAAACGGCAGCGCGCGCCGATCAACCCATGGAAATCCATGAAGGCGTGACCTGACGACCATAGCCGGTCGCCATCGATCAGGATCGCCTTGGCGGCACCGGTCGAACCGCTTGTCGTGATGATCAGTTGTCCCGCGCCCGGCTTGCTCTTCGGCTTGTCGGCCGGAATCCAGGAGAGATCGGTGCCGGTCTCGATGCGGCGGATCGGCACGGTCAGTAGAGCGAGTTGCTGCACCACACGATTGGGCACCGGATCGGCGATCAGAATGAACTGCGCGCCGGTGAGATTGGCGGCCGAGGTGATCTCGGCGGCACTGGCCGTGCACGGCAGCGGCGCAAAGCGCAGGCCGCCCTTGAGGCAGGCGAGAAACACGAGCGCCGTCTCGACGGCATTCGGCATCAGCGCCAGCAGCGTGCTGCCTTTGCCCAAGCCGAGCCCATTGATATAGGCCAGCATGCGATCGATCAGATCGTCGAAAGCGCCGTAGCTTAGTATGGTGCTATTCTCATCGACGCAAGCCGGTGCTTCGGGATCGCGCGCGACCAGCGCCTCGAAATCGGCCAAGAACGAACGGATGGGCGCGTCGCTCAGCATAGTTCGCCATCGCGCATCAGGGTGACGCCGTCGACAACCAAGGTCGGCTTGCGCATAACGAAATCAAGGTGGAAGTCGACTTCGTTCTTACCGCCCACGGTGTGGTTGGCGCCGAAGCCGAAATGAATGCAGCCCAGCGTGCCTTCGTCGGTCAGCATGGCGCCGGTGAGTTTGGCCAGCGGATTGAGGCCGATGCCGCATTCGGCCAACACGCGACGCTTCGAACCGATCGGCCCGAAGATGCCTTCCATGATGTCGGCATTGGCGCGGCGCGCATTCTGGATCACGACGACCTTGCCGGCGACGATATCGAGGATCATCGGCGTGTCGAGCAAACCGAATTCGCCGCAGGTGATCGAACCATCGATCACGGCGCGACCTTCAGCGCTGGTTTCGATCGGCGAGACATTCGCTTCGATATCGGGCGGCGAACCGAGATCGCCGGGACGTTCGACGAAGCCGGGGCAATAGTTCCCGATGCGGTCCTCGGCGCTCATGCGGATATCGGTGCCAGCGGCCGTGGTCACGTGGATGGTCTTGGCATGGGTCAACGCGTCGGCGATGCGGCGCACCACCGGCGCCTGCGCGCGGTAATCGAAGCGCAGGCACGGATCGTGGAGCAGGCCCCAATCGTAGTCGGGCATGCTCAGGAACCGCGCACCGGCCTTGCCGGCCTCGATCCGCGCGCGGCTGTGGGCCAGCGAATAGCGGCACAGGCTGATGATCAGACTCGCGTCGCACATCGCGGCAGCAGCGGCAGCCGATGGCTCTTCGCCATGGCGCGTCTGGCCGGTGATCTCGATCAGTTGAGCGTGAGCAGCGATGGCGGTTGCTTGGACGCGGAATGCCTCGGCCAGATCATGGGTCACCGGATCGCAGAGGATCAGCACCCGATCATGGGCGGCAAGGCTACCGCAATTGGTCAGCAGGTGACGGATCGTCACCAATTGTTCGTCTTTGGCTGCCATCACATTCATAGGCCGCACCTGTTTGTGGTTACGCCTACAATAGAATTTGGCCGGTAAATGAGGGGTTAACCCTGGGTTTCCAAGGTAGATCGCCATCCTCTGCCCTGCCCAGCGATTAAGCTTCCTAAACCCCAGATTTGCCGATAATGCTTAATCATTGAGCAGAAAAGGCAGGCCGGGGCCACGAAAAATGGGGATTTGCCCCGGAATTCTCGCCGGTTACGGTTGGCACACGGGTTGCCTCTAGTGTCGTAAAGGCGTGATGTAGGGTCGATGTCGGGGAACGGTTTTTTCGATGAGATGCATGGCCGGGACGGTAGGGTGCGGGCACCCTATTCCGGTATCGCTCGCTGGCTCAAGGATACGCCCGGCGCGACCTTCGAGGCCAAACGGCAACAAGCCGATCTGCTGTTCCAGCGCCTCGGCATCACCTTTGCGGTCTATGGCAGCACGGCCGGCACCGAGCGCCTGATCCCCTTCGACATCGTTCCGCGCATTCTGTCCGGGTCCGAATGGCGCAAGCTCGAGACGGGCCTGTTCCAGCGGGTGCGTGCGCTAAACATGTTCCTGCACGACATCTATCACGGCCAGGAGATCATCAAGGCCGGCGTAATCCCGTCGTCGCAGATCATCCGCAATGCGCTCTACCGGCCCGAGATGAAAGATCTCGACGTGCCCGCCAATGTCTATGTCCATATCGCCGGCATCGACATCGTGCGCGTGGCCGAGGGCGAGTTCTATGTGCTCGAAGACAATCTGCGCACGCCGTCGGGCGTCTCCTACATGCTGGAGAACCGCTCGGTGATGATGCGGTTGTTCCCCGCGCTGTTCCACGACAACCGCGTCGCGCCGGTGGCCCACTACCCAGCCGAGTTGCTGCGCCGCCTGCGTTCCGTGGCCCCGCCGATGGCCGACTCCAACCCGACCGTCGCGGTGATGACACCCGGCCCCTATAACAGCGCCTATTTCGAACACGCCTTCCTGGCCGAGGAAATGGGTGTCGAACTGGTGGAAGGCAAAGATCTGTTCGTGCGTGGCGACGCGGTGTGGATGCGCACCACCGAGGGCCCGCGCAAGGTCGATATCATCTATCGCCGCCTCGACGATCACTGCCTCGACCCGCTGGCCTTCGATCCGGATTGCACGCTGGGCGTTCCAGGTCTGCTCTCGGTCTACCGCAATGGCGGCGTGACTCTGGCCAACGCCGTCGGCACCGGCGTCGCCGATGATAAATCGACCTATCTGTTCGTGCCCGAGATCATCCGCTTCTATCTCGGCGAGGAACCGATCCTCAACAACGTGCCCACCTATCGCTGCGACCGCGAATCCGACCGCGCCTATGTGCTCGAGCATATCCACGAGCTGGTGGTGAAGGAAACGCAAGGCTCGGGCGGCTACGGCATGCTGGTCGGCCCCAAGGGCACCAAGGCCGATCACGAGAAGTTCCGCGCGCTGATCCAAGCCGATCCCGAAGGTTATATCGCCCAACCCACACTCGCTTTGTCCACCTGCCCCACTTTCGTCGATGAAGGCGTGGCGCCGCGGCATATCGATCTGCGGCCCTTCGTGCTGACCGGCAAGGACGGGATGGCGGTGGTGCCGGGCGGACTGACGCGCGTGGCGCTGACCAGCGGTTCGCTCGTGGTCAATTCGTCGCAGGGCGGCGGCACCAAAGACACCTGGGTGCTGGAGGACTGATGCTCTCAAGCACCGCCGAAAGCCTCTACTGGATGGGCCGCTATATCGAGCGGGCCGAGAACGTCGCGCGCATCATCGATGTCAGCCACCGCCTCGAGGCGCAGGGCCGCATGCATGGCGGGACCGAGTCCGAATGGAGCGCCGTCCTCAAGATACTGACCGCCGAGGCCCAGTTCAGCGAGCGGTATCCGCATGCCGATCAGGAGAGCGTGACCGCCTTCGTCACCATCGACCAGAAGAACCCGTCCTCGATCTGGAATTGCGTCTATGCGGCGCGCGAGAACGCCCGCGCGTTGCGTGCCACGATCTCTTCCGAGCTTTGGGAATGCGTCAACTCGACTTGGCTCGGCCTGCGCGATCTCGATATGGCCGGGCTGCAGGCGCGCGGCGCGCGCGAATTCTTCGACTGGGTCAAGGAGCGTTCGCATCAGTTCCGCGGCGTCGCCCATGGCACGATGCTCCACAACGAGGCCTTCGCCTTCAACCGCATCGGCACCTTCATCGAGCGCGCCGACAACACGTCGCGTCTGCTCGACACCAAATATCAGTTACTGGCGGCGAATACCGGCGAGGGCGCCAATGCCGATCCGGCCACCAGCTACTATGAATGGGGCGCGGTGTTGCGCGCGGTCAGCGCGTTCCGCGCCTATCATCAGGTCTACAAGGACGTGATCACGTCGGAGCGTGTGGCCGAAATGCTTGTGCTGCGCGCCGATATGCCGCGCTCGCTGCGATTCTGCTTCGACAACGTGACCAGCCATCTTGAAAGCCTGAGCGGCGGACGCCAACTCGAATGTGAGCGCCTGGCCGGCGAATTCCGCGCGCGGCTGCGCTACGGCCGCATGGAGCGCATTCTCGAGACGGGGTTGCACGACTTCCTGGAAGAAGCGTCGAGCCGCATTGCCTCGATCGCGATCCAACTCTCCAAAGATTTCTTGATGACGGTGTAGGAGGTGCCCATGCGCGTCGCCATCAGCCACGAAACGGTCTACCGCTATGCCAGCCCGGCCGAGTATTCGATCCAATATCTGCGCATGACGCCGCTCTCGGGCATCCAGCAGCGCGTGCTGAACTGGAAGCTCTTCGCGCCCGCGCCGCTGGTGCCCTGGACCGACGCTTTCGGCAATTCGACCCATGTCCTGGTGATGGACCGCGCCCATGACGAGATCCGCGTTCAGGCGGTCGGCGAGGTCGAGATCGCCGATGGCGGCAAGCCCCTGCTCTCCGATGGCGAGCCGCACGCGCCCGAGCTCTTTCTGCGCGAGACCAAGCTGACCGAAGCCGACAAGCAGGTGCGCGAGTTCGCGCAGAAATTCCTGTCGGGCTTCAAGACCAATCCCGGCGCGGGCCTCGAAGGGTTGATGACCGGCATCCGCAATACGATCGACTACAAGCCGGGCGCGACCCATGTGGCAACCTCGGCCAGCCAGGCGCTCACCGCCGGCGCCGGCGTCTGCCAGGACCACGCCCATCTGTTCGTCTCGTGCTGCCGCGCCCTGGGCGTTCCGGCCCGCTATGTCAGCGGCTATCTCTGCACCGACGCGGTGGGCGATGCCAATATGGCCAGCCATGCCTGGGCCGAGGCCTGGGTCGACGGTTCGGGCTGGCTGAGCTACGACGTGGCCAACCGTATGTCCAACGCCAAGGCCCATGTCCGTGTGGCGGTGGGTTTGGACTATCTCGATGCGGCCCCGGTTCGAGGCATCCGCAAAGGCGGCCATGGTGAAGAGCTGGATGTCGAGGTCCTGGTCGGTGATGCCCGCCAAGCCAAGGCCGACTTAGAAAAGCTCAAAAAAGCGCAACAACAATAAACTGAACCAATCCGGTAGTTGCCCGGGGCAGTCTCCGCTAGGATAGCCGCGGGAGATAAGCTGTCCGGGTGCTGGCGTCGTCTTGGGGAAGACGGTGAATCCAGACCCCATCGGGGGCGTCTATGGTTTTGCCAGATAGCGGTCAGCTGGCACCATGGTTGACGAGTTTGGGCGGGAATGTCGTGGCGGGTGGCGCCGCGATCATGCTCTATGCCGCAATCAAGGGCATCTTCGATCGTGAAAGCCGGCTGCGCGATTCTCTCGCGATCGGCCTGATCTTCGGCTGCGCGGCTTTGGTCGCGATGCGGTTCACGATCGAGATCGGCTCCGGCATCATCATCGACACCCGCAATGTCTTCATTCTGATCGGCAGCCTGTTCGGCGGCCCGATCGGCGCCGGGATCGCCACTGTGATGACGGCGGCCTATCGCCTGACGATGGGCGGGATCGGCGCCGCCCAAGGTTTCGTCAGCATCTTCCTGACCGGCGCTTTAGGTACGGCAATTGCGCTGCGCTATGGCGAGCGCGTTCGCGCTTTCGGTTATCGCGAGCTTGGCGCTGTCGCCCTAGCGGAAGCGGTGCTGACTGTTCTATGGCGCCGTTTCTATTACGACGTCGTTGTCGATCTGCCGGGCCTGCCGCTCGGCGCCGAGATCGCCGTCTTGATCACCTTCGTGCTGAGCATCCTGCTTCTCGGCACGGCGATGAGCATGACCCACTACCGCATCTGGTGGCAGACCGAGAACCGCCTGTCGGATCTGCTGACCACGGCATCAGATCTGGTATGGGAAACCGACCTCGAACGGCGCCTTACCTTCGTCTCAGGGCGCCATCTGGCCATTCTCGGCTATACGCCAGACGAGTTGATCGGGCGGCCCATCGACGATTTCCGCAGCGGTTGGCTGACTGACGAGGACCGCGCCGCATTTTCTGCGGCACGCACCGCCCACCGCCCCTTCAGCGACCTCACCGCCGTCATGAAAACCAAGGACGGTACGGAAAGGCTGTTGCTGACGCAGGGCGTGCCGATGTTCGACGCGAACAGGCGATTCATCGGCTATCGCGGAACGGCAACCGACATCACCGATCGCGAGCGCATGGTGGTCGAGTTGCGCGACCGCGAGGAAGAATTGCGCATCAGCCGCGACCATTTGGCGCGGGCACAGCAGGTCGCCGCCGTTGCCAGCATCGATGTGGATCTGCTGACCCTGGAAACACTGTGGTCCGATCACGCGTATAAACTGTTCGATCTGGACCCGGGACCGACGATCCCCGATCTCGCCAAGATCCTTTCCGCCGTCCATCCCGCCGATCGCGATCTGTTGGGTGACTCGATCAAAGAGTCCCGGCGCGGCCACGACACGGCGAACATCGAATTCAGGGTCGTCCACCGCAATGGCGATGTTCGATGGCTTCATCGCATAGCGCTGATCGTCCGCGATGCGGGTGGCAAGCCAATCCGGATCACCTCGACGATCCGCGACATCACCGCGCAAAGGAAAAATGACGATGCTCTTCGCGCCAGCCAGGAACACCTTCTGCTGGCGCAGGAGGTGGCGCATCTGGCCAGCGGCGAGGTCGATCTGGCCACCGGCGTGGTATCTCTGAGCGACACCTCCGCCGTGATTCTTGATTTCGACATGGTATCGGAACCGATAACTTACGCGCTCTTCATGACGCGCGTGCACCCGGAAGATTTGCCGATGATCTCCGCGATCTTCGAACGCACGCGGCGTGGCGAAGACACCGAGCCCGCGATCTTCCGATTCATTCACAAAGCCGGTCCGATGCGATGGCTGCAACGCAATGCCGCTATCCGGCGCAACGAAGCCGGCGTTCCCACCACCGCTGTGATCACGTATCTCGACGTCACCGAGCGCGTCGAAATGGAAGGAACACTGCGGCAGAGCCGCGAACATCTGGCGTTGGCGCAGCAGGTCGGCCAGATCGGCAGTGCCGAACTCCACATCAAGACAGGAAAGACGCGCTGGTCCGACGCCTGGTTCAACATCTTGGGACTCGATCCGAAGGTTGCCGTCGCCGGCTCCGACACCTATCTCGCCTGCATCCATCCCGACGATCGCGATCTCGTCAAATCGCGCACCACGCGAAGCCATACCGGCCAGACCAACGAACCCTCCGAATACCGTATCGTCCGGCCGGATGGAGAAACGCGCTGGATTTACACACGCACGACGGTGCTGGGCGACACCGCCATCGCCACGCTGCAGGACATCACCGACCGCAAGCGCGCCGAGATCGAGTTGCGCGAGCGCGAGAACCAGCTTCTGGTGACCACGAGCCATCTGGCCAGCGCACAGCGTGTCGGCAAGATGGGTAGCGTCGAGATCGATCCGCAAACCGGTTGGGCTACCTGGTCGGCCGAACAGTATCACCTGCTCGGCTTCGATCAGGCGAAGGGCCGGCCGTCGGCAGATCAATATTATGGCGGCGTTCATCCCGACGATCGCCAGCGCCTAAGGGATATTCGGGCGCGGGAACTGTCGAGCCACGAGACGGAACCAGTCGACTATCGCTGGCTGGGCTCGGGTGGGCCAATGCGATGGATTCGCCGGCATGCGGAACTGATCCGCGATGCCGATGGCAAACCGACACGGTGGATTGCCGTCCACCAGGACATCACAGAAGAACGGCGCTCCGCAGCTCAGCTGATCGACCGGGAAGCACAGCTCAACCGCAGTCGCGAACATCTGGCGATTGCGCAGCTGATCGCCAAACTGGGCAGTATCGAGCTGGATCTGCGCACCAACGAACTTTACTGGTCCGAAGAAGTATATCGCATCCTTGGGGTCGAACCGGCGGCCGTTCCCAGCGTCGGCCAGTTTCGCGCCGTGGTTCATCCCGATGATCTGCCGACCTTCGATGACGTCGGGCAACGCGTGCGCGAAGGACACGACGTCGAGCCGAGCGAGCTTCGGCTTCTTCGCCCCGACGGCGAGACGCGCTGGATATTGCGGTCGGTGCGCGTATTCCGCGACGATGCCGGCAATCTCAGCAAAAGCGTAGCCACGCTTCAGGACATCACCGATCTCAAGAAGGCCCAGTTCGAACGCCAGCAGCTCGAACGCCAATTGACCCAGGCGCAGAAAATGGAAGCTGTCGGCAATCTCACCGGCGGCGTCGCGCACGACTTCAACAATCTCCTATCGGTCATGCTGGGCCGGTTGGAGATGGCCGAAGAGGACATGGCCGATCGCCCCGAGGTGCGCGAGTGGATCCGCACCTGCATCAAGGCGGCGCATCGCGGCGCGGCGCTGACCCGCAGTATGCTCGCCTTCTCGCGTCAGCAGGCATTGCAACCGGTCGATCTGGATCTCGGCGCCGTGGTCGGCGAAATGATGGAGCTTTTGCCGCGCACACTGGGCGAGACGATCGAAATCCGCACGATCCGCTCGGAGAGCCTCTGGTCGTGCCGGGCCGATCCGGCACAGGTGCAGAACGCGCTGCTCAATCTGGCGCTGAACGCACGTGACGCCATGCCAGGCGGCGGCACGTTATCGATCGAGACGTCGAATGCCCATCTAGACGAAGTCTATGCGATGAAGGCGACCGATGTGACACCGGGAGACTATGTCTGTCTGTCGGTCTCCGATACCGGCACAGGCATGCCGCCCGATGTGATCGCGCGCGCCTGTGAGCCGTTCTTCACCACGAAGGAAGTCGGCAAAGGCAGCGGGCTTGGCCTCAGCATGGTCTACGGCTTCGTCAAACAGTCGGGCGGACATCTCAGAATCTACAGCGAGGTCGGCACCGGCACGACGATCCAACTCTATTTTCCACGCGGTGCATCGAAGTTGACGGCGGTCGAAGCGCCGCAGGATCAGTGGCGCAAAGTTGCCGATGGCGAGACGGTGCTGGTCGTCGAAGACGATGAAGACATGCGCGCCCTGGCGGTAACGCAACTCGAACGGCTCGGTTATCTGGTCTTTGCCGGAACCAACGCCGCCGAAGGGCTGAGCCTGGTTCGTCAGCACCCCAAAGCGACGCTGCTCCTAACCGATATCACGCTGCCCGGCGGCAAGGACGGACGGAAACTGGCTGAGGAAGCAGTGCAGCATTCGCCGTCGCTGAAAATCCTGCTCATGTCTGGATACAGTGAGAGCATGCTGACGCGGAGCAAGCCATCCGATATCGGCATTCCGCTTCTGCAAAAGCCCTTCGGCATCCGGGATTTGATCGAAAAACTCAGGATCGTCATAGCTTAACCGATACGTCGATAAGCCCCCGCAGGGTATCGGCCAAGCGGTGATAAGATTTGTTCAGCCCCACCTTCGGCGACTGCGCAGCATTCCCATCTGTCTCAAGTGCTGCGGCGCCCCAGAAAACCTTTCCATTCTGGTAGGTGATCGCATCCGCCTGCGCTAGGATAGTTCCTCAGGGGGCAAAATATAGGACGAGGACCGACCGGGTCTCCTTCGCTCGTCCGGTCGGCCATGTTGATACATGGACGGACTTGAGTACGACCTGCTTTCAAAGTGGCTATTGCTGTTCGGCGAAAATGTCGCCGTTGCGATCGTCGTCGTGGCCGTGTTCGCCGCGGTCGGGCCATGGATCGAGCGCCGCAACCGCTGGCTCATGTCGAACTTTCATGGCGTGGTCTTCGGTCTAAGCGCGATCATCTCGACCACCTACCCGGTCACATTCGCGCCCGGCGTGTTCCTCGACATGCGCAACGTGTTCGTGCTGATGGGAAGCCTGGCCGGCGGCCCCGTCGCTGCCGCCATCGCCGTATGTCTGACGGTCGCCTATCGCATCTATATCGGCGGCGCGGGAACGATCGTCGGCATCGGCGCGGTTCTCATCGCGGCCGGCGGCGGACTTCTCGTCGTCAGGCGCTATGGGCCGCGCGTCCGCGAACTCGGCGTTCTTCATTTGATGGCCATCGGCCTGGGTGTCGCGGTTGCAACCCACATTTGGGGACGCTCGCTGTCCCTGTTGAAGGGATTGCCCCCGCTGCCGATCGAAGCGGTGGTAGCAACGCTCATACTCTACCCGATGGCAACCGCGCTGCTCGGCCTCACGATCAACTCGATCCGCTACAGCGTCTGGCGACAGTCACAGCGAGAGTCGGCGGCGGAACTCGAACGCCGCGACCGCGAATTGCGCATCAGCCAAGACCATTTGGCATTGGCGCAGCGGGTCGCTCATATCGGCAGCATCGAAGTCGATATTCCTTCGATCAAGGCGGTGTGGTCCGACGAGATCTATCGGCTGTTCGGCCTTGCGCCGGGGCGAACCAGCTTCGAATACTTCCTGTCCGCAATTCATCCCGACGATCGTCCGGGCATGATGGAAGACCACAAGTTGTTGGCGCGCGGCGAGGCGCTGCCGCCACGCGAATACCGCGTCATCCATCCCGACGGCCAGGTCCGCTGGCTTTACCGCCATGTCGAACTGTTGCGCGACGCGACCGGTGCGCCGGCGCGGCATATCTCGACCTTTGTCGACATCACCGACCGCAAGCAGATCGAAGCGGCGCTGCGCACCGGTGAGGCGGCGCTTCTCTCCAGCCGCGAGCACCTCGCGCGCGCGCAAGCGATCGCCCATATCGGCAGCGCCGAAATTGATCTGGCCGGCGGTATCGGCGCCGATCGCTGGTCCGACGAGCTCTACCGAATACTGGGCATCGAACCCGGAAGCATCCCGTCGTCTTTCGACAATTTCATCCCGTTCGTCCATCCCGATGATCGCGAGAAGATGCTGACCATCCGTGCCGCCACCGAGGCGGGCAAGGCCCCTGAGCCCTGCGAATACAGGATCATCCGGCCTGATGGCGAGATTCGTTGGCTCTATAGACAGTCCGACAAACTCTACGACGCGCGGGGACAGGCGATTAAAGCCGTGGTGTCGCTGCAGGACATCACCGAACGTCGCCGCTTCGATTTCGAACTGGCCCAGCGCGAGACGGAGCTTCAGCGCAGCCGCGAACATTTGGCGCAGGCGCAGCGCGTCGGCATGGTCGGGAGCGCCGAATTCGATCTGGTCGGGGGAAAACACACTTGGTCGGACGAGTTGTTCCGACTCTTCGGATTGCAGCCCGGCGCGGTAGCCCCCGGCTTCAAGCAATTCCTCGATCTCGTCCATCCGGAAGACCGTGGCGTGATGCTCGATATCCAGGACGCCACGCGACAGGGTCGCGGTGTCCCGGCAGCTGAATTCCGCGTTCTGCGTTCCGATGGCGAGGTGCGATGGCTGCAGCGTCAGTCAGGCGTCGTCACCGGCGAGAGCGGCAAGACAACCACGATCATCGTCTCGTTCCACGATATCACCGACGGCAAGCGTGCGGGGATGGCGCTGCACGACCGTGAGGAGCAGCTGCGCCTCAATCAAGACCATCTGGTGATCGCACAGAAGATCGGCCGCATTGGCAGTGCGGAACTCGACCTCGAAAACAGGGTCACGTTCTGGTCCGACGAACACTATCGCCTGCTCGGCATCGAACCGCATGAGATGCCGCCCACCTCCGAGACCTTGCTTAGCTTCATCCATCCCGACGATCGAAGCGTTATGAAAGGTACCTTTGTCGGCGCCCGCGAGGGTCTGCCTGCGGTGCCGCTGGAATATCGAATCGTCCGGCGCGATGGCGAGCTGCGCTGGATTCGTCGCGTCCAGGATATTCTTTACGACGCGACCGGCAAACCGACCAAGCTGATCGCCACGCATCAGGACATCACCGAGCGCAAGGCAAGCGAAGAAGCCTTGCGTGAACGCGAGGCCCAGCTTGTTGCCAGCCAGGACCATCTGGCGCTGGCGCAGCGTGTCGGCAAGATCGGTAGCGCCGAATTCGATTTCGCGACCAGTACGACGCGCTGGAGCGAACAGCTTTTCGAGATACTGGGGCTCGACCCCGCCAAGACGACGCCGTCCTTCGAGGCGCTTCTTGCGGTTCTGCCGCTGGAAGACCACGAACTTGCGCGACGGCTCAGAGCGCAGGAGCTCAACCGCATCGCCAGCCCGGCCCGCGAGTGGCACATCATCCGGCCCGATGGTGAGCGGCGCTGGGTGCTGCGCCAAGCCGAGATGGTGATGGGCGAAGGCGGCAAAGCAAGCAAGAACATCAGCACCTTTCAGGACATCACCGATCGCCGCCGCATGGAGGAGGAACTTCAGGTCAGCCGCGAACACCTGGCGCGTGCGCAGCGGATCGGCAGGATCGGCAGCGCCGAAGTCGATCTGCAGACGAAGCGCGCCTACTGGTCGGACGGGATGTTCGACCTTCTGGGACTCGAACGCAGCAAAGCGACGATCGGGGGCGATACGTTCATGAATGCGGTCCACCCCGATGACCGTGAGCTCGTCGCGCAGCACCGCACCATCGCTTTGCGCGGCGCGACAACGATGCCCCTCGAATTCCGTATCGTGCGGCCGGACGGTTCGACCCGGTGGATCTACCATAAGGTCGAGATGGTTCTCGGCGCCGATGGGCGGCCTCACAAGCTGATCGGCATCGATCAGGACATCACCGATCTCAAACAGGCGATGCAGGAGTTGGGCGAACGCGATGTCCAATACCGCGACAGCCAGAAGCATCTGGCGTTGGCGCAGCGCGTTGGCCGGATCGGCAGCGTCGAATTCAACCGCACCACCAACGCCTCGCAGTGGTCCGACGAGATGTTTGCGCTTTTTGGCCTTGATCCCGCAACGGCACAAACCGGCGAGGCAACCTTCCTCTCGGTTATTCACCCCGATGACCGAGAGGTGATGCGCCGACGCCGCGACAATCTGGTGCGTGGGGAATCGAATACCGTGAACGAATTTCGCATCCTCCGTGCCGATACGGGCGAGATGCGGTGGATTCAATCGCAGTCGGGCCCGATCGCCGACCCGGATTCGCCCAACATCGCTGTCGCCACCTTTCAGGACATCACCGAGCTCAAGCTCGCGCAAAACCAACGCGAAGAAGTCGAGCGTCAGCTGATGCAGGCACAGAAGATGGAGGCCGTCGGCAATCTGACCGGCGGCATCGCACATGATTTCAACAACCTGCTCAATGTGATCCTGGGACGGCTCGATCTGATCGAGAGCGAACTGTCCGATCGGCCGTTGTTGCGCGAATGGGTGCAGATCTGCTCGGCCGCGGCCCGCAAGGGCGCCAGCCTGACACGCAATATGATGGCCTTCGCGCGCCAGCAGCCGCTGCGCCCTACGGCGATCGATCTGACCGAATCGATTCGCGAGATGGTGCGCATTCTCCAACGGTCTTTGGGTGACGCGATCGAGATCAAAGTCGTCGTCGAGGATGGGCTCTGGATTTGCGAGGCCGATCCGGCGCAATTGCAATCGGCGCTGCTCAACCTGGCGCTCAATGCGCGCGACGCGATGCCCGATGGCGGCAAACTGACGATCGACGCCCATAACGGACGCCTCGACGCCAACTACGCCGCGCGCAATGCCGACGTCAAACCGGGCGACTATGTCATCCTGGCCGTGACCGATACCGGCACGGGCATGCCGGCCAATGTGATCGAACGTGCCTTCGAGCCGTTCTTCACCACCAAGGAAGTCGGCAAAGGCAGCGGCCTTGGCCTCAGCATGGTCTATGGCTTCGCCCGCCAATCGGGCGGCCATGTCAAAATCTATAGCGAGATGGACCACGGCACGACGATCCGCTTGTACCTGCCGCGCTCGACCAAAGTAGAGACTGAAGCGGAACCAGAAGCGGCGCTGACGGTCGAGACGCCGCACGCGGAAATCCCGCCACTGGTCAATGGTCACGAGACGATTCTGGTGGTCGAAGACGACGACGATATGCGCGATCTTTCCGCCGCCGTTCTCGAACGCCTCGGCTATGTGGTGCTGAGCGCACGCGATGCGGAGTCGGCCATACCTGTCTTTGCCGCCCACCCCGAGATCGCGCTGCTGCTGACCGATATCTCACTGCCCGGCAGCATGAACGGCCGCAAGCTCGCCGATCAGCTGACGGGGCTGCGCCCGACGCTGAAAGTGCTGTACATGTCCGGCTACAGCGAAGATGCGGTCATCCATCAGGGCCGCCTCGACCCTGGCGTACGCTTGCTGCAGAAGCCTTTCCAGAACGAAGACCTCGCCTTCCAGATCCGCGCCGCCCTGAGCGACGGTTGACCGGCGACGGCTGATCTCCCTCACATAGCCCCCTTGCGCGATGCCGGAGCTGCCGTCATTATGACGGCCTTCAGCGGGGGGAGCCGATAGTCGGCTGAGAGGCTCCATCGAGGAGCGACCCCTAGAACCTGATCCGGCTCGTACCGGCGTAGGGACGCGAACTCGTGATTGCCTCTTCGTCCATCCTTCCGTCCGATTTTGCGCGTGCCGCGCCCGGGATCGCCGTGCGCAACGCGCGGCTGGTCTACGAAGGCGCGCCTCTGTTCGATGGGCTCGACTTCGTTCTCGAGGCCGGACGCTGCACCTGCCTTTTAGGCCCGAGCGGGATCGGCAAATCGAGTCTGCTGCGCCTGATCGCCGGCCTGGCCGAAGGCGCCACCGGTGCGGTCGAGGCCAGCGACCACAGACCGCTGAACGATCGCGTCGCGTTAATGGCGCAGCAGGATCTGCTGCTGCCCTGGCTGACGGCCTTCGAGAACACGTTGCTCGGTTTCCGCCTGCGCGAGCAGACGCCGCCGCGTGAAACCGCGATCGAACTGCTCAAGCATCTCGGCCTGATCCATGCGATGCATCTGCGCCCAGCCGCGCTGTCGGGCGGCATGCGGCAGCGCGTCGCGCTCGCCCGGACCTTGATGGAAGATCGTCCTGTCGTGCTGATGGACGAGCCGTTCTCGGGCCTCGACGCGATCACGCGTTTGCGCCTGCAAACCCTCGCGGCCAATGAGCTGCGTGGCCGCACGGTGCTGCTGGTGACGCATGATCCGCTGGAAGCCCTGCGGCTCGGCCATCGCATCGTCGTCATGACTGGCCGGCCGGCACGGCTTTCCGATCCGCTCGAACTCGCGAGCCCCACGCCGCGCGATCCGACCGATCCCGATCTGCTGCGCCGCCAGGCCGAGTTGCTCGACCGTCTCGCCGCGGAGCCCGCCTGATGCGGCGCGCGTCTCTCATACTCGCGCGGCTCGCGGTGATCCCCGTGATCGTCGCGCTGTGGCAGCTGCTGGCCTGGGCGGCCGGCGGCCACAACTATCTTCTGCCCGGCCCTGTGCCGGTGGCGGTGATGTGGCTCGACCACTGGGATACGATCCTCGAACAAGCCAAAGTCACCTTCGTCGAAATCGGCATCGGCCTCGTGCTCGGTTCGCTGCTGGGCGGGTTGAGCGCGCTCGGCATGGCGGCATCGCCCAGCCTGCGCCGCATCATGCTGCCGGTTCTCGTTGCCAGCCAGGCCGTGCCGGTCTTCGCGCTCGCCCCCGTGCTGGTGCTGTGGCTGGGCTACGGACTCGCCTCGAAGATCGCGATGTCGGTCGTGATCATCTATTTCCCTGTCAGCGCGGCCTTTCTCGACGGGCTCCGGCGCACCGATCCGGGCTGGATCGAACTCGCGCGAACGATGAATGCGCGACCGGCGATGCTACTGCTTCGTCTGCGCCTACCATCTGCCCTGCCCGCGCTCGCCTCTGGGCTGCGCGTCGCGACCGCCGTGGCGCCGATCGGCGCGATCATCGGCGAATGGGTCGGCTCCAGTGCCGGCCTCGGCTTCATGATGCTGCAGGCCAATGCGCGCATGCAGATCCCATTGCTCTTCGCGGCGCTGGTCACCCTCGCCGTCTTTGCCGTCACCCTCTACCTGATCGTCGACCGCCTGCTGCGCCTGTTGGTGCCGTGGCAGGCGGAAACTCTGCCCACCGATTTCTGAAGCCTGAGGAGTTCGCCATGTCGCATCGTTCCGTCACCCGCGTCTTGCCCCTCGCCGCCCTCGGCCTGGGTCTGCTCGCTGCCGCGCCGGCCTCCGCCAACGAGAAACTGACCGTCATGCTCGATTGGCTGGTGAATCCCGATCACGCCGCACTCGTGGTCGCGCAAGAGAAAGGCTATTTCGCGGATGAGGGGCTGGATGTCGATCTGATCGCGCCGGCCGATCCCAACGATCCGCCGAAGATGGTTGCCGCCGGCAAGGCCGATCTGGCCGTCGATTATCAGCCGCAGCTTCTGATCCAGGTGAACGAAGGCCTGCCGCTGACGCGCATCGCGACACTCGTTTCGACGCCGCTCAATTGCTTGATGCTGCTCGACAGCAGCCCAATCAAATCGATCGCCGATCTCAAGGGCAAGAAGGTCGGCTTCTCGGTCTCGGGCTTCGAAGACGCATTGCTCGGCACGATGTTCGAGAAGAACGGCATCAGCCTGAAGGACGTGACCCTGATCAATGTCAACTTCACCCTGTCGCCGGCGCTGATCTCGGGCCAGGTCGATGCGGTGATCGGCGCCTTCCGCAATGTCGAAGTGCAGCAGATGGGCGTCGAAGGCCATCCGGCCCGCGCTTTCTATCCCGAAGAGGAAGGTGTGCCGGCCTATGACGAGCTGATCGTCGTGGCCAATAAGGACAAGCGCGCCGACCCGCGCTTCAAGAAATTCGTCCACGCCGTCGAGCGCGCGACGCTCTATGTCGAGAACCATCCGGCTGAGGCCTGGTTCCTGTTCATCAAGAACCACAAAGATCTCAACGACGAGACCAACCGCCGCGCCTGGGCGGCGACTTTGCCGCGGCTGACCGCCGATCCGGCGGCGCTCGATCACGATCGCTATGTCAGGTTCGCTGCGTTCCTGAAGGCGCGCGGCCTGGTGAAGAATCTGCCGCCGGTCGACGACTACGCGATCGAACCGAAGTAAGAAACAAGGAAACGAATAGGGCGCCCCAACGGAGGGTTTGGAGCGCCCTATTCCATTGCCTTATTCCATACCGGCGACTTCGAGTTCGGCCGCCACGGTCGCGCGCTCCTCATCGCTGAGCGTGCGGGTCTGCTTACCGGTCACCGACAGCACCAGCAGGATCACCATGGCGCAGGCAACGCCGACCCAGCCGGTGTTCTGCACGGCGCCGTGTTCGATCACCTGACCACCGAGCAGCGAGCCCAGCGCGGCACCGACATAGATCGCCGAACCGTTGAGCGAGACGACGACCGGCACCATGGTCGGCGCCGTCGCTGCCAGGCGCGCCTGCTGGATCGGCAGGAAGCACCAACCGGCGACACCCCAGATGATGACGGCCAGTGCGACCACCGCCACGGCCCAGATATGAGGCAGTCCGGCGGCCACCGGGATCGCCGCGAAAGCCAAAGCGAGAAGCCCGGCAAGCAACGCCAAGGCACGACGCGGGGCGATGTGATCGGCGACATAACCGCCACTCAGATTGCCGACGAAAGCCGCGCCGCCGAACAGCAGCAGGAACAAGGCAACGCCGTGTTCGCTGACGCCGAAGCCGTCATGCAGCAGCGGTGCGAAATAGGTGAAGCTCGAGAACGCACCGGCGAGCGCCAGGATCGTCAGCAGCAGGATCGAGGGCACGCCAGGAATACCGATGGCCGCGATACGGGCGCGCAGGCCGACCGTCGCCGTGCCGGGCAGCTTCTTCAGCGCAGCGGCGATGCCGATCCAGGAGAGCGCGGCGAGGACCGTGATGCCATAGAACGTGCTGCGCCAGCCGAAGGCCGTGCCGAGCATCGAGCCCAGCGGCACGCCGACGACCAGCGCCAGCGTGAAGCCGGTATAGACGACCGAGATCGCCTGGCCACGCCGCTCGGGCGCAACTGTGGTTGCCGCATAGGCAACCGCCGCCGGCATAAAGGTGCCCGCCGTCAGCGCCAGGATCGCGCGGCTGGCCAACAGCCCGATGAAGCCGGTCGAGATAGCCGCCAAAATATTGCCGACGCCGAAAGCGATCAGGGCGCCCAGCATCAGCTTCTTGCGCTCGATGCTGCCGGTCAGCACGGCGATGATCGGTGAACCGATGGCATAGGTGATGCCAAACACGGTCACGAGATGTCCGGCGTCCGAGATCGAAACACCCAGATCGGCCGCGATACGCGGCAGCAGCCCCGCGATCATGAAACCCTCGGTGCCGACGGCGAAGGCGCCCAGCGCCAGCCAAAGCAGCGAACCCATAGTTCAACACTCCCAATCCGGACAATAGTTCAATAAGTGTTGAACAGATTGTGCGTCTGCGAAGGCTGGGAGTCAATGAGTCCAACAACTCTTGAACTGATATCAGCTATGCGTTATCTGAGAGGTTATGGTTAAGCCGCTCTACCAGCCGAATACCGACCAGATCACCCTGCCCGGCGTGCTCGATGCGCTGAGCGATCCGGTGCGTCTGGATATCGTGCTGCAGTTGGATGCCGATGGCGAGGCGCGGTGCTCGGCCATGGGCGAGCACGGATCGAAGACCAATCTCAGCTATCACTTCGCCCGGCTGCGCGAAGCGGGTGTGACGAAGACCCGCATCGAAGGCGCGTCGCGGCTGATCGCCCTGCGTCGCGAAGATCTGGAGGCGAAGTTTCCCGGCCTGCTCGACACGGTCATCGCCAACGCCAAAGGCGCCAAGAGTAAAGCCGCCTAAGCCGCGCCCCGCTTGGCAGCGAAGCCGAGCCGCCGCAACAACAGCGGCATCGTGATTCCCTGAACGACGACTGAAAACGCAACGACTGCGAAGGCGGCGATCAGAATGTCGTCACGCATCGGCATGGTGTCGGGCAGAGCCAACGCCAACGCCAGGCCAAGCGCACCACGCAGGCCACCCCACCACAGCACGTGTTGCTCGCCCAGTGGTATAGCGCGCGTACTGCCGCGGAAAATCAAACACAGCGGATAAACCGTCGCCGCGCGGCTGACGAGAACCAGCACGATGATTCCCGCAAGCGCGACCACGCCGAGATCCTTGAAGGCCACCTGCGCCGTCGCCACACCGATCAGCAGGAAGATCACCGAGTTGGCGATGAAGGCGATGAACTCCCACAGCGCGAGGACGAATTCGCGGCGGCGGTCTTCCTGCTGCGGTTGGCGCGATGGGCGGCGATGGAGGTTGCCGACGATCAACCCGGCCACGACCGTCGCCAACACGCCGGAAAGATGAAAATGCTCGGCCAGCAGAAACGATCCATAGGCGGTGACCCAGGTCAGTGCGCCTTCGACCAGAGGATCGGCAACGCGTCCCGCCAAAATCGTCGCGATCGCACCCACGGCACAACCGACGGCAAGCCCGCCGCCGGCGATCACCAGCAAACTGATGGCCATGCCGCCGCCGTCGGATGTGCCGACCTGTCCCGCGACCCAAGCCGAAGCGAGCGCGAACAGCACCGCCGCGACACCATCGTTGAACAGGCTTTCGCTTTCGACCAGAAGCCGCAGCCGCCCTTCGATGCGGTTGTCCTTGAACAGGGCGATGACGGCTACAGGGTCGGTCGCCGCGATCAGCACACCGAACACCAGCGCGGGCGGCAGCGGCCATCCCATGACGAAGACCAGACCAACGGTCACGATCGCCGCCGCGATCACGGTGCCGGGAATCGCGAGAACCAGAACGGGCCAAAGATCGCGCCGCAGTTCCGGCCAATGGATATTGATCGCGGCTTCGAACAGAAGCGGCGGCAAGATGACGTCGAAAATGAGGTCATGAGTGAGCGCGATGCCAAAATGGACGTGCAGCAGCGCCAGCACGGCGCCGGCGATCACCAATCCCACTGTGTAAGGCAATGCCAACCGGCGCGCGACTTGCGCGACCACAATCGCGGCAATCAGCAGGCCTATGGCGGGAGCGATGATGCCATCCATGCGCCTGTTTTACGCGGGACGGCGCAGACGGCAATCGAATTCGGCTATGACTTCCGGCCCGGCATCCATTTCTGGACCGAGACCGGCTTGCCCTCTTGCGACTTGAGAACCTTGGGGCGCATCACCTCGGTCACCGGCGGCGCACCCATCGCGGTGGACGCGACCGTCGCCTTCTTGCCATAGAAGCTCACCATCGCCTGCATGCTGATGATCGTGCGCGGCCCCTGCGATGCGGCTTCGCGCACTGGCGGATGGCCGGCGATCATCTTCGACAGATAATCGGTCGAGTGCTGGCCGAAGCGCCGCCAGATGCTATCGAGGAAATGGGCGGCGTCGGACGGCATCGCGATTTTCTCGAGCTCGGGCTTCTTCACCGCATAGGCGCGGAACACGTTCACTTCGATCGGCCCGTCGCCATCGGTGACGAAGACGCTGGGCATCAGCGGGCGGTTGTTGTAGGCCACGGCGTAATAGGCCTGGGCGAGAAACATCAGCGGGTGAAGTTTGCGCGGCTGAAGATATTCGCCGTCGTTCAGCGCGCGTTCGATAAACCAATTGGCGACGTCGAAACTCGACTCAACCGCGCACGACGCCATCACGATCCCCACACGTTTCCCCGCATTGCCGATCCATCACGAGAACTGATTGACCACTTTGCCCTGATCGGCGAACGAACCGGACGTGACTTTCATATTGTACTCGTAGGTGCCCACGCCCCGCTGCAGATCGGTCGGCAACATTGCCGACTGGAAGCTGCTGTCTTCTTGGAAACTCGCGCCGGCCGGATAGCTCGCGGCGGCCATCGACACGAGCGGCGTGAAGAGAATCTGCTGGCCCTTGCCCCGCAACCACTGGTCGGCATTTTGCTGACCCGTAGACAAGCCGGGATCATTCCCAGTCCGCCATTCTCCGGCCAGGTTGATAAAGGGGCTCCCGGACGCGCTCTCGATCTGGTCTGCAGATGAGAAACGTCCACCCACTCCCCCAACGCGGCCTGAAGGCGCGGAGGCTGAAGTGGGCTGAACCTGTGATGCGCTCGGCTCTATCGCCATGAGCGGCCTAGAGTTCTCCTCACTTTAGATTAGTCCAATATGCATCTTAGCCCCCTGCCGGATCAGTGCAAATGGCTAGATTGGGGCGAAGGCAAATCTCTGGGGATAAGGCCGGTAGGGCCTTGAAGCAGGCTCGATTGCCTGCGGTTCGACCCACCGGAAAGGATGGGCCGGAAACGAAACCGCCGCGCCCGGGATGCCCAGGCGCGGCGGATCGGGTCAGAGAGGCCGTTTAGATGGCGGCGGCGAGACGCGGATCCGGGGCCCGATGGGCGGCGGCCTTTTTAACCGCCGCGCCGAGCTTCGTGAAGGCGCGATTCTCGATCTGCCGCACGCGTTCGCGGCTGATGTTGTAGCGCGCACCCAGCTCCTCGAGCGTCAGCGGCTCGTCGCGCAAGCGGCGTTCGGTCAGGATGTCGAGCTCACGCTCGTCCAGGACCTTCAGCCCCTCGTTGAGCCACTTGTTGCCCAGCTTCTTCTCCTCGCGATCGCCGAGCACCGACTCCTGGTCGGGACGCTCATCGACCAGCAGGTCCTGCCGCTCGACTTCGACATCCGCAGCCACAGGGGCGTTCAGCGACGAGTCGCGCGACGAAATGCGCTGGTTCATCAACCGCACCTCGGCCTCAGGCACGTCCAGCTCGGCGGCGATCCGTTCGACGTCGTCCTGGGTCAGGCCATTGGATTCGAGGATCCTCAACTTGGCCTTCACGCGGCGCAGGTTGAAGAACAGCTTCTTATGGGCAGCCAGCGTGCCGAAGCGCACCAGTGACCAGCTGTTCAACACGTATTCGTGCAGCGCGGCCTTGATCCACCACATCGCATAGGTGGCCAGGCGGAAGCCCTTATCCGGGTCGAACTTCTTCACCGACCGCATCAGGCCGAGATTGCCTTCGCTGATCAGATCGGCGAGCGGCAGGCCGTAGTGACGGAAGCCGAGCGCCATCTTGGCGACCAAGCGCAAGTGGCTGGTGACCATCTGATGCGCGGCTTCGACGTCCTGATGCTCCTGCCAGCGTTTGGCGAGCACGAACTCTTCCTCGGCGGTCAGCACCGGGAAACCGCGGATGTCGCGCATGTATTTGGCCAAACCACCATCGGCGCCCGACGGCACCGGCAGGGTGGAAAGAGTCCGGGTCTTGGCAGTGGTAGCAGTCATGGGAATCTCCCCTATATCAAATAGGCAAACAGACGACTGAAGCCGTCGCTCGGTGGCGGCGGACTAAGGTCTGGGCGCTATCCGGGAAGACTCGAGATCAAGCGGTTCATAATCACATCCTCCATTGAGCGACATGACGATTGCCCACCCGTGAGGGCTGAGCGTTCCGCGATAGCCCCTCCGGCACCATCGCTGAACGAGGCAGACTATCTCATAGCCGACTAAAAAAGTCAAGAATTAGGTCCTATCCGCCTAACCCTCTGATTTACATAGTCCGCTAGCCATAGTCATTCCTGAGAATATCCTATTTCAGCCCTTTGCCGGCCGCCTTGGCCGGGGCGGAACCCCAATTGCCTCTCGGGATATGTTCAAGCTATCCTCGCGGCCAGCGATCCGGTCGGGGGCGAACGGACGTGCGCCGATCCTAAACTGGCCTGATGGCCAGGAAACGGGCCCGGCGCGGGGGTCAATGACAACAAAACTCGCTCTCTATCCGGTCACCGGACAAAGGATAGGAAACCCATGAAAAACCCGCTCGACTCACTGGGAAAGACCATCGTCCTGGGCGTTCTGCTCACGGTCGTGGTGGTTCTCCTGATTCACGCAATCAGCGGCGCATAAGGAGGAAAGCCATGATCGAATTCGTCTCGCATGAATGGTGGTCCTTCTTCTTCCGCTGGCTGCACATCATTTCCGGCATCATGTGGATCGGCCATCTCTGGTATTTCAACTTCACCCAGACGCCGACGATGCCGAAGATCCCGGCCGAGCTGAAGCCCGGCGTCACCAAATACATCCTGCCCGAAGCCTTGTTCTGGTTCCGCTGGAGCGCGATGCTGACCATCATCACCGGCCTCATCGTCGCCGCCTTCCAGGGCGAACTGCTTCAAGCGCTGACGTTGGGCATCGGCCAGAACAGCCCGCACTTCACCGCCATCGGCTTTGGCATGTGGTTCGGCATCATCATGTGGTTCAACGTCTGGTTCATCATCTGGCCGAACCAGAAGAAGAACATGGGACTGGTCGAAGTGACGCCCGAACAGAAGGCCAAGGCGGCGCGGATCGCCGGCCTGACTTCACGGGCCAACACACTGCTGTCGATCCCGATGCTGTACTGCATGGCATCAGTGCACGTTTACTAAGCACTGACATACAGTTGTAACGCGCGGAATGGGGCCGAAAGGCCCCATTCTTTTTGGTTCCGGCACAATTGGTGTTGTCACCATTTCATTTTTCACAGGAGCTTTGCGAACTCTGCCGTTGGTCTGCCATTTTCTTGCGGCACTCTGAGGGCTAATCCGCCAAAGATAAACCGCACATAAACCGCACGAGGAACACCCTATGGCACTGACCCTTCCGCCCCTGCCGTTCGACGCCAAAGCACTCGAACCGCATATGTCGGCCAACACGCTGGGCTTCCATCACGATAAGCACCACGCGGCCTATGTCACCAACTACAACAACCTGACCAAAGACACGCCCTTGGCCAACAAGCCGCTCGAAGCGGTGCTGAGCGACGTCGCCGGCGACTCGTCGAAGATCGGCATCTTCAACAACGGCGCGCAGGTTTGGAATCACACCTTCTTTTGGAACAGCCTTGCGCCCAAGGGCGGCGGCAAGCCCGGCGGGAAGATCGCCGCGAAGATCGATTCCGATCTCGGCGGCTACGAGAAGTTCGTCGAAGCCTTCAAAACCGCCGCCACAACGCAGTTTGGCAGCGGCTGGGCTTGGCTGGTGCTCGACAAGGGCAAGCTGGCGGTGACCAAGACGGCCAACGCCGACACGCCGCTGGTCCACAACCAGACCCCGCTTCTGACGCTCGACGTGTGGGAACACGCCTACTATCTGGACTTCCAGAACCGACGCCCCGACTTCGTGCAGACCTACCTCGACCATCTGCTCAACTGGAGCTTTGCCGAGCAGAACTTCGAGAAAGCCGAGAACTCCAAAGCGGCGTAATCGAAGACCCGTCATTGCGAGGAGCAACGCGACGAAGCAATCCAGGACCGAGACACGGTCCTGGATTGCTTCGCTAACGCTCACCATGACGACAACAAGGAAGTAACGGGGCTGTAAGGCCCCGTTGTTATTTCAGGTAATCGCGATCAGGGCCGCGGCGACGCGGCGGTCTTCCGACATCAGCACGTTGTAGGTGCGGCAGGCCGCGCCCGTATCCATGGCATCGACCATGATGCCGAGTGCGCGGAAATGGGCCCGCAGCGGCGCGGGCATCAGCAGCATCTTGGCGCCCGTACCGATCAGCAGGATCTCGACCTTGGGGTCGGCGGTGGCGACTTCGGTCAGACTTTCAGCGGTGGTTGCATCGAACGATGCGACCGGCCAGGCGAGCGTGCGGTCGGGAAACACCAGCACCGAACCTTCGTGGCGCGTGCTGGCGATACGAAACCCGCTCGAGCCATAGCCCTGGATGATCTGCTTGCCGAGGGGAATCTGCGGGGTGACGTCCATCGCTTAGAGATAGCGCATGCCCCTCCATCCGTCACCCCGGAAGCGCGTAGCGCTATCCGGGGTCCAGCCGCGAGCGATAGCGAGCATATGAGTCAAGGGAAGGCGCTTCGCGCGACTGTCTCCTGGATTCCGGATCAGCGTTCGCTAACGCTCACTTGTCCGGAATGACGAGTCCGGGAAACGGTTACGGCTTGGCGTTCGCCGCCGAGGCCGGGGCATCGGTTTTGATGAAATGGGCGCGGGTGGCGCCCAGCCACATCACGATCGGGCTCGAGACCAGCACCGATGAATAGATGCCGAACAGAATGCCGATGGTGAGGGCCAACGCAAAGTTGTGCAGCGTCTCGCCGCCGAAGAACAGCATGGAGAGCACCACCATTTCCGTGCAGCCATGGGTGATGATGGTGCGCGACATCGTGGCCGTGATCGCATTGTTGATGATCTCGGCCACGCCCGCTTTCTTGAACTTGCGGAAGTTCTCGCGGATTCGATCGAACACGACCACCGACTCGTTGACCGAATAGCCCAGCACCGACAGCACGGCAGCCAGAACGGTCAGCGAGAACTCCCATTGGAAGAACGCGAAGAAGCCGAGAATGATCACCACGTCGTGCATGTTGGCGATGATCGCCGCCAGCGCGAAACGCCATTCGAAGCGGAAGGCCAGATAGGCCATGATGCCGATACACACCAAGGCCAGCGCGATGGTGCCGTCTGTCACCAATTCGCTGCCGACCTGCGGACCAATGAACTCGACACGGCGCAGTTCGATCTGCTGGCCGCCGCTCTGCAGAGCCGACATCACCTTATTCGAGACCTGCGCGCTCGACTCGCCCTGGGTCAGCGGCAAGCGGATGATCAGATCCTCCGAGGTGCCGAAGTTCTGTACCGAGGACTTGGTGATTCCGGCCTTTTCCAGCGTGCCCTGCGCCTGGCCCGGATCAACCGACTGCGCGTAGTGCACTTCGATCACCGTGCCGCCGGTGAATTCGACGCTGAAGTTCAGCCCGCGCGTAACCAGGAAAAAGACCGACAGCAGGAACGTCACCAGCGAAATGATCGTGGTGGTCCTGGCGTAGGACATGAACGGAATATCGCGCTTGATCCGGAAGAATTCCATCGAGGTAGCGCCTATCCCGTCAGATCGAAATGCGCGCCAGCCGGCGGCGGCGCCCATAAGTGAGATTGACCAACGCGCGCGATACAACCACGGCGCTGAAGATCGAAGTCAGAATGCCGATGCAGAGCACGATCGCGAAGCCGCGAACCGGGCCGGTGCCGTAGGCGATCAGCGCCATACCGGCGATGAAGTTGGTCACGTTCGAGTCGAGAATCGTCGCGAAGGCGCGTTGATAACCGGCATGGATCGCCGCGTGAGGCGTCTGGCCGGCGCGCAGTTCTTCGCGGATACGCTCGTTAATCAGCACGTTGGCGTCGATCGCCATACCGACGGTGAGCGCGATGGCCGCGATGCCGGGCAGGGTCAGCGTCGCCTGCATCAGCGACAACAGCGCCACCAGGAACAGCACATTGATCGCCAGGGCCGCCGTCGAGAAGCCGCCCATGACGCGGTAGTAGAACATCATGAAGATGGCGATGGCGACGAAGCCCCACAGCACCGAATGCTCGCCCTTGGCGATGTTGTCGGCGCCCAGGCTCGGGCCGATGGTGCGTTCCTCGATGATCTCCATCGGGGCCGCCAGCGCACCGGCGCGCAGCAGCAGCGCCACGTCGTTGGCGTCCTTCACGGTCATGCGGCCGCTGATCTGCACCTGGCCGCCGTCTATCTGCTGGCGGATGACCGGCGCGGTAACCACGTCGCCCTTGCCCTTTTCGACCAGGATGATCGCCATGCGCTTGCCGACGTTGTCGGCCGTCACCTGCGAGAAGATACGTGCCCCGCGGGTGCTGAGATTGATGTGCACCGCCGGCTCATTGCTGCGCGAGTCGAAGCCCGCCGAGGCGTTGGAAATCTCTTCGCCGGTCAGCACGATCTGCCGTTTGACCAGAAGCGGCTGGCCGTCGCGGCTGGTCGGGAAGAATTCGTCGCCGGGCGGCACGATGCCCTTCATCGCATCGCCGAGGCTCTGATTGTCGGAATGCTCCTCATCGACCATGCGGATTTCGAGGCTGGCCGTGCGGCCGAGGATGTCCTTGGCCTTGGCCGTGTCCTGCACGCCGGGCAGTTGCACGACCACACGGTCGCTGCCCTGCTGCTGGATGATCGGCTCGGCCACGCCGAGTTCGTTCACGCGGTTACGAAGCGTCAGCACGTTCTGCTGCAGCGCCTGGTTCTGGAACGCCTTCAGCGCCACGGGCGACAGCGCCGCCGAGACACGCGTGTCGTCGAGCTGCTTGATGACCATGGTCTGCAGGCCCTTGCGCAGGACCGCTTCGCCCGCTTCGCGCGTGGCCGCATCCTTGAACTTGACGATCAGGCTGTTGCCTTCGCGCGAGACACCGGCCACCAGAACCTTGGCCTCGCGCAGCACGTTGCGCACATCGCCGGTCTGACGGTCGAGCTGCTTGTTCAGCGCCGCGTCCATGTCGACCTGCATCAGGAAGTAGACGCCGCCGCGCAGATCGAGGCCGAGGAACATCGGCGCGCCACCCATGCCGGCCAACCACGGAGGCGTGGCCGGCAGCAGGTTCAATGCAACCGAATAGCCGTCGCCGAGTGCGTGTTGAACCGCGTCGCGCGCCTTGAGCTGCGTGTCGGTATCCTTGAACTTCACCTTGACGCTGGTCGGATCGAGGATCGCGCCTTGGTACTCGATATTCGCCGCCTTCAGCGCGTCCTCGACCTTGCCCATAAGGGTTTGGTCGATCGGCGTCACCGAACTGATCGGCGAGACCTGCACCGCAGGCACTTCGCCGAACAGATTGGGCAACGAATAGAGAACCGCCAGAACGACGGCGATCAGAATGACGACATAGCGCCAGCGGGCGTAACGGTTCATCGCGATTGTCCGATCGGCGGCCGAAGCCGCTTACTTTCCGCCCAGGAACTTCGACAGAAGCCCGGCGATGCCTTGCGGCGCCCGCGGCGCTGCCGGAGCAGCGGCTTCGGCGTCATTGGCCGCGTCGATCGAGGCGCTGTCGCTGCTGTCATCCGACGCGGTGTCGCTGTCCTTCTTCTCCTTAGACAGCGGCTCGGTCTTGGCCAGAACTTCACTCACCGACGACCGCAGCATGCGCACGCGCACGCCTTCAGAGATCTCGACCTGAACCTCGGCGTCGTTGATGACCTTGGCCACCGTGCCGAAGATGCCGCCATTGCTCAGCACGCGATCGCCGCGGCGCAGATTCTTGATCAGTTCCTTGTGCTTCTTCGCCTTCTGCTGCTGCGGGCGGATCATGAAGAAGTAGAAGACGACGAAAATCAGAACGAGGGGCAGAAACTGCTCGAGTCCCCCCATGCCGCCGGCAGCACCACCGGCCGACTGGGCCCAAGCTTCACTAATCAACATAATTCCACCCTCAAGTCTTCGTCAGGAAAGCGGGACTATACCGATACCGGCCAGGGTTGCAAATGAGAACCCATTCATGTGCTATCCGACTGTAGACCCTCGGGAAAAACCGCGTTAAGGTCCGCCGCCATGAATTTAGACGCTGAAGCGCACGGGCTTTTGCGGCGGATTGCCGAGGCCTTGGAGCGCATGGGCCCGCCGGCCCCGACCGCCACCGACCTGAACGCCGCCGACGCTTTCGTCTGGCACGCCAACCCCGAATGGCTGGAGCCGGTGCCTCAGGTCAACCGGGTCGACATCATTCTCCTCAAGGGCATCGAGCGGCAGCGTGAGCTGCTGCTGGCTAATACCCTGCGCTTCGCCAAAGGCCTGCCGGCCAATAACGCGCTTCTATGGGGCGCGCGCGGCACCGGCAAGTCGTCGCTGGTCAAGGCGGTGCATGCCGCGATCAACGCCGAGACGCCGCATCTGCTGGCCCTGGTCGAAATCCACCGCGAGGACATTCCCTCGCTGCCCCGGCTGCTGACGCTGCTGCGTGCCTCGCCGCGCCGCTTCATCCTCTATTGCGACGATCTGTCCTTCGAGGGCGAGGACACCAGCTACAAGTCGCTCAAGGCCGTGCTCGAAGGCGGCATCGAGGGCCGGCCGGTCAATGTGGTGTTCTACGCCACCTCGAACCGCCGCCATCTGCTGAGCCGCGACATGATCGAGAACGAGCGCTCGACCGCCATCAACCCGGCCGAAGCGACCGAAGAGAAAGTCTCGCTGTCCGATCGTTTCGGCCTGTGGCTCGGCTTCCACAATATCGACCAGGACACGTTCTTCTCGATCATCGAGGGCTATGCCAAGGCGGCGAATCTCGGTGTGCCGGTCGAGGAGCTGCGTGCGCAGGCGGTGGAATGGTCGGTCACGCGCGGCTCGCGGTCAGGCCGCGTGGCCTGGCAATTCATCCAGGATCTTGCCGGGCGCCTTGGGAAGCCGCTGGGCTGAGTTCGTTGGGCATGATCGACTGCGGGTCGATCGCCTTCGCACCTTGCCGCAATTCGAAATGAAGCTGAGGCTGGCCGACACCGCCGGTGTCGCCTGACAGCGCGACCTTCTGCCCCTTGGTGACATGCTCACCCTTGCGCACCAGGATCTTGTCGTTATTGGCATAGGCGGTGATGTATTCGGTGCCCGTGTGCTTGATCAGCAGCAGGTTGCCGAAGCCGCGCAGCTCGTTGCCGACATAGACCACCTGACCATCGCCGGCCGCCACGACAGCCGTCCCTTTGGGCACGGCGATGTTGATGCCGTCATTATGCTGCCCCTTCGCCGTCGGCCCGAAGGACGAGAGGACCGGGCCCTTGACCGGCCAGATGAAGCCCGGATTGGCCGCGGCCGCCGCAGCCGGCGGCTTGATCGGCTCGGGCGACGCGGATTGCATGCGCGGCGACTCGGCCGGCGCTTGCGGCGGTGCGGGATCGGGTTCGGCCAGAACGGTCCGCTCAGCCGGGGCGGGCGCCGTCTGTACATCCCGCTGAGCGAGTGGCTGATAGGTCGATCCCGCGGCAGCCGGCTTCGGTGCTGGAGCCAGAGTCTGCGGCGACGAAGATGACGATGATCCGGGCGCCGGGGTCAGTGTCACCGTCTTGGTTGGTGTGCCGGCTTCGGTCACCAGCCCAGGCCGCTGGGCCGAACCGAAGGTGGTGGTTTCCTTGGGCGGCGGATTGGGCTGCGGCAAGGCCTCGACATGCATCGGCTCGATCGGCGCGAAGCTCGACGCCCCCTGCCCGCCGACATTGGGCGACACGATAACATTCGGATCGGCCGAAGCGGTCTGGACACCCGGCGTACCCGTGGGCAGCAGCAACTGCTGACCGATGCGAAGCCTGTAGGGCGAAGACAGGTTGTTCATCCGCGCCAGCGTGCCGAATTCGATACCGGTCTTGCGGGAGACGGCAGACAGCGTGTCGCCCTTGACCACGGTATAGGTGCCACCCGTCGGCAGCTGCAGCACATCGCCCGGGTTGAGCTGGAACGGCGGTTGCAGCTTGTTGGCGTCGATCAGCGCGCGAACCGAGATATTGTAGCGCCGCGCCACCACATAGATCGTGTCACCGGCCACGGCGACGTAAGTGTTGCTGGGCGGCCGTTGCGGCTGCGCCCCAGCCGGAGCCGAAGCCCCCCCATCGCGATTGGCGTCGCGGATCGGGCCGCCGCCACCCATGGCGCAGGCGGCCACTGAGGCCAGAAGAGCCATGGCGACGAGAGGGCGAAGCCGGCGCGCGGAGCAAGCCAAGTCCATGGCGCGGACACTAGCGGAGGACGGACAATCCTTCAATAATGCGACCAAGGCCTGCATCGCTGTTACACAGCCGCCGAGATCAGGGGCACGAACCGCACCGGCATCATGCGCTTGCGCTCGACCCGTCCCTCGCGTTTGGTGATGCATTCGAGCCACTGGTCGTCCAAGGCCTCGCCGATCGGGATGACCATGATCCCGTCATCGGCCAGCTGATCGATCAGCATATGCGGCACTCGCTTGGGTGCGGCTGTGACAATGATCCGGTCGAAGGGGGCCTGATCGGGCCAGCCTTTGGCGCCGTCGCCGGTGATCGCGGTGAAATTGGTAACGCGGATGGCCAGGAGGCGTTTCTCAGCCTCGGCCTGTAGTTCCTTGACCAGTTCGATCGTGTAGACGCGCCGCGCCAATCCACAGAGCACCGCCGTCTGGTAGCCGCAGCCGGTGCCGACTTCGAGCACGCGCATGCGCGGCCCGATCTCGAGCGCCTGGGTCATCGTCGCCACCACCAGCGGCTGGCTGATCGTCTGGCCATGGCCAATCGGCAGCGCCGCGTTGTCATAGGCGCGGTCTTGGAACGTGTCGGGGATGAACTGTTCGCGCGGCACCCGCTCGATCGCCGAAAGAACGCGGGTGTCGGTGATGCCTTCGCGGCGCAACTCCATCAGAAGACGGATTTTGCGCGCGACTTCTGTCACCGGAAGCGCTTCTTCATCTCGCGCAGACCGGCGCGATGCGTCAGGTCGAGGGAGAGCGGCGTTACCGAGACCATGCCGCGCGACACGGCGTCGAGATCGGTATCGGGCGTGCCGCGATCTTCGATCCGCAAGCCGCCGATCCAGTAATACGGACGGCCGCGCGGATCGACGCGCCGGGAAATCTCGTCGCCCAGCTTGTGCCGCCCCTGCTCGACGATGGCGATGCCCTTCACCTTGGCCGCCGGCACGTCGGGGAAATTGACGTTGATCAGCGCGTCCTTGGGCCAGCCGATGGCCGTGACCTTCTTGATCACCTTCGCTGCCCAGGTCTCGGCCGTCGCCCAATGGATCTTGTGATCGCCGATGATGAGCTGCGAGAAGGCGATCGAAGGCACGCCCAGCATGGTGCCTTCCATCGCCGCAGCGATCGTGCCGGAATAGGTCACGTCGTCGGCCAGATTGCCGCCGAAATTGATGCCCGAGAGCAGCAGGTCAGGCTTCTTGTCCTTCAGCACCTCTTGGATGCCGAGCAAGACCGAATCGGTCGGCGTGCCGTCGATGCTGTATTTCTGCTTGCCGAGCTTCTTGATGCGCAGTGGCCGGCGCAGGGTGAGCGAGTGCGCCACCGCGCTCTGCTCGCCTTCAGGCGCGATGACCCAGACATCTTTCGACAGCGTGCGCGCAACTTTTTCCAGCAGCTTGATGCCCGGCGCGTCGACACCGTCATCATTGGCGATCATGATGCGGGCGCGCGACAGGTCGTGAATCGGTTCAGCCATGAGGTGTGATGATCTCCAGACCGCCCATGCGATGGCGGAGCGCCTCGGGAATCTCGACGGTTCCGTCGGCGCGTTGATAGTTTTCGAGAATGGCGATGAGCGTGCGTCCGACCGCCAGGCCCGATCCGTTGAGCGTGTGCACGAAGCGCGTGCCCTTCCCTTCCTTGGGCCGGAAGCGCGCATTCATGCGCCGTGCCTGGAAGTCGCCGCAGTTGGAGCAGGAAGAAATCTCGCGATAGGCGTTCTGACCCGGCAGCCAGACCTCGATGTCGTAGGTCTTGCGTGCCGAGAAGCCCATATCGCCGGTCGACAGCGCCATCGTGCGGAACGGCAGGCCGAGGCGCTTCAGCACCTCTTCGGCGCAAGCCGTCATGCGCTGATGCTCGTCCTCGGAATTGTCGGGATGCGCGATGCTGACCAACTCGACCTTGTAGAACTGGTGCTGGCGGATCATGCCGCGCGTGTCCTTGCCGGCCGCACCTGCTTCCGAGCGGAAGCTCGGCGTGTGCGCGGTGAAGCGCAGCGGCAGGATCGACTCGTCGAGGATTTCATCCGCGACCAGATTGGTCAGCGGCACTTCGGCGGTGGGGATCAACCAGTGATCGGTCGTCGTCTTGAACAGGTCTTCGCCGAACTTCGGCAACTGCCCGGTGCCGTAGAGCGCGTTGTCGCGCACCATCAAGGGCGGGCTGATTTCGGTGTAGTCGAACTCACGCGTGTGCAGATCGAGCATGAAGCCGGCGATGGCGCGTTCGAGATGGGCGAGCATGCCGCGTAGCACGGTGAAGCGGGCACCCGAGATCTTGGCTGCCGCCGCAAAATCCATCGAGCCGAGTTTTGTGCCGATCTCATCATGTTCGAGCGGCTTGAAGTCGAAATTGCGCAGCTGGCCCCAGCGCCGCACCTCTTGATTGGCGTCGGCATCGGCGCCATCGGGGACATCGGCGGCCGGTAGATTGGGAATGGCGGACAGAACCGTGCGCACCTGCTCGCCCAACTCGCGCTCGCGTGCTTCAAGCGCCGCGCGGGCCGATTTGATCTGCTCGCCCTTGGCCAGCAGCGGCGCGGCATCCTTGCCTTCACGCTTGGCGGTGCCGATTTCCTTGGCCACCGCGTTCGACTGCGACTGGTTGTCCTGCAAATCGGTCTGGGCCTGGCGCAGCGCCTTGTCGACGGCGAGCACCTGCTCGGCCATCGCGGCAAGGCCGCGGCGCTTCAGCGCGGCGTCGAAGGCGTCGGGATTGTCGCGGATGGATTTGATGTCGTGCATGGGCGTTCTGGGCGCGTCTCGTTTAGGCTTGGGCGGCGTCGGTCGGGTCGGCTTTGTCGGCCTCCGCGTCAGCCTTGGCTTTGTTGCGTTCGATCAATTTGCAAAGCAGCACGGAAATCTCGAAGAGCAGCAACATCGGTACGGCCAGCGTCAATTGGCTGACCACATCAGGCGGCGTCAAGACAGCGGCGGCGATGAAGATGCCGACGATCGCATAGCGGCGCTTGGCTGCGAGATCGGCGGCCGAGATGATGCCGACGCGCGTCAGCAGCGTGAAGACCACCGGCATCTGATAGGCGATGCCGAAGGCGAAGATGAACTTCATCACCAGCGCCAGATAGTCGCTGACCTTCGGCAGAAGTTCGATCGCAAGCCCGCCCGATTGTTCGGCGGTGGTCTGGAACGACAGGAAGAACGGCCACGCCACGGGGAAGACGAAGAAGTAAACGGTGGCGGCACCGCCGAGGAAGAGTAGCGGCGTCGCGGCCAGGAACGGCAAGAAGGCCTTGCGCTCCTTCTTATAAAGGCCCGGCGCGACGAACAGCCACAGCTGCCCGGCCCAGACCGGAAAGCAGAGGAAGGCTGCCGCAAAGCCGGCCAGCTTCATGTTAGTGAAGAACTTCTCGGTCAGCGCCGTATAGACCATGCGTACCGGCTGGCCGCGCGCTTCCATCGCGAACTGCAGCGGCCGCGCGAGGAAGTCGTAGATCTGTTCGGCGAAATGCCAGCAGATCAGAAAGGCGATGACGAAACCGATAAAGGAGATCAGGAGCCGCTTACGCAGCTCGATCAGATGCTCCATCAACGGCATCTTGTGGTCGTCGGGATTGTCGCTCACGGCGTGTGTTCGCGGGCAGGCGCGTCGGTCGGTTCGGTGGGTTTCGCGGCGTGACTCTCGGTGTGTTCGCCAACAGCCGGATCAGCCGGCGGCGCTTCGGCCGGCGGTTGCGGCGGCGGCGTTTCGATCGGCTTCATGACCGGCAGGTCGGCGGCAGCATCCGCTTCGTGGAGCGAGACCGACTTTTCGACATCGGCCTTGATGTCGCTGACGTCGACAGCCTTTTCGATGTCGGACTTGATGTCGCTGACATCCATCGCCTTCTCGGCCTGCTGCTTGAGGTCGTCGAGTTCGGCCTCTTTCACCATGTCGTCGAATTGACGCTGGAAGTCGCTGGCCAGCATACGGAGCTTGCGCGACCACTGGCCCAAGGTCCGCATCACTCTGGGCAAGTCTTTCGGGCCGATGACCACGAGGGCCACGGCGCCAATTAAGGCGATTTCCGACCAGGCAAATCCCAGCATCGCAGGCGCTCAGGCTGGGGTGGTCAGTGCTGGGCCGGATCGTGCTCGGGCTGCGACGTCTTGGCGGCGTCGGCGCTGATGACCTTCGGGGCCACATCCGGCTGCGGCCCATCGGTCGCAGACTCGTCCTTCATCCCCGATTTGAATGCCTTAACGCCCTTGGCGAGATCGCCCATCAGATTGGACACCCGCCCGCGACCCCCGAACAGCAACAGGAGGACCGCGATAACGATCAGCCAGTGCCAAATACTAAAAGAACCCATGAGACAACAACTCCGTAACGCGCCCACATGCGCGGGTCGCACCAGCGGATAATCGCAAAATACGCCGGTCCGAGCAATGGCCCCTTCCGGCCTGGAAAGGCTCGATTTTACTTTTCGGCAGCAGCCGATTCGGTGTCGGACTCGTCCCGATCTTCGGTTTCCTCGTCCTCGGGATCGGGATCGTCATCCTCATCGTCGTCTTCGTCCTCCCCGTCATCGGAGTCGAAGTCTTCGTCTTCTTCCGTGTCCTCGTCTTCCTCATCGTCGCCGTCTTCATCCTCGTCATCGTCGTCGGAATCCCCATCGGATTCCGCGTCGGCGTCGGATGCGGCCTCTTCCTCGTCGATATCCGCTTCGTCGTCTTCGGCTTCGTCGTCGTCGTCCGCTTCGGCCTCAGGCGTATCTAGCATTTCGTCAGCCAGGGCGGCCCGTTCAAGGGCCTCCTCTGTGGCCTCTTCGCTGTCCCCGCCATTGACATGGCCGTTAACCGGAACAGTAGCGGCCTGGTCCTCGCCGTCGCCCAAGGGCTCAACCGGCTCTTCGCCGGGCACCACGTCCTCATGGGCACGGGCCGCGTAGGCCATGGCCGGGTTGGTATCGAGCAAGCCCGAGGCCTTCAGTTCGTCGATACCGGGCAGATCGTCCAAGCTTTTCAAGCCGAAATGGTCGAGGAACACTTCGGTCGTGCCCCACAGCATCGGGCGGCCCGGGGCTTCCTTGCGGCCCAGCGGACGGACCCAGCCGGCCTCGAACAGCAGATCGAGCGTGCCCTGGCTGACCGACACGCCGCGAATTTCTTCGATTTCGGCCCGCGTCACGCCTTGGCCGCCTTTCTGATACGCCAGGATCGCCAGGGTCTCGGCAGCCGCCTTGGGCAGCTTGCGCGAGACAACGACCTCCTTGCCTAAAATTGCGCCAAGATCGACAGCCGTGCGGAACGCCCAACCGTCGCCCCGCCTGACCAGATTCACGCCGCGCCCGGCATACAGCACCGACAGATCTTCAAGCACCGTGGCCACGTCGATGCCCTCGGGCAGACGCTTCACCAACTCGTTCTCTTCGAGCGGCTTGGCCGAGGCAAAAACCAGAGCCTCAACAAGGCGGAGATGTTGGGGGTCGCTCATGTTTGTACTTCACTCTCTTTCGAACGCAGCCACAAAGGCCCGAACGCGCCGTTCTCCTGGCGCAAATCGACCCGCCCCTGCTTCACCAATTCGAGCACGGCCACGAAATGGGCCGAAACCGCCGACCGCCGCACCAGGCCCTTCAAACCCGGCGGCAAGAGATCGAACATCGAGGTCCAGCGCGGCAGGCGGCCGAACATGTGTTCGAGCCGCGCCACGGCATCGGCGACCGAATAGAGATCGGTCGCCTCGATCTGCATCCGCGCCGAATGCTGCGACTGGCGCTTGTAATACTCGGAATAGGCCTTGAGCAGATCGTAGATCCCGGCTTCCCAGACGATCCGGGTCGGGCCGACGATCACTTCGGTCACGCCGCGGCCGAACACGTCAACGCCCAGGCGCGGACGCGACGCCAGCGCATGCCCGGCCTCGCGCATCGCCTCGAGGCGCCGCAGCTGGAATTGCAGCGCGGCCGCCATGGTCTCGGCATCGGGCTGAACCTCGGGATCGGCGGGCGGCTCAGGCAGCAGCAGGCGGGATTTGAGATAGGCGAGCCAAGCGGCCATCACCAGATAGTCTGCGGCCAGTTCCAGGTTCTCGCGCTTCATGCGCTCGACGAATTCGAGATACTGGTCGGCCAGCTGCAGGATCGAAATCTTGGCGAGATCGACCTTTTGATCGCGCGCCAGGGTCAGAAGCAGATCGAGCGGACCTTCGAATCCGTCCAGGTCGAGCACCAGCGCGGATGCGCCCGCGGATGCTACGGCCTCACTAACTTCGACCTGCTGCCCCTCTTCCATCAGCCCTATCTATGCCAAACGCGCCGCGGGGTACACCAGTTCCAGCAAGTAATCCACAGGAACGGGAAGGCCTGTGAAACATGTGGAAAACGTTGGTGCGTCAGCTCAGAGGGATGCCAATGGATTGATATAACAGGTCCATCAGATAGCTGACGGGTACGCCGACCACCCAACCGAACACATTGATGCCCAAAAAGGGCAAAACGAACATGGCGATCATCAGCCCCGGAAAGGTGTAACGCTCGGCCCGCTGCAGGGCCGCCGCGTAACGCCGGGGCAGCAAACCCACCGCCACCCGGCCACCATCCAACGGCGGGATCGGGATCATGTTGAAAACGGCCAGAATCAGGTTGATGACCACCGAGTTCTGCAGATTGTCCGCGGTCCATTCCTGGCCCGAAGCCGGCAAATAAGGCACGGCGTAGAGCAGCAGGCCCGAAATCACGGCCAGGATCACATTGGTTGCCGGACCTGCCACACCGACCAGGGCCATGCCCAGGCGGGCCGGCTTCAGGCGGTTGAAATTGACCGGCACCGGCTTGGCCCAGCCGAACATCATCGACGAACCCGACAGCAGCAGCAGCCCCGGTAAAATCAGCGTGCCGAAGGGATCGATGTGGCGGATCGGATTGGCCGAAATCCGGCCCATGCGCTGGGCGGTATCGTCCCCCAACCGCAGCGCCGCAAAGCCATGGGCGGCTTCGTGGAGCGTGATGGCGAGAACAAGCGGCAGAATCCAGACGGAAAACTGCTGCACAACCTGGGAGAGATGGCTTGGGATCATGGGGCTAGATATAGGACGATTTCATTCGGCCGCTGCATTGAGCCAAGCGGCCAGCGTGGCGTCGCCGCCAGTGGGTACCGGTTCGGGCTTGGCTTGGCGGCGCGATTCCGCTTTGGCCAGGCGCTCCGCGGTACGGTCGGAAACCGGCCCGACACCCAGCGCGACACCCGTCATCTCCTCCATCTTGCCGTTGCAGTGGAGGGCGAGATCGCAGCCCGCCGCCAGCGAGGCCCGCGCGCGATCGTCATAGGTGCCGGTCAGCGCGCCCATGGACAGATCATCGGTCACCAGCACGCCGTCGAAACCGATCTCGCCGCGGATCAACACCTCGATCACCTTGTGCGAGCGCGTCGCCGGATTTTCCGGATCGACCGCGGTATAGATGCAATGGCAGGTCATACCCCAAGGCGAATCGGCCAGCGCCTTGAACGGTACGCAATCGATCGACGCCAATTCCTCGCGCGAGGCGCGAACGATCGGGACGGTGCCGTGGCTGTCGACCAGCGCGCGGCCATGGCCCGGCAGATGCTTGATCACCGGCATGACGCCGTTCGCCAGGAACGCATCGCGCACCGCGCCGCCCAGGCTGGCGACGAGCTTCGGATCGCCGGAAAACGCGCGGTCGCCGATCGCATCGGTCACGCCTTGGATCGGCACATCGAGCACCGGCGTGCAATCGACATCGATGCCGAGCGCCAGAAGATCGGCCGCGATCAGCCGCGCATGCAGCGCCACCGCGCGCCGCGCCAGATCGGGGTCGGTGGCGGCAATCCGGCCATAGCGCGCCATCGCCGGACGGCTATTCCAATGCGGCGGCTTCAGGCGCTGGACGCGCCCGCCTTCCTGATCGATCAGCACCGGCGCATGGCGGCCGACAGTGGCGCGCATCGACGCCACCAGTGCCTTGATCTGCTCGGGCGACTCGCAATTCCGTTGAAACAGGATGAAGCCGAGCGGATTGGTCCGCTCGTAGAACGCCTTTTCCGCATCGCTGAGAACGGTGCCGGCGCAGCCGAAGATGACCGCGGCGGGAGTGCTATTTACGGGCAACGATGCACACCTGCTTGCGCTGGGTCAGTTCGGCGCAGAGCGACTTGGCCGAGGCTTCGTCGAGCGGCCCGGCGCGCAAACGGAAGAACACGCCCTTGGCGCCAAGGTCCGCACGCTGGACGTCCTCGGTCAGATTGCCGAGCAGATCCTTATTGGCCGCCTGGGTTCTCTTCCACGCCGCCTGAGCGTCGCCCTCGGACTTTAACGCCGCGAGTTGGACCTCATAGTTACCCGACCCGGCAGGGGCCGCTGCTTTCGGCGCCGGCGCGGGCGCGGCCGAAGCCATTACGGTCGGCTTGGCCTTGGCATCCTTCTTCCCGGTCTCTTTGACCGGCGAAAGCATGTTGGGTTGCACGGTTGGCGTCGTCGCCTGCTTCGCTGACTGAACCTGCGTCGCCGTCACGTTGGGCACCGGTGCCGCAGCAGCCGGTGGCGGCGAGGCCGCGGGCATGTCGGAGGTGGCCGCGGCGGGCGGCGGCGGTGGCATGGCCGAGGATGCGGCGCTGTTGGCGGCTTGGGCCTGCGGCTTCATGACGGGCGCCTGGGGCTTCTCGGGCGGCGGCAGAAGCTTTTCCTGGGTCGCGCCGGCATCGTTGCTGGCGTCGCCCTTGCCGAGATCCTGATAGACCTGCTTGTCCTGATTGGGGACGGCCATGCCGCCGCGATCTTCGGGCTTGGTCTTGATCGGCTTGTCGTCGGGCTGGATCACGGGAACGTTGGCGTCCGCCGTCGTCCGCGGCCCATCGCCCACCAGGAGATGACGCGCGGCCACACCGACCGCGGCCAGGGCCAGAAGGCCCAGCGCGATCGTCAGGATCAGGCGCGTATGCCCCCCGCGCCGTTCACCAAGACCGTCCGAATCAGCGTCGAACCGCTCCGGAATGATGTCCATAATCTCGCGTTCGATGGAATCGCGCGGCCGCTTGGCCATCTAGCGCATCTCCTCCACAGGCTGGACACCGAACACGGCAAGGCCCGACGCCACCACGGACGCCACAGCCTGCACCAGCGCCATACGGGCCAGCGATAAATCTCGATCCGATTCTACTAGAAAGCGCAGGGTGGCGTCATCCTTACCCATCGTCCACAGCCCATGCAGGGCCGCGGCCACATCATACAGATAAAAAGCTATACGATGCGGCTCCTCGGCCTCGGCGGCGCCTTCGATCAGACGCGGCCAACCGGCCAGCACTTTGATCAAAGCAATCTCGGCCGGATCGGTCAAGCGATCCAAGGGGCCATCGGCCAGGCCCTTCGCCGTCAGATCGGCCCCGGGGAACAGCTCGGCCGCCTTGCGCAGCACCGAATGTGCGCGGGCATGGGCGTATTGGACGTAGAAGACCGGATTGTCCTTCGACTGTTCCTGAACCTTCACCACGTCGAAATCGAGCTGCGCATCGTTCTTACGCGTCAGCATGATGAAACGCACCACGTCCTTGCCGACCTCGTCGATCACATCGCGAAGCGTGACGAAGGTGCCGGCGCGCTTGCTCATCTTGTAGGGCTGGCCGTCCTTGAGCAGCGCGACCAGCTGGACAAGCTTCACGTCGAGCCGGCCTTTGCCTTCGGTGAGCGCCGTCACGGCTGCCTGGACGCGCTTGACATAGCCGCCGTGATCGGCGCCCCAGACATCCACCATCCGCGCGAAGCCGCGCTGGTACTTGTCGAGGTGATAAGCGATATCGGAGGCGAAATAGGTCCAGGACCCATCCGACTTCTTCAACGGCCGGTCGACCTCATCGCCGAACTTCGTGGCGCGGAAGAGCAACTGCTCCTTCGGCTCCCAATCGTCGGGCAGCTTACCCTTCGGCGGTTCGAGCACACCGGTATAGGTAAGATCGGCCTTGGCGAGCACGGCCTGTGCCTGATCGACACGGCCGGCATCGATCAGCGCGCGCTCCGACGCAAAGACCGCGTGACGCACGCCCAGTGCGCCGAGATCGTCCTTGATCAATTCGAGCATCGCGGCGATGGCGCGCTTGCGGAACTCCGGCAGCCATTCACTCTCGGGCGCGCCCTGCCATTTGGCGCTATCGGCCTTCGCGATCGCCTGACCGACCGGGATCAGATAGTCGCCCGGATAAAGACCTTCCGGAATCGCGCCGATATTTTCGCCCAGCGCTTCGCGATAGCGCAAATGGGTCGAGCGCGCCAGCACATCGACTTGGGCGCCGGCGTCGTTGATGTAGTACTCGCGCGAGACCTTGAACCCGGCCTTGTCGAGCAGGTTCGCCAGCGCATCGCCGAACACGGCACCGCGGCCATGACCCACATGCAGCGGCCCGGTCGGATTGGCCGAGACGTATTCGACGTTGATCGCCTGGCCTGCGCCGAGATTGCAGTCGCCATAGGACGCGCCGGCACGCAGCACGTCCTTGAGGCGCGCGCGCCAGAAAGTGTCGTCGAGGCGCAGATTGATGAAGCCGGGCCCCGCGATCTCGACCGAAGTCACCGCAGGCACGGCGCGCAACTCGGCTGCCAGCAATTCGGCGATATCGCGCGGCTTCATGTTCGCGGCCTTGGCCAGAACCATCGCCGCGTTGGTCGCCGCATCACCATGGGCCGTTTCGCGCGGCGGCTCGGCGGTGACGCGGCTGAAATCGAGTCCAGCCGGCAGCTTGCCGGCGCTCACGAGACGGTCGAGCGCGGCGATAACGTGTTCGCGGAGCGTGGTGAACAGGTTCATGGGCGAGGCTGTCATGACACACATACACAACGCGTCATCACCGGGCTTGTCCCGGTGATCCACGTCTTTCTCGTTTCAGGCAAAGGCGTGGATGCCCGGCAGTCGTGCTTCGCACGCCAATATTTCGCTAGCCGGCAAGGCCGGCGGGCCGGGCATGACGACTTCGGGAAACGGAAAATGCAATCACTCATGGCGCCGATTGCAGATCGAACAGGCGCCGGTGTTCGTCGAGCGCGAAGGAATCGGTCATCGACGCGATGTAGTCGGACACGGCGCGCGCCGTCTTGGCGCTGTTGGGTTCGTCGCAGCGCGTCTGCCAATCGGGCGGCAGGCATCCAGGCTCGTTGGCGAGCAAGGTGTAGAGGTCTTTGACGACGCGGCGGGCTTTGCTGGTCATGCGGTTGACGCGGTAGTGGCGATACATGTGCTGATGCAGGAATCGTTTCAGGGCGGCGTCGTTTTGGCGCATTTCGTCGGAAAAGGCCACAAGCGGTTCACCGAGATGGCGCACAGCTTCGCTGGACGCGGGCGCATGACGCGCGATGCGGCGCTTGGTCTCGGCGATCAGATCACCGACCATCAGACCGATCAGCCGGCGCACCGCCTCGTGGATGTGCAGGCTTTCGCCGATATCGGGATAGTCGCGCTTCACGCCGGCGAAGACCGCGCCCACCATCGGCACATCGGCCAGATCGGCGATCACGAACAGGCCGGCACGTAATCCGTCGTCGATATCATGGTTGTTATAGGCGATGTCGTCGGCCATCGCGGCCACCTGCGCCTCGGCACCGGCATAGGTGTCGAGTTCCAGGTTCCAGCCGGCGCTGTAATCGGCGATCGCCTGGGGCAGCGGCCTTGCCGCTCTCGGCCCGGCCAATGGCCCGTTATGCTTGACCAGCCCCTCAACCGTCTCCCACGACAGGTTGAGCCCGACAAAATCGTAATAGCGGCGTTCGAGCTCGGTGATGATGCGCAAGGATTGAGCGTTATGATCGAAGCCGCCGATCGCCTTGGTCATCTCGCCCAGCGCGTCCTCGCCGGCATGGCCGAAGGGCGTGTGGCCGAGATCGTGGGCCAGGGCTAGCGCCTCGCCCAGATCCTCGTCGAGGTCGAGCACGCGGCAAACCGTCCGGGCGATCTGGGCCACTTCCAGGCTGTGGGTCAGGCGGGTGCGGAAGTTGTCGCCATCGTGATAGACGAACACCTGGGTCTTGTATTTCAGCCGCCGGAAGGCCTCGCAATGGATGACCCGGTCCCGGTCGCGCTGGAAGGGCGAGCGGGTCTCGCTGTCCTTCTCGGGGAAGCGCCGGCCGCGGCTTTGGGCCGGATCGGAGGCATAGGGGGCAAGGATCGGGCGGGAATTCATGGTTGGCGGGACACTACCCGCCCCCGTCCCCAGGTTCAATTGGCCCGTCACTTAACCCGTATGGGAGCTGTGATTTAAGACAAATCCGCCTTTGTAAGGGATGCGGATACCTTTGACATTCGCCCCCGCCCTGCCTACATGATGGAGGCAGCAGCGAGGCCCAGACATGCCCGATGACGTCCATATCGTTCCCCGCGAAGTCCATCTGAGCGAAAGCGCCGCCCGGCGCATCGAGCAGTTGAAGGCCAGCGAGGGTAATACCGCCCTGATGCTCCGGTTGGCGGTCTCGGGCGGCGGCTGCTCGGGCTTCTCCTATGGCTTCTCGCTCGATGGCCAGCGCCGCGACGACGACCACCTCTTCGAGGATTTCGGCGTGACTCTGGTGATCGACGAGACCTCGCTCGATCTGCTGGCCGGATCGATGGTCGACTATGTCGACGAGCTGGCGGGCAGTTCCTTCACGGTGAAGAACCCCAACGCCAGCTCCACCTGCGGCTGCGGCAGTTCTTTCGCGGTCTGACCGCGCTTCTCAATTCGTCTGATCCAGTTTGAAGCCGTGCCGCGACCAGTGGTTGCACTTCGCGTTTTCGCGCCGATAGTTCTGGGGCGTGTCGATGCTTGCGTTCCGCTTCGCCATTTCCTGCTGCATCAGCAGAAACGTCGATTTCGCATTCTCGAATAGATATTGGGCCACGGCGTTGTCTCGTTTCGGATCCTTGTAGAACACGGCGGGAAACAAGCGATTCGCCGACTCGGTCAGCGCCGCCTGTATCGTGGGCGCCCATTCGTTCATGGTCTCGAGGTTGAACCGGACATGCGTGTTCTCGTGGTTCAGGATTACGTTGTATTCGCATGAGCCAGGCTCGTATTCGGATGCGACATACACATCCATCACCGGGATGCCGATCGAGGCATCAACCTTCTTGAGCCAAACGCAGTAGATTCCGCCAGGTCTCGGCAGCGCGACATAGTGTGGGACGACCACGATGCCGTCGGCCAGCTTGGTCAGGCCCAGCAGGATGCTTCCTTGCGGGGGACGTTCAGCCGATTTCTCAACCTTCGGCAAGCCGAACAGATCGACATCGTGGTGATAGACGAGTTTGGGCGTGAGAACCTGGACGTTGACCGTCGGTGAACCCAATTGCGGCATCGCCGGACACTGAGCCTTGGCGACCGAGGCCAACGTCACGACAAGCAACGTGGTGATGAGAAACCCTAGAAGATGCCGTGCAATTGCATTCATCGCATTGTCGACCGTTGCATCCAAGCACACTCGACCGAACCCCCAGCGGCGTCTAGGATCATCCCATGAAAATCGCGACATGGAATGTGAATTCGATCAAGGTCCGGCTGCCGGCGCTGCTCGCCTGGATCGACGAAGCCAAGCCCGACGTGCTCCTGCTGCAGGAGATCAAATGCGTCGACAAGGATTTTCCGGCGCTGGAAATCCAAGCCAAGGGTTATCAGGTCGCCGTCCACGGCCAGAAAACTTATAACGGCGTCGCCATCCTCTCGAAGCTGCCGCTGAGTGACATCAAAACGGGTCTGCCGAAGGGCGAAGGCGATGACCACGCGCGCTGGATCGAGGCGACGGCCAGCGGCGTGCGCGTCGTCTCGCTCTACCTGCCCAACGGCAATCCGGCGCCGGGCGAAAAATACGATTACAAGCTCGCCTGGATGCGCCGCCTGATCGATCACGGCCGCGCGCTGCTGCAGACCGACATGCCGGTGGTGCTGGGCGGCGACTACAACGTCTGCCCGACCGACGCCGACGTCTACGATCCGAAAGCCTGGCGCGATGATGCGCTATGCCGCCCGGAAAGCCGCGCGCGATTCCGCGAGCTGCTTTATCTCGGCTACACGGAAGCCTTCCACGCGCTGCATCCCGACGCCAAGGAAGCCTATTCCTTCTGGGACTATCAGGCCGGTGCCTGGGATCGCGGCAATGGGCTACGCATCGATCATCTGCTGCTCTCACCGCAAGCCGCCGACCGGCTGCGTGCCTGCGATATCGACAAGGGCCCGCGCGGCAAGGATAAGCCGTCAGACCACACGCCGGTCTGGTGCGAACTGACTTAGTTTCAGGTTGTCATTGCGAGGAGCGGTAGCGACGACGCAATCCAGGTTGTGCCGCGAAACTGGATTGCTTCGCTGACGCTCGCAATCACGGCTCTTTACTGATCCGGTCTCGAATCCGTCACGATGGCTCTCGCACTCGTCGGCTCCATGCCGACCCTTCGAATGCATTGGTCCGGCTTTCGCGACCGCTGCGCGAAAGCCGGAGGAAACAGCCGATGTCGGTCTCGGTTAGAAACCCATGCCGCCCATGCCGCCGCCGGCCGGTGCCGCGGCACCGGTCTTCTCGGGCAGATTGGCGATCATCGCCTCAGTGGTGATCAGCAGCCCGGCAACCGAAGCCGCGTTCTGCAAGGCCGCGCGAACGACCTTGGTCGGGTCGACGATGCCAGCCTTGATCATGTCGATATAGGTTCCCTTTTGGGCATCGAAGCCCAGGCTCTGATCCTTGGCTTCGACCAGCTTGCCGGCCACGACAGCGCCATCGGCGCCGGCATTCTCCGCGATCTGCCGCACCGGCGCCTGCAATGCGCGCCGCACGATATCGACACCCACCTTCTGATCGTTGTTGACGGGCGCGAGCGCGTTCAGTGCCTTCGCCGCATAGAGCAACGCCACGCCGCCGCCGGGAACGACGCCCTCTTCGACAGCCGCGCGAGTCGCATGCAGGGCATCATCGACGCGATCCTTGCGCTCTTTCACTTCGGTTTCGCTGCCGCCGCCCACCCTGATGATGGCAACGCCGCCGGCCAGCTTCGCCAACCGCTCTTGCAGCTTCTCTTTGTCATAGTCCGACGTGGTCTCTTCGATTTGCGCCTTGATCTGGGCGATGCGCGCCTCGATGTCTTTCTTCTTGCCCGCGCCATCGACGATGGTGGTGTCGTCTTTGGTGATGCGCACGCGCTTGGCCACACCCGTCATGGCAAGCGTGACGCTCTCGAGCTTGATGCCGAGGTCTTCGGAAATCACTTGGCCCGCGGTCAGGATGGCGATGTCTTCCAACATCGCTTTGCGGCGATCGCCGAAACCCGGTGCTTTCACCGCTGCCACCTTGAGGCCGCCGCGCAGTTTGTTGACCACGAGGGTAGCAAGCGCTTCGCCTTCGACATCTTCCGAGATGATCAGCAGCGGACGGCCCGACTGGGCCACCGCCTCAAGCAGCGGCAACAGAGGCTGCAGACCCGACAGCTTCTTCTCGTGCAACAGGATGTAGGGATTTTCCAGATCGACGGCCATCTTTTCGGGGTCGGTGATGAAGTAAGGCGACGCATAGCCGCGGTCGAACTGCATGCCTTCGACGATCTCGAGTTCGGTGTCGAGGCTCTTGGCCTCTTCCACCGTGATCACGCCTTCCTTGCCGACCTTGTCCATCGCCTTGGCGATCATCGCGCCGATCTCGGTCTCGCCATTGGCGGCGATGGTGCCGACCTGCGCAATCTCGGCATTGGTCGAAACCTTCTTCGAGCGCTTTTTCAAATCCGCGATCACGGTCTCGACGGCCATGTCCACGCCGCGGCGGAGATCCATCGGGTTCATACCGGCGGCCACCGACTTGGCGCCCTCGCGGACGATGGCTTGGGCGAGAACGGTAGCGGTCGTGGTGCCGTCGCCGGCGACGTCGCCGGTCTTCGAGGCCACTTCCTTGACCATCTGCGCACCCATGTTTTCGAACTTATCGGACAGCTCGATCTCCTTGGCGACGCTGACGCCATCTTTGGTGATGCGCGGCGCACCATAGGATTTTTCGATGACGACATTGCGGCCCTTGGGACCGAGGGTGACCTTCACCGCATCGGCGAGAACATCGACGCCGCGCAACAGGCTTGCCCGCGCGTCGGCGCCGAAGCGAATTTCCTTGCTCGTCATATCTGAATTCCTATGAGTTGCGGCCCCGGGTCACACATGTGCCCAAAACCGCACGACTCGAAATGAAAAGGCTCGAACCGAACGGCCGCGCGACTTGGCTAAGCGGCCTTGGCTGACTTCTTGCTGCGTTCGACGACGCCCATGATGTCCGACTCTTTCATGATCAACAGCTCTTCGCCATCGACCTTGATTTCGGTGCCGGACCATTTGCCGAAGAGAATGCGGTCGCCCACCTTCACATCGAGCGCCTGGATCTTGCCGTCTTCGCCGCGGGCGCCGGGGCCCACCGCGATCACTTCGCCTTCCTGGGGCTTTTCCTTGGCGGTATCGGGAATGATGATGCCGCCGCTGGTCTTGGCTTCGACTTCGATGCGGCGGATAACGACCCGGTCGTGAAGTGGCGTAAATTTCATTCGGAGATCTCCCTGGCGCCCCCTGCCGGAGCGGCAGTTTGATTTTGATACGGAATCACGGCGACGCAAAAGAGATAACGCGAAACCATAGGTATTCAAGACATACTGGCGCCAAGCGTTATATTTAATGTTTCAAGGAAATTAGCCGAAGTTTTTTCGGTTATTTTGAATTTTTCTTGCTATTATTAAAGACGATATCTTGCTCGGCTCGCGTTTTGCGGCACCTCCAACGTATCCCGACATTTTTGCTTTTGCCTTCCCCGCGCCATCCAGCGCCGGGCCAAGGGCGCATCTTGCGCCCGTTCAGCGTTAGGAGCGCTCCGATGAGAAATCTCAAACGCGCCGCAGAGGCCGGTGACGTCAACGCCCAGTTCAATCTGGGCGTGATGTACGACAACCGCCTCGACAGCAACGACCGGCCGGTGCCTGGCAATCGCGTCGAGGCCCTGCATTGGCTGTCGCAGGCCGCCAAACAGGGTTTGCCGCGCGCACAGATGCGCTTGGCTGAATTCTATGCCGAGGAACCCGATGGGCCGGAGCAGCAGGTTGAAGCATGCGCCTGGTTCATTCGCGCGCTGGCGAATACCTCCGGCGCACATCGCGAGCAGGCGCAGAAGGGCTTCACCAAACTCACGGCGACACTGACCCCGGTGCAGATCGAGGACGCGGGACGGATGGCTCGGCTGTTCGAGCCGCAGGAGCGGCACATATTCGACGAACCCAAGCGGCGGCGCGCAAAATGAGCGCCCAGGTCGAGACGGCCGCCAAGCCGTCGGCATCCGGCGCCGACACTGTAAGGGGCACGGTTAGCGTCTGGCTGACTCCCCCGGTGCTGGTTCCAGCCGCGCTGATTCTGTCGATCGCCATCTATGCGGCAATCAAATTCTCGGGTTGAACGGCGAATAGAGCGGGAACCAACGGGCTGCGCATCGATCACTCGCCGATCAGGTGCGATCTCGCCTAATTTCAGATTGTCATTGCGAGGAGCAGTAGCGACGAAGCAATCCAGATCGTACCGCAAAACTGGATTGCTTCGCTGGCGCTCGCAATGACGGTTCTTACGGATTCGCCCGCAAATCCGCCACGCGGCCGAGTTCGACGCCGTCGCGCACCACCGTCACAATGGCTTTTGCGTCCTTGGGTGCGCAGGGAAAGCGCTGCGGCGCGATCACGAATTCGGTCGGCGCATCGCCCTCGGTCTTGATCCAGGTCGAAGGCACGATCTGGGAAATATCGTTCCACCACACACAGACCTTATAGCGGTGCGGCGCCATCTCGGTGCCCTCGGCACGCAGCTTGACGCGCAGGCGATCGACCAGCTCGCTCTCGTCCAGCACCCAGTAATCTTGTTCGAAACGATCGACCGTGCCGTGCACGCCGCCGGCCAGTTCGTTGAACCAGATGTATTCGTAAGGATACAGATCGATCATCGCGCGCAGCGTCAGAAGGACCGACGCGGCAGCAGCCAGCATGACGGCCATCCGCGCGATGACATGGCTCCGCGCGACCTCGACGACCGCGAAGCCGGCCAAAGCCGCCAACGGCGGCAAAATGAACAAGAAGTGGCGGATGCCATCATAGAACGTCGCATGGGTGACGATGGCGGCGAAAGGCGCAAAGGCAAAGGCGCAAGCGATCGCGGCGAAGGCCGGGGCGAACCGGCGATTGCCATCAGGCGCGCGCCGCTTCAGAGACGCCGCGAGGGGGATCGCGAAGATACCAGCCAGGAAAAAGAACGGCAGCTTGGCCAGCAGATAGCCCGGGATAAAGGTCCAAGGCAGATCGGTGGTGCGCACCTGCTCGCCCCAGAAGGGGAAGGGAAAGTTGATCGGCAGCTTCTTGAAATGGGTCGCCGCCTCAAGGGGATGGGCGAACGGATCGACCAATCCCCAAGGCCAGCAGAGCAGCATCACGATCCAGACGATCACGAGGATCAGTGGCCCCTGCCAGAGCAACCGAAGCAGCAGCGGGCGCAGCGCGACCCGTTCCACCACGGCAAAGCCGATCACGACCGCGGCGAAATTCGCCACCAGGATCGGCAGCGCGCCGACGCGCAAGCCCGCGGCGAGGCCGCTCATCAGCGCGACCAGCAGCACCGACGAGAGGCGTGGCTTCGCCAGCTCGTCGCCATAGCGCAGCATCGCGATCAGCGCCCAGGTCATCAGCGCGGCGAATGGGACATCGACCGGCAGCACCGCCATCTGGCCCCAGAAATAGGGCAGCAGCGCCAGCAGCAGCAGCGCCGCGAAACCGGCCCAGGGCCCGCCCAACCGCCGGCCGAGACGCCATGTTCCCGCCAACGCCACGATGCCGAGCAGCATCCCCAGCCCATGACGAACCGCGAACCCGTCATCGCCCGGCGTGAGGCGCGCGAGCGCGGCCATCAGCGCGTAAAGCCCTGCGCCGTAGTAATGCAGATCAAAATAGTCGAAGGACGAGGTGTCGGCGCCGAGTGTCAGATACCAGCGCAGCGACATATCGCCATAGCGCGCCGTGTTCCACTCATCGGCACCCACGCCGTAATGGCCGAAGGTGGCAGCGGCGATGACCAGCATCGCCGCCAGCGCGGCGATCGAAAAACGGTCTGCCAGAGATTGCGGAATACAGCGCGTGATCATTCTTCGTTTCTTATACGGCAACGGGCCGCAACGCTATCGCGTCGCGGCCCATGTCTTGTGACGATGTCGTCGGATGCCGATCTTATTTAATGCTGCGGATGCGCTCGATCTGCGAAACGTCACGCACCGCACCGCGCGCGGCGCTGGTCGCCATTGCGGCATAGGCGCGCAGGGCCTGGCTGACCTCGCGCTTGCGGCCAACCGGCTTCCACGCATCGATACCGCGCGCCACCATCGCCGCGCGGCGGCGGCCGAGTTCGGCTTCGTCGATACGCAGGTTGATGCTGCGGTTGGGAATATCGATGTCGATGAAGTCGCCCTGTTGCACGAGCGCGATCGCACCGCCCTCGCCCGCTTCCGGCGAGCAATGGCCGATGGATAGGCCCGAAGTGCCGCCCGAGAAACGGCCATCGGTCACCAACGCGCAGGCTTTGCCCAAGCCGCGGCTCTTCAGATACGAAGTGGGGTAGAGCATCTCCTGCATGCCCGGCCCGCCCTTCGGGCCTTCGTAGCGGATCAGCACCACATCGCCTTCCTTGACGTCGCCGCCGAGGATCTTGGCCACCGCCTCATCCTGGCTTTCGCAGATCACGGCCGGGCCCGAGAATTTCAGGTTGCTGGCATCGACGCCGGCCGTCTTCACGATGCAGCCTTCCTCGGCGATGTTGCCGTAGAGCACGGCGAGGCCGCCGTCTTTGCTGAAGGCGTGCGCCGCATTGCGGATCGCGCCGGTCTCGCGGTTGGTGTCGAGTTCGGTGTAGCGCTTGTCTTGACTGAACGCCTTCGTGGTACGCACACCGCCGGGCGCGGCCATATAGAACTTCTTCACCGCGCCGGCCACTTTACCGGTCACGTCCCATTTCTTCAGTGCGGCCTTCAAAGTGGGGGCGTGCGTCATCTTCACGTTGCGATGGAGCAGGTTCGCGCGGTCGAGCTCGCCCAGAATCGCCATCACGCCGCCGGCGCGATGCACGTCTTCGAGATGCACGTCGGACTTGGCCGGCGCGACCTTGCAGATGTTCGGCACGCGGCGGCTGAGCCGGTCGATATCGGCCATGGTGAAGTTGACTTCGCCTTCCTGGGCGGCGGCCAACAGATGCAGCACCGTGTTGGTCGATCCGCCCATGGCGATGTCGAGCGTCATCGCGTTCTCGAACGCCTCGAAATTGGCGATCGCGCGCGGCAGCACCGATTCGTCATTCTGTTCGTAATAGCGCTTGGCCAGTTCGACGATCAGGCGGCCGGCCTTGAGGAACAGCCCTTTGCGGTCTTTGTGTGTGGCAACGATGCTGCCGTTGCCGGGCAGCGAAAGGCCCAGCGCTTCGGTCAGGCAGTTCATCGAATTGGCGGTGAACATGCCCGAGCACGATCCGCAGGTCGGGCAGGACGAGCGTTCCATGGCGGCCGAGTCGGCATCGCTGACGCGCGTATCGGCGCCCGCGACCATGGCGTCGATCAAGTCGACCGCCTTTTCCTTGCCGTCGATCACGACCTTGCCCGCTTCCATCGGCCCGCCCGAGACGAAGACGACGGGGATGTTGAGGCGCATCGCGGCCATCAGCATACCGGGGGTGATCTTGTCGCAGTTGGAGATGCACACCATCGCGTCGGCGGTGTGCGCATTGACCATGTACTCGACCGCGTCGGCGATCAGCTCGCGCGAGGGCAGCGAATAGAGCATGCCGGAATGGCCCATCGCGATGCCGTCATCGACCGCGATGGTGTTGAACTCCTTGGCCACGCCGCCGGCCTTCTCGACCTCGCGCGCCACCATCTGGCCAAGGTCCTTCAAATGGACATGGCCGGGCACGAACTGAGTGAAGGAATTGGCGATGGCGATGATCGGCTTGCCGAAATCCTCGTCCTTCATACCCGTCGCGCGCCACAGGCCGCGCGCACCGGCCATGTTGCGGCCATGGGTGGAGGTTCTGGAACGATAATGGGGCATGACGATCCTCTTAAGCGGCGTGTTGGGGCGGTGCGGGCGGTTGGTTAACGCCTTCTTCGAATGGGCGGCGAGAATAGCCCCGGGTGCCATAGCTGGGAAGGCCCCCGAGACATATATGGGGCGATGGCTGTACCGCGATCCGGTAGGGTCTAAACACGCATCTATGCGGCTTTCGCGGGTGCGGGAGCCGGGGCCGGCGGCGGGAATTCGGCACGGACCAACACGGCGATCAGCGCCAGCACCGGCGGCACGACGAAACACCACATTTGCGTATAGAAAAACATCGCCGCCGCAGCCGCGCAGCCAAAGACGAAGGTGAGCATGTTGCCCGCCGTGCGCTTGAGCCGGGCCCGTGACTGTCCGGGCACAGCCTCCGGTGCGCCGCGCAGCACATCGGCCAGGTCGATCATCAGCTGGGTGGTATTGCCGGTCATAATGGTGGTGGTGGGCGCGGTGGGCATATGGATGCGCTGCACCGCGTTCTGCACGGCCATGGCCGCAACCAAGGTCAGGCCCGTCACCAAGGCCGGCAGGGCATCGCCATCGGGAAACGGACCCAGCTCGAGCGCCAGGATCGCCGCCACGATCAGCAGGGTCAGCTTGATGCCCAGCAGGATGCGCACGGTGCTGCTGGTGCTGTGGCCGATCGTCGCGCCCAGGCCACGGACCGCCATCACCACCAAGCAAAAGACGGGGATGGCGAGAAGCTTCGAGACGACGCCCGAGGTACCGAACACCACCGCGGCGCCGGCGGTCACCAGATTGCCGGTGACATGCGCGGTGAACAGGCCTTGGAGCGCCAGGAACCCAGCCGTATCGACATAGCCGCCATTGAGGCTGAGCAGCAACGGAAGGGTGGGTTTCATGGGGCAACCTCGCCCTCACTCGGAGGGCTGTGGGCCTTTCTGACATGGTTGACGGCTTTAAATACCCTCCAGACTACAAAAGCAGCGAGCAGCACCAAACTGATCGCTAGGGGCCACGGCGCTTCGATAGGGAGATACGAGACTCCGGCAACAACGAGGCCGTAGACCAAAACTTGCCGGAACGGGATCCTTTTATGCGGCGTCTTAGTCTTACTTGCCATCTGCCCTCATCCCTCAGCTCGAACCCTG
>DASXEH010000023.1:0-1715 GCA_036490215.1 Magnetospirillaceae bacterium
AGCACGGCGTGAAATACTGTATTGTGGTGGCGCATGGCGTGGGTTCCTTCCCGTGTCTCGAACGTCGGCAAAACGTCAAAACACAGAAGAATCCATGCCATGCGCTACGTCCACAAAAATTAAACCGGACAGCCGTGGGACAAGCCCGGCCATGACGCGATATATTCACCGACAGTCCCAAGGAAACCAACAATGGCCAACCTAGAACACGGCATCATCGCGGTCGACAAGATCGGCGGCAAGGTGCTGTTTCTCAATCCCGTCACCTACGCGACCGAAGTCGTCATCGACGGCTTCCCCAAGACCGTCCACGAACTGCTCATCATCCCGGAAACCGCCATGGCCTATGTGCCGATCTTCGGCGACGGCATCCACGGCCGCAATCCCAATCCGCAGCATCTGCTTTGCGTGTTCGACCTGCGCAAACGCGCCCATGTCGCGACTATCGATCTGCGTCCTTACATTGCGCCGCACACGCTCAAGCTCGGGCCCGACGGGCTGATCTACATCACCTGCGAAAACAGCGCCGCAGTCGTTGTGATCGATCCGAAGATCAACGAGGTCGTCGAGGCGATCGAGTCCGGCTCGACCAACGGCCATCGGCTGATCATCGCGCCGGATGGCCAGCGCCTTTACACCGAGAACGAAGAAGATGGCACCGTCTCGGTCATCGACCTGCCGAAGCGCAAGCTCCTTGGCAAGATCAAGACGCCGCGGCCGCTCGCCGGCATCGCCATATCGGCCGACGGCCGCACCGTCGTCGCGGTCGATGATGCCGAGCCGAAGCTCATTCTGATCGACACCGCGGCAGGCAAAGTCCGCGAGGAACTCGTCCTCAAGGACGTGCCGAAGGCGGCGCAGATCGCACGCTACGCGCCCGACAATAGCCTCATCGGCGTCACCAGCCTCAACAGCAACACGGTGAGCCTGATCGATCCGGCATTCCGCGAGCAGACCGCGATTGCGGTCGGCAGCCAGCCGATGGACATGGCGTTTCGCGGCGACGAACTGTTCGTCGCCTGCCAGGGCGACGGCTCGGTCCACGTCATCGATATTCCGAACAAACGCCACAAGACGAGTTTCCAGGCCGGCACCGGCTGCGAGTCGATCGGATTTTTCTGACCTGCGCGGGGCAATTATTCCTTGGGTGACGACGGCGGGCCGGGCACCCTGCCCACAAGCCAACTTCGAACGTAGCTCGCCCGCTTGGCGATCGCCTGCCAGACGACGTAACCGGCGGGCGGCGGCTCCGGCTCGCGCGGCAACATCGTCCGTGTCTGCGCCGACGGCCGACGGCCGTTGCACCAAGATGACACGTCGCCGAGCCAATGTTCCGCCTTGACCTGTTTTTTGGCGGCGATCTGCGCGAGCTTATAGATCTCCTCGATGATGGTCGGATCGTCCATGCTGCGCCAGCGGGTCACGTCCGTTTGGGTCAGCTTGCGACCCAGCACCGCCTCCGCCTCTGCGCCCAGCTCCTTTTCGATCCATGGCAATTCCAACTGAACGTCGTAGCGCATGAAGCGAAACATCTTGCCATTGGGCGGCCGCTCTTTTTCGAGCGCGCCGAGCTCGGAATTGATCCACCACGGCGTCAGGCATTCGCCAAAGTACTGCATTTGCGTCAGCGCAAATGTCTGGATGTCGCTCATCAGCGACATCAGTGCGTGATAGGTCATCTGCAGCATCCAGGCCATGCCCAGTTCCTCGGGCAC
>DASXEH010000092.1:0-1664 GCA_036490215.1 Magnetospirillaceae bacterium
TCGATCCAGAGTGATCTCGGAATCATAAGCGGCGTCTCCCCCAAGACATTGTTCCGAGTCATCACTGCGCTGTTTGTTGGAGGGGTCGCCCCACGCTCGAAGACGTGAAGATCGCCAAGGTCGATCTTTGTCCTAGCAGCCCGTTGACGAAATCGGGTGCGATTTGATTCTCTCCGTGTGGCAGGGACTCGGGGCGGGTGATGGCACTTGGACGGCAGCGGGAACGACAGGCGGACATGCTGGTGTCGTGGTCGGAGATGCCACGCTCACCGGGACACGTCTTCTACGACAAGCTCCAAACGATGCTGATCGCGGCAGACTTCGACGGGTTTGTCGAGGCGCGATGCGCAACCGAGTATGCGCCACGCCGGGGCCGTCCGTCCTTGCCGCCAGGGCGTTACTTCCGCATGCTGCTGATCGGGTACTTCGAAGGCATCGACAGCGAGCGTGGGCTTGAATGGCGGTGTGCGGATAGCCTGTCGTTGCGAGAATTCCTGCGCCTTTCCGAGCGCGAGCGCGTTCCGGATCATTCGTGGCTCAGTCGCACGCGCAGCCGCCTGCCACTCGAACTCCACGACCAGGTCTTCACTTGGGTGCTCGAGCGTCTGGCCGAGCGGGGCCTGATCAAAGGCGAGCGGATCGGCGTCGATGCGTCGACGATGGAAGCCAACGCGGCGCTGCGCACGATCGTTCGGCGCGACAGCGGCGAAGGCTATCGCGAGATGCTGACACGCATGGCGAAAGAGAGCGGCATCGAGACACCAACGGCCGATGACCTGATCCGGCTGGATCGTAATCGCAAAGGCAAGACGCTATCCAACGCGGACTGGGAGAGCCCAACTGATCCGGATGCCAGGATCGCCAAATTGAAGGACGGCCGTACGCATCTCGCCTACAAGCCTGAACATGCGATGGACCTCGATACCGGCGCGGTCGTCGCGGCCGAGGTGCATGCCGCCGACCAGGGCGACACCAAGACCATGCCGGGCACGCTGGCCAGCGCCGCTGAGCATCTCGCCGCGGTTGACGTGTCCCCGACGCCGAGGGCGCCCGCCGAGCTGATCGCCGACAAGGGATACCATTCGCGCGACGCGCTGAAAGCGCTTGATGACGGTCCGTGGAAATCACGCATTTCTGAGCCGCACCGCGACGAATTCTCTCGCTGGCACGGCGACGACGCGGCGCGCCGGGCGGTCTACAACAATCGAGCGCGACTGCTCTCCGGCGTCGCCCGGCAGGCATTCAAACTGCGCGCCGAATTGGTGGAGCGAGGATTTGCGCTGATCCTTGACCGCGGCGGCATGCGACGGGTTTGGCTGCGCGGCCGCGAGAACGTGCAGAAGCGCTACCTCATCCACGTAGCCGGATACAATTTGGGCTTGATCATGAGGCTGCTGACCGGTGCGGGGACGCCCCGGGAGCTCCACGCGCAGACTTGCGCTTGGCTTTTCGAGATCCACGCAGCCGATCGCGCGTCGATCGTCATCATGTTCGTTGTCACAGACGATCAGTTCGCCGCCGTCGCCGTGACGATCATACCGAACGAAGTCTGGTGAAAACGCCATTTCTCAACGGGCTGTTAGCCTTCATTCTCCCAAACCGATTGTACCCAATCTGAGAATGGCAGGTCCTCAAGCTTTTGATCATTCTTGTAACACCGCGAG
>DASXEH010000003.1:0-138910 GCA_036490215.1 Magnetospirillaceae bacterium
GAAGGTTCTTTGTATGGTCGGAAAGCGTGGAAAGCAGCAGCAGGGGTGCGCCATCGACATCGGTGGCCACCGCCGCCAGCGACACATAGGCTCTGCCATCGCCCTGCATGCGGGTGCCCAACGCAGCGCGGTCACAGACTCGGATCAGCTGGCGCGCAGATAATGTGTGACCGTATGCGGCGACGGGCGTATCCATAAGCCAGCGTGTTCTGCCGCACAACCCGGGTCAACCGTGTAAAATATACAATAGAATCAGCTATTTGGCCGCCTTAGTCGGAATTAAGGCAAGCGAACAATATTCTCGCCATAATGATTCTGCCCAATAGCCACGGTTTCGGCCTCAAAAGGAGTTAACAATATGGCCCAAACGATCGCTTTGGTGGATGACGATCGCAATATCCTGACCTCGGTGACGATGACCTTGGAAGCCGAAGGCTTCAAAGTTCGCACCTATGCCGATGGCGCGGAAGCCGTGCGGGGATTGACGACTCAGCCACCCGACCTTGTTGTGCTCGACATCAAGATGCCGCGCATGGACGGTATGGAAGTCCTGCAGCGTATTCGTAAGGGGTCGGCCGTTCCGGTCATCTTCCTCACCTCCAAGGACGACGAGGTCGACGAATTGCTCGGCCTGCGCATGGGGGCTGACGACTACATCACCAAACCATTCTCGCAGCGCCTGCTGATCGAACGCATCCGCGCGCTGCTGCGCCGGGGCGAAGCGATCCGCGATGCGACCGATGGCGGTTCGTCGCAGGTGGTTGTGCGCGGCGAACTGGTACTCGATCCGGCGCGGCATGCCTGCACTTGGAAAGGCCAGCCGGTTGCGTTGACCGTGACCGAATTCCTGATTCTGAAGTCTCTGGCGAGCCGCCCCGGTCACGTGAAGAACCGTGACCAGATGATCGATGCCGCGTATGGCGAGAACATCTATGTGGACGATCGCACCATCGACAGCCACATCAAACGCCTGCGCCGCAAGTTCCGTGAGATCGACAACGAGTTCGAGCACATCGAAACCTTGTATGGCGTCGGATATCGTTATCGCGAAGACTCGTGAATGTATTCACGCCATTTCGGCGATCCCAACCTCCTGCGCTAGCTGATAGCGACGATCTCGTCGCACCGCAAAGTGTCGCCCGCAAACGCGAAAGCGACACTAAAGCAGCGGAACGCGCAGCATTGGTCCGCCGCCATGTGCGGCGGAAGCGTGGGTGGTGGGTCTCGCCGCTCACGCGGCGGATCCTGGCGGTCAATGCGCTGGCGCCCATCATCCTGGTCGCCGGCCTGTTCTATCTCGATCGCTACAAGCACGAACTGATCGCCAACGACCTCGACTCGCTGCAGGCCCGTGCGGTGATGATGGCCGCGGCCGTCGGCGAGGGCGCGGTGATCGATAACGGCTTCGATACACCGATTCTGTCACCGCAGCTGGCGCGGCCGATGCTCCGCCGGCTGTCGCAACCCGCTCACGCCCGCTCACGCCTGTTCCTGACGGATGGCCGCCCCATCGCCGACAACCGCATCATGACCGGCGATGCGACCAATGTAGTGCAGGTGGAAGAACTGCCGCCGCCCGATACGGTTTGGTCGTCGGGCGCAATCCGCATCATTCTCGACTATGTTGCCACTTTCGTCGGCGGTGCGGCCGACCGCCATGTGCCGGTTTATCGCGACAATCTCCAATATCGCGTCCAGGACTTTCCTGAGGTGATCACGGCGTTGACCGGTTCATCGGCTACGACGATTCGCCAGACGCCCGATCATAAGCTGGTCCTCTTCGCCGCAGTGCCGGTACAGCACTATCAACGCGTGATGGGTGCGCTGCTGGCAACCGAAGTGGACGACGACGTCAACCAGGCGCTCCTCTCGGTGCGCCTGACCATTCTGCAGGTCTTTGCCGTCGCTTTGGCGATCACGCTGGCGATGTCGTTCTATCTCGCGGGCACGATTGCTCGGCCGATCCGCCAACTGGCCCTGGCCGCCGAACGCATTCGCCGCAGCCATGGCCGCCGGCATGGCCTGCCCGATCTGACCGACCGTGATGACGAAATCGGTGATCTGTCGGCCGCAATGCGCGATATGACCGAAGCCCTGTACCGGCGCATGGATGCAACGGAAGCCTTTGCCGCCGATGTGGCGCATGAAATCAAGAACCCGCTGACCAGCCTGCGTAGCGCGGTCGAGACCGTCGCGCGCGTACCCGATGGCGCGCAACAGCGTGCGTTGCTTGGCATCGTCAAGGATGACGTGGCCCGCCTGGATCGCTTGATCAGCGATATTTCTGACGCGTCACGCCTGGACGCCGAAATGTCCCGCGCCGAGATGGATCGTATCGACGTGCGGAAGATGCTGACGGCCATGGCCGATGTCTATCGCTATACCGGCGACGACAATGCCGTGCGCTTCGCCGTTCAGACGAGCGATGACGACTTCCTATTCTTCAGCGGCATCGAAGGCCGCATCGGCCAGGTGTTGCGCAACCTGATCACCAACGCGTTGTCGTTCAGCCCGCCGAAGGGCACGATCACCTTACGCGGCCGGCGCGACGGTGGCGACGTGGTCATCGAGATCGAGGACGACGGGCCTGGGATTCCGGAAGACAAACTGGAAGACATTTTCGACCGCTTCTATTCCGAACGGCCGCGGGATGAAAAATTCGGCACCCATTCGGGCCTGGGTCTATCGATATCGCGCCAGATCATCGAAGCCCATGCCGGCACGGTCACCGCCAGCAACCGCAAAGACGGGCGCGGCGGGGTGATTGGCGCACGCTTTACCATCCGCCTGCCCGCCGAGCGGCGGACCCAGCTTCCCGTAAGGCGCTGACGGGCTCTGTTAAGCTTTCGTCGTTAAGCTTTCACCATTAAGTTTTCACTATTCAGGCGCTCGCACGCGGACGCGGATAGGGTTATCGTACCCCCGCGAACATGTGGGGGACATGGCGCGTGACCGAGCCGACCAAAGTTCTGAGCTTCTTCCACGAGGCCACCAGCACGGCCACGCATCTGGTCGTCGACACGGCCAGCGGCGACGCAGCCGTGATCGATCCGGTGCTCGACTTCGAGCCGGCGAACGGCCGCACCGCGACGGTCTTCACCGACACGATTCTTGCCGCGCTGGCCGAAGCCGGCGGCACGCTGCGTTGGGTGCTGGAGACGCATCTGCACGCCGACCATCTCAGCTCGTCGCAGTATCTGCGCGAAAAGACCGGCGCGCGGATCGCCATCGGCGCTTTGACGCCGAAGATCCAGGCGGTGTTCATTCCCAAATTCGGCGCGGCAGATGTCCGCCCGGAAGGTGGTGATTTCGATCTGCTTCTGAAAGAGGGCGATCGTATCCCGCTGGGCGCACAATCGATCGAGGTGTGGCATACGCCGGGCCATACCGCGGGTTGCCTCACCTTTCTGATCGGCGACGCGGCCTTCATCGGTGACACGCTGTTCATGCCCGATTACGGCACAGCGCGTACCGATTTCCCCACCGGCGACGCTGCGGCCCTCTATCGCACGATCCAACGCCTGCATGCGCTGCCTGACACGACGCGACTGTTTCTCTGCCATGACTATCTCGGACCCGGGCGCACAACGACCGCATGGGTGACCACCGTCGCGGCGTCACGCCGGAACGCGCATCTTGCCGGCATCGCCGACGAGGCTGGGTTCGTCGCCTTCCGACAGAGGAAGGATAAGACGCTCGCCCCGCCGCGCTTGCTGGCGCCTGCCGTTCAAGTGAACATTCGCGCCGGTCGCATGCCGCCGGCCGAGAGCGACGGGCGCGCCTATCTGCGCATACCGGTGAACGGATTATGAGCGATACAGCGACGCAGCTCATTCACGCGTCTTGCATCGCCATCAACGGCGTGGGCGTGCTGCTGCGGGGCCCCTCGGGCACCGGCAAATCCGATCTGGCACTCCGCCTGATCGATGACGGCGCCGTTCTGGTGGCCGACGATCAGGTGGAGCTCGCGCGCCATGACGACGGCCTTGTCGCACGGCCGCCGGAGGCGCTGGCCGGTCTGCTGGAGGTGCGCGGCCAGGGCATTATCCGCCTGCACAATCTGCCCGATGCGCCGGTGCAACTGGTGGTGGACCTGGTGGCGCCCGGCCAGATTGAGCGCATGCCCGAACCTGCCACAATTGAATTGCTCGGCTGCGACCTGCCCTTATTGCTTCTCGATCCGTTCACGGCGTCCGCCACCGCCAAGCTGCGCCTTGCCGTGCGGGTGGCGGGCGGGAGTATAATGCGCGCACGATGACCATGTCCGCTGATGCGCCGGCCTCCGATGTCGGGAAGGACGGTATGTCGCCCCTTTCCGGGAGCGCGACTCATGCGCGCGCCAATGGGGCTGCACGATCGAATGGACGGGTCGTCGTGGTGACCGGCATGTCCGGCGCCGGCCGCAGCACGGCGCTCAAATATCTCGAAGACCTGGGCTATGAGGCAGTCGACAATCTGCCGCTGACCCTGCTCGCCCCGTTGCTGCGTGCGCCACTGCCGAACGGGCAGAAGCGCCGGCCGATCGCTATCGGCATCGATATCCGCACGCGCGACTTCGGTGCTTCCGCAATGCTGGCGGAACTGGATCGCCTGGCTGATGGCAAGACGATCGACCTCAAGCTCGTCTTCCTCGATTGCGACGACGATCAACTGGCGCGGCGTTTCACCGAGACGCGGCGTCTACACCCGCTGGCGGCAGAACGGCCGCTGGCCGATGGCATCGCGCACGAACGTCAATTGGTCGCGCCCTTGCGTGGCCGCGCCGATGTGGTGATCGATACGACCGCACTTCGTCCCGCCGAGTTCAAGAGCACGCTGCAGCGCAATTTCGGCCTCGACCGCACGGCGCCCCTGGTTCTGTCGGTGATGTCGTTCTCGTACCGCCATGGGTTGCCGCGCGAAGCCGATCTGGTGTTCGACGCGCGCTTCCTGTCGAACCCGCATTACGACCCCGCGTTGCGTCCGCTCACCGGCCGCGATGCGCGCGTGGCCGCCTATGTGGAAGCCGATCCGGCCTTCGCGCCGTTCTTTGCCGGCCTGACCGGCATGATCGAACCGCTGCTGCCGCGCTTCGTGGCCGAGGGCCGCAGCTATCTGACGATCGCCATTGGCTGCACCGGGGGGCGTCATCGCTCCGTGGCCGTGGCGGAAAAACTGGCCGGGTGGTTGGGCCGGCACGGACAAAAGGTGGACCTGCGCCACCGCGATTTGGATGAGGGGGATAGAGCATGAGGTTCGCGTCATGATCGGGCTGGTCCTGGTCACGCATGGCCGTCTCGCGGAGGAGATGGTGGCGGCGCTGGAACACGTGGTTGGGCCGCAGCCCGCCGTGGCCAGCGTCTGCATCCAGCCCGACGACGATATGGAAAAGCGCCGCCTCGACATTCTTCATTCAGCCGAGAAGGTGGATGACGGCTCGGGCGTGGTGGTGCTGACCGACATGTTCGGCGGCACGCCCTCGAACCTCGCGATCTCGATCATGGACAAGGCCAATGTCGAGGTGATCGCCGGCGTCAATCTGCCGATGCTGATCAAATTGGTCAGCGTGCGCGGCCGTGAGTCACTGACCGAGGCCGTGGCCAGCGCCCAGGAAGCCGGTCGAAAATACATCAACGTCGCATCGCGTTTGCTGTCTCAAGACAACCACTAAACACAAAGATAAGAACGAATGCAGGGAGAAACGTCTACGAGTGGATCGGCGGTCATCCGCACGGTCACCATCGTCAATCGGCTGGGCTTGCACGCCCGCGCCGCGGCCAAATTCGTCAAGCTCGCCGCGCAATTCACCGCCGATATCCAGGTCTGCAATCGCGGCGTCGAAGTGTCGGGACGCTCGATCATGGGGTTGATGATGCTGGCCGCGAGCCCCGGCACCACGATCGAAATCCGCGGCAGCGGCACCGACGCAGACGCCGCCGTACAGGCGCTCGTGACCCTGGTTGAAGACCGGTTCGATGAAGAATGAACATTCGCCTCATGCGTGGCGCGACGATGGTTCGCAGCGCGGACAAGAGACCGTGCTGCGCGGCTTGGGTGTCAGCCCCGGCGTTGCCATCGGCATCGCCCATCCGCGCGAAGCGGGTGTGGCGGAAGTCGCCGAATATCGTGTCACGCGGGACCATATCGAAGCCGAACGCCAGCGCCTGGTAGAAGCGGCCAACGCCGCCAGCGACGAGATCGATCGGCTGCGGGTGACGGCGGGCTCGCTGCCGGGTGCCGCCGGCGAAGAGATGGGCTTCCTGCTCGACGCCTACCAGCAAATGCTGAAAGGCTCGCGCCTGATCCGCGGCGCCGACCGACGCATCGCCAGCGATCACATCAACGCCGAAGCCGCCGTGCAGCGCGAAGTGGGCGAGATCGCGCGCACCTTCGCGGCAATGGAGGATCTCTATCTGGCCGCGCGGGTCGACGATATCCGCGAAGTCGGACGGCGCCTGCTGCGCCATCTGCAGCGCGGCCCGGCGGAGCCTGCGGCGACGCTGCCCGACAATGCCATCGTTCTGGCCGAAGAACTGACACCCGCCGATACGGCCCTGTTCGATCCGGCGCAGGTGGCCGGCTTCGCCACGGCATTAGGTGGCACGACCAGCCACACCGCCATCATGGCGCGGTCGCTGGGATTGCCCGCCATCGTCGGCGTCATGGGCACGATGCACCATGCGCGGACCGGCGCGGTAACGATCGTCGACGGCAGCGAAGGCGTGCTGGTGATCGATCCGACGCCACGCACCCTCGAACGCTATCGCAAGAAGCGCGCCGATTTCCTGCGCCTGCGCCGCGGCCTCGACCGGTTGGCCAAGGTGCCGGCCGTAACCAAAGACGGCGTGCCGGTCGGCCTGCATGCCAATCTCGAACTGCCGAACGAACTCGACGGCGTGATGGCAGCCGGTGCGGTGGGCATCGGCCTGTTGCGCAGCGAATTCCTCTACATGAACCGCCGCGATCTGCCGGGCGAAGACGAGCAGTACGCGGTGATGCGCGGCATGATCGAACGTCTGGGCGGCCGCATGCTGACGATGCGCACGCTCGATCTCGGCGCCGACAAGATGGCCGCCAGCCTGGGGATCGGCCAGGGCCCGAACCCGGCGCTAGGGCTGCGCGCCATTCGCCTGTCGATCCGCCACCCAGAACTGATGGAGACCCAGTTCGCGGCCGCTTTACGGGCGAGTGCCCATGGCCCGGTGCGTATCCTGTTGCCGATGGTGGCGACCGTCGAGGAGATGCTCCTGGCGCGCGAGGTGATGGACCAGGTGGTGCGCCGCCTGAAGCGCGCCCGCATCGCCATCGCCAATCCGCTGCCGCCCTTGGGTGCGATGATCGAAGTGCCGGGCGCGGCCCTGGCCGCTGATGCACTGGCCGGCGCCGCTGATTTCTTCGCCATCGGCACCAACGACCTGACCCAATACGTGCTGGCGATCGATCGGTCCGACGAGGCGGTGGCGCATCTTTACAACCCGCTGCACCCTGCGGTGTTGCGCCTGATCCAGTTCGCCACCGAGGCCGCGCTGCGCGCCCGCATCCCCGTCAGCGTCTGCGGCGAGATCGCGGGCGACGAACGCTTCACCGCCCTGCTGCTGGGCTTAGGCATCCGCGAGCTTTCGATGGCTGGAACTGCCATCCCGCGCGTCAAGCGCCGGGTGCTCGATATCGATCTGGTGGCGGCCACCCGCCGCGCCCGGGTGATCATGGATCAGTCGGACGGACGACGGATCGCCCAACTGCTCGACGACTTCAATTCCGGCGCTGGGTGACGCGGATTAGCGTTGATGCCCAAGAAGAACATTGGACGCCGCCCGATGGCTTGAGCACCGCGGTGCCACGAGCGGTGAAGATGCGCGACTCCTACAAAATTCAGATGGCGGTTAGCTCCGCGATCTCAATCGCGCCGATTCTCTTCGCATACTTCTTCGGCAAGCTTCCCATCATCGCGGTTGTGCTGTGCTACTTTTTCTTCGTTTCCATACTGGTGCTGCTGATGTTGCTCGCTTACACGCGAGAGCGATATCTCCTGCGCTGGGGCGGGGTGGCACCTGCGCGTATGAAAGCCGAAAACCAAACGCAACGTCGCGGGATGTCCTCCACAAAATACCTGGCCGTGGCCTACAGCTTTACGGACAAAGACGGGAACATTATTGAGACCCAAACTTCAATACGAGCCGATAACCGTCCCGCCTCTATTGAAGTTCGCAATCGCATACTCGATAAGCCGACCGTCCTTTACGATCCCAAGGACAGCAGCCGGAACATCCTGTACCCGCCCTCGACTGTCGAATTGGCGGATTAGCCCCAAGACATGGATTCCCGGCACTGACGGGCCAGTCCAGCAAGCCATTGTAATAAAGACATAATAAGTCTGCTTGCCGGCTCCGCCGCATGCCCCGGTTATTGGGTTGCCGGTGGCCCGGCCCGCTGCTATACGCCTGCGATCTTTCAACAGGAGCAGACGATGGCCGCCGCCGAGTTCGAAGTAGCCGATATGTCCCTGGCCGATTGGGGCCGCAAGGAAATCGAGATCGCCGAAACCGAAATGCCGGGCTTGATGGCGCTGCGCGCGGAATTCGGTGCGAAGAAGCCGCTGAAGGGCGCGCGCATCTCCGGCTCGCTGCACATGACCATCCAGACGGCGGTGCTGATCGAGACGCTGAAGTCGCTGGGCGCCGATGTGCGCTGGGCCTCGTGCAACATCTTCTCGACCCAGGACCAGGCCGCCGCCGCGATCGCCGCCGCCGGCACGCCGGTCTTCGCCAAGAAGGGCGAGTCGCTGACCGAATATTGGGACTACACCCACCGCATCTTCGACTTCGCCGAGGGCACCAACATGATCCTCGACGACGGTGGCGATGCGACGCTGCTGATTCATCTCGGCGCCCGCGCTGAAAAAGATCCGGGCCTGATCGCCAAGCCGACGAACGAAGAAGAAGAAGTGCTCTACGCCGCGATCAAGAAGCGCAACGCCGAGCGCCCGGGTTGGTACGCGAAGCTGGCCGAAAGCATCAAGGGCGTGACGGAAGAAACCACCACCGGCGTCCATCGCCTCTATCAGATGGAGCAGGAAAAGAAGTTGCTGTGGCCGGCGATCAACGTCAACGATTCGGTCACCAAGTCGAAATTCGACAACCTCTATGGTTGCCGCGAATCGCTCGTCGACGGCATCAAGCGCGCTACCGACACCATGATCGCCGGCAAGGTGGCCGTGGTTGCGGGCTACGGCGATGTGGGCAAGGGCTCGGCCGCGTCTCTGCGCGGTCTGGGCGCGCGCGTCCTGGTTACCGAAGTCGATCCGATCTGCGCACTGCAGGCGGCGATGGAAGGCTATGAAGTGACGACGATGGAAGAGGCTTGCCTCTCCGCCGACATCTTCGTCACCACCACCGGCAATGTCGACGTCATCACGCTCGAGCACATGCGCAAGATGAAAGACCGCGCCATCGTCTGCAACATCGGCCACTTCGACTCCGAGATCCAGGTGGCGGCGCTGCGCAACTACAAGTGGGAAAACGTGAAGCCGCAGGTGGACCAGATTCAGTTCCCCGACGGCAAGAAGTTGATCCTGCTCGCCGAAGGCCGCCTGGTGAATCTGGGCTGCGCCACCGGCCATCCCAGCTTCGTCATGTCGAGCAGCTTCACCAACCAGGTGCTGGCACAGATGGAAATCTGGACCAACCCGGGCAAGTACGAAAAGAAGGTCTACATCCTGCCCAAGCATCTCGACGAAAAGGTCGCGCGCCTGCATCTCGACAAGCTGGGCGTGAAGCTGACCAAGCTGACGCCGAAGCAAGCCAGCTATCTCGGCATCGCGTCCGAGGGCCCCTACAAGGCCGATCACTACCGCTACTAAGGGGCCCGTACTAATAGGATAGGCGAGTGCCCTTCCGTCTCTCACATATGAGCGGAAGGGCGCTTGCCAATCCTGTCGGCGCACCGCACTCTGCCCCTGCTGCTGCGTGGGGAAGGACGCGACGGTGCGCATGAAAAGAGTAGCGGCAGTTCTGCTTGGTGTGATCGGCGGCGCGACTCTGGAAGCCGCGCCGGCCCAAGCCCAAGGCGTGGCCCTAGACACGCCTCTGCCCGGCACATTGCTGCTGCCGGGCATCGCCGCGGTGGCCGTGCTGTTCGCCATCGCAGGCATCGTTTCCACCATCCTCGAACGCCGCCGCCGCCACGCCGTCGAACTCGAAGCCGCGCGCCATGACGACGAGCGCCGTCGCCGCGACGAGATTCTCGCCACCACACCCGACGGCCATTTCTACTGGACACTCGACACTGACGGCTCGATCAGCGGCATGGGCTGTTCGCGCCGCCTGGCCGTGCTGCTCGGTCTGTTCTCGGGCATCGATGCCGGCTTTGCCGACATCCTGGCCTGTTTCGCGCCCGAGCAGGCGGGTGTGCTCGAAGTGGCTGTCGAATCCCTGCATCGCCGTGGCAGCGGCTTTGAGCTGGAGCTCGCCCTCAGAGAAGGTGGGCGGCGCATCCTCGTGGTCGGCGCGCGTGCCGGCGACACCGAAGGCCGCGCCTTTGCCGACGTGCTGTGGATGCGCGACATCACCGAAGGCTCATCGGCCGTTGAGCGCCTGTCGCTCGAAGGCCGCGCCGTCGCCGAAGAGCGCGACCGGTTGCGCGCCCTGATGGATGCGGTGGCCGTGCCGGTCTGGCTGCGCGGCGGCAACCTCGATCTCGCCGCCTGCAACCAGGCCTATGCGCGCGCGGTGGGCGCCGAGTCGCCATCTGCCGTGATCGTGGCCGGCACGGAACTGGTGCCCGCCGGACAAATTCGTGAAGCGCGGGCATTGGCGGCGCGCGCTCGTGCCGCCGGCCAAGCGCGCAGTGAGAGTTTCCACCTGGTCATGGTCGGTGCCCGGCGACTGGTCGAGATCACCGAATCGCCCGCGGCGGCCGACCGCGATGGTGGGCTGATCACGATCGGCATCGCCATCGATCGCACCGAACAGGAAGATTTGCAAAGCCAGATCGAACGGCATGTGGCGGCCCATGCCGGCGTGCTGGAGAATCTCGGTACCGCGATCGCCATTTTTGGTACTGACACGCGGCTCTCCTTCTTCAACACCGCCTACAGTCACCTCTGGCGCCTCGACGCCGAATGGCTGGCGACGCGGCCGAGCTATGCCCAGGTGCTCGACTCTCTTCGTGAACGGCGCCGCCTGCCCGAAGTGACCGATTTCCGCGCCTATAAGGCCGAGGAGCATAAGCGCTTCACCGCCCTGCTCGAAACTTATGAAGACTTGCTGCATCTGCCTGATGAGCGAACCCTGCGTCGGTCGATCGCGCCGCATCCTTTCGGCGGGCTGATCATCGCCTATGAAGACGTGACCGATGCGCTGGCCCTCGAACGCTCGCTGGCCACGTCACTGGCCGTGCACCGCGCGACACTGGCGAATGTGCATGAAGGCGTGGCTGTATTTTCGGGCGATGGCCGCCTGCGGCTCTCCAATCCCGCTTTCGGCGCGCTGTGGGGCTTCCTGCCCGACCGGCTGCAATCCGAACCGCATTTCGCCGAGCTGGTCGATGCCATGGGCCGTTATTTCGGCGCCAATGAATGGGCGACGACACGCTCGATCCTGTTGGCCGTACTCGGTGGCCGTGTAGCACGCGCGGGCCGGTTCGAGCGCAGCGACGGATCGATCGTCGACTATGCCTCGGTGCCGCTGCCTGACGGCGCGGTGCTGACCACCTGGCTCGATGTCACCGACTCGGCGCGCTTGGTCTCGGCGCGGCGCGAACGCGACCAGGCTTTGGCGATCGCCCAGCGCATCCGCAGCGAATTCATTGTCGATGTGAACAGCGAGGTGCGCACGCCGCTGAACGCGCTGCTGGGTCTGGCCGATCTGCTGGTCGGCGGCGACAGCGGCCCGCTGACCGATCGCCAGGCGGAATATGCGCGCGGCATTGCCGAAGCCGGACGCCGCTTGCTCTTCGCCGTGGACGACATTCACGACATCGCTGCCTTCGCCACCGGCCAGGCGTCGCTCTCTCCCGGACGCGTCGAGTTGCAGACGATGCTGGCCGCCATTGTGCAGCGCGCACGGATGCGGATGCGCGACAAACGCATTACATTGGCCCTCGACGCGGCGCCGGAGGTCGGCACGATGATCGCCGACGAGCAGCGGCTGCGTCAGGCCCTGCACAATATTCTGGGCAACGCCGTGGCCTTCACACCGGCGGGCGGACGCGTGGTTCTGGCGGCGCGGCGTGACGGGGGCGATATCGAATTCGTCGTCGCGGCCTCGGCAGCGGATCTGACTGAGTCCGATCGCGTCGAGCTGTTTGCCGCGCTACGCGCGGCCGAGAGCGAGGGCGATATGGGGCTGTCACTGGCGAAGCGCATCGTCGGGCTCCATGGCGGCGCCTTGGCCGTCGAAGACCTGCCCACCGGCACCAGCCGTGTGGTGGTGCGCATTCCGATGGGGATGGCCTAAAGGCTGGGGCAGACGGCCCATGATTCGAGGCCATGCTGCGCATGGCACCTCACCATGAGGTGCCGGCGTAGCCGGCCTCGAAGGGTGGGCCACGCAAAAGCCCTTGCAGCGACCGAATGCAGGGCGCTTGATCGGTCTCGGATCAGGAGACTCCATCATGACGTTCGATCATTGGCTCGCCTTCGTTGCCGCATCCGCCATTCTGGTCGCCATACCAGGGCCGACCGTGCTGATGGTGATTTCGCACGCGCTGAGCCATGGCCGTCGCACGGCCTATGCCACCGCAGCTGGCGTGGCGCTGGGCGATCTGACGGCGATGATCGCATCGATGCTGGGCCTCGGCGCGGTCCTGGCAGCTTCGGCGGCGCTGTTCACGATCCTGAAATGGATCGGCGCGGCCTATCTGATCTTTCTCGGCCTCAAGCTTTGGCGCGCGCCGGTAATCACGGAACAACAGGCGGCTGAAGCGCCTGCCGCCTCACATCGCCGCCTCTTCTGGCATGCCTATGCGGTGACGACGCTCAACCCGAAGAGCATCATCTTCTTCGTGGCCTTTGTGCCGCAGTTCCTCGATACGGCCAAGCCGCTGTTCGAGCAGATGGCGATTTGCGTGGTGACCTTCATCGCGCTGGCCACGCTCAATGTGACGATCTACACGCTAACGGCATCGGCCGCACGACAGACGATCCGCAAGCCGTCGGTTCAACGCCTAGTCAACCGCACTGGCGGATCGCTGCTGATCGGCGCGGGACTTCTGGCTGCCGCCTGGAAACGCGCCGCGCCGACCTAGGCTTTTGCGCCTTTATTTCGAACCCGGCACGCCCGTCGAGGTCGAATATTCGAAATGCAGCGCCTTGCCTGGATGGGCGACGCCATGGGCCGCATGCGCAGCAACCGCGGCTTCGGCGAAGCCCTGCAGGATCAGTTTCAGCTTGCCGGCATATGAGGCGATATCGCCCACCGCGAACACACCCGGCAGATTGGTGGCGCAGGTGGACGGATCGATCTTGATCGCATAGCCGTCGAGATCAAGGCCCCATTGCGCGATCGGCCCGAGATCGCCCGCCAGACCGAAGAAGGGCAGCAGCACATCGGCCTCGAGCCGTTTGTCGCCGCCTTCGAGATCGGCCACGATCACTGCCGTGAGCTGACCGAGATCGCCTTCCAGCGCCTTGAGCTGATAGGGGATCACCATCTCGATCGCGCCGGCCTTGGCCAGTTCCTGCATCTTGGCTTCGGAATCGGGCGCGCAGCGGAATTTGGCGCGGCGATGCACCACCATCACTTTGGCCGCGACCTCGGCCAGCGCGATCGCCCAGTCGGCCGCCGAATCGCCGCCGCCGGCGATCACCACGCGCTTGCCGGCGAAATCGTCCTGCCGCTTGACCAGATAGAAGACGCTCTTGCCTTCATAGGCGGCGAGATTGTCGAGTGGCGGGCGATTGGGGCCAAAGGCGCCGGCGCCGGCGGCAATGATTATGGCGGGCGCAATCAGCGCCTCGCCATTCGACAGGCCCACACGCCATCGGCCATCGGCCTCGCGCGTAAGCGCCGTCACCGCGACGCTAAGATGATAGGTCGGCTCGAAGGGTGCGGCCTGCGCGGCAAGCTGATCGACCAGCGCGGCGGCGAGAATCTTGGGATAGCCCGGAATGTCGTAGATCGGCTTGGTCGGGTAAAGCGCGACCAGCTGCCCGCCGATGGCTTCCAGCGAATCGACCACATGGCAGCGCAACCGCACCATGCCGAGTTCGAACACGGTGAACAGGCCCACCGGGCCCGCACCGATGACGATGGCATCGGTCTCCTGCACTGCGCCGTTCATACCCTGATCCGTTCCCGGCCTCGAAGGGCCTCAAGATGGCGGCTGGAGGGCCACGAATCAACCGGCAATCGCGGGCCCTTGCCCGGCGTTGCACACAGGTTCGTGGGCGGGCTACAAACACCCATGCCCTTGACGCTTGTTTTGTCCGACGAAGCTGCCACCGCAGCGCTGGGCCAGCGTTTGGCCGAGGCCGCGCGCCCCGGCGATGTGATCGCGTTGGATGGACCTTTGGGCGCGGGAAAGACGACGCTCGCGCGCGCCTTCATCCGCCACTTGACCAGCCCAGGCGAGGACGTGCCCAGCCCCACCTTCACTCTAGTGCAGACCTATGCGAGTGCGCGGGGGCCGATCTGGCATTTCGATCTGTTCCGCCTGAGCCATCCCGATCAGGCGCTAGAGTTGGATATCGAAGATGCCTTCACCGACGGAATCGCATTGATCGAATGGCCGGAACGGCTGGGCGAGCGCCTGCCGGAACAGCGGCTCAATCTGAAGCTCGCGATTGACGGTGATGGTGATACGCGCCGTGCGACCCTGGATGGCGCGGCGTGGCAAGACCGCTTGGCGGCGCTGGCCCATGTCTAACCGCCAGCCCTTGATGAGTGCATTCGTCAGCCGCGCCGGTTGGAGCCGCGCACAAATGAGCCCGCTCGCGGGTGACGCCTCGTTTCGGCGGTATTGGAGACTCGTCGACGGATCGCGGCATGCCGTGCTGATGGACATGCCGCCTGATAAGCTCGACCTAAAACCATTCCTAGCGATCGATGCCCATCTCCGACAGCTCGGCTATTCAGCGCCCGAGATCTTCGCCGCCGATCCTCTGCAGGGCTTCGCGCTGCTGGAAGATTTCGGCGACGGCACGATCCGCACCAAGATCGATGTGGGCGGCGATGCGATGGCGCTGTATGGCCTGGCCATCGATTGGCTGGTCGACCTGCATAAGCGCGGCGCGGCGGCGATCCCGCACGATCTGCCGCGGTATGACGATGCGCGGTTGATCGAGGAGGTGAGCCGCTTCCTGCTTTGGTACGTGCCGGCAGTCCGTCCAACGCCGCTGAGTGAGGGCGCGCAGAAGGATTTCGACGCGATCTGGCGCGCACTGCTGCCCGTGGCCCGCGCGATGCCTGAGACGATGGTCTATCGCGACTTCTTCGCGGAAAATCTGATGGCCTTGCCGCGGCTAGGTCTTGCGGCGCTGGGCCTGCTCGACTTTCAAGATGCCGTGGCGGGGCCGATCACCTACGATCTGGCGTCGCTGCTCGAAGACGCGCGCCGCGATCTGCCCGCCGATCTGGTGAGTGCGATGCGGGCGCGCTATTTGGATGCGATGCGACAACTTGATCGGCCTGGATTCGATGCCTCATGGGCCGTGATGGCCGCGCATCGCCACGTGAAATGCCTGGGCCTGTTCGTGCGCCTGGCCAAGCGCGACGGCAAACCGAACTATCTGGCGCATATCCCGCGGCTGTGGCGGCATCTCGATCAGTCGCTTGCTCATCCGGTATTGAAGCCGCTCGCCGATTGGCTCGACGCCGAAGTGCCTCCCGCGTTGCGCGTGGTACCGCAGCCATGACGATGCCGACCCATGCGATGGTACTGGCAGCCGGCAAGGGACTGCGCATGCGACCACTGACCGAACACACGCCGAAACCGCTGATCCCTGTCGCTGGACGCTGCATGCTCGACCGCGCGATGGATCGGCTCAATGAGGTTGGTGTGCCGCATCGCATCGTGAATGCCCATTGGCTGGGCGAGCAAGTCGCCGCCCATCTTGAGCATCACGCCGGCGTGACGATCTCGCGCGAAGATGTGCTGCTCGAAACCGGCGGCGGTGTGGCCCTCGCCTTGCCGCTGCTGGGCGATAAAGCCTTCTTCGTCTGCAATGCCGACATCATCTGGATCGATAGCGCGCAGCCGGCATTGGCGCGGTTGGCCGAAGCCTGGGATGACGCACGGACGGACGCACTGCTGCTGGTCCAGCCGGTCGACTCGGCATTCGGATATGAGGGCGCGGGCGACTTCACGCACGGCCCCGATGGTCAATTGCAGCGCCGCAAGGGCGATGCGCGCGCACCTTATGTCTTCACCGGTGTGCAGATCCTGCATCCACGCCTTTTCGTCGACGCACCTAGCGGCGCCTTCTCGCTCAACATCCTTTACGACCGCGCCCAAACGACTGGACGGCTACACGGCCTGGTCCATGACGGTGACTGGCTGCATATCGGCACGCCTGAAGCGCTGACCGAAGCCGAAGCCTGGTTTGCCGCACATAAAGGCAAGGCGTGAGCCGCGCGTCTTCCGTCTTCACCATCCCGCCCGGCGAGAACTTCGTCGCCGCTCTCGCGCGGCAATTACTGACCGAGACCGCCGGCGATCCGCTCGCCCTATCGGCGATGCTGATCCTGTTGCCGACACGCCGCGCCGCGCGCGCGTTGCGCGAGGCCTTCCTGGCTGAAGCCAATGGCCGCCCGCTGCTGCTGCCGCGCATGCGTCCCTTGGGCGATGTGGACGACGACGATCCTAGCCTGGGCGATGCGCCCGCTTCCGACGTCGCGCCCGCGATCGCGCCGCTGCGCCGCCGCCTACTGCTCGCGCGCCTCATCATGGGCCTCGACGACGCGCAAGGCGGCGCGCGGACGGCCGAGCAAGCCGTGCCTCTGGGCGAAGAGCTGGCGCGACTGCTCGATCAAGTGCAGATCGAGGAACTATCCTTCGATGACCTGCAGACGCTCGTGCCCGATGATTACGCCGAGCACTGGCAGGTGACGCTGCGCTTCCTTAGCCTGCTGACCGAGCATTGGCCAACCATTTTGAGGAGCGAAGGCGCGCTCGACCCGGCGGAGCGGCGCGGCATTCTGCTCGCGACGCAGGCCGAGGCGTGGCGCACGACGCCGCCTGATTATCCGATCATCGCCGCGGGCTCGACCGGCAGCATTCCTGCGACGCGTCGTCTGTTGCAGGTGGTGGCCGGACTACCAAGAGGCCGGCTGATCCTGCCCGGGCTCGATCGTGCTATGGATGCGGAGAGCCGCGAGGCGCTCGAGGAAAGCCATCCGCAATGGGGCTTGTTCCGGCTGCTCGACGCGCTGGAGATCGCGCCGCATCAGGTGCCGCTATGGCCCGGCACGCATGAGGTGCCGCGCGCAGGATTGATCGCCGAGGCGATGCGACCGGCCGCGACCACGGATGCGTGGCGCGATCTGAAAGCCGAAGCGATGCGCGACTCGATCAATGGCATCACGCGCATCGACTGCCCCGGACCGCAGGACGAAGCGGCGGTGATCGCACTGCGCCTGCGTGCCGCACTGGAAGAGCCGGGCAAGACCGCCGCGCTGGTGACACCGGATCGTGATCTGGCGCGGCGAGTGACGTCTGCCCTGCGCCGCTTCGGCATCGATATCGATGATTCGGCCGGCACGCCGCTGACCCTGACCGAGCCCGGCGCGTTCCTGCTGCTGACCGCGATCATGGTGGCCGAGGATTTTGCGCCTCACGCGACGCTGGCTGCGCTCAAACACCCACTCGCCTCGGGCGGCATGGAAACGAGTGCGTTCCGCCGCCTGGTACGACGCTTGGATCGCGATCTGCTGCGTGGGCCGCGCCCGGCGCCCGGCATCGCCGGTCTGCGCAATCTGCCACGCGTCGATGGTGATTTTCGCGCCTGGCTCGATCGGCTTGATGCGATCACCGCGCCGCTGGTGGCCGCGCTGGCCAAGCCGACATCGCTGCACGCGATTCTGGAAGCGCATATCGATTGCGCCGAGAAGCTGGCCGCCGACATTGCGACAGATGGCGCCGCCCGCCTATGGGCCGGAGATGCGGGGACTACGGCTTCGTCATTCGTGCTCGAATTGGCCGAAGCCGCCGACAAAGACGTGCTGCCGCCCATCACCGGCGCGGGCTATCCCAGCTTGCTGCGCACGCTGATGCGCGACGCGGTGGTGCGGCCCAGCTGGGGCAAGCATCCGCGCTTGGCGATCTGGGGGCCGCTGGAAGCGCGCTTGCAACAAGCCGATGTGCTGATCCTCGGCGGGCTGAACGAGGGCACCTGGCCCAGCGAGACCCTGGCCGATCCATGGATGAGCCGGCCGATGCGCGTCCGCTTCGGTCTGCCGGCACCGGAGCGGCGGATCGGGCTTTCCGCCCATGACTTCGCTCAAGCCGCCGCAGCACCCGAAGTAATCCTGACTCGCGCCGAGCGTGTCGGTGGTACGCCCACCGTGCCCTCGCGCTGGTTGATGCGCCTCGACGCAGTTCTGGCTGCCTGCGGCCTCGACAAACTACCGCGCGATCCCCGATGGCTGTCCTGGCACGAAGCGATGGACCGCCCCGCCGAAACGCCGGAGCCACCACGCCCGCCCGCGCCGTGCCCGCCCCTCGCCGCACGGCCGCGCCGTTTGCCTGTGACCGCGATCGAACTGTGGCGGCGTGACCCCTATGCGCTCTATGCGCAGCGCATCTTGAGATTGCGCGCGCTTGATCCCATCGACGCCGATCCCGATGCGGCCGAATACGGCACGGTGGTGCACAAAGCCTTCGACGCGTTCCTGCGCCTTTATCCAAACGGGCCGCTGCCACGCGATGCGGAGACCCAATTGTTGGCTCAGGGTGAAGCGGCATTCGGCGATGCGTTTGCACGCCCCGGCGTCTGGGCCTTCTGGTGGCCGCGCTTCCAGCGCATCGCCCACTGGTTCATCGAGAAGGAAATCGAACGGCGGCAATTGCTCGCCCAGGCTTCGACTGAAGTCAGCGGCACGCTCACCTTCGCGGCACCGGGCGGCGACTTCATCGTCGAAGCCAAGGCCGATCGCGTCGATCGCCAGGCCGACGGCAGTCTGATCGTGATCGACTACAAGACCGGTGCGGTGCCGAAGGCAAAGGAAGTCGAGGCCGGTTTCGCGCCGCAATTGCCGCTGGAAGGCGCGATTGCGGTTAATGGCGGCTTCACCGACATTCCTGCCGGCACCGTGTTGGCGTTGCTCTATTGGCAACTATCGGGCGGCGCGACGCCGGGTAAAGAGCGCGCGGCCAGCGCGAAGATCGATGCGAATGCGCTGATCCGTGAGGCCCTCGAAGGTCTGTCGGCGCTGGTCGCTGCTTTCGATGACCCCGCCACCGCCTATCAAGCACGGCCTCATCCCACATACGTGCCGCGCTATTCCGACTATCTGCATCTGGCGCGCGTGAAGGAATGGTCGTCCGGCGAGGAGGGCGAATGAGTCTGCGCCCGCGCTCCGCCACCGAATTACAGCAACGCGCCGCTGATCCGAATGCGTCGGCCTGGGTGGCCGCGTCAGCCGGGTCCGGCAAAACCAAGGTGCTGACCGATCGCGTGTTGCGCCTGTTGTTGGCCGAGAAGCGACCTGAGAGTCTGCTCTGCCTGACCTTCACCCGTGCCGCAGCAGCCGAGATGGGCAATCGATTGGCGCGGAACCTCTCGCGTTGGGCCAGCACCGACGACGCGACTCTGCGTAAAGAATTGACAGAGCTCTTTGGCTCCGAGCCGAACGAGCCGATGATGCGCCGCGCTCGGCGTTTGTTCGCGGCCGTGCTCGACGCGCCGGGCGGCTTGGCGATCGAGACAATCCACGGCTTCTGCCAGTCATTGCTGAGACGCTTTCCCCTCGAAGCGAAGGTGCCGCCGCATTTCCAGGTGATGGAAGAACGCGACGCGGCAGAACTAATGGCCGACGCGCGCGAAACGATGCTGGCGCGGGCTCGTGCTGGCGTGGATATGCACCTCGCCGCGGCGTTGGCTGCCGTGACCGCCGTTGCCAATGAAGAGACTTTCGCGGAGCTGATGCGCGCGCTGGCCCGGGAACGTGGCCGTGTGGCGCAGATGATCGCGCGATTCGGTTCACTGGCCGGCACCACCGCCGAATTGCGCCGCATCCTCGGGATCGGATCCGAGGAAACGGAAGCAACGGTGATCGCTGCCGCCTGTGCTGACAACGCGTTCGATGTCGGTGCTTTGCGTGGCGCGCTCAGCGCCCTCAACGAAGGCACCAAAACCGATCTGAAAAAAGCCGTGGCGATGATGCCGTTCCTAGCGGCCGGTACAAACGAGCGTCCCGCGCTGTTCGATGATTGGTGCCCAGCGTTCCTGACCAAAGAGGGGCAGCCTCTCGCCCGGTTTTGCACCGAAGGTGTCGAAAAGAAGATGCCGGGGACTAAGACTATCCTTTCGGCCGAGGCAGCACGTCTAGTCGCGATCAATGACCGCCGTCGTGCCGCCCGCACCGCTGCCGCAACCGAAGCGCTGCTGACCCTGGCCGGTATGCAGCTCGGAACCTATCGCGCCGAGAAAGCCCAACGCGCCTTGCTCGACTATGACGATCTGATCTTGTACGCCCTGCGCCTGCTGGATGAGAGCGCGCCGGCCTGGGTGCATTACAAACTCGACCAGGGCATCGATCATGTGCTGATCGACGAAGCGCAAGACACCAACCCCGAGCAATGGGCAGTGGTGCAGCGCCTGACGGCGGAGTTCTTCGCGGGACGCGGCGCGCGCGAGGACGGGGGCCGCACCATCTTCGCCGTGGGCGATATCAAGCAATCGATCTTCGGTTTCCAGCGTGCCGACCCGACCCAGTTTCCGGCGATGCGCGACCGCTTTGCCGAAGCCGTACCCGCGGCCCATGCGCGCTGGGAACCGGTCGTGCTGGATACCTCCTTCCGCTCGACCCCCGCTGTGCTGCAAGCCATCGATCTCGTGTTTGCACAACCCGCTGCCACCGATGGCGTGGCGGAACCCGGACAAACCATCACGCACAACGCGGCACGCGTGGGAACCGGCGGGCGCGTCGAGTTGTGGCCCGCAGTCGAGCCCCGCGTGATGGACGACATCCCGGCTTGGGAACCACCGACGCGCCGGGTTGCCGGCGACGATCCGCAAAAGCGGCTGGCGAAACTGGTGGCAGCGCGCATCCGCACCATGATCGATCATGAACGCATCGCGGCGACCGGCCGGCCGATCAAGCCCGGCGACATCCTTATCCTCGTGCGGCGGCGCACGCCGTTCGTCGACGCCTTGGTGCGGGCGCTGAAAGCCCTCGATGTGCCGGTGGCCGGCACCGACCGCATGATCCTGACCGAGCAGCTGGCGGTGATGGATCTGCTGGCGCTGGGCAATGTGCTGCTGTTGCCCGAGGACGATCTCACCCTGGCCGCTGTGCTCAAGGGCCCGCTGATCGGGCTCAGCGAAGACGAGCTGTTCACCCTGGCCTGGAATCGGCCCGCGCATGGACGGCTGTGGGATGCGCTGCGCAGCCGTGCCGAAGCGGGTGAGGCGCCCTTTGCCGCCGCGCATGCCGTCTTGGCCGATCTTCTGGCGCTGGCCGATCGCATGCCGCCGCACGACCTCTATGCCCGCATCCTGACCGATGGCGGCAAGGCCAAGCTGCTGGCGCGGCTGGGTGTCGAGGCCGAGGATGCACTCGATGAGTTCATGGCGTTGACTCTGGCCTATGAGCGACTGCATCCACCGTCGCTGCAGGGCTTCCTGGCTTGGGTCGAGCGGGGCGGCGAAGAGATCAAGCGCGACCTCGACATCGCGACAAGCGCGGTGCGCATCATGACCGTTCATGGTGCCAAGGGCCTCGAGGCGCCGGTGGTGTTTCTGGCCGACACGACCCAGATTCCGCGCCACCAGGGGCCACAGCTCTTCTGGATCGGCGAACGTGACGAGGAGATTCCGCTCTGGGCGCCGCGCGCCGATGATCTTGATCCGGTGGGGCGTGCTGCCAGGGATCGAGAAGATCAGGCACGGATGCAAGAATATCGGCGCCTGCTCTATGTGGCACTGACTCGTGCCGCTGATCAGTTGATCGTTTGCGGCTGGAAGACACTGAAGGCATCGGGCGAGGGCTGCTGGTACGATCTGGTGCGCGACGGATTGAGCGAGACCGCCGAGGCGATCGAGGATGACTTCCTTGCGGCACGCGACGAAACCGCCGGCAGCACCGTGTTGCGACTCACCTCGCCCCAGACTGTGCCGGTCAAACCGGCCGCGGCGCCTGAATTCAGACCTGAAGCGGGACCGATCCCCGTCTTTCTGCGCCAAGCGCCCGAACTCGAGCCCGATCCGCCACGACCGCTGGCGCCATCGCGGCCGCCAGGCAGCGAGCCGCCGGTGCGCTCGCCGTTCGGCACCGACGAAGGCCGGCGCTATCGCCGCGGCCGGATCATCCACCGGCTGCTCGAACTTCTGCCTGAGTTGCCGGTCGATGCGCGCGACGACGCGATGCGCCGTTTCCTGGCGCGTGACCGGTGGGCGCTGGACGACGAAGCCCAGGCCGAGATCGTGACGGTCGTCACAGGCGTGCTGGCCGAGCCCAGTTTCGCGCCGCTGTTCGGCCCGGGCAGTCGCGCCGAGGTGCCGGTTGTCGGGATGGTCGGCCGTTTCGCCGTGTCGGGGCAGATCGATCGGCTTCTGGTGGAAGACGATCATGTGCGGATCGTCGACTACAAAAGCGACCGGCCGCCACCCGCCACCGTGGACGGGGTATCGCCTCTCTATCTGCGTCAGATGGCCGCCTATCGTGCGCTGCTGGGGGCCGTTTATCCCGGCCGGCGCGTCCTCTGCGCCCTGCTGTGGACCGACGGGCCGACCCTGATGTCCCTTCCCGATTCCCTGCTCGACGAGGCGCTTTCGCGCCTCTTGCAGCCGTGACATAGTGATCATGCAAGGGGTGCGCTTGAAGCTGAATGGGCGGCGCACTACCTAAAATCTCCAGCCCGAATAAGGGCGTTTGCGCGGGATAGGGTGCAATCATGAAAACCGTTACCGACACGTCATTTGAAACCGATGTTCTCAATTCCGAAGGTCCGGTGTTGGTGGATTTCTGGGCGGAGTGGTGCGGTCCCTGCCGTCAGATCGCCCCGGCGCTGGAAGACATGGCGCGTGATCTCGGCGAAAAGGTCACCATCGCCAAGCTGAACATCGATGAGAATCCGGCCACCCCCGGCAAGTACGGCGTGCGCGGCATTCCGACGATGATGATTTTCAAGGGCGGCAAGGTGGCCTCGACCAAGGTCGGCGCCCTGCCCAAGAGCAAGCTCTACGAGTGGGTGCAGTCGGTGGTGTGATCCGCCGGCCCTACTTCGGGCCCAAAGAAAAAGGGCCAAAGAAAAAGAAAAGGGGTCGACCGGAACCGGTCGACCCCTTCTTTATTTGGTGGAGCCAAGGGGAGTCGAACCCCTGACCTTCGCAATGCCATTGCGACGCTCTCCCAACTGAGCTATGGCCCCAGGAAAGCTGTTTGCGCCGCCTCAGGCGGCGCAGGAGCGCGAAAATAGGCAGTCGGGACCGCCCGTGCAAGGGGAAAGATGCCGGGCCTTAGCCCTGCCCCAACCCCTTCAATCGGCTCAGGGTTCGTCCTCAGGCGCCTCGTCGACATTCTCCAGGACTTCGGCGACATCATCGTCGTCCTCGCCCAGATCGGTCGTGTCTTCCAAGGCCTCTTCGCCCTCGGTTTCCTCTTCTTCGCCCTCTTTGTCGCCCTCTTCGAGCTCGATATCCTCGATTTTGGCGGCTGCCGGTTTGACAGCGGCGACAGGCGCCGGCACCGCTTTCGCGGCAGACGGCGAGCGGCGCGACCGCGGCGCGGCCTCGATCTCAACGGTCTTGTCGCATTTCGGGCAAACGATCGGCGACTTCGCCATGTCATAGAACTTCGCGCCGCAATGCGGACACGTGCGCTTAGAACCCCATTCCGCCTTGGCCACCGATCCGCCTCCACGGGTCAAACCCTAGTCGCGATTTGCCACGATCCCCCGCGAGTGTCAAAAGCTAAAATCGTTGGCCTTATTTTGGCTGAATCCAACCCCATCCGCGGCTGTGCGCCTATCGACGCGTGGGCCTATCTCGTCTGAGCCTCCTGTGCTAGTAGACGCGGTCTCTCAAACGATTACAGAGCCATGCCGCGCCCGCTGATTTCGAAAGCCGCTCCGCCGCTGACCGGCACCGCCCGCGTCCCCGGTGACAAATCGATCTCCCACCGCTCGTTGATGTTCGGCGGTATCGCCAAAGGCGAGACCATCGTCCGTGGCCTGCTGGAGGGCGAGGACGTGCTGCGCACCGCCGAGGCGATGCGGACCATGGGCGCGTCGGTGACCAAGCGTGACGACGGCACCTGGTCGATCATCGGCTACGGCGTCGGCGCATTGACCGAACCGGCCTCGGTGCTCGATCTCGGCAATGCGGGCACCGGGTCGCGCTTGCTGATGGGGCTGGTTTCGACCCATCCGTTCGTGTCGATCTTCACGGGCGATGCGTCGCTCTGCGCGCGGCCGATGAAGCGCGTGGTCGATCCGCTGTCGAAGACCGGCGCCAAGTTCTTCGGGCGCGCCGGGCAGAAGCTGCCGATGGCCGTGGTCGGCACCGACAAGCCGATTGCGATTTCCTACGATGTGCCGGTGGCCTCGGCGCAGGTGAAATCGGCCGTGCTACTGGCCGGGCTCAACACCGAGGGCACAACCGTCGTCACCGAAAAGGCGGCGACCCGCGACCACACCGAACTGATGCTGCGCGCCTTCGGCGCCGATCTATCGGTCGAGGTGCTGCCGGGTGGTGGGCGCAAGATCGCGCTGACCGGCAAACCCACCCTGCGCGGTCAGAATGTGCTGGTGCCGGCCGATCCGTCCTCGGCCGCGTTCCCCTTGGCTGCCGCGCTGTTGGTGCCGGACTCAGCCGTGACGCTGTCGGGCGTTGGCCTCAACCCGCTACGTACGGGATTGATCGATACGCTGCTCGAAATGGGCGCGGACATCCAACTCACCAACCGCCGCGTCGAAGCGGGCGAACCGGTTGCCGATCTGGTGGTGAAGCATGGGCCGCTCAAGGGTGTCGATGTGCCCCCCGGGCGTGCGCCATCGATGATCGACGAATATCCGATCCTGTCGGTCGTTGCCGCCTGCGCCACGGGTACCACGCGTATGCGCGGCCTGGGCGAGCTACGCGTCAAGGAAAGCGACCGGCTGGCCGCGATGGCCACCGGGCTTGCGGCCTGCGGCGCGACCGTAGCGATCGAAGGCGACGACTTGATCGTCACCGGCACCGGCAAGCCGCCGAAGGGCGGCGCGCATATCGCCGTGCATCTCGATCATCGCATCGGCATGTCGTTCCTGGTACTGGGCATGGTGACCAAGGACGCGGTGGCGGTGGACGACGGCAGCACGATCGATACCAGCTTCCCCGGTTTCGCCGATCTGATGAACGGCCTGGGCGCGAAAATCGGCCCGCTGGTCCCGTGATTATCGCCATTGCCCGCCGATGCAGTCGGCAAGACCAAATAACGCCATCGATCGCATGATTATCGCGATTGATGGCCCTGCCGGCGTCGGTAAAGGCACGCTGGCCAAACGACTGGCCGCGCATTTCAAGCTGCGCCATCTCGACACCGGCGCGCTCTACCGCGCTGTCGGTCGTGATGTGCTTGCGGCCGGCGCCGACCCGACCGACGCCAACACGGCTCTGGCCGCCGCACGTCTGCTTGACGCGACGACGCTCGCCGATCCGCGGTTGCGCACGGAACAGGTGGGGGCAGCTGCCTCGGTGGTCGCCGCGATGCCCCCCGTCCGCGCCGCCTTGCTGCAATTCCAGAAGGATTTCGCCAAAGCGCCGCCCGGCGCCGTGCTCGACGGCCGCGATATCGGCACCGTGGTTTGCCCCGATGCCGATGTGAAGCTGTTCGTGACCGCCAGCGCCGAGGTCCGTGCCGAACGCCGCTGGCGCGAGTTGCAGGCCAAAGGCATCAAGACGCCGCTCGACCAGATTCTGGCCGAAATGAAAGATCGCGACGAGCGGGACAGCAAACGCGCCACGGCCCCCCTGCTGGCCGCGGCCGATGCGGTCATTTTGGACACCTCAAATTTGGACGTCGAACAGGCCTTTCAGGCCGCTTTAAAGGCCGTCAACGACCGCCTCCCGAAGGCCTGATTTAGCCCGCAAACATTGACTCTTTGGCCCTAAAGGCGTATCTCACCGCCGGGCCGTTCTCCCGCGGAGGAGAACGGCTTGTTTTTCTTTGGTTTTCCGCAGACCCCGGAAACAACCGGTGGCAGGTACAGACGACGAAAGGACACTATACTTATGGTTGAAGCAGCGACTCATTCTTCGGCGGCCAGCGAAAATTTCGCCGCCCTTCTCGACGAAAGCATTGGCGCCGGTGGCGGCGCGTTTGAAGGCACTGTGGTCAAGGGGACCGTGGTCGGCATCGATGGCGATTTCGCCATCATCGATGTGGGCCTGAAGTCCGAAGGCCGCATCCAACTCAAGGAATTTGGCGCACCCGGCCGCGCCTCGGAAATCAAAACCGGCGACAAGGTCGAAGTCTTCGTCGAGCGCTATGAAGACCGCAACGGCGAAGTGATGCTGAGCCGCGAGAAGGCCCGCCGCGAGGAGGCCTGGACGCAGCTCGAGCGTTCCTTCACGGACAACCTGCGCGTCAATGGCGTGATCTTCGGTCGCGTCAAAGGCGGGTTCACCGTCGATCTCGCCGGCGCCGTGGCCTTCCTGCCCGGCAGCCAGGTGGATATCCGCCCCGTGCGCGATATCGGCCCGTTGATGAACACCCCGCAGCCCTTCCAGATCCTGAAGATGGATCGGTCGCGCGGCAACATCGTCGTGTCGCGCCGCGCGGTTCTGGAAGAGACCCGCGCCGAACAGCGCTCCGAGCTGATCGAAAGCCTGAAGGAAGGCCAGATCCTCGAGGGCGTGGTGAAGAACATCACCGACTACGGCGCGTTCGTCGATCTGGGTGGCGTTGACGGCCTGTTGCACGTCACCGACATCGCCTGGAAGCGCATCAATCACCCGAGCGAAGCCCTGCATATCGGGCAGACCGTGAAGGTGCAGGTGATCCGCTTCAATTCCGAGACGCAGCGCATCAGCCTGGGCATCAAGCAGCTCGAGGCCGATCCGTGGGAAGGCGTCGAGGCGAAGTATCCGGTTGGCGCCAAGTTCACCGGCCGCGTCACCAACATCACCGATTACGGCGCCTTCGTGGAGCTGGAACCCGGTGTCGAAGGCCTGGTTCACGTCTCCGAAATGTCGTGGACCAAGAAGAACGTGCATCCCGGCAAGATCGTCGCCACCTCGCAGGAAGTCGAAGTGGTGGTGCTCGACGTCGACAGCCAGAAGCGCCGCATTTCGCTCGGCCTCAAGCAGACGATGGCAAACCCGTGGGAAAACTTCATCCAGAAGTTCCCCGCCGGCACGATCGTCGAAGGCGAGATCAAGAACATCACCGAATTCGGTCTGTTCATCGGTCTCTCCGGCGACATCGACGGCATGGTGCACCTGACCGATCTCGACTGGCAAAAGCCTGGTGAAACGGCGATTGCCGAATACAAGAAGGGTCAGGTGGTCAAGGCGAAGGTGCTCGATGTCGATATCGAGAAAGAGCGCATCAGCCTGGGCATCAAGCAGCTGGCCGACGATCCGCTGAAGGACGTCGCGGCCAAGGTGAAGAAGGGCGACGTGGTGACCTGCACCGTGACGCAGATTACCGAGGCGGGTATCGAAGTGACCGCCGAAGGCATGCCCGGCTTCATCCGCAAGAGCGAGCTCTCCCGTGACCGGTCCGAACAGCGCCCCGACCGTTTCGCCATCGGCGAAAAGATCGACGCCAAGGTGACCGCCGTGGACAAGGCCTCGCGCAAGCTGACCCTGTCGGTCAAGGCGCGCGAAATCGAGGAAGAGAAGCAGGCGATGGCCGAGTACGGCTCGTCCGACTCGGGCGCTTCGCTGGGCGATATCCTCGGTGCCGCGTTCAAGGAAAAGGCCGGCAAGAGCGATAAGGAAGAAGACGAGGAAGACGAGGGCTGAGCCCTCGTCGCTTCGACGGGAAAGGGGAGGTGGAGCGATCCACCTCCCTTTTTTATTTTGAAGGCAAGGGAGCCTCGTCATGCAGTACCGCCAGTTGGGATCGAGCGGCATTCAGGTTTCGGAAATCGCCATCGGCTCGTGGCTGACCTATGGCGCAGGTGTCGAACGCGACCAGGCGCTGGCCTGCGTCAAGATGGCGCTCGATCGCGGCGTCACCCTGATCGACACGGCGAATATCTATGGTCATGGCGCGGCCGAGACCTTCCTGGGCGAGGCGCTGGCGGGCGTGCCGCGCGACTCTTATGTCCTCGCCACCAAACTGTTCTTCCCGATGACGGCGACCGATCGCGGCCTGTCGCGCGCGCAGATCGAGAAGCAGATCGCGGCATCCCTGAAACGTCTACGTGTCGACTATGTCGACGTCTATCAATGCCACCGCTACGACCCCGAGACGCCGCTCGAGGAAACGATGCGGGCGCTGACCGATGCGGTGAGCCAAGGCAAGGCGCGCTTCATCGGTTTCAGCGAATGGCCGGCCGACAAGATCGAGGCCGCTTGCAAGATGGCCGGCGTCACCAAATTCGTATCGAGCCAGCCGCGCTACAACATGTTCTGGCCTAACCCGGAGCATGATGTCTTCCCGGCCTGCCAGAAGAACGGCATTTCCCAGATCGTCTTCTCGCCGCTGGCGCAGGGCGTGTTGACCGGCAAGTACAAGCCGGGTGCGCCGCCGCCGTCTGATTCCCGTGCGGCCAGCGCCTCGATGGGCGGCTTTCTGACGCCAGAGCGCCGGTCGCCGGCAATGCTGGAAGCGGTCGAGAAGATGAGGCCGCTTGCCAATCAGGCAGGATTGACGATTTCGCAATTCGCTCTGGCTTGGGTGCTGCGGCATGACAACGTCGCCTCGGCGATCATCGGCGCCACACGTCCGGCCCAGGTGGAAGAGAATGTCAAAGCCTCGGGCGCCAAAGTCGATCCCGGCCTGTTCCGCGAAGCCGAACGAATCCTTGGTCCGGCGCGCGCCCGCTGAGCGAGACCGTGCTCAGGCGTGCACGCCCGCCGCTGTTTCGGCGGCGACGATGTCGGCGACGTGCCGGCGATAGCGTGCCAGGGCAATATCGCCGGCGATGAAGATCATCTTCTCGCCCGGGTTGGTTTCGATGACGCGCTGTTGCGCCTCGAGGACGCGGCGATCTTCCTCGAATGCGGTATCGATCGACTGATAGATCGATTCGGTGATGGTGGCGTCGTCCAGCGCGAAGCCATGCGCCTGGGCGAAGAAGTAATGCGTGGAGGTCGCCGTCTCAGGCGTGATCGCCTGGCAACTGTGGAAGAGCAGCGCGCCATCCAGATCATTCTCGGCCTTGTCGACCGATTGCACGCCCGCCAGCATCAGGAAGGCACCGGAGAAACTCAGCGTGTAATCGAACCAGCGATTCACCTTGCCGGTGAATTTGCCCAGCCGCTGGTGATAGGGCGCGGGAATGGTATCGTTCACGCGGCGCACGACACGCATGCCGTCCGCTACCATCGAAATCTCGGGGCGCGCTTCGGCGATCTGGGGCGAACCGCCGAGCGTCTTTTCGTGGACGAAGCTCAGATGCGAGAAATCGAGCAGGTTATCGGCGACATTGAGCATATTCGCGCGGATCGACTTGTATCCCGGCTTGAAGCGCCACGCGGGGTGCTGCAGTGAGAACGTATCGGGGATGAGAGCGGGGTTCGCCTTGGCAGGATCGCCCATCCAAATCCACAGCCACCGCTTGCGCTGCACGACCGGGAATGTCTTCACCCGCGCTTCGGGCGGAATATTCGACTGTCCAGGAATCTCGACGCACACGCCGTCGGGCCCGAACTTCATCCCGTGATACATGCAGCGGATGCAATCGCCTTCCTTGCGTCCCACCGACAACGGCGCCCAACGATGACAGCAGCGGTTCTGAAGCGCGACCGGCGTGCCGTCGAGCGTGCGATGGAAGACAATCGATTCGTCAAGGATACGCCGCTCGAGAATCGTATTCGCCAGAATCTCGAAATCCCAGGCGGCGACATACCACGCGTTGCGAATGAACATGGTTTCTCCCGTCATGTCGCCTTTGTTCGGCGGATTTTTAGCGGCAGAGCAGAACCGGCAAGGTGGCCGAGTTCAGTACCGCGCGCGTGACGCCGCCGAGGATCAGTTGACGCAGGCGTGAATGGGTAAAAGCGCCCATCACGACCAGGTCGCACCCTTCCTTTTCCGCCTCGGTTAGCAAGCCGCGACCGACATCACCGCCCGGCCCGCCGGCTACGAAAGTGCGGAAGCTGGCCGTCACGTCATGCTTGGCGAGATAAGCAACCAGGCCCTCGCCCGGCGTCGGCGTCTCTTCCTCACGCGCGGCCAGAACCGAAACACGCGCGGCTTTCTTGAGGAAGGGTAGCGCGAAGTGCACGGCACGCGCCGCCTGCGGGCTGCCGTTCCAGAACACCGCAATATTGCTAGCGACGGCGGCCGGCGGTTTGGCGGGCACCAGCAGCAGCGGCCGGCCCGTATCGAGGATTGCCGCATTGACTGTCAGCGGCGATGGCAGATCGCGATTGGGTAGGGGCCGCGCCAGAATCACCAGATCGGAGAGCCGCCCGGCCGAAGCGACCACATCGTCTTCGCGGCCGATCTCTTCGCGCCACCCAGCGGTGCTGCCGTGCTTCTGACAGGCTTCGTCGAATTTCGCCCGCAAGGCCTGCGACAGTTCGAGCCCATGCTTCTCGGCGGCACCCAGCATTTCTTCGACCATCGCGCCCGACATCCCCTCACCCACCAGGGGTACGGCGCTGGCCGGATCGGCGCGCACATGCATCACCTCAGGCTCGGTTCCAAACTGCTTGGCGACCCTCATGCCGAGGTCCAGCGTGGCCGGCGCCGATTCGATATCGGTGAGACAGGTCAGGATGACTCGGTAGGTCATGGCGGCCTCCGTCTTTTCTTTTCCCCGAAACACATGCCGACGCACCCATGGGCCGCGGCGGTTTCCGGATTAGTATGCCCCGAGCCTTGGCGTCATGGGCAATTTTCGTTTCACATAGAACCTGGGCTAAATTGGGGCATCACCCCCAATACCTATGCGGCCCTCATTCGGCCGCGGCCGTCAGGCGAATTCGGGCCGTTCCTCGACCACGCCGGCCGGGTCCTGATGGATGATGACCTCGGCGGATGGGAACGCTGCACGGATCGTCTCTTCGACCGCATCGCTGATCACATGGGCCTGCGCCAGGGTGATCGCCGGATCGAGCTCCAGATGAAACTGGATGAAGGCGTCATGCCCTGCGGATCGCGTGCGCAGATCGTGGACATTGCGCACCTGCGGATGGGACTGCGCAAGCGCGACGATCTTCTGCCGGTCATCGTCAGGTAGTTCGCGATCCATCAAGAGATCGAGCGACTGTTTCGAAATCCGCCACGCGCTCCAGATCAGCGACAGCGCGATCGCAATCGCCAGCAGCGGATCGAGGATCGCCCAGCCGAGCGCGCGTTGCACGAAGAGCGCGATGATCACCGCACCGCTCATTAGGAAGTCGCCGAGATAATGCGTTGCGTCGGCGCGCACGGCCAGCGATCCGGTCTTGCGCACCACCAAACGCTGAAAGGTGACAAGGCTGAAGGTCAACACCAGCGACAGCACCATCACCGCGATGCCGATCATGCTGTTCTCGACCGGCTGAACATCGAACAGGTGCTTGGCCGCTTCGCCAATGACGAACAGTGCAGAACCCGCGATGAAAGCCGACTGGCCGAGCCCCGCGAGCGGCTCGGCCTTGCCGTGGCCAAAGCGATGTTCGTTATCGGCCGGCGTCAGCGCTTGGCTGACCGCGACCAGATTGAGAATCGAAGCGATGAGGTCGAGCGCCGAATCGACCAAGGTCGAAAGCAGCGCCACCGATCCGGTCGCGATCCACGCGGCGAGTTTCGCGGCGATCAGCAGTACGGCGACAACGACAGCAGCAATCGTCGCGCGTCGCATCATGCGGCCACGCGCGGCGTTTTCGTTTAGGGAAAGAGTCGCTCCGTCTGCCATCCGTCTCCGGTCTCCGCGCGCGAGTATAAGATTCGCTCGTGGAGTCGGAAAGGACGGTCCTGCCAAAATTCGATGCGAATAGGACGCAATCTGAAGCCCGACCAGTGCGGCGGACGCGGCACTTTGCTGATGCCGAATTTCGCGGTGTTGATCGCGACACGTTTCTCCAAATCGTAACGTCCATCCATCGCGCGCGACTGATCGGATGCCCAGGCGCCGATCTGCGAGTCGCGCGGGCGCGATGCGAAATAGGCGTCGGCTTCTTCGGGCGAAACGAGCGCGACCGGGCCCTCGATGCGGATCTGCCGGCGCAGACTCTTCCAATGAAACAGCAGTGCCGCATTCGGATTGGCGGTCAGTTCGACGCCCTTCCGGCTTTCCAGATTGGTATAGAAGACGAAACCCTGCTCGTCGGCCGCCTTGAGCAACACCATGCGAACCGAGGTGTGGCCATCGGGCGTGGCGGTCGCCAGCGCCATCCCATTGGGATCATTGGGTTCTTTTTCCACGGCCGCCGCCATCCAGTCGTGAAAAAGCGGCATCGGGTCCTTGCCGGGTTCGGTCATCTCTTCCATATTCCCTTGCGGTTTATCGGGGATGTAGTGCTTACCCCGACCCAGCGCCACTGAGGTCCAGCCACGGAATTGTCTCAATCGGAGGCGATCATGGCGGCAAGGGGTGCGTTTCGCCAGTTCGATAAAGCGTGGGATGAAATGATGAATTCGATTGTCTTGAAGATGTCTGCCGCCGCCATTGCCGGCTCGATGATGCTGAGCGTGGCCGCGTGTTCGTCGGATGTCGGACCGAATGAGGCGGGCGGAACGGCGGTTGGCGCCGTGGCAGGTGCCGCCATCGGCTCGGCCTTTGGCAGCGGCTCGGGCAAGCTGGCCGCGATCGGCGTCGGCGCCCTGTTCGGCGGCCTGCTTGGCCACGAGATCGGCAAGCAGATGGACGAACGCGATCGGCAGCGCGCGCTGCAGGCCCAGGCCATGGCGTACACCGCGCCGGTTGGAACTAAAGTTGTGTGGACCAACCCGGATAACGGCCATAGCGGTTCGGTGGTCCCGGTCCGCGACAGCACTGATGCCAACGGCAACTACTGCCGCGAGTTCCAGGAAACCGTCACCATCGGTGGCCAGCCGCAACAGGCCTATGGCCAAGCCTGCCGCCAGCCCGATGGCAGCTGGAAAGTCGTCCAATAGCCACTTATCTCAAATGGGCGACCCAGCGGCGCGAGATGTGGCGGCATGCCTGATGGGGTGCCGCCCTTCGCATTTTAGGGCAGGATGGCTGGGAGATGGTCGGCTGATGGCGGCCCGGGAGTGTGAAGGTGGACGATCCGTATAAGGCGTTGGGTGTCAATCGCGACGCAACGCAGGACCAGATCAAAAGCGCCTATCGCAAACTGGCGCGGACGCTGCACCCCGACGTGAACCCGGGGAACAAGCAGGCCGAAGAGCGATTCAAGCGCGTCAGCGGCGCTTACGATCTCTTGTCCGACCCGGCCAAGCGCGCGCGTTTCGACGCGGGCGAGATCGACGCCATGGGTTCCGAACGGCCGCGCGCCAATCCAAATTGGAATACGGGCGCTGGCGCCGGCCGGCCGGACGCGCATTTCGCCTTCGGTGAAGACGCCAACGATATTCTGTCAGAGCTGTTCCGCCGCCGCGCCAACGGCCGCCGGGCCGGCTTTGGCGGGTTTGGATTCGGCGGCGGCGACGCAGGCGAGGAAGCCGCCCGCGGCGCCGATTCCCAATATGTGTTGCGCGTGACTTTACCCGAGTCCGCTTTGGGCACGACCAAGCGCGTGACCTTGTCCAGCGGCAAGACTCTCGACGTTAAAGTGCCCCCGGGTACCGAAGACGGTGCCGTGCTGCGCCTCAAGGGCCAGGGCAATCCGGGCATGGGCGGCGGCCCAGCCGGCGATGCGCTGGTTGAAGTAAAGACTGAGGCGCACGCGATTTTCAAACGTGACGGCAACGACGTGACCATGGATCTGCCAGTGACCTTGGCCGAGGCGGCGCTGGGCGGCAAAGTGACCGTACCGACCCTGGACGGACGCGTGGCGCTGAACATCCCGGCGGGATCGAACAGCGGCGCGGTGCTGCGCCTCAAGGGCAAGGGCTTCCCCAAGGGCCGCAGCCGCGGCGACCAGCTGGTCACCCTGCGCGTCATGTTGCCCGATACGATCGACAGCGACCTCGAGTCTTTCCTCAAGAAATGGTCGAGCGCGCATCCCTACGACGTGCGCAGCAAGCTGGACAACGCGTCCTAAGCTTCGCTGGCCGGAGTCTCGCCCTGGCGTGGCGCGATCAACTCATGCAACGGCGTCAGCAAAGCATCCGCCTCGGCACGGGCAGCGGCGGCAATCAGTGCGCCGACGCGCACGAGATCGGGCCCGCTGCTGCGGATGGTAATCTCGGCACCGGTCAGCGGCCCCAGCCCGAGTTTGAGCGTACCCAGCAGATCAGACAGCGTTGCCGCTGCGAGTCCCTCGCTGGCGATATAACGGTTGCGCCCGCGCCGCTCCACCATCCCGGCGATGATCAGGCTGCGCAGAATCTCGGCGATCGGCCGCTCGCCTTCGGCCAGCGTCTCGGTCAGCGTATGGATCGGGTAACCACGCTGATTGTCGCGGCCTTCGGATAAGACGGCCAGCAGCGACAAAGCCAGCGCCAATCGGCCGCGGCCATCAAGCGGCTTGTCGGCGACATCAAGGCGACGATGGCGCCGCTCAGGCAGCGCAGCCGCGATCTCGGCGCCGAACAGAACGGCGGTCCAGGAGAGATAAACCCAGGCCAGGAAGATCGGCATGGTCGCCACCGCGCCATAGACCGGCCGATAGGCGCCCCAATACGCGATGTAGAGCGCGAAGCCGCCACGAAGGCCCATCACCAACAGCGCCGCGACTACACCGCCCGTCAGCGCATCGCCAATCCGCACGCGACGGTTCGGCGTTACCAGGAATAGGAGGGTGAAGGCGAGCGTGAGGACAATGAAGGGCGACACCGCATCGACGAAATTGCGCAGGTCGGTCGTGGTGTTGCGCCCGGCCCAGAGGTGCATGGTTTTCACCCAAGGCAGCAGCGAAAACCAGGCACTCATGGTGAGGCCAATGCCCGCCAGGACCGGGCCGACAGTCAGCGCCGCCCAATAGACGATGATCCGCGTGCCGGTGGCCCGGACATGGGCCACCCGGAAAATCCGGTTCAGCGCGGCTTCGATCGCCACCAGCAGCATGACGGCCGTAGCGACCAGCCCGGCAATCCCAAACGCGGTCAGCCGGCCGGCATTGGCTGCAAACCGGCCCATATAGTACTGAACTTGATTGCCGACCTCGGGCACCCAATCGCGGAAGATCGCGTCGAGCAACGCGTGACGCAAACTATCGAAGCCGGGAAATGCGGCCAAAATCCCGAGCCCGATGGCTAGAAGCGGCACCATCGATAGAAGCGAGGTGTAGGCCAGAGAAGACGCCAAATCGAGCGCTTCGTCGCGCCAATAGCGCCGCACCACATAGAGCAAGAAATAGAACGCGGCTCGCAGCCTTCGCCGGCTCAATTCGGCCATCCGCACCTGTTATCGCGCGCTCTTATAGCGCCAGCCCATCTTTGACCATACAATGCTTTCGTGTAGGATGCGCGCGCTTTGCCAAGGGCTTAACCGGCCCGCAATCATTTGCCGGGCGCATCCCCGGGGACCACATCGGAGAGAGCACGATATGACCGAACCCACCGCTCTGCTCGCCGGCAAGCGAGGTCTGGTCATGGGCCTGGCCAACGACCGCTCGATCGCCTGGGGCATCGCCAAACTGGCGACCGCGCACGGCGCCAAGATCGGGCTGACCTATCAGGGCGAACTGTTCGAGAAACGCGTGAAGCCACTGGCCGACGAACTGAAGGCCGACCTGCTGCTCGATGTCGACGTCACCAGCGAAGCCAGTATGGATGCCGCCTTCGCCAAGGTGGAGCAGCAGTGGGGCGGCCTCGACTTCGTCGTCCACGCCATCGGCTTTTCGGACAAGGACGAGCTGCAGGGCCTCTACATGGACACGACCCCGGGCAACTTCCAGCAGACGATGATGATCTCCTGCTACTCGTTCACCGCTGTCGCGCGCCGCGCCTCGAAGCTGATGACCAATGGCGGCAGCATGATCACGCTGACCTATTACGGTGCCGAGCGCGTGATGCCGAACTACAACGTGATGGGCGTGGCCAAAGCGGCGCTGGAAGCCAGCGTGCGTTACCTCGCCGTCGATCTCGGCCCGCGCAACATCCGCGTCAACGCGCTGTCGGCCGGCCCGATCAAGACGCTGGCGGCACACGGGATCAGCGACTTCCGCTACATCCTGAAGTGGAACCAATACAACTCGCCGCTGAAGCGCAATGTCACGCAAGAGGACATTGCTGGGGCGGGGCTGTACCTGCTGTCCAACCTGTCTTCGGGTGTGACCGGTGAGACCCATCATGTCGACAGCGGGTATCACGTCGTCGGCATGAAGGCCGTCGACGCGCCCGATATCGCGGTAGCGCCGTAAGGCGCCATCAGACCGTCATGTCGGCCAACACCTTCGGCACACTGTTCCGTTTCACCACCTTCGGCGAAAGCCATGGGCCGGCGATCGGCTGCGTGGTCGACGGCACGCCGCCGCTGATTGATCTGAGCGAATCCGATATCCAACCCTGGATGGACAAGCGTAAGCCGGGCCAATCGCGCTTTACCACACAGCGCCAGGAAGCCGATGCGGTGCGCATTCTTTCTGGCGTGTTCGAGGGTAAGACCACAGGCACGCCCATCGCGCTGCTGATCGAGAACACCGATGCGCGCTCGAAGGACTACAGCGAGATCGCGGCGAAGTTCCGGCCCGGCCACGCCGATTACACCTATCAGGCCAAATACGGGATCCGCGACTACCGCGGCGGTGGACGTCAGAGCGCGCGCGAAACCGCGAGCCGCGTGGCCGCCGGCGCCATCGCCCGCAAGGTGCTCAATGCGATCATCCCCGGTGGCGTGACGATCCGTGGCGCCATGGTACAGATGGGCCCGCACGCGATTGATCGCGCCAAATGGGATTGGGCCGAGATCGAGCGCAACCCGTTCTGGTGCCCCGATGCGCAGACAGCCAAGCAGTGGGAAGAGTTCTTGGACGGCGTGCGCAAGACCGGCTCATCGACCGGCGGCGTGATCGAAGTGGTGGCCGAGGGTGTGCCTGTGGGCCTAGGCGCGCCGCTCTACGGCAAGCTCGATGCCGATATCGCCAGTGCGCTGATGAGCATCAACGCGGTGAAGGGTGTCGAGATCGGGGCGGGTTTCGGCGCGGCCGCGCTGTCGGGTGAAGCCAACGCCGACGAGATGCGCGCCGGCAATGACGGCAAGCCGCGTTTCCTGTCGAATAATGCCGGCGGCATTCTCGGCGGCATCAGCACGGGCCAACCGATCGTCGCGCGTATGGCAGTGAAACCGACCAGCTCGATCCTGACGCCGCGCCAGACCATCGATCGCGAAGGCGCCGAGACCGAGATTTTCACCAAGGGCCGCCACGATCCCTGCGTCGCGATCCGCGGCACGCCGGTGGCCGAAGCGATGATGGCGATCGTCCTGGCCGATCACCTGCTCCGCCATCGCGGGCAGGTCGGCGGGTTCTGATTTAAGCTGTCATTGCGAGCGATAGCGAAGCAATCCTGGGCCGCGGCGCAGTGGATTGCTTCGTCGCTATTCGCTCCTCGCAATGACAGCGGTGACTAAGTCCCAGGCCCGCCGAAGCTGGTCGGTGCCGGATCAACCTCTTGCACCGTGCCGTTGGTCCCCACCTCGTCGATGGCGTAGCCGCGTTCGGCGGTGCCGTCGGGCAGAAGGCGGAACAACCCGTCCACACCCGCGAAGCCGGACTGATTGGTGAGCGCGTTGTCGCTGAAGTCGCGTGGCGTCTTGCGGGCCAGAACCGCAGCCAGAGCCATGGCATCATAACCCAGCGAAGCGATACGCGGCGGTTGCGCACCGAATGTCTTGGCGTAGCGCTTATTGAAATCGGCATGAGCGGCCGTGGCCGGCATCGGATACCAGCCCCCGAGCAATGCCGGCTCCGCGCTCGGATTCGAGTCGCTCCACAGCATCGTACCCAGCAGCTTTACGCGCGTCAGATCGATGCCGTTCAGCGCCAATGAGCTGGCCACCGAACGCAGGCGCTGGCCTTCATCGGGCAGCAGAACCGCGTCGAAACCGACATCGCCATTGGTCGACGCCTTCATCAGCCGCCGGATCGGCGCGGTCAGATCGAGCGAGGCCTCGTCGTAATATTGTGTGCCTGCGAGCAGGATGCCCAGCGAACCCGATCCATTGGCCACCTCTTGCGCAACGCGTTGCCCGTAATCGTTCGACGGCGCGAGGATCGCCAAGCGCGGCTTGCCGTGGCGCGCTGCGTAAGCCGCCACGCGCAATCCCTGGGCGCCGGGCAGGAAGCCCATAACATAGACCCCGGCACCGGCCACGGTGCGATCGGCAGAGAAGGTGATGATCGGTATATGAGCCTGGCGGGCCAAAGGCGCGGCTGCGGTGACCTCAGTTGCGAACAGCGGCCCGAGGATGATGTCGGGCGTATTGGCGACCGCCTGCTGCGCGGCGGCGGCGGCGCCTTCCGGCGTGCCCTTGGTGTCATAGGGCACCAAGGTGAAGCTCTTGTCGGCCACCTCGAACAAAGCAAGCTGCGCCGCATTGAACAGAGCCGCAGCGGTACTGGCCGCCGGGCCGGTCATCGGCAGCAAAATCGCCGCCGTGCCATAGGTGCGCGTCGATGCAGGCGGCGTGGCCGCCGCAGCAGGCGTCTCCTGGGTTACGGGCGCGATGGGTGCCGGCGCAGGTTCAGGCGGCGCATTCTGGTCGGCGGCTGTCGGCGGGGGCTTGGTGGCAGCCGATTGCGATGATATGCCTGATCCGCAGGCTGCCAACGCCGCCAGCAGAAACAGCGCGGCCAAAGGACGAAGACGGCGGCCGATACCAGGAAATTGGCGCGATGCGGCGTGGGGCAAGAGCAGACTCCGGAAAGGCCTCAAAGATCATGGCTCAGAGACGCGACGAGGCCGGCAGCCAGCCTAGCGAGGGCACCATCGCAAGTAAATCGGGCGCAGATGTGGCGGAGCCAAAATCGGCCCAGAAATCGATTATGAAAATTTTGTCGCCCGGCTTGTATCTGGTTTCGACGCCGATCGGCAATCTTGGCGATATGACCAAGCGCGCGCTCGATACCTTGGCCCAGGTCGAATTGGTGGCCTGCGAAGACACGCGCATGACGGGCAAGTTACTGACCCTGCTCGGGGTCAAGGCGTCGCTGACCCCCTATCACGAGCACAATGCCGAACGCGCGCGCCCCGCGATCATCGCGCGGTTGCAGGACGGCGCCGCAGTGGCCCTGGTCAGCGACGCGGGAACGCCCCTGCTGTCCGATCCCGGCTATCGCCTGGTGCGCGCTTGCCTCGACGAAGGCCTGCCGGTCACGAGCGTGCCCGGGGCGTCGGCGGTGCTGCCGGCGCTGCAGCTGTCCGGTCTGCCCAGCGATCGCTTCTTCTTTGCTGGCTTCCTGCCCAACAAGACCGTGGCGCGCCGCAAGGAGCTTGGCGGCTTGGCTTCGGTTCCCGCGACGCTGGTCTTCTACGAATCACCGCAGCGCCTGGCCGAGTCGCTGGCCGATATGGCCGAGGTTCTGGGTGCACGCGATGCCGCCGTGGCCCGCGAATTGACCAAGCTCCACGAAGAGACCCGGCGCGGGACCTTGGCCGAACTGACAGCGCATTACGCAGCGGCGGATACGCCTAAAGGCGAAATCGTCATCGTGATCGGCCCGCCGGCTGATGATGCCGCGCCCGATGCGGCTTCGGTGGATGCGATGTTGACTGAGGCGTTGCGAACTTTGTCGGTGCGCGAGGCCGCGGCACAGGTGACGGCGATGACGGGCCTGCCGCGGCGCGTGATCTATACCCGCGCCCTCGAACTTCAGGGCCGCAAGGAATGAAGCGGCCCGCATCGACGGCGGCGGTGCGGCCCGGGCGGCACGAGCGCGGCAAGCGCGCCCGGAAGCTGGGCAAATGGGCCGAGCTCCTCTGCGTGGCCAGCTTGACCCTGCGTGGCTGGCGTATCCTCGACCGCAGCGCGGCCCTGTCACGCGGCACCGGTGTCGGCGAGATCGATATCGTCGCCCGCCGCGGCGCAACCCTGGCCTTTATCGAAGTCAAAGCGCGGCCGAGCCTCGACGATGCTGCGGCTGCTATTTCGACGCACCAGCAGGAACGATTGATCCGTGCCGCCGAAGCCTATCTGGCCCGCAACCCGGCCTTGCAGCGCTGCGCGCCGCGCTTCGATGCCATGTTGGTCGTGCCCCGCCGTCTGCCGCGCCATGTCAGGGACGCATGGCGCGTTGCGGGCTGAGCAGCTAGTATGGCCGCCGCTTTAAGTCTTTTGGATTGAGCTTCTTTGGAGACCCTGCCGTGACGCGTTCCGTTTCGATCGCCCTTATTCTTCTGACCGCCGGTCTGGTTGCCGGCTGCGATCCGGTGACCGGCACCCTTATCGGCGCGGGCGCCGAGGTTGGCGTGGCCGCGGGTGAAGAACGTGGTGTCGGCGGCGCCCTGACCGATACGAAGATTCAGACCGATATCGATGCCGAATATCTGAACAAGGGCTTCGATATATTCCGTGACGTTACCGTCACCGTGCAGGAAGGCCGCGTCGATCTGACCGGGAAAGTGAAGACACCGGAGGAACAGGTCGAAGCGGTGCGGCTGGCTTGGCAAGCGGCGGGTGTGCGCCAGGTGATCGACGATCTGCAGGTGACCGACACCTCGGGCATGATCGACTATGGCCGCGATGTGCGCATCGCCACCACCTTGCGCACCCAGCTGTTGTTCGACAAATACATTCGCAACATCAACTATTCGGTCGATGTGGTGAATGCGACTGTCTATCTGATGGGCATCGCCCAGGATCAAGCCGAACTGGATCGTGTGATCGCCCATGCGCGCGACATCGGCGGCGTGAAAAACGTCATCAACAATGTGATCCTGAAAACCGATCCTGCCCGCAAGAGTTCGTGAGCACGGCGCACTGATCCCATGACCCTTTCCGTCGCCATTCAGATGGACCCGATCGAGTCCATCGATATCGATGCCGATAGCACCTTCGCTCTGGCCCTTGAGGCTCAGAAGCGCGGGCACACGCTGTATCACTATCACCCGAGCCAATTGGCGCTGCGCGACGGCAGGCTGTTCGCCGCGCTGCGATCGCTCGAGGTCTGGCGCAAGAAAGGCGATCATCACAAGCTGGGCACGCCGACGCGCACCGATCTGACCACGATCGACGTGGTGCTGATGCGCCAGGACCCGCCCTTCGATCTCGCTTACATCACCGCAACCCATCAGCTCGAACATGTCATGGCGACGACTTTGGTCGTCAACGATCCGATCTCGGTGCGCAATGCGCCCGAGAAGCTGCTGGTGACTCATTTCGCCGATCTGGCGCCACCGACTCTGATCACCGCCGACAAACGGGAGATCGGCGCCTTCCGCGACGAGCACAAGGACATCGTGCTGAAGCCACTGTTTGGCAATGGCGGCGCGGGCATCTTCCATGTGAAGCCCGATGACGAGAACTTCAACGCGATGCTGGAAACTTATGCCCAGATGTCGCGCGAGCCGATCATCGCGCAGCGCTATCTGCCGGCTGTGCGCCAGGGCGACAAGCGCATCATCCTGGTCGATGGCGAGCCCGTGGGCGCGATCAACCGCGTGCCCAAGAGCGGCGAAGCGCGGTCGAACATGCATGTGGGCGGCAAGGCCGAAAAAAGCGCGCTGACGGCGCGCGAGCAAGACATCTGCGCCGCCATCGGCCCGACTTTGCGCCAGCAAGGCCTCGTCTTCGTCGGCATCGATGTGATCGGCGATTGCCTGACCGAAATCAACGTCACCTCGCCCACCGGCATCCAGGAAATCGACCGCTTCAACGGCAGCAATCTGGCTGGCTTGATCTGGGATGCGATCGAAACGCGGCGCAAGGCGCAGACGGCGGATAAAGGCCGCGCGCGATGAAGGTCGACACCGCGCGGAAGATCGACCGGCTGGCCGGAATCCCGCTGACATTTTTGATGACCCTGCTGCTATGGCCATTCAGCCGCGGCACGCGGCCAAAGCCCAAGCGCATCCTGTTCGTCGAACTTTCCGAGATGGGCAGCACCATCCTGGCCGATCCGGCGATGCGCAAGGCGCGCACGGCATTCGACGCGGAACTGTTTTTCGTCATCTTCAAGCGCAACGTGGCCAGCCTCGACCTGCTGGGAACCATCCCGCGCGAAAACATCTGCACCATCCGCGAGGACGGGCTGTTCGCCCTGGCGTTCGACACGTTGAAATTCGTGCTGTGGTGCCGGCGCAAGAAGATCGAGACGGCCGTCGATCTAGAATTGTTTTCGCGCGTCTCGGCTTTGCTGACCGGTGCAAGCGGGGCGGCCAATCGTGTCGGCTATTACCGTTTCCATAACGAAGGCCTGTATCGCGGCGAGATGTTGACCCATCGCGTCGCCTACAACCCGCACATCCATATCTCGAAGAACTTCATCGCGCTGATCAACGCGCTGATGAGCCCCAAGCCCGAAGTACCCTATTCCAAAACCTATATCGGCGATGACGAGATCATCTTGCCGCGCCTGGTGCCGGGCGGACACGAGATCCAGGTGATCGAGCAGCGTATTGCCGCTGCCTACCCGCCGTTCCAAGCAGGCCGACAGCGCATCGTTCTGCTTAATGCCAATGCCAGCGGCTTGCTGCCGCAACGGCGCTGGCCCATGGACAACTTCGCGACGCTGGGACGGCGCATTTTGGAACGTTGGGACGATACGGTGATTCTGATCACCGGCTCGCCCGACGAAGCGGAGGGCGCTGAGGATCTGCGCAACCGCATCGGCCATGCCCGTACCGCGAATTTTGCGGGACGCTCGACGCTCGCCGATCTGCCGCTGCTCTATTCCGCCTCGACGCTGATGGTCAGTAACGATTCAGGTCCGGCGCATTTTGCCTCGGTTACCGACATGCCGACCATCGTGCTGTTCGGACCCGAGACACCCGCTCTCTATGCCCCTTTGGGCCGCGGGACGGCGATTACCGCCGGACTTGCCTGCTCGCCCTGCGTCTCGGCCACCAATCACCGCAAGACCGCCTGTACCGATCCGGTCTGCATGACCGCGATCCTGCCCGAACGCGTTCTCGAGGCGGTGGCGGCGATCTTGGACGGCAGAAGTTGACGCTATTTCAAAGCGTTAACCCGTCATCACAAATTTTTCCGCGACACTGTCGAAAAGGCGATGATCCAAGCGTCATTGAGTCGGCGGAGCATGGTGCCCGACCACGATGCGAAGGAGACTCCTATGAAATACATGCTGATGATCTACGGGAACGAGGCCGCGATGCATGGCGCGACCAAGGAACAGTTCGGCCAGATGTACGCGGCCTATGGCGCCTATACCGAGGCGATGAAGAAAGCCGGTGCCTGGGTGGCGGGCGATCCGCTCCAGCCGACGGCTACCGCCAGCACCGTGCGCGTCGCCGACGGTAAGTCGAAAGTGGTGAACGGTCCGTATGCCGAGACCAAGGAGCAGCTGGGCGGCTACTACATCATCGATGTGCCGGATCTCGACGCGGCTTTGTCTTGGGCCTCGCGCTGCCCGGGCGCCAGCGTTGGCGCGCTTGAAGTACGGCCGCTCCAGGACTTCGCGAGCATGAGGCCCTGATCACCGTACGGCAGGACGGCGATACGCCGCGAGCGACCGCAGAACGGGTCGCGCGGCGCGGCTACGGTAAGCTGGTCGCCTTCCTGGCTGCGCGGACACGCGACGTGGCGGGAGCCGAGGACGCTTTGTCCGAGGCTTTCGCCGCCGCGCTGACCGACTGGCCGATCAAGGGCATTCCCGATAATCCGGAAGCCTGGCTTCTATCCGTGGCACGCCGCAAATCCATCGACACGATCCGGCGGGCCAAGACAGGCGTGCAGGCCGGCGATCATCTCAGGCTGATCGCCGACGAGCTGGAGGCAGCGGCCGAGGAGGCGGCGGAGATTCCCGATGAGCGCCTGCGGCTGATGTTCGCCTGCGCCCATCCAGCGATCGACGCGAATATCCGCGCGCCGCTGATCCTGCAGACGATTCTTGGCTTCGACGCGGCCACCATCGGTTCCGCATTCCTGGTCGCGCCGGCGACCATGGGCCAGCGCCTGGTGCGGGCGAAGACCAAGATCCGTCTCGCCGGGATTCCGTTCCGCGTGCCCGAGCGCATCGAATTGGCCGAACGCCTGGAGGTCGTGCTCGATGCGATCTACGCCGCTTTCGCCGAAGGTTGGACCGATCCAGCCGGTACCGAAACGCGGCGGCGCAATCTCGCCGAGGAAGGCCTGTGGCTCGGACGATTGGTGACCGCTCTTCTTCCCGATGAGCCCGAAGCGCTGGGCCTGCTCGCGCTGATGCTCTTCGCCGAAGCACGCCGTGCCGCGCGACGCGATGCCGATGGCAACTATGTGCCTCTGGCAGAACAGGATTCTGCACTCTGGGACCGTACCGCCATCGATGAAGCCGAGGCACTGCTCTTTCGTGCCAGCACCATGAACAGCGTCGGGCGCTATCAGTTGGAAGCGGCGATCCAATCGGCTCACGCAATCCGCCGGCTCTCGGGCCAGGCCGATTGGGAGGCGATCGTGCAGCTCTATGATGCGCTACTGGCGCTGACCGGCTCGCCGGTCGTCGCAATCAACCGCGCCATCGCACTCGCACGCGTCGCGGGCCCCGGCGCGGGACTCGCTGCGCTTGACCCGCTGGCGGATCATCCGCAATTGGCAGAGTACCAACCCTATTGGGCGGCCCGGGCCGATCTTCTGGCGCAGAGCGGCGATGCGAAACATGCGCGCGAGGCCTATGACCGCGCCATCGGTTTGGAGTCCGATCCTGCCGTTCGCCGGTTCCTGCAGGAGCGGCAAGGGAAGCTGCCGTAAAGATTAGAGCGCTTCGCCGCGCATCAGCCGCGGCAGATCGCCTTCGAGACCCATCGCGTGGCGCGTGAAAAGACGCTTTGCAGCGGGCATGCGATTGACGGCAGCAAGACCGAGATCGCGCGCCAGTTTGAGCGGCTTGATCTCGTTCGAGAACAACCGCACCAACCCATCGGTCATGCCGAGCATCAGTAGATTGTCGAATCGCCGCCAACGCGCGTAACCCTCCAGCGTCTGCGCACCGCCGATATCGAGACCGAGACGCCGCGATTCGACAACGCGTTCCGCCAGCGCCGAGGCATCGCGCAGGCCCATATTCATGCCCTGCCCCGCCACTGGATGCATCGCATGGGCCGCGTCGCCAACCAAGGCGAGGCGCGGCACCCAATACGCATCGGCCAATTGGAAGGCCAGCGGATGCGCATAGCGCGGGCCATCCAGCGTCAGCGCGCCGAGAAACTGACCGAAGCGGGAACGCAGCTCGTCGAGGAAGACCGCATCGCCTTCCTTCATGATCGCCGCGGCGATGTGCGGCTTCTCGGTCCAGACGATGCCGGATCGGTTGCGCGGCAGCGGCAGAATGGCGAAAGGCCCCGCCGGCAGAAACAGCTCGTGCGCAATATTGGCATGCGGCTTTTCATGCGCGACGGTACAGACGATCGCCATCTGATCGTAGTCGCGCGTCTTGACCGCAATCCCGGCGCTGTCGCGCACCATTGAACGACGGCCATCGGCGCCGACGATCAAGGGCGCCGTCAGTACCTCGCCGTCTTTCAGCGTGACCGTCACCACGCCGTCGCCACGCTCGATCTGTGCGATGCGCATCGGCGCGAGGCGGGTGAGATTCTTCTGGTCGCCAAGCCGGATCGCGAGCGCGCGGCGCAACCCTTCGCTTTCGACGACCCAACCGAACGGGTCCTCGCCGATTTCTTCGTGGTGATAGTGCAGCGTGGCCGGCGATTTGCCGTCGGCCACGCGGATGCGTTCGATCGCGGCAGCATGGGGCGCGACGTTCGGCCACAGATCGACGGTTACCATGGCGCGCTGTGCCGTCAGCGCGACCGAAAGCGCGCGGCCGTCGAAGCTCGGCACCACCTCTGCTTGCGGATTCTCGTGGTCGATGATCGCGACCTGGAGATCGGCCTGGGCCAAGGCCAGCCCGAGCACCCCGCCCACCGGTCCGCCACCGACAATGATGACGTCGAAAGCGCGGCTCATGACGCTTGGCTGCTGGGCTGTTGCGCTTGACCGCGCCCGTATTTCGTCGAGATCAACTCGGCGCCGGCATCACGCGGTAGCCGGTTGAACATGAAAATCGAACAGGATGACATGGCCGCGACGATGAGAAAGGCATTGATGAAATCATCCGCCACCAGCGTATCGCCATGGCGCGTCAGCACCGTGAAATGCAGGATGATCGCGGCGACACCGACGCCAACGCTCATCGAGAGCTGTTGCACCATGCTGGCAAAACTGGTGGCGGCACTCATCCGGTCGCGGCCGACATCGGCATAGGAAATCGTGTTGAGGCTGGTGAATTCCAGCGAGCGGAAAAAGCCGCCCAACAACAACAAGCCGAAGATGACGAAGGCCGGTGTGGTCGCGCGGAACAATGCATAGCTGGCCAGGAATGCGGCACTGATCGCCGCGTTGAAAATCAGCACGCGGCGGAAACCGAAGCGGCGGAGGATGGGTGCGGCGCTGGTTTTCATCAACAAGGCCCCGGCGGCCGCGGCGAAGGTCAGCAGCCCAGAATGCAAAGGATTATAGCCGAAACCCACTTGTAGCATCAGGGGCATCAGGAACGGGATCGCGCCAACGCCGACCCTAAACATAAAACCGCCGACCACGCCGGCGCGGAAAGTGTCTAGCCGCAAAAGCGAGAGATCGAGCAACGGCGCGACAGTCTGCCGGGCATGGCGGACATAAATGGCCAGGCCGATGGCCCCCACCACCATCAGGCCCAGCGCAACGGGAATCGGGATCACCCCGCGGCCGATGAATTCGAAGCCGAAGATCAGCCCGGTGAAGCCGATCGCCGTCAGCAGAAAGCCGCGGAAGTCGAGGGCCCCCACGGTCGATTCGCGGATATTGCCGATGAACGAGAGCGCCAAGCTGACGCCGATGATGCCGATCGGCACGTTGATCCAGAAGATCCAGCGCCACGAGAAATAGGTGGTGATGAAACCGCCGAGCGGCGGCCCGATCACCGGACCGACCAGCGCCGGGATGGTGACATAGGCCATCGCGCTGACCAATTCGGATTTCGGCGTCGTGCGCAGCAGCACCAGGCGGCCCACCGGCACCATCATCGCGCCGCCAAGCCCTTGGAAGATGCGCGCGGCGACGAACTGCCACAGCGAGTCGCTGAACCCGCAGAGGATCGAGCCGGTGGTGAAGATGACGATGGCGGTGCAGAAAACGCTGCGCGCGCCGAACCGGTCGGCCATCCAGCCGCTGATCGGGATGAACACCGCAAGACTGAAGAGATACGACGTGATGCCGAGGTTGAGTCGTAACGGTACTTCGCCCAGCGATCGGGCAATCGCCGGCAACGCAGTAGCCAGCACGGTTGAGTCGAGATTCTCCATGAACAGGGCGCAGGCGACGATCAACGGGATCAGGAGCGAGCGAGGTGCCGATGCGCCCATAACGTGCAATTCAATGCTGGAAATTCGCTGGATGAATCAGGGACCTATATGCGCCTCGCCAGAACCTCTGTCGAGAATCGTCCCTGCAGGGCTGCCCCATACTTAGTTCTAGGCAGGACTTATGCGCATCAAACGCGCATAATCATATTATAAATCAGTATGTTGTGTGCGGGCACGCATTGCGTACTGCCTAATTTCCGCATTACCATTGAGGCGGGCCTTCGCCCGTCGCGTTCCATTCTTATGCGTCCTCACGGGCGGAAGGCTGAATCCGGCTCGACTCGCCTTCCGTGGGGACGGCAGGCCGTGAGCCGCACCAGAATGGAGGGAAAAATGCGCTCTGAAGTCGTTCGTCTCGAAGCTTCCAAGGTCCTGCCGCACCACCGTCAGCGCCGGAGCCAATTCGAGAGCCATTACGAATCCGATACCGGCACGCTCTGGGGCTACATGAATCAGCCCGTCGGCACGCCCTGCTTCAATCTCGGCCTGCTCGGCGACATCCGCGCCCATGACAATGCGCTCGCCGTCAACGAAGGCCGTGTCTCGCATAACGGCGAAATGCGCGACGTCAATTTCTACGTGCTCGGCTCGCGCACACCCGATGTGTTCAACCTGGGTGGCGATCTGGCGCTCTTCGTCCTGCTGATCAAGTCGCGCGAACGGGAAGCCTTGGCTCACTATGCCAAGCTGTGCATCGACAATATGTATCCGCGCATACGCAACTTCTTCACCGACAAGATGATCACGGTGTCGTTGGTGCAGGGCGACGCGCTCGGCGGCGGGTTGGAAACTGCACTATCGTCAGACGTCATCATCGCCGAAGAAGGCGCCAACATGGGTCTGCCCGAAATCCTGTTCAACCTGTTCCCGGGCATGGGCGCTTGCAGCCTGCTCGCACGCCGCATCGGCCTGCGCGCCGCGGAAGAGCTGATCACCAGCGGCCGCATCATGCCCGCGGCCAAGCTGCACGAGATGGGCGTGATCGATATCCTGGTGAAGAAGGGCGAGGGCGAAGCCGCCACGCGCAACTGGATCGCCAAGAACGCGAAGCGCCGCAATGCGCTCCAGTCGATCTATGCCGCGCGCCAGCATGTCCACCCGATCGAACGCGCCGAGCTCGACAACATCACCAATCTCTGGGTCGATGCCGCCCTACGTCTGGGCGACCGCGATCTGAAGATGATGGGCCGGATCGTGCGCGCGCAGCTGCGCCGGATGGAGAGCGAACCGATCGCCCTGCCGACCGCCGTGGCTCAGGACGTGGCCATTTCGAGAGGCGCTTGAAACGCCGGCTGCTGGAACAACTGGCCGAACAGCCAGAAGTTCGTGCGCGTGGCGTTGACGATCGTCTCTTGAGCCAATGGGTCGTGGATGGTCTTGACCAGTTCCTTGAGCTTGGCCATGTGGTCGAGATCCATCGACGCATGCGAGCTCAGGAACTTGAAGGCCCCCGGATCGGGATAGCCGGTCGCGCGCGCGATTGAAGACGCGACGCGACCGCCATAGACGGAGGAAATGACCTCGAGCGCATAGAGCATGCCGAGAACGCCGCAGGGATGGACGCGTTCGACCGTGTAGTAGTTGAACGCAATCATGCCCTGGATCGGCGGACTGGGCGGAAACACACGGACAGCCTCGGCGTCCCCACCGGTGGCGATGACGTCTTCCATCACCCAGTCTTCGTGGCCCTGCTCTTCTTCGATGTTGTGATACATCTGATAGCGCACTTGGCGGAACTCATCGCCGAGCCGCGACGCGGCAGCACCCATGATCGGGCAAAAATGCCAGACGACATGGTAAAGATCGTGCAGGAACGCCGCATATTCCGAACGCGTCAGTCCGTGATTGATCATCGAGTGAACTTTGGGAATCGCCTCGAGCCCGCGGCGCTCCTCATCGGTGGTCTCGATCAATCTCAGAAAAAACGACATTCTCTTCCCCCTCAAATATCCGGCGCTCGATGATGAATATGGCGTGGCATCCGCGCCGCGACGTCTATCCGACAGTCCGGCGGCGTTCCTCGATATGGCGATCGAACGCGGCACGCGCCCGATCGAATTCCTGACGAACCGTCTGCACCAGCGTCGGATCGCGCCGCATCTCGTCGTCGGTCAAACGCTGTGTGCGACTGCAGATTTCGGCCAAGCGATCGGCCCCCAGACTGGACGCCGAGCCCTTCATCGCATGCATCAGGCGGCGCACCTCGGCATAGTCGGCCGCGTCGACGGCACGCTCCATCTCCACCATCAGTTCGCTCTGATCCTTGACGAAGGTGGTGATCAGCCGTTCGACGAAACCAGGATTCGAACCGAGATCCTCAAGCAGCCGCAGGGTTTCGATATTCGCGGCCGGCAGCATATGCGATGACGTATGCGACACCTCGGACACCGAGGGCACCGGGCGGCGCATGACCGAGGCGCCGCAGAGCTGCGCCACTTCTTCCAGCAGCCGCATCGCTTCGAGCGGTTTGGGCAAGAAGAGATCGGCACCCGAGGCGAGACACTCGTCGCGCGCCTCCTGAGCGACATCTGCCGAGAGGATGATGATCGGCAGGCGATGGCCCGACGCCCCTTCCAGCGCGCGCAACGCCCGCGCCGTGGCGATACCGTCCATCCCCGGCATGTTACGGTCGAGAATGATCAGATCGAAATCCCGATCCTCGATCGCGTCGAGCACGTCTTCGCCGTCAGGCACGAGCGTCGGTACATGTCCGCCGCGTTCGAGAATCTTACCGATCACCTGGCGGTTCGTGGCAGCGTCGTCGGCGACGATGACGCGGAACCCAATCTCCTGGCCGCGCTTCTGCAGATAATCGCGGAGATTGACGACGCCAGGCGCTGTATCGCGTTCCTCTTGCGCCGAAACCGCATGCATCGCATTGAACAGCAGCCGGCTCTGGATCGGCATATGCAGCACGGCGGAGAAGCTCGACGCGAGATCGGCCGGAACCGGCAATGGCGCGACGCGACCGGAAGCCGGCGCAAGGCAAAGCATCATCGGCGGCAGCGCAACCCCGCCACGCCGCAAGGCCTGGGTCGTTTGCCGCGCGGTATCGATCCGATCGGCATGCAGCAGAACGCTGTGGATCGGCATCGAAGATTCGGCCGCGGCCAGATGCTGAACCGCGGATTCGATGGTGCCGGCGGCAATGGTCGACGCGCCCCAACCCCGAAGCATTTGCGCCACGATCTCATTCTCGGCGGCCGGGAAGCCGATCAACAAGACCGGCGCGCCGGTGAGCAGACCATCATTGGCCGCCGCGGGCGTCGCCGCCTGCTTGCCGAAATCAACCTCGAACCAGAACGTACTGCCCAACCCGACGGCGCTTTCGAGCCCCATGCGGCCGCCCATCAGTTCGACGAGCTGCTTGGCGATGGCGGTACCGAGGCCCGTGCCGCCGTATTTGCGCGTGGTCGATTGATCGGCCTGCACAAAGCTTTCGAAGATGCGGTCCTGCACTTCGGGCGGAATGCCGATACCGGTGTCGCGCACCGAGAATTTGATGCGCGATGTCCCGTCGTCTTCGGCAAGCTGCGAGAGGTGAACGATGACGCTGCCTTGCGCCGTGAACTTGACGGCATTGCTGACGAGATTGATCAGCACCTGGCGTAGGTGATGCGGATCGCCGCACAGGGCGTGTGGCACCTCGGGCATGATCGAGACGGTGAGCGCAAGCCCTTTGGCTTCGGCCTGCGGACGAAGAATGCGCACCGTGCCGTTGACCAGCGCGTGCAGATCGAAATCGGCCTGCTCGATAACCAGGCGGCCGGCCTCGATCTTCGAGAAGTCGAGTACGTCTTCGATCAGGCGCATCAGCGTGCGCGAGGCGGCCGTCAGCGTGCGTGCCATCTCGCCCTGTTCGGGCGCAAGCTTCGACTCAGTCAGCAGATCGCCCATGCCGATGATCGCATTGAGCGGCGTACGCATCTCGTGGCTGACCACCGAGATGAAACGCCGCTTGGCCTGGTTTGCGGCCTCGGCGCGCGCGAGCGCACGGAACATCTTCTTGACCAGCGACAGGACGTAGAGGTCGAGCGCGACCATGCCCAGGATCAGGCCGACGCCCAAGGCCACGTTCCCATGGAAGAACGGGTTGAACCAGATGACGAGCGCGAAACCGACGACGCTGCTGATCAGCGAATAGAGCAGATAGGCCGGACCGAACCGGAATCCGTTGGCCAGGGTGATCCAGACATAGGCGAGCGACAGCGGCAGCGCGCGCATATCGGTCTGCGACATGAAATAGGTGACGGCGGTCAGATCGACCGTGATCGAGAACAGCCGCCGAATCGGCGAGATACGGCTGCTCGACAGAACCGAGATAAAGATCGCCACCGAGATCGCCAGGAAGGCGGCGATCGAGGCAATCAATACGTAGTCGGATTCCCCGAGCCCCTGCCGGTCGAGCAGCGTCTCGGGGACGAGATAGACGAACAGAGCCGAGGCGACGATCGGCCGCACCAGCGCCTGTTCATGTTCCGAATCGGGGCGGTTGCGCAGACGAGCGCGGAAAGCCCCCAGCGCGGCGCGCAGCCGGCCGAGCATCAGCCCTCTTGCAGTGGCGCCGTGGCGGCGCTTTCGGTATCGCGTAGCTCGCGCTGGACGCGCAGCGCATCATCGGTCACGCCGATGAAAGCCTCGACCACATTACGGTCGAAATGCTTGCCGGAATGGGCGAGCAGATATTCGAACGACCGTGCGCTGGTCCACGCGCCTTTATAAGGACGCACCGAGGTCAGCGCGTCATAAACATCGGCTACAGCGACGATGCGCGCGGGCAGAGGAATCTCGTCGCGCGCCAAACCGTTCGGATACCCGGTGCCGTCGACCTTCTCGTGATGGCCGAGCGCAATCATCGCCCCCATGCGCAGATATTTGGACGGGCTGTCCTTCAGGATTTCGTGGCCCATCGCCGGGTGCTGGCGCATCAACGCCACCTCTTCGGTGTCGAGCGGTCCGTTCTTGCGCAAAATATTATCGGGAATGCCGATCTTGCCGATGTCATGCAACGGCGCGGCGCGCTCGATCGTCTCCACATAGTCGGGGTCCATGCCGATCGCCTTGGCGATCAGGCCCGAATAGCGCGCCATGCGGATGACGTGGTTGCCGGTTTCCGAATCACGAAACTCGCCGGCGCGAGCCAGGCGGATCAGCGTCTCGCGCTCGCGCTCGCGGATTTCGCGCGTGGCGTCGGCCACCATCATCTCGAGCATGCGGCGGCGATCTTCGAGGATCAGTTGTTGCCGCCGCAGAGTGACCAGATTGCGGCATCGCGCCAGGCATTCGCGCGTATCGATCGGCTTATTGAGAAAATCGGTGATGCCGGCATCGAGCGCGTCATACCGAACCTTGCGGTCGTCGCGCACGGTGACCATCACGAAGGGCACATGCTCGTAGCCGGCGAAACCGCGCAGCCGGCTCGAGAGTTCGATGCCGTTCATGTCGGGCATCAGATAATCGGTCAGCACCAGATCGGCCACGTTGGTGGCTGCCCAGACCACAGCATCGATCGGCCGTCCAAAAGATGCGACGGTTACGTTTTCATCAAGGTTACGCGCGATCTCTTCGAGAATCGCCCGGCTTGTCGCCTGATCGTCGATGATCAGGACGGTTGTGCTTACGGCCGGTACAACACGCAGGTGAGGTATGGCCACCTCCGACCCCCATTCTCGGCATCGGTGAACATAGAACTAATCCAAATAAGCGTAGCAGCGGCGGAAAAGCCTGTCCAGCTAAGCCCCATGGAATTCCTACGATTTTTCCGGCGCTTGGCGCGATTCTCTTGGCTTCGCTTGTGCGAATTTTGAGGAAGATTTGTGATGGGATGGCCGGTCCAACGCAAGGATTAGCGGTTGCGCTGGCGGGGCAACACATATTGCACGCCTAAACGCTCAATCCGGACAGGCGAAAATTTTATTTTAAGAAGACGTGACCGCGTTCAATCGGCCCCGGCCGCCAAATCCACCCAGCAGTACGATGACCGCGCAGGGGATGAGGTTGATAACCAGCACCAATGCGGAAGCCTCCACAGTGTGGAGCAGCAGATGCGCCGTATCGGCGAATCCGGCCACTGCGATCGCAGCAACCCAGGCCGTGCCGCCTGGCCGCAAAGGGCGCGTCCGGCGCAACATCATCCACAGTGCCAAGGCGAGCGGAATGGTGGTGGAGACGATCGTGGTTAGACAACGTTTGGATTCCTCCATCACCGGCGCGTCGGCGGGGATGACGATCCAATGGGCCAGGCAACCGACAGCGAAACCGGAGAGCCACAAGATCAACGCCGGAATCGGAAGCACCGCCCAAAGCCGCGACCGATCGGGCAAGCTGATCTCGAAAACAGCCCTCGTAGCGGTAATCCCCGTCAGCCAGGCGCCGATGAGTTGAATCCAAAAGCTGGGATCGTGCGACATCATATCGAAATCGGCCCGCAGACCGCGGATCCAGGTCAGCAGCAAAATCACGATTGCCGCCAACACGACGACGCCGAATGTGCGTACGCCTGGCGACCGCAGCCGGCGCACCGGCGCCGCGCCGGCGCTGAGGGATTCGATCAGGTCATCGGTATTGGCCATGGCGCTCTACCGGTCCTCGTCGCCCAGGATGACGCGCAGCCGCTTGACCGCACGGTGTACGGCCACTTTCAGCGCGGTCTCAGACTGACCCGTCGCGGCGGATGCCTCTTTCAATGACAACTCCTTCAGCTTCAGAAGCTCGACCGCCTGGCGCTGCCCGGCCGGAAGCTCGGCGACAGCAGCATGCAGACGGCGGGCGTCTTCTGCCTCTTCAATTCCCTTCGTTTCGGCCGCCACAAAGGTTTCATGTTCAACGGTCAATTCGGTTTCTCGCGCCCAGACGCGGGCCCGGCCACGGCGTTTATCGGCCAGACGATTGCGCGCGACACCCACCAGCCATGGCGTAAAGGGCCGTGTCGGGTCATAGGTGTGGCGGATGACATGAATGGTCATCAGTACATCCTGCACACCATCCTCGCAGTCATCCGGCGGCAGGCCGGCACGCCGCGCCAACGCCCGCAGATACGGGGTGATGCTCTTGAGAAGCTTGCGATACGCGGCCTGATCGCCGTCCTGGCTGAGCGCCATCAACTGCGACCAATCATCGCGCGGCGCCGGATTGGCCGCAGTGGCTTCACTCGCTTGATCAGTCATCGCGACGATGCGCACCGCTCATGGAACGCGACCTGTAACCTTTGGCGTGGCGCCGTCGAAACTCTTCTTGAGCGTCTCGATCCGGGACGACAAAAGGGAGTATCGACCATGAATCGTTTGATTGCCGCCACTGCCCTGTCCACTGCCGTCGGGATCGCTTTCGCGTTTCAGACTGTCGCGCCGGCAGCCAATGCCGCCGACATGCCGCAAGTGGTGAAGGATAACACGGACCGCGCGATGAAACAGCACCTCGAGAAATGCTACGGCATCAACGCAGCGGCGAAGAACGACTGCGCCGAGGGCGCTCATTCCTGCGCCGGCCAAGCGACGATGGCGCGCGATCCCAAATCCTTCGTTCTGATTCCCGCCGGCGATTGCGAGAAGATCCAAGGCGGCACCACCAAGGCCATGTGAGGCGGAGGCCTCTCCGGTTCCGTCACACGGGCCTTTATGGAGTCCGCCGCCAGCCCCCACATGCGGCGGACTCCCCTTCCTTCCGAGGTGATGCGATGACCAGTTCGACCCAGAGCACCGCAACGACGCGCGGGCCGATTGCGCTGGCAGCGCGCGCGCTGCGCGGCCTCGATGCAGTGCCCTATACATTGCTGGCCGTTCCGCTGCGTTTGGCAGTGGCGACGGTGTTTTGGAATTCAGGCACGACCAAACTTGCCAATTGGGATGCGACGCTCGATCTGTTCGAGACCGAATACAAGCTGCCGTTGATCCCGCCCGACATCGCCGCCTCCATCGGTGCTTCGATCGAGCTGTCGACGCCGGTGCTGTTGGTTCTGGGGCTGCTGACGCGCCCGACCGCGGCTGTGCTGTTCGGCATGACCCTGATCATAGAAATTTTTGTCTATCCACAAGCCTGGCCGACCCACATTCAATGGGCGGCGATGATCCTGGTGCTCTTGTGCCGCGGCGCGGGCGCCTTATCTATTGATGCCCTCATTCGCAGAGCCTTCATCGACCATAGAAGCGTCATCGACCGCGCCTAGCTCTTCCGCATCGCCCGCGCTATGGTCGGGCGATGCGATTATTCGATCTCCTTGATGGCGTCTCCGCCGCGGCCGGTTTGTTCCTGCGCCCTTGGCGCTGGCGCGTTCCTGAAACCGATTCGGTTTCCCTGACCCAACGTTTGGCCGCGCTGCCAACCAGCAGCGCACCGGTGAAGGCGCCCGTCCAGATTTCCTGGGACGAGCATCAGGTGCCATTCATCGAGGCCGAGAGCGACGAAGATCTCGCCGTCGCGCTGGGCGTCGTCCACGTCCATCTGCGCTGGGCGCAGATGGAGTTGATGCGCCGGATCGCACGCGGACGCCTGGCCGAAATCGTCGGCCCCTTCGGCCTGATTCTCGACAAGGCGATTCACACGATCGGACTCGCGCGCGCGGTGCCGGATATCGTCGCCATGCTGCCCGACGATACGCGGCAGTGGTTAACGGGCTTCGTATCCGGCGTGAACCACGCCATCCGCAGCGCGCCGGCCTTGCCTATGGAGATGCGCGCGCTCGATATCGGCCGCTCCGATTGGACGATCGAGGATATTTTGGCGATCGGGCGGCTATCCTCGGTCGACATCACCTGGATGAGTTTCATGGGCATGCTGGGCGCGCCCGACCAGGACTTCGCTCGCCTGTTCTGGAAGCGGCTGGTGGGCCTCGACCCCGCCCCCGATGCGGCGGGCGACGATGGCGCGCTGGCCCAAGCCCTGCGCAACAACGGCAAGATGGGCAGCAACTCGTTTGCTCTGATGAGCGACAAAAGTGCGAGCGGCGCGGCGCTGATGGCCAACGATCCACATCTTGGCGCGCTGCTGCCCAATCTGTGGCTGATCGCCGGCTACAAATCGCCGTCCTATCATTTGGCCGGGTTCATGATCCCCGGCGTGCCGATGGCGGCGCTGGGCCGCAACCCTTGGATATCCTGGGGCGGCACTAATTTGCATGCGATGAGCAGCGATCTGTTCGACGTAACCGATCTACCTGCCGCCGAAATCACCGAACGGCGCGAGACGGTAAAAGTGCGCGGCCGGCGCGACCGCACCATCATCATTCGCGAAACGAAATACGGCCCGATCGTTTCCGATCTCACTTTCTTTCCCGGCCGCGGCAAGCAATTGGCGTTGCGCTGGGTCGGGCATAACGCCAGCGACGAGCTGACATCCATGCTGCGCGTCAACCGCGCCCGCAACTGGGACGATTTTCGCGCCGCGCTCGACGGCTTCGCCGCGCCCGCGCAGAACATGGTTTATGCCGATGCCCAGGGCCATATCGGCAAACTGATCGCCGCGCATTTGCCCTTGCGTCCCAACGAGCCGCCGGAAGCCCATATTCAGCCGCGCGGCCATCATCGCCATTGGCGTACTTTGGCGACCGCCAACGATCTGCCCACCGAATACGATCCGCCGAGCGGTTTCATCGCCTCGGCCAACGACAAGCCATCCGTACCGACGCCAATCCCGGTCGGCTTCTTCTTTTCGACGCCGCACCGCATCGAGCGGTTCAAGGAACTGCTCGGCCCTGCGCGGAATGTCACGCTCGGCGATATCTCGCGCTTCCAGCGCGACGTGACCGTGCCCGGCATGCTCACCTTCCGCGACACGATGCTGCGGCTTTTGAAGCTCGTGCCGCAAACGGCCGATGCGAAGGCGATCGAGAGCGCACTCACCGCCTGGAATGGGGCCTATAGCGAGGACTCAGCCGGCCCGCTGGCCTTCGAGACGATGGTCTTCCATCTTGGCCGCGCACTGTTGGGGCCGCGCCTGCCGATGTATGCGCGCAGTTGGGATACGCGCGGCATGATCCATGAAGATGTCCGGCGCCTCGACGACAATCGCGCGCGCGCCATCGTGCAGGCCGCGATCCCCGGCGTAGCGAAGGCTCTGACTCAATTCGGCACCTGGGGCAGCATCCATCGGCTGCGCCTGCCGCATCCTCTCGCCCGCCTCCCGATCTTGGGCCGGAAACTCTATTTCGGCGATTGGCCTGTGGGCGGCAATGGCGAGACGATTTCGAAATCGGGTTACGGCCTGACCGATCAGCGCCACTTTGCCGGCCTCGTTGCCGTATCGCGGCATGTCTCCGACATGGCCGATCTCGATGCCAATCATTTCGTGCTGCTGGGTGGGCAGGACGGATGGTTGGGCAGCACCACCGTGCTCGATCAGGTGCCGTTGTGGCGTAGTGGTACTTATATACAGGTGCCGCTACGGACCGAAACGGTGTACGCCACATTCCGGCATAAGACCACACTGACGCCATGATCGACGCCACGCCCCTGCTGCGCCTCTATACCGAGCGGCGCGCGGCGGTGCTGGCGCGGCAGGATGCGGCGGAAGCGCAACGGGTGCAGCTTCTGCGGTTGGTGAAGCGCGCGGCTCCCACCAAATTCGGCCGCGCCCATGATTTCGGCTCCATCCGCTCCGTGGCCGATTTCCAGGCGCGCGTGCCGCTACGCCGCTATGAGGATTTCTGGCGCGACTGGTGGAAAGATGCCTTCCCGATCCTGACCGATATCACCTGGCCGGGCCGCATTCCGTTCTTCGCCGCAACCTCGGGCACCACCACCGGCAATACGAAATACATTCCCGTGTCGCGCGCCATGAACAAGAGTAACCGCCGCGCCGCGCTGGACTTGTTGGCGCATCATCTTACCGCGCGCCCACAGAGTCGCATCTTTGGCGGGCGCAATTTCATGCTGGGCGGCAGCACCAACCTGTCGCAGCAAGCGCCGGGCATCCGCTCGGGCGATCTTAGCGGCATTGCCGCGCAGACCGTGCCACGCTGGGCACGGCCACGCTTTTTTCCGCCGCTGCGTTATGCGCTGATGGACGATTGGGAGAAGAAGATCGAAGCGCTGGCGCGGCTATCGCTCGACGCCAACATTGTGAACCTCGGTGGCACACCGAGCTGGGTACTGCTGCTGTTCGAACGGCTGGCGGCGCTGCAGCCTGATCGGCCCAAGCGCGTGGCGAGTTGGTATCCCGATCTCGAACTCTACACCCATGGCGGCGTGGCCTTCGATTCCTATCGCCCTCGGTTCAAAGATCTGTTCAAGGGATCGCATGCCGAGCTGCGCGAAGTCTATCCGGCCAGCGAAGGTTTCGTGGCCGTGGCCGATCGCGGCGAAGGCGAAGGGATGCGGTTGCTCGCGGACAACGGCCTCTTCTTCGAATTCGTGCCGGTCGAGGAAATCGATGCACCGAATCCGACGCGCCATTGGGTCGACACGATCGAAACCGGCGTCAATTACGCAATCATCCTGTCCACCTGCGCCGGCCTGTGGAGCTATGTGATCGGCGACACGGTGCGCTTCGTCGATCGCGCGCCGCTGAGGCTGCTGGTGACCGGAAGGCTGACCTATATGCTGTCGGCCTTCGGCGAGCACCTGATCGGCGCGGAGCTGGAAGCCGGCATCAGTACCGCGGCGCAGGCGGTCCAACGCACGGTGCGCGATTGGACCGTCACGGCGCGCATGCCGGAGGCCATATCGAGCGGGCGCGGCGGGCATCTCTATATCGTCGAGTTTGATTCGGCTACCGATGACGATGAGGACGCGCTGGTCCGCTTTGCCAAGGCGCTGGATGCTGATCTGATCGCACGCAATCTCGATTATGCCGCGCATCGATCCGGTGGCTTCGGCATGGATACGCCGGTCGTGCGCGCCGCACCACCCGGCACTTTCGCCGCCTGGATGAAATCGCGCGGCATGCTGGGCGGCCAGAACAAAGTGCCACGCGTGATTCGCGATGCTGCGCTGTTCCAGTCTCTGGAGCGGATGCTCTAAGCCAGCGGGCGCAGGCGGATCTTGATGTGCTTCTGTTCGCGATAGGCAAGGATGCCTTCGCGCCCGAGTTCGCGACCCAGCCCCGAAAGCTTCCAGCCGCCGAACGGCGCCTGTAGGTCGGACGTGTCGTTGACGTTCACACCGACCGCGCCGCTTTCCAGCTTCTCGGCAAAGGCCCAGGCGCGTTCGAGATCGCGGCCGAAGACGTAGGCCGACAAGCCATAGGGCACCGCATTGGCCAGCGCCAGAGCTTCGTTTGCGTCTTTTACAGACCGGATGGCGGCGAGCGGACCGTAGGTCTCTTCGGTCATCGGTAGGCTGTCGATGGCAGCGTTGTCGACCAGTGCCGGTTCGAAGAAAAAGCCGCGATCGTAGTCCGCGCCTTTGGGAGCCTTGCCGCCGATCAGCAGCTTGCCGCCCTTGGCCACCGCGTCCGCAATGTGGTTTGACACGCGCGTGCGCACCGATTCGTTGAGCACAGGCCCGTAGAGCACGCCGGGCTTCACGCCATGGCCCAACTTGATCTTGCGCGTCTCTTCGACCAGCGCCTCGACGAACGCCTTGTGCACCTTCTGGTCGACCAAGATGCGATTCACCGCGATGCAGATCTGACCCATGTTCGAGAACGAGCGCCGCGCAGCGCCGGCGGCGGCCTCCGCGATATCCGCATCGTCGAGCACGATGAATGGTGTCTGGCCGCCGAGTTCCAGCGAGACACGTTTCATATCGCGCGCGGCGGCATGCATGATCGCCCGACCGACCGCGGTCGACGATGTAGCTGCGACGATTCGCACCAGCGGATGTTCGATCAGCGGCTGGCCGGCTTCGGGGCCGGTGCCAGGCAGATCGTTGAGCACGCCCGGGGGCAGACCGGCTTCGGCGAAACACTCGACCAGCGTGCCGATGGCCAGCGGCGTGTTGTGCGGCGGCTTGGCCACCACGGCGCAACCGGCCGCCAGCGCAGGCCCGATCTTCCAGGTATAGAGATCGACCGGATAGTTCCACGGCACGATGGCCGCGGCCACGCCGACTGGTGCGCTGATCACCACGTTGCGGATATCGGCACGCACCGAAGGACGCAGCGACCCATCCAGCCGCCGGCCTTCTTCGGCGTAGTAGCGCAGCACTTCGACGCCGAACGCCGTTTCCTTCTTCGCGTCCGGAATCGGCTTGCCCTGCTCGCGCGTCAGCAACTCGGCGATCGCATCGATGCGCGCCTCGATCAGATCGGCCGCGCGATGGATGATGCGCGCGCGCTCATCGGCATGGGTGTTGGCCCAACCCGCTTGCGCCTTGGCCGCCGCGCGCACCGCGCGATCAACATCCGCCGCGGCAGCAATCGCGGTGCTACCCACATGTTCGCCCGTCGCCGGATCATCGACGGAATAGCGCCGCCCGTCCTGCGCCTGAACCCAGGCGCCATCGATATAGAGTCCGCGATCCATGACCCGATCCTTGTGCTTGCTGTTCAGCGCGCGCTCAGGCGCTGCCACAACGCTTCGTAATTCGCGTCGTTCTGCTTGTTGGCCGCTTCCTTGCCAGCCGTGTTCGGATTGACCATCACCATCGGCTTGTGCCCCGCGGCCACCAGCTTTTCCGCCGTGGCTGAGACGATGGCATGCGCAATCGCAATCGTGATGCTGGTCGAGTTCGCGCCGACCGGATGTTCGAGTCCGTCGATCTTGAGGCTGGCATCCGCCATCGGCACGCCGGTATCGACGACGATGTCGGCCACTTCGAACAGACGCTTGCCCGAGGAATGGCGCGACTGGGTGTGGCCGGAATGCGGAAGCGAGGTCACGCCGACCACCTTCATGCCCAGCGCCTTGCATTCGAGCGCCATGTCGAGGATCACCGCGTTGATACCCGAATGGGAGAACAGGATCAGCGTGTCGGCCGGATCGAGCTTGTGCGAGCGCAGGATCGCCTTGCCATAGCCTTCGACGGCGTGGATGAAGCGATACTGCCGCGCGCCCATATCGCCCCAGACCGCGTGGAACGAGATCATCGTGCTTTCGACGATTGGGCGAAATCCAACCACCGTGCCGGTGCGCGGGAAGGTCTCGATCGCCGGCAGCGAGCCGTGCCCGGTGCCGAAGGTGAAGACCAGCTTGCCCGCGCCGATACTCGCCGCACAGGCCACCGCCGCCGCATCGATCGCGGCAGCTTGCGTGTCGCGCACCTTTTCCAGACGCTCGATCAGCGAGTCGAAATAGCGTTGGGTCATCGAAGGCATGGGTACTGGTCCTCAATTACAAAACTTTGATCATTGCGCCGGCGGTAGCGCCGCCAAAGCATCGAGCGCGATTTCGAACAATTCGGCCTCGCCCACAGCCAGGGCCGTGGCGTTGAGTTTCTCCTGGGTCAACGCATCGACCGTGCCGAGGCAGAGGCTGCCGACACGCGCGCCGAGAATGCGGCCCGCCACCAGCAGCGCCGAGGTTTCCATATCGGCGGCGATGAGATTGTAGCGGCGGATATCGTCGCGCAGCCCGTCGACCATGCCGCGTTCGCCGCCGTCGAGCGAAAACATCTGGGTATAGAACCCGTCATAGGTGCCATAGATACCGGCATGCCAAGGCCGCGGCCCATTGGCGAGGCGTGCGCGCAGTAACGTGGCGATGGTGTGATCGGCCATAGCGGGATAGCCGGGCGGCGCGTAGGTCGGCGATGTGCCTTCGGCGCGCAGCGCGCCATCGGCCACCACGAAATCACCAAGCACCGCGGGTGCGGCCACCATCGCCGTACCGATGCGCAGGAACGTGCGCACGCCGAGATCGAACAATTCGTGCAACACCACGGTGGCGATCGGCGCGCCCATGCCGAAGGCCGTCACCGTCAGCCGCCGGCCCTTGCGCCAACCCGTCACCGTGCGCAGGCCACGCTGTTCGGTCGGGAAGATCGGCTTTTCAAGATGATTGGCGATGCGCTCGATCCGTCCCGGATCGCCCACCAGAATCGCGGCTTCCCCCACTTCGTCTTGCGAACAGCCGATATACCAAGCCGTTTTGCTCATAGTTGTTTCCTCTTTTTTTCGTGCTCGATGCGCTCGAACAACATTGCGTGCGCGGCTTCCTGCCCTGCACGTACCGCAGCCACCGCATCGCCCGGCCGAGCGATGAGTTTGGCTAGCAAACCACCGATGAATGTGTCGCCTGCGCCCGTGGGATCGGATGCAGCTAAATTTTTGGCAGGTACCAACTCAGATCTATCACCGTGTGCGACATGCGCGCCCTCCGCGCCGCGCGTCTCGATGACGATGCGATCGGCGCGCGCGGGTGCAGCATCGAGCGCGTCGGCGACGAAGGGACGCTCGCCTTTGCTGTGCACGATCAGATCGGCGCGCGCCGCCAAGGCCACACGCAACTCGGATGGAAATGCGTCGCCATCGGCCTTTACCGCCCAGACAAGTTTCTGCCCAGGTTGCATGCGTGAAAGCGCGTCGCGCGTTGCCGAGGCGGGGCCGACGGTGATGCAGACCCAATCGGCCTGCGCGACGATATCGGCCTGCACCGGCGTTAGCGTCGCAGTGCGGCTGGCGGCGGGATCGTAAATGCAATAGCACGCGCCGGCGGGGTCATACGCGAGGATGCAGATCGGCGTGTGCCCCGGCAGCGACCGCGCGATACCGTCGACTGGCACTTTGGCCTCATGCAGCGCGGCGATGAAGCGATCGCCGCCCTCGTCGGCCGCTATCCAGGTGATCGGCACAGCATCGGCGATGCCGGCGCGCACGACCGCCATCGCCACATAGGATGGACTGCCGCCCAGGCGCAGCAGATGGGTTGTCGTGCGGGCGGCGATCACCGTCTCGTTGGGCCGTGGCGGCGCCTCCATCTGGATCACATGGTCGAGACTGGCATAGCCGGTGATGGCGATCTTGGTCATGCGAGCAGGCCCAGCGCCTCATCGAGCGAGACCACCATGCCGAAATAGCGTTCGATGTCTTCGAGCGTGGCGGCGGCGAGATGCGGCCGGTTCGAATTGGTGGCCTCGCGCGGCACGATCGGCTCGAATCCGTTGGCGAAAGCGTCCTGCACGGTGGCGCGTATACAGACATTCGTCTTCACGCCCGCGACGATCACGCGCTTGATGCCTTGCTCATTCAAAAGAAGTGCGAGGTCGGTGGCGAAGAAAGCGCTGTAGCGACGCTTCGGCACCAGCACTTCGTTCGGCCCCTGCATCTCGAAACCTGCCGTCACTGCCGCATCGGGCTCGTCGACGAAATGATGATGCGGGAGCTTGTGCCATTCGAAGTCATGCAAGCCGGGACGATGCCGCTCGGCGGCATGAATGATGAGGCGCTTATGGACGCGTGCCGCGGCAAGAAGCTTGCGCAAGGGTTCGACCACCTGCGCGACATCCGCATAGTGGTTCGGCATGCCCAGCTTGAAGAACGAGTCGATCACATCGACCAGGATCAGTGCCGTTTTTTTGGTTTCGCTCATCTCACATCCCACGCAAAAGACGCCGGCGCCGCTCGATCAGCCCGATCGCCGTCAACACGGTGACTACCACGATGTAAGGCAGCATCTGCATCAGTTCGGGCGCCACGCCGCGCCCTTGCAGATTGATCTGCGCCGCATCGAAGAAACCAAAAAGGAGCGCACCCAGCGCCGTCAGACCGGGCCGGTTGCGTCCGAAATAGAAGGCGGCCAGCGCGATGAAGCCGCGGCCCGCCGAAATGCCGACATTGAAGATGCCGACGATGCCGATCGAGAGCTGCGCGCCGGCCAATCCGGCCATCGCACCGGCCACCACCGTCGAGATATCGCGCGCCAGCAGTGGACGGAGACCGAGCGCGATCGACGCTGCCGGCGCTTCGCCTGCCGCGCGCAGCCGCAGCCCGGCGCGGGTCCGCGCCAGGACGAAAGACGAAAGCGGTACCGACAGCCAAGCCAGCCATGTCACCGGGTCCTTGTGCGATAAGATCGCGCCAAGGATCGGAATATTCTCGATACCGGGAAGATCGATGCGCGGCAGCATCACCACGTTCTCAAGCCGCAGCGTGCCGGAGCTCTGGTAATAGTCCTTCAGCACGAAGCCGATCAGCCCGGCGATGGCAACATTGAAGCCAAGCCCCGCGACGATCTCGTTGGCACCCAGCCGCGTGACCGTGAGCGAGAAGAGCAGCGCGATCAGGCCCCCCGTTACCAGGGCCGCGACCAGCGCCAAGGGCCAAGATTGGGTCGCCGAGGACGCCACCAGGGCGACATAGGCGCCCGAAAGCATCATCGCCTCGAGGCCGATATTCACGATCCCGCCGATGCGGTTCAGCATGCCGCCGATCGCGGTCAACAAAAGCGGCGTCGACACCAGGAAGGCGGAACCGAGGATCGCGTCGATCATCGATGCCCCCACCGCCGTCGCAACAAACCACCGAAGCGAACCACGGCGAAGACCGTCACGGTGCCCTGCAGCACGTCGACGATCTGGATCGGGATGTCGCTGAACAACTGCACCGTAGTGCCGGCTGAGGATAGGGCGCCGAAGATGATGGCGCCGATCAGCATGCCGACCGCGTTGTTACGTCCGAGCAGAACCACCGCGAGACCCGTGAAACCGTAGCCGGGCGAGAAGCCCGCTACGAAACGATGGACCAGGCCCGCTGCATGCGATGCGCCGGCCAGGCCGCCGATCAGCCCTGAGATCGCTGCGGTCTTGATGATCAGCGCCGAAACATCGATGCCGACGGCGCGGCTGAAGCGGGCATTGAGTCCGGTGACGCGCGCTTCAAAGCCCAGCGGCGTGAACCGCCCCCACAGGTCGTAAGCGACCAGCAGCACCAGCGCGATGATGAAGCCAAGATTGAGCGTGGCCGGCGGCATCAGGCGCGGCAGCCATCCCGCCTCGACGATCAGCGGCGTCTGCGAATTGCCCGCGCCAGGCGCGAGGAAGACATGATTGACCAGATAGGCGGTGAAATTGATCGCGACGAAGTTGAGCATCAAGGTCGAAACAACTTCATCGACATCCAGCTGTGCCTTGAGCCAACCGGGCAGGGTCAGCCACAGCCCGCCAATCGCCGCGCCGATCGCCAGTTCGACGACTATATGCAATGGGCCCGGTAAACCAGGAAAGCTGAAACCCGCTACAGCCCCGGCCAAGCCACCGAGATAGAACGCGCCTTCGACACCCATATTGAAGACGCCGGCGCGGAACGAGATCGCGGTGGCCACGGCGCAGAACAGGACTGGCGTTGCGGCACTCAACGTAGCCGCCAACTCATCGGGCCCGCCGAAGCCTTCGTCGAGCATCAGCCCATAGACTTCAAGCGGGTCGCGTCCGGTGGCTGCCAGCAGGATCGCACCAACGATCAGTGCAACAACGAACGGCATGATGGCGCCGACGATTCCCGCCCAATCGAACCGCGTGGGCCGCGTGGCGATGACGGCGGCGTCGCTCATGCGGCTTGCCCCAGCATGAGTTTACCGATCTGCGCAAGATCGGTGTGGCTACCCGCGAGCTCGCCGCTGACCATGCCATGATGTAGAACGACGATGCGATCCGAGAGTGCCAGAAGCTCCTCGAGTTCTTCCGACACCAGCAGCACTGCGCCGCCCGCATCGCGATAGGCGAGGATTTGGCGATGGATGGCAGCGATACCGGCAATGTCCACCCCGCGTGTGGGCTGCGCTGCGATCAGCAGCTTCGGTGCGCGGGCGAGTTCGCGGGCGATGGCCACGCGCTGTTGATTGCCGCCCGAAAGGCTGCGAACCGGATCGGTATCGGCGCCATAGACGACGGCAAAGCGCGCCAGCAGATCGCTTACGTATTCGCGCGCATATTGAAGCTGCAAGACGCCGTGCTGCGCGAACGGCGTCTCGCGATGGCGGCCGGCGATCGCATTGTCGCGGATCGTTGCCGTCCCGCAGAGACCTTCATAGGCACGGTCGGCGCTGAGATAGCCGATGCCGGCTTTGCGCCGCGCCGCGACCGAAGCATAGGTTGCGTCGGCATTGTCGAAATTCACTGTACCGGCTGCCACGCGACGCAGACCAACGATCGCAGCGACCAACTCATCCTGGCCACTGCCGCTGACGCCTGCGATACCGACGATTTCGCCACGGCGGACATCGAGATCGATACCGAGCAGACGACGCACCCCGCGCGAATCGAGCGCGGCGAGGTTACGTACGGCAAGAACCGGCATGGACGCGTCGGATTTCGCGGCGGTGCGATGCGGATGATCGACCGGCTCACCCACCATCAGCTGCGCCAGTTGCGCGGCATTGGTCTCGTGCGGTGCGGTGCTCGCCACAGCGCGCCCCGCGCGCAGTACGGTGATGCGATCGGCGATTGCCAGGACTTCGTCCAGCTTGTGGCTGATGAAGACGATCGTGCGGCCTTCGGATCGCAGCTTGCGCAAGAGCGCCAGTAGATCCTGCACCTGCTGCGGCGCCAACACCGCGGTGGGCTCATCGAGGATCAAGACGTCGGCGCCGCGATAGAGCAGACGCAGGATCTCGAGAATCTGGCGCAGATGCACGGGCGCCTGGGCAACTTTGACGTCCCAATCAAGCGTCACGCCCGCTTGTTTCTCAAGCGCGCGTGCGGCCGCCAAAGCGGCAGCATGATCGATCAGACCACGCTTCATCGGCTCGCGGCCGAGGATCAGATTTTCGAGGAGCGTGAGGTCGGGCACCAGCATGAATTCCTGGTGCACCATTCCGACGCCGTGAGCAAAAGACTCGGCAGGATTGGCGAAGCGGACCGCCTGATCGTCGACAATGATGTCGCCCTCGTCGGGTCGTTCGAGACCCTGGAGGATGCGCATCAGGGTGGTTTTACCCGCCCCGTTGCCGCCGACGATGGCGTGAATGGTTCCGGGCGCGGCGGCGAAGTCGATACGATCATTGGCAACCACCCGGCCAAACCGCCGGGTGATACCACGCGTACCGAGTCGGACGGCTTTTGCCGTCTCCATCGCACGCCGCTCCGGTTCCCTCGACTGTGTGGGCTACCGGCTTACTTGAACCACGCCGGATAGCCGTCCGGGCCGCTGACATCGACCACCTTGATCGCGCCGGAGAGGATCTTCTTCTTCAGCTCGGCGACCTTGGCGAGGTAGTCAGCGGGGATCAAAGCCTTCGTGTAGGTCATCGGCGACAGGCCGACACCATTTTCGGCCAGGCCCAGCGACACCGTCTTGCCGCCCGGGAATTTGTGCTCGGCATAATCCTTGATCACCGTTTCGACGGCGAGATCGGTGCGCTTGATCATGCTGGTCAGCACATTGCCCTGCGCCATGCCGTCCTGATCGGTGTCGACGCCGATCGCGTAGTGGCCGGTTTCCTTGGCCGCCTGGATCACACCTTGGCCGGTGCCGCCGGCGACTTGGTAGACGATGCTGGCGCCCTGATCGAACATTGCCTTGGCCATCTGATGGCCGATGGCGGGATCGCCGAAATTGTTGGAATAGGCGATCTTCACTTCGATCTTCGGGTTCACGTCCTTCGCGCCCTGCATATAGCCGGCGAGGAACTTGTCGATGCCGGGCGACTTCACACCACCGATCGCGCCGATGATCGGCGTGGATTGGACACCCTTGATCTTCGGATTGGAGGCGACCATCGCGGCCAGCGCGCCGGCGAGGTACGAGCCTTCCTGTTCCTTGAAGAGTACCGAGGCGACGTTGTCGCCCGGCTGCACCTGATTGAGGATCACGAAGCCGGTCTTGGGATAGTCCTTGGCAACGGCCTTGAGCGCGTCGCCGTGCGAATATTCGAGATCGACCACCAGACCGAAGCCGCCTTTGCCGGCGGCGGTACGGAGGATGTTTTCGGCCTGAGCGACGACGTCTTTCGACTCAACGTCCTTGCCCTTCAGCTTGGTCTCGGCCAGGGCTTTCTTGAAGCCCTTGTCGGCAAGATCGTTATAGGACTGATCGCCGAGCCCACCCTGGGCGATGATCAGGGCGACCGGTTTTTCAGCTGCCTGAGCTGCCGGGATCGCGATGCTCAACCCAAAAGCGAGCGCCGAGATGTTCCGGATCAGTGACACTTTCGACATCATTACCCTCCTTCTCCATATTCGCTTGCGTCGCGGTTACAGCGTGTTGAGGAGTTCTCAGAAGCAAGGCTTGATAGGCATAGCGGCGGCTGTCGTGGATCGCATCGACCGCGTCGAGCACGCGGCCATCGGCCCCGAATGAACGGCGCGTGACCACCATGACGATGCCATCGGTGCCCAGGCGCAGATAGCGCCGCTCGGCCGGCGTCGGCTTGCGCGCACTGAGCGACTCGATACCACGCTCGATGCGAATGCCATGCTGCTCGTAATAGCGATAGAGAGAAAAATTTGGATCGGCGGCTTTGGCACGCGTCAGTCCGACTTCGGCAACCAGACTGGCCACCAGCACCGAACGATGGATCGCCATCGGCATGCCGTCGACGAGGCGGAGACGCTCGATCTGCACCAGCGCTTGTTCGCGGTCATAGGGAAGACCGACGCGCCAGGCGAGCGGACCGAAATCCAGAAGCTCGCTGGTCGCATTACGGCCACTGGCCTCGACCGATTCGGTGAAGCTGCGCAGATGAATCGGCGTGCGCTGCAATGGCGGCACGGCGACGAACGTGCCTTTGCCCTGACGGCGCACCACCAGCCCCTCATCGACCAAGGCCTCGATGGCTTTGGCGACGGTGAAGCGGCTGACGCCGAGGCTTTGAGCGAGCTCCGGTTCGCTGGCGATGCGATCACCGGGCCTGCGTTTGGCCACTTCACGGCGCAGACGATCGGTCAATTGCCGATAGAGCGGGCGGTCTTGCGTGCTGTCGAGCATTGGTCCCCACCATGCCGGTCCGCAGAAACTGTCCGCTCATCCGGTTGACTGGACAATGGGCCCCGGAGGCCTGCGACGCAAGGCGAATTTGCGGCGCGTGAACGGGTAACGCGCCGCGCGTCCTTACAATCAGAGAGCAAGATCAGGATTCAAAAGAAAAAGCCTGCCGCTGATACGGCAGGCTTAATTCGTCACTCCGCATTCAGCTGAAGCGCTCAGGTGGATTTTGGAAGCGCCTCGCGCGTCGCATGGTTGAGACGGCCCGTAGCTTTCAAGCCATGCGCCTTCTGGAAGTCTTTGAGGGCCGCTGTGGTCTTCGGACCCCAGACACCGTCGATCGCGACACTTTGGCCGCTGTTGGCGAGAGCCGCTTGCACCGACTCGATATGCTTGCGCGACATCGCCATGTGCTTCTTCGACGAGTGCTGCGATTGCGACTGCGTCATCTTGTCGTTGGCGTCCGGCGTCGTCGCTTGTCCGCTCTGACCGTTTTGATCTTGAGTCGCGTTCGTGTTGTTCGGCGTGGCGTTTGGGGCAGCGGCGTTGTTGGCCTTGTTGTCGTCCTGATTCATCGGCGCGGCTGACGTGCCAGCGTTGGACGAGCCTGCATTGCCCGTGCCGTTATTCGTCGCAGGCGTTGCCGCGTTGCTGCCGGCGCTGTTCGCGTCATTCGTCGCCGGCGCCGTGCCGGCATCGTTGTTCGCCGGTTGAGCGGCCTGTGCCGGCGCGGTCGCCGGATTGGCACCCGAAGTGGAGTCGGCGGCGAAAGCATAGGCAGCCACCAAGCCACTGGTTGCAGCGATGATTAGGCCCATCGTCAAGGCACTGCTCAGGTTCCTCATATGCGTACTCCATTGCTGCCTGATCCGCGCGACGAAGCACCCGCAAACGTCGTGCGAACGGCGTGAAACATGCCGAAACAATGAGGAGGATTGATGGCGTATGCGGTCACAACCGCCCTAGAAACGCCGCGAGAAATCTCACAAGAAATTCTAGACCCGCCTCAACGATTTTTAATCCGATGACCAGATCGCGCCAAGGCTGTCCAGTACAGACTGCGCCCTGTCACGACCCCTCGACCGCCGCGCCGACCGTTTCCCCTCCCCGGTCGGCGCGGTGTGTCGAAACGGTGACCGGCGATACGACATTCAAAGAGATTTTCGCCAGCCCCATTGCCTACCGTTCAGCAGGAGACCGCCATGACCGACCCCAATACTCAATCCTCTGTGTCCCAACGCCCGCGGCGGCACCGTATGCTGATCGCCGGATTGCTTGCCACCACGATGCTTTCGAGCGGCTTGGCACTGCATGCCTGGTCGGCGGAAGGCAGCGCCACGCCGCCCACCGCCGGCAACGGCGCGCCGATCACCAGCGCGCCCGTGGCACCGTCGCAGTTCAGCGACGAAGGTTTCGCGCCGTTGATCGAAAAGGTGCGGCCGGCTGTGGTCAACATCGCCACGACCGAGAAGCCCGAGAAGGCCGACGCGCAACAGCAGCAGATGCCCGACTTCCCGCCGGATTCGCCGATGGGCCAGATGTTCCGCCATTTCTTCGAACAGCAGCAGCAACAGAATAACGAGCCGCGCCACGCGCTGGGTTCGGGCTTCATCGTCGCCGCGGACGGTACGATCGTCACCAACAATCATGTGATCAAGGGCGCCAAGAAGATCATGGTGACCTTGGAAGACGGCACGTCCTATCCGGCCACGATCAAAGGCCATGACGACAAGACCGACATCGCCGTCTTGAAGATCGACGCCAAGAAAACATTGCCCTTCGTCAATTTCGGCGATTCGGATCAGGCGAAAGTGGGCAATTGGGTCGTCGCGGTCGGCAATCCCTTCGGCCTGGGCGGCACCGTGACCGCGGGCATCGTTTCCGCCCATGGCCGCGATCTCAATTCGGGCCCCTATGACAACTTCATCCAGATCGACGCGCCGATCAATCCGGGCAACTCGGGCGGTCCGCTGTTCAACCAGCACGGCCAGGTGATCGGCATCGACAGCGCGATCTATTCGCCGAATGGCGGCAGCGTCGGTATCGGCTTCGCCATTCCCTCGAATCTCGCCAAAGACGTGGTGGCGCAGCTGCGTCAACACGGCGAGGTTGAGCGCGGCTGGTTGGGCGTGCAGATGCAGCCGCTGACCGATCCGCTGGCCAAGGCGATGGGCCGCACCGACGCGAACGGCGTGTTGGTAAACGAGGTGCAGCCCGATTCGCCGGCGAAGAAAGCCGGTCTGCAACAGGGCGATCTGATCACCGCCTTCAACAACAAGCCGATCAAGGATCCGCGCGATCTGGCCATGGCAGTGGCCGCGACGCCGGCCGGCCAAACCGTGCCGGTTGCCGTGGTCCGCGACGGCCATGACAAGACCGTCGATGTGACGGTCGAGAAGCTGAAGACCGAAGTGGCTTCGGCCCAAGACAAGGAAGGCGAAGGCCCGATCGGTCTGGCGTTGGCGCCGCTGTCGCAAGACAACCGCGGCGAACTCGGCCTCGACGATACGGTCCAGGGCGCCGTGGTGGCCCGCGTTGCTCCCGACAGCCGTGCGGCCGAGAGTGGCGTCCAGGCTGGCGATGTGATCGAGCGGGTCGGCACGATGTCGGTCCACAATCCTCAGGACGTGGTCAAACTGATCAAGGCTGCCCAGAAGGATAAGAAAGAGGCAGTGCCGCTGCTGGTCATGCGCAATGGCACCACCTATTATCTGGCCCTGCAGTTGGTTGAGAGCTGAGCCAACCCCGTAGGACCGATGCAACGGTGCCGGGGCGGCGATGGTCGCCCCGGCTGCCTTTTGGGATAATCCCATGCAGGATGTCATGAAGTTTCTGCTGGTCGAGGACAATGCCCGCGTTTCCGACTTCGTCGCCAAAGGTCTTGGCGAGGCAGGGCATACCGTCGACCGCGCCGACAATGGGCGCGACGGGCTGTTCCTCGCCTCTTCGGAACGCTATGACGCGATGATCCTCGACCGCATGCTGCCCGGCGGGATCGACGGGCTGGGTATCATCGAGGCCTTGCGCCGCACCGGCAATCACACCCCGATCCTGATCCTGAGCGCGCTCTCGGAAGTCGACGAGCGTATTCGCGGATTGCGCGCCGGTGGTGACGACTATCTCGCGAAGCCGTTCGCTTTCGGCGAGTTGATGGCGCGGCTCGACGCGCTGGTCCGCCGCACCCAGCAAGGCGCCGGCGAACAACAGAAGACCGCGTTGACCGTCGACGAGCTGCGCATGGATCTGCTGGCGCGCAAAGTGGTGCGTGGCGACAAGACGATTCAACTACAGCCGCGCGAGTTCAAGCTGCTCGAATTTCTGATGCGCCACGCCGGGCAAGTCGTTACCCGTACCATGTTGCTGGAGAACGTCTGGGACTATCATTTCGATCCCCAGACCAACGTGATCGACGTGCATATCAGCAAGCTGCGGCAGAAAATCGATTCTGATTTCGACAAGCCTCTGTTGCACACCGTGCGCGGTGTCGGCTATCGCCTCGGACCCGACACCTAGATGCTGCGTCTCCTGCGTTCGACCTCTGTCCGCTTGACGCTGGTCTTCGCGGGTCTGTTCATCATCGCCTCCCTGATGCTGGGCGCCATCCTGTGGTGGGAGACGGCAGCTTCGCTCGAACGCGAAACCGACGCTGTAATTGTGGCTGACACGCAGGCCGTCGGCGATCGGCTGCGCGATTTCGGCTTGGCCGGTGCGCTGACTACCATCAATGAGCGCGTGGCGCAGACGGCCGATGAACACGCTGTCTATTTGCTGACCGATCCCGCGTTAAATCGGTTGGCCGGCAATCTCAGCGCCTGGCCGGCCGCCGTCGGCAAAGACACCGGCTGGTATGAAGCATCACTGGTGCGCGACGGCCATACTTATCCCGCGCGGCTGTTCCACGTCTCACTATCTGGCGGCTTTCAATTGCTGATCGGCCGCGACATGGGCAGCCGGCTGGCAATTCGCCACCTGATCGTCAATGCGCTGGCATGGTCGGCGCTGGTGGCCGTGGCGCTGGCGATCGCCGGTGGATTGCTGGTGCGCCGTGCGGTGCTCGGCCGTATCGCCCAGGTCAACCGCACCACGACCGCGATCGTCCAAGGCGATCTCAGCCGGCGTCTGACCGTGGGGGGCAGTGACGACGAGTTCACGCGCCTCGCGCGCACCATCAACGAAATGCTGGCGCAAATCGAGCTGTTGATCGATGGCGTGCGCAACGCCTCCAACGCCATCGCCCACGATCTGCGCACGCCGCTGGCGGAACTGCGCGCGCGACTCGAAGACACCGAGCGGCGGTTGGCGGGGGGCGCAGCGGATGCGCCGACATTGCGCGGCGAAGTGCAGGACGCGATCGACGATGTGGATCGCCTGGTCGATATCTTCAACGCGCTGTTGCGCCTGGCGGCCATCGATTCCGGCGCGCGCCGTGCCGAATTCCGCCGCGTCGAACTGGCACCGCTGGTCGAGGAAGTGGCGGAGGTTTATGGGGCTTTGGCCGAAGCGAAAGGCGCGCGGCTGATCGTCAATACGCCCGAGCAAATCGCCATCACTGGCGATTCGGATCTCGTCGCCCAAGCCACGGCCAATCTGCTCGACAACGCGATCAAATACGCGGCGGGCGGACCGATCACATTATCCCTGCATCGCCAACCCGATGGACAGGCGGCGATCACGGTGGCCGATGCCGGCCCGGGCGTGCCCGAGAACGAACGCGGCAAAGTGATCGAGCGTTTCCGTCGTGGCGATGCCAGCCGCCATTCGCCCGGCGTGGGTCTCGGCCTATCCGAAGTGGCGGCGGTCGCGAAGCTGCATGGTGGGGCGCTCGAACTCGGCGACAACGCGCCGGGGCTCAAAGCGACATTGGTTCTGGGCGGGGCCGACGCCGCGCTGCCCCACGCGAACGGGGCGTCTAAAAGCGCAGCGTGAATGCAGCCTCTCTGGCGCGATGCGATGCCTCGTCGATCCGCTTGACGCGCAGTACGATTGAATCGCCCATCTTCACCGACGCCATCGCCTTGCCAAGATCGGCGAACGACGTCACCAATTGGCCGTTGAGCACATAAAGATAGTCGCCGCGTTCGAGGCCTGCCTTGGCCGCAGCCGAAGCCGGAATCACATTCGCGACCACTAGGCCGGCGAAACGCGCCATGACGAATTCTGCCTTGTGATCGGCATCGAGTTCGGATGTCGGCACAAGCTGCAAACCGACATGCGGCTTGCCGTCATCGGGTAAGTTCGATTGGAGCTGATCGCGGCGGAGATTGACTTTGACATTGGGCATCGGGCCGGCCCCGTCTTCCGAGGTGATCGGCGCGCTGCCCGCCGGCTCGGCGCGGTAATACATCAACAGACCCGCGCGATCGAAAACGAAGGCTGTCATCGGCCCGTTGGTGACCGCTTCCACCGCACCGATCCCCGGCATGAACATGCCATTCACCGCGCCGAAGAAAGCAAAGATGGCGCCGTCGCGAAGCTGGGCGGGATCGTCCGTATAGGCGATCGCTTTCAACCCTTCGTCATTGGTCTCGGTCTTCGTAGGCGGACCATAGGCCGCGACAACATCGACTTCCGTCGTCTTGCCCTTCTCGAAGGACTGCAGATCGTTGATCGCGATGGCGGCGCGCGCGGCAGTGGTGGCGCCGAAACTGAAAACGACCAGACATAACGCCAGCCGGATACCCAGTCGCCTCATGCCGTTTCCTTGTTTCAGCGAGCGTCGTTAACCGAAGCCCGGTCGCGGATACTGATGCATGCCCCCATGTCATTTATCCTAAACATTACCGGCTTCCTATGGCCCGATTTATCACATTGATTATTAAAGACTTTCGGACAATCGGGTGCCGTCATCAATCGACATGCTTGGACACAGCTTTGCCCCAGGGAGCCCATCAGCCCGTCACAGCGTTATGGAGAATGGGATGCAATGGTGCATTGCCGCCGTGCATGCACGCTCCATCGCGACGGAAAGGCGAAGCCGATGACCAAATCTTCCAAGGGCCTTTTCAAAACCATCACCTCGTTCATCGCGGCGCTGCCCGCGATGGTGGGACGGACATCGCGCTCGATTGGCGCAGCCCTCGCAAACGAATCCGGCGATCAGGAAACGCTGTGCCCGATTCAGACCGCCGTCGAATTCGGACTGCGCGTGCCGCGCAAGAACCGCGACGCGCCGAAGAAGGTCTTCTACTGAGACGATCGTTCCACCGCGTCAGTCGAATTTGACCGCCGTGGTATTGGCGCCGCAGACGAGAACGGCCACGCGCTCACCCGGCCGAGGCGCATATTTTCCCGATAGCAATGCGGCAAAGGCAGCAGCACCACCGGGCTCGGCAACCACCCGAACCGCGTCCCACAACGCAACCTGCGCTGCGTGTATCTCGGCATCCGACACCAGGACCGGCTTGGTGACGAATCTCTGCGCGATTGGAAACATCAACTCGCCGACGCGCTTCGGCGCGAGTGAATCGGCGGCAATACCGCTGGACTCCGTATCGACCGGCCGGCCTGCTTCTAAAGCACGCCATAGCGTCGGGCAAAGCTCGGGTTCGACCGCGACGATCTTCGCGCGTCCTGCGAACCACGCCGCAACGCCGCCGATCAACCCACCGCCGCCGACTGCGACAAGCACGGTGTCGACGCCTTCGATGTCCTCTTCGATCTCAAGCCCGGCGGTGCCTTGGCCGAGCAACGTCTCAACCTGATCATAGGCATGGATCGCCAACGCCTGTTTCTCTTCGACGAAGATCTGGCTAGCGGCCAGCGCATCGGCATAGCGATCGCCGCCGATCACGAGTTCGGCACCATAGCTGCGAATCCGCCGTGCTTTTTCGGGCGAGGTGACACTGGGCACGAAGATCGTGGCCGGCACACCCAACTGCCGCGCGGCATAGGCGACCGCGGCGCCGTGATTGCCGCCCGACGCAGCCACGACACCAACATCAGGGACCTTGCGCGTCATCAGATTGGCGAAGGCGCCACGTACCTTGAACGAACCGGAATGCTGCAGGCATTCGAGCTTCAAGGTAACCGGGTGAGCGCCACGCCCGAAATCGGCGAGATCGACGGCGACGATGGGCGTGCGCCGGATGCGCGGGCGGATCACCCGGTCCATGGCCGCAATGACTTCGCGCGTGACCGATGCTGTGGTGCTCATGAAAGGCCCGCCTCAACGATGGGTTGACAGGAATTAGTTACTTAGCAAAATAACGAAATGCAAGCTTCCGATACCTTCAAAGCGCTGGCCAACGACCGCCGCCTGCAAATCCTCGATTGGCTGAAGGAGCCGCGTGCCCATTTCCCGCCTCAGACCGATGGCGATCTGGTGCGGGACGGCGTTTGCGCCGTGTTGCTGGCGGCCAAGCTCGACATTACCCAGGCCACCCTGAGCGAACATATGCGCGTGCTGGTGCAGTCGGGGCTGGTGCAGTCCAAGCGCATCAAGCAATGGACCTTCTATCGGCGCAACGAGGTTGCGATCGACAAGCTGAAAACGGAAGTTTTGTCCGATTTATAAGACCGGCTCGCCACCGTCCCAGAGCTCGTGGGCGGCATTGATAGAACTACGTATTTCGCGGGAAGATGCCTCCTGGCATGAATTGCTCGGCTCCTAGAGCCAATCGCGGAGGCGTCCATGTCCCTGTTCAATCGCAACAACAAGCTCCAGGTCGCGCAATCCTTCATCCAGATGATGTCGGATGTCGCCGAGCAGATGGCGCAACAGGCCGCCGAGACCTTCCAACCCGCCCAGCAACTGCGACCGATCCCGATTAAAGCCAACAGCTTCAACGCCAGGGCGCCGCAGCGCTTCAATCGTCTGGCAAACCGCTTCTCGTAGGCATCGGCCGCGCGCCGGAATTAGTTCAACCGCGCCAGCCGTCGCCAGGACTCGCCGAACGCGAGGGCTGTCTCCCTTTCAAACACCATCTTCCGATTTAATTTCGTCACGCCGCCGGATACTACGCGCGTGCCGGATGGGCGTGCTGCGCTGCAGGTCACGGGGACGATTCGCCTAGATATGGGGCAGGTTTTATCCCTGCGCCCCAGGGCTTTATGCGCCGTTGACGAGTCTCGTCGCGCCCGACATGATCTGGCCAACCAGATCGCGAGGCAGCCATAAGCGCCTCAGCGACATCAAGAAAGTCTCAATGCTGTCGGAGGGGGGAACCACAGATCAGCTCTTTTGGCGTGATCGCATAAGATCAATGACGGGGATCTGAAGAGGTCCGCCGCGAGCCGCCACTGAGTCGACGCTTCAGCTGGGACGATAGAGATACAAAAAAATCGGAAACCGCTTGATGGTTTTCCGAAGCGGACGGGGTCGGACCGTATCCGGCAAAGAGAGACCTGTTGGGAGGACTTAGAATGAAATTCCGTACGATGCTGATGGCCGGCGCGATGGCCGTCTCGACGATGGGCTTGTCGGGCGGGGCTTTCGCCGCCGACAAGGAAGTGCAGATGCTGCACTGGTGGACTTCGGGCGGCGAAGCGGCTGCGTTGAAGGTGCTCAAGGACGACATGGCGAAGAAGGGCTATGCCTGGAAAGACGTGCCTGTGGCCGGTGGCGGCGGCGAAGCCGCGATGACCACACTGAAGTCGATGGTGGCCGCCGGCAATCCGCCGACCGCCTCGCAGATCCTGGGCTACTTCGCCGTCGACTACGCCGAAGCCGGCAAGCTGGGCGACATCAGCGCACTCGCCAAGAAAGAAGATTGGGCGAAGGTCGTTCCGACCGCGCTGCAGAAGTTCACCACCACCAATGGCAAGTGGGATGCGGTGCCGATCAACATCCACTCGGTCAACTGGGTGTGGATCAATAAGGCCGTGATGGACAAGATCGGCGGCACCGAGCCGAAGAACTTCGACGAATTCATCGCCCTGCTCGATAAGGCCAAGAAGGCCGGCGTGATCCCGCTGGCCCTCGGCGGCCAGCCCTGGCAGGAAGCGATCATGTTCGACGGCGTCGTCGCCTCGACCGGCGGCACCGATTTCTACAAGAAGGCCTTCATCGATCTCGACGAGAAGGCTTTGAAGTCGGACACGATGAAGAAGTCCTTCGACAACCTGGCCAAGCTGCGTGACTACGTCGATCCGAACTACGCGGGCCGCGATTGGAACTTGGCCACCGCCATGGTGATCAAGGGCGACGCTCTGGTACAGGTGATGGGCGACTGGGCCAAGGGCGAGTTCAAGACGGCCAATAAGGAAGCCGGCAAGGACTTCGTCTGCTATCGCTTCCCGGGCACCGACGGCACCGTGCTCTACAACACCGACATGTTCGCGATGTTCGACGTCTCTGCCGACCGCAAGGAAGCGCAGCTGGCATTGGCCGACGCGGCCATGAGCAAGGAAGTGCAGTCGGCCTTCAATATCGCCAAGGGTTCGGTGCCGGCGCGCATCGACGTCTCGGACGAAGGCTTCGACGAGTGCGGCAAGAAGGGCATCGCCGACGTGAAGGCGGCGAACGCCAAGGGCACCTTCGTCGGTTCGATGGCGCAGGACTATGCGCAGCCGCCGTCGGTTGCCGGTGCCTATCACGACGTGGTGACCAAGTTCTTCCACGGCGAGATCAAGACCTCCGACGCCGCGGTGAAGGAACTCGCTTCGGCTCTCGTCGCTGCGAAGTAAGCACAGTAAGTAAGGCGGTCCCTCCTCCATGCGGAGGAGGGACTTTGCCGACATCTCGATTTAGATATCGACGTTTCCAACACTGAGATGAGTTGACCCCGCAATGGGAACCGCGCCGATCACGCCAGCGATGACGCAGCCGACGCCACGCCGATCAGCGCGCGCCAAGCTGCAGGACTTTTTGCCGCGGCTGGTTCTGGCGCCCTCCTTCGCGCTGGTCCTCGTCTTCGTCTATGGGTTCAACCTCTGGACCCTGTTCCTCTCCTTCACCAACTCCAAGGCCTTCGCGAGCACCCATTTGGTCGGCCTCCTCAACTACGAGCGGCTGTGGGATTGGACCTTCGAGTCCGATCCGCCGTCCAACTGGCACACGGCCGTGGTCAACATGGTCATCTTCGGCGTCCTCTATGTCGCCTTCTGCCTGATCCTCGGGCTATTGCTGGCGATTTTGCTCGACCAGAAGATTCGCGGCGAAGGTATCCTGCGCCCGATCTATCTCTATCCGCTGGCGCTGTCCTTCATCGTCACCGGCACAGCCTGGAAGCTGTTCCTCGATCCGCGCATCGGTCTCGAGAAAGCCGTCCACGATTGGGGCTGGACGAGCTTCCATTTCGACTGGGTCGTCAATCCGCCGATGATGATCTATTGCGTAGCCATCGCCGGCATCTGGCAGTCGTCGGGCTTCGTGATGGCGATGTTCCTGGCCGGCTTGCGTGGCGTGGATGCCGAGATCATCAAGGCTGCGCAGATCGATGGCGCATCCACCTACGCCACCTATCGCCGGATCATCATCCCGATGATGCGTCCGGTGTTCCTGTCGGCGATCATCATCCTCACCCACCTGGCCATCAAATCTTACGACCTGGTGCTGTCGGTGACGGGCAAGAACCCGGGCGGCGCGGCCGAGCTGCCGTCCACCTTCATGTACTCCTTCACCTTCACGCGCAATCAGATGGCAGTGGGCTCGACCAGCGCGGTCATCATGCTGATGACCATCGCGGCGATCATGGTGCCGTATCTGTATTCCGAACTGCGGCAGAAGCGCACATGAGCGTCGCCCCAACCGCCGTCACGCCTACCGGCCGCGAGCCGGCGCGCCATTCGAACATCACACGCGTGTTCATCTACACGCTGCTGATCCTCTTCGCGATCGTCTACATCCTGCCGCTCGCCGTAATGGTGATGACCTCGCTGAAGCCGCTCGACGAAGTGACCGGCGGCAATATGTTCGCCCTGCCCCAATCGCTGACTTTCGGTCCTTGGGTGGAAGCTTGGGGACAGGCCCATATCGGCGTATCCGACACGGCGGGAATCAAGGGCTACTTCATGAATTCCGTGAAGATGGTCGTCCCGGCCGTGATCATCTCGACCCTGCTCGGCGCGTTGAACGGATTCGTGCTCACCAAATGGCGTTTCCCCGGGCATAACCTCGTCTTCGGGATGATGCTGTTCGCCTGTTTCATTCCGTTCCAATCGGTGATCATCCCGATGGCGGTCATCCTGGGCGAGCTGGGCCGGATCGGCAATCAGCTGAGCGACCTCACCGGTTTCCGTTTCGGCTTCGGCAGTCCGACGGTCAATCTGGTGATCGTGCATGTGATCTACGGCCTGGGCTTCACCACGCTGTTCTTCCGCAACTACTACGAAGTGTTCCCGACCGAACTGGTCAAAGCCGCGATGATGGACGGCGCGGGATTCTTCCAGATCTTCCGCCGCATCCTGCTGCCGAATTCGACTCCGATCGTCATCGTCACGGTGATCTATCAGTTCACGAATATCTGGAACGACTTTCTGTTCGGCTCGACCTTTGCCGCCGGCGACACCTCGCCGATGACGGTAGCGCTGAACAACCTGGTCAACACATCGACCGGCATCGTCGAATACAACGTCAACATGGCCGCCGCGATCATCGCCGCCGCTCCGACCTTGATCGTTTATATCGTCGGTGGCCGCTATTTCGTCCGCGGCCTCATGGCCGGCGCCGTAAAGGGATAAGCAGAATGGCCGCTCTTGAAATCAACGCATTGCATAAGCGATTCGGATCGGTCGAGGTGCTGAAGGGCATCGACCTGTCGCTCGAGCAAGGCGGCTTCCTGGTTCTCGTTGGTCCTTCCGGTTGCGGCAAGTCGACGCTCTTAAATACGATCGCAGGATTGGAGTCGGTCACCTCGGGCGAAATCCGCATCGACGGCACCACGGTCAACGATCTGCATCCGTCCAAGCGCGACATCGCCATGGTGTTCCAGTCCTACGCGCTCTACCCGAACATGTCGGTCGGCGAGAACATGGCCTTCAGCATGGAGATGCGCAAAGTCCCCAAGCCCGAGCGCGACAAGGCGGTGGCGAGCGTGGCCAAGACGCTGCAGATCGAGCATCTGCTCGACCGCCGCCCCAGCCAGCTTTCGGGCGGCCAGCGGCAGCGTGTCGCCATGGGCCGCGCGCTGGTCCGTCAGCCGCGCATTTTCCTGTTCGACGAACCGCTTTCGAATCTCGATGCCAAGCTGCGCGTGGATATGCGCGTCGAGATCAAGCGGCTGCATCAACACACCGGCACCACGATCGTCTATGTCACGCATGACCAGATCGAGGCGATGACGCTCGCCACCCGCATCGCCGTGCTGAAGGACGGCGAGTTGCAGCAGGTCGGCTCACCCAGCGAGATCTACAACACGCCGAACAATCTGTTCGTGGCCGATTTCATGGGCTCACCCGCAATGAACCTGCTCGAAGGCAAGGTGGCGCGCGATGGCGGTTCGGTCGCGATCGTTTTCGAGCGCGAGGGCGACGCGCCGATCAAGCTGGCCGCGCCGCCGGGTGCGAACACAGGCAGCCTGCAGGACGGCATGAAGATCGTGCTCGGCATCCGGCCGGAAGCGATCAGCGACGTCGAGAGCATCGACCGCAAGGCCAAGACCACCGCGACCTTCGAGTCCCATGTCGATATCGTGGAACCGGCCGGTTCAGACACCTTCGTCATGACCAAAATCGCCGGACGCGAAGTGACGGCGCGCATGCGCTCGGATATCGACGTGCGCGTCGGCCAGAATCACGCCTTCGCCTTCAACCTCGACAAGGCGGTTCTGTTCGATCCCGCCACGACGAAGCGAATCTAGCTCGCGCCTCAGAATCCCATCTGCGCACGGCCGAGTGGCGTCAGATCGTCGGTGGTCGCGCGGCCTTTGAAATTCGTCTCGAAATCCATCGCCGCATAATCCGGCGGCGAACGGCCGTCGAGGAAATAGGGCCGCTGCTTATCGATATAGGCGCGGTTCTTGGTGCAATCAGGCACCGCGCCGATATAGACGACGCTCGCATAATCGGGGCCGGCATTGACGTCGCCGACCGCGTGGCAGATATCGGAGTGCCAGAACACGGCATCGCCCGGCCCGACTTCGGGGATCGCCACTTTGCCTTCCATCAGCAACGGATGCCATTGCGGGGTGATGGCCAGCGCGCGGCCGACCTTGGCGCCGCACAGATCGTCTTCCGGCACATCGTCCTGCAGCGCGCGCAGCAGCATATAGATCACGCCATAGGCGATCGGCACCAATTCAAGCGAACCATCCTTCGGTCCCTGTCGCGTCAGCGCCGTCCAGCCCTGATAGGTGCGGAACACGCTCGCCACCGACGGCGTCGGGAATTCGCGCGTCTCGAGCCGATGGCGCGCATCGAAGGGATCGTACTGCTTCCATGCCCCAGCGAAGACACGCTCATAGACCCGCTGATAGCCGGGATCGATCCAGCGCTCGACCGTGCCCGCATCCATATGCGGCGCAATCGCGAGTGTCGTATCGCCCGGTTCGCGGCGGCGCACACGATCGGCGTAGGAGAGCTGTAGATCGGGATTGAACACGCCGTCATAGCCGGTCCACAGGCGATCGAGGAAACTGCGGGTGCGGGCCAGTTTCTCGTCCTGGCGCGCCAGCACTTGCGGCTTCGACCAGTAGACGTTGAACATCTGCTGCTTGCCGCCCTTCAGCTTCACCTCGGCGAAATATTTGTCGAGATTGCCGCGTTCGGCCCAGTGATCTTCGTAGTGATTCGATTCGAGATACTCGCCAACTTCGTCGAACCAGGCGCTGGCGGTGGCGCGCGGAAAGACGCCGCGCACAATCGCGCAGCCGCTGCGCCGTACCGCCGCACCGATCTCGGGCGCGACCTTGCCGTCGCGGATATGCTCGTAGCTGATTTCGGGAATCACCGGCTTGCCGGCAGCACTGGCCGTTCTGATCGCTTCGACCTCGCGCGTCACGTGATTGGTGACTTCGGCGAAGGCGCGGTTCAGCACATCGCGGCGTGGTGCCATCGATCGCTTGAACGCGACGATCTGGTCGGACACATCGAGTGTGTCGGTCTTGGCATGCATCATAACGGCCTCCCGATCAGCGGACTTATGGTGTCCACTTCATACAAATTTGAACCGGTCGTGATGGGAAGTCGAGAGGAGCGCCGAGAGTGTTGCGCAGCGGCCGGCGTGCCCGATGTTTCAGGCGGCGCCGCGACGCCGCTCGATCAGGTCGCTGGCCGTGGCGCTCTGAGCGGCGACGAGTTCGAGCAAGCTGCGATAGAGCTCCTTGAATTTGAGATACGCACCGACATCCACGACCAACAACCCAGGCAGCCGGCGCGCCTTGGTGGCGCGAATCGGGATGACGACGGCACTACTCGGCGGTGTCACGGGGCTGGTCAACGGGAGAGCGCCGAAACCGTTCGGCAGCAGGAAGCGCACGATCATGCGCAAGGCGGGCGACCACATCGAAACGGGGCCGAGCGGCGTCTTCGACCAATCCTTCGCGCGCATGAACGCGCCCATCTGTCCGCCACCGCCCAAGACCTCGTCGATGGCCTTTCGCTCTGGCGCCGAGAATGGCGCCAGATCAATGGCAGGAAGCGTAGAGATGGGAACCCACCGTCTGGTCCCAGCGTGAGAACGCAAAACCTAGCGCTGTCCCCGACGAACAGGCGGCCATTCAAGCTACGCCGCGCCTGTGATGCCCACAACTTCGGGGTTCTGTGACAAAATCGTGCGGATGCCGTGAAAACGCGAGGGAATGGAACGCCCTACCGGCCGGTTCCCAATCGGCCTTCCTATTTCAAGATTTGCAATAAACGTATATATTTTTACTATGTTCATGATATGATCCTTTCACAATTCCCCAGGACGGAGGGATCATGGCCTTTGCAGAAGGTCGCGAATTCAAACTCGGTAAGTCCGGCTGTTGCCGCGTTCATCCGTATTTGGACGATGGCGGGGCGTTCTTTGGCAACGATGCCCCGCTCCTCGAAAAAGACTCTCTAGACCGTTGGCGCCCGCGTCCTCGAGCAGCGCTTGAGCGCGATTTATCGAAAGCCTTGGGTACGTCGATCGATCTCGGTTGGCGGATGGACAGTTTCGTCACCGTCGCCCGGGCACTGAACAAAGGCGATCGGTCGCTCGCGGCGATCGCGTTGGTTCACGCAGAGCTTCCGAGTCTTCCTCGCCGCCCGCCCCAGAATGGAGCCACGACGCGCTCGTACTTTAGAAAAGATGCGCACGACGTCTCTGGCGAAGCGCGCATCCCCGCTGGTCAAACAGGCGCCGGACGATGGACAGTTGGCGGCGTCCTGAGCGCCGCCGCAGCGATCAATATTGCAAACTTGGGGGACGAGGCAGCTGCCGTTCTTGCGAATGGCGGGCGCGCCGCTCTCGCCGCGTTGAGTGATCTCGGCGCTGGATTAGCAGGGCCAGTTACGCTCGCCACCGGATTGATGCTGATCCCTACGTCAACCATCACCGGGAACACGACAGAAGGTGCACTCGCCGATCATCCGGACATCAAATATCGGTACGCTGAAGGCGAGCTAAATCTTTGGCAGGAAGATGCTAACGGCAATCGCATCACGATCTATTCGGGCGTAGGCGATTTGGACGGACTCTACCGAGCGCAGGACGGCACTGTGCTCGGCCGCAGCCTCGATGGCAGTATTGCTCTCAATCAGTACGGGATCTTGGCAACTTTTCGGCCTTCGGAAGCGAGAACCGAGGACCAGATCGCTCCGCTGCTCATTCCCGATTCCGACGATTGCAGGCAGCAATGGAAAGACGCGGAGAAATATTGTGCCAAGCTGGAAGCGCAGGGACAATTTGGCGCTCCCAACCAACCTAAATCGTATCAGGGCTGTCTTGGGGGTTACGTCTCACAAGACTGTGGCGGCAATCCCGTCGACTGGTGATGAAAGGGAGCTGAGACTATGGGCGCGCGAGAAGAGGCGGCAGCAAGCATCGCGTTGTTGGATGCGGATCCGCACGAATATCTTCGACAAGCCAATGAAAGGATCGATAAGGGGCCCGTCGACGGGAGCGGGTATTACGATCGGCACTACGTATGGCTGAAGTGGGGCCAGCCTGAACGCGCGCTCGAGGATTTGAGAGTGGCTGTCGACATCAACCCGAGCCGTATCGGGCTTAAGGTCCGCGGCCAAGTCTACATGATGCTCGGCCACTTTCACGAAGCGAAAACTGACTTCCTTCGCGGCCAAGCGCTCGACCCGAAGGGCTGGCGCGAAATCCAGGGCGACATTGCCCAAGCGTATTGCCACGCCAAGCTTGGTGAAGGCGAAGCCGCCCTGGCCATTTGCGAGGCGCAATCGAATCGCGAAAGCTATTGGTACGGAGGCATCCTCGACCTTAAGGGCGGCGGCAAAGCCGACCTGATCGAAGGCATCAAACGAATATTGGCTACGGCCCGCGGCGAGGGCGGCAGTACAGCGTCAGGCGGCTGAGAAGAAACGTCCGTTTGGTGCCCGGGCCCGGGCCCGAACCAGCACGCCTTCGCGAATAAGCTGGCCTAAATCTGAGCCCTTTTCTAGGCGTCATGCAGCGATTTTAAATACCTTCATCGGTTCGGATTGGAGGGGTCGAGTCCGCGTCTCAAAATCTCTATAGACGCGATAGATTACATTTCCTGGTTCTAATTTAGCAAATAATTGCTATTCTGGGCTTTGGAGCGCGGACAATGCCCGGAAAATTGCAGCAGCCTTGGCCGGAGGTCCTGGTTTCAACGTCGGAAACGGCTGTCGCGGTATCCCGCGCCATGCGCAAGGGTACGCTGCGTAAACTCGGTAACCGGCTCTATACCACAAACCTGACGGGCTCTCCTGAGAGCATCGTTCGGCGCCACTTGTGGCAGATCGTCGGATCATTCGTACCGGACGGGCTGATTGCCGATCGCACCGCGATTGAAAACGCCCCGGCCGCCGACGGCTCGGTCTTTCTCATCGCGGATCGTTTCCGCCCCGTCGCGTTGCCAGGCCTCACGATCAAACCCCGCAAAGGACCGCCGCCACTCGAGAGCGATCGCCCATTTATCGGCGGCCTTCGCCTCAGCTCAACCGCACGTGCTTATCTCGAGAACATGGCCGTGTCGCGCCCGCGCGAAGGCCAGGTTGGCCGTACCCTCACCACCGCCGAAATCGAGGAGCGGCTCGAAACATTAGCGCGGCGTGGCGGCGCCGATGCGCTCAACCGGCTGCGCGACGAAGCACGCGCGATTGCGCCAGAGCTCAAACTTGAAGACGCATTCGCACGTCTCGACAAACTCATCGGCGCCATCCTCGGCACTCGCGAAGCAGCGCTCGCCACACCGCAAGCCCGTGCACGACAGGCCGGCGCTCCCTACGATATCGACCGCCAATCTCTATTCGAGGCTCTACACAGTGAGTTGCGCAAATGGCCGCCCACAATCCGCCGCGCGGCCAAACGCACCCCTGACGAATCAGCTGTCTTCGCCTTCTATGAATCCTATTTCTCAAACTTCATCGAAGGGACGGAATTCGAAGTCGATGAAGCAGCCGACATTGTCTTCAATGGCCACATTCCCTCGGCACGCCCGGAGGATGCCCACGACATTCTCGGCACCTATCGCCTTGCAGTGGATTTCGCTGACAATGGCCGCGTGCCGAAAACCGCGGATGAACTGATCCAACTTCTCAAGGTGCGTCAGGCCGCCGTCATGAGCGGCCGTCCTGATAAGAATCCTGGCTTCTTCAAGGAACGGGGCAATCGCGCAGGCGGGACGATTTTCGTGGCCCCCGAACTCACGGTGGGAACTCTCAGTCTTGGGTTCCAACTCTACCAAAATCTCGACAGCGCGTTCGCACGGGCCGTCTTCATGATGTTTCTCGTTGCGGAGGTCCACCCCTTCGATAACGGCAACGGCCGAACAGCCCGGCTGATGATGAATGCAGAACTCACGGCTGAAGGTGAAGAGCGCATCATCATTCCGACCATCTATCGCAATAACTACCTTTCGGCCCTACGCGCGCTTTCACTCAACGCGGAGCCGGAACCGCTTATCAGGACGCTGGATTTTGCCCAACGCTGGACGGTTGCGCTCGAATGGCAAAGCGTTGAGAACACGCAGCACCTGCTGACGACGTGCAACGCTTTCGTCGATCCGAATAGTGCGGAGGAGCGAGGACTGCGTTTACGTATGCCGAGCGGAAGCTAGGTAGCCGATTTATTGGTGCCCCAGGCCGGACTCGAACCAGCACGCCCTTGCAGGCAACAGATTTTGAGTCTGCCGCGTCTACCATTCCGCCACTGGGGCACCGGACGGCACGCGGCCCGGATCATAGCGGCGCCCACGCTCGGGTCAAGGCGGTGGCCGGCTCTCGCTAAATTATGATTTTCAGCCGATTGAGTTCCGATTGAGTTGACAAGAGTCGCGCAGAGGATTCTTGTGAACGGGCCCGTAGCCCGCTTCGAAGAGCCCTGTCTCCCATGATGATTCGTCGTTTTGCGCCACTGGTCCTTGGCACCGCCGCTCTAGGCTTGCTCCTTGGTTTGACCCTGCCCCTGATGGCCGCCGATACGGCGCCGAAATCGCTGGGCAAGTTCGGTGAGTGGGAAGCCTTCGCCAAGACCGGCCCCGACGGCAAGGTCTGCTACGCCGCCAGCCTGCCGAAGCAGAGCAAAAACGCGCCCAAAACCCGCGAGCGGGCCTATACCCTGGTTAGCAATCGCCCCTCCGACAAAAGCCATAACGTGATCGGGATTACGGCCGGCTTTGCCCTGAAAAAGGGTGCCTCGGCCCTTTTGCAGGTCAGCGGCAACCGCTTCGACCTCTATACCGTCGATCAAACCGCCTGGAGCCGCGACGATAAAGCCGTTGTGGCTGCCCTGACCAAGGCCAAAACCGCTACCTTCGTCGGCTACCCCGCCAAGGGCGAGCCGGTGGCCGATGTCTATGGTCTGGAAGGGTTTGGCGACGCCAAAGCCGCCATCGATAAGGCCTGTGGCGGCAAATAAGGCCCGAATACCAGCCTAAACACCCCTGCCGTGCCACGGTGACGCTTGCCCCGGGCCCCTTTCCGGGCCATATCACTGCCCCATGAGCGAAACCGCTGCCACCGCCGCGCCTACCGCCGCTGCGCCGACCCCCACCAAGGAATTGGTGGGTCTGTCCCGCGAAGAACTGGAAGCCGCCCTGATCGAACTGGGCGAGAAGCCGTTCCGCGCGCGCCAGCTGTGGCATTGGATTTATCATCGCGGCGCAACCGATTTCGCCCAGATGTCGACCCTGGCCAAATCGCTGCGCGAGGTGATGGCAGCGAACTATGTGGTGGGCCGGCCGACCGTGTCACGCGACCAGGCGTCGCTGGACGGCACGCGCAAATGGCTTTTGAAATTCGCCGACGGCAACGAAGCCGAGACGGTGCATATCCCCGAAGAAGATCGCGGCGCGATCTGCGTCTCGTCCCAGGTGGGCTGCACGCTGACCTGCCGCTTCTGCCACACCGGCACCCAAACCTTGGTGCGCAATCTCACCGCCGGCGAGATCGTCGGCCAGGTGATGGCGGCGCGCGATGCGTTCGGCGAATGGCCGAGCCCGCCCGATGGCCGCCAGATTTCGAACATCGTCCTCATGGGCATGGGCGAGCCGCTGTTCAACTACGAGAACGTATCGAAGGCGCTGCGCATCATCATGGATGGCGAAGGCATCGCCATCTCGAAGCGCCGCATCACGCTCTCGACCGCCGGCGTGGTGCCGATGATCCGCCAATGCGGCGAGGAACTGGGCGTCAATCTCGCCATCAGCCTCCACGCGACAAACGATGAGCTGCGCGACGAGATTATGCCGATCAACAAGAAGTATCCGCTGGCGGAACTCTTCGCCGCACTGCGCGAATATCCGACCAACAATGCGCGCCGCATCACCTTCGAATACGTGATGCTGAAGGGCATCAACGACAGCCCAGCCGAGGCGCGTGCGCTGGTGAAGCTGGTCGAGGGGATTCCCGCCAAGTTCAACTTGATCCCGTTCAACCCCTGGCCGGGCTCGGGCTACGAAACCTCCGAACCGGCGGTGGTGCAGAAGTTCTCGGACCTGCTGTTCGAGTCGGGCTATTCGGCGCCGGTGCGCAACCCGCGCGGCCGCGACATTCTGGCAGCTTGCGGCCAGCTGCGGTCCGAGAGCCAGCGCCTGCGCAAAAACGCGCTGGCCAAGCAAGCCTCCGCTTCCGACGCGTGACTCTCCAGACGCCCTCACTCGCGCACAGGTGAGTTGAAATGAGTGCGTTGAAGTGGGCGAACTGAGAGCGGAACGAACATCATGAGCATCCTGCCGAAGCTGTTCCAACTCTATGTCGATGCTGGTTATCAGCCGCTCACCGGCTACAACTCGTACTTCTTCCAGAACTATCGCGCGGCGCCGTTCACGAAACTGGTGAAGGGCGGTCAGGCCACCAGCGAATGGGGCCTGGCGCTGCAGGAAATCATGTTCCTCGAACACTTCGGCACCTATCTCAAGCCGAAACGCGTTTTCGTCATCGGCAACGCAGAGGGTTGGAGCACGATCGCTTTGGCCCTGACCTTTCCGGACGGAAAGGTCGTGGGCATCGATCCCAACTCGCCCGGCAATCAGCTCACCAATCAGATCGCGCGCAAAAATGGTCTCACCGTCCAGGCTGTGGACGCGAGTTCACCCGGCGATGTGAAGGCCGTCTGCGATCAGTTCCTCGACGGTCCGATCGATCTCGCGCTGATCGACGGCGTTCATCAGCCGGAGAACATGGTCGTCGATTTTGAAGCGGTGCAGGCCCGCGCCGCGCCCGACGCGATCTTCGTTTTTCACGATGTGATGATCTGGAATCTGGTCGACACCTTCCACGCGCTGCGCGAGAAGCATGGGCTGCAAGGCCGCATTCTGACGCGCACGCCATCTGGAATGGCCGTTGCGTGGCGCACCGCGTCGCCGGATTTCGTTGCGTACATCGAAGCGTTCACCGAGGCGCCCAACGTATTCAAGTCGTATCGCCGCCTTGTGCTCGATCATCAGGTCGATCGGCTGTACGCCGCGACTGACGCGCTCAAATAAAAATACAAAATAGTGATTATGGTTGCGCGAGTAATGCGGATCGCATGCGCAACTTTTTCATGAATAGTGACTGCGGCTGTAGGCTTTTCGTCAGAACCGCATGGGTCCTGTGACGCCCGTCACCTTGTGATCCTTGTCACGTTTTTTCTACTTTCAAAGCGCTAGCCTGTATCTTATGAGCAAATTGTATGTGATCCTTCAAATCGTTCGCATGGCCGCCGCCACGCATTATTTGCGGCGTAGCAAGCGCGGCGTCGAACAACGTTAGGGGGCGAGAGAGTTCAGATGGCTTTGGGACCGGCACACGGCGCACCGCGATTTGAGCGATTGAACTTCGTACTCGGTCAGGGCGACCAAGGCGAAACGGCGATCGTGAGAGATGCCCTGCGCGCCCGCGGCGTGCAGCGGGTCGCCGATTGCGGATCGGGCACGGATCGCCTGTTCAACGCGCTGGACGATCAGATCGTCGATCTGGTGGTCTATGATTTCGAACTGCTGCGCGACCGCTTCGTCGACGTGATGCAGATGATCCGCAAGAAGTCGCGCGGGTTGAATCCGTTCACTGTCATCGTCGCCACCGTCGACGACTCGAATGCCGAAACCGTGAAGCGCCTGGTGCGCGCCGGTGTCGACGATCTGATCCGCCGGCCGATCACCGGCGAGCGCCTGTTCCAGAGCATCAGCAGCCTGATGGAACAGCGCAAGCCATTCATCGTCGCCAATGACTATGTGGGCCCCAGCCGCCGCCTTGATGGCCGGACCGAGCGTCCCGCCGGTCATTCGATGATCCAGGTGCCGAATACGATGCGCAGCCGCGCCATCGACGGCGTGAGCGAAGACGAAATCCAGCGCATGGTCGAGGAGGCTGTTTCCAACCTGCGCGACAAGCAGCTGGTGGCCTGCGGCGGGGAGATCGAGAATCTCTCGCGCGTGCTGATGGATCGTTACGCGCTGCTCAAAGAATCGCCCGATCGCATCGACGAGGTGCGCGCCATCCTGCGCCGGCTGGAAGTGGTGTCCGATGATTTGCATCTGCGCTGCCGCGGCACGCAGTTCGAACGCATCGGCGATCTGGCCAAGATGGTCCTGGCCCTGACCCAGCGCATCAACCGCAGCTCGATTGGCCAGGCGGTGACCGAGGTGCAGCTGGTGGGCAAGCTGGCTGCGGCAATCACGCGGGCGCTCGCCGTCGAGCGCGACTCGGTCGGCGTGATGCGCGACATCGCCGATACCATCGCCAATTTCACCGGCGCCAAAAGCCGGCACTGATTCCCGAAAGCGGGCGGAGTCGGCCAAGGCCGATTTCCGCCTATTTTTCAACGCTTCCGCCCCCGCCTTGCCTAAATAGGCAACCGCCCTATACTCCCGGCCTTACACAAGGATTCGGGACGATTTCGATGCAAAAGGGCGACGTTAAAAAGGTTGTGCTGGCCTATTCGGGCGGGCTCGATACCTCCATCATTCTGCGCTGGCTGCAGGACACCTACGGCTGCGAGGTGGTGACTTTCACCGCCGATCTCGGCCAAGGCGAAGAGCTGGAGCCGGCCCGCAAGAAGGCCGAGCTTTTGGGCATCAAGCCCGAGAACATCTATATCGACGACGTACGCGAAGAGTTCGTGCGCGACTTCGTGTTTCCGATGTTCCGCGCCAATGCGCTCTATGAGGGCGTTTACCTGCTGGGCACCTCGATCGCGCGCCCGCTGATCGCCAAGCGCCAAATCGAGATCGCCATCGCCACCGGCGCCGACGCCGTGTCCCATGGCGCCACCGGCAAGGGCAACGACCAGGTGCGCTATGAGATCAGCTATTACGCGCTGAAGCCCGATGTGAAGGTGATCGCGCCGTGGCGCCTGTGGGACTTGACCTCGCGCACCAAGCTGATCGAATACGCCGAGAAGCACCAGATTCCGATCGCGAAAGATAAGCGCGGCGAGGCCCCTTATTCGACTGACGCCAACCTGCTGCACATTTCCTATGAGGGCAAGGCGCTCGAGGATCCCTGGGTCGAGCCCGATGAGGACATGTACACACGCTCGGTGTCACCCGAGCAGGCGCCGAACAAGCCGACCTATGTCGAGATCGAATTCAAGAACGGCGATGCCGTAGCCGTCGACGGCGTGAAGCTGTCACCGGCTGCGCTGTTGACCAAGCTCAACGAGTTGGGTGGCGCCAATGGTATCGGCCGTCTCGATCTGGTCGAGAACCGCTTCGTCGGTATGAAGAGCCGCGGCATCTATGAGACGCCCGGCGGCACGATCCTGATCGCAGCGCATCGCGGCATCGAGAGCATCACGCTCGATCGTGGCGAGGCGCATCTCAAGGACGATCTGATGCCGCGCTATGCCGAGTTGATCTACAATGGCTTCTGGTGGAGCCCGGAACGTCAGGCGATCCAAACGATGATCGACAAGATCAGTGCCAATGTGGAAGGCATCGTGCGCCTGAAACTGCTGAAAGGCGTAGCCAGCGTGGTCGGCCGCAAATCGCCGAAGTCGCTCTATCGTCTCGACTACGTCACCTTCGAAGCCGACAGCGTCTACAATCAGCGCGACGCGGAAGGCTTCATCAAGCTGAACGCGCTGCGCATGCGCTTGGCGAAGATGGCGCGGGGATAAGAAACGTCAGATCGTATTCGTCTTTGCGAGCGAAGCGAAGCAATCCAGAGAGCAGAACAAGACCCTGGATCGCTTCGTCGCTTTGCTCCTCGCGATGACGAATAAAGATGGGCCATTTAGTTTTGGAAGATTGGCAATGCTTGAATTGCGTCCCAATTGCGAGTGTTGCGATCGCGACCTTCCGCCGGAGTCGACCGAAGCCCGCATCTGTACCTACGAGTGCACCTTCTGCGTCCGCTGTGCCAACGAGACACTGAAGGGCATTTGCCCCAACTGCGGCGGCAACCTCGTCGCACGGCCGATCCGCCCGCCGCGGATGCTGGAAAAGAACCCCGCTTCGACCAAACGCGTTCTCAAACCGAACGGCTGCACGCAAGCAGCCGAGTAGACGCTCAGGCTGCGCCTAGGGATTTGAGATAGGCGCAGAGCATGTCAGCGACGGCATCGGCATAGGCATCGATCTCATCGGGCTTGCGAGGACTTTCCGAGAACTCGCTCCCGACCCCGCTGAGCGTGGTTCGGATCACGGTGCTGGCTAAAACATGCGTTGCATCCGACGATACCGGCAGCGCCTCCCGCAAGAAAGCGCGGATCGTGCGCTCGACCGAGTCCTTGGGTTCCTGCGCCTCGGGCGCATCGCGATAGAGCGGCGCGGCGTCGTTGAGCGCCACGCGCATCGCGGCCTCGTCGCATTCCGAACGAATGAAAGTGTGGACCAGGATGCGCAGCCGCTCGAGCGGCGGCTTATGCGTGTCCTCGAGTATTGCGCGCAGGAGATCACTGGTCTGCCGCCACTCATCGCTCTGCAGGCGGAAGAGAATCGCGGCCTTGTTGGGAAAGTATTGATACAGCGAGCCGACGGCGACGCCCGCCTTCTCGGCCACGCGCGCGGTGGTGAAACGCGGCGCACCTTCCTGCGCCAAAACCTGAGCCGCGGCTTCTAGAATCGTCGCGACCAGCTCGGTCGAACGCGCCTGCCGCGGCTGTTTTCGTGAGGAAATCTGGGCCTTTGGACGATCGGTCATGGGGCCGCCATCGGGACAGGTGGGAATGCGAATAGCGAAACTGACGAATTCGTCGTATTTGTACTTCCGCGCAGCGATGCGCACAAATTCAATGTCGGCAGCCCTGCCGGCCGTAGGCGTCTCACGTCAGACAACGCACAACGATCCTCGTCGATCGGTGTGCATATTTGTCTGCACCCCGTCGATCGAGGGCGAGCCTGGAGACCGCTATGGCGTTCCAATCGACCCGTGATCCGGCGCAGAACCGCCTTCTGCTCCTCGCGATCATTCTCTTCTTCTCATATCTCTGCGTCGCGATGTCGCTGCCCATCGTGCCGGTTTTCGTGACCGGACAGCTTGGGCTCAGCAATGGCTGGGCCGGGCTCGGCGCAGGCATTGCCTTTCTTTCGACCATCGCCACCCGCGCCCATGCCGGCGGTTTCTCCGATCGCCATGGCGCCAAGCGCGCAGTGGGGCGTGGCCTGGGCTTCTACATCGTAGGCGGGGCGGTCTCGCTGGTCGCGGGCCTGCCGCTCCATGTCGATCCCTCCATAGCCTTCGTGATCCTGCTGATCGGCCGGCTGTTCCTCGGACTGGGCGAGAGCCTGGTCGGTGTCGGCGTCGTCAGCTGGGGCATCGGCTTGGTCGGCCCCGCACGCTCGGGCAAAGTCTTGGCCTTGGTCGGCGCGGCGCTCTATGGCGCGTTCGCCGTGGGTGGCCCGATCGGCCTGGCGCTGCTGAACCATCTCGGCTTTGCCGGCGCGATGACTGTCAGCGCGGTGCTGCCGTGCCTGGGGCTGCTGGCGATATGGCCCATCGTCGGCATCGCCGCGCATCCCGATATGGAGCGGCCATCGTTCTGGACCGTGATGGGCAAGATCTGGGCGCATGGATCGATCGTCTGCCTGCAGGGCATCGGCTTCGCCGCGATCGGTGCGTTCTTCGTGCTCTATTTCCTCAATCACAGCTGGAGCTATGCCGGGCTCGGTCTGACGGCCTTCGGCGGCGGCTTTGTGCTGGTGCGCGTGCTGTTCGGTCATCTGCCGGATCGCATCGGCGGACTGCCGGTGGCGATCGCATCACTGGCTGTCGAGACCATCGGGCAGATTCTGATCTGGAGTGCGACCGATCCGGTCGTGGCCCTGGCCGGCGCGCTGCTGACCGGGCTCGGCTGCTCGATGGTCTTCCCCGCCATGGGGCGCGAGGTCGTCCATATCGTGCAGCCGCATCTGCGCGGTGCGGCCTTGGGTGGGTTCGCGGCCTTCCAGGATCTCGCTTATGGCTTAACGGGTCCGGTGGCCGGGCTTCTGGCCGACCGCGCCGGCTATGGCAGCATCTATCTGATCGGTGCCGCCGCGGCGGGCCTCGGCTTCATTCTCGCGCTTGGCCTACACCACCGAACACGGACAGCGATAGCGCGCTAATCGCGGCAACGCGGCCGGCAATGCCGGCCGCTGTTTGCCCTACGCACGCCAGTCATAGGGCGTCGGCTCGGGGTAGCGGCTGAAGCGCCGTTCCTTGCCCCAATCGAGCCCGACCAGATCGGAACAGGCTTCGAGCGTATTGCGCATCAGCATGGCGATGGTCATCGGGCCGACGCCGCCCGGCACCGGTGTGATCAGGCCGGCAATCTGCGAGGCTTCGGCGAAATCGACATCGCCCACCAGCTTGCTTTTGCCCGCTTCGGCGGCGGGAACACGGTTGATGCCGACATCGATGACGATCGCGCCGGGTTTCACGAAGTCGCCTTTGATCATCCCAGGCTTGCCGATGGCGGCCACCAGAATATCGGCGCCGCGGCACACGGCAGCGACATCCTTGGTTCGCGAATGCGCCATGGTGACGGTGCAGTGCTCGCGCAGCAGCAGCTGTGCCATCGGCTTGCCGACCAGGGTCGAGCGTCCGACCACCACGGCCGTCTTGCCGGCGAAATCGACCCTTTCGCGCTTCATCAGATGCAGACAGCCGAGCGGCGTGCAAGGCACGAAACTATGCGCGCCGACGCCGGCCAGTTTCCCCGCGTTGAGCGGATGCAGCCCGTCGACATCCTTGGCCGGATCGATCGCCTCGATGATCCGCAGCGGATCGATCTGCTGCGGCAAAGGCATCTGTACGAGGATGCCATGGACCGCTTCGTTCGCGTTCAGCTGCCGCACCACATCCAGCAATTCGGCCGTGGTGGCATTGGCAGGCAAGGTATGCTCGAAGGACTTCATGCCGGCTTCTTCGGCGCGGCGGCGCTTGTTCTTCACATAGGTGTGGCTGGCCGGATCGTCGCCGACGAGCACGGTCGCGAGACCCGGCGCGGGAAGGCTGGCCGATTTCAGATCGGCGACGCGCTTGGTTATGGCCTCATAGATCTCCGCTGCAGCGGCCACCCCGTCGATCACGCGTGCGCTCATTCGGTCCCCATCGCTTGATCCAGGCGGTCGCGCAGTCGCGCCACATCGCCGGCCACAAAAAGAAGTTTCCGCCGCCCCGATGCACCGGCGTCGATGCTGACCGAGGCTTTGGTGACACCGAGCGACAAAGCCACCAAGGCGATCAGAGCCGCATTGGCTTTGCCATCCACCGGCGGCGCATTCACCGCGATCTTCAGCGCCGTCTGCCCATCGGCCTCGCGCACCACACCATCGATCCCGTCGCGCCGGGCACGCGGGCTGAGCCGCACGGCCAATCGCGCGCCACCAGGAGCCGCCGTCAGCGCGTCACGAGGTCGCGCGGTGGGTGGCTCAACCAACCCTAGGATCCGGCAGACAACATCGCGATCTTCGCGGCGAGTCGCGCCAAGACCTCTTGGGCAAAGAACAAGATGATGATGAGAACGATCGGCGAAATATCCAACCCGCCCATATCGGGCAGAATGCGCCGGATCGGTTTGAGCACCGGATTGGTGAGGCGGTGGAGCACGTCCATCACCATGTACACCGCACGCTGTCGGGTATTGAGGATGTTGAACTGCACCAGCCAGCTCATCACCACCATGATGACCAACACCCAGCCGTAAAGGTAGAGGACATAGCTGACGACATGGATCAGTGGAATGAGAATGACGTCCATCGCCCTTTTCCTTGCGCGAAAGGGCGAACCCTACCCGTCCCGGCCGCCATGCGCAAGCCATGCACGGCCGATTTTGGGGCTTTGCGGGAAGGCGTTGGCGGGTATGGCGCGGCACGGTATAACCAACGCGACTGCCGGGGAGGACGCCTCTTTTGCCCTGCCAAAGTATGACCGGTTACGCCCGCGCCGAAGGATCGGAAGGCGCGCTTGCTTGGACCTGGGAGGCGAAAAGCGTCAACGGCCGGGGCTTGGAAATCCGTTGCCGTCTGCCGGCCGGGCACGATGCCCTGGAGATCCCCACCCGCGAGGCGGCCACCAAACGCTTCAAACGCGGCAGCTTGAATCTGGCGCTGGCGGTGCGGCGGCAAGGCGTGACGACACCGATCACTGTCAACGAAGTCCGTCTGGCCAAGCTGGCCGAGATCGCCCAGGGCCTGCACCGGCGCCTGCCCGACCTTCAGCCGGCCAGCATTGATGGGCTGTTGGCCTTGCGCGGCGTGCTCGAATCGGGCGAGACCGAAGACGAACCCGCCGTCACAGCCACAACACTCAAATCCATGCTAGCGAGTTTGGAGCTGGCGCTCGACGGTCTGGCCGCGGCCCGCGCCGCCGAAGGAAATCGCCTGAACGACGATCTGCACAATCGCCTGTCGGAAATCGCCGGCCTGACCGATCGGGCCGCGTCGGTGGCGGCTGTCGACGTGACCGCACGTAAAGAACGCATCCGCAATCAGGTGCGCGAACTGCTCGACGCCGCGCCGGCGCTGTCCGAGGAGCGCCTTTTGGCCGAGGCAGCGCTGCTGGCCTCGAAAGGCGATGTGACCGAGGAGATCGAACGCCTGCGCTCCCATGTGAAAGCCGCGCGCGATATGCTGGCGGGCAGCGAAGCAGTCGGCCGCCGCCTGGACTTCCTCTGCCAGGAATTCAATCGCGAGGCCAATACGCTGTGCTCCAAGGCCGCCGACCTGGCGCTGACCAGCATCGGCCTGGCGTTGAAAGCCTCGATCGAACAATTCCGAGAACAGGTGCAAAACGCCGAATGAGCACCGCCGCCGCCTCTGCTCACTTACTGCGCCGCCGTGGCCTGATGCTGGTCCTGTCGTCGCCTTCGGGCGCCGGCAAAAGCTCGATCTCGCGCGCGCTTCTGGCGCGGGATAACAATATCGTCATGTCGGTGTCCTATACGACGCGGGCGCCGCGGCCGGGCGAGGTGGACGGCAAGGATTACCATTTCGTCACCGAGGCGCATTTCACCGAACTGGTCGCCGAGAACGGCATGCTCGAACACGCGCGCGTTTTCGATCACCACTACGGCACCCCGCGCAAGCCGGTCGAGACGGCAATGACCGAAGGCCGCGACATCCTGTTCGACATCGATTGGCAGGGTACGCAGCAATTGGCCCAGAATGCGCGGGCCGATCTCGTCAGCGTATTCGTGTTGCCGCCCTCAATGGCGGAGCTCGAGCGCCGCCTGCATACGCGTGCGCAGGACAGCGCCGAGGTGGTGAAACGCCGCATGTCCAAGGCCGGCGACGAGATGAGCCACTATCGCGAATATGACTACATCATCGTCAATCGCGATCTTGATCAGAGCGTCGACCGGGTCGAGGGCATCCTCAATGCCGAACGCCTGAAGCGCGACCGGCAGGTCGGCCTGGCTGAATTCGTCAACGCGCTACGCGGGCAGGATTAGCCGCGCGCTGCATCCACCGCGCGGGCCAGCGCGCAGAAACCCGCCACATCGATTTCTTCGGCCCGTGCCGTTCCATCGAGCCCTGCCATATCCAGCAACGCCGCCGCGTCGCCCAACGACTTGAGTGACGACCGCAGCATCTTGCGCCGTTGGCCGAAGGCGGCGGCGGTGACGCGCTCGAGCGTTTCCATCCGCGCCGGAAACAGCGGCTCGGCGTAGGGCTCCAGCCGGATGACAGTGTTCGCCACATTGGGCGGCGGCACGAAGGCCTCACGCGCCACGTTGAACTGCGGCTTTACCTTGCAGCGCCATTGCGCGATCACGGCCAGGCGCCCATAGGCTTCGGCCCGCGTCGCCGCGGCCAGACGATCGGCCACCTCTTTCTGGAACATTAAGGTGAAACTCTCGAAGGCTTCGGCCTGGTGCAGCCAACCGATCAGCAAGGGCGTGCCGACATTGTAGGGAAGATTGGCGACGATGCGGCGTGGCGCGATGCCGAGTGTAGCGGCATCAGTTTCGAGGGCGTCGCCTTGTACAACCTCAAGCCGGCCTGGATAAGCGGCCGCAACCTCCGCCAGCGCATTCAGGCACCGTTCGTCGCGTTCGATGGCGATGACATGGGCTGCGCCATTGGCCAGCAGAGCGCGTGTCAACCCGCCGGGCCCAGGTCCAACCTCGATCGTCGTGCCGGTGGTGAGATCACCGGCGGCGCGCGCGATACGGCCGGTGAGATTGAGATCGAAAAGGAAATGCTGGCCAAGAGATTTACGTGCATCCAACCCATGACGGGCGATGACATCGCGCAGCGGCGGCAATGGATCGTCAGCCACGCGCGGCAACTGCCTTGGCGCGATGCGACGCGATCTGTGCCGCCAACCGCAACGCCGCGATCAGACTGTCCGGCCGCGCCGTCCCGGTGCCCGCGATATCGAAAGCCGTGCCATGATCCGGCGAGGTGCGGACGAACGGTAAGCCCAAGGTGACATTCACGCCACCATCGAAATCCAGCGTCTTGAGCGGGATCAACGCCTGATCGTGATACATGCAGAGTGCCACGTCATAGGTGGCGCGGGCGGCGGTATGAAACATCGTGTCGGGCGGCAGCGGACCGCGCACATCGATGCCCTCGGCGCGCAAAGCCGCGACAGCTGGCGCGACGATGCGCGCATCCTCATCACCCATCGCGCCCTCCTCACCCGCATGCGGGTTGAGCCCGGCCACCGCGATGCGCGGTTTGGCGATGCCGAAATCCTGCACCAACGCCCGCGCCGTCAGCCGGCCCGCGGCGATGATTTCGTCGGTGGAGAGTTTAGCGATCGCATCTTTGAGCGACATATGGATCGTCACCGGCACCACGCGCAACTGTTCGCTGGCCAGCATCATCTCGACGCGGACATTGCCAGCCAGTGCTGCCAGAAATTCCGTGTGGCCCGGAAAATCGAAGTGGGCGTCGTAAAGAAGCTTCTTGTTGATCGGATTGGTGACAACCCCGGACGCGCGCCCTGCGCGCGCGAGTTCGACCGCTGCTTCGATCGCCGCAACCACCGCCTTACCATTGGCGACATTAGGCCGTCCGGGTTCAACCGGCCGGATCAAGGGGTGGTGGAGAACAGGCAGAGCCCGCGCAAACACGGCCTCGGCGTCTTCGGGGTTTTGGATACGCGCAATCGGAATCGCCAGACCGAGGCGCTGCGCCAAAGCGGTCAGCCGCTCGGCGTCGTCGACCATGAAAAACGGCGGAAGCTTTTCGCGGGCAGCAACGGCCCACGCCATCAAGGCGATATCGCCGCCGATGCCGGCGGGCTCGCCCATCGTCACGGCGAGCGGCGCGCCCATCGGCCCTAGATGCGAATCTCGACGAAGGCCCGACGGCGCAGGTCGCGCAGATAGCGCACGGAGAGCAATTCCAGACGCTCGTTCTCGATACGACGCCGCACTTCTTCGCGAGACGGCAGACCGTTCGTTGCCTCGGTCCGTGCGCAGACGATGAAAAAGCGCTTAGTGTCGCCGATGGTGAAGGGTTGGCCGGTCATTTCGCCTTTCTTCAGCGGATTGATCATGCCACGAATTTCGACCGGCATATCGGACGGACGGAGCAACCCGATCCGACTGAAATGAGCCGTCGGAATCTTGCCGGAGCTCTTTTCGTAATCGTCGCAGGACGAAGCCTTTTCGACCGCTTTCTTCAACTTATCGATATTGCTTTGGCGCTCTTGGTCCGACGAACCCGGCAACAGCACGAGATCGATCTGCGCCATATCCATGGTGGGTTCGCTACTAAGAATCTGGCCGGCATCGTGCTTATCGCGCAACAGCAGGATGTGGTAGCCGTCGCGCGTCCGGATCGGGGATGACGCATGATGGAGTTCGAGCTTGCTCAGCGCGTCCATCAACTGATCGTCGAGCATGCCCGGCGAGATCCACCCCAAATCGCCACCCGTGGCCGCGCCGGACTGACTGAACTGACGCGCCAGCTGCGAGAACGGCGCACCCGACGCCAATTGCTGCACCAGACTATCGGCCAGCTGATGCACCTGATCGTCGCGCGCGGGATCATCGACGGGAAGATAGATGTCGGCGGCGAGATAGGCCGGCTTCGTCAAGCCGTCCTTCATCTGAGCAAGGCGTGCATCGATTTCTTCTTCGCCGACATGGATCGTCGGAAGCAATTCTTCGCGCACGAGCCGGTTCCAAACCAGCTGCGTCCGAATCTGGTCGCGCAGAGTTTGCGGGTCGATGCCATGGTCTTCGAGATAGGGCCCGAGCTGACCCTTCTGCATATTGTTCTGTTTCTCGATGTCGGAGATACCGAATGCCACTTCGGAATCCGCCACACCCACCTTCAGTCGCTTGGCCTCTTGTGCCTCGAGCCGTTCGTCGATCAGGCGGCGCAGTACTTCGGGCCCAAGCCGCTGGCGGTTCTCGGCCGTATCCTGAAGATTGGCCGAAAGCAGGCCCAGGCGAACGCGAGCATCGAGATCGTGGATGGTGACCGCTTCCTCGTTCACCGAGGCCGCGACGCGTTCGGTCGCCTCGGGCGGCAAATCGGCCGCATAGGTCGACGTAACGGGCGCAGCGAGGGCGATGGATGCGGCGGCGAGGCGGAGAATGGTGGAGCGGATCATCAAAACAAGCTGACCGGAAACTGGGTGAGGGTCTTGAGGACAATCCTCAGGATCACGTAATGGCCGGCAACGATAGTGTTTACCGTTGTATTGCGCATACCACCGTCGAGCTGGAGGATGGTGCACTCGTCCTCATAGCTCAGACGCGCCCCAGTCTGCAATGGCCCTCCGCCGGGGCCAAGATTCGAATTGTCATAAATCTGGGCGCTCCAGCGGCGTGTGATCTGCGCTTGCAGCGAACCAACAATCTGTTCGCGCAGGCCGAAATTGCTGACTTCGTTGACGTCGTCGAGGAACACGTAGCCGATTGTGGCGGATAGCGGCCGCGACCCGGCATTCAGGTCCAACTCGCTGTGACGGAAGCTGTAATCCGTTTCCGACAACCGGAAATGGTAGGTCAAATTGAGATTCTGCGACGGCGCGACCTCGGCCCGGCCGACCAGATCGGAGAACGGGTGATCGAGACCCGTGCCGACCGGGAACACGTTGTCCGGCTTCGGCTGATAGCTCTGGCCCAAGAGAATGTCGGCGGTCGAGCTGCCCCGGTTGGTCAGGGTGTACTCGCCGCCATAGGCGACACGCGGTCCACTGGCCACGCGGTCGTAACCGCTGAAGAGCTGGGGGTTGAAGATGTTCGAATCGTCGAGTTCGAAGTCCAAGCTGTCTTCGTTGGGGATCTTCGCATCGTTACCGCCATAGGGGCCGATATTGGCCATCAGGATCGGCGTGAAGGTCTGGGTGGAGTGATCCTCGATCTTCGCCATCGGCAAGCGCCAGTCGACCGATGTGGTGGGAATCAGGCGATACGCGTATTCCTGCTGCGGACCGTAGCCGATGACATGATCGCTGTCATAAGCGTCGGCCCGAACCGATGCGGTAAAGTTGTAGACCTCGCCGTCGTTGGATGTGTACGGCAGATGCCATGCAGCGAGCGTATTGACGCGGCGGCTGTTGGTTTCGTCATCGGTGCGCAGGATGGACGCGCTGTGCGTATCGAACGACACATAGCTTCCCTCCCAACCGGGATGGCTCTGCACGCTATAGGTGACCAATGGCAGAACCAGCGGCGATTTATCGGGAATGCCCGGTTCCGGCGCGGGAAGATTGTCGGTCTGATTCTGGAACGAATAGGCTTCGACGGCGAAATAGCTGCGGCTGCTGAAGCCTTCGAGATAAGGCCGTGTGGTCAGATAGGGTTCGTTCAGCGGATAGTCGTAATAGCGCAGATAGTCGCGATCCGAAGCACGCTCGATGTCGTAACCCGTGCGCCACGTGTCGTCGATCGCGAATTGCGATTTGGCGTCGACGTCCCAACCCGTAGAGGTCGCCGCGACATTGCTGGTCTCGGGTTCGTTGCCGAAGGAGGCGCTGGTCGTCATCTCGCCGAAGGTCGTGCGCGCACGCCAATTGGCGGCGCCACCGGCGCCTTCTTTCGATGTGTAGATCGGCTCGATCGTCGCATCCTGATACGGCGAAATGATCTGATAGTAGGGAACGGCAAGGCCGGTGCCGACGATCGCATTGCTGAAGAAGGTCGGCGGCAGCACGCCGCTTTCGCGTTTGACCGATGGATCGCTGTGCGAGAAGTACGGGAAGTACATCACCGGGAAGCCGTCGACGTCGAACCAGGCGTCGTCATAGGAAATGCGATGCGTGGTATCGTCATGGACGATGCGCTGGGCGCGCACATCCCACAGCGGCGGGCTGCTGGGATCGGCGGCGCAGGGTTCGCACGCCGTATAGATTGCGTCATCGAGAATATTGCGCGTGCCGTCGGTGCGCCGGCCGGTGGCTGCGGCGAAGCGCGAATTGTCGACCATCAACAGACGAAGATGTCGAGCAACAGCCTGCTTCATATCGCCGCTGAGTTCGATGTAGTCGGTGAAACGCACTTCGCCGTCGATATCGGTGAAACTGACATTGCCGGTGGCGATGATCACGTCTTGCTTGAGGTTGTAAGACACCGCATCGGCCAAAAGCACACGCCCGGCCTGGTCGATCTCGACATGGCCGCTGGCCGTGACGGTCGATAGATCGCGGTCGTAGATGATCTGGTCGGCGGTGATCAGCGCCGGCTGATCCGTGCCCTTCTTGCCGTCCTTGCCTTTGACGGCGGGTGCCAGGGACGCACCATTCGATGGGCCTGCCCCGCTGACGGGCGCCGCGGTCGTGTCCGCTTGCGTGGGTGAGGCCAAAGCCGTCATCAAGGCCATAATCGAGATGCCGACCGTCAGACGCCGCGCCGGAGACCTCATATCAGCTCGCGGCTGCCGCGCCGGAGGTCGGACGGTCGCCGAATCCAGGCCGCAGCAGAATCCAAGCCGCTGCCGCGGCGGGAACGATGGGACCAATGTAGATCAGCGGCAGAAGCGCAAGATTGCGCGCCGCCAAGTCCGAAATGCCCAACGCCATGGCCTGAACGGCCACCATCAAACCGACGCCGATCGCAATCCGATCGAGTTGCCCGCGACGATTGAAGTGGCCCGCCAGGAGACAAGCCGCCGCGATCAGCGCGAAGGTGAAATCGTAGAGCGGCGACGCTAGGCGCTGATAGGCCTCGACACGGAATTGGCGATAGAGGGCCTGCGTCATCGTCGCTTCGTCGGCGGCAAACAATTGCGCCATCGTCTGCTCGCGCGGATCCTGCGCTTCGACGCGCCCGGCATTTCCGCCTTCGCTGAATTCCATCGCATAATTGTCGAAGTGCAGCAGCGAAAGCCGGTCCGAGCCCTTGGTCACCTGCTGGCGCGTGCCGTTGAACATCACCACTTCGGGCGTGCCGTCGGCGGTATGAGTCAGCGACCCGCGCTCGGCCATCAATGTAACCGGCTGCTGCGGATTACGGCGATCATCGACGATGATGCCGAGCAGTTCGCCATCGGGCAGACGCGACTTCACGTAGACGGTGAGGCCGCTGCCGATCTGGGTGAATGCGCCCTCCTGGATCAGCACGCCCGTCGCGCTGGAACGCAGCTGCCACTGCAGCGTGTGGAATGCGCTGACCGAAAGCGGGATCAGCCAGATATTCAGAAGAAAGCCGAGGGCTGCACAGCCGGTGGCCAGAATGATCGCGGGCCGCGCAAGTTGCACATGACTGGCGCCGATCGAGCGTAACACCACGAGTTCGCGATCCGCCGTCAGCCGGTCATAGATGAACAGGACGACGGCGAAAACTGAAACCGGGAGGATCACCGTCAGGAAGTTGGGCACGATCAGCAGCGTGAGTTCGAGGAACTCGGCGACCGACGCACCCTTGCTCACCGTCAACTCGACGAAGCGCAGCGACTGGGTCAGCCACAAGATGGCCGTAAGCCCCATCGTCACCAGCACCATGCCGACGATAAGCTGGCGTAAAATATAGCGATCGATGCCCCGCATTTGCGGCCGATTATGGCCGCGCGGGACAGGTCAGAACAAGCCTCAATCCATCCACAGGCCCGCACGCCGGAGGGACGCGCGGGCCTGTCAACGGCACGGCACAGTCAGGCGCGCTTCAGGAGCGAGCCGGTCAGTGCCGTGGCGGTGGAACGAGGCGTGATCCGGTTGAGGAACGCGCCGGTCTTGTTGAACCAGCCCGTGACCAGCACCGTGCGTCCGGATTTCAGCGCCGCATAGCCCTGACGTGCCACCTCGGCAGAGGTCATGCTCGGAACCAGGGGGTTCTTGTGCAGCTTCATTTCGGTGCTGTTGGCGACCTTGGCGAACTCGGTCTCTGTGCCGCCGGGGCACAGAACCGACAGGGTCACGCCAGTGCCGCGCAATTCGAAATTGATCGCCTCGCCCAGGCTCAGCACGTAGGCCTTGGTGGCGCAGTAGACGGCCATATAGGGGCCCGGCTGGAACGAAGCCGTGGAGGCCACCAGCATCACCCGGCCGCGCCGCCGCGCGACCATGCCCGGCAGCAATGCACGCGTCAGCTCGGTTAGCGCGACGATATTGACCTGCATCATCTCGCCGATGCGCGTCTGGTCTTCCACGTGAAACAACGAATTGTCGCCAAGTCCTGCATTGTTGATCAGCACATCGACGGTAAGGCTGCGCGATTCGATGTCACGGACCAGCGCCGCCGCACCACCTGTCTTGCTGAGATCGGCCGGGATCACCGTGATCTGTGCGCCGAGCACCTTCAGCTCTTCGGCCAGTTTCTGCATGGGCTCGACACGCCGCGCCGAGAGAATGAGATCGTGGCCGTCGCGCGCCAATTCGCGCGCGAGATCGGCGCCGATCCCACTCGATGCACCTGTGACCAAAGCGATGGGACGGTTTGAGGTGTTCATGGCTGTTGCCTTTCAGTCGTCGGAAACACGGTAGTGGAGGATGAAGAGAGTGGGGCCTTGCCGGTGACGGCATGCCAGAGCGCGAGGCCCGCGGCGTCGACCAGTTGCGGATCGAGCCGCAGAAAGCCTTGATCCGCAAACTTCAGGAGACCGACCAGCCCACCCCAGACCAACGCGACCAGCACCTCGGGCGCAGGCGAATCGACGCGATAGGCGCCGGTGATTTCGCGCATGAAGTCGATGGCGACCAACATGATCTTCTGACCCGATTCATGGGTGGCCGGATCGAGATAGGCCGCGTGATGATGCATCTCGAAGAACAGGAAGTCGGCGGGATGGGCAACCGCATAGGCCACCAGTGCGCGCCAGGTCCGGCGAAAACGGGCTTCGAGATCGCCACCGCCGCTGGCTGCCCCCGAGAATGCGTCGTACATGCCCTGTTTGCGCTCGGCCAGGGCGGCATTCACCAGGGCTTCCTTAGTCTGGAAATAGAGGTAGATCGACCCGGTGGCCACGCCCGCCTTTTCGGCGATCTCGGGCACCGTGGTCCCATAGAACCCTTTATGGGCGAATAGGGTCACGGCGGCGTCGATGATCGCTGCCCGCTTGTTGATGACCTTCTTCGCGTTCGCCCGACCCGCCATAGCCCACCCCAAGCGCCCTTGATCGCCCCAAATGATATTGAATGAATAGTCATTCATTTCTCAAGAGTCAAGGGAGATTGGTGTGAGCGCCAAGGCTCCAAAACGAAACTGTTAATGCTTGGCGCGAACGACCTTGCCCGGGTTCATCAGGTTGCGCGGATCGAGCGCCGCTTTGACCCGCTGCATCAGATCGAGCTCGATCGGTTTCTTGTAGTGATCCATATCGTCGAGCTTGAGCTGGCCGACGCCATGTTCGGCACTGAAACTGCCGCGCATCTCCACCGCGATACTGAAGATGATCGGTGTGATCACGTGCTCCGCGTCGTAGAGCGCATTGTCGCTGGCGCCCCTCGCCGAACAGACGGTGAAGTGGATATTGCCGTCGCCGAGATGGCCGAACGGCATGCACAACACGTTGGGATATTTGGCCTGGACTGCTTCGACTGTACGACGGATGTATTTCGCCACATCCGAGGTCGGCACCGACACATCGTGGTGCAGCGCCGGACCGCTGCGGCGCACGGCTTCCGGCAACTCCTCACGGATGCGCCAGATGGCGCGTTGCTGCGTCGTCGAATCGGCAATCACCGCATCCACGATCTCGCCGGCTTCGACCGCGTCGCCCAGGATCGCTTCCATCGTTTCGCGCAGGCTGCCGCCCGGACGCGACGTGGAGAGATCCATCAGCGCGTACCAGTCATAGGATGTGGCGATCGGATCAGTCACGCCCGGCAGATATTTGACGGCATATTCGATGCTTGAGCGGGGCATCACCTCGAAAGCCGTGACCATATCCGAACTCATCGAGCGGGCGCGCCGCAACAGAGGCAGCGCGGTTTCGAGATCGGTCAGCGCAACCAACGCCGTCTGCACGTCTTGCGGCTGCGGGAACAATTTCAGCGACGCCGCGGTGATGATGCCGAGCGAGCCCTCGGCGCCGATGAAGAACTGCTTCAGATCGTAACCGGTGTTGTCCTTGCCCAGCGCCTTCAGCCCGTCCCAAATGGCGCCGTCGGCGAGGACGACTTCGAGGCCGAGCACCAGCGCGCGCGTGCTGCCATAGCGCAACACGCCGACGCCGCCGGCATTGGTGGAGATGTTGCCGCCGATCATGCAGCTGCCTTGCGCACCCAGGCTGAGTGGGAAGAAGCAACCCGCTTCGCGTGCTTTTTCCTGCAACGTCTGCAGCACGCATCCCGCATCCACAGTCATGGTGAAATCGAGGGGATCGAGATTGCGGATACGGTTCATCCGCGCGAGGCTGAGCACGATCTGCTTGCCCGACGCGTCGGGCATTGCGCCTTCGCATAATCCGGTATTGCCACCTTGCGGCACGATGGCCACGCCTTCCGTCGCGCAGAGCTTCACGACCGCGGACACTTCCTCGGTCGAGCCGGGCCGCACCACCAGACGCGCCTTGCCCTGCCAACGCTGCCGCCATTCGGTTTGATAGGGCGTCATCGCGTCCGGTTCGGCGATCACGGCCGGCGCGCCGCAAATGGCGACAAGGCGCGAAACCAGAGTATCGGTGACGGCGTTCATGATGGCTCTCCCTCGGATGCCCTCGGTGTAATCCTTCATATGGGGCGCGACAAGTTCCCGTTTGTGCCGGCGTCCAAGCCTGTATAGTCGCCCCGCAACGGCAGCTACAATCACAACCGCAGATAACCGCGCGAGACAACCCCCGTGCCCTCCGAGCCCGATGATTTCGGCGACATGCCGGCGATCCCCATGCGACCCATCTATGCGGTCGCGGCGTTGATTCTGGGCACGGCGATTCTGCGCATGATCGTTGCCAGCACCACCGGGCTCGGCATCGACGAAAGCTACATGACGGCGCTGGCGCGGCAAATTCAGCTCGGCTATTTCGACCACCCGCCACTCGCCTGGTGGATCACTTGGGGCGCCGAACAGCTCTTTCGCAGCGAAGCGAATTGGGTTGTGCGTCTGCCTTTTGTGGTGCTGTTCGCCGCGACGACCTGGGCGATGTACGGTTTCGCCGCAGCGCTGTTCGGTGCGCGCGCGGGACTGTGGGCGGCCGTACTGCTCAATCTCGTGCCTGTGCTGGGCGTGACCACCGCGACCTGGGTTCTGCCCGACGGGCCATTGGTTTTGATGCTGCTCTGCGCGGGCATTTGTCTCGTTCGCGCTTTAGATGGCAAAAGCGGCAACGCAACGCTGTGGTGGCTGCTGACCGGCATCTGTGCCGGCCTTGCGCTGCTGTCCAAATACTCCGCGGTGCTGATCGTCGCCGGCGTGTTCTTCTTCCTGCTGACGACACCGACGAAACGCTTTTGGCTGGCGCGGCCGCAGCCCTATATGGCGGGCATCGTCGCGGTGCTGATTTTCGCGCCTGTGATCATTTGGAATCTGGATCACGGCTTCGCGTCCTTCGCATTCCAGGGCGGACGCGCGACCGGCGCGCAATGGCATCCCGGCCGTGTCTTCCAAGTGCTGGGTGGCGAAGCCCTGTTCCTGTTGCCCTGGATCTGGCTCCTGCTGATCCTGCAGCTGATCGGCGCATTGACGCGGGGACCAAGCGACGAGCGCCGCTGGCTGTGCGCGTGGCTAGGCGTGATCCCGGTCATTCTCTTCGCGCTGGTGGCGGCATGGTCGCCGCATCGCGTGCTCTATCACTGGGCCGCGCCCGGCTACATGATGTTGCTGCCCTTGGCCGGCCATTGGATCGCGCGCCACATCGATCAACTATGGCTCCGCCGCGCGATCGCGATGACGGCGACCTTCGTCGTCATTCTGCTCGCGATCTTCGCCACGCAGTTGCACTTCAACTACATGCCGGCTGTACTCGGCGACCCGTGGACGAATAAACATCCAGACTCCGACGCCGTCGACTGGACCGATCTGCGCGCCTCGCTCGCTCAACAGAACCTGCTGGACGATCATCACTTCGTCGCCTCCACCCGCTGGCTCCAGGCCGGCAAATACGATTATGCGGTGGGCGGCACGATTCCGGTGGTCGTGCTCGACACCGATGATCGCGAATACGGGATCGAGCATCCGATGAGCAGCGTTGCCGGCCGCGACGGCATCATCGTCGATCCGCAGATGACTTTGGCCGAGATTCAGCAGCGCTACGGGAAGATGTTCGCCTCGATCGAACCCCTGCCGGTTGTGACTTTGAACCACGCCGGCCAGCCGATGATGACCCTGAATTTGTTTATGGGGCACGGGTTTCAACCACCGCAGGCGGCGGCCAGCGCTCAATAAAGCGCCAATCAAGTTAATCCTTTGGCGGGGCTCGCACCGCACAAATCCCTTGCAGGCGGTGGTTTTGGCGCTATATTCACGCCCATCATAAATACCTGTCGTCCTGTCGTAAGACGGGGTTGCAAGGTGGGCTCAACGGCCCGCCTTTTTTGTTACTCGGGAGCCTTTTGCGTCGATGTCGCTGGTCGATCGTTTGACCGCTTTGACTGAACCCATGCTCGAAGGCATGGGTTATGCGCTGGTGCGTGTACATCTGTCTGCCAGCCGCCGGCCGACGCTGCAGGTGATGGCCGAGCGCCGCGACGGGCAGCCGATGTCGGTCGAGGACTGCACCGCGATCAGCCGCAACCTTTCAGCGATGCTCGACGTCGAAGATCCGATCCCCGATGCCTACGACCTTGAAGTCACCTCGCCCGGTCTCGACCGGCCGCTGGTGCGCCCCGAGGATTACGATCGTTTCACCGGCGCCCTGGCGATGGTCGAAGTGCGTAATGCTGAGGATGGCCGCCGCAAGAAGTTCAAGGGCCACCTGCTCGGCCGCAACGCCGATGGCGCGATCCGCATGCAGGTCGACGAAGACGAAGTGATCATTCCGCTTACCGAAGTGTCGAAGGCTAAGCTTGTGCCCGATGACGCCACCCTCGCCGCCGCATTGCGCCGGCACTGATTCAACTGAAGAAGATAAACACCATGGCTCTGGAACGTACCGCTGCCCTGCCCCGCCCCGAACTGCTTCAAGTCGCCGACGCCGTCGCCCGCGATAAGGGTATCGACCGCGACGAGGTGCTCGAAGCCATGGAGCAGGCCATCCAAAAGGCCGGCCGCTCCAAATACGGTCACGAGCACGACATCCGCGCGACCATCGACCGCAAGAACGGCGAGATCCAACTGACCCGCGTCATCACGGTTGTCGAGACCGTGGAGAACGAATCGGCGCAGATGACCGTGACACAGGCGCGCAAGAAGAAGCCCGACGCCGTTGCCGGCGACACCTTCGTCGATCCGCTGCCGCCGATCGATTTCGGCCGCATCGCCGCGCAGACCGCCAAGCAGGTGATCGTGCAGCGCGTGCGCGACGCCGAACGTCAGCGCCAGTATGACGAGTTCAAGAACCGCACCGCCGAGATCGTCAACGGCCTGGTGAAGCGCGTCGAGTTCGGCAACGTGGTTGTCGATCTGGGCCGCGCCGAGGCACTGCTGCGCCGCGACGAGCTGATCCCGCGCGAGACCTTCCGCACCGGCGACCGCGTGCGCGCCTACATCTTCGATGTGCGCCAGGAACCGCGCGGTCCGCAGATTTTCCTCTCCCGCACTCATCCGCAGTTCATGGCGAAGCTGTTCGCTCAGGAAGTGCCGGAAATCTATGACGGCATCATCGAGATCAAGTCGGTCGCCCGCGATCCGGGCTCGCGCGCCAAGATCGCCGTGGTCAGCCGGGATTCCGGTATCGATCCGGTCGGCGCCTGCGTCGGTATGCGCGGTTCGCGCGTGCAGGCGGTGGTGGCCGAATTGCAGGGCGAAAAGATCGACATCATTCAGTGGTCGCAGGACCCGGCGACCTTCATCGTCAACGGGCTGGCCCCGGCCGAGGTGGCCAAGGTCGTACTCGACGAAGAACAGAACCGCATTGAAGTGGTGGTGCCCGATGATCAGCTGAGTCTGGCCATCGGCCGCCGTGGCCAGAATGTGCGTCTAGCCTCAATGCTGACCGGTTGGAATATCGACATCATGACCGAAGCTGAAGAAAGCGAGCGCCGCCAGGCGGAATTCGGCGCACGCTCGAAGATGTTCATCGACGCGCTTGATGTCGATGACGTGATGGCCCATCTGCTGGTGACCGAAGGTTTCTCGTCGGTCGAAGAAGTGGCGTTCGTGCCGATCGAGGATCTGACGGGCATCGAAGGCTTCGACGAAAACACCGCCGGCGAGTTGCAGAGCCGCGCCCGCGGCTTCCTCGAAGAGCAGGACAAGCGCAATACCGAACGCCGCAAGGAGCTCGGTGTGGCCGACGAACTCGCCGCAGTGCAGGGCCTCACCACGGCCATGTTGGTGGCGCTCGGCGAAAAGGGCGTAAAGACGCTCGACGACCTGGCCGACTTGGCCGGCGACGAATTGGTCGAGATCGTCGGCGCCGATAAGTTGGCCGAAGAAGACGCGAATACCATCATCATGGCGGCGCGCGCCCACTGGTTCGAGGGCGACGAAGCCGGCAAGACTTCGGGAGCAGGCCACGCCGCTTAGGCGGAGGCCGAGGCTGGGCGCACCGTGCTCGCCGAACCTGACGATAAGATGATCGATCGCGACGCGCCCGTGCCGGATGCGGACGTGGCCGAGGTTGAAGAGGTGGTCGAGGTTGAAGAAACCGGGCCGCTGCGCCGCTGTCTGGTGACAGGCGAGAGCCTGCCGGTCGAGCGGATGGTGCGGTTTGTGATCGGCCCCGACAGCAGCGTCGTTCCCGATCTCGAAGCGCGACTGCCGGGCCGGGGTATGTGGCTGACGGCGCGGCGCGATGTGGTTGAGACGGCGCTGGCCAAGCGCGCGTTTACGCGGGCGGCACGACGTCCGGTGGAAGCGCCGAGCGATCTGGCCAACCGGATCGAAGCGTTGTTGGTGAAGCGCTGCATAGAATTTTTGGGTTTGGCGCGTCGCGCCGAGCATATTGAGGCGGGTTTCGATCAGGTGCGTGCGGTGCTGGCCAAGGCGCCGCGCGGTGTGCTGGTCGAGGCGGCTGACGGAGCGGAAGACGGTCGCGGCAAGTTGCGCGCTCTGGCGCCGCACGTGCCGATGGTCGATATTCTGACCGGCGAAGAATTAGGTGCCGCCTTCGGGCGCGAGCGTTTCGTCCATATTTTGCTGGCGCCAGGCCGTTTGGCCGACCGGCTGCGGGCGGAGGCGGAACGTCTTTCGGGGTTCAGAGTTGCTGCGAATGCGGCCGGACATGCGTCCGGGCGCCAATGATTTAATTAGGTGAAGTCGAACCGATGGCTGACACGAATACGCCGATCAAACGGACGCCGGGTAAATTGGAGCTGAAGAAGACGGTGGAGACCGGACAGGTCCGCCAGAGCTTCTCGCATGGCCGCTCCAAGGTGGTGACCGTCGAGGTGAAGAAGAAGCGCACCTTTGCGCAAGGCGCCGGCGGCGTGTTGCAAGAGGTGAAGGAACTGCCGCGCGCACCGGAAGTCGAGGTCGCGCCCGCGCCGGAAGTCATCGAAGCCGCACGCGCCCATCTGCATGATCTGACGACCGGCGAAAAGGCCGCACGCGCCCGTGCGCTACAAGACGCTTTGGAAACGCAGCGCGTCGAGGAAGAGGCGCGCAAGAACGCGCCGCCGCCCGCCGTCGAAGAGCCGGTGGCACCTGCCTCCGAGCCGGCCCCGCAAACCGCAGCGCCGGCCGTAGCCGCTGCATCGACCGCCGAGGCCTCGCCCGAGGCGAAGGCGAAGACTGACGCCAAGGCCAAGACCGTTACCCCGGTTGCAGGCGCGCGCGCCGTCGTTGCCGAAGAGGAAGAAGAAGGTCCGGCGCGTCCACGCCGCACCGCCGCCCATCGCCCGCCGGCTGCCACCAAGCGCGCCGAGCCGCGTCGCCGCGAAGGCAAATTGACCGTCACCGCCGCACTGGACGAGGACGATCGCAGCGAACGCGGCCGTTCGCTGGCCGCGGTCAAGCGCGCCCGCGAGCGCGAGCGTCAGAAGCAGATCGGTAAACCGGCGGAGAAGGTTTTGCGCGAAGTCACCATTCCGGAAACCATCACCGTCCAGGAACTCGCCAACCGCATGGCCGAGCGCAGCGTCGACGTGATCAAGTCGCTGATGAAGATGGGCGTGATGGCGACCATCAATCAGCCGATCGATGCCGACACTGCCGAATTGGTAGTGGCCGAATTCGGCCATACGGCGAAGCGCGTGTCCGAGGCCGATATCGAAGTGGGCCTGGGCGAGCACACCGACGAAGACGTGCATCTGGTCGCGCGTCCGCCGGTCGTCACCGTCATGGGCCATGTCGACCACGGCAAGACCTCGCTGCTCGACGCGCTGCGCTCGACCGACGTGGCCGCGGGCGAAGCCGGTGGCATCACACAGCATATCGGTGCGTATCAAGTGACCCTGGCCGGTGGCCAGCACATCACCTTCATCGATACGCCCGGCCACGAAGCTTTCACCGCCATGCGCGCGCGCGGTGCGCAGGCGACGGATATCGTCGTGCTGGTGGTGGCGGCCGATGACGGCATCATGCCGCAGACGGTGGAAGCCATCCGCCATGCCCGCGCCGCCAAGGCGCCGATCATCGTGGCGATCAACAAGATCGACAAGCCCGGCGCCAATGCGCAGAAGGTGCGTCAGGAACTGTTGCAGCACGAGTTGGTGACCGAAGAGTTGGGCGGCGACATTCTGGCCGTCGAAGTCTCGGCCAAGAACAAGACCAACCTCGACAAGCTCGAAGAAGCGATTCTGCTGCAGGCCGAAATTCTCGACTTGAAGGCCAATCCCGAGCGCGCCTCGCAAGGTGTGGTGATCGAAGCCAAGATGGAACGCGGCCGTGGCACCGTGGCCACCGTGTTGGTCCAGAAAGGCACGCTGCGTTCGGGTGATCTGTTCGTCGCCGGTTCGGAATGGGGCCGCGTCCGCGCGCTCTATGACGACCGCGGTAACAAGGTCGAAGAAGCCGGTCCCGCGATGCCGGTCGAAGTGTTGGGTCTTCAGGGCACGCCGGCCGCGGGCGATGACTTCATCGTCGTCGATACCGAAGCGCGCGCCCGCGAAGTGGCCGACTATCGCCAGCGCAAAGAACGCGAAGCAAAGGTTGCGGCCTCGGTCCGCGGCACACTCGACCAGATGTTCTCCAAGATCAGCACCGGCGAAGCGAAAGATCTGCCTGTCGTGGTCAAGGGCGACGTGCAGGGCTCGGTGGAAGCCATTGCGTCCACCTTGGAGAAGCTGGGCAACGACAGCGTCAAGGTGCGCGTGCTGCACGCGGCCGTGGGCGGCATCAACGAATCCGACATCACGCTGGCCAAGGCATCCGGTGCGCTGGTGATCGGCTTCAACGTCCGCGCCAATCCGCAGGCCCGCGAAATGAGCCGTCGCGACGGGATCGAAATCCGCTACTACTCGATCATCTACGACCTGTCGGAAGACGTCAAAAAGGCCCTCACCGGCATGCTGGCGCCGACGCTGCGGGAACGCTTCCTGGGCAACGCCGAAATCCGCGAGGTGTTCTCGATCTCCAAGATCGGCCGCGTCGCCGGCTGTATGGTGACCGAAGGCCAGATCAAGCGCGGCGGCAAGGTGCGCCTGCTGCGCGACAACGTCGTGATCTACGAAGGCGCGCTCGGCCAGCTCAAGCGCTTCAAGGACGATGTCCGCGAAGTGCGCGAAGGCTATGAGTGCGGCGTGTCGCTCGAGAACTACAACGACATCCAGAAGGGTGACGTGATCGAGTGCTTCGAGATGGAAGAAGTCGCCGGCGTTCTGTAACGGCGACACCGCTTCCCCTCCCCCATGAGGGGAGGGGAACTGGTTTGAGGTGCCTATGGCTCAGTCCCGCAAACGTAGCGGCAGCAAAGCGAGCAATGCGGCCGGCGTGCCGCGCAGTCAGCGCCAGCTTCGTGTCGGCGAGGAATTGCGCCACGTGCTCGCACGCGTTCTTGAACGCGGCGAAATCCGCGACCCCGACGTGGCCGGCCGCCACATCACCGTGACCGAGGTGACCGTCAGCCCCGATCTGCGCCAGGCGACCGTGTTCGTCGTGCCGCTGGGCGGCGGCGATACCGGGCCGCTCCTCGCCGGATTGAAACGTACGGTGCCTTTCCTGCGTCACGAGGTCGCACGTCAGGTGCAGCTTCGCGTCGTGCCCGATTTTTCATTCCAGGCCGACAGGTCCTTCGACCAGGCGGAACGGATCGAGCAGATTCTCAACAGCCCGGACGTGCGTCGCGATCTGAGCGGTGACGAGCCGGATGAGTCGGATGGGTCGTAAGCGGACCGGACTGCCGATCAACGGCTGGGTCGTTCTCGACAAACCGCTCGGCTTGAGCTCAGCCCAGGCCGTGGCTGCCGTGCGCCGCACCACCGGCGCGGCCAAAGCCGGTCATGGTGGCACGCTCGATCCGCTGGCCACAGGTATCCTGCCAATAGCGCTCGGTGAAGCGACCAAGACCGTCTCCTTCGTGATGGACGGGGCCAAGACCTATCGTTTCCGCGCTCAATGGGGCGAAAGTCGCTCAACTGACGACAATGAGGGTGAAATTGTGGGGATAAGTCCGAATCGCCCCACTAAAGAGGCGATTTTGGGCGTTCTGCCTCGGTTTGAAGGCAATATCGAGCAGATTCCCCCCGTATTCTCGGCCCTGAAGGTCGATGGCGAGCGTGCTTATGCCCTGGCTCGGGCCGGAAATGCCCCCGAACTGGCCCCCAGGCGGGTCCAAATCGACAAAATTACCCTTTTGGCGACAGAAACCGATTGGGCGGACTTCGAAGTCCGCTGCGGCAAGGGAACCTATATCCGCTCGCTGGCCCGCGACCTGGGTCAGGCGCTCGGAACCCTCGCTTTCGTCGCCGAATTACGCCGGACAGCCTGTGGACCGTTCACGGAAATCCAAGCGATTTCACTGGATACGCTAGGGGTGTTTGTGCATAGTGCCGCGTCCTTTGTCCTACCTGTCGCGACCGCGCTGGACGACATCCCGGCCCTGGCCGTGACAGAGGACGAGGCGCAATGCCTTAGCCGCGGACAGCCTATTCCGGTCCTTGGACCGGATGGCATCCGTGTTTCCGCAGCGAACCTTCGCGACACTGTCGTGCGGGTACAGACCGCGGACCGGCTGGTGGCATTGGCCCGTATCGACGACGACATGGTGCGTCCCGTGCGGGTTCTTCATCTCTAGCATTTGAGGAGTACTCGATGTCGATCACCGCAGAGCGGAAGCAAGAGCTTATCCGCGAATACGCCACTAAAGTGTCCGATACGGGTTCGCCCGAAGTACAGGTTGCCATCCTGTCCGAGCGTATCAAGAACCTGACGGACCATCTCAAGGGTCATAACAAGGATTTCCATTCGCGCCGCGGCCTCCTGATCATGGTGGGCCAGCGTCGTCGGATGCTCGACTACCTCAAGGCGACAGATGCCAAGCGCTACGATCAGCTGATCGAGCGTCTGGGCCTGCGCCGCTAACGATGGCATGACGGCACCCTGGCATTCACGGACCAGCTCGGTCCGACCGCAGGTTCGCATCGACGCGGCGCGTAATAGCGCTGTGCGATGTGGTCGCGCGGCAGAATGTCGGCGTGTCGGGACCTGGGGCAATCCGGCGCCAGGTTCATCCGAACAAGGAACGAACGAATGACGATGTTTAAAGTTTACCGTAAAGAGATCGATTGGGGCGGTCGCCGCCTGGTGCTTGAGAGCGGCAAAGTCGCCCGCCAAGCCACCGGCGCTGTGATGGCCACCTATGGCGCGACCACCGTGCTCTGCACCGTTGTCGGCGCCAAGTCGGCCAAGCCGGGGATCGATTTCTTCCCGCTGACCGTGAATTACCAGGAGAAGACCTTCGCCGCGGGCAAGATTCCCGGCGGCTTCTTCAAGCGCGAAGGCCGGCCGACCGAAAAGGAAGTGCTGACCTCGCGCCTGATCGACCGCCCGATCCGTCCGCTGTTCGCGGAAGGCTTCCGCAACGAAGTGCAGGTGGTCTGCACCGTGCTCTCGCACGATCTTGAAAACGATCCCGACGTCGTCGCAATGGTCGGCGCCTCGGCGGCGCTTACCATTTCCGGCCTGCCCTTCATGGGCCCGGTCGCCGCCGCGCGCGTCGGCTATATCGATGGCCAGTACGTGCTGAACCCGCTGCAGCAGGACCTCACCAAGTCGAAGCTCGACCTGGTCGTCGCCGGCACCAACGAAGGCGTGCTGATGGTCGAGTCCGAAGCGCAGGAGCTCTCCGAAGAAGTGATGCTCGGCGCCGTGACCTTCGGTCATGAGCAATTCCAGCAGGTCATCAACGCCATCATCGGCTTGGCCGAGCAATGCGCCAAAGACCCGTGGGATCTGCCCAAGCCGTCTGAGCATGCTGCGCCCGTGCGCGAGAAGCTGAAGGCCGCCGGCGTCGTCGATGACGTCGCCGCCGCCTATCGCATCGTCGTGAAGCAGGACCGCCAGAACAAGGTGTCCGAAGCCAAGGCCAAGGGCCTGGCGCTGTTCACCGCCGAAGATCCTGCTCGCGCGGTCGTGCCGGAAATTCTCGGCCTGATCGAATACGACACCGTGCGCAACAACATCCTCGACACCGGCAAGCGCATCGACGGCCGCGACACCAAGACGGTGCGCCCGATCGAAGTCGAAGTCGGCCTGCTGCCGCGCGCTCACGGCTCGGCGCTGTTCACCCGCGGCGAGACCCAGGCTCTGGTGGTCGCCACGCTGGGCACCGGCCAGGACGAGCAGATCATCGACGCGCTGGAAGGCGAGTACCGCCAGCACTTCATGCTGCACTACAACTTCCCGCCCTACTCGGTCGGTGAAGCGGGCCGCATGGGCAGCCCCGGCCGCCGCGAAATCGGCCATGGCAAGCTGGCCTGGCGCGCAGTGCACCCGTGCCTGCCGACCAAGGAAGCCTTCCCCTACACGGTCCGTCTGGTCTCCGAGATCACCGAGTCGAATGGCTCGTCCTCGATGGCCACCGTGTGCGGCTCGTCGCTGGCACTGATGGATGCGGGCGTTCCGCTACAGCGTCCCGTCGCCGGCATCGCCATGGGCCTGATCAAGGAAGAGAAGGGCTTTGCGGTTCTTTCCGACATCCTGGGCGACGAAGATCATCTCGGCGACATGGATTTCAAGGTGGCCGGCACCGATCAGGGCGTCACTGCCCTGCAGATGGACATCAAGATCACGTCCATCACCAAGGAGATCATGAAGATCGCCCTGGAGCAGGCCAAGGACGGCCGCTTGCACATCCTGGGCGAGATGGCCAAGGGCCTGACCAGCGCACGCGGCGAAGTCAGCAATAATGCGCCGCGCATCACGTCCTTCAGCATTCCGAAGGACAAGATCCGCGAAGTGATCGGCACCGGCGGCAAAGTGATCCGCGAGATCACCGAAGTGACCGGCGCCAAGATCGACATCGAAGACGATGGCAGCGTGAAGGTGGCGTCGGTCGACGCCGCTGCCGCGCAGAAGGCCGTCGATTGGATCAAAGGCATCGTGGCCGAGCCGGAAGTCGGCGTGATCTATAACGGCAAGGTGGTGAAGACTGTCGATTTCGGCGCCTTCGTCAACTTCCTGGGCGCCAAAGACGGTCTGGTTCACATTTCCGAACTGGCATCGAAGCGCGTCGGCAAGACCACCGATATCGTCAATGTCGGCGATGCGGTGAAGGTGAAGGTGATCGGCTTCGACGATCGCGGCAAAGTAAAGCTGTCGATGAAGCAGGTCGATCAGGCCACCGGCGCAGATATCTCGAAGTCGGAAGCCAAGAGTGAAACTTCGGCTGAGTAAGCCGGGCAGTTGCGGCATCAAGCCCCGGGCGGCGTTAACCATTCCGCCCGGGGCTTCGATACGCAGCATGACAGAATGACCGGAACGCCCTATATGACAGGGATGTCGAAGGGTTCTTACCGGCACAAAGGGGAGCAAGCGCTGTGAAGTTGCTGAATCCTCTGCTGATTTCAGGACGCGAAGTCCTGCCGCTGATCGAAGGCGGCAAGGGCATTTCCGTCTCCAATGGCCAAAGCTCGGGTGCTTGGGCAGCGGCCGGCGGCGTCGGCACCTTCTCCGGCGTCAACGCCGATTTCTACGACGAACACGGCCATCTGATTCCCGTCCAGTACAAGGGCAAGACCCGTGGCGATCGCCACGAAGAATTGATCGCCTATGGTATCCGCGGCGGTATCGCCCAGGCGCGCATCGCGCACGACATGTCGGGCGGCAAGGGCCGCCTGCACATGAACGTGCTGTGGGAGATGGGCGGCGCCGAGCGCGTGCTGCAAGGTGTCCTCGAAGGCGCGAAGGGCTTGGTGCATGGCGTGACCTGCGGCGCCGGCATGCCCTATCGTCTCGCCGAACTCTGCGCGCACTACAAAGTGCACTACTACCCGATCGTATCTTCGGCGCGCGCGTTCCGTGCGTTGTGGAAGCGCGCTTATCACAAATTCTCCGACTGGTTCGGCGCGGTGGTCTACGAAGACCCATGGTTGGCCGGCGGCCATAACGGGCTTTCTAACAGCGAAGACCCGCGCAAGCCGCAAGCACCGCTGCCGCGCGTGCTGGAACTGCGCCAGGCGATGCGTGAGCTTGGTGTGGCCGAAGCGCCGATCGTGATGGCGGGCGGCGTCTGGTTTTTGCGCGAATGGGCCGACTGGCTCGAGAACAAGGATCTGGGCCCCGTGGCTTTCCAGTTCGGTACGCGCCCGCTGGTGACCGAGGAAAGCCCGATCTCGACCGAATGGAAAAAGCGCCTGTTGCAGTTGAAGGAAGGCGATGTGCTGCTGCACTCGTTCAGCCCGACCGGTTTCTATTCCTCGGCGGTGAAGAACGACTTCCTCAACGAAATGGTCGAACGCGTCGAGCGCCAGATCGCCTATAGCCCCGAAGCACTGGGCGAGCATTCCGTGGCGCTGCCGATCGGCGCACGCGGCCGCGAAGTCTTTGTGGCGCCCGGCGACAAGGCCCATGCCGAAGGCTGGGCCAGCCAGGGCTTCACCGAGGCGCTGCGCACGCCCGATTCGACCCTGATTTTCGTGACCCCGGAACGCGCCGAGCAAATCCGCCGCGACCAGATCGACTGCATGGGCTGCCTCTCGGCCTGCCTGTTCTCGAACTGGTCCCAGGGCGAGACCGGCACCACCGGCAAGAAGACCGATCCGCGCAGCTTCTGCATCCAGAAGACCCTGCAGAACATCAGCCATGGCGGCGATGTGGAACACGAACTGATGTTCGCCGGCCACAATGCCTACCGCTTCGCCTCGGACCCGTTCTATGCCGGCGGCTTCATCCCGACCGTCCGCCAGCTGGTCGATCGGATCGCTACGGGCGATTAACCCAGCGCGGACGCGCGGTGCCGGTCCTTGCGTAAGCGCAGCGAAAGCAGGACCAGCAGGGAAACAAGGTTCCGCCGGACTTGACTCCCACCTGAGGAAAAGTTCACTTTTTCTAAGGGTAGGGCGCATTATATCATTGTTATAGGGCAGCATCGTCCCGGCAGACCGCCCGGGGTTGAGGATTGATCCGGCTATGACGACCACAGTGTCCCGCACGCCCAATCCCGCGCTCGACCGGCTGCGCGCCGCCGGGTTGCGCCCGACCCGTCAGCGCCTGGCGTTGGCCAAACTCCTGTTCCAGGGTTGTGACCGCCACGTCGCCGCCGAAGAACTTCATGTCGAAGCTTTGGGTTCTAACGTGCGTGTGTCGCTGGCCACGGTCTACAACACGCTCCATCAGTTCACCGAAGCAGGCTTACTGCGCGAGATCGTGGTGGCCGGCGGCCGGTCCTATTTCGATACGAACGTGGCCGCGCATCATCACTTCTTCTTCGAAGACAGCGGCCGTCTCGAAGATATTCCGGGACATCTGGTGTCATTCGCCGCACTTCCCGAAGCGCCCGAAGGCACCACCGTCCGCCGCATCGACGTTGTCGTCCGGGTAGGCGAGTGACCGCCAAGCCAGGATCGCTCTTCCGTCGTATCCTTCGTGAAGTGATCACCCCGCCGGCGATGATCATCGCCGCCGTGCTGTTCCTGTGGGAAGAAGTGCTGTGGGTCTGGCTGGGCCAGGGCATGGAAGTGCTCGGCAAATTACCGCCGATCGCCCATATCGAGACCGCGCTGCGCGGTCTGTCGCCCTACTCCGCTCTGGCCACATTCCTGGTGCCGCTGGCGATCACCTATCCACCGAAACTGGTCGCCTTCTGGCTGATGGCGACCGGTAATTTCTGGTGGGGCGTGGCACTGCTGGCCGCGCTCGAACTCCTGGCCGCCGCCCTGCTCGCCCGTGTCTACACGCTGTGCAAGCCGGCGCTGCATTCGCTTGGATGGTTCGCCAAGGGCGAGGCAATGCTGCGTCAAGCCAGCCGCTGGGCCCATGACAAGCTTGGCATCGGCGAGCTCCGCGCCGCGATGCGCGAAGCCGCCGACAACAACACCTCGTCGCGGGGCGATTTCGACAAAGCGGCATGAAGCGGATTGCTTCTTAAGCGTCTAGTAGCCTACAATTCTCACAGCGAACGAAGAAGAATTCGCACAGCCATTTGGCTGGAGGCCAGGCTCTCCTAAGACGCCGGCTCATTTGGGACCTCCCAAGGCGACAGTTCGACAGACATGGAGCGCGTCATGCGTTCACGCTGTCGCGCGCCATGCATTCAACTTGAGGTTCTAATGAGTGTTTCTTCCGAGTCCAAACTCTACGCCATATATGCGATTGGGAATCCGTACCCGTCGTTAATCCATGGCTGGGCAAACGCGGTTGCCCACTTCTATCGCCTCTATGCCGGCGCCACAGCTGCATGGAACACGCCTTGGCGTATGTGCTGCCTGAATGACGACGCACGATTCGACTTTCGCGAAATCGCCGGTGAATGGCGACGGCTCGGCTGGCCTGTGCCTAGGCTAAAGTAGCGGTCGGCATCTAGTGGGAATACACGGCAAATAATTCTGCCGTGTATTTCTTACGCCACCAGCTGTGAGAGCGCCTGTTCGATGGCCGCGATGGCTTCGTCGCCGCGGCCCACATCCGGACCGCCGGCCTGCGCCATATCGGGACGGCCACCGCCGCCCTTGCCGCCGAGTGCCGCAGCACCCGCACGCACCAGATCCACCGCCGAGACTTTCGGCGCGAGATCTTCGGTGACGGCGATGACCAGCGACGCCTTGCCTTCTGCATCGCTGACCAATGCGACCACACCCGAGCCGATCTGCTTCTTGATGTCGTCGGCCATGCCCTTCAGGTCTTTGGCCGGAACGCCATCGAGCTTGCGCGCGGCCAGCTTGATGCCCTTCACGGTGCGATCGGGCGACGCCGATGCACTGCCCTCGCCGGTGGCGAGCTTGCGGCGCAGATCGGCGATTTCCTTTTCGAGCTTGCGGTTCGAATCCGCAAGCGTGGCGATACGCGCCGGCACTTCCGCCGCCGGCACCTTCAGCGCCTCGGCAGCATTGGCCAGCAGCGCGACCTGCTGATCGATCCACGCCTCGGCCGCCGCGCCCGTCACCGCTTCGATGCGGCGCACGCCCGAACCCACCGCGCCTTCGCCGATGATCTTGAACAGGCCGATATCGCCGGTGCGGCGCACATGGGTACCGCCGCAGAGATCGACGGTGATCTTCTCGGCGCCATCGCCCATCGCGACGACACGCACCTCGTCGCCGTATTTCTCGCCGAACTCGGCGATCGCGCCGGCCTGCGTCGCCGCCTGTGGCGTCATCAGCCGGGTGATCACCGGCACATTGGCGCGCACACCGGCATTCACCGCGTCTTCGAGATGGCGCTGCTCGTCGGCCGAGACTTGTTTCGGGTGGCTGACATCGAAGCGCAGACGATCGGGCGCGACCAGCGAGCCCTTTTGCGAGACATGCGCGCCGAGCTGCTGGCGCATCGCCGCGAACAAAAGATGCGTTGCCGAGTGGTGGGCGCGCAACCGCGTGCGGCGTTCGCCGTCTACCGTGAACAGCGCCGAGTCGGCGGTCGTGATCTTGCCCTCATCGACCGTGGCGTAGTGCACGACCAGATCGTGGACCTTTTTCTGCGTATCGGTGACGGTCAGCTTCGCCTTGCCCGGGATCGTGATCGTGCCGGTATCGCCGACCTGGCCGCCCGATTCGCCATAGAACGGCGTCTGATTGGCGACCACGAGCACCTTCGTGCCCGGCCCGGCCTCATCGACCGGCTTGCCATCGACCACCAGCGCGACGATACGCGCCTCAGCCGCTTCGGTTTCGTAACCAAGGAATTCGGTCGCGCCAACCTTTTCGCGGATCGGGAACCAGACGGCTTCGGTCGCCGCTTCGCCCGAGCCGGCCCAAGCCTTGCGGGCCTCGGCGCGCTGCTTGTCCATCGACACTTCGAACCCGGCCACATCGACTTTGATGTCGCGGGCGCGCAGCGCGTCTTGCGTGAGATCGAGCGGGAAGCCAAAAGTATCGTAGAGGCGGAACGCAACATCGCCCGCGAGCGTGCCGCCCGCACCGAGCTTGGCGGTCTCTTCGTCGAGCAGCTTGAGGCCGCGTTCCAGTGTGATGCGGAAACGCTCTTCCTCAAGCTTCAAGGTTTCGGTGATCAGCGGCTGCGCGCGCCCCAGTTCCGGATAGGCTTCGCCCATCTCGCGAACCAGCGCCGGCACCAGGCGATACATCAACGGGTCCTTGCAGCCCATGATCTGCGCGTGGCGCATCGCGCGGCGCATGATCCGGCGTAACACATAGCCGCGGCCTTCATTCGAGGGCAGCACGCCATCGGCAATCAGAAAGCCCGAGGTGCGCAGATGGTCGGCGACAATGCGGTGCGAATTCTTGAACGGACCATCCGGATCGGTATGCGACGCATCGGCCGAGGCTTCGATCAGCACGCGCATCATGTCGATGTCGTAGTTGTCGTGCTTGCCTTGCATGATCGCGGCGATGCGCTCGAGCCCCATGCCGGTGTCGATCGAGGGCCGCGGCAGATCGATGCGCGTATCCTTCGTCACCTGCTCATACTGCATGAAGACGAGATTCCAGATCTCGATGAAGCGATCGCCATCGGCGTCGGGGCTACCGGGCGGGCCGCCGGGAATCTTATCGCCATGATCGAAGAAGATTTCCGAGCACGGACCGCAGGGTCCGGTATCGCCCATCGCCCAGAAATTGTCCGAGGTGGGAATCCGAATGATGCGCGATTCGGGCAGGCCGGAAATCTTGCGCCACAAATTAAAAGCGACGTCGTCGGTGTGATAGACGGTGGCCAGCAGCTTATCGGCCGGAAGACCAAATTCCTTGGTGATCAGGTTCCAGGCCAGCTCGATCGCGCGTTCCTTGAAATAGTCGCCGAACGAGAAGTTACCCAGCATCTCGAAGAAGGTGTGGTGGCGCGCGGTATAGCCGACGTTATCAAGATCGTTGTGCTTGCCGCCGGCGCGAACGCATTTCTGCGCCGTGGTGGCACGGACATAGTCGCGCTTCTCGGCCCCGGTGAAGACGTTCTTGAACTGCACCATGCCCGAGTTGGCGAACATGAGCGTCGGGTCGTTGCGGGGCACCAGCGGCGAAGACGGCACCACGGTATGGTCGTGGCGCTGGAAATAGCCGAGGAAGGTGGAACGGATATCGTTGGCGGTCTGCATGAATGCGCTCGGCGGTCCTGATCAATCCCCGAAAGGGTGAGTTGTAACAACGCCCTGCCAGGGAGTCCAGGAAAGGCCAGAAGAGGGCAAGACGATTCAAATCGGGCTATTCTGCCCGTCATGACAATAGATAAGGCGACAACCCGCTTCGCGCCCAGTCCCACTGGCTATTTGCATCTCGGCCATGCCTTTTCGGCCCTGTTTGCTGCGCAAAAAGCAAGTCCCGGCGGCTTAGCCGCCAATAAAAAGGTTGGGCGCGAAGCGCCCGGGGGTCGATTTATCGTCAGAATCGAAGATATCGACCGCACCCGCTGCCGGCCCGAATTCACGGCCGCGATCCTGGAGGACCTAGCCTGGCTGGGCCTTGAGTGGGAACAGCCGGTCCGGCGTCAGTCCGAGCATATGAACGATTATCAGGCCGCCCTGGCACGGCTGGAGGCCCAAGGGATAATCTACCCCTGCTTCTGCACCCGGGCCGATATCGCCCGCGAGATCGAAAGCGCCGGGGCCGCACCGCACCTCACACAAAGGATGGGCCCAGACGGTCCCATTTATCCGGGTATCTGCCGCCGCCTGAGCCTCGATGAGGCCGCGCGACGCAAGACCGCCGGCGCGGCTTTTGCGCTGCGCCTCAAGACCGACGAGGCGATGGCCCGCACCGGGACGCTGACTTGGACCGATGCCGAAGCGGGCGTTGTCACAGCCCAGCCCGAACTGTTTGGCGATGTGGTCCTGGCCCGGAAGGACACGCCGACCAGTTACCACCTCTCGGTCACGGTCGACGACGCACTGCAAGGCGTCACCCTAGTGACGCGCGGCCAGGACCTGTTCGCCGCGACCCATATCCATCGCCTGCTCCAGGCTTTGCTCGACCTGCCGGTGCCGGCCTATCACCACCACTCGCTGCTGACCGGCGAAGATGGCGCGCGCCTGGCCAAACGCGACAAAGCCGCGACCCTGCGCAGCCTGCGCGAAGCGGGACGGACACCCGCTGAGGTGCGCGCGATGGTGGGATTCGCCTAACCGGCCTTCTTCGCCAGCGGATGGTGCTTCGTCACCAGCGCTTTCAGCCGATCGTCGAGCACATGGGTGTAGATCTGCGTGGTCGCGATGTCGGCATGGCCGAGCATCTGCTGCACGCTGCGCAGATCAGCGCCATGGGCCAGCAGATGACTAGCGAAGGAATGACGCAGCACATGGGGCGAGACCTTGGCCGCGGAGATGCCCGCATCGGCCGCGAGATCGACCAGCAGCCGGGCGAAGGCCGAGCGGGTGAGATGGCCGGTTTTACCGCTGCCGGGGAACAGCCATTTGTTCGCGCGTGGTTCGCGCACCGTGAGCCAAATGGCGATGGCCGCACGGGCCGGTTCGCCCAGCGGGACCATGCGTTCCTTATTGCCCTTGCCGCGCACGATCAGCGTCGCGCGATCACGACCCACGGCACTCAGCGGCAGCCCGACCAGTTCGGAGACGCGCAGTCCCGCTGCATAGAGAATTTCGAGCAGCGCCACCGCGCGCAGACCCGTCGCACCTTCGCGCGCCTTGGCTGCGTCGATCAGTGCCGTCACGTCTTCTTCGGATAGATATTTCGGCAAAGGTCGCCCGAGCCGCGGACTATCGAGCGCTTGGGTCGGATCGTCCTTGCGCAAATCTTCCGCGACCAGGAAGCGGTGGAACTGACGCAACGCCGACAAGCGCCGCGCGGCACTGCGCGCAACCAAGCCACGTTTGTTGATATCGGCTAGATAGGCACGCAGATCGGCGACGGACCCTTCATGCAGCGCCAAGCCGCGCTTGGCGAGGAAGCCCGCGAGATCGTCGAGGTCGTGGCGATAGGCGGCGAGTGTGTTTGCGGAGGCGCCGCGTTCGGCGGCCATCATTTCGAGGAAGGTGTCGAGATGGCGCGCGACAGATGTCATCGCCGGCGCGCTAGACGCCGTTGGCGAGCGCGGCTTCGAGCGCCACCGCACGTCCGTCGTCGTCGAAACCCGCGCTGCGCAGCGCCATCACCAACCGCGCGATGGTCGCGACATCGAGCTGGGTGAAGTTGCCGTCGCCCGCGACCAGGTCGGCGAAGAGCACAACCTCACCGATGCGTTTGTTCTGCACCGCCGCGTCGAGACCGAAGGCGAGGCCCGGCGGCGGCACCTGCGCGGCGGTGAGCCCGCTGCTGTCGATCTGCATCAGCGCGGCTTCGGGCGGCAGCGTTTCGCCAACCGCATTCAAGAGCGCGAGACCGAGCGACGCACGACGCGCCGCCCAATTCGCTGTGGCGCCGATGGGCGGATTGGGCGCAGCATTGCGCCAGGCTTCGAGCGCTTCGCCGGAGAGCGGCGCGTCGTCGAGCTTGGCCAGGCGTGTGAGCACCGTGATCCCGGCTGCGGCACCGGCAGTGGATTTGTCGGCCACAGCCTGGGCGCGCAGCCATCCGGCCCAGTTCCGCGCCACATCGAACTGCCGCGCCGCGATCAGGGCGCGGGTCAGCGGCGGCACGTAGAGCGCGATATCGTTGGTCGGCTGCAAGCTGGCGATCTGCGGTGCGAACAGCCGTGCCTCGACGAAATAGCCCGGCCCATCGGCGCTGGCCAGCGCACGCGCGATCAACCCGGCCTTGCCCAGAGGTGCCGTTTGACGTTCTGCCGCTTGCAACAGCAGGGCGCGGCTGCGCGGGCTGGCGTCTTTCGCCTTGGCCTCGGCATTGGCGATGTCGTCGCCGGTGAAAGGCACGCTTTCATACAGGCGGCGGAGCGTGTCGGTGTCGAGCGCACCCAACGCCTCGGCGCGCTCTCCCGCCGTCAGGCGCATATCGAAGGGCGCGCCGGGCACCAGCGCGATCGACCGCAGCACCGGCGGCGACGTGGTGCCGTTAATCGCCACTTGGGCTTTGGCGATACGCGCCATGGCCAGGATCAGAGGCGACGGATCGGTGATCTCGCCGCGGGGCGCACTGCCCGACGAGAGCGCGTCGGCCAAGGTAAAGAAGTATGGATCTTTGGTCCCCTGTTCGCGTAACACGTCGACGCCCAGCGAGGCGGCATTGCCCTGGCCGGCAGCGAATTGGCAGAAGACGCGCAGCTCGACCGGATAAGGGTCGGTGGCACTCGCCTCCGCCAAGGGGCCGGCTTCAGCGCAAGCCGTGGCCGTGTCGCCATTCAACAATGCCGTATCCGCACGCAGTCGGCGCAGCGGCGGCGTGATCGAAGGCAGCGGCAGCGATTGCAGGAAGGCGGCGAGATCGTCCATCTCGCCTAGGCTCCAGAGGGCGCGGGCGCGGGCGATCAGGAACGCATCGTCGGGCTTCGCACCATCGGGCACGGCAGGCGGCGTCGAGACCGAGAGCAGCAAGCGGCGGGTGAGACCCTGCAGCGTGCGCGAGGTGGTCGGCCCGATCGTCGAGATCAGCTTTACCGCCAGCGCGCGATCGGTGTTCGCCCAAACGCCGATCGGCAGGCCGCCGTGGTTCTCGTCGAGCGTGCCATAGCCGCTGGGATCGATGCTTTGCAGCTGCTGGATCTGGACAGGGTTGTCGGTGGGCGGGGTGGTGGCCGGAAGCTGGACCGGCGCCGCGGGCGCGGCAGCCTTGGCGTCGCTATTCGCCGATGGCAGCAGCGAGGTCGGACTCGCGCTGGGTTGGGCCGACGGGGTTTGCGCCGAGGCAGCCGCCGTCATGCCCGCCAGAGCGAGCACAACCACGACGCCGATCTCGGTCAGACCCGGAAAGCGGCTTGGGGCGTAGCCCTCAATGCCCGAGCCGGTCATTGGGAATGACCTTCTCCACGTGCTGGGTGGGGGCGGGCATGTCCATCATGGCAAGGCCGGCAACACCGGCGACGATCACGAGGACGACGAGCAAGATCAGGATGCGAAGCAGGCCCTTCATGGGAACACTGGACCCTTTGGGTGCAAAAGCGAGGACAACCACACACCCCAGCGGCTTTGTGCTAGGCTTGGGGGCATGACAACGGTTGGCAAGTCTATCGGTAGCGAGAGCGAACTGCAACGCCGGGCGGAAGCATCGGGCGATATGCATTTGCCGGCGCGGCCCATCGTTTTGATCGGCCTGATGGGGGCCGGCAAGAGCTCTGTCGGCCGTAAATTAGCCGCAGAAATCGGCCGTCCCTTCGTCGATGCCGATGCCGAAATCGAGGCGGCTGCCGGCTGCTCGATCAACGAGATATTCGAACGCCTGGGCGAACCGGCCTTCCGCGAAGGCGAACGCCGGGTCATCGCACGGCTGCTCGATGGTCCCCTGGCCGTTATCGCCTCGGGCGGCGGTGCCTTCATCGAACCGGAAACGCGGGCATTGATCATAGCCAAGAGCATCTCGGTCTGGCTGCGTGCCGATCTTGAGGTCTTGGTCAAGCGCACCGCCGGCCGCACCCATCGCCCGATCCTAAACGCCGGCGAGCCGCGCGAGGTGCTGCGCAAGCTGCTCGAAAGGCGTTATCCGGTCTATGCCGAGGCCGATATGACCGTCGACACCTTCGACCAGCCGACCGACAGTACGGTCGAGCAGGTTCTGTCGGCCCTGCAATCCTACGCCGCCGCGCCGGCGCCTCTCCCCACCTGACCGTTTCGGAGCCCGCCACCGTGTCCATCGTCCGCGTCGCCCTGGGCGAGCGCAGCTATGACATCCATATCGCGCCGAACCTGTTGCCCCAGGCCGGCGCGACGATACGGCCGCTGCTGAAGCAGCCGCGCGTGTTCATCGTCACCGACGAACACGTGGCTGCGCGCCACCTGAAGACGCTGCAAGCCGCGTTGGATGTCGAGAAGATTGCGCATGTCACCGAGATTCTGCCGCCCGGCGAAGGCACCAAAGACTTCGCCCATCTGGAAAAACTGCTCGACCGGATGCAGGACGCCGGCTGCGAACGCTCGACCACCATCGTCGCTTTCGGTGGCGGCGTGATCGGCGACCTGGCCGGATTCGCCGCCTCGATCCTGCTGCGCGGCGTGCCCTTCATTCAGATTCCCACTACCCTCCTCGCGCAAGTCGACTCGTCCGTCGGCGGCAAGACGGCCATCGATACCCGCTGGGGCAAGAATCTCGTCGGCAGCTTCTATCAGCCACGCCTGGTGCTGGCCGATATCGATCTGCTGGCCACCCTGCCCGAACGCGAGGTGAAAGCCGGCTACGCCGAGATCGTCAAATACGGGCTGATCGACGATCCGGAATTCTTCACCTGGCTGGAAGAACACGGCGCGGCGCTGCTGAATGGCGATCTGGAAGCGCGGCGCTATGCCGTGTCTCGGTCCTGCGAGAACAAGGCGCGGATCGTCGGCGAGGATGAGCGCGAAAGCGGCAAGCGCGCGCTGCTCAATCTCGGCCACACCTTCGCGCACGCGCTGGAGACCGAAGCCGGCTATGGCGATCTGCTGCTCCATGGCGAAGCCGTATCGATTGGCATGGTACTAGCCTTCATGTTGTCGGTGCGGCTGGGCCTTGCCCCGCAAAGCGACCTCGACCGCCTACGCCGTCATCTCAAGGCGACGCAGATGCCGATCGTGCCGCCATCGATGAACGGCCGGCCCTGGGACCCGCAGCGGCTGGTCGAGCATATGGGCAGCGACAAGAAGGTGCAGGACGGCAAGATCGGCTTCATCGTCGCGAAGGGGATCGGCCAGTCATTCCAATCGCACGCGATCGATGCGGACGAAGCCAAAGCCGTGCTGGCCGAACTGTTGAAGGAGGTGGGGCGATGATCGTTGACGACGCGATGATCTACGAGATCGTGGCGATCGGCGTCCTGCTGGTCCTGCTGTTCTTCTTCAACGCCGCCGAGACCTCGCTGACCGGTGCGTCGCAGTCGTTGATGCATCAGCTCGAAACCGAAGGCAATCGCAGCGCCGCCGGCGTCAACAAGCTGCGCGCCAATAAGGACCGGATGATCGGCACGATCCTGCTGGGCACAACGGTGACGCAGATTCTGGCTTCATCGCTGGCGACCACCCTCGCGCTCGCCTTTTTTGGCGCGAAGGGCGTGGCGATCGGCACGGCGGCAACCACCGTGATCGTGCTGATCTTTTGCGAGATCCTGCCCAAGACCGTGGCGATCCGCCGCTCGAACCGGGTGGCGCTGGTGCTGTCACCGATTCTCCGTCCCATCGTTTGGCTGTTCGGACCGCTCGTCAATGCGGTGCAGTGGCTGGTGGACGGTATGTTATATCTGGTCGGCGCCAAGCTGGAACCACCAGTCACGGTCATGACCGAAGCGGCCATCGCCGAGCTGAAAGGCGCCATTGCGATTCACGGTTCGCGCGAGACGATCCGGGCCGAAGGCAAGATGTTGCGTTCGATCCTCGACCTTGGTGATGTGGGCGTGGGCGAGGTGATGGTCCATCGCAGCAATATCGCGGCGATCGATGCGGATCAGTCGGTCGCGGCGATCTTCGATCAGGTGGCGGCCAGCCCCCATAGCCGCCTTGCCGTATGGCGCGACGCACCCGACAACATCATCGGTGTGATCCATTCCAAGACACTGTTGCGCGTGCTACGCGAGCATCCCGACGATCTCGACAAGATTCAAGTGGGTAAGCTGGTCGATCCGCCGTGGTTCATTCCTGAATCGACCTCGCTGCTCGAACAGATGCAGGCCTTCCGCAAGCGGCGCGAACATATGGCCCTGGTGGTCGACGAATACGGCGCGCTGCAAGGCGTGGTGACGGCCGAGGACATCATCGAAGAGATCGTCGGCGAGATGCCCGGCGCCAACGAGCCGATGGGGAAAGACCAGCTGGTCTCAGGCGTGCGCCCGCAGCCCGACGGCAGCTACATCATCGAAGGCGATGTGACGATCCGCGATCTCAACCGTGAGTTCGACTGGAACCTGCCCGACGAGCACGCCGCGACCATCGCAGGCCTGTTGCTGCACGAGGTGCGCGCCATCCCCGAGGTCGGGCAGAAATTCCTGTTCCATGGATTCCGGTTCGAGGTGCTGCGTCGCCATCGCAACCGCATCACCTCGGTTCGGGTTGTGCCGCCGCCGGGCGAACGGCGCAAACTGGCCTAGGCGACGACTACGCCGCTTTGCCAACTACGCCGCCTTGATCGTGACCCGACCGATCGGCCGTTCGGGAATCGGCTTCGAAAAGTCGATCAGCCCCATCTTGCCGGTCTGGAAATCGCGCACGGCCCGCAGCAGCTCGTCCTTGGTATCGGCGACGAAAGGGCCGTAGCGCAGGATCGGCCAATCCACCGGCGGACCACCCAGGACCAGAATTTCGAGATCGCTGTCGGCCACGATGCCGATCCCATCGCCTGAACGGGCGAAGCGCACCAGATCATCACCCTTGGCTGGAATCCCGTCGGTGCCGAATCGCCCACTGCCCGACACGACGTAAGCACCGAGATCGATGCCCGATGGGGCAGCCAGCTGGAGCGACGCGCCGGCCGGAACGCTGATATGGGCCAGCCAGGGCGGCGAGAACGACGTCACTGGTCCGGTCACGCCGCCCAGCGTGCCGGCCAATAGACGAATCGTCGATTGATCCTGATGCAGCTCCGGGATGTCGGACGCGCGGATGGCTTTGTATTCCGGATCGGCCTCGCGCTTACCGCGCGGCAGGTTGATCCAAAGCTGGACCCCATGCGAACGGCCGCCCGCTTCCTGCGCTTTAGGATCGGCGCCCTCATCGTGAACGATGCCGCGACCGGCGCGCATCCATTGCGCTTCGCCGGGCCCGGTGATGCTGGTGTTGCCGATGCTGTCGCGGTGCAGACCGAAGCCCTCGAACATATAGGTCAGGGTTTCGATGCCGAAATGCGGGTGCTCCGGCGCGCCCTTGGCTTCGCCTGGGCCGTAATCCTTGGGCCCGAAATGATCGAGCATGATGAACGGACCGATCGACTGAAAGCTGGGGCCGGGAATGGCCCGCGCGACTTCGAACCCCTCTCCCTCCAGCGTATGCGGCGCGGGGTGCACGCCGACAACGGCTCTCGTACTCGCAAAGTCCTGACTCATGACCTTGTTCTCCCTACCGAGACGAACAAGGTCGCCGCGGCCTCCAATGCAATCTGTATGAGCAGATAGATCGGTCGCGTTCGCGCTCGCACAAGAGCCGGACACGCCTCGCATAGGAAGCATGCAACTCGCGCGGAACTGCCGTGAAATTAGTAGGATTGTATCCCATTCAACCACGCGGCCAGCCGTGCATAAACCTGCTTCGGCGCCGTTGCCCCGGTCACCATGCCGATATGACCGGTATCGAGTTCGACAGTCTCTGCGCGCGGAAGCGCTTGTGCGAGAGCGAGAGCAGAGGCCGGCGGCACAATCCGGTCGCGCGATGGCACCAGGACCAAGGACGGCCCCGTATAGCGCTCGGGCCGGATCGTCTTGCGGCCTACACGCCAAGTGCCCAAGGCCGGCTTGTTCTCGATATACCAACCGAACAGCGCATCGCGCGCGACAGGGCCGGCCAGCATGATCCCGTCGTTGAGCCAGTCCTCGAGCGCGACGAAATCACGCGCCCGCGCCGTCCCCTGGCCCATATCGGCCAGCGCGCGAAACTTGCGCTCGATGCCGCCCGGATCGATCGTCGCGAAGCAAGCCTGCAACAGATCGACCGGCATACCGCCCCAGGTTTTGATCGCATCTTCGATCGGCGTCTTCATCGCCGTGACGATGCGCGCCTGGCTGTCATCAGGTTGATGAAAGTCCCAGGGCGTAGCGAAGAGCGCGAGGCCCTGCACGTCTTTGGGTCGCAACAGCGCTAGCGCCAAAGTCAGAAGCCCGCCCATGCAATAGCCGAGCAGCGCCGGCTTGCCCGCGCGCTTCGTCACCACATCGAGCGCGCTCGAAAGACGGCCGGCGATATAGTCGTCGAGACCGAATTTCATCTCGACCGCGCCCGGCGCATCCCAATCGAGCAGAAAGGGCCGGAAGCCCTTTTTGGCCAGGAAGCGCATCAGGCTGCGTTGGGCCGTGAGATCGAGGATATAGGCGCGGTTGATCAGCGAGGGTACGGCCAGCAGTACCGGCCCCCTGGCGCCTTTGAGGCTGTAGTCGAGCAGACGCGTCGTACCCTCGCGCCACACCACAGGCGGGTCGGCCAGCCGCCGGCGATAAGGATGGCGGCGATAGGTGTCGATGCCTTTCAGAAATCCATCGACGCGACGGCCGGCCTCACTGGCCAGCGCGCGGTCGAAGGCTTCACCGTCGGCTTGGCCGAGAGCGCTGCGGAGCTGATCGGCCGCCACGCGCAGCCGCGGACTCCAGGCGAGCGATCCGTTCTTCAAGCTCGGTAACGCGGCGTGCGAGGACACCAGCGTCGCGATTTGGGTCGCCAGATGGAGCGGCAGCGGACGCGGCCCCTGTCTTGGTTTGGCCCCTATCTTGTCTTTCGGGGTTTTGGCCTTGGTTTTGGCTTTTGGGTTCGCGGCTCGACTCATGAACGCTCTTGCCAGTCTCCCGGCCAGTCTCCTGGCCGGCCGGAGGGGTCATTGCGGCGGCCAAACCGGCAGCCTCGGCCAACGAGGCAATACCTTCGATCATCATCACATAGGCTTTCGCCATGGCGTCGGCCACTTCCGGCTCGTTCAGCCACGCTGTTACCTGTTGCTGCCAGAGGTCGAGGTAGCGGCGCGCGAGCTGATCAAGATCGGGCGCATCGGTCATTCGGCCACTATAATGGCCCAATTACGCGGGCGCAAAAATAACTCGCTGCAAAGCGGTAGGCGGTTGCAAAAAATCTGGTAAAGTCCATTACCTTAGGCCATCCGAGAGGCAATGCGGACGATGTCGAACGCGAGCGCGGAAAAGCCCATAACGATCAAAAAATACGCCAACCGGCGGCTCTACAATACTGCCACCAGCAGTTATGTGACGCTCGATCACCTGGCCCAAATGGTGAAGCAGAACGAAGAGTTCGTTGTGTATGACGCCAAGAGCGGCGAAGACATCACACGCGCCGTTCTGACCCAGATCATCGTCGAAGAGGAAGGCAAGGGCGGACAGAACCTGCTGCCGATCAGCTTTCTGCGCAGCTTGATCGGCTTCTATGGCGATTCGCTCGGCCGACTGCTGCCGCGTTATCTCGAGCACAGCATGGGCGCTTTCACCAATCACGAGGGCCAGATGCGCCAGTACATGGAAAATGTGCTGGGCGGACTGTTCCCCTTCAATCCGCTCGAAGAGTTGAACAAGCAGAACATGGCGCTGTTCGACAGCGCGATGAAGATGTGGGCGCCCTTCTACGGGGCGCAGGGTGTGCCGCCCGGGACCGCGCCTGGTCAGCCTCAGCCTGGACAACCGGCAACGGAACCGAATAGCGACGCGTCAGTAGCGGAGCTTCAAGCGCGCATTGACGCGATGCAGGATCAGATCAACAAGCTGACCGATCCCAATAAGAAGTAATCGGCTGTGATCAGACGGCCTGAACTCATCTGCGGGAATCGACGTGTCGGTTCCGCAGGTGCGAGCATGTTTTTCCGCATGGGCCTCAAGAGAACGACATAGCCGGGTACCTGATTCACAGATCAAAACGAAGTGAACGCAACAAATCACGCTCCCTTTTGTGTCAAACAAATTTGATTTCTCTTCTCAGTTGCGCTTTGCGTTGCCATTTTCCTTTTCCGAACCGCGCGTTTCCTTGACGTATAGGGGAAGGGTCCCGTAGCATCCGCAGCGTGCGGATGCGTTCGTAATCCGGACGGGTGGGGGATGGATACGAACGTCGACGACCAGCAGCAGTATGCGGATGGCGACGAGTATCGCTCGTTGTTCGAGCACGCCATCGAAGGCATGTATCGGACCACACCCGATGGCGGCTTTTTGCGCGCCAATACGGCCCTTGCGCGTATTTACGGCTACACCACACCCGAAGACCTGATCGCCGATCTGACCGACATCGCGCGGCAGGTCTATGTCGAGGTGGCCGATCGCGATCGCTTCAAACAGACCATCACCAAAGACGGCGAGATTCGCGACTTCGAGGCGCGCGTCTATCGCAAAGACGGCTCGATCATCTGGATCACAGAGAATGCGCGTGCAGTCCGCGACGAGCGCGGCAAGACGCTCTATTACGAAGGCACAGTCGAAGACATCACCGCGCGGCGCAATGCCGAAGACCAGTTGAAACTGGCCGGCGCGGTGTTCAGCAGTGCCGCCGAAGGGATCGTCATCTGCAATTGCGACTCTGTGGTGCTGGCCACCAATCCGGCCTTTTCATCGATCACCGGCTGGCAGCCCGATCAAGTGGTCGGCCGCTTCAACCCGCTGATCGCCGATGAGTTGAGCGACGAGGCCAGCCTGCGCGAAATTGCCGCAGCCGGCGACGCAGGCCGTCCATGGTCGGGCGAACTCTGGGCCAAGCGCGCCGACGGCTCCGCCTTTCCCGCGTCGCTTTCGGTTTCGACGGTCAAGTCGGCGGCCGGCGAATGCCAAGCGCGCATCTTTCTTTTCGCCGATATCAGCCAGCGCATCGCCTATGAGCGGCAGATTCACTATCAGGCGCGTTACGATTCGCTGACGCGCCTGGTCAATCGCAACACGGCGACGCGCTTCCTCGAGCAGGCGATGCACGAGGTACTGGCCACTGGCTTGCGCCTCGCCCTGCTGTTCCTCGACGTCGACCGGTTCAAGGACGTCAACGACAGCCTGGGCCATTCGGCGGGTGACGAATTACTCCAACAGCTTGCGCGACGACTGAGTTCCTGCGTGCGTGTCAGCGATATCGTCGGCCGGTTGGGCGGCGACGAATTCGTGGTGGTGCTGCCGGCGCTTTCCTCGATGGAGGCGATCGAGGCCTGCGTCGAGAAATTGCTCTACGCCTTCTCGGAACCCTTCACCGTGTCCGAGCAGATTCTGCATGTCAGTTGCAGCATCGGCATCGCGGTCTATCCCGAAGACGCCGCCACCGTCGATGCGCTGATGTCGCATGCCGACATGGCGATGTACGACGCTAAGACTTCGGGCGGCGGCTGGAGCTACTACAACGGCGACATGAAGACCCAGTACGCCGCGCGGGTGACCATCGCCAACGAATTGCGGCACGGGCTGGACCAGCAGCGCTTCCGCCTGGCCTATCAGCCCAAGGTCGACTGTTCCAACGGCGCGATCGTCGGCGCGGAAGCCCTGATTCGTTGCCGCACGGCGTCGGGTGTCGAATTGAGCCCCTCGCAATTCATCCCGATCGCCGAACGCACCGGATTGATCGGCGCGATCGGCGACTGGGTTCTGTACGAGACCTGCGGTCAGATCCGCCGCTGGCGCGATGCCGGCATTGTCGTGCCGCCCGTCAGCATCAACATCTCAGCCTCGCAGTTTCGCGACACGGTGCTGACCAAGAAAATCGCCGCCGCCGTCGCCGCCGCCGGACTTCAACCCAGTGCGCTCGAAGTCGAGATCACCGAAAGCGTGATGGCCGACGACGGCGCCCGCGCCGTGGAGATTCTGTCCGAACTGAATGCCATGGGCATCCGCATCGCCATCGACGATTTCGGCACCGGCTATTCGTCCTTCGCCTATCTCAAGCGCTTCCCGATCGACACGCTGAAGATCGACCGCGCCTTCATCAATGGCCTACCCGAAGATGGCAAGGACGGCGCCATCGTCACCTCGCTGATCGGGCTGGGTGCGCATCTGGGCTTCGATGTGCTGGCCGAAGGTGTGGAGACGGTGCAGCAGCGCGACTTCTTGGCCGAGCGCGGCTGCCGCCTGATCCAGGGGTTTTTCTACGACCGGCCGCTCGAAGTGCCGGATTTCGTCAGCCGACTGCAAGGCGGCCGCGGCTAAGCATTTGGTGCGAAGCCGTCATTCGGCCGCATACGAATGTAGTCGGCAACTTTCACAGCATTGCAACACGCCTGCCCCATCTTTGCCACAGGCCCCGGCCACTGTCCGCGCGCCCGACGCAACCACATACACACCGCGTCCGGGCGTTGTTTTTTCGTATTCCAAAGGAGGGGTTGATGACGATGCGATACGCGGCCGGTCTGGCCGCCGCAGCGATGTGCTTCGCCGTGTCCGCAGCGGACGCCGCGCAGCTTAGTGGGGCGGGTGGAACTGCGATTTATCCGGTCCTGTCGAAATGGGCCGATGCCTATGCCAAGACGAATGGCGATTCGCTCAACTATCAGGCGATCGGCTCGGGCGGCGGGATCAAACAGATCGAGGCGAAGACGGTGCCGTTCGCCAATACGGACAAGCCGCTGACGCCGGACGAGCTGACCAAGAACGACCTGATTCAGTTTCCGCAGGTCATCATCTCGATCGTGCCGGTGCTTCACGTCGAAGGTATAAAGGCGGGCGAACTCGTGCTCGACGGCCCGACGCTGGCCGATATCTATCTCGGCAAGGTCAAGACCTGGAACGACGCCGAGATCCAGAAGATCAATCCCAAGGTTAAGCTGCCGGCCCAGGCGATCTCGGTCGTGCATCGTTCCGACGGATCGGGCACCACTTTCAACTTCACCGACTACCTCTCGAAGGTGAGCCCGGACTGGAA
>DASXEH010000008.1:0-45107 GCA_036490215.1 Magnetospirillaceae bacterium
ATCGCGGTGACCGAGCAGCGCCACCTGATGCGCCAGCTGAAAGATGCGGCTGCTGACCGGCAGAAGCTCGGAGAGACAGAGGCGGCGCTGCAGCGGCTTGTATTCGCGCAGCACATTGCCCATCGCCGCCGCAGGCATCACTGCGACATCCACCGCGTATTGCATCGTCAGCGCGCGAGAGAGATCCTGGTAGAGCGATTCGATCGAGAGGCCCTGCGTCGTCCACAAATTCTGTGCTGCCTGTTCGAGGCTCGCGAAGTAGTTGTTGTTCTGCGCGATGAAGTCGGAGACTTCTTCGGAAGGCATGCCTGAGGGCAACTCGATCTCGCCATCGGCGGTGACATCGGCCGCATCGGCGGGACGCGTCGGCGTCCGCGAGCCGCGTGTCGCACGATAGAGTGTCAGGATGCCGCGACCGACAGCGGGCGCGATCGCTACCAGTTCCTTGAGATCGCCAGCCTTGATCCCCTGCGCATCGAACAGCGGGTCGGCGAAGGCTTCCATCAGATCGTCGAGCAACGCGCCTTCGTCACCGGCATTGAACATCTCGATATCGATCGAAAATCGCTGCGCGAGCTTGAGCAGCACCGGCACGGTGAGGGGCCGCTGGTTGTTCTCGATCAGGTTGAGATAGCTGGCGCTGATCGCAAGCTGCTCAGCCATTTGCGCCTGGGTCAGCTGCCGCTCCTGGCGCAGCCGCCGCAGCTTCCCGCCCATCCGAACATCGGCCATGATTCGATCCACAAAAATTTACATAGTTACAATCTAACTGATTTGTGTTGTTTTGTAAATTTCATATTTAATTTTGAAATTCAAGTGGTTATGGAAATGCCACGGCCTTTACAGCATGTTCAATGTGCATCGCAACACGCGCTCATTGGAGGCCGTTATGACCCATCTCGACCCATCTCGCCGCTTCGACGGCATCCGCCGCGACTACACGCCCGCCGATGTGGAGAAGCTGCGCGGCTCGGTTCGCATCGAGCACACGCTCGCCAAGTTGGGCGCGGCGCGGCTGTGGATGCTGCTGCATGAACGCCCCTTCGTCCGCTCGCTCGGCGCGCTGACCGGCAATCAGGCGATGCAGATGGTCAAGGCCGGGCTGGAGGCGATCTATCTCTCCGGCTGGCAGGTGGCCGCCGACGCCAACAACGCCGGGGAGATGTATCCGGATCAGAGCCTCTATCCGGCGTCGAGCGTTCCCGAGGTGGTGCGCAAGATCAACAAGACGCTCGCCCGCGCCGACCAGATCGACACGATGGAAGGCAAGAGCGACACCTATTGGTTCGCGCCGATCGTCGCCGACGCCGAAGCCGGCTTCGGCGGACCGCTCAACGCTTTCGAGCTGATGAAATCGATGATCGAAGCAGGCGCCGCCGGTGTCCATTTCGAGGACCAGCTGGCGTCGGAAAAGAAATGCGGCCATCTCGGCGGCAAAGTGCTGCTGCCGACGCAGCAGTTCATCCGCACGCTCAACGCCGCGCGTCTCGCCGCCGACGTTATGGGCACCGAGACAATCCTCGTCGCCCGCACCGATGCGCACTCCGCGCAGATGATCACTGCCGATGTGGATACGCGTGACCACACCTTCCTCACCGGCGAGCGCACGCCCGAAGGCTTCTTCCGCCTGAAGCAAGGCAAGCACGAAGGCGTCGAGCACGCCATCGCGCGCGGCCTGGCCTTCGCGCCCTATGCCGATCTGGTGTGGTGGGAAACCTCCGAGCCCGATCTCGACGAGGCGCGCGAATTCGCCAAGCAAGTCCACGCGCAGTTCCCAGGCAAGCTGCTCGCCTACAACTGCTCGCCCTCGTTCAACTGGCGCGCCAAACTCGACGAGAAGACCATCGCCCGCTTCCAAGAGGAAATCGGCGCGATGGGCTACAAATTCCAGTTCGTCACCCTGGCCGGTTTCCACAGCCTCAACCACAGCGCCTTCAACCTGGCCAAGGGCTATAGCCAACGCGGCATGGCGGCCTATTCGGAGCTACAGCAGGCCGAGTTTGCCTCTGAGACGCAAGGCTACACCGCCACGCGCCACCAACGCGAAGTCGGCACCAGCTACTTCGACGCGGTGACGATGGCGATTACCGGCGGCAAATCGAGCACGACGGCGATGAACGGCTCGACCGAAACGGCGCAGTTCACCAGCAGCACGGCCGCCGGCGCGCAAGCGCAAGCGGCCGAGTGAGAGCGGAAAGGAGCAGGACATGACCCATATGCGCAATCATCGCCAAGGCGATACGCAGCAGGCTTCGATCTCGACCCAGTTCTGGGTGGTGGGCGGCGAGTACAACGACACCGCCTTCGACCGGCTGACCGGGCCTGCCGAAGCTTTGGGGCCCTTCGCCGATTACGACACGGCTTATCGAGAATGGGAAAAGCGCTCGATGGAAATGAAGCGCCATGCCCATGTGCGCTACACGATTGTCGGCAATCAGGCGCGCTAAAAACACCCAAGTTTAGGGAAGATACGCGGCCGGCCCGGAACCAACCGGGCCGGCCGTTTTCATGACAAGAGAAGGCTCAGCACACGCTTGGCGATGACTGACCACCTTATTAATTCGTCATGCCCGGCCTTGAGCCGGGCATCCACGTCTTTGGCGCTACAAAAAGTCGTGGATGGCCGGGTCGAGCCCGGCCATGACGCGAAAGAGCTGTAACTACATTTTCGTCTCAACAATCGCTGACTCATCCCTTCGGTGTCACCGTCACCATCCCCGTCATCTGCGGATGCAATGAGCAGAAGAAGTTGTAAGTGCCGGGTTCAGTAAACGTGAAGGTAAAGGTGTCGTCGGTGTCGAGCGCCGATGAGCGGAACTTGCCATTCTTGTCGACCACCGTATGCGCCTCAGGATCTTTGTTGATCCAAGTCACCGTGGTGCCCGCCGCCACGGTGACGTTCTGGGGACCGTATTTGAAGGTCTTGATGATCACCTGCGGCGGTGTGTCGTCAGCCTGCACATGCCACGCAAAAGCGAGCGACGCGCTGATGGTGAGCCCGAGCAACGCACCACGTATCGTCTTCTGGCGATTCATTGACGTCGCGCCTCAGCCCAGCGCCGTGTCGGTGATCGCGAGAGGCGCTGACGCATTGACGATCTCAAGCCGGCGCACGCCGAGCACCGAACGCAATTGATCGGCCGGCACTTTCAGTGGGCCCGGCCCATCGCCCTGGCCCGGCGCCGGCTGCGGATAGGCGGTCGAGCGCGCCGAGTAATAGCGCACCGTGCCCTCCACTTTCTGCACCACCTGATGGATGTGGCCGTTGAGAACGGTGACCGAGCCGAAGCGCTTCACATAGTCCATCGCCTGTGGCCAATCCTCGGTGCTCCAACCCCATTGCGGATAGAGCGACCACAGCGGGATGTGGGTGAAGATCACCAGTGGCTGGCTGGCGGGGCGACCCTTGAGATCGGCCTCCAGCCATTCGAGCTGCTGCGTGCCGAGACGCGCCTGACTGCCCGGTTTGAAATCGATGACATTGATCAGCGCGATGAAATGCACGCCGCCGTGATCGAAGCTGTAATAGCCCTTGCCGCCCGACGGTTTGCCATAGCGATCGAAGAATGCGGTCTGGCTCTGGTCGAGCACGTCATGCTCGCCCGGCACGTAATGCACATCGGTGATCTTGATGCCCTTGAGAATCTCGGCGGCCGCGTCGAACTCGGCTGGCTTCGAGAGATGAGTGATGTCGCCGGTGTGAAGCACCAGTGCCGCGTCAGGCGCGCCGGTATTGATGAGATCGATCGCCGCCTTGGCGGTGCCCGGTACGTCGGGATTCACGTCTTTGTTGAAACCGATATGCGTGTCGCTGATCTGCACGAAGCGGAAGGCGCCGGCATCTTTGGCCATATCGGCGGCCTGGGCGGTGCCGGAGAGGATCGAAGCGACCGGCACACCGCCGGCCATCGTCCAGAGCAGGCCGGTGCCGCCCCAAGCGAGGCAGCTCAAGGCGCCGCGCCGCGTCATGCCGCCGGTTGCGGGTTTCTGTTTGGTATCGTCCATGGTCGTATCCTCGCTGAAGGTGGGATTGCGAGGAGAGATCAGCCCTGGAGACGGATTATTCGTCGATCGGCTGTCGAAATATTTTTCACCGCCGCGCGAATAAACGCCCCCGTTCCACGATCACATTTCAATCGGGCGAGATTTGACCGGACGGGAGCCGGTGAGCGGGTATGATGGAGCGGCGACAATGCAAGGGCCTCAAGAGTCGGCATGGCACCCCAATCGGCACATGAAGCTTTCGAAGCGGCGGTGCTGCCCCATCTCGACGCAGCCTATAACCTGGCGCGTTGGCTGATGCGAAGTGGTAACGATGCCGAAGACGTCGTGCAGGAAGCCATGGTCCGCGCGCTCACCTATTTCCCCAGCTTTCGCGGCACCAACCCGCGCGGCTGGTTGCTCCAGATCGTGCGCAACGCCGCCTTCGCTTCGATGAAGCTCAACCGTGGCACGATGTCGGTCTCTGTCGATTCGCCGCAGATCGACCCTGCCGCGCTGACCGATCCCGGCGATGATCCGGAAGTCTCGCTGATGAAGCGTCAGGATCGCGGCCGCGTCACGCAGGCCATCGGCGCACTCGAAGTCGAGTTGCGCGAAATCCTGGTGCTACGCGAATTGCAGGAGCTTTCTTACAAAGAGATCGCGCAGATCACTGGCACGCCAATCGGTACGGTGATGTCGCGGCTGTGGCGCGCGCGGCGCATCCTGGCTGCGACCTTGAAAGCGGCGGAGGCCGCGTCATGACCGAACCGAATTGCAAAATGGTGCTGCTGACCCAGGCCGATTTCGACGGCGAGTTGGATGCTGCGCATGCCGCCGAACTGACCGAGCATCGCACCACGTGTGCGGAATGCCAGGCGGCCTATGCCGAACTGGCGACGGTACGCGAGGCGATGAAGAGCGCCGATCTTTATCAAACGGCGCCGGCATCGTTGCGCGCGCGTCTGACCGCGCAGGTCCAGGCGCAGGTACCGTCGAATGTCGTGCCGCTAACGCCAAGCAAAGGGCGATGGTGGAACCTGCCGGCGATCAATTTCGCGGCGGGTGCGGCATTGGCGGCCTGTATCGCAGTCATCGTGATGTCGACTGGCGAAACGGCGATGGTCGATCAGGTGGTCGACGATCATGTCCGCGCGCTGCAGCCCGGCCATATGATCGATGTCGTCTCGACGGATCGGCACACGGTGAAGCCGTGGTTCGAAGGCCGGCTCGACTTCGCGCCGCCGGTGAAGGATTTCAAGGCGCAGCAATTCCCGCTGATCGGCGGGCGGCTCGATTTCATGGGCGGGCGGCCGATTGCGGCCTTGATCTATCAGCACGGCACGCATCCGATCGATCTTCTGGTTTGGCCGGCCGCGACGAACGACGCACCCAATCCGGTGACGAGCGATCACAACGGTTTCACCACCATCCATTGGACGCAGGGGGGCATGACGCTGTGGGCCGTGTCGGATGTCGAACGTGCGCAGCTTCAGGATTTCGTGCAAATCTGGCGCACGACGCCGTAGCGTCATCACGTGGCGCGGCTAGTCGTTCCGCGCCGCCATGCCCGCATTGACGGAATGCGCCAGCGTCTTCAGATCGGTGACGCTGATATCCGAGACGGCACACAGTGCCAGGTGCCGCTGCGGCCACATGAAGAGATTATAGCCGGCACGCGCCGCGGCGCTGGCGTGATCGAGTTCGTAATCCGACCAGACGAACAAATTCACCACGTGATCGTCATGGCGATAGACGACCACTGCTACACGGCGCCCGTCGATCACATCGGTGCGCCCGCCTTCGAGATCGAAGCCTTGCGCGTGGAAATCGAAGACCGGCGGCGCCGTCTCGACCTGCGCCTTGAACCACGGCGCCACGGTCTTCTCGTCGGATGAACTGACATCGAGCAGATGGGCCGGCATCAACGAACGCAGATGCGCATTGGCCAATTCATCGACAACCCGATCGTCGTCATCCGAAGGCAACAGGACCACCAACGCGATGGCGACGGCTGCCGCCGCGGCCACACCCGAGATCGCGCCGGCGAACCACTGGCGACGCGTCGCCACGAACCGACCCAGGCGAGCGAACCAATTCGGTTCACGCATCGTCTCGGCATCGACGGCATCAAGCGCCGCTGCGATGCGCAGAGTCAGGTTCGACGGCGCGATATGGCGTCGGCGCGAAGCCCGCAATGCATCGCGGATCTCGGTCGCATTCGCCAACGCCGCCTGACACTCGGCGCAGGCGCCGAGATGCGAATCGAATTGCAGCGCGGCGGCCGGATCGAGCTCGCCATCGAGATAGGCGTGGACCAGGAGCGTCTTATCGCACGCCATGGCTCGCCTTCTCTTCCGTCAGCGCCAGCCAGCGCGCGCGCATCAGAGCGCGTCCCCGCGCCAGACGCGACATGACCGTACCGATCGGCGCACCGATCACCGTGGCGATATCGCGATAGGACAAATCTTCGAACTCACGCAGCACCAAAACCTCGCGATACTCCACCGGCAGCCCGCCCAGCAACCCGGTCAACGCGGTGGCCGTGTCGGCGCGAATCAGCGCCATTTCCGGATCGTCGCCTTCGGCCACCAGCACGCCGGCGGTCACCACGTCCTCGTCGCTCTCGCTCAGATGCTCTTCGGCCAGAGGCACTTCCGATCCCTGGCGGTTGCGTGCCCAACGGGTGCGGTGGCAATTGCGCACGATCGCGAACAGCCATGGCCGCGCATCGCCACCGCGAAACCCCTCAAAGGCGCGGTAAGCCCTTAGAAACGCGTCCTGAACCACGTCGTCGGCTTCGGTATCATTGCGAGTGAGCCAACGAGCGAGGGAATAGGCCGCGTCTAAATGCGGGATCATCATCGCTTCGAAGCGCGTCCGCTTCTCATCCATAAGGGCCGACCGGTCGCCATTGCCGTTCTATAGGTTGAATATAGCGACCTATACCGGCAAGAAATTCAATTTATTCCAGGGGATGGGCAAATATCCTCAACCCCGGGCAATAGTTGCGTAAATCGGTTTGAGCCAAAACCAATACAGTTCGATGAAATAGTCATTGTACGTGCGCCGTCACACAGTGTATCCAAGCGCGGTCTCCGGTCGAAAACACAATTAATCGGCCGCACGAGCGCAAAGAAGGCGGGCAAATTCCGGAGGGGGAATCCGCTGAGCGCCGATTGACCACCATGACATGTATGGGGCCAGTGTGATGACCGGGGGAGCACTATTATCTGAGGCGCAGTTTGGGCGCCTGAAAATGATCCTTGGCGAGCGCGATCCTGCGCTGTCCGCCTCGATCGGCAAAGCTATGCAGGCGCGCGGCGTGCGCCAGTTACAGCATTGTACAGAAGCCGAAAATCTCTTTAGCACGCTCGACAACGAGATCGTCGACGTTCTGATCTACGACTATGACCTGTTGGGCAACGACTTCGCCGATGTGATGCAACGCATCCGCCGCAAAGGGCGTGGCAAGAACCCGTTCGTCATCATTGTCGCCATGGTCAGCAATGCAGAGCCGGAAACCGTGTCGCGCCTGATCGGCGCGGGCGTGGACGATCTGGTGCGCAAGCCGTTTTCGATCGACCGCCTGTTCGAAAGCGTCGGCACGCTGTCGCATGAACGTAAGCCGTTCTTCGTTTCCTACAATTATGTCGGCCCCACGCGGCGCACCGGCCATCGCGCACTGGAACCGGCCAGTCAGATCATCCATGTGCCCAACACGGCGCGCAGCCGCGCCATCGAAGGCATCAGCGATGAAGAGCTGACCAAGATGGTCGACCGGGCGATCAAAGGCCTGGACGAAAAGCAGCTCGAATCCTGCGGTATCGAAATCGATATGTTGGCTACACGCGTTTCGCAGAATCTGGGCTCGGAAGTCACCCAGGAAGACCTGCAAGACGTGCGCGGTTCGCTATTCCGTATCGAGGCGGTGGCGGACGATCTGCGTAAGCGCAGCAAGGGCACGCCCTTCGAACGCATTTCGGAACTGGCGACCATGGTAATCGCCATGACCCAGCGCATTCTGCGCGCCCAGAACCCGGCGTCTTCGATCGAAGTTCAACTTATGGTGAAGCTGGCCGCCGCGATCAAACGGGCGCTCTCGGTCGAGCGGCATTCGGTCGATGTTATGCGTGAGATCACGTCGATGATCACAAACTTCACCAAAAGCCACTAATAATCACTTTTAGGGAGTTTTTCGGAGAGTCGACACCGCTTTAACACATGATTTCCGACTCGGAAAACTTCGGAAAATCGACTGATTTCGTATATAAATCAACCGAATACCTTTAGTGTTACAATTACAAAACAAAGCCGTGGATTTTTACCCGCCGATAGACCATGATCCCGGTCATCGACGCTGGGTTGCGCCAATTTGAATCCGATTTGAGCGTCGGGGCATGCAGGTCACATAAATGTCGCATGTCGACGCGCATATCGAGGACGGAAGGCAAATGGCTTTGGCGAAGTCCATGGGACAACCACGATACGACCGTTTGCGTCTCGTCATCGGCGAGGGCAATTCGGACATGTCCTCTGCGATCAAAGACTCGCTCGGCGTCCGCGGCCTCCGCAAAGTCGTGACCTGCTCGGGCACCGATCACCTCTTCGATGCGCTCGATACCGAAATCGTCGATCTGCTGCTGTACGACTACGACCTTCTGGGCAACGACTTCGTCGATGTCATGCAGCGCATCCGCCGCAAGGCGCGCGGCAAAAATCCCTTCGTGATCATCGTCGCTACGGTGAAGGACTCGGCGGTGGAAACCGTCCGCCGTCTGATCAGCGCCGGCGTCGACGATCTGATCCGCAAGCCGGTTTCGGTCGACCGCCTGTTCGAAAGCCTGGGTAATTTCTCGGCAAAGCGGAAGCCCTTCGTGGTCTCCTACGACTATGTCGGTCCCACGCGCCGCGTTGGCCGCCGGACCGATGAGCCCGCCAGCCAGTTGATCCGCGTGCCGAACACGCTGCGTAGCCGCGCCATCGAAGGCGTGAGCGATATGGATCTGGAGCGCCTCGTCGAAAGCGCCGTCGCCGGCCTGGACGACAAGCAGCTCGATTCCTGCGGCATCGAGATCGATATCCTGGCCAAGCGCATCGTCGACAACTACGGCCTGCCGACCAACACGCATGAAGACGAGCAGGATGTGCGCGGCGCGCTGCACCGGATCGAGGTGGTCGCCGACGATCTTCGCTCGCGCGCCAAAGACACCATCAACGAACGTGTCTCCGACTTGGCCACAATGCTGGTTGCGATCTCGCAGCGCGTTCTGCGCGCACCGTCGGGTCGGGCGCTGGTCGAGGTGCAACTCCTCGGCAAACTGGCGTCGGCCATCCGCCGTGCCCTGCTGGTCGAGCGCAGCTCGGTCATGGTGATGCAGGAAATCACCAGTACCATCGCGCGGTATACCTCCAAGAACTAAAGCCGTAGCGGCCGAAAGCCGTAGCGTCAGAGCACAAAACGGAGTGCCTGAGACGGCGCTGGATGCCATCTTGTCGTCATCACAGGCAAGCTGGATCGTCCCATGAACCAAGCCCCCAACCCGACGATGCGCGCGGCCGAGTGGGTCTTGCTGCTTATCCTCTCGCTGCTCTGGGGCGGCTCGTTCTTCTTCGCCAAGATCGCTGTCGGCGAGTTGCCGCCGCTGCTGGTCGTACTCCTGCGCGTCGCCATCGCCGCGATCATCCTCTTGGCCGTCTTGCGATTGACCGGGCTTAGCTCGCCGCGCGATGGGCGGTCGTGGCGCAATCTGTTCATCATGGGATTGCTGAACAATGCGATTCCCTTCGCCCTGTTCTTCTGGGCGCAGACGCATATCCCGAGCGGCCTGGCGGCGATCCTGAATGGCACCACGCCGCTGTTCGGCGTGATCGTCGCTCAACTCGTCGGCCAGGAGCGGATGACTGTGGCGCGCGTCATTGGCGTACTATTGGGGATCGTCGGCGTTGCCGTGATGATCGGACCGGCGCTACTCGCCGGTCTCGGCAGCGACGCGATCGCCGAGATCGCCTGCCTCTGCGCCGCATTGTCCTATGCCTTCGCCGGCGTATTCGGCCGGCACTATCTCCGCGCCCTGCAGCCGATGGTAACAGCAACGGGGCAGCTGATCGCGACGACCGTCGTCATGGTGCCGGTGGTTGCGCTGACCGTTCCAGGTCTCGGCGCGCTGCATCCGAGTCTCACGGTGATCGGTGCGATGATCGGACTGGCGGTGCTCAGCACCGCGCTCGCCTATGTCCTCTACTTTCGCATCCTGGCGGCCGCCGGTTCGACCAACCTCTTACTGGTCACGCAGGTGATGCCGATCACCACGATCCTGCTCAGCTGGGGTTTCCTGGGCGAGCATCTGCAAGCCCGTCACTTGGCGGGGATGGCGATCATCGCGCTGGGATTCGCGGCAACCGACGGCCGCGTCTTCCAGCGCTTGAAGCGTCCGGCGCCGTCGCTCGGACGCTAGATCATCGGCAAGCCGCGCTTGTGGCCGCGCGGAAATGCCGCATCGAGGGCGGCGATATCGGCGTCGGTCAATTGCAGATCGCCGGCGCCGGCGTTGTCTTCAGCATGGAGACGGCGGCTGGCCTTGGGAATCGTCAGGACCGAAGGTGAGCGCGTGAGGAAAGCAAGCGCCACCTGATGGATCGTCGCGCGGTGAGCCGAGGCGATGCGCGCCAAGACGCGGCCGCCTTCTGACTTCGGATCGGGAAAGGAACCCGAACCGAACGGGCTGTAGGCGACGACCGCGACGCCATTCTTCTCGCACCAGGGAATCACCGCGTGTTCGATCGCGCGCTCCTCCAGATGGTAGAGCACCTGGTTGCAGGCGATCCTGTCGGGCCCAGCGATCTTGAGAGCGGCGTCGAGCCCGCGCTCGTCGAAGTTGGACAAGCCCCAGGCAAGGATTTTGCCGTCATCCATCAACCGCTCGAAGGCTTCGATCGTATCCGCCAACGGATGCCGGCCGGGCCAATGCAGCAGATAGCAATCGAGCCGGTCGGTGCCGAGGCGCTTCAATGATTTCTCGCATGCGGCGGTCGTGCCGTCCTTCGATGCGTTGGTCGGCATCACCTTGGAGACGAGGAACAGATCGTCGCGGCATTCGGCGATCACGGGCGCGACTAAGGTCTCGACCCGGCCCGAGCCATAGAGTTCGGCCGTGTCGATATGCGTCATGCCGAGTTCGATCCCCCGGCGCAGCGCGGCCAGAACACTGGCCTTGTCATCGCCTTCCATATTCCAGGTGCCCTGGCCGATCACCGGCACGGGACGGCTGACGGAACCGAAACGGCGCTGCTGCATATAGCTGTCTCCTTCTCGCTTTGCGTCAGTTTAGCATCGCGCTGAAAAAGACAAGACGGCCTCAAAACGAAACCGGCGCCCGCCCCTGGGGGACGGACGCCGGTCACGCAGCCGTACGAAGATTCGTTACGCCGGAGGGTGCTGTTCCGGACCTTCGGACGCGCGGCGACGCCGCTCATTGAGGAATTCGTCGAACTCTGACTTGTCCTTGGCCATGCGCAGACGATCGAGGAATTGCATGAACTCGTCCTGTTCCTCCTCAAGGCGACGCAGGGTCTCCATGCGGTATTCGTCGAAGGCGCGGTTGCCGCTGCTGTGATGACGGCCACCATGACCACCGAACCAGCGCTCGGCTTTCTGTTGCGCGCGATCGGCGCGGTCGCGCCAACGTTCGGCGCGCGCCTGCCAACGATCACTGTAACGGTCTCCGTGATGCCAACAGCCCATACGTCCACTCCTTGCTGAGAAAACCAAAAGCGCGAGCCCGGCGGGCCAGAAGAAGATGAAGCCGAGGATCGTCGCGGCGATCCAAGCCGGCCTGCCGAAATCATCCATCCTTGCCGCGAAGCTCATGGCAACACCCATGTGAATGTGAATAACATTTACATTGATAGCGAGAACGCCCAGCCGAGTCAAGGGAGGTCGGAAATGAGGTTACGTATGGGCGGCGCGGTCGAGCCCAAGTCCCCGTAAATAAACGAGAACTGCAGCTTCCAGAAGATCTTCCGGCGCCATCGGCAATTTGCGCCGCGCCGAATCGCCACGCGCGAACAACGAGGCGATTCCGTGCGCCATGGCGAAGATGTGGAGCGCCATCATCAGCGCCGGCGGCCGTTCCGCACGCGGCAGCGTGGCGGCCAATTCCTCTGTCGCTTTACGCAGCACGGCAAAGGCGCGTTCGCTGGCCAGATGCAATGCCGAATCGACTTCAGGCGCCACGCCGGACTCGAACATCGCGGCATAGAACGCCGGCTCGTCGCGCGCGAAACCGAGATAGGCCTTCCCCATATTCTCGAACGCCGTCATGCGATCGGGCCGTCCGTCGTTCCAGCCACGCAACAACGCCGCCTCGAAGCGTTCGAACCCGCGCATGGCGACATCGGCCATCAGATCGTCGCGGCCACGGAAATGACGATAGGGCGCCGCCGGGCTGACACCCGCCGCGCGCGAGGCCTCAGCGAACGTGAAACCACTGGGGCCGCGCTCGGCGATCAAATCCAAAGCGGCGCGGATCAGCGCCTCTTTGAGGTTGCCGTGATGATAGGTGCCACGCTTGTCGCCGCTTCGACTCATGTTAATAGCTTTTACATCAATCGCGGCAGGCCAACAATGACGGCGCCACGCCAGATCGATGCAATCCGTCAGACTTGGTGGGTAAATCGAACTGGAATAGTGGCTTGTGGCCAAGCGCGCCGCTTAGCTCACTCACGCAGCCCGTGTGGAATGGACAAAATCGAAGGATCCTCCAGTTGCAGGAGCTCCTGTATCGACTGCCGGCGCCGGATCAAGGTCACAGCCCCGCCGTCGATCATCACTTCGGGAATAAGCGGCCGGGAATTGTAGTTCGACGACATGCTCGCGCCGTACGCGCCAGCATCTTCGATCACCGCGAAATCGCCGACCGCCGGCACAGGCAGCGTGCGAAAGACGACGCGGCCGCCCTCTTCCTGCGTGAACACGTCGCCGGACTCGCACAGCGGGCCGGCAACAGCGACCGGCACCGGAGCGCCGCGGACTGGCGCCCCTTGCGATGTCACAAAACGAATGTGGTGGAAGCTACCATAGGCCATTGGGCGCATCAGGTCGCTGAACCCTGCATCCAACAGAACGAAAACATTTCCATCGACCGACTTCACGGCCCGGACCTCGGCGACGAGCTGCCCTGCATTCGCCACCAGGAATCGCCCCGGCTCGATCTCAAGACGCACCAGCGTCCCCCAACGGTCGCTGAGCCGCTTCCGTGCTTCGTCCCAAATCGAGAAGTATCTTTGGCTGTCAATTTCCGCGTCGCCTGGGGCGTATTGCACGGACAACCCGCCACCAGCCGAAATCGCCTCGATAGGCCGCGCAAGGCCCTTCGCGCACTCAACCATCGCCTCGGCGACGCGCGCGAGATGCGAGTACTCCGCACCCGATCCGATATGCATATGCAGGCCGACGAGGTGAGCCCCGCAAGCTTCGACCGCCGCGAGGGCGTCGGGCAATTCGGTATGCCAGATGCCGTGCTTGCTCAACGGTCCACCTGTGTTGGTCTTGGCACTGTGGCCATGGCCGAAACCAGGGTTGAGCCGCAGCCACACTGGATGGCCCGGGCTGACGCGTCCAATCTGCGCGATCATGTCGATCGACCCGCAGTTGACGGGAATGCGCAGCGCGGCCAGTCGTTCAAGCGTTTCCCGGCTTATCAGGTCGGCTGTAAAGACAATCTCCGCAGGGTCACCACCCAGCGCATAGCCGGCTGCCATCGCACGATCGACCTCGCCAATCGATACCGCGTCCACAAGAACGCCGTTTCGCCGCATGACCTTCAAGATGGCAAGGTTGCTGTTCGCCTTCTGAGCGAAGCGAAGCGTGTCGAACGATTGGAGCTTTCGAACTTGGCGCTCGATCACCGCGGTGTCGTACAGCCAAAACGGGGTTCCGACCTCTGCCGCGATCGCACCGATCAGTTCGTCCCACCGGGACAGCGGGCTCTGTACAGCTTCATTCATACTGTTGGTAACCATTCACGGATGCGCTGTGGCGTTCGTAATGATAAAGGCCGCTCTATTTCGTCGGCGGCGCGTCGAGTTGTTTGATCAGCGCCAGCAGCTTTTCGATGGCATGGTCGAGATCGCCGAACAGCGACGGAACCGAACTGTCGCCGCCGGCCATCAGCCCGTCGCAGAGATCCTCGGCCTCACCGGCACCAATGCTGACCTCGCCATAGCCGAATGTGCCCGCCGATCCGTGAAGACTGTGGACCAACTGCCGCAGTTCGAGCAGCGCTTCGCCCTTGCCGTGTTCGTGGTTGACCTGCGGCCGTAGTTCCGCGATGCGAACCGCTTGGTCGCGGGCGCGGTCGACGAAGCGACGTGCCATCGAGGCAAGGCGTTCTTCGCGTGAAAGTTCATCCGCCATGTGTGGCCGCCCATATCTTTTTAACTTGATCGCCGAGCTTCATCGGATCGAGCGGCTTGGCGATGACATCGACCGCGCCCAGCTCGATGAAACGCTGCAACTCGCGCGTATTGGCTTTCGCCGTGACGAAAACGACCGGGATTGAGGCATGCTCCGGATGGCGCCTCAACGCGTCGAGCGTGGCGGGCCCGTCCATTTCCGGCATCATGACGTCGAGCATGATCAAATTCGGCCGAAAGCTGTCGGCCAGCGCCAAGGCCTCACGCCCCGAACCGCAGGTCTTGATCTCGACATCGCCCATCAACTCGAGAGCCATGCCGACGATTTCCTGAATATCGGGTTCATCGTCGACATAGAGAATTCGTTCCAGGACCACATCGCTCATACGCTGGGCTCCGTTTCCGGCGACGGTCGCGTTTGCGCCGCCAATTCCCTGACATGGCGCATCAACTCGGCGGTCGATGCACGCGATTTGATCAGAACCGCTTTGATTTCAGGCCCGGCCTGCACCTCGATTTCCTGGCCCGAAAAGACGATCGCCGGCACCAATCGGCCGGACTGTGTCTTCATCGGCAGCAAATCCAGGCCGCTGCCGTCCGGCAGCGAGATATCGAGAATGACCAGATCGAAGGCGTCCGACGCCAGACGACGGCGCGCCATCGTCACCGAATGCGCCGCCGCTATCGTAGCAACACCTTCCAGCGACAGACGCACGATGCGACGGACGTCTTCGTCGTCTTCGACATGGAGAACGCGCAATAGCGGGCCGGACGGCGAAGGATCGAAAACGCCGCTGCTCACACTCAGAGCATCGTCGGTCGCCGCATTGTAGGCTTCGACGCCCTCCTGCCAGATCGGCAGGTCCACATAGAATGTCGAACCTGCACCGGATTGCGACTCGAAGCCCACCGCGCCGCCATGTTTTTCGACGATGCTGCGCGCGATGCTCAAGCCGAGCCCGGTTCCGCCTTTGCGGCGATTGTCCTTCGAGTCCGCCTGCGCGAACTTCTGGAAGATGACAGACCGAAACTCATCGGGAATGCCGGGTCCATGATCGATCACCAAGGTACGAAGCATGTTGCTTCGGAGCTCGACACGGATATCGACCTGATCGCCGCTGGGCGAGAATTTGGCGGCGTTGGAGAGGAGATTGGTGAAGACCTGATTGAGCCGATCCGTATCACCCGAAACGGTGCCATCTTCCGACGCCGGATCAAGCACGAACCGCACATTGAGATTGGCGGCATAGGCGCGATTGGCCTCGATGCAGGTTTCCAGGAGCGGCCGCAGGGCAACGGGCGCGAAATTGAACTTCATGCGTCCCGACTCGATCTTGTCGAGATCGAGAATGTCGTTGACCAGCCGCACCAGGCGCTCGCTGTTCTTGTTGGCGATATCGACCAGGCGCTTAGCACGATCGGGTAGTTCGCCGGCCGCCGCACCGGCGAGCAAACCGAGTGAGCCGGCAATCGAAGTCAGCGGCGTGCGCAGTTCATGGCTGACCGTCGATATGAACTCGCTCTTCATGCGCTCGACCTGTCGACGCTCTGAAATGTCGCGAACGACACCGACGAACAGGCGCCGGCCACCCGACCAGAATTCATTGATCGAGAGCTCGATCGGGAACGTCGACCCGTCGGCGCGCAGGCCTTCGAGCTCGCGACGATGGCCGATCACCTTCTTCTCTCCGGTCAGCCTGTAGTTGCGAATGTAGCTGTCATGAGCGCCACGATAGGGCTCGGGCATCAGTATCTTGACGTTCCGGCCCAGGATGTCGGCCGTGCGATGTCCGAAAATAGCCTCGGCTGCAGGATTGAACGATTCGATACTGCCGCTTTCGTTGATGGTGATGATGCCGTCGAGCGTGTTGTCGAAGATCGCGTTGAGCCGTGCGACATTGCTCATCAGAGCCTGTTCTGCACGCTTTGCATCGGTAATATCGGAGAACGTGGTAACCGACAGCCCATCTTTCGTGAAGGTGCCGCGAATCTGGAGGACAGTTCCATCCGGCCGAACGCGCTCCGATTCGTAGGGGACGCGCGCGTCGAAGACGTGCATGCGCTCGGCGATCCATGCTTTCGCCTTCTCTTGGTCGTCGCCGAAGTCACCGACATCAGCGGCGCGACGCAGCAGCGCCGGCAGAGTGACGCCAGGGACATACATGTCCGGCGCGATACCGCTCCATTCGATGTATCGCTTGTTCCAGACGACGAGGCGAAGATCCTTGTCATAGACGCCGATCGCCTGGCTGACCGCCTCCATCGTCGCCGCCATCAAAACGGTTTGCGCTGCCAGGGCCGCCTCGGATTCGCGCCGCCGTTGGACGTAGCGGAACGTCATGATCAGCACCACCGCCACCGAAATTGCGGCGATGGCAAAAGAGGCCATAACAATGGTGAGGTTGGCGCGTGAGCTGCGTTCGCGCTCCGCATTGCGCACCACCAAAAGGCTGCGCTCCTCACCGATCATCGCTTCGCTGATGGCGCGGATCTCTTCCATCGTGACGCGACCTCTGGCCGCGCTGGTCTGATCGCGAACCACGGGCATGGCTCCGCCCGTTGCCTCGCGGCGTCGATCAATCGCAGAGCGCACCGCCGCAAGCTTCATCGCGATCAGAGGTTTCATCAGCTCGATCTGTCGCAACTGAACGTCGTTGTCTTGAACAGCTTCGTGGAGCTGCTTGAGATCGCCGTCGATGCTTTCAAGCGCGACGTCGTGCGCCTTGAGGAAGGCTTCGTCGCCGGTGATGAAAAAGCCGCGGGCACCGGATTCGGCGTCCTGCATGTCGTCGAAGACGCGACGAATGTCGTCGATCACCTGATAGCTGTGATCAACCCAAAGACGGGCCGAGACTGTGGCGTGCCACTCCTGGAGGACCGCATACCCGGCAGCAACAATGAGCAGAGCGAATACGACGATGCCGGTCGCTACCACCCGCCGAATCGGCCCCTGCGACATCGTCGAGGACGACGCCGTATCCGAAATGACCGACGAAGACGGGTCGATCGGCTTAGCCATATCAACTCCAGGCCAACGATACCGGATTGTAGGGCGTCCAACGGAGCGCCGCAGAACTATTTTTGCCCTGTAAACTTGGTAATGATGCGCGTGATTTCGTCGAAATGCCGGGCCTCGCGGAGGTCGATGTCGACCGACCCGCCAACCGCCTGCGACAACTGCACCAGAAGTTCCACTTCGACGATTTTATGTTCCGGATCGGAGTCGCGAATACGCCGGGCCAAGGTCATGATCATGCCCGACAGATTGGTTACCACGTCGTTCGAGGGGCCGTCATAGGTATTGCGCCACGCATCGGCAACCAGGATCAGTCGCTGCAGGTCTTTCGTCCGGTCTTCCGGATCGCCTTTGGTTTCGTAGAAGGCAACAACGCGCGTAACGATCTTGTCGATCTCCATCACCGACGCGGCGAAGTGATCGTCGCTCATCTGTGCGGCGGCACGCTCCACCATGCGCTCGACCTCACGGTCGCCGGCCATATCGATCATGCGGGCGCGCAACGTGTTGGGAACATCGCGAATTTTCGGACGATTGTCGCCTTCGCGTTCGGTCGTGCGCCGGCTGGGGCCGACGTAATTGGGCGCGATGACGAAGGGCTCGCGTTTTTGCGCCAAAGTGGTAACGCGCTTGAACAGGTTTTCCGCACTCAACGGCTTCGGCACGATATCGTCGACGCCGGCATCCATCATGGCCTTGGTCGAGCCGGGTTCGATCTTGCCCAGCGTCGCAATCACCGTGACGAACGGATTGCGGCCGAGCCTGTTGCGACGGATACGCTGGATGAGATCGACGAACTCGATCCCGGGTAAAACATGCTCCACGACGATCAGGTCGATCATCTTGCCGTCGATGGCCTGCTCGAACGCGGCGCCATTGGTGCAGACCACGACGTTGGTCAGCCCTTGTTCGCTGAAGGTCGAGCGGATGACATCGGCCAAATGCGGATTAGAGTCACCGACGACAATCGAGATACTGCCGAGGCCCCTAGCCATGCGTGATCGGTCCCTGGGCCGATCCTTGCCGCCAACGGCCTCTGCGATTGTGCATCATCGTCGGAATTCCGCAGTGACACAGCGCCTCGAGAGATCGAACGGGAGAATCCGAGGCCGGATTCACTTTTAGACCGTAATACATTGACCACGAAGAGGGAAATGGCCAAAGCATAGATTTGTATGCAGACGCGATGGAATCTCTATCTTTCACACACCACTTGGTCGAACGGCGAATATTCCTTAGACTTGGAAACACCCATTTGTAGTGTGTATTCCGGGGATTGAGCGCGCTTCAAAGGCAACGGGTTCGAAGATGGGAAATAACGCGTCGGGCAAGCCAGTAACCCATTCGGTCATGGTGGTCGATGACGATCATCTGCTGCTCGAACACATCGAGATGACCCTGAAGGATGCCGGCTACATGGTCACCATAGTCGAGGATGGCGAGGCCGCGTTGTATCTGGCGCCCAGCCTGCACCTCGACATGATCATCCTCGATTCGGTGATGCCGGGGATGAGCGGCGCCGAAGTATTGCGTCATCTCAAAAACGAAAAGGTGACGGCCGATATCCCCGTGATGATGCTGACGGCGCGCACCGGCCGCGACAATGTCGAGGAAGCGGTCAAGCTTGGAGCGGAGGATTATCTCGCCAAGCCGGTCGACGCGGTGAAGCTCCTGGGTCGCGTCGAAAAACTGTTGGAAAAAGCGGACAAGAAGCGGGCCAATGACGGGCATATGGAATGGAAAGGTCCGTCGCAGGACTTCGATCTGCCCCTGCAAAAAGGCACCCGCGTTTTCCTCGATCCGAAACAGCCCAAGAAATAGCACTGCCGCCTCGATGCGGCCCCCTTCAAGATGTCGGTCCGCCGCCCCATCTAGTGGTGCGTTTGTCCCGCTGCGCTGCCTTCACCGCCGCAGCGCCGGTCATCGGTCCGCCAAATGAGGAACCGCCATGAATAAGCCCCTGAGCGCCACGCCCGTTCCGTCATTGCCGCTGCGCGATGCGACATTGTTCCGCCAGGCCTGCTATGTCGATGGCGGCTGGGCCGACGCCGACAGCAAAGCGACCGTCGCGGTGACCAACCCCGCTACCGGTGCGTCGCTGGGGACCGTGCCCAAGATGGGTAAGGCGGAAACCGCACGCGCGATCACCGCCGCCAACCAGGCGCTGCCCGCATGGCGCGCCAAGACCGGCAAGGAACGCGCAGTCATTCTGCGCAAATGGGCCGATCTGATGCTCGCCAACCAGGATGACCTGGCCCTGATCATGACCAGCGAGCAAGGCAAGCCGCTGGCCGAATCGAAGGGCGAGATCGTCTATGCCGCCGGCTTCATCGAATGGTTCGGCGAGGAAGCCAAGCGCATCTACGGCGATACCATTCCCGGCCATCAGGCCGACAAACGCATCGTGGTGATCAAGCAGCCGATCGGCGTGACAGCAGCGATCACGCCTTGGAACTTTCCGGCGGCGATGATCACACGCAAATGCGGCCCGGCCTTGGCCGCCGGCTGCACGATGGTGGTAAAGCCGGCCAGCCAAACGCCGTTCTCGGCGCTGGCGCTCGCGGAATTGGCCGAGCGCGCCGGCGTGCCGAAAGGCGTGTTCAGCGTCGTCACCGGCAGCGCGAGCGAGATCGGCGGCGAAATGACCTCGAACCCGATCGTGCGCAAGCTCTCCTTCACCGGATCGACCGAAATCGGCAAACAGCTGATGGCGCAATGCGCCGGTACGATCAAAAAGGTCTCGCTGGAACTTGGCGGCAATGCGCCCTTCATCGTTTTCGACGATGCCGATCTCGATGCCGCCGTCGAAGGCGCGATCGCCTCGAAGTACCGCAACACCGGCCAGACCTGCGTCTGCGCCAATCGCTTGCTGGTGCAAGAGGGTGTCTATGACGCCTTTACCGACAAGCTGGGCAAGGCCGTCGCCAAGCTAAAGGTCGGCAACGGCGTCGAAGCCGGCGTGACCCAGGGTCCGCTGATCGACATGAAAGCCGTCGAGAAGGTCGAAGAACACATTCAAGACGCCGTGAAGAAAGGCGCGCGCGTGGTGCAAGGCGGCAAGCGCCACCCGCTCGGCCACAGCTTCTTCGAGCCGACGATCCTGGCCGATGTAACCTCGCAGATGATGGTGGCGCGCGAGGAGACCTTTGGTCCCGTCGCGCCGCTGTTCCGCTTCAAGACCGACGCCGAAGCGATCCAGATGGCCAACGACACCGAGTTCGGCTTGGCCAGTTATTTCTATAGCCGCGACATCGCTCGTGTTTGGCGCACGGCGGAAGGGCTCGAATACGGGATGGTCGGGATCAACACCGGCTTGATCTCGACCGAAGTGGCGCCGTTCGGTGGCGTGAAGGAATCCGGCCTCGGCCGCGAAGGCTCGAAATACGGGATCGAAGAGTATCTTGAGATCAAATACCTCTGTATCGGCGGCATCTGAACCTCGGCTGCACGCGCGACCGAGGACTTACTTCTCCTCGTAGGCGACTCGCGTACCCGCAACCATTGCCTTCACGGCGCGATGGACGATGGCCGAGAAGTCTTCCATCACGCGTGCGCGATAGATGAATTTGCGAACGGCATAGTAGAACAGGCCGCCATGCAGCACCCACAGATGTTCGATCTCGAGATCGCTGATCGGGGTTGCGTCGGCATCCGGTAGGCCGAAGGTGTGGCGTAGTTCCGCGCACATCACTTTGAGAATCTTTTCCTCGACGGCGGCGATATAGCGTCGGTTCAGCTCTTCGCCGATTAGACCGGAATGCATGTAGATGCGGATCCATTCGTAGCGATAGGTCTCCTTGGCGTAGCGACCATAGAATTCCTCGAGGCGATCGGCGATCGGCCGCGTGCGATCCGTCAGCAGCGACGCCCAATCCGTCTCGATCGGGTTGATATAGACTTCGCGGACCACCGCTTCGATCAATGCGCGTTTCGACGGGAAGTAGCGATAGAGCAGCGGCTGGGCGATACCCAACTCTTTGGCCAATTCGCGCGTGCGCCCTTCAAAACCATGCTGGGCGAAAAAGCGAATCGCACCGGCCACGATTTGTTGGCCGCGCTCTTGCGCCGGCAAGCGGCGCTGCCCGACGACGCGGTTCGTCGTGCGGCCTGGCGGCACCAAACTGGCGATGATCTGCTGACCCTCGATCGACGGACTGCCAGTGCCGATTTGACCGTGCTGTTCCCCGCTTTCCATCACCCGCCTCGGCACAATTGTGAATACGCGGCATCTTCTAAAACACAACTAATACGAGTATTAGTCCGACAAGCAATGCCCTATAACAAAGACACAGGCAAGTAGATTTTATGATTTGATTATCAGTGGGTTCTAATGCGGTCAATCGTCGATCGATTGGGCTGCGTTATCGGGTCTGTTTCGCCACCAGACGATCGAGTGCAGCGGCCAATTGGGCGGGCTCGGTCACCGGCAACGAGCACAAATTCTGGCTGCAGGCATAGGCGGCGACCGCAGGCTCCGGCGGATAGTCGATATCGCTGCTGGGCAGCGGGCCCTCGCGTCGATCCCACTGATCGACACGTTTATAGTCGGCCGGATAGGCCAGCGCGGCGGCGGCGAGTTGTCTCGTCTCCGCGTCGCCATGCGGCCCGATCACGGTGACATGAATCGGTTCGCGCGAAAGTTCACGGTCGAGCAGCAAGGCGCCCGGTAGCAAATTGAGGATCGCCGGCACTTGCGGCGAGATCAGATAGCCGAGAATCGTCTCGGCCATTTTGCGATAGCGCTGATCCCAGGAGACATAAGAGAGCAGGTTCAAAAAGCGCGCCGCGTCGATATTGCCGTCCACCGATAATTTGGGGCGCGCGAGAATCTGATCGGGCTTTGGACTCTGTGCCGGCTCTGCGGTGAGCGCGCCGGTGGTCGTATCGGCAAAGTGCGCCAGGATGAAATCGGCGGTGCGCCGCGCTTCGGCGAGGTATCGCCGCTCGCCCGTCGAGCGATAGAGCGCCAGGAACGCATCGGCCATGGCCAGGCTGTCGCCAAGAAAAGGACCATAGCGATCGACGGCGTCGTGGCGAAATCCGCCATCGGGCAACGCGCGCTCCTTGAGCGCCCAATCGGCCGCCGCCTTGGCCATATCGAGTGCCTGCGTGGTGCCCGTTGCGTCGTAATAAGAGACCAGTGCGGCGACGGCGAGACCGGTCTCGCGCGCATAGCGATGCTGGTCGATCTTCGGCTGGCCAAGCGCGCGCCGGCCGGCATCGTCGAGCACATAGTAATGATGCCCATCGATCTCCGGGCTGAGATCGGCATCCTGGCTCACATAAAATCCGCCATCGGGCGCGCGCAGGCCGTCGCGCAAATAGCGGAACACGGCGTCGGCGGCCTGGCGGTAACGCGGATCGCGCCAACGCGCATAGGCATCGCTGTAGGCGCGCAGATCGACCGCCTGAAGCGGCATGATCTTTTCGAAATGCGGCGACATCCAATCCGCCTGATCGGAATACTGATAGACGCCGCCCCAGACGGGATCGATCAGCTTGAGATTTTGATCGAGCGTCGCTCGCGCGCGCTGTTCGGCGGCCTTGTCGCCATAAGCGGCACGATCGAGCGAATAGGCCATCGCATCGCCATCGATATATTTGTAGCCGCGCCCCCAGCCCGCGTTTTTCGCGTCGAAACTGGCATCGAGATCGTGTTCGAAGCCGGCGCGTTGCGCGTCGGGAATGTGGCTCGCGGGTTTGGTCGCCTGGAGAGCGGCAATAGCCTTGGCCGGCGTTTCCAATGCGCCGATCAGCACGCCTGCGAACAGCTTCGCGCCATAATAACCCGAGAGCTTGACGCGCTCGCTGCCATCGGGCGCGAAGATGATCGTGGCCGGCCAGCCATACTCTTTGTAGCGCTCGAACAGATCGGGCCGGCTGTCCTGGTCGACGCGCACAGGAATATAGGACGCATCGATCAGCCCGATCACCTTGGCGTCGCGATAGGTGCGCTCGTCCATCACGTGGCACCAGTGGCACCACACGGCTTCGAGATCGAGGATCACGAATTTATGGGTTTGCGCCGCGCGGACAAAAAGATCGTCGGACCAGTTTTGCCAGGCGATCGGCGCCGGCGCATCATCGGCGCGCGAATATGGAATCGCCAATAGCAGCGCCACGACGGCGCAGCCTAAGAGACGGATCGATGAGCGGGTGATCGCCAGCATCGCGTCTCCTAGTACGCAGATCAGTCCTTGTCGGATCAATATTTGGTGGTGATATCCGTCAACCATTGCGGCGAGGCATCGACCAGTGCCGTCTCGATGTCTTTCTCGATGCCGCTGACCATCACGATACCGAACACGATCGCCACCAGACCCAGCACTTTCTTCCCGTGGTGGCTGACATGCATCATCTTGCCGCGCCAATGCATGAACAGCTCGCGCGAGAGGAAGCCCAGGATCAGAAGCGGCAGCGCCGCCCCGACGCCGAACAGCACCATGACCTCGGCCACATGGATCATCTTCTTGCCCTGCGATGCCAGTAGGACGGCCGTGCCCAAGGTGGGCCCGACACAAGGACTCCAGGCTGCGCCGAGCAGGAGGCCCAGCAGGAATTGACCCGTCACACCCTTCGGGGTGATCCGTCCGATCATCGAATGACCGGTGTTGCCCACCGAAGCCGTCATATGCGCGAATTTGTGTTGTAGTGCTTCGCTCACCAGCACCACGCCGATCACGATCAGCAGCACCGAAGCGATGATGCGAAAGAGATCAGCGTCCAGCCCAATCGAGAAGCCGATCGTGGCCACGAACATCCCGACGGCGACATAGGAGAGCGCCAATCCCAAAGCAAGCGCGAAGAGCGAGCGTTTGCTATGGGCAAGCGCGCCGCCGATGATCAGCGGCAGAATAGGCAGAACGCAAGGCGATAGTGTCGACAGAACGCCAGCGATGAAGCTGACGCCGAGTGACCCCACACTCGGCTCCATCAATCAGCCCCTTCAGCCCTTGGTCGTTTGCAGCAGCTGTTGAATGGCCTGGGTATCGGTTTCGCCGACGAGACGCCCGGTTTCCTGAGCGCCATGAAAGGCGATCAAGGTGCTTTGCATCGTCGCGTTGAAGCTGCGCACCACGCCCTTCTGGCCATCAAAGCTGACGACCATGATCTTGACGTCCTTGAGCGACGCGCCTTCGGTCAGGCGATCGATGATCGGGCGTTGCTTGGCGCAGATCGGGCACCATCCGGCGTCGATCTCGACCAGAATGGGCTGGCCTTCGGCTTGCGCCTTCTTAAAGGCCTCTTCGTTGAACTTCTCGAACTGGCCAGCCGAGGCTACGCCCTGGGCCATTAGGCCCAAGATGCCGGCGACAAGAAGCGTTTTCAGTACACGCACCATCTGACCACCCCATCCTCTCTGCGTCGCGTCGGTCCGGAGATCGCCCCCAATCACGGCCCGTTGGCGACTGACACAAATTCGTAGTCCGATCTCATCATAGATTTCGAGGCTACGTCCGCCAAGGTTACTGTAGTGCTTACATTTGGCGAGAAAATGACGAAAATCCGGAATTGCGCGTCGATATATGTCGGCGAGGCTCAATAAGGCTATCTGACCCTCAGTTCGGCAACCGAAGCACCCATAAACCTGCATTTTCCGGCTTTATATCGCAAATTCAATACGCTAAAGTGCCCTCGGCGCAGGTAAGGCGGTTTGACGCATCCAAATTGGTTGCCGAAACGTAACCTATGTCATTCTTACTAAGAACCTTTTGCGTGACCTCGAAAATGAGGCAGAATGCGCAAGGGTTTAGACATCTAGGCTGGGAGAAGTTCGCATGAACCGCAGTTTCGTTTCCGTCGCACTGGCCGCCGCCGTTGGCTTGGCCTTTGCCGCCGAGAGCACGGTTGCCACGGCACAGCAGGGCGACCCGAAGGTCCTTGAGAAGACCAAACAAAGAATGGCCGACGGGCACCTTGAAAAGTGCTACGGCCTGGCCGAAGCCGGCTTCAATGACTGCGCCACTGGCCAGCATGGTTGCGCGGGCCTGTCCAAGGTCAATGCCGATCCGGACTCGTTCATTCTCGTTCCGGAAGGCACCTGCACGCACTTCTCGGGCGGCGCTACCATTCCGAAGGGCAAGTAAGCCCTATTTGAGTTTTCGCTACATACTGAGGCGAAATTCATGAGCCCGATTCCAGCTACCGCCGGAATCGGGCTCCGCTTTCAGCACCACCGTGCAGTGGTGGAAACCAAGCCGCGTGTCGCTTGGCTTGAAATACACACCGAAAATTACATGGGCGGCGGCATCCCTCTCCACTTCCTGGAGCAGGCGCGCCGCGATTATCCGATTTCGATGCATGGCGTCGGCCTCTCGCTCGGCAGCGGTGAAGGCCTGGACGACGCACATCTGGCGCGCACCCGCGCCCTCGCCGACCGGATCGAGCCCGGCCTGATCTCTGATCATCTGTCGTGGAGCGTGAACGACGGCACCTATCTCGCCGATCTGTTGCCGCTGCCGCTGACCGAAGAAGCGCTGGACGTCGTCTGCGCCAATGTCACCCGTTTCCAGGAGGCGATGAGCCGCCAGGTATTGGTGGAGAACCCGTCGAGCTATCTGCGCTACGGCCATTCGACGATTCCCGAATGGGAGTTCATGGCCGCGGTGGCGAACCGCACCGGCTGCGGCATTCTCTGCGACGTGAACAACATTTTCGTCAGCGCCTCGAACCACGGTTGGGATGCGCTCACCTATCTCGATGCGCTGCCCGCCAAGGCGATCGGCGAAATCCATCTGGCCGGACATTCCAAGCGCGTGCTCGACAATGGCGCGGTCATCCGCATCGATGACCATGGCTCCGATGTGATCGATGAGGTATGGGCGATCTACGCTGCCGCCATCGAACGTTTCGGCGCGGTGCCAAGCCTGATCGAACGCGACAACAATATCCCCGCCCTTGAATCGCTGGTCGGCGAAGCCGATCACGCGGCGGCAATCCTCTCACGCCTTGGTCCGGCGCAACATGATGCCCACGCTGCGTGAGGTTCAGGCCGCCTTCGCTCAAAGTCTTCTGACCGGCGAACCCAGCGGCACCCTACCCTACCTCGTCGACGATCATGAGATTGCGCCAGCCGATCGGATGGGTGTGTATCGCAACACCTTCGTCGGCACTTTGGTTGCGGCGCTGCGCATCACCTATCCGGCCATCGAACGGCTGGTGGGCGAGAAATTCTTCGAAGGCGCGGCGACGCGGTTCGTGCGCGACCATGTGCCGCACGCCGCCCATCTCAACACCTATGGCGGCGATTTCGGCGACTTCCTCGCCGGCTTCGCGCCGGCGGCGTCTCTGCCCTATCTGCCCGACGTCGCGCGGTTGGAATGGGCGGTGAGCAGCGCCGCCAACGCGCCCGACGCGCTGCCGCTTGACCCCGCCGCGCTCGGGAGCTTGAGCGAAGCCGATCAGGGCCGTATCAAATTCCAACCGCACCCATCCGTGCGCATCGTCCACCTTGCCTATGACGCCGATCGCATCCGTAAAGCGGTGATCGACAAGAACGAAGCCGAGATGGCCGGACTCGCACCCGATGCCACGCCCTTCTGGCTGATCGCGCATCGCAAGGACCTCGACGTGGTGATGCGCCGCCTGACCGATGACGAGGCGCGATTCAGCCAGGCTTTGATGGCCGGCGGGCAACTCGATCAGATACTGGCGCCCGACGGCATGGAAGCCCAGATCGCACTGCTCGGTGAACATCTGGCCACGGGCCGTTTCGCGGGTTATTCCCTCGACTAGAGGTTGCGCGCGGCGGGTCTTGTCGCGGCGCGCAACCGTCACGATATCTTTAGTTTCCGCCAATCGGTGACAGCGCTAGGCTGCCTTCTCCTCATCGCCGCAACGACATCGGGAAACAAAAATGAGTCGTCGCGATCTTCTTTCGCTGATCGGCAACACGCCCTTGGTCGAAGTGACGCGCTTCGACGTTGGACAATGCCGTCTGTTCCTCAAACTCGAAAGTGCCAATCCCGGCGGCTCGATCAAGGATCGCCCGGCACTGACGATGATCTCGGCCTTCGAACAGGATGGGCAACTTAAGCCGGGCGGCACGATCGTCGAAGCCACTGCCGGCAATACCGGACTCGGCCTCGCCCTCGTCGCGGCGCTGAAAGGCTATCGCCTGATCCTGGTGATGCCCGACAAGATGAGCCGCGAGAAGGTGTTCCATCTGAAAGCGATGGGCGCGGAAATCGTGATGACGCGTTCGGATGTCGGCAAAGGCCACCCGGAATACTATCAGGACATGGCCGCGAAGATTGCCGCCGAGACGCCGGGCGCGGTGTTCGTCAACCAATTCGGCAATCCCGCGAATCCGCTGGCGCATGAAACGACGACCGCGCCGGAAATCTGGGAGCAGATGGATCACGATGTCGATGCGGTGGTGTGCGGTGTCGGCTCGGCCGGGACGCTGACGGGTATCAGCCGCTTCTTCGAGCGCGTGTCGCCGAAGACGGAAATGGTGCTGGCCGATCCGGCGGGATCGATTCTCGTTGACGTCGTCGAAGGACGGAAGCCGCGCGAACCGGGCAGTTGGCTGGTCGAAGGCATCGGCGAGGATTTCGTTCCATCGATCGCCGATCTATCGCGGGTCAAACGTGCCTTTTCGATTCCCGATGCTGAAGCTTTTTCGGTGGGGCGCGAGCTGCTGCGCAAGGAAGGCATTCTTGCCGGCTCGTCCTCAGGCACCTTGCTCGCGGCCGCCCTGCGCTATTGCCGCGAGCAGACCGCACCGAAACGCGTCGTCTCTCTGGTGCCCGACAGCGGCAACAAATATCTCTCCAAGATGTTCAACGACAATTGGATGGCCGATCAGGGCTTCATTGAGCATACGCACACCGGCGATCTGCGCGATCTGATCACGCGGCGATTCGACGAGGGTGGCACGGTAACGATCGGCCCCGACGATACGCTCAACACCGCCTATGCCCGCATGAAGCTTTACGATGTCTCGCAGCTGCCCGTGCTCGAAGGCGATCACGTGGTCGGGCTGATCGACGAGTCGGACTTGTTGATGGCCGTGGCACATGACCGGAACCGCTTCAAGGATCTGGTGCGCAGCGCCATGGTGCAGAGCATCGAGACGATTCCGGCGGCGGCGAAATTGGCCGATCTGTTGCCGGTGTTCGCGAAGGGTTATGTTGCCATGGTGGTGGATGGGCCGCATTTCCTGGGCGTCATCACCCGCATGGATGTGATCAATCATCTGCGTCTGAAAATGGACTGAACGAGCTATGAGCAATTCGTCTTCGTCGCATGGCTTCGCAACCCGCGCCATTCATGGCGACCAGCAGCACGACCCGACCACCGGCGCGGTGATCCAGCCGATCTATGCCACTTCGACTTTTGCGCAGTCGTCGCCCGGCGTGCATACGGGTTGGGAATATTCGCGTTCCGGCAATCCGACACGCGCGGCCTTCGAAGCGGCGATCGCCAATCTGGAAGGCGGCACGCGCGGCTTCGCTTTTGCCTCGGGCCTGGCCGCCGAAGCCGCGGTGCTCGAACTGCTCGATCACGGCAGCCATGTGGTGGCATCGAGCGATCTCTATGGCGGCACGTGGCGGCTGTTCCATCGCGTGCGTGAACGCTCGGCCAATCTTTCCGTCACTCATGTCGACGGGTCGAACACGGCGGCCGTCGAAGCGGCAATCACGCCCAAGACCAAGATGATCTGGGTCGAGACGCCCGGCAATCCGCTGCTGAAGGTCGCCGATCTCGCTGCCATCGCGAAACTTGCCAAAGCGCGTGGGCTGTTGACCGTGGCCGACAACACTTTTGCCTCGCCGGCGGTGCAGCGCCCGATCGAGTTCGGGATCGATATCGTCGTGCACTCGGTCACCAAATATGTCGGCGGGCATTCGGATCTGGTTGGCGGCGCGGCGGTGGTCGGCGCCAACAAAGACATCGCGGACAAGCTTGCCTTCCTGCAAAACGCCACCGGCGGCATCCTCGATCCGTTTTCGAGCTTCCTCGCCCATCGCGGCTTGAAGACGCTGCCACTGCGCGCCAAGCAGCACGCTGCCAATGCGCTGGCCGTGGCGAAGTTCCTCGAAGACCACCCCAAAGTGGGCCGCGTCTACTATCCCGGCCTGCCCGATCATCCGCAGCACGCGGTGGTGGAGCGGCAGATGAAGAGCGGCGGCGGCATGCTGTCCTTCGAACATGCCGGCAGCGCCGCCGACACGATCAAGGCGTTGGAACGGCTGAAGCTGTTCGCGCTGGCCGAGAGCCTCGGCGGTGTCGAAAGCCTGATCAGCCATCCCTGGACGATGAGCCATGGCTCGGTACCGGAAGGCGTGCGCAAGCAACTCGGCATCACGCCGCAGCTGGTGCGCGTGTCGGCAGGGATCGAGGACGCCGACGATCTGATCGAAGACTTGAGCCAAGCCTTGGGACAGTGAGCGATGCCACACGGCGATCATGATCACGACCACGATCACACACCCGATTGGAAGACCAACGGGGTTAAGGTGATCCCCGGCGATCAGCTTGATCCCAATACGGCGCAGACGCCGGGGATGGAGCGGCAGGCTGCGATCAATCTCGCTCGGGTCGGCGCGCAGAAAATCTGGGCCGGCACGGTGAAGATTCATCCCAACGCCAAGACCGGCGCACATCATCACGGCGCGCTGGAAAGCGTAATCTATGTGGTGAAGGGCCAGGCGCGGATGCGCTGGGGCGAGAAGCTGGAATACGTCGCCGAAGCCAAGGCGGGCGATTTCATCTTCATCCCGCCCTATGTGCCGCACCAGGAAATCAACGCCTCACCCGGCGAGGCGCTGGAATGCGTGCTGGTGCGCAGCGACAATGAGGCGGTGGTGGTGAACCTCGAAATCGAACCGGTCGAGAAACCGGAAGAGGTTTTGTGGATCGACCCGATCCATAAGGGATGATCCAGGCCGTCATTGCTGGGGCTTCCGTCATTGCGAGCGAAGCGAAGCAATCCATGCGGTGCCAGAGGGTGGATTGCGTCGTCGCTGCGCTCCTCGCAATGACGATTCGAGATTCCTTTCCGCGTTAAGCCGTCCTCAACCCCGCTCGCGCCGGCGACAGATCGGCCGCCGTCACGCCACCATCGATCAAATCCGACGGCAACGCCTCACCACGCGCCAGTGCACCGACCGCGCGGCCCATCGCTGGAGCCGTCTGGATGCCGTAACCGCCATGGCCGGCCAGCCAGAAGAATCCTTCGGCCTTCGGATCGAACCCGGCCACGATCATCTTGTCGGATACGAAGCTGCGCAGCCCCGCCCATTTCGCCGCGAGGCGCTTGGGCGCGAAGATTGTCGCCTGCGCGACGCGATCCATCACCGTGGCGACATCGATCTCTTCAGGCTGTGCGTCACAAGGCCCGGACGGCGTTTCATCCGCGGGCGAGGCCAGGATGCGGCCGGCATCGGGCTTGAAGTAGAAGGTCTCACCGGCTTCGACGATCACCGCCGGCCACTGCTCGATCGCACTTGGTTCGGGGACATCGAACGTCACCGCCGTGCGCCGCTTCGGCACCAACCCGAGCGGCGCAACGCCCGCGAGGTGTGCGGTCTCATCAGCCCAAGCGCCGGTAGCATTGATGATGACCGGGGCTGCAACCGATTCGGTCTCCAGGTCGACCACCCACTGGCCCTGCTTGTACGTGATCGCCTTGATCGTCACGTCGTTGATGAGCTGCCCGCCATGCTGGCGCATGCCACGCAGATAGGCCTGCAGCAGTGCCGCCACATCGATATCCGCCGCATCGGGTTCGAGGAATCCTGCGGCGAAATAGCCGTCGCGCAGGACCGGCACCATCGCCCGCATCGCAGCAGCATCGAGCCGCTTGAGGTTGCCGACGAAGCGGCTGCTCTCTTTATATTGCGCTTCGAGGGCCGCAAGCTGATCGTGGCGCGCGGGATAGAGGCAGCCGCGGCGTTTCACCAGCGGCACATCGCTGAATCCTGAAGGCGGTGCTTGATAGAAAGCGCGACTGGCCACCGTCAACGCGCGGATGCCCGCGCTGCCATAGCATTCGGTAAACAGCGCCGCCGAACGGCCGGTGGAGTGATAGCCGGGCTGGCTCTCGCGTTCGAGCACCAGCACGCGGCCATGCGGCGCCAAGTTATAGGCCGCAGACGCCCCCGCCATGCCGGCCCCGATGACGATGAAATCGAAGCTGTGCATGGTTTGAGCGGGAAAATGGGGAAATGGCGCACCCGATAGGAGTCGAACCTACGACCTCTGCCTTCGGAGGGCAGCGCTCTATCCAGCTGAGCTACGGGTGCCTAAAGCCGTTGAAGCGGACCTTACTGGATCGGCCGGATTTTCGCAAACCCCCGCTTGAAAGCGCCGATAACGCTTATTTCGGCGTGGGATCATCGTCGGCTTCGGTGAAGGTGATGCCGCTGGTATGGAGGCGTTCGCGCGCGGTTTTGGCGATGGCATCGGCCACTTGCGGCATGCGCTGCATGAGGTGGCGGAAGTCCTTGAGATCGAGCGCAAGGAGTTCGCAGCGGGTGCGCGCGATCACGGTGGCGGTGCGGCGCGCCTTGTGGAGCAGCGCGATCTCGCCGAAGAAATCGCCCGATTCGAGCGTCGTCTGTCGGCCGCTGCCGAGTTCCACCGTGACGATACCGCTGACAATGAAGAACATGCGATCGCCAATCTCGCCGGCACGGATCAGCACGTCGCTCTGCGATGCGGCGATGAAGCGCAGCAGATTGCCGATCGCCGCGATTTGATCGGCATCGAGTTCGGCGAAGAACGGCACGCGCGCCACCATGCGCCAGGTCTGCAAGAAGTCGCGGCGCTTCATCTCTTCGGCGAAACCGCTGGCGAGAATCGAGGCGGGCAGCGCGAACATGCCCACACCGAGCACGGCGGTGCAGCCGGCAAGAAACTTGCCGAGCGTGCTGACCGGCACGGCGTCGCCATAGCCGAGCGTGGTCAGCGTGATCACCGCCCACCACATGGCTGCCGGAATCGAGCCGAAGCTTTGCGGGTTTTCCGTGCGCTCGACCAGATAGAGCGCCGTTGACGCGATCAGAATCAACATCAACATGATGAAGACCGCAGAACGCAGTTGGCGGCTTTCGCGCGCGATCACCGATTCGAGCGTGGCCAAGGCCGGTGAATAGCGCGCGAGTTTGAGGAAGCGGACCAGCCCCAGCGCCGTCATCACATCGAGGGAGATCGGCCAGACCTGCGCGATCCAGAACGGCAACACCGCAACGATATCGATGATGCCGCCCGGCGATTTCAGATAGGCAGACAGCGCGGGCAGCGGCCGTTTCTCGGGATGATTGAGCGCAGCGTTCAGCGCATGGGCGATCAAATCAGCCGTCAGGAGCACAACGGCAAAGAATTCGATCCAGTAATCGGCGGCGCCGAAACCGGTCTCGAGATCCGGCACGGTGTCGATCACGCGCATCGCCGTGCCGACCACCGCGGCGGCCGACACGGTCAGGCGATAGATGACCGCCATCCGGCCCGGATATGGACCGGCCTCCAGCAGGTTCTGCAAGACCTTCCGCAATGTCGATCCCCTGGCGCGCGGCGACGGCGCCGGTCCACCATTAACGCGGTGGGCGGGGAAAGAAAAGACCAGTCCCCGGGAATCCGAAATTGCGGCTGGGAAATTAGAAGCGGCGTCCGGCGGAGGGTCCGGACGCCGCTTGGATCGAGGCGATCACATCACGCGAAGCGTGCGATCTCCTCGAAGTCGAAGCGCGGGCTGCGCGGGAACAACTTGCTCGAGTCGCCATAGCCGATATTGGCGATGAAGTTCGCCTGCACCGCCGTGCCGGCGAAGAAGGCCGCATTCACCTGGGCCGGATCGAAGCCCGACATCGGGCCGACATCGAGGCCGACGGCGCGCAGCGCCAGGAGCAGATAGGCGCCCTGCAGGCTGCTATTACGGAACGCGCTGGACTGGATGAAGGCGTCATTGCCGACGAACCAGGCCTTGGCGTCGGCATGCGGGAACAGGCGCGGCAGGTGTTCATAGAATTCGAGATCCTGGCCGATGATCGCCGTGACCGGCGCGGCCATCGTCTTCTCGAGATTGCCGGGACTCAGGGCCGGCTTCAGCTTTTCCTTGCCTTCCTGGCTGGTCACGAACACCACGCGCATCGGCGAGATATTGGCGCTGGTCGGGCCCATCTTGGCGAGATCGACCGCCTGGCGCAGCAGCGCCTCGGGGACGGGACGATCCTGCCAGCCGTTATGGGTGCGTGCGTCGCGGAACAGCTGGTTGAGCGACCGATCGTCGAGCGTGGTGGGAAGCGATACCGATTGAACCGTCATTGTGCCCTCCGTTGAAATCACCGCCGCCAAAGGGCGCCGCTGACGTCAGAAACATGAGAGCAAATCGATTGGTTTATTAGATGCACATTTATCTATAGACTAGTGAATAACATTCACCAGTTCAAAGAGTGACGTCAAAGCTTTCGATGCGTTCCGTCGCAGAAAGGCGTGCTGGCGCTCTGCTTACAACCGCAGAGCCAGGCCTCCTTGGTCTCGGTCGCCTTGTACTGAAGTGGCCGGAATTCGGTGGTTTTGTGCGAGCCGTCGCAGAAGGGCTGCGATTTGGATAGGCCGCAGGCGCACCACCAATACTGCTCGCCTTCTTTCAGATCGACCTTGTAGGGGGCTTTTTGCGCAATGTTCGGCTCAGCCATGGGTTCCTCCCGGGAAGCCATTTGTTCGGAAGATCGAGCATATTATGATCCCAATCGAAATACTCTCGTGAATTGAGCTCATCAATGCGCAATCTTCCTTCGGTCGATGAAATGGCGGCCTTTGCCCTGGTGGCGGAGCGGCGCAGCTTCGGCAAGGCGGCGACCGAATTGGGCGTCTCCCGCTCGGCGCTGAGCCATGCGATGCGGGCGCTGGAGGAGCGGCTGGGTGTGCGCCTGCTGAATCGCACGACCCGTTCCGTAGCCCCAACCGAAGCCGGCGAGCGATTGTTGGCCCGGCTACGCCCAGCTTTGGATGAAATTGGCGCGGCGGTCGAAGAGATCGACAATCTGCGCGACACGCCTGCCGGCTCGCTGCGACTGACGGTGCTGCCGCTGGCCGCCGAGACGATCGTGGCGCCGATGCTGGCGCGATTCATGGCAACCTATCCGGCCATCCGCATGGAAATCTCGGCCGACGGCGCGCTGCGCGACATTGTGCGCGACCGGTTCGATGCCGGTATCCGCCCCGGCGAGCGCATCGAGCGCGACATGGTGGTGGTGCCGGTCGGCGCGCCATTCCACTTCGTCATCTGCGCATCACCCGACTACCTCGAGCGGCACGGCACGCCGAAAGTGCCGCGCGATCTGCTGAGTCACGACTGTATCCGCCTGCGCCTGCCCTCCAGCGGCGGCTTCTTGCCGTGGCGTTTCGCGCGCGGCGACGACACCTTCGAGGTTCCCGTCGATGGCCGGCTGATCGTCAACGACTCGCGCTTGATGGTACAGGCGACCGTGGATGGCGTCGGCATCGGGTACATGGCGCGCGAGATGCAGCAAGAGCTGATCGCCGAGGGAAAGTTGGTGACGTTGTTCGACGAGTGGATGCCCAAGCCCGCGGGCCTGTTCCTCTACTATCCCAGCCGCCGCCAGCTACCCACGCCGCTGCGCGCCTTCATCGATTTCCTGAAGGCGGAGCGACGCGGCGCCGCTTAGATCACGCCGCTCCGATCGCATTCAGGCGCGTGAGCACGGCACCGGACAGCTTCAGATTGGCCGCAGCCAGATTCTCACGCAGATGGCCGGGCGACGATGTGCCGGGGATCAACAATATGTTGGGCGCGCGCTGCAACAGCCAGGCGAGCGCCACCTGCATCGGCGTGGCGCCAAGATCAGCCGCCACTGCCGAGAGTTCCGACGACTGCAGCGGCGTGAAGCCGCCCAGCGGGAAGAACGGCACATAGGCGATGCCCGCCGCCGCCAACTCGTCGACCAGCGCTTCATCCTCGCGATGGACGAGATTGTACTGATTCTGCACACACACCACCGGCGCGATACCGCGCGCTTCTTTCACCTGGTTCGAGGTGACGTTGCTCAAGCCGAGGTGACGGATCAGCCCTTGCTTCTGCAGCTTGGCCAGCGCGCTGAAGCGATCCGCGATCGAACCTTCGCTCGGCGCATGGATATCGCCCATCACCCGCAGGTTGACCGCGTCCAGCGCCTCGACCTTCAGATTGCGCAGATTGTCGTGCACGGCCTGCGTCAGTTCTTCGGGACTGATCGCCGGCAGCCATGAGGCATCGCTGCCGCGCCGGGCGCCAACCTTGGTGACGATGGTCAGCCCTTTCGCGTAAGGATGCAGCGCCTCGGCGATGATCTGATTGGTGACGTGAGGGCCATAGAAATCGCTGGTGTCGATATGGTCGACGCCGCTGGCGATGGCTTCGCGCAGCACAGCGACGGCGGTCGCGCGATCCTTGGGCGGACCGAACACGCCCGGCCCGGCCAACTGCATGGCACCATAGCCCATGCGATTGACGGCGCGGTCACCAAGACGAAACGTGCCGGCGGATGAAATGGTCATGACTGGTCTCCGTGTAAGACCCCATCGATATAGGCCTGTCCCCGCCGCGCGATAATCCGATATAATCAGCACAGGCTGTGCGGATTTCCGAACAATGGCAGACCTCAGCGATCTTTCGGCTTTCGTGGCGGTAGCGCGGGCAGGCGGGTTTCGCGATGCCGCGCGCGTGAGCGGCGCGTCCGCATCGAGCCTGAGCGAAGCGGTGCGGCGCCTGGAGGCCCAACTGGGCGTGCGCTTGCTCAATCGCACGACGCGATCTGTGTCGCCCACCGAAGCGGGTGCGCGCGTGTTGGAGCGGCTGACGCCCGCGCTGGCCGAGGTCGATGCGGCGCTGGATGTGGTCAACATGTTTCGCGATCGCCCGGCGGGAACGCTGCGTCTCAATGTGCCGGCCAATGTGGCCAAGGACGTGCTGCCGCCGATTATCGAACCGTTCCTGAAAGCCTATCCCGATATCCGGATCGAGATCACCGCTGAGGACAGTTTGGTCGATGTCTTCGCCGCCGGGTTCGATGCCGGGATTCGGTATGGCGAGCGGCTGGAGCAGGACATGATTGCGGTGCCGATCGGGCCACGCATGCAATGCTTCGCCACCGCAGCGTCGCCGGCTTATCTCGAAGCCTACGGAAAGCCCCGCCATCCGCGCGAACTGCTCAAGCACCGCTGCCTCGTGGGGCGATTCGCAGGCGGCGCGATGATCATCTGGGAGTTCGAGCGTGACGGCGAGGTGGTGCGCGTCGATCCCACGGGGCCGCTGGTGATGCAGCCAGGCGCGGTGGTGGAGATGCTGGTCAGCGCTGCGATTGCAGGGCTTGGCATTGTTTGCATATTCGAGGACCGGCTGCGCTCCGCCTTCGACGACGGCTCGCTGGTCCCGATCCTCAAACCCTGGTGGCCAAAATTTTCGGGACCGTATCTTTATTTCCCAAGCCGCCGCCTGATGCCCGCGCCACTGCGCGCCTTCGTCGACTTTATCAAAACGGGGCACAAACCGGTCCGCTAACGACTTCGTCATTGCGAGCCCCCGGCTCAGGCCGAAGGCCGGCCCGAGGACAGGCTCCGCGAAGCAATCCAAGCCGGTGCGATTTGCCTGGATCGCGTCGTCGCTACGCTTCTCGCGATGACGATCTTCTGTTAATGCGCCTCAGCCCAGCTATGCGCCGTGCCGGTATCGACCACCAGCGGCACGGAGAGCGTGGCCGCATCCTCCATCACGCCCTTGACCAGCGCCGCGGCGTCATCGGCTTCCTTCTCCGGCACTTCGAAGACGAGTTCATCGTGCACCTGAAGCAGCATGCGCGCGTTGCTCTTCGCCTTGGCCAGTGCATCGGGCAGGCGGATCATCGCGCGCTTGATGATGTCGGCCGCGCCGCCTTGGATCGGCGCATTGATCGCCGCGCGTTCCGAGAAGGCGCGCATCGCGCCGTTCTTATCGTTGATACCCGGCACGAAGCATTTGCGGCCGAACAGCGTCTCGACATAACCCTGTTTCCGCGCCACGGATTTGGTCGCCTCCATATAGGCGCGGATCTCGGGGTATTTCGCGAAATAGGCGTCGATATAGGCGCGCGCCTCGCCCTGCGGAATGCCGAGCTGTGCCGCCAAACCGAAAGCGCTGATGCCATAGATGATGCCGAAATTGATCGCCTTGGCACGGCGGCGAACCATCGGGTCCATGCCTTTGACCGGAATGCCGAAGACCTGCGAGGCGGTGATGGCGTGGATGTCCGCGCCATCGGCAAAGGCCTGCTTCAACCCCTCGATATCGGCCACATGGGCAACGAGACGCAATTCGATCTGTGAGTAGTCGGCCGAGAGCAGCACATGGCCTTTGTCGGCGATGAAGGCCTTGCGGATGCGCCGGCCTTCCTCGGTGCGGATCGGGATATTCTGGAGGTTGGGATCGTTGGACGACAGCCGGCCGGTGCTGGCACCGGCGAGACCATAGTTCGTGTGGACACGGCCGGTGGCGGGGTTGATCTCTTCGACCAGCGCATCGGCATAGGTGCTCTTCAGCTTGCTGATCTGGCGCCAGTCGAGCACCTTGCGCGGCAGTTCGTGCAGCGGCGCGAGTTGTTCGAGCACATCGGCGCCGGTGGCATAGGCGCCGGTCTTGCCCTTCTTGCCGCCGGGCAGCCCGAGCTTGTCGAACAGCACCTCACCCAATTGCTTGGGCGAACCGACATTGAATTCCATACCGGCGAGTTTGTGGACTTCGCCTTCGAGCTCGACCATGCGCTTGCCGAACTCGACGCTCATGCCTTCGAGTTCCTTGCGGTCGACCTTGATGCCGGCGCGCTCCATCGCTTTGAGCACGGGGATCAATGGACGATCCAAAGTCTCGTAGACCGTGACCATATGCTCGGCCAGCAGCCGCGGCTTGAACTGGCGATACAGCCGCAGCGTCACCTCGGCATCTTCGGCGGCATAGTCGGTCGCCTTGTCGAGCGGCACACGATCGAAAGTGATCTGATTCTTGCCGGAGCCGCAGACATCTTCGTATTTGATCGTGGTGTGGCCGAGGAACAGATCGGCCAGCTCGTCCATGCCGTGGCCATGCGATGAACCTTCAAGCACGAAGGACAGAACCAGCGTGTCATCGACCGGGCCGACATCGATCCCGGCCTGGGCCAGAACCTTCATGTCGAATTTGATGTTGTGGCCGATCTTTAGCACCGACGGATCTTCGAGCAGCGGCTTGAGCAGTTTGATCGTGGTCTCGCGCGGCAGAATCTTCGTCGCGTCCTTGCCTGGCGCAGCGCCGGCCAGATCGAGCGTGCCCTGCGGGGGCGCGGTGTTGTGGATCACAGGGATGTAGCAGGCGCGGCCCGGCACCACCGAGAGCGACACGCCGACAAGAGCGGCGCGCATCGGATCGAGCGAATTGGTTTCCGTATCGACTGAGACCATCCCCGCTGCCTGCGCTTCGGCCACCCAGCGCACCAGCGCCTCCTCGGTAACGACCATTTCATAGGTCGCGGGACCGCTGGGTTCAGGTGGCGTCGGTTGCTTGGCGGCCGGCGCGCCGGAAGCAGCGGCGGCCTCGACCTTGCGCTGCTCGTCCTGCGTCTGCGGCGCCGTTCCGCTCGGCATGCCCATCCGCAACAGGATGCTCTTGAAGCCTTGTGCCTGCAGGAAGCCGATCAGCTTCGCCTGGTCGTGATCGCGGACCATCAAGTTCTCGAGCGGCTCCTTCACCGGCACGTCGTGCCTCAAGCGCACCAGCTCGCGCGAGACGCGTGCGGCTTCGGCGTTGTTCACCAGCGACTCGCGCCGCTTCGGCTGCGGGATTTCGCCGGCACGCGCCAGCAGCGTGTCGAGATCGCCGAATTGGTCGATCAGTTGCGCCGCGGTTTTGACGCCGATGCCGGGCACGCCCGGCACATTGTCGGTCGCGTCGCCGGCCAGCGCCTGGACATCGACCACCCGATCGGGCTTCACGCCGAATTTCTCGAACACCTGTTCCGGTCCGATCCGGCGTTCCTTCAGCGGATCGAACATCTCGATGCCCGGACGGATCAGCTGCATCAAATCCTTGTCCGACGAGACGATGGTAACGCGCCCACCCTTCTCGACCGCATGGCGCGCATAGGTGGCGATCAGATCGTCGGCCTCGAAGCCCGGCATTTCGACCGCGGGCACGCCGATCGCGCGCGTGGCTTCACGCACCAAAGCGAATTGCGGAATCAATTCCTCGGGCGGGTCGGGACGGTGCGCCTTGTATTCGGGATAAATTTCGTTGCGGAAGGTGGCACGGCCTGCATCGAAAATCACGGCGATGTGATCGGCCTTCGACTCCTGCACCAGCTTCATCAGCATGCGTGTGAAGCCGTAGACCGCGTTCACCGGCGTGCCGTCGGGCCGCGTCATCGGCTGGATGGCATGGAAAGCGCGGAAGATATAGCCCGAACCGTCGACGAGACAGAGGTGGTGAACGGAAGAATCGGCCATCAGTTCTGTACCTTCGCGTTTTGTGTCGACGTATCGTTTAAGTCTTGTGCGCTCATCGGTTCCGGCGCGAGGTGATGTGCGGACAGGAAGGCATCTACGTATTTCGTCCAGATCGGGACACCTTCTTCGGAAAAGAGGTAGTGCCCTTCATCGCTGAAGGGCGGCGCGACCACCAACTCCGCATGTCCCCCGGCGTTGTCGAAAGCTTTAGCAAAGTCTTGCGCGAGCCGCGGTCCGAAGAAGTGATCGTTCTGCGCATAGACCCACAGCATCGGCACGCGCGAATGACGACCGAACGTAGCGAAAGATTGGGTGAGCTCGGCAAAGGAGCAATACATGCCCTGCTGACTCGATCCTTCGCCCCCGGCGAAGCTGATCCCCGCGACAAGATTGGGCGGCGGATCGGCCGTCAGCGCCACGGTGGCAAAGCCGCCGCCCGAGACGCCGATGCTGATCACCTTCGACATGTCGAGATAGGGCTTATCGGCCACCAGGCGAATCGCCTCTTTGATGTCTTCAGCGGCGGCGCGGCCCTCATCATCGAAACCCAGCGCACCGCAGCCGCCATTCACATCTTCGGAAAATTCGCCGCCCGATTTGCCGTAGTCACGGCGCATCGGAATCAATACCGCCCAACCGCGTTTCACGAAGGCAATCGCCTGGGGCAGCATATCGCTGGGGTGCATGGCCAAACGCTCATCGGGCTCGGTGGTCATGCCGTGATTGATTACGGCCAGCGGATGCCGCTTTTCATCGTAGGGCCGCAGCATCAGTGCTTCGAGATCGGCATGGGATTTCATACCGAACGCGCCACGAAATGTAGCGTGCAGGGTCAGGCGCGTCCCAATCATTTGGCCGGTATGGATGTCGTCGTCGGCCCGCGCTGCTGTGACAGTGGCACCTGTGACAAGGACACCTGTGACAACGGCGCCGCACAACGTGCCACAAAGGACAAGTTGTATGACGGCGCAGCGCGTCCTATGTGTAGCTGACATTGACCCGACTCCCGGGCCAATGATACGCCTTGGTTCAGGCCACACAAACTCCTATCGCCCGATGATGAAGCCACTCGCCGTTATCCTTGTGGTCCTCGGTCTCGCGGCCTGCAGCCCCACCATTACGCTGCCGGGTCCGTCATTGGGCGAAGCGCAATTGAAGCCGGATGCGATCATCGCCACCGACGGCGCACGCCTGCCTTTGCGTGTGTGGCTGCCGTCCGAGGGCGAACCCAAAGCCGTGATCGTGGCGCTGCACGGGTTCAACGATTACTCCAACGCCTTCGCCCTCCCCTCGGCCTATCTGACCGCGCATGGTGTCGCGGTCTACGCCTATGACCAGCGCGGCTTCGGTGAGGCACCGAATGTCGGCGAATGGGCCGGTGCGGCGGCAATGTCCGACGACGCGCTCACCGCTTTACGCTTGGTCCGTGCCAAATATCCGAAGACGCCGTTGTTCCTGATGGGCGAGAGCATGGGCGGCGCGGTTGCGATTCTGACCATGACACGGCCCGAGATGCAGGCCGACAACGCGCCACATGTTTCTGGCGTGATTCTGGATGCGCCTGCTGTTTGGGCGCGGCGGCGAATGACGTTCATCGAGCGGTCGGCGCTGTGGCTGTCGTCGCATATGATTCCGTGGGCATCGTTGAGCGGCAAAGGCCTCAACGTCTGGCCGTCGGACAACATCGCCATGCTGCGCGGCCTGTCGCGTGATCCATTGGTCATCAAGGAAACCAAAGTCAGCGCGCTGGATGGCTTGGTCGATCTGATGGACGAGGCCTATCTTGCGGCGCCGAAGCTGCGTGGGCCGGTGTTGCTGCAATATGGCGAGCGCGACGAGATCGTGCCGCCGAAGCCGACCTATGACGTGATGACGGCGTTGAAGGATCAGCCCGGCATCACCTGTGCGGTCTACCCCAAGGGCTATCACATGCTGCTGCGCGATCTGCACGCGGAATCGGTGCTGACCGATATCGTAGCGTGGATCGACCGGCCGAATGAGACACTGCCGTCAGGCGGCGATCATCTGGCCGTTATCGCGATCGCCCATCATCACGCCGAGCCGATCGGGCCCGAAGACCAGGCTACCGATCAACACGCGAGCTGATTGGAAGGCTTAGTGCGCGCCGACCTTGGCGCCGGCAGCCAGCACGAAATGACGGCTGCAATAGGGGCAGGTGATCTCGTTCGTGCCGGGTTTGAAGGTCAGGAACACCCGCGGATGGCCCAGTGCCGGATCTTTGCCGTCGCAGGCCACGGTGCTGGTGGTGACCGTCACGCTATCCTTATCCATCCCGCCCTCGCTTTTCCCTCAATGCAGGTCTGCTCGACCCGGTCCGGCCCGATATTGACCCCGTAATCGGCCGGATGATACCCATTGCGGCCGGTCTGACAATCCCGCATCCGGCCGCACCCCTACGGGTAACGACAATATAACATGTCTTTGGACAGTTCCCGACAAGCTCCTGGCCTCCCCGCTTTCGCGGTGGAAACCCAAGCGCTGACCAAGATCTACCCTGCCCGCCATAAGCAACCGGAGCGCAAGGCGCTGGACGCTGTTTCCCTGGCGGTGCCGCGCGGCTCGTTCTTCGGGCTGCTGGGGCCCAATGGCGCCGGCAAATCCACCCTGATCAACATCCTGGCCGGCTTGGTGCGCAAGACCTCGGGCAAGGCCGCGGTCTGGGGTTATGACTCTGTAACAGCGGAACGGATGGCGCGCGCCTCGATCGGCGTGGTGCCGCAGGAACTCAATCTCGATCCGTTCTTCACGCCGCGCGAATTGCTCGAAGTGCAGGGCGGCCTTTACGGCGTGCCGAAATCGCAGCGCCGGACCGAAGAAATTCTCGCCGCGGTGGGGCTGGCCGATAAGGCCGATGCCTATGCGCGCACGCTGTCGGGCGGCATGCGCCGTCGCCTGCTGGTGGCCAAGGCGCTGGTGCATACGCCGCCGGTTCTGATCCTCGACGAGCCGACCGCCGGCGTTGACATCGAACTGCGCCAGCAGCTCTGGGCCTATGTGTCCGAGCTCAACCGCGCCGGCGTCACGATTTTGCTGACGACCCACTACCTCGAAGAAGCCGAGCAGCTCTGCGACCGGATCGCGATCATCGATCACGGCCATGTCGTCGCCCATGAGGAGAAGACGGCCCTGCTGCGGCGATTGGACAGCAAGATCCTCACCATCGCCGTCGATCGCGATCTCGCCATTGTCCCCTCCGAACTCGCGACGTTCCGCGCCGAGATCAAGGATGCGCGGCATCTCATCGTTCATTATCAGCCGAGCCATGCCAGCGTGGGCGCCATCCTCGATGGTTTGCGTACGGCCGGTATCGGCGTGGTCGACATCACCACCGAAGAGGCCGATCTGGAAGATGTGTTCCTACGCCTGACGCGTGGCGACGCCACTGAACCCGAGCGCGTCCGACCGTGACCGCCGGCGGCCCCGATCCTGCGCCGCCTGACCCCGCGGCGCCTCCGCCGCCCGCCGAACCACAGTCTCGTCCGTCCTCCACCTACACCGCGTTTCGTCATCCTGGCTTCCGCCTGTTCCTGATGATGCGCGTGCTGTCGAATACGGCGCAGTTGATCCAATCGGTGGCGGTGGGCTGGCAGGTCTACGACATCACGCGGCAGCCTTTCGATCTCGGCCTCGTCGGCCTGTCGCTCTTCCTGCCGCAGATCCTGCTCGCGCTGCCCGCGGGCCAGGCCGCCGACCGTTTCCCACGCCAGCGCACGGTGCTGGCCGCGCTAAGCTTGAGCACGCTCGCCTCGACGATGCTGCTGATCCTGACGGCCACCGGTTATCGCCATGTCGAAGGCATCCTGGCGGTACTGGTGCTGTTCGGCATCGGCCGCGCTTTCGCCGGTCCATCGATCCAAGCCGTGTTGCCCGCTGTGGTGCCGCGCGCCGACCTGCCCAATGCGATCACCTGGAACTCGTCGACCTGGCAGACGGCTGTGGTGGTCGGCCCGGCGCTGGGTGGATTTCTGTACGGGCTCGGGCCGGTGACAGTCTATGCGCTGGTGGTGGCGCTGTTGCTGATGGCGCTCGTCGCCACTGCCCTGTTGCGCCTGCCGCCGACCAAGCCGAATAAGGAGCGCGGCAGCATCCGCGAACTTCTGGGCGGCGTACGCTTCGTGCGCGACCATCCGATCCTGTTGGGCGCGATTTCGCTCGATCTCTTCGCGGTGTTGTTCGGCGGCGCGACGGCGCTGCTCCCCGTGTTCGCCCGCGACATTCTCGCCGTGGGTCCACTCGGCCTCGGCCTGTTGCGCAGCGCGCCGGCCGTCGGTTCGATCACCAGCGCCATCTGGCTGGCGAATCGTCCATTACGTGGTCATGTCGGCCGCAGCATGTTCATCGCAGTCGCCGGGTTCGGCGTGGCGACGATTATCTTCGGCTTGTCGCACAATGTGATCCTGTCGCTGGCGGCACTGGCGATGGCGGGCGCCTGCGACATGGTCAGCGTCTACGTACGCCAATCGCTGGTGCAGCTCGGTACGCCCGACGCGATGCGTGGCCGCGTCAACGCCGTCAGCCTGGTTTTTATCGGCGCATCGAACGAGTTGGGCGAATTCGAGTCGGGCTTTACCGCGGCCTGGTTCGGCACAACCCAGGCCGTGATCGTCGGCGGCGTCGGCACCTTGATAGTGGTCGCGCTGTGGGCCTGGCGCTTCACCGAATTGCGCCAAGTGGACCGGCTCGATCGCGTCTACGGCGACTCCTAAAGACCGAGCGCCTTCGCGACCTGCGCCGGATCGTCGAGCGGCGCGTCGAAGTTGAAACGATGGCTTTGCTTGTCGTCGCACAGCACGCCGCCATCGGGGTCGATGGCCGTCAGCGTCCAGCCCACGCCCGTCTTCGCGAGCCGCGTTGCAGCGATCTGCTCGGCCGATGATTGGAGCGATTCAAGCAGCCGGGGCTCGGCATCGATGAACGCCGATGCGATGCCCGGCTCAACGGTGAGATGGCGCTCGAGCCAAGCAGCGCGGCCGAATCCGCCGACCCAATGGATGCGCTCCGTCGTCACACGAAAGAAAGCGAAGTCGGCAAAGCCCGCATACATCGCCGCGCCCGGATGGCGCGCGAGATAACGCCGCCGCACGCGATCGAGGTCGGACCCGGTCACAGTTTCGACACGGCCCATCACCGTGGCCCGCGGTCCCTCCTGCGGATTGGCGAAACCGGCCGTGCCTTCGAACAGAATCGAGAGCGCCGGATCGGCCAGAAGGTTCTT
>DASXEH010000085.1:0-1907 GCA_036490215.1 Magnetospirillaceae bacterium
TATCGCTCGATGAACAGGCCACATAGCCATCTGGTCGAACCAGCCAGGTTCCGCCTTCATGGAAGGGTGCGCGGATGTCGGGATCGAGCAGCCCCGGGAATTGTCTCGTTAGGCCGATCGAGGCGGCTGACGTGTTTGCGAAGAGGGCAAAGAGCGGATGGGCGCCCGATCCCACAGGTGTCTGACCGGCGATCGGCGCGACGCGCTCGCCGGGCTTGGGTCCTGCGCCGCCCGATGAGGAGCCGTTAAGCGGGCTATGCGGATAGCCGATCGAAATTTCGGTCAGATGATCGGCGAAGGTATGTTGAACGGGACTCAGACCCAATATGAGATGGCTGACGGTGTTGCGGATGGTTTGGGCCACCGGGTTTCTCAGCGTTCCCACCGTCGTCAATCGTGCGGTTGCCTTGAGCACCTCGTCGCCGACGGCGCTGCGCTCGGGGCTGTAAGTATCGAGCAGATGTTCGCCGCAGGTCTGGCGGATCACCAGCGCCAGCTTCCAGGCCAGGTTGAATGCATCCTGCATGCCGGTATTCATGCCCTGTCCACCGGCGGGGCTATGCACATGGGCCGCGTCGCCGGCGAGAAAAGCGCGCCCCCAGCGATAGTTTGTGACTTTGCGTTCGTTTATCCTAAAGCCCGAAAGCCAGATGGGATCGAACGCGATGAGGCCCGGCGGTCCTCGCTGGTCGATGGTCGCCTGAACCTGCTCCAAGGTGGGTGCCGGCGGATGCTCGGCTCCGGTTGTCGGCAGGTCGGCGACCACACGGTAGCGGCCGGGCGAAATCGGGAAGATGACGAAGACGCCTTCCCGATTCCAATAGACCGAAACCTCGCGATCGGGGCACGAATAACCGCGCATATGCACATCGGCCAGCATCCAGTCGCTCTTCAGCGTTTCGCCGGCGAAGGGCGCGTTGAGGCCGTGGCGCACCACGCTATGAGCGCCGTCGCATCCGACCAGCCAGTCCGCCGAAACTGATTCCGTCTGGCCGTCGGCCTGCCGCAGCGTGGCCGTCACCCCGGTACCGGACGCTTGGAACGCCGTTACCTCGATTTGGCGCTCAACCGTGACCCCAAGTGCCTGAAGTCTCTCTTCAAGCAGGCGTTCGGTCTCGGATTGCGGGATCATCAAGCCATAAGGGTAAGGGCTCCGGACGCCATCCATGGTGACCCTGCCGATGGCCTTGTCGCCGACGATGAAATTGACCGCGAGGGCCTTGAAACCCGCCTCGATGAACGGTGCCGATCCACCACCACGATCGAGCAGTTCGAGGGTGCGGCTCCAGATGACGAGCGCTTTGGATTTGTCGCTCCTGTGGGCGGCCTTGTCGACGATCCGGACGCTGACACCGTAGCGCGCCAGCTCCGAAGCCATGGTCATGCCGACCGGACCAGCACCGACGACGAGAACGGAGTTCGCCATGCTTATTCTCCGTGGAAGGTCTTTTATTATGGGCACGGTGGAAGCTTAGGACAATTCCTGAAATGGTCGCCTTCGCGTGGAGCAGAAATTAAGGATACTATCGAAAAAGTCTCTTGTTTTGGAGGTTTTAGCGCTGAACTCTCGAAGACCGTCCACCAGCGGCATAATAGGGGGCCAGGCCTCGCCGGATCGTGCTGAGCTCCAGAACCGGTCAATTCGCCGAGGAGATGCTAGCTCACGACGATATCTGCCGCATGATTTCCCGAAGGCGCATCAGTGTCGGGGGCTGGTCTGACCGTCGCATCGCAAGGTGCAGCGGCGCGGACAAGCCGGGGCAGCCGGTGAGCGCGCGGTAGACGATACCCTCCCCGCTCAGGCGCTGCATGGAGGCCGGCACCACGGAGACGCCAAGGCCCGCTGCGACCAGGCTTAGGGTCGCGGTCAGCCGCGGCGCTTCCTGCGCCAGCGCCGGGCTGAAGCC
>DASXEH010000027.1:0-8446 GCA_036490215.1 Magnetospirillaceae bacterium
GGCCGGCGCGCTGCCCTACGAGCTCGATACGTCCAGCGGCGGCATGGTGAAGCTGGTCATCGCCGGCAAGACGCTGTCGCCGGTCGAAATCTCTGCCGACATCCTGCGCGCCGTGAAGGCGCGCGCCGAAGAACAGCTCGACATGCCGGTGACGCGCGCCGTGGTCACCGTGCCCGCTTATTTCGATGACGCAGCCCGCACCGCCACACGCGATGCCGCGCGCCTGGCCGGGCTCGACGTGCTGCGTCTGGTGGCCGAACCCACCGCTGCCGCGCTGGCCTATGGGCTCGATAGCGGCGCCGAAGGTCTTTACGCCGTCTACGATCTCGGCGGCGGCACTTTCGATATTTCCCTGCTGCACCTCGAAAAGGGCGTGTTCCAGGTGCGCGCCACCGGTGGCGATGCAGCCCTGGGCGGCGACGATATCGACCACGCGATCGCCGAGCATTTCATCGCACAACGCACCCACACGCTGGGCGCCGTCGCGCCCACAGCCGCCGAAGTGAAGCAGGTTCTCGCCGCTGCGCGCGTCGCCAAGGAGCATCTGTCCGAAGAAGACTCTGGCGAGTGGGCGATCGAAATGGCCGGCACGGTCAGCCGCCATACGTTGACGCGCGCCGAGATCGACGCGCTGGCCAAGCCGTTGGTCGAGCGCAGTATCGCGATCACCAAATCCGTGCTCGCCGATGCCGATGTGAAGCCGGCCGATGTGAAGGGCGTGGTGCTGGTGGGCGGCTCGACGCGCATGCCGCTGGTGCGCCAATCGGTCGCGCAGCTTTTCGGCAGCGAGCCGCTGTCCGACATCAACCCCGACGAAGTCGTCGCAGTGGGCGCCGCACTGCAGGCCGAGGCGCTGACCTCGGGTTCCGATACGCTGCTGCTCGACGTGACGCCGCTCTCGCTCGGGCTCGAGACGATGGGCGGCATCGTCGAAACGCTGATCCCGCGCAACACGCCGATCCCGGTCGCCATGGCCCAGGAATTCACCACCTGGCAGGACGGGCAGGGGGCGATGCTGATCCATGTCGTCCAGGGCGAGCGCGAGATGGTCGATCTCTGCCGCTCGTTGGCGCGGTTTACGCTGACCGGCATCCCGCCGATGGTGGCGGGTGCCGCGCGCATCCGCGTCACCTTCCAGGTCGATGCCGATGGTCTGCTGACCGTCAGCGCCAGGGAAGCCATCACCGAGGTCGAGCAGCGCGTCGAGGTCAAGCCGTCCTATGGCCTGACCGAGGACGAAATGGCCAATATGCTGCGCCTGTCGATGGAGCATGGTGAAGCCGATATGCTGGCCCGGCTGCTGGCCGAATCCCGGGTCGAGGCCGACCGGACCCGCCTGGCCGTGGGGGCCGCTTTGAAGGTGGATGGCGACCTCTTGTCAGCGGACGAACGGGCGGCTATCGATGCGGCCATGAAACGGGTCGAACAGGCGGTGGCCGGGTCGGACCGCGAGGACATAGGGGCGGCAGCCGACGCTTTGGAACAGGCCACCCAGGCATTTGCCGAACGGCGCATGGATCGCGGCATTCGCGGTGCCTTGGCGGGGGTCAGCATCGACCGGCTCGAAGCCGGCATAGAGGATAAGAAATAGAATGTCGAAGATGACGTTTGTCGAGCCCAATGGAACGCGCCACGAGGTCGATGCCCCCGATGGCCTGTCGGTGCTCGAAATCGCCCATCGCAACAAGATCGAGTTGGAAGGTGCGTGCGAGGGTTCGCTGGCCTGCTCGACCTGCCACGTGATCGTCGATGCGGCCTGGTATGGCAAGCTCGACGAGGCCAAGGAAGACGAAGAAGATATGCTCGATCTGGCTTTCGGCCTGACGCGCACCTCGCGCCTGGGCTGCCAGATCATCATGTCGCCGGAGCTCGACGGGCTCGAGGTCACGCTGCCGGCCGCCACGCGCAACATGATGGTGCGCTGAATGGAGATCGGTATCGTCATTGCGAGGAGCCACGCGACGAAGCAATCCATGCCGGTGCGCGAAAAGATGGATTGCGTCGCTCCGCTCGCAATGACGGTATTTTGTATCTCGGCAACTCGCTGACCGAGGGATTCCATGCGCTGGGCCGATACGATCGACATCGCGATAGCGCTCGAAGACGCCCATCCCGACGTCGATAACCTCAATCTGCGCTACACCGATCTGCACCGCTGGATCTGCGAACTGCCCGACTTCAAGGACGACCCCAAGGCGTCCAACGAAAAGATCCTCGAGGCCATCCAAATGGCCTGGATCGACGAGCGGAGCTGACGGGGGAGATGCTTCAGTCTTCATCGTCACCCCGGACAAGTCGAGCGCAGCGAGACGCTGATCCGGGGTCCAGGAGAGAGTCGCGCGTCAGCGCCTTCCATGTCTCGACTCATGCGCTCGCTATCGCTCGCCGCTGGACCCCGGATAACGCTACGCGTTTCCGGGGTGACGCATCGAGTGTGGAGACGCATCCATGAGCTGGATCTCTCTCGGCGATGCGGCCGCGCTGGTCGTTTCGGTGGCGATGTGGCTCGGTTTCGGCATGATCGTCGATCATTCGCCTTGGTCGGCGCGAACCCTGACCGTCGCCGTCAACAAGCAGCGCTATGCCTGGATGCGCATCGCGATGGATCGCGATTTCAAGATCGTCGATGCCACGCTGGTCGGCATGCTGATGCACAGCATCTCGTTCCTGGCTTCGGCGGCGCTGATCATCCTCGGCGTGGTTGCCGCCGCGCTGGGTGCGGTGGGCACCGATATGGAAACGGTGCAGCAGAAGATTCCCTTCCTGCACCCCGAGACGGCGGAACAGATCGAGGTGAAGCTGATCCTGATCGGCGTCATCTTCATCTACAGTTTCCTCAACTTCACCTGGAGCCTGCAGCAGTTCAATTATTGCTGCATCCTGCTCGGCGCCTCGCCGCGCGAAACCGTGGCCGACGACGAAAAAGCCCGGTTCGCTGAACGGCTTGGCCGGTTGCTCTCACGCGGCGGCCGCAGTTTTAACCGAGGGCTCAGGGGCTTCTATTTCGCGCTGGCAGGCCTGGGATGGTTCGTCCATCCGCTGGCCCTGGTTGGCGCCACCCTGGCCGTGGTATTGATCCTGGGCCGGCGTGAGTTTTTCAGCGTAACCCGCCGCGAAATGATGGATCGGTAAGGATTGAAGTCGTGACGACTCGTGGACGCATCGTTGTCGCCATGTCGGGCGGGGTTGATTCCTCGGCCACCGCCGCGCTGCTCAAGGAGCAGGGCTGGGACGTGGTCGGCGTCACCCTGCGTCTTTACGATTCGGGCGAGGCCGCGGGCAAGCCGGGCAGCTGTTGCGCCGGCAAGGATATCCGCGACGCGCGACGCGTGGCCGACACGCTGGGCATTCCGCATTACGTGATCGACGAGGAAGCGATATTCAAACGCGACGTGATCGCGCCTTTCGCCGATGCCTATATCAAGGGCGAGACGCCGATCCCCTGCGTCGCCTGCAACAGCACCGTGAAGTTCCGCGACCTGTTGAACTTGGCCAAGGAACTCGGCGGCGACGCGCTGGCCACCGGCCATTACGCGCGGCGCGAGGACGGGCCCGACGGCGCGCGCCTCTTGAAGGGCGCCGATCCCGCGCGCGACCAGAGCTACTTCCTCTTCGCCACGACCAAGGAACAACTCGGCTTCGTGCAGTTCCCGCTCGGCGGCATGATCAACAAGGACGAGACGCGCGCCATCGCCGCGCGCCATGGTCTCGCCGTGGCCAGCAAGCCCGACAGCCAGGACATCTGCTTCGTGCCGGGCGGCGACTATGCGCGCATCGTCGAGAAGCTGCGCCCCGATGCCGTCGATCCGGGCGAGATCGTCGACCAGTCGGGCAAGGTGCTCGGCCGGCACCAGGGCATCATCCATTACACGATCGGCCAGCGCCGCGGGCTCAATCTCGGCGGCGGCGATCCGCTCTATGTGCTGCGCCTCGATGCCGCCAGCCGTCGCGTTGTCGTCGGCCCGCGTGCGGCGCTCGGCAGCCTGCGTGTCACGGTGCGCGATGTGAATTGGCTGGGCGAGGCGCGCGACATGGGCACGAGCATCCGCGCCGCCGTGAAGGTGCGCTCGACTCGTCCGCCGGCGCCGGCGACGATCACCTTCACCGCCAATAACGGCGCGTTGGTCGAACTGGATCAGCCGGAAGAGGCCGTCGCGCCCGGCCAGGCCTGCGTCATCTATGACGACGAGCGTGTGTTGGGCGGTGGCTTCATCACCCGCGCCCAGCATGAACAGGCGGCGGCTTAAACAGTTTGTCATTGCGAGGAGCGTCATGGATTTGCGCGCGAGGCGCGACTCGACGAAGCAATCCAGGGCCGCAATGACAATCTGGATCGCGTCGCTCCGCTCGCGATGACGAACCCAATATCCATCCGCACCCTCGACGCGCGCAAGGCCCGGCTCGACGAGCTGGCCGATATCCTGGTCACTTGATCCGGCCTGCTGAAGAGCAGGCGGGAGTTCAAAAACGATTCGTCATCACCGGGCACGCGAGCAATGCTCGTGTCCGGTGATCCACGCCTTTCTTTGATGAGGCAAAGACGTGGATGCCCGGGTCAAGCCCGGGCATGACGTATCTGGAGTTCGCCTAAAACTTTACCCCGGCGGTGCGGCGGCGGTGGCCGGTACGGCTTGCCATTGCACCGGGCAGCTTCCCACCTGCGGGTAATAGGCCTGCGCTGGTCCGCAGTAATAGTAATACTGCACCGGCGGCGGCACGACTGCGCCCGGCGGCACATAGGGATTCGGAAAGGGATAGACGGGTGCCGGGTAGAAATACCAGACGCCGCCGACGATCCACCACCAGCCCGGACGGCCGTCATGGGGGCCGTGGAACCAGCGGCCGCCGCGCCAGATACCCAAATCATGCTCGCCGAAATGATGGATGTCGCCATGCCACCACGCTCCTGGCCCCGGTCCCGCATGCGGGTGCGGCCCCGGTCCGGGATGCGGATGAAGCTCGCGATCGTGATGGAAATCATCGTCGGCGCGTGCCGGCGCAGTCGTAAGACCGGCCAGCACGCCCGACAGAATGATGCTTACTGCTGCGCTGCTCGAAACGAGCCGCGCTAAAATCCCCCGATGCATCGATAGTCCCCCGTTTCTTCAGTCCTAGTTTTCTTCAGGCTTAGTTGACGATCCGCCATGACCCATCGGGCTGCAAGCAGGCGGTGCCGTGCGTCGGCTGTTCCTGGCCATTGACCACCACCGTGCTTTGATATTCGCGGCAGGTCTGGCCATTCGGCGCGACGTAGGTCGGGCCGGCCGGATTGGCGGCCACGGCCGGTTCCGGCGGTGCGGCGACGACAGGCGGCGGTGCCGGCGGCGGCGCGTAGACGACCGGCGGCGGCGGATAGTAATAGGCCGGCGGCGGGTAGTAGTACGGGCCCGGATAATAGGCCGGAACGCCGACACCCACGCCGATGAAAACGCGCGCATCGGCCGTCTGCGGCGCGATGGCAAGGGCCCCCAGGCCCAGGGCAACGGCTACGCCCGCGGCCGCGAGGCGCTGGGTTGCGAAGCGTGACACGTTCACCATGATCGATCCTCCAAACTGCGATGTTCCGATCGAATTGGAACACCAACAGCGTCTTATATAAGTGCGGTCCTGGGGCAACAGTAAGGCAATCTTGTTTCAATCTTATTTGCGATAAACCACCTTGCGTAACAGTCTGTTATCGCCGGCCTGGAATTGCTCCGTTCCATTTTCTGAACAAGTGTTAATCCTGCCCGTTTCCGGCTGTCGCATGGCCTTCGTATTGAGGCAGATCGTCGGTGATGATGTGCCACGGCGCCTTCGAGCCGACGAAGATATGCGCCCGCGGGCGGATGCTGGGCGCGTCGACCAGGGTGCCCATCGCCACATGGACGAAGGCGCCGTCGCGCACCAGTGAATAGAGCAATGAGCCGCAGCGCCGGCAATGGGCGTTATGGTTCAACTCGTCGCCGAAGATCATCATCTGCTCGGCGCCCTGGGTGACGGTGAGTTTGGCGCGCTCGATCCCGGCGAAGGGTTTGAAGGCCGCGCCGGTGGTGCGCCGGCAGTTCGAGCAGTGGCAGTTCAGCGCGTATTCGAACGCGTCCGCCACCGTATAGTGGACGGCGCCGCAATAGCATGTCCCGGTCAGGATGCGCGCGCCGTCCATCGGGCGAGACTCAGATTTTTTCCCAGCGGCCCGATTCGCCGGATTTGAACAGCGCGTCGAGCACCTTCATCTGCTTGATCGCGTCTTCGATCCCATAGGCCAGCGGCTCGACGCCGCGAATCGCCCGGCCGAAGGCTTCGCCTTGCAATTGATACTGATCGCAGGGTTTGATCGCGATCGGCTTGGCCGAGGTCATGCCGAGCGTCTGGCCCTTGTCGAGCCACAGCTTGGTGGCTTTGCGCGGCGCTGGGTTGAACGGGATCACCACCTCGATGCGGCCCTTGGTGCCGACGATATCGACGCGCTGATGCGGCACGAGCTGGGTTGAGATCGTGAAGTCGAGCCGCTTGCCGCCGCCGAAATCGACGATGGCGCTGGTCAGCCGGTCGGTCTTGAACGCCGGATCGCGTTCGATCAACGCGATCGCGCGCACGGGCTCGGACTCGAACAGGAAGCGCGACACCACCACCGGATAGCAGCCGATATCGAGAATGCCGCCGCCGCCGATATCGGGCATGTTGCGCACATTCTTGGGATCGGTCAGGTGGTAGGAGAAGAACACCTGGATCGCGCGCAGCTCGCCGATCTGGCCGGCCTTGATGCGCTTCTTCGCCTCTTTGAACTGCGGATGGTGGCGCACCATGAAGGCCTCGGCCACCAGCCAATCGTTCGGGACCTGGCGCAGCTGTTCGGCCTCGGCGGTGGTGATCGCGATCGGCTTCTCGCACAGCACGTGTTTGCCCGCCTTCACCGCGGCCAGCGTGAGCGGCACATGCAGGTGGTTGGGCAGGGGATTATAGATCGCCTCGATCTCGGGATCGGCCAGCAGCTCTTCGTAAGAGCCGTATGCGCGCGGGATGCCGAGCTTCTTGGCCCATTTCTTGGCCAGCTTGATGTCGCGCGAACCGATACCCAGCATCTGGATGTCCTTGCTGCGCATCATGCCCGGCAGGACCTTCTCCACGCCGATCTTCGCGGTGCTGATCACACCCCAGCGGACTGGTTTCATCGCCATCGCTCGCCCTCCCGGTTATTCGTTGCGGGGCATTATTCACTTATTGCGTCACCCCGGACAAGCGAGCGTTAGCGAGCGCAGATCCGGGGTCCAGGAGACAGTTGCGCAAAGCGCCTTCCTTATGCGACTCATGCGCTCGCTACCGCTCGCCGGCTGGACCCCCGCTTTCGCGGGGGTGACGGTTTGTGGGAAATGGAGACCTCGTTGACCAATAAACCCCTCGCCGGAAAGACTGCCCTGATCACCGGTGCCAGCCGTGGCATTGGCGCGGCCATCGCGCTGCGCCTGGCCGAAGATGGCGCGCGTGTTGTCGCCCATGCCAGCAAGGGCGCTGCCGAGACGGTGAAGGCGATCGAGCAGACGGGCGGGCAGGGCCTATCCGTGGCGGGCGATCTCGCGACGCTCGCCGGCGTCGATCAGATCGTGGCGGCGTTCCGGGAAGCGACCGGCAAGCGGGCGCCCGATATCCTGGTCAACAACGCCGGCATCCAGAGCAGCCCGGTCGACACGCCGAGCAAACTCTCCGAGGAGAATTTCGACCGGCTGGTGGCGATCAACATCAAGGCGCCGTTCTTTCTGGTGAAGCACTTTCTGGCCGATTTCCCCGCGGGCGGCCGCGTCATCAATCTGTCATCGCGTCTGTCGACGATCGGCTTCCCGGATCAGATTGCCTATTCGGCCACCAAGGCGGCGATCAACTCGTTGACCAAATCGCTGGCGCGCGAACTCGGCCCGCGCGGCATCACCGTCAACGCGGTCGGGCCCGGCATCATCGAGACCGATATGACGCGCGACCGCTTTTTCGAGAAGCCCGAGACGCGCAACTTCGTGATCAACATGGCGGCGCTGAAGCGCATCGGCCAGCCCGACGATATCGCGGGCATCGTCGCCTTCCTGGCCTCGGACGATTCGCGCTGGGTGACCGGCGCCTATATCGCGGGCGCCGGCGGCGCGGATATTTTCTGATGGATCGCTTTGCCGGCAAGACAGCGCTGGTCACCGGTGCCGGGCGCAATATCGGCGCGGTGATCGCCGAGACTTTGGCGAGTCAGGGCGCGATGGTGGCCGTACACTATTCGACCAGCGTCGATCAGGCCAACGCCGTGGTTGCGAAAATCGAAGCGGCAGGTGGACGCGCCTTCGGTGTGCGCGCCGATATCAGCACTGTCGCGGGCGTCGATGGATTGGTGGAGACGCTGCGTACCCAACTCCAGGCCCGCCGCCACGCTTTGTCTGACGCGCAGTCGCACGATGGGCTCGACATCCTCGTCAACAACGCCGCGATG
>DASXEH010000082.1:0-33853 GCA_036490215.1 Magnetospirillaceae bacterium
TTGCTGATGACGCCGCGCCGGACCGACACCGATGGATTTTTCGTCAGCTTGATGCGGCGCAACTCATGAACCTGATGGCCAAGACTCGACAGACCCCCCTCACTAACCCTTCCCCGCCAGCAGGAGAGGGAAGGGAGGGTGTAAAATCTGCAATGGCTGGTCACGACAAAATTCTCATCGTCGATTTCGGCTCGCAGGTGACGCAGCTGATCGCGCGGCGCATACGCGAAGAGCGCGTCTATTGCGAGATCGTGCCATATCAGAAGGCCGAAGCGGCGTTCCGCGAGATAGCGCCGAAGGGAGTCATTCTCTCCGGCGGTCCGGCTGGCGTGCTCGATAAGGATGCGCCGCTGGCGCCGATGGCGATCTACCAGGCCGGCGTGCCGGTGCTCGGCATCTGCTACGGAGAGCAGGCCATGGCGCACCAGCTCGGCGGCAGGGTCGAGGCCGGCCACCATCGCGAATTCGGCCGTGCCGAGGTCGAGCTGACCAAAGCCTCGGCGCTGACCGACGGCGTCTGGGAGGTCGGCCAGCGCTATCCGGTATGGATGAGCCACGGCGACCGCGTCACCGAATTGCCGGCGGGTTTTGCCGTGACCGGCACGTCGTCGAACGCGCCGATCGCCATGATCGCCGACGACGCTCGCAAATTCTACGCCACGCAGTTTCACCTCGAAGTGATGCATACCCCGCACGGCGCGGCGCTGTTGCGCAATTTCGTCCGCAACATCGCGGGCTGCGCCGGCGACTGGACCATGCGGGCATTCAAGGACGAGGCGGTTGAGAAAATCCGCAAACAGGTCGGTAAGGACAAGGTGATCTGCGGCCTTTCCGGCGGTGTCGATTCCGCGGTCGCGGCGGTGCTCATCCACGAGGCAATCGGCGAGCAGCTCACTTGCGTGTTCGTCGATCATGGCCTGCTGCGGCTCGGCGAGGCCGAGCGCGTGGTCGCGCTGTTCCGTGACCATTACAACATTCCCCTGATACATATCGAAGCCGCGGACGTGTTTCTGAAAGAGCTGACCGGAGTCGTCGACCCGGAGGACAAGCGCAAGACCATCGGCAAGCTGTTCATCGACGTGTTCGACGCGGAGGCCAAAAAGGTCGGCGGCGCCAAATTTTTGGCCCAGGGCACGCTCTATCCCGACGTGATCGAGAGCGTGTCGTTTGCCGGCGGACCCTCGGTGACGATCAAATCGCACCACAATGTCGGCGGCCTGCCGGCGCGCATGAATCTGAAACTGGTCGAGCCGCTGCGCGAACTGTTCAAGGACGAGGTGCGCGCGCTCGGCCGCGAACTCGGCCTGCCCGACGTGTTTGTCGGCCGCCACCCGTTTCCCGGTCCGGGGCTCGCCATCCGCTGCCCGGGCGCGATCACGCGCGAGCGGCTCGATATCCTCCGCCTCGCCGACGACATTTTCATCGAGGAAATCCGCCGCGCCGGCCTTTACGACGACATCTGGCAGGCCTTCGCGGTGCTGCTGCCGGTGCGCACCGTCGGCGTCATGGGCGACTACCGCACCTACGATTACGTCGTGGCGCTGCGCGCGGTCACCTCAATCGACGGCATGACGGCGGATTTCTATCCGTTCGACAACGTGTTTATCGGCACGGTGGCGACCCGCATCATCAACGAAGCCAAGGGAGTCAACCGCGTGGTCTACGACGTGACCAGCAAGCCGCCGGGGACAATCGAGTGGGAATGATTTTGGCCTATCCGGGGGTATCCCGCAGCGTCCCGGAAACAGCCATAACACACTGATAAACAAAATAAAATCATCCAAAGACGTTCGGGGACTATCGGCCGGCAGAGATCGCCGCTGACGGACTCCCTGACGGTGCGGCTCCCCATTGCGAAATCCGATTTCGTCCGATACCGTCAGGGGTGAGCACCCTCTGACGGTCTTTTTTTCGAACTAACTAGCTGTAAGAAAAAGAGATTTTGGCGCGAGGATGCCCGAAAATGGCCTGACGGTCTTTTTTGGAGGAGACAGTGCCGATGTTGACCGATTCAGCCCTTAAGCATCTGAAACCAAAAGAGAAAATTTACAAGGTGACGGACCGGGACGGCATGTATGTCCTCGTAAAGCCGTCGGGGACCCTCTCTTTTCGGCTGGATTACCGGGTGAATGGACGGCGCGAGACCGTCACGTTCGGCAAGTATGGCCCGGCCGGGTTATCGCTCGCTCGTGCGCGAGAGCTGTGCATCGACGCCAAACGGGCCATCAGCGAAGGGCGATCGCCGGCGATCGAGAAGCAGCGGGAGAAGCGCCGGCTCCTGGAAGCGAAGAGCTTTGGCGAGTTCGGCGAGAAATGGCTGACCGCGGCGCCGATGGCGGACAGCACGCGGGCGATGCGCCGGTCGATCTTCGAGCGTGAGCTGCTACCGAAGTGGCGCCATCGGCTTCTGACCGAAATCACCCCGGACGATCTCCGGGCTCATTGCGGCGCTATCGTCGAGCGCGGCGCGCCGGCGACGGCGATTCACGTCCGCGATATCCTCAAGCAGATCTACGGCTTCGCGATCTTGCACGGCGAGAAGGTCGCCAACCCGGCTGACGAGGTGGGACCGGCTTCGATCGCAACCTTCGTGCCGAAGGACCGGTCGCTCTCGCCTACCGAGATTCGGATCATGCTCAAGCTGCTCGAGAAGGTGGCGACGCTGCCGACCATCCGGCTCGGCATGCGGCTCTACCTGCAGACGATGGTGCGCAAGAGCGAGCTGCAGGACGCGATCTGGGACGAGGTCGATTTCGAAAACGCCGTCTGGACGATCCCGAAAGAACGGATGAAGCGCTCGAAGGCGCACAACGTCTATCTGTCGCGGCAGACGCTTGACATCATGATCGCGCTGAAGACCTGCGCAGGGAATTCGCGATACCTCTTGCCGTCGCGGTACGACGCGGATGCGCCGATGTCGCGCGCGACATTCAACCGCGTCACTTATTCGGTCGTCGACCAGGCGAAGAAGGAAGGGCTGCCGCTGGAGCCATTCACAGTTCACGACCTGCGAAGGACGGGATCCACGCTGCTCAATGAACTAGGCTTCAACAGCGACTGGATCGAGAAGTGCCTTGCGCATGAGGACGGCCGGTCCTCCCGCGGCGTTTACAACAAGGCCGAATATGAAGTGCAGCGCCGCCACATGATGCAGGAATGGTCGGACATCATCGATGCCTGGGTTGCTGGCAAGAAGCGCGTGCCGGTGCTCATCCCGCCTTTGATGCCGTTGTTTGAACCGGACCCGGCGATCGAACCGGGCGCGATCGCCGTTGCCTGACATCGGGAGATTGCGCGCGAACGATGGGGGCCGATCGGCGGGCGGCCAGCCAGGCTTCGACTTCCGCGAGGTCCCAAACGACGCAGCGCGGCGAAAGAGCGAAGCGGCGCGGAAAATCGCCGCGCTGCTCCATCTCGTAGATTGTGCTGTCCGCTAGCGGAACCATGTCGCGCAATTGCCGTCGGCGGATGGTCCGCTTGATAATTGTCTCTACTGCAAAGCCCATCTCGAGTCTCCGTGAATATCCAGATCTCTGACAATTGAAAGCGATTGCTGCCGAACAATGGAAGTCCTTGATTCCATCGGTACGGACGTGGAGGGCGTTGGGACAAAGATCGGATGGTCAAACAGCCATGATCGCTCAGCAAATCTATGAAGCCTTTCCGAAGCGCCGGGCGAAGGATGTAGCCTTTTTCATGAAATGGTCCGGCACGTCTCCGACTGGAATCACCGGGGAAGCCTGTGCCAAACGAAGGGAGGAGTCGGGAACCGGGCTCCCGCCGTGACGTTTTGTATTCTGTGGCAAGTGCCGGCCTAGATAAGCTCAATTTGCCGATACCCCAGTGAAACACCCGGGAGGCTCCTGCGTTAAACAGGAGGCGAGAACCTTGTAAGGCTGGAGCCAGGACGATGGTCACTTGTTGTATCCGCTACACACTCAATCCCCACGAACTCGATGCGTTCGAGACATATGCGAAAGCCTGGCCACCGATCATAGCGCGTTGCGGGGGTGAGCTCATTGGCTATTTCCTGCCAAAAGAGGGGGCCAACAACCTTGCGCTGGCGCTGATCGATTTCGAAACACTTGCGGCCTATGAGACTTATCGCGCGAAACTAGCTGAGGACGACGCCGCAAAAGCGAACGTCGCGCATGCTCAGTCCACACGTTGCATCCTTGTCGAGGAGCGCTCATTTCTGCGGCGCTGCTGATGTCTGGCAATCCGTTTTATCAATATAGCGCCATTATCGACCGACCGCCGCTTGAGTGGCCGGGTGGCCGGCACCTTGCGGTCTACGTCGGTCTCAACCTCGAACACTACGCATTTGGTGAGCATTCGGTCGGATTGCTCGATGCCGTCGCGCAGCGAGATCCTGATCCGATCAACTTCAGCTGGCGGGACTACGGGGTGCGCGTCGGGGTGTGGCGTATGGCTGAATTATTCGAGCGGCTTGAGCTAAAACCCAGCGTCCTGCTGAATGCCGATGTTTGCGACGAGTATCCAAGGATTATCGAAGAGGGAAACAAGCGCGGTTGGACTTGGATTGCGCACGGCAAGAACAATTCGATGTTCGCCGGCGACCCACCGCACCTGAGCAAGGAGGCGGAGAGCGAGTATCTACGCGCCGTGTTCGACACCATCGCGCGCGCGACGGGCGCAAGGCCCAAGGGCTGGCTGGGCCCTCTCGGATTGAGCGAGACCTATGCGACCTGCAGTATACTGCGTGAACTTGGCGCTACCTATGTGCTTGATTGGGCCAATGACGACCAGCCTTACAGGCTGAGTCCTAGTCAGGCCGATCTCTTGAGCATACCCTATAGTTTCGAGCTCAATGATTTGCCGTTCTTCGTCAAGAACGGCGCCGACGGAACGGCCTTTGCGCGGATGATGGTGGACCAGTTCGATGTTCTCTATGCCGAAAGCCGGACGATTGCCCGCGTCATGCCTATTTGTATTCATCCGTTCGTCACGGGCCAGGCGTTTCGGCATAAGCATTTCGCCGAAGCTCTCGCCTATATCGCCGGACACCGTGACGTGTGGCTTACCACAGCCGATGAAATCGCCGCCTACACTGAACGAAATCATCGGGCCAAGTGAATCACACGCTGCTGCACGCTGATAACGTGGGCGAGGACTTCGCCGCCGTGCGTCAGGCGTTCGCGATCACCGATCCCGATGTGCCTCATCGATGCCGATCAGGCGAAACTTCTATCGAGTGACTTCGAGATGGCTAGCTGACCTCGGTTTGTGCGACTTGTACCTGCGTTCGCCGATCTACCGCTTCATGATGCTCTGCGTGCGCGTCGAAATGGGCAAGTACGGCGCGGGCCTCTGCCGGCACATGGCTGACCGTGTAGTCCGCGCCCATGAAGTTTCGTACGGAGTCGATGCTGTCGAACCACATCAAGGTGGTGAACTCGGTCTCCTTACCACGATCCAGCCTCAGGACATCGATGTGGCGAAATCCTGGAATGCGCCTGGCCTCAATGGCGGGAATGACTTTCAAAAGCAGGATGCTCTGGTAGGGCGCAGCGTTCTCGGGCGTGGTCCAGCCACGCCATACACGACAAATCACGTCACCTCCTCTTCGTCCAGAAGCCTGCGCCAATTCCTGCCTCCGTCACATTCATGACCCCGCCCGGGTCCCAAAAAGCTCCAGAAGGTGGCGCGGCGATTGGGGCATGGACACGATAACGGTTACAGGTCCTTGCGCGCGACCTTCTGGAGCTTTCATGGACACCACGTCAAAGCGCCGTTGAGTTTCCCGCACGGCTTCGGTGACGTCGATCCCGGCTGTTGCCACGTAGGCAAGATGGCGAGGGCGGTCCGATCCTAAAAGTCGGGGGAAAACCTTCTGCATCGACGTTGCTCGTTGAGTTGCCCTGATGGAGGATCCTGAGCCGGCACTTTTCATCGAAGGCGCCGCTCGTCGGGTGGGATCAAGGAAGCCTCCTTCCCGCCCTTCGACATTCCCCCTCACTCCCAATAAGAGATTCAATTTCGCGACGTGGGAGATGGGACAGGCGGTCCGCCCCTGTGCCTGACAGCGAAAATAACTGCCGCCACCGCGAACACCGCAATCATGCCCGCGAAAATCGCACTAGCGAGCAGCATGCCCGCGTAGGCCGAGATGATCCCGACGCCGATTACGGGCAGCGCATTGCCGGTAAAGCAACAGACGAAATAACTAGAGACTACTTCGGCGCGATGACTTTCCGGTGCGATTTCGTTAATCACTTGCAGACTGCCGCGATAACCAGCACCGGCAGAGATGCCGCACAAAGTAGTCGCGCCGATCATCGTTGCCAACGACGCGAGTTGTTGCGCGGCGACCAAGAGCGCCACGCTCGGCACCATCAACCCAAGTCCCCACAACATGGCGGCGCGGCTCGTCAGTTGTTTCGTCAGCATCACGGTTGCTGCGCATACGAGACCGAGCTCGAACACCAATGCTCCCGCGGCGGCGTGACTCGTCTCGTGTAATTCCTGCGCAAGGATGCTCGGGGCAAGGGCAGCAAAGAAACCGACGAGTGCCAGAGCGCCAAAGCCGGTCACCGCCGGAGCAACAAATTCGAGACGGATTGCTCGCGGAACGCCAATGCGTGGACGCAACGAGACATCGCTAAGACGGTGCGCCGGTTGACTGACAGTTTCTTTCGCGCGCAACATCAGCGCCCCGAAAATGGCAATAACGGCAAGATATGCGATAAACGAAAAGTGCAGTGGCCAAGGTACGTATTGTGCCAAAAGACCGGCGGTCAATGGGCCCAATGCCAGTCCCAGATAGTTAGCGCCTGTGGAAATGAGAGTGGCGCGAGCCTTGTCCGAGCCGACAAGCTCGGCGAGCCAGGCGTTGGCGGTCCCGGCAGCAACCCCAACGCCCAGCCCACTCAAAGCCCGTGCCCAAAACAATGCGGCCGTTCCATCGGCAAAGAGAAACACCAATGTGCTGACTACCGCCGCCGCCAATGCAGGCAGCATCGCGCGCCGGCGGCCAATTTGGTCGGAAAGGCGGCCGAACACCAGCAGCGCGCCCAAATTGCCAACGACATAGGCAGCATATATCAGAGTCAGTGTTATGCCGGAGAAGCCGAATTTCTGCTTGTAGATGATGTAGAGCGGCGTAGGCAACGTGCTGCCGGCGAACATCACACCGATCACGGCGGCAACCGCCACGATATCCATTCGCCTGCTCATGACTCCGCCCGGGTCCCGAAAAGCTCCAAATACAGTTGCCAGGATTTGCCATCGTCTCCCAGCCCCTCGGCGCTGTAGTGGAACGATTCTGTGGTAATCGATCGGTAATGCCAGCGAATGCTCGTGCCGCCCGAGAGCCTGACTTTCATTTCGACGTTCTGTCCCTGGCGGCGCGCCATCAGCCGAGCGCTTGTTTCTGTGGCTGTTGGATTGATGAATTCGACTCTCCAAGCCTTCGCCATCCGATCATAGGATCGGATCGTCGTAGCATATCTGTCACCTCGCGCTGGAGGGCCGGACACCCGATCCGCGCGGCGTGGAAAAATAAACAAGTCCTGGATGGCGCGCCCTTCTAGTACCCATGCAGCGTGAACTTCCCCGTTGCTTCTTTGTGTTTCTCCGGTTGGATCATGAAGTATAGCTTCGAGATCCCAGCTGCCGATCAGGAACCCGAATATATCGTCCACCTCGGCGAGGTCAGAAGCTCGCCGAGGAGCCACAAGAGCGTCGAGAAATGCCGGTGGAGCCGTCATCCGCCATCGCTCCGTCGGGCTGTGCCAGAGGCTCTCGTCTCGGTGAACTCCGCACCCTTAATCACGTAGCGCGGGCGCCAACCGCCTTCAGATAGGCGGCCAATAGTTGAGGATCGTCGATGGAACCGTGGTGATGCACCTGACGCCAGCGACCATCGACCCGCCGAAAGATTCGGCTTGTGCGGATGGCGAGATCGAGCCGTGTGTTGTTGCCCTCTAGCGTTCCGCGTTCGCGGCCGACGGCATAGAAGACGTCGCCGACCACATGGATCGTGTAGTCATGGAATTCGACCTGCACGCGACCGGCTGACTGAAAGACCCGCTCATAAACCGAGCGGATTTCCGACCAGCCCCGCTTGATTCCGCCAACCGGATTGTCCATAGCGGCGTCGTCGGATGGCTCCCAGTTCTCTTCCATTAGGGCGAGATCGCGGCTGTTGAACGCCCGGTAGAATTGGGCCAGCGCCTGGATCGGCTCATGCAACTCACCGAGCGGCTCCTGGCCGGTGATTGGTGTGTCGATGGTGCGGATCGGCATGGCGTACTCCATTTCATTGTCTGTATGAGAACCCTTTTGCGCCCAAGTCGTTTCGTCGGCGCGATGTCAAGAGCGGTTGGATTTTCGAATGACATGTATCAAACGGATAAATTCACCCGCCGAGGCTCGGATTGGCGTCTGGAAGCGAAGCTAGGTCGTAAGTTCCTCCCGCGACGGCGCTGACCGAAGCCGAACACCCACGAAACGCGCGTGCGGAGCTGTTGGAAGTCGGGGAAGGCTTGCGGTAAGGAAGTCAACAATGACGCGATTTCCGCTACAACGGCCAGGACCCTGCTCTCAGGACCTGTTCGTGTTCGCCGAGAAACTGCTGCGAGGCGGTGTGTGGAGAGCGGTGTGGCAATGGCCGGATACAGCATCTGTCGTTCGAGCCCAAAGTTGATTGGAGGACCGCCACAATGTGGGAGCCGGTTCGACTCTAGTTTCAGGAATTTGTTCGGCGGGCTAAATGTTCATAAGTGATTTGCCAAGGATCGCTCTCGGAAGATTTTTTTTCCTCGCCGATCCAATGAAAGCTGTTGGCAGTGATCTCGGTGAAACGCCATCGCGTTTTCAGGCCGCGCGAGTCATCGCCGATCTGGACAATGTCACCACCCTCTGCCCGTCCGATCTGACGCGAGTAATCTTGGTTGAGCGGGTCGGCCCAGATGATATGCCAGCCACCGATCCCGGGATCGAAGATGCGCAAAGTCGTGCCATACATCGTGGACGGCGCGGGTCGCGTGGGCCTGATCCAAATGTCCTGAATCGCGCGGCCTTCGAGCACCCAGCCGAAATGAATTTCCCCAGTCGATTTCTGGACTGTGCCGTCGTCGAGGTGATGGACCGTGTCCATTTCCCAGCTTCCAATTAACCATCCATACAGGTCCATGTCTTTCGCTCGCTCGGCTGGGGGACCTTCGGATCCGAGAGCGGTGAGAAACGGAGAAATCGTCATCGTCAAACTGCCCTTCATTTCCCAGTGATGGATTATTTCAACCTCTGATAATTGATTGATTTGGGCCTTCGCCAAAGCCGATTCGACCCCAGGCTCATCGCAGCGCCGATAAAGGCGGCGTCCAACTTCGAGCGTCCCGGGTCGTTCAACCGAACAAGAGGACCTCCGCACCTTCAATCGCATAGTGAGCATGACGAAAGTCTCGGATGTTCATCAGCTTGTCCCCTACCCAATGCAGCAGAACGAAATACGATGGCGCCGCGGACGGATCGCGGGGATCGCACACGAGGAGCGCGGGACGCCGGTCGACAAAGCCCGGCACAAAACGCCAATCGTCGACGTCAGTGTAATTGTGAAAATATCTCCCCACCTCGCCCTTGCCATTCATGCGCGTCCTATTGACGAGTTCCAGTCGCACCTCATCGGCGAGCATGTCACGCACAGCATCGAAGTCGCGCGCATTGAAGCGGTCGATGTATTTGGCCAGGAGCAAACGCTCCGGCTCGGCCAGAGGAGGCAGGGATAGGTCCTCGGGTTCGTTGGCGATTTCCCGCAGTCTCTTGCGGCCACGATTCAATGCGGCCTTGATGGCCGGGACGCTCGTGCGTGTGACCTGACTGATCTCGTCCAGCGAGTGACCGAGCACATCCATTAGGATGACACAGCTTCGCTGTGCCACTGGCAACCGCATGAAGGTGCTCAGGCTCGCCGCAGCAGCGTGACGATCCGGTTCAAGGCTCACCATCGTAGCAATCATCTCTAACTCCTCAGTGGAATGGAGGGCCTCGTAGCGCCGCCGCCGACGCAAAAAATCCAGCGCGGCGTTGTGAGCGATGCGAAACAGCCATCCGTCGAGATCGGCGATCGATCCGGCTTTCGGGAGCGCGTTAATCGCCTTTATCAGCGCCTCCTGAACCACATCCTCGCCATCGATCACCGAGCCCGTCATGCGCGCGCAGTAACGGTGCAGCTTCGGCCGCAGTTCGCCGAGACGCCCAGTGAGCGCATCGGGATCTTCGCCGGCTTCAGCTCCGGATGGGCTCATGGCTTTGTCCTCACGCGCTCATGGCTCGCCAAACATCCGGTAATTGCCGACGATGGTGGCGTCGTTTTGTTGCGGCGGCTCGACGCAACGCTCTTTGAGACCCGATTGGAAGGAACGGAACGCCTCCAGTCGCGGGATCGGACTGGCGCCGTCCTCGGTGTCCGCGATGCTCACATGTATGAACGTGCCGTCGCCGAGCCTCAACGCAAGGTACCGTACATCCTCCCGAGACGTCCCACGCAATTCCTGGAACACCGCCTGGATCAAGCGTTCGTTATCGTCCGCCGATTTGGGCTTCGTCTGGTAGCTGACCACGGTCAGTTTCATCGGGTTCTCCATTGGCCGCAAGTTTCGATCTCACCACTGAAGACGTCCCGAACACGCGAAAAGATTCGCGGGAACAAAAATTTCCCATCGCTGAATCCTTCGGTCGGAACGGTTCGTCTTCATGGCGTGGACCGTTGAACTGCAGCCACGAGGAGATTGCCATGATAGAGCAGAACGAAAAGGCGAATAAATCCTGGGTGTTAGCACTCGTCTCGATTGCGTCCTGCATGGTCGCGCTCGACGCCATGGTTGTCACCACAGCCTTGAGCGCCATCCGGGTCAGCCTCGGGGCCTCGCTTGAATCGCTCGAGTGGACCGTCAACGCCTACAATCTGAGCTTTGCCGTGTTGTTGCTGACCGGCATCGCTCGGCGACCGCTTCGGACGCAGGCGCATGTTCTGCTACGGCATCGCACTGTTCGCTGGCGGATCGGCCGCATGTGGGCTGGCGACCAGCGTTGGCTGGCTGATTGCGGCACGCGCCCTCCAAGGGGCCGGCGCGGCGCTCGTTGTGCCGCTCGCGATGGCGCTTCTGGGCGCGGCCTTTTGCCGCGAAGAGCGCGGGAAGGCCCTTGGTCTCTTCAGCGGTGTCACGGGCGTCGCGCTCATCGCCGGGCCGGTGGTCGGCGGTGCTATTGCTCAGGGCTTGGCGTGGCAGTGGATCTTCTGGATCAATCTGCCGATCGCCGCGATTGTCATCCCGCTAGCGGCGCGTCGCATCGACGAGAGCTTCGGGTCAAGCTCGGCTCTCGACATCCCCGGAATTGGGTTGGTGACGGGCTCCGCGCTCGGCTTGGCCTGGGGCCTGATGCGCGGGAACGGTGCGGGCTGGAGCAGCCTCGAAGTTGTCACGATGCTCGGGACCGGCCTGGTGCTGGCCGCCGCCTTCGTCGGCTGGGAACTGCGGGCGCGCGAGCCGATGGTGCCGATGCGGTTCTTCCGCTCTCGCGCCTTCGCATCGGGCACCGCGTCGAGCTTCTTCTTCTATGCCTCGATGTATGGCGTCCTGTTCTTCCTGCCGCAGTTCCTCCAGACCGCGCAGGGCGTTGGGCCCTTCGGTGCCGGCGTGCGACTGCTGCCCTGGACCGCCACGCTGTTCGTCGTGGCACCATTCGCTGGGAAGTTGGTCAACCGGGTCGGCGAACGCCCGCTCGTCGTCGGCGGTCTCATCCTGCAAGCGCTCGGTATGGCGTGGATTGGACTGATCGCTTCGTCCGGCCTGGCTTATGTGCAGCTTGTCATTCCTCTGATCTTCGCCGGCGCGGGCGTCTCGATGGCGATGCCCGCGGCCCAGAATGCTGTCTTGAATGCGGTCTCGGGCGCCGAGGTCGGCAAGGCGTCGGGCACCTTCAATATGTTGCGCTATCTCGGCGGGGTGTTTGGCATCGCCGTCCTTGTCGCCGTGTTTGCGCACACGAGCAACTTCCACACCGCCCAGGCTTTCAGCGAAGGCTTTGCAGTGGCGATTCGTGTCTCGGCCGGCCTGTCGGTCGTGGCTGCCATTGCGGGCTTGTGGCTGCCACGCGCCGCAACCGCAGAGTCAAGCAGGGCCGCGGTCGCGCGCCGCGAGAGACAGATCGTTCCTGCGATGAGCCGTTACCAAGCGGACCAGGCGTAAACTTGCGGCTGCCCAAAGTGGCATCCCCGCAACCGGCGCACCAATCGGAGAGTCAAAGATGAACACAATCGCAACCTCTCATCCCCCGGTGGTATCCAGAGACGAGTGGCTCGTCGAGCGGAAGAAACTGCTGACGCACGAAAAGGAGCTGACCAAACAGCGCGACCGCATCAATGCCGAGCGGCGCCGGCTACCAATGGTGAAGATCGACAATGACTATGTCTTCGACGGCCCGAACGGCAAACAAAACCTCAAAGCTCTGTTCGAGGGTCGCCGGCAACTCATCGTCTATCACTTCATGTTCGACCCGAGCTGGGACAAGGGGTGCCCGGCTTGCACGAGGCATGTCGATGCAATCGGTGACTTGTCCCGGCTGAACGACCTCGACACGACTTTCGTGCTGGTGTCACGCGGCCCGCTCCCGAAGCTCGAAGCCTACAAGGCGGAAAAGGGTTGGAAGCTCCCTTGGTTTTCTTCGTACGGCAGCGATTTCAACTACGACTTTCACGTGATGAACGACGAGACGGTGGCACCTGTCGAATACAACTATCGAAACCATGCTGATTTGAAGGCAAGTGGTGCTCCCAACGCCACACAGGGCGAGGAGCATGGCCTCAGCGTATTCTTTAGTCTGGGCGACGACGTGTTCCACACCTATTCCGTCTATGCACGCGGCACTGAAACCCTCACGGATGTCCGAAGCCTGCTCGATGTGACACCTTACGGGCGCCAGCAGGACTTCGAGGATTCGCCGGCCGGTTGGCCTCAGCGACCGACCTATGGATAGTCCGCGAGGAGTTGCGACGCTGTCCCCCACGCTGCCCCTTGATAATTCTGAGCACCACACTGGCGGATCTCGGTTTTCGGCCGGGATGATCCTCAGTGGATAGACCACCATGGATATTCTCGATCTCAGACATCTCGCGACTGCAATTGAGGCCGGCAACTTTTCGCGGGCAGCAAGGCAGCTCGGGCTGAATCCCGCTACGGTGAGCCGACGAATTGCGCGCCTTGAGGATGAGATCGGCGTGACGCTCTTCGAGCGAGGACCGTTCGGCATACGCATGACCACAGTGGGCGAGATGATTGTGGTCCATGTCCGTCGCGCGCTTGAGGACTTCGAGGCGATCGCGAGGGTGGGGCAGAATGGAGGCGCAGGACAGATTGGGAGCATCAGGCTCGGCGTGAGAATGCCGCCGATCGGAGATCCGCTCCAGAGCCTGCTGTCGGCTTGGCGGGATGAGCATCGCTCCGTCCGCCTTACGGTCTATGAATTGAATGATCACCAGATCAACGCGGCTCTGTCAGAGCGGCGCCTCGACGTTGCCTTCATCACCCATCACTCGGTTCAGCCAGGCAGCGTTACCATCCCGGTGTATCGCGAACGCATTTATGCGGCAGTTCCGGAGTCACATGTTCTCGCCGCTGAGCGACGGGTAACTTGGGATATGCTTCGTTCGGAGATCGTGCTGACCCAAGGCTGGGACGACAGCCATGTTGCACGAGAGTTCTTTGCATCGCTCCTCGGCAGTGGCGTGTCATTCTCCGCGCACGCTGTAAGCAAACAGACCATTATGGCTCTGATCGCATGCGGCTTTGGTGTGACGTTGGCCACAGCCAGCCAGGCGCAGGTCCATTTTCCAGGCATTGTATATCGTCCAGTGTGTGAGGATGACGCATGGGTTCACGTCGATCTGGCATGGATGGTGGAGAACAAGGATTCCGCGGTCGGACGCTTCGTGGCGTTCATGCGCGACGAGTCTCGCATACTGCGTTCGTCATGAGCCGGCCCGGCCGCGCTTGAGCCTAGAAAATGCTCGATCGGTCGCCATGAACCGATTGAGCATGGGCGCGATCAGTTTCGCGAGGTCGAGTCGTTCCTTTCCCGTCTGCTGCGAGAGCAGCTCCGCATATTTGAGAAGGTCGCGGTGGATTGTCGCCGGCAATTCAATCGTCAGCTTGGTCGGCTTGTCGTCTTCGATGGTGCTCAGCTTCAGCTTGTTCATCCAAGTTCTCCGTCATCCTTTATAAGGTTCAAGCACGAGATCGTGCGTGACCAATACCCGCACCGCGAAGCCCGGTCGGATCGTGATTGTGGGCTGAATGTTGAGAGCGTGGCCGACGACTTGCTGCCCGACCTGATTGAAGCTTTGCGAGGCACCTTGCCGGATCGCCTGCGCCAAGTTGTTTTCGGAGTCGCTGGTGCCCGCCTCGGCGCCAACAGAAAGAAGTGTGGAGAGGATCGCCGCCTTGAACAGCATGCCCCAATGGTTGTCGACCTCGTCCTCGAGACCCGCATAACCTTCGGCGTCTGCACCGGGTTGGCGCTCCAGCACGATCGACTTCCCATTTGGCATGATGAGGCGGTTCCAGACCAACAACGCGCGCGATTGGCCGAACGCAATCTGCGCATCGTACTGTCCGACCAGCCGCGCACCCTGCGGGATCAGCAGGATCTTGCCGGTTGGGCTGTCATAGACGGCTTCGGTCACTTGTGCGGTGACTTGGCCGGGTAGGTCCGATCGTAGCCCAGTGATGAGAGACGCTGGGATGACGGCGCCGGCCTGCAGTAAATATTGGCTGGCGGGCGGTTGGACGCGATCGGTGCTGGTCATCCGCCGATCGATATTGCCGTTGAGGAACGCGACCTTGTGATCCTGCGATGCCAGATCGCTCGATGCGCCGTTTGTTGCTGTTGCGCTGGGCTGCGCGACCGCCGGCGACAGCGAAGGCGCAACGGTCTTCTGACCGATATTCGCTGTCGCAAAGAGATGGCTCGTCCGTGCCGCCTCCTGTTCCTGCGCGATTCGCTGTTCCTCCGGGGTCGGGCCAGCGGCGGGCATAGGCATGCCGGGCGCCGGCGCGCCGGCGTTAAGGATTGGTTTCCCGAGATCGCCGGGCAGCGGCGGCCCGAGCTGCGGCGCCGGCTTGGGGAGGCCGGTATAATCGCGGGGCAGGTTCGCCAGGCCGTCAGGCGTATTGCGATTATTGGTATTGTAAAGTTCGGAGCCCGTGGTGTGGTGCTGGGGCTTGAGCGCAAAGAACAAGGCGCCACCGATGCCGATCGCCGCAGCGGCGCACAGCCCGAGGAGCGCCTTGCGTGAGAGCCGCGTGACCGGCGGCCGACTTGACCGCAGCCGCATTTCTTCGGTGGGACGATTGGCGCCGCTCGCCGCCCCCTCGTCATGCGACGAGTCCGTCACGACCGCGGCCTCCCATCGGTACGGACAATGCGCACGACTTGCTGGTGCTTGCCGCCGAGCTTGAGTTCTGCCGCGGCAAAGAGCCGATCGACGATCATATGGTTGCCCTTGACGCGATAGTTGACGAGCTGTCCGTCGCCCTCGGCGCCGATGACCCAAAGCGGCGGCAACTCTCCCTGTGATATCCCGGTTGGAAACTCGATGAACACCTGACGGCCATCGTCGAACGCGTGCAACGGCCGCCAGGCGGGATTGTCGCCTTCAATGCGATAACGGAAGTTCAGCGCGTTGATGTCGACGCCGGTCGCAACGGGCGCTGCGGCATCGGCCGCCACATTTTGTTGGCGTAGCGCGATGAGCTGGTCTTCGGCATAGGCCCAGGAGACCGACGCCATATAGGTCTTCTCGTCCGAATGGAGCTCGAGATGATAGGTCCGCCGATCGGTATTGATGACGAGGTTGGTGATAAGGTCGGCGCGCGTCGGCTTCACAAGGATATGGATTCGCTTCGTCGGGCCGCCGCCGCTCTCGGTGTCGCCGATGATCCAGCGCACAGTATCTCCCGCGGCGACGGGACCGGAGCCGACAAGCTGTTCGCCCGGCTCGAGCGCGATGTCGGTGATTTCACCCGGGGCGGCGTAGACCTGATAGAGCGCGCCATCGGAGAAGGGATAGACCTGGATGGCGTTGAGATAGCCCGCCCGCGTCGGCTGAATGCGCGCCGCTCCGTTCGCTTGATCGACGCGGGCGTGTGGGTCGGCCGCCTCAGGAGGCGCCTTCGAATTTCCCGGAAGCGGCTTGAGCTGGCCGGGTAACGGCAACAGCTTCGGCAATTCTACGATCTGCACAGGCTTGGGTGGATCGGGCTGGAGCGCCGCCGGTTTCGGTGTGTTGTCGTAGCTGATCTCGGGTGGCTTCCATGCGGTTGCGCAGGCGCCGAGGGAAACGGAAGTAAGCAAGAGGGTTGCAAGCGTGGCGATGCGCATCAGCCGAGCTCCTTTGACCAGTTGAGGGCATGGACGTAGACGCCGAGCGGATTCTTCTTGAGCCGATCGGCGTCGGTCGGCGTCTGCACGACAATGGTGAGGATGGCGCTCCAGCGCTCGGTCGCGGCGAGCGCGTCGTCGACGTACCGACGTTCGACCCATTCGACGCGGAAGCTATTGTCGGAGGCGCGGATGACGCTCGCCACCTCGACGGATACTTGCGTCTTTCCAACCTTCGAGAAGGGATCGTTGGTGCGGGCGTAGTCGTTGAGGGCGAGCGCGCCCTTGTCGGTGACGTAGTTGTAGGCATCGAGCCAGTCCTGCCGCAGCACGACCGGATCTGCGGGAATGCTCCGCACCTCGGTGATGAAACGTGCGAGGTGCCAGGCGATCTGCGGGTCGCTCGGCTGATAATCTGCCACCGCCGGCGCGACCGTTTGGACCTGACCGAGCTTGTCGACCTGCACTACCCAGGGCGTAATGGTGCCGCGCGCCGATTGCCAGACCAGGCCGGTCGCCAAGCCGCCGCTCAGCGCCAGCGCCGCGAAGAAGGCGAGCCGCCAGTTCTTCGCTTGCACGCGCGCCGAACCGATCCGGTCGTCCCAAACCTGGGCTGCTCTCTGATAGGGCGTCTCAGGTTCGGGGCTCTTGCCGTAGCGCACGGTGGGTCGTCGAAACATGGGCTATTCCCCCTCGGAAAGATCGATCTGGCTGCCACCGCTTGGCCGATCGCCGGAGCGGATGGCATGGTCGGCGGCGGTCACGCCGCGGTTGATGGTCTGGCTGCGCTTCATGCGCTGCGCCCAGGCAGGCGAGCCGTCGGAAGCGCCGGAAGAACTTGCTCCGCCGCCGTTGCTAGACGAGGCTCCGCCGCGCATCACGGCACGGTCTCCGGAGGCGAAGCTGTCTTTGAGGCTGGCCGCGGCCCGGCGCAGCGGGCTCAGCGCCGCCGATCCCGCCGCCTGGGCAACGCCAGCCGCGCCCCCCGCGCGAAAGGCGGCTGTCGCGCCGCCGGCGACGGTGGCGCCCGCCCGAGCCGTGCCGGCGATTGCTCCGCCAGCGGCGGCGAGACCACCAGCCGTCGCCGCGATCCCAGCCGCGCCGATGCCCGCGGCCGCAAGGCCGGTGCCGACAGCGGCGCCGGCGCCAAGTTGCGGACCGCCGGCGATGAGGCCGTTGGCAATACCGGGGCCGAAGATGGTGAGACCCAGCAGCGACAGCGCCGCGAGGATCAGCGTCAGAGCATCGGAGATCGTTGGCGGATTGTTGAAGCCGGTGGTGAACTGGCCGAAGATCGTGGAGCCGATGCCAATGATGACGGCGAGAACCAGGATCTTGATGCCGGACGAGACCACGTTGCCGAGCACGCGCTCGGCGAGAAACGCGGTGCGGCCGAAGAGCCCGAAGGGAACGAGGATAAAGCCGGCGAGCGTCGTCAGCTTAAACTCGATTAGGCTAACGAAGAGCTGGATTGCCATCACGAAGAAACTGATGACGACGATCAGCCAGGCGACGAGCAGGATAAGGATCTGCACCAGGTTTGCGAAGACGCTTGTGAAGCCCATCATGCCGGAGATCGCGGTAAGGATGGGCTTTCCGGCGTCGATTCCGACCTCGGCGATCTTGCCAGGCTGCAGAAGCTGTGCGGCGCTCACCGTGCCGCCGCCAGCCTCGATGCCGAGCCCGGCGAAGCTGTTGTAGATGATCTGCGCGAGGTTGTTGTAATTGCCGATGATAAAGGCGAAGAGGCCGATATAAAGCGTCTTCTTGATCAGCCGCGCGAGAACGTCTTCGTCCGGCGCCATCGCCCAGAACAGACCCGCGAGGATTATGTCGATGGCGATGAGCACGCCAGCGAGCCAGCGCACGTCGCCTTGGACCAAGCCGAAGCCGGAATCGATGTACTGGGTAAAGGTCCCGAGGAAATTGTCGATGACGCCGGTGCCACCCATGATCCTACCTGTCCGATATTTTCGGTGATGCGGCCAGCGGCGTGGAAGTGCTCGGCGCCGGTGGGTAGGTGAAGAAGCGGCGGCGGCTCTCGGCCCAGGCATCCTCGCAGTCAGCGTCATCCTTCGCCGCGTTCGCGATGAGCTGGCATCGCTTCAATTCGTCGGTCAGTGGATCGGAAGCCGCGGTCGAATTGACGTGCAGAGCTTGGACGCGCGGTTCGCGATGCCGAAAGTGCAGCGCGGCGGCAATGATCGCGACGCCGACCAGCGCGAAGCCGAGCGCTCGGCCGATCGCAGGCAGGTTAAGGAGCATGCCGCGCATCAGTGGAACATCTGCGCCGAGCCGTGTTGATAGCCGGCCCCGTAGTTGAGGAAATTCGTGACCTGCTGCTGTGCCTGCGCCTGATCCTCGACCTTCCGCACCCCGTCCAGGCTTTGGGCGCGCGCCATCGCGGCGATGACCGCCGTGACGTCGGCAAGTTGCTGCGCCGCGAGCCCCATGAGCTGGTTGCCGGACTGGGCCGCCTGAAGCGCGCCGCTTGCCGACTGGCTGGAAGAAATCAGCGCGTTGATCTGCGCCCGCGCGTTGTCGAGGTTCTGCACCACGCCGGCTTGGACGTGCATGGAATCCTGATAGCCTACGCGGGCGTTCTGCCAGCGCGTCTGCGCATCGGCCATCAGTTGCGCGTTCGGCGTCGCCGTCGTGTAGCTTTGCGGATAGACTTGGGTGAATGCCTGGTCGATGGTGGTGACGCTATAGGCAATGCGCTGCGCCTGAGTCAGCAACTGCTCGGTGCGCTGGATCGAGGCTTCGAGTTGAGCCACCGACGAATACGGCAGGCTCGCCAGATTTTTGGCCTGGTTGATCAACATCGTGGCCTGGTTCTCCAGGCTTTGGATCTGGTTGTTGACTTGCTGCAGCTCGCGCGCGGCCGTCAACACGTTCTGGGAAAAGTTGGTCGGATCGTAGACGATCCATTGCGCATGCGCGGGAACGCTCGCGGTCGCGAGGGTCAGTGCGGCAATGCCAGCGGCAAGCGCGGTGCGAAGACGATGATGGGTCACAATGTGGTCTCCTTGGTTTGGGTAAGCATGTCGGTCGCCCAATCGAGGCCGTTGCGGTGCAACCAAGCAGCGGCGAAGCCATCGCGACCGTGCGCTGCGAGGATTTCATCGATGGCGGTCTGTTCGGTCTTCGACGAGGCGGCGGTGAAAGCGAGCGCGACTTCCGACAGACCGAGCTCGAAGACGCGATTGCCGCGCCGCGACTGGCAGTAATATTCACGCTTCGGTGTCGCCCGGCTCAGGATCTCGATCTGCCGGTCGTTGAGACCGAAGCGCCGATAGATCGCCGCGATCTGCGGTTCGAGCGCCCGTTCGTTTGGCAACAGAATCCGTGTGGGGCAGCTCTCGATAATCGCTGGTGCGATGGTGCTGCCGTCGATGTCGGCGAGCGACTGGGTAGCGAAGATCACGGACGCGTTCTTCTTCCGCAGCGTCTTCAGCCACTCGCGGAGCTGCCCGGCGAAACCGGGGTCGTCGAGCGCGAGCCAGCCCTCGTCGACGATGAGCAAAGTCGGCCGGCCGTCGAATCGATCTTCGATGCGGTGAAACAGATAGGACAGCACGGCGGGCGCCGCGCCGGCGCCGATCAGGCCCTCGGTCTCGAAGGCCTGCACCTCAGCCTCGCCGAGACGCTCTGTCTCGGCATCGAGCAGGCGACCCCAGGGCCCGGAGACGGTGTAAGGTTGTAGCGCCTGCTTGAGCGCGTTGGACTGCAAGAGCACCGACAGGCCGGTGATCGTCCGCTCCAAATCCGGCGCGGAGGCAAGCGAGGTCAGGGCCGACCATAGATGCTCTTTCAGTTCAGGGGTAACGGTGACGGATTCCCGTGCGAGCAGCGTCGCGACCCACTCTGCCGCCCAGGCGCGCTCGCCGGCATCGTCGACGCGTGCGAGTGGTTGCAAGGCGACGGGCGCGCTGGCGTTGTCTGCCAACGCACCGCCGAGATCGTGCCAGTCGCCGCCCATGGCGAGTGCAGCGGCGCGGATCGATCCGCCGAAGTCAAAGGCGAAGACCTGCGCACCGGCATAGCGGCGGAACTGTAGCGCCATCAGCGCCAGCAAGACGCTCTTGCCCGCGCCGGTCGGACCAACAATCAGCGTGTGCCCGACATCGCCGACATGAAGACTAAACCGAAAGGGGGTCGAGCCCTCGGTCTTAGCGAAGAAGAGCGGCGGCGCCTGGAAATGATCATCCCGTTCCGGCCCGGCCCAGACCGCCGAGAACGGCATCATGTGCGCGAGGTTGAGCGTCGAGACCGGCGGCTGGCGAACATTGGCGTAGACATGTCCCGGCAGGGAGCCGAGCCACGCCTCGATGGCGTTAACGCTCTCGCGCATACAGGTGAAGTCGCGACCCTGGATCGTCTTCTCGACCAGCCGTAGGCGCTCGTCCGCTACGCGCGCGTCGTCGCTCCAAACCGTGACGGTTGCAGTGACATAGGCCTCGCCGACGAGGTCGGTGCCGAGCTCCTGCAGCGCCACGTCGGCATCGAGCGCCTTGTTGGCGGCGTCGCTGTCCATCAGCACCGACGCTTCGTTGGTCATGACTTCCTTGAGGATTGCCATGATCGACTTGCGCTTGGCGAACCATTGGCGGCGGATCTTGCCGAGCAGCTTGGTGGCGTCGGTCTTGTCCATGCAGATCGCACGTGTCGCCCAGCGATACGGGAAGGCCAGGCGATTGAGATCGTCGAGCAATCCCGGCCAGGTCTGCGACGGAAAGCCCATGATGGTCAGCGTGCGCAGATGCGCGCGTCCGAGGCGTGGCTCGAGGCCGCCGGTCAGGTCCTCGTCGATCAGGATGGCGTCGAGATACATCGGCGTCTCGGGAACGCGCACGCGCTGGCGGCGTGTCGAGACGCAGGAATGCAGATAGGTCAGTGTCTCGCCGTCATCGAGCCATTCGGCTTCGGGCATGAAGCCTTCGATCAGCGCGAGCACGCGATCGGTGCGATCGATGAAGCCTTCCAGCACCGCGCGCCAATCGGCGGCGCCCTCAGCGCGATTTTCGTAGAGCCAGGCCTCGGCGCGCGCGGCATCATCCGCCGGCGGCAACCAGAGCAGCGTCAGGTAATAGCCGCTCTCGAAATGCGCGCCTTCCTCCTCGAACTGCGCGCGGCGTTCGGCATCGACCAGGGCCGACGTCGGATCGGGAAACTGGCCGACCGGATAACGATGGGCCGGGACGCGCTGCGCCTCGATGAACACGGCCCAGCCGGACCCAAGGCGACGAAGCGCGTTGTTGAGCCGGGAGGTGATCGCCACCAGTTCGGCCGGCGTGGCGGAATCGAGATCGGGACCGCGGAAGCGCGCGGTGCGCTGGAAGGAGCCGTCCTTGTTGAGGATGCAGCCCTTCTCGACCAGCGCCGCCCAAGGCACAAAGTCGGCGAGCCTGTGCGTACGATGGCGGTATTCTGCGAGGTTCATCATCGGGCGAACCTCACGCGACCAGATGTTGCGGATAGCGGAGGTGCCGGCGCACCACATCGACAAAGGCAGGGTCGCGCTTGGCGGCCCAAACAGCGGCTAGATGGCCCAGCAGCCAGATCACTCCGCCGACGATCCAAAGCCGCAACCCCAAGCCGACAGCGGCGGCAAGCGTGCCGTTCACAATGGCGACCGCACGCGGCGCGCCGCCGAGCAGGATCGGTTCGGTCAGCGCGCGATGGACGGGCGCATAGAAACCGGCGATGTGCGCATCGTGCTCCATCACGCCAGCACTCCGCCGCCGAACTGGAAGAAGGTCAGGAAGAAGCTGGAGGCCGCGAAAGCGATCGACAGGCCGAAGACGATTTGGATCAGCCGCCGGAAACCACCCGAGGTCTCGCCAAAAGCCAGCGTCAGGCCTGTGACGATGATGACGATCACCGAGAGCACCTTGGCGACCGGACCTTGAATGGATTCCAGGATCTGGTTGAGCGGTTGTTCCCAGGGCATGTTGGAGCCAGCGGCGTAGGCCGGCGACATGGCGAGCGCGACAAAAGCCAAGGTCGAGGCCGTGACGAGCGCACGGCGGGCACGGTTGAGCATTACGGTTCTCCTGCGGGGGTGAGGACGTAGTCGCCGGTCGGGCCGAGGCCCTTCACCGCGGCGAGCTCGGCGAGCCGTCGGGCGGAGCCGCGACCGGCGAGGACTGCGATGAGGTCGATGGTCTCCGCGATGAGGGCGCGCGGCACGGTGACGACGGCTTCCTGGATGAGTTGTTCGAGACGGCGGAGCGCACCGATCCCCGATCCGGCATGCAGCGTGCCGACGCCGCCGGGGTGGCCGGTGCCCCAGGCTTTCAGAAGGTCGAGCGCCTCGGCGCCACGCACCTCGCCGATCGGAATGCGATCAGGACGCAGACGAAGGGCGGAGCGCACGAGGTCGGATAGCGAGGCGGCGCCGTCCTTGGTGCGCAACGCCACGAGGTTGGGCGCGGCGCATTGCAGCTCGCGCGTATCCTCGATCAACACCACACGGTCGCCGGTCTTGGCGACTTCGGCGAGCAACGCGTTGACCAACGTGGTCTTACCGGTGGAGGTGCCCCCAGCGACGAGAATGTTCTTCCGCTCGCGAACGCCGGCGCACAACAGTTCGGCCTGAGCCCCGGACATGATGCCGGCGTCGACGTAATCGCCGAGGGTGAATACGGCGACGGCCGGGCGCCGGATGGCGAAACAAGGCGCGGCCGCTACGGGGGGCACCAGACCCTCGAACCGCTCCCCGCTTTCCGGCAGCTCGGCGGAGACACGCGGGCTACCGGCATGCACCTCGACGCCGACATGATGCGCGACGAGGCGGACTATGCGCTCGGCGTCGGCTGGCGTGACACGACAGCCCGTATCTTCGAGACCACCCGACAGCCGGTCGATCCACAAATGCCCATCTGGGTTGAGCATCACTTCGACGATGGTGGGATCTTCCAGATAGCCGGCGATCGAGGGTCCAAGCGCGGTGCGCAGCATGCGCGCGCCACGGGCGAAAGCTTCCGATCGGAGAGAAATCGTCGCCACTGTGAACCCCGTAAGTTCGCCTCACTCAGAGGCGCATGTGTCAGCGGGGTTGATTAGAAAGAGCCGGGAATGGGTCTCTGCAACAACGACGATGAGGCAGGAGGGCTCTGGGATAGAAAGACAGTCAGCCGGGACGGTGTCTATTCGGTCTTCGGTTCCGCACCTTCGTCGAAATCCGGCGTCACATCCCGACTCACCTCGTCGGCGAGCTTGCGTCCACGCGCGAGGCGGCGGCCCAGAGCTTCGACAAATCCCTCGTAGCGTTCCCGACCCTTGGTCTGGGCCGCCGCGAGCGCGCTGTCAGGCAGTGCCGGCGTGCTGGTGAGCCAGAAGCGCACGAAAACGGCCAGGGCTTCGTTGGAGATCGTGACGTGACGCTCGATGAGTTCCATCTGCCGGGTCATGCGATCGAGCCGCCGCGCAAGCGCCGCTTCCAGCCGATCGGCTCCGTCGGGCGACAGATGCGAGGCCAGCGCCGCTTCAACGATCAGGGCCTGCGGCACGCGCTTGCGAGCGGCGTAATCGGCAAGCTTTGCGGCGAGGTCGGGCGGGAGTCGGAACGTGTGCTTGGTCCGCATCGCTACATCTGCATGTCATCGCCGGGATCGAGCGAAACCTGGCGGGAAACCGTCCCAAAGGTTCGCTGCATGATGCGCTGGCGCTGGACCTCGTCATCAGGCTCCTCGTCTGCAGGCTCGAATTCGTGAACCGGCTTTGCCGGGTCGAGCGCGATCTCTTCGTGTTCCGGCAATTCGGGTTCGCGCCGAATTCCGGCGTTGGCGGGATCCTCTGTGTCGGATGCCGCCGGCGCGACGACGGCGCCGGCCCAATCGGTGGCGGGCGTTATCGCAAAAGGTTCATCGGAAGGTGACGATTTGGGGTCGGTCAACGAGGGCGGCGGGAGGATGCGCGCCTGCATCTCAGGGTCTTCGAAATAGCGCGCCTTCTTCGCCCGGATAGGTGGGCAGCCGGAGATCAGAACAAGCTCGTCGTCCGGCGGGAGCTGCATGACCTCGCCGGGCGTAAGGAGCGCCCGCGCCGTCTCCTGGCGCGAGACCATCAAATGGCCGAGCCATGGACTGAGCCGGCTGCCGGCATAGTTCTTCATGGCGCGCATTTCGGTCGCGGTGCCGAGCGCGTCGGAAACACGCTTTGCAGTGCGTTCATCGTTCGTGGCGAAGCTCACCCGCACATGGCAGTTGTCGAGAATGGAGTTGTTCTGCCCATACGCCTTCTCGATCTGGTTCAGGCTCTGGGCGATGAGGAAACTCTTCAGCCCGTAACCTGCCATGAAGGCCAATGCGCTCTCGAAGAAGTCGAGACGGCCAAGCGCGGGAAACTCGTCAAGCATGAGCAGCAGCCGATGCCTGCGGCGCTTCGATTCCAATTCCTCGGTGAGGCGCCGGCCGATCTGATTGAGGATCAGTCGGATCAGAGGCTTGGTCCTGCTGATATCCGACGGCGGAACGACGAGATAGAGGGTGACGGGGTGCTCGGCCTCGACGAGATCGCGGATGCGCCAGTCGCATCGGCGCGTAACGGCTGCGACGACCGGATCTCGATAGAGCCCAAGGAACGACATGGCCGTGGATAAGACGCCGGAGCGTTCGTTCTCGCTTTTGTTGAGCAGCTCGCGCGCGGCGCTGGCGACGACCGGGTGCACACCCTTCTCGCCTAAATGCGGCGTCGTCATCATCGCGCGGAGGGTCTTCTCGATCGGCCGCTTCGGATCGGATAGGAAGTTGACGACGCCGGCGAGGGTCTTGTCCTTCTCCGCGTAGAGGACGTGCAGGATCGTGCCGACAAGCAACGAATGGCTGGTCTTCTCCCAGTGGTTTCTTTTCTCGAGCGCACCTTCGGGATCGACCAGCACGTCGGCGATGTTCTGGACGTCTCTGACTTCCCGCTCGCCGCGGCGAACCTCGAGTAGTGGGTTGTAGGCGGCGCTCTTCGTGTTCGTCGGATCGAACAGCAACACGTTGCCGAACCGCGCGCGCCATCCGGCCGTGAGCCCCCAATTCTCGCCTTTGATGTCGTGGACGATGGCTGACCCCGGCCAGGTCAGCAGCGTCGGAACCACGAGGCCCACGCCTTTGCCACTTCGGGTCGGGGCGAAGCACAAAACATGCTCCGGTCCATGGTGGCGGAGATAGGCATCATGCCAGCGGCCGAGGAGCACGCCGTCGGGATGAAGAAGGCCGGCTTTGCGGATTTCCCGCGCCTCGGCCCAGCGCGCCGAGCCGTAGGTCGTGACCTTCTTCACTTCGCGGGCACGCCAGACCGACATGGCCACTGCGACGGTAAATGCACCGACGCCGCCGGCACCGGCGATGAAGCCGCCGGTCACGAAGATGTCGTGGGCGTAGGCATCATACGCAAACCACCACCAGAAGAACGCCGGGGGCCGGTACATCGGCCACCCAAACACGACGAACCACGGCCGGCCGAGCTGCGGCTGGAAGGCGAGTTGCCAGGCTGTCCACTCAGTGGCCGCCCACATAAAGCCAAGCACCGTCGTGCAGACGAGTAGGACCTGGACCCATAGAATCTTCGTAGCGTTCATAGCGGCACCAAACAGCGTGCGGGGGATGAGCGAAGCAAGTCCGAAGTATCGATCGTCAAAGAGCCGGACACGGTGGCGCAGCAATCGGATGGACGAGATCGCCGCGTCATAGACCCAGCCCGCGCTTGCGCCCGAGGCTCCACTCGACGCCGCCCCCTGGCGTGACGACGCCGCGTACTTCTCGACCGAGTTCTTTTTCGAGTGCAGGACGCCATGGCACGAGCTGGAAGCCGAGTCCGTCGTCAATCATGGCGAATCGACCGGAAGCGAGGGTCACGCGTTGGCGATAGACGCCCGAAACATGCTCGCCCTCGGCTGCAGGCTGGTGGGCAAGTCCCGTCTCCGCCGTGAACCTCGACGCCGCTCCGTCCAGGTCTCGTCGGCGCAGTGTCGCGAGGAGGTCGCGTGCGAACACCACCCGCTGACCTTGCCTCCGCGCCAAGCCTTCCTCTACGAGACGATCGACGCGCGCTTCCATCGCGTGGCGCGCCTCCGCCCCAAACCCGCCGCCGCTTAGCGGTGGATCTTTCGCAAGCAGCTGGCGATCGAGCCAGGTTGCGCCTGACGCGGTCGTTTGCGCCTCGATCGACAAGTCGGAGCGTGTGGCGAGCGAAAGACGGTGGCGACCGTTTGGATCGTCATAAGAGCGCGCCTCGACGATCGCTCCCGCGGGTGCATCGCCGGTCAACTCAAGGTCTGAGAATTTGAGATGGTGGGTGCGCCCATCGACGCCAGCTACGATCGCGTAGGCGGTTCCTTTCAGTTCATCGTCGAGACCGCGCTTCACGAGCCGACCCAGCACGGGATCTGCAGGCTCTTCCCCATGTATCGCAAACGCGCCGATGTCTGGTTCAAATCCGCCAGCGCTCATGGCCTGGTGCATGGTCTTGATGATGTCGCCACGGATCCCGAGGTGGCGCAGCGTCTGGTCGAGACCCGGCTTCAGGGTCCAGCAAGCCGGTCCGACAGGGTCGGCCAGGCCCAGGCGTTCCAGCTTCGCGGCCCGACCCAACAGAAGCCGGCGTAGCTCCGGGTCTTCGGCGTCCGCAGCCGGCCGTAAGTCCGCAACGCCACCGCATTCGTCGGAAATATCACGTAGCGCTCGGTCAAGACTGGTCCATCGCTCCGCGTCGACCTCCCGCTCCAATGCTGTGTGGATCTCCTGCTCGCTTCGCGGGCCGAGCTCCATGGTGACGTGCTCGGCGGCACGATCGCGAAAGCCGCGGCTGATATAGTCGCGGCTGATGACCAGGTCCTGGCCATCGTCGGCGCGGCCGCGGATTAGAAGGTGGACATGCGGGTTGTCGGTGTTCCAATGATCGACGGCAACCCAGTCGAGCTTGGTGCCGAGGTCTTTCTCCACGTCGTGCATCAGCTCACGCGTGAAGGTCTTGAGGTCGCCAAGGTCGGCCGCATCTTCGGGCGAGATGATGAAGCGGAAGTGATGGCGGTCATCCTCACACCGGTCCGCGAAGGCACGCTCATCCGCCGTGTCGGAAGCGGCGTCGAACATGCGCGCATTTTCGCCGTCGCGGGTCACGCCCTCGCGCTTGAGATAGGCAATGTGCTTGGGCAACGGCGCCGAACGGAAGCGCGTGCCTTGATGACGTACGACCCGCGCTTTCATCACGACGCGCCGCGCGTTTGAGCGCAGCCGGATCGAGACAGCGGCCCGCCGGCCGCGCCCAAACCGGGACCGGATACGGCCCTGGCTCGAGCGGAAGGAACTGCCGACATGCCCGGCCTTCTTGGCGGCCCGCATCACCTCGCCCACGAAGGTTTGGGGACGCTTGCCGCCGCGATTGCCAGGCTGGATGCGTCCGGGCCGGACGCGCAGGTCGTCATCGCGGGTCGTCATCGGTAGTGTCCATCTTTCCATGCAGGGCGACGGCGCCTGGAGGCTTGATTTCGTTGAGAGAAATGCGCCAAGCGCCAGCAGGGTGAGTGCGGATGCTGGCAAATTCTCTAATCCAACCAACCACATAGGCCGCCCAGAGGGCCGGCCTTTTCCCTTGCCGTCCGTTGGTTGGGTTCCTGTGCTGACTGTCCCTCACGCACAAACCGCCGCCACAGCCCCCCACAGCATGATGGCCGCCGATCGCACTCATTGCGACCGCTCCCGGTTCGATAGAGCGACGAACAGGCCATCGGACTGCGGCGCGAGGCCCGTCCAATCCTGCGCCGGATGATTGGTCGACGGCTGCGGCGACTGCGGCGGTTTTGCTGATGGCGTGTCGCTTGGCGGACGTGCCGGGCGCGTTGGGAACAATGACGCTTCGGTCCAGGACTTCACCACGGCGGCGATTATGACGGTGTCGTCGGCTGAACTTCCGCCGACGATCGGCGCGAGACGGGTCAGATAGGCGCGCGTCTCCACAGGCAGTGGCCGGCCGGTTGCGAGATGATCTTCCCAGCGCGCGGGACCGGCATTGTAGGCCGCGAGGAAACCGGGAATGCCGTAGCGGTCGTGCAGCTCCCGCAGATAAGCAGCGCCCGCGATGATGTTGTCGTGCGCATCGTACGGATTGGCACCGAGCGAGTAGCGACGGCGCAGCGCAGCCCATGTTTCCGGCATGATCTGCATGAGGCCGATAGCGCCCTTCGGGGAGACGGCGCGCACATCCCCGAAGCTCTCGGCGCGCATCACGGCGCGTATCCACGCCGCCGGAATGCCGAAACGCTGCGAGGCTTCGGCGACGAAAGCGGCAAACGGCGCACGCGCGGCGGCAACGATGACAGGTTTCGCGGTCGCAGGCACGGCGCGCACTTCGTTGCAGCCGAGCGTCACCACGATTGCAAGGCCGAGGGCGGTCAATGCGGCGTGGCGATGCAGATGGCGTCCTGCTGACGTGCGCGCAGCAAACGTCGACATGGCCGGAAAGGAGGAAGGGGGATGGTAGGGCGAGCGCGAAGCGTCCGCGATCGAGCTGCGGTGTTCTGCCATGGTCAATCCTCCTCGCGCGTCCAGAGAGGATCGGCCCGGCCGACGATGGTGCTGGCAGGCAGCGGACCGAAGTAACGGCCGTCGAAGGAGTCTTCCGACTGCCAGTTCATCAGGAAGACGTCGTCACCCGCAACGACACGACAGCCGCGCCAAGCGGGCAGCGCACGGCCGCTTCTGTCATGGTCGAGCGCTTCGCCCATGGCGATTCCGTTGACGGTGATCGTGCGGTCGGAGCGGCAGACGGTCTGCCCCGGCAGGGCGAGGATGCGCTTCAGCATCGGCACGCCCTTGGGCAGATAGCGGCGCGCGTCGAGGAAGCTCGCGAGCGCCTCGGGTGGCCGGACAACCACCAGCTCAGTGACGTGCAGCGCTCCGGCCGCATGCACTGAGTAGAGGCCGATCGGCACGCTGGCGCTGGCGTTCCAGATGAACTTCGGCGAGACGGGAAAGATCGTTGCGCCGGCGAAACTCAGCACCGCGAAATACGTCGTCATGACGTAGCCGAAGCGCGTCATGACAGCACCCTCCGCAGGAGCCACGCGCGATGCTGGTCGCGGCTATAGGGACGCGGCTCGTATCCGGCGCCGAGGCGATTGTGGACGTGCCGCCAGTGATCGGGCGCCGCGTCGGCTGGATCGAGGCCGAGCGCTTCGATGGCGTCGATCGCCTGCAGCACGCGCTCGACCTTCGGCCAGCCGCTGATGCGCAGCAGGATCTCGCCGCCGGGACGGACGAATGGCAGCGTCTGATAGGGCTCGCCCGGCGCGATCGCGCGCATGATGTCGATGCGCGAGACAACGGTGCCGAAGTCGTTCGAGGCCCAGCGGACGAAGGCAAATATGGTGTTCGGCGCGAAGCTCAGCACACGGCGGCGGCGATCGATAATCGTCTCGCCGACATCGCGACCGAACTTGATCCAGTGCTCGACGCGCTTTTCGAGCCAGGTGAGCTCGACGGTCGTAAGGGCGTCGGGCGAACGAAGCGATGCCTGCGCGAAGGCGGGATTCGCCATCATGTCTGTTCTCCATCGGTTGCGGGGAATTCGCGGGCGAGGAGGTCGCGCAACATGTCGGCGACGGTCTGGCCGCGCTGGAAGGCCGTGATCTTGATCCGGGCGCGCAATTCGGGCGTTACGTCGATGGAGAGCCGGGCGGTGAAGAGATCGCCCGCCGCAGGCGCAGCGACCAAAGGCTCGGGCGCGCGCACCCAGGCATCGGGATCGTCCGGTCGCGCTGCAAATCGCCGATTCGATGTCCGTGCGGTCATCGCATCACCCGATCGATTTCGGCGGCCAGCGCCGTGATCTCACGCGCTGCGATGTCGATGTCGGAGACGAGGCGTCCGGTGCGCGCGGCGTCGGCGAAGGCGACACGCTGACCGATGCGTGAGGTGAGAACCGGCGGATCGTGATCGGCAAGACCGGCGGCAGTCTCGAGAGCGATCACGGTGCGCGCCACGCAGCGATTGAGCACGAAGCGGGCGATGATCTGTGGGCGGAAGATGCGCGCTTCCTCGAACAGCTTCAGCATCTCGGCCGACGCCCAGCCATCGAAGGGCGACGGCTGCGCGGGGATCAGGACGAGATCGGCGGCAAGCAGGGCCGAGCGCAGCAGACCGGCGACGCGCGGCGGCCCATCGATGACGACGTGATCAACGTCAAGAGCGAGCTCGGGCGCTTCCCGGTGCAGCGTGTCGCGGGCGAGGCCGATGACGCCGAACAGACCCGGCACAGCTTCCTTGGCGCGCTGCGCGGACCAGTCGAGAGCCGAACCCTGCGGGTCGGCGTCGATAACCGTGACGCGCTTGCCTTGGGCCGCCCAGGCGCCCGCCAGGTGCAGCGCGAGCGTAGTCTTGCCGACGCCGCTCTTCTGGTTGAGGAGCGCGACGATCATCGCCGCTTCTCCTTCTCGGGTTTTCCCCGCGGAGAGGCGCCGCCAACAACAGAAGAGTTAGAATCTTCGTTAGAGTCTAAGTTAGGCGGCTCGGAAGCGATTGATCCGCTTGGAGGAAGGACCGCTTTCGGTTCCTGATAGCACGAGGGCGCGGTTCCTGATGGCACGTGCCTCGCGGTTCCCGATAGCACGACCGCTTCCACAGCTTGTCCACAGGCCCTTGTGGAGAAAGACGTGTCGTTGACGAAGGCGAGCAACTCGCGGCCGCCGCTCGCGCGATCGACCCCGAGGCGATAGCCCGGCAACGGCTGGCGGCGTGCGATGTCGCGCAGTTCGAAGGCGAAGCGCTTGAACGGCGAGAGGCTCGCCGACTTCATGTAGAGGTGTCGGAAATCGAACCGCCAACCTGCGCGCTGCTTGCCGGCGTGCTTGCGCACGAGGCGGTAAAGCCAGCGCTCCAAGCCACCCGTCAGGGCGAAGTACGCGCGATCAATCGTCAGCACGAGCGCATCGTCGAGGACCGCACGATAGAACCAGTCCGGCACGATGAGATCTATGCCGGCGGCGTTGCCGTGCGCGTCGGCGTGCTCGGTCCATTCGTTGATCCAGGAGAAGCGATGGATGCGCCGCTCGCTTGCCTGGCGTAGCGAGGTGGCGACGGTGGTCGACTGCAAGCGGTCGAAGGCGGCCTTCAGGCGGTGATAGTCGCGCGCGCTAGTGCCGCGGCCGATGAACCTCAGAATCTCGTAAGGCGTGGCGGCCATCAGGCGCGAGGTGCGCAGGCCGGAGTCGCGCGCCTGGACGATTTGCGATGCGGCCCAGATCAGGACGTCGGCGTCCCAGATGGTCGCCATGCCGTGCTCGGGTACTGCTTCGACACGGATGGCGATGTCGTTCATCCGGTAGTCGATCGGCGTCGTGCGATGCGTCTTGGCGAGCGAGAAGAACGGATAGGCCATGAGGTCCTGCGCGTCGCGCGGCGCGAGATCGCCCGGCAGCGCCCGAAACAATTCGAGCTGCTCGCGTTCGGAGCGGGCGCGATGGCGCGCTGACATGGGGTGCGAAGCTCAGCGGCGCGGCTGGCGGGCTTGTTCGAGCTCGGCCGGCGTGTGGCGCCGGGCCGGCAGCACGACGACCTTGCCGGGGTCGGATGTCGACGCCTTGGCGGCGGCGTCGACCCAGGTCTGGAGGTCCTCGATGCGGTAGACGACGCGGCCGCCGAGCTTCGAATAGCGCGGGCCGGTGCCGTAGATGCGGTGCTTCTCAAGCGTGCGGATGGAGAGGCCGACGAAGCGCGAAGCTTCGGGTGTGCGCAGGTAGCGCGGCGGCAGACCCGCGAGATTGGTGGACATCGGATACCTCCGTGATCGTGTGGGCGTCCGTCGGATGACGGCGGCTGTCAGCGATCACGGTGGCGGAAGGGGGCCGGTCCGAAATAGGGCGATCTCGGAGGGTGGCGAAAGCGCATCCCGAGAGATCGGGCGCTACACGCGACGGCGATAAGGATGAAGGAGAAGACGGCGATAGCCGCCGCGCATCATCGAGAATCCAAGCCGGATGATCCGACCCGTCTGATCTCGCAGTTCGTGCGAAATCCAGTCGCGCTTGGAGATAGGGGAAGTATGGAACAGAACTGCGGCGATCTCGGGGTAGGTCGCGCGTTCAAGCCGGCCATCGAGCGCGCGCAGCGCGAGGATGAGCCGGTTCCGCCGCTCGGGTGTCAGCATGCCGGTGTCGGGACCTGGCCTCCGGCCGGTCAGCGTGCGCCACAGCCGGAGCGCGGCGGCGGCGCGAATGTCGAAGAGCTTGTCGAGAGGGAGGAGAACCGCGACGGCGCCTCCGACCTTCTCCTCTCGATGAAGCCGCAGGCGCGCGCCGCGCAGTTCGACGACCTGGTCGTCGTCTTCAATAGCGAGAAGGGATTGGATGCTGCGCGCGTCGAGCCCGAATCTAGGATCGGCGAGGCCGTCCGCGCCTATGGTCAGAGTCACCACACTCGGGAGGGTCCGGGCCGTCCAGAGCGCGGCGTGTCGCGCGGGATTTAAATTTCGCTTGAAATCGTACCCCCCAGCGCCGGGCGAACGCCTCGGCCTCGACGGCCTCGAGCGTTCGCTTCCGGCTGTTGCGCGCCAGGCGCGCGTGATCGCTCAGAAAGTCGGGATTCCGCAGTAGAAACTCATAGGCGAAGGCAGGCGCGTCGAGCGGTCGCAAGTCCTCATACGCGCTCGCCGATCGCCAATCGGCGCGAGCCATGGGCAACGTCTCCTCTTGCCATTAGCCGTTCCACGGCCCTGAGCAGAGAGGATGCACGCTCTGGTGGCGGTCCGAAACGCACAGGGGTGGCAGGACGCGTTGCAAAACCTGCACGGAACTTAGTGGGGTGCGCCACCCTGGAGGAGGTGGCGGTAGCCCTTCTCCGTCATCCACCGAGCGCGGGCGAGATGGCTTTCCCAAGCCCGCCGAGCGCGGTTATGTTCCCGCGCCGGATCGATATGCAGGACGATCTTTGCAACTTCTCGCCAGTCGGCGCCTTCGGCGTCGGCGTCGAGAAGGCGCAAATAAGTGACGGCATGACGTTCATCGTAGCCGGTAAGGATAGCGGCCGTTGGGGCGACATCGTCCACCGGCGGGTCCAAGGGCGGCGACTGCATCAAGGCTCCTCAGCGATACGGTTTCCTAAACGTTAACACAAACCGGCTTCATCGTTTCAAGGTCGCTGGCCTTCTGGCTGGCCGCGTCGCCGGCTCTGCCTCATGAAGGAGCATCACGCCGCGACCACGGTCGGATTCGACGAACAGGATCCCGGCGCCTTCCAGAACACGGCGTACCTGATCGCGCGTGCCCTCGTGCACCTGGAGCTGCCTTTCGGACTCCAGACGCTTCAGGGCGGTTAGCGCCACCAGGGCTTTTTCGGCGAGCATCTCCTGCTTCCAATTCAGCAAGGCTCGCGCGGCCCGAACTTGTCGGCCGGTGATCATTCATGATCACCTCCGACAGACGATCTGCGCGCACCAGAAATACGACTATAATAGTCGCTTTATG
>DASXEH010000007.1:0-10037 GCA_036490215.1 Magnetospirillaceae bacterium
GGGCGGGTTTCGAGGTTGCGGCCGGCCTTTACTTCAGGCGACCGACACGAGCGTCGGTTGCAGCGCGCCCGACACGTTCGGCGTTACCTTGAGATCGGCTTTGTACACTACGGGCTGAACATATTGTAGCAGGGGAATGACGTATCCTTGCTCGGCAATGTATTTATCGACCGCTTTCCAGCCTTCGATGCGCTTTTTCTCGTCCTTTTCGCCCCATAAGGGACCAATTTTGGCGTCGAGGTCGGCAGATTTCCAGGCCGAATGGGGCGACGGTCCGAACATCGCGAAGCCGGTCGATGTGGTCGGGTCGCCAATCGCGTTACCCCAGTTGTAGAACGCCGCCGGCGCCAGCTTGTGGGTGGTGCGCAGTTCAAAATGCTTGGCGATCTCGTAGACTTCGATCTCTGCCTCGATACCCACCTTGCGCCACATGCCGACGATCGCCTGGATCATCTCGTAGTCCTTCGGCTTGAAACCGCGCGTCGTCTGGATGATGAATTTGGCGGGTTTCTGCGGCGAGAACCCCGAGGCGGCGAGCAGTTCGGTCGCCTTCTTCGGATCATAAGGTGTCTTGATCGACGGATCGTAGGACGCGTATTCGGGGGCCTCGAGCGTGTCGATTGGGACGCCATAGCCGAGCAGCAGACGGTCGATGATGGCTTTCTTGTCGATAGCGTGAATGGCCGCGAGACGGACATTCTTGTCAAGCATCACATCCTTGTTGGTGATGAAGATCATGCCGATGTCCGAGATCGGCTTCGCTACGCCAGCGAGCCCCTTGATCTTCTTGAGGCGATTGAATTCTTCGTACGGAACCTCGAGCGTGACGTCGGACGATCCGGATTCGATCTCGGCGACCCGCGTCGTCGCGTCAGGAACGAATTTGAAGATCACGGTTTCGAACGCGGGCTTGGCGCCCCAGTAATGGGGGTTGGCTTTTAGCCGCAGGAACGCATTGCCCGAATATTCGTCGACCATGTACGGGCCGGTTCCGATCGGCTTCTTCTCGAAGCCTTCGGCGCCCGCCTTCTCGTAGTAGGCCTTCGGCAAGACGTAGCCGGTGAGGAAGGCCATCCACAGGAAGAAGGTCGGCTCGTAGCGAAGCACGTCGCCGGTGATCCTGTTGCCGTCGATCTTGTAGTTGCCGGCGGTGGACCAGATAAACTGGATAGGGTTGCCGCCGTCCTTCTTGCCCGCGCGCTCCAGCGACCAGACAATGTCTTCCGGCGTGAAGGGTGAACCATCGTGCCACTTTACATCCTTGCGCACGTCCATCCAGAGCTTGGACTTGTCGTCATTCCACCCCCACGCGGTAAGCAGGCCGGGCTCGAACGACAGGTCCGGCTTCTGGCCGATGTACTGGTCAAATACCGACCGGTAGATCGCCTGGATCGTCGGGTTCACCGCCGACGGACCGCTGGTTGGATCGAAGGACGGCAGGTTGACGTTGAAGGCGATGGTCAGCGTGGTCTTCCCGGCAGCTTGCGCCGGGCTGCCATGGGCGATGAGAAGGTCGGTGAGGAATGCGCTCGCGCCGAGAGCGAGAGTTTGGCGTCGTGTAAACGTCATGCTTGATCTCCCCTTTTAATACGGCCCGTCATTGCGGGCGCGATCCTCAGCGATCCAAGCGCCGAATTTTTCTTGAGATATTATAACCCTCAATATTTGAAGCTTAACATTTCTCCGGTTCCCGCGCAAGCGGCGCCGCAGGGGATATATGGATTTGAAAATATGTCCGGCGCAAAAGATGCTGACATTCAAGCCCTAACCTGCTCAATTGACAGGCTTGGCTGCCCTAAATATGCTGTTGCAAATAATCACGCGGCCAATAACGGGAGCAAAACCCATGGCGGAAAGGTCCTTCGAGCGCGAGGTTCAGGACCTGCGATTGGGCGCAGGCGAGGTATTCCGCGGCGAGGGCATCCTCGCGATCACCAAGGCGCTCCTGCAGTCGGGCGTATCGTATGTCGCGGGTTATCAGGGTTCGCCGATCTCGCATCTGATGGATGTTCTTGCTGACGCCAAAGACGTGATGGATGAACTCGGAGTCCATTTCGAAACTTCCGCGTCGGAGGCGGCCGCCGCTGCGACGCTGTCGGCCTCTGTAATGTATCCGCTGCGTGGTGCGGTGACCTGGAAGTCAACCGCTGGCACCAATGTGGCTGCGGACGCACTGTCGAATCTCGCCTCTGGCGGTGTCACCGGCGGCGCCCTTATCGTTATCGGCGAGGATTACGGCGAAGGCTCCTCGATTATGCAGGAGCGCAGCCACGCCTATGCGATGAAGTCGCAGATCTGGCTGCTCGACCCGCGTCCCAATCTGGAAATGCTGGTGAAAATGGTCGAGCAGGGCTTCGAGCTTTCGGAGGCGACGCACACGCCGGTCATGCTGGAAGTTCGCATCCGCACCTGCCATGTGCATGGTCAGTTCGTCGCCAAGGACAACAAGCGCCCGGCCTTCACGCTGCGCCAGGCGATGGAAAATCCCTCGCGCGACGTCAACCGCATCGTGCTGCCGCCAGCCTCCTTCCAGCATGAGAAGGAAAAGCTGGAGAAGCGTTGGCCGGCGGCGATCGACTTCATCAAGAGTCGCAAGCTGAACGAGGTGTTCGGGCCGCAGGACGGCCCGGTTGGGATCATCATGCTCGGTGGTCTCTACAACACCGTGCTGCGCGGCCTGCAGCAACTCGGACTCGCCGACGTCTATGGAGAGTCAACCGTCCCGCTCTACGTGCTCAACGTCGCCTATCCGGTCATCGAGGACGAGGTGGTCGCGTTCTGCGCCGGCAAGTCCGCGGTGCTGATGGTCGAGGAGGGCGCGCCCGATTTTCTCGAACAGGCGCTCAACACCGTATTGCGCCGACGCGACCTTCAGACCAGGATCAGCGGCAAAGATGTGCTGCCGATGGGCGGTGAATATACCGCCCAGGTGGTGGTCAACGGCCTCCGCTCCTTCCTGCAGACCCATGCGCTGTCGATGCTCGGCAACCAGCCGCCGATTCCCGATCCCTCGCCGGTGCTCGGTCACGCGAAAATCAAGGCACTGGCGGAAGTCGTGCCGCCGCGCCCGCCGGGCTTCTGCACGGGATGTCCGGAGCGTCCGATCTTCGCCGCGCTGAAGCTGACAGAGAACGAGCTTGGTCCGCACCATATCTCCGCAGATATCGGCTGCCATCTGTTCTCGATCCTGCCGCCGTTCAATCTCGGGGGCACGACCATGGGTTATGGACTGGGCCCGGCATCCGCTTCGGCCTTCAACGTCGCGTCCGACAAGCGGGCGATCTCGGTCATGGGCGACGGCGGCTTCTGGCACAATGGGCTCGCCTCTTCGATCGGAAACGCGGTGTTTAACAAACAGGACGGCGTGATCCTGATCGTCGACAACTACTATTCCGCCGCCACGGGCGGGCAGGATATCCTGTCCTCACGTGCGGCGAATCCGCGTCGCAAGACCAACAACTCGATCGTGGATGCGGTGAAGGGCGTCGGCGCGACCTGGGTGCGCCAGATAGATCGCACCTACGATGTCGCGAAGGTGCGCGACACGCTGCGCGAGGCGCTGACGAGCAAGGAGAAGGGGCCGAAAATCGTTGTCGCCTCGTCCGAATGTATGCTCAACAAGCAGCGGCGCGTCCGGCCCCTGTTCGCCAAGGCGGTTGCCGGCGGCGAGCGGGTCGTTAAGGAACGCTTCGGTGTCGACGAGGACGTCTGCACCGGCGATCACGCCTGCATTCGCCTGTCCGGCTGCCCGTCGCTGTCGCTCAAGCACACCGACGATCCTCTCAAGGACGACCCGGTCGCCGCGATCGACAACTCCTGTGTCGGTTGCGGCAATTGCGGCGAGGTGTCGGAAGCTGCCGTGCTTTGTCCTTCGTTCTATCGCGCCGACATCGTCTTCAATCCGAACCGCCGCGACCGCTTTCTGGCGCGTTTGCGCGGCGCGGTGATCGGCTGGCTGCAGCATCGGCGAGAGTCGCGCCGGATCGTTTTTGCCGACTGAGAGCACCACCATGAGCGACGACGCCGACAACGGGCCGAAGCGCCTGTCGCGTGAAAAGCCGCTTTCGATCGCGATCCTTGCCATGGGCGGGCAGGGCGGCGGCGTGCTGGCCGACTGGATCGTCGAGGTCGCCGAGTCCCAGGGCTGGGTCGCGCAGTCCACGTCGGTGCCTGGCGTGGCGCAGCGCACCGGTGCAACGATCTACTACATTGAGGCATTGCCACCGCGCGACGGCGTCGCGCCCGTGCTTTCCCTGATGCCGACGCCCGGCGACGTCGATGTGGTGATGGCGTCCGAACTGATGGAGGCCGGCCGCTCCGTGCTGCGCGGCCTGGTGACACCCGACCGGACCACGATGATCGCCTCGACCCACCGCGCCTATGCGGTGTCAGAAAAGGAGCGGCCGGGCGATGGCGTAGGCGATCCGGCTGTCGTTACCGACGCGACCGATTTCGCCGCCAGGCGCGTCATCGCGTTCGATATGGAAGCGCTCGCGGCCAAGAATGGCAGCATGATTTCTGCGGCGATGCTCGGCGCGCTCGCTGCCTCCGAGGCCTTGCCGTTTCCGCGGCCGGCCTATGAAGCGATCGTCGGCGCCGGCTCGAAAGGCGCGAGCGCCAGCCTCAAGGCCTTTACTGCCGCTTACGAACGAACTCGGTCCGCGCCACGCGAGGCGCAGCGTCAGGGCACCGTCAAGCGTCTCGACGAACTGCCGCAGGACGCTGGCCACCCCGATCTGAATGCTCTCCTCGTGCGGATACGCACCGAGTTTCCGGACGCGGCGTGGCCGATGCTGTTTGCCGGGGTCAAGCGCACCGTCGACTTTCAGGATGTTGCTTATGGTCATGAATATCTCGATCGGGTTCGGTCTCTCGCCGCGCTCGACCGTGGCCATGGTGGTGCCAGCAAGACCTTCGTCCTGACCTGCGAGGCGGCCAAATATATCGCGGTGGCGATGGCCTACGACGATGTCATCCGGGTCGCCGATATCAAGGTGCGGTCGTCGCGGTTCGCGCGGCTGCGCAACGAAATCGGTGCGAAACCGGACCAGATCGTCCACTCCACGGAATATCTGCATCCCCGTGCGGAGGAAGTGTGCGGTGCGCTGCCGGCGCGCCTCGGCGGCTTTATCGAGTCACGTCCCAAGCTCTTTGGCGCACTCGACAATTTTGTTAATCGCGGCCGTCGCATCGATGTCCGGCGTCTCGGTGGTTTTCTTCAACTGTACGTGGTCGCCTCATTGCGTTCACGCCGCCGCGGTAACCTTCGTCACAGCCGTGAAGTCGCTCATCGCGAAGCCTGGCTTGCCCGCGCCAGCGAAACGCTGCCGAACAACTACGACCTCGCGGTCGAGATCCTGCGCTGTCGTCGCCTGGTGAAGGGCTATTCGGACACCCATGTGCGCGGCCTTTCAAAGTTCGACCGCGTGATGGCGATGGTGCCCCAACTGGTCGGCCGCGACGACGGCGCCGTGTGGCTGGAGCGGCTCAAGCGGGCCGCGCTGCTCGACGAGGCGGGCACCGCGCTCGACGGCGCCATCAAGACAGTAGCGTCGCTTTAGCGCACCCTCGCGTTCTTCCCAACAGCCATCGCGTCCCAACATTCCGATCGAACATGAATCTCCTGGAATGGCCAGCGTCCACCTTTGCTAACGCGGCCATTCCAATCAGGCTTAGGCCCCGGTTTCCGGACGGCCCCGAGTTAAGGGAGCGATCCGGAAATTCGATGCTTCATACAATCCTGGGTGCAGAACGTGCGAGCGCGTGCGCAGCACGCTCGGCAGCGACGCCGAACGTGCCAATCGAGCTTCGTCGTTCTTACTTCGATGGGTCCTTTGGCGACCAGAGCTTGACATTGGAGGTCTTCTCGTAAGCCATGCCGTCGGGATAGGTGATGGCCTCCATCTGCAGTCCCCATGGCGCCTTGAAATAGAGGATCGACTGACCGGCTGCGGGGCCCTCCTTGATCGGAATCGGTCCGGCATAGGTCTGGACACCCTTGGCCTTCAGATACTCTTCGGCGGCCTTGATGTCGTCGACATAGAGCGCGATGTGATAGCCGCCAACGTCGCTGTTTTTCGGCTGCACGACCTTTTGATCAGGCGAGGAATAGTTGAACAGCTCGATGTTGGAGCCCGAGCCGCACCGGATCTGGGTGATCTGGTTGATCACCGCTCGCGGATTGACGCCGAGCACGTCTTGCATGAACGTGCCCTTGTCGTCGGAGAAGGGCCCAAAGGACATCACTTTCTGGCAACCGAGAACGTCGACGAAGAACGTCTCCGCCTGCTTCATGTCTGGCACCGTGATGCCGGTATGGTCGTGGCCGCGCATGCCGGGCAGACCTGCCGCCTGGCTCGAAACGATCGATGCACCGAGAACAAACGTGCTGGCGATGAGGCCGTAGAACGCCCGCGCCGGCGACACGAACAGAGAACTCTTCATGAGACATTTCTCCCAACGCCAGGAGTTCGGTGGTCAGGGAATGCTCCTGGCATTCGCATTCCCGGTGCTACGTCAAAACTGACGCCTCGACCTTTTAAGCCTCGAAATTTTAAGCATATAATTTATACGCGTAAAGCGACTATCGGTAGATATTTCGGTTAAATATCGTGCTTGCGAACGTTGCGCAGGATCCGGTGCAGTATGGAGATGAAGACGCGATAGTCGTCTTCCTCGACGCCGTCGAAGAGCTGCTGAAACAGCTCGTACATCGTCGGCCACACACTTTCGAAGGCGACGCGGCCCTCTTCGGTGATTGAAACGTCGCGGATGCGCATATCCTCGGGCCGGGGCTGGCGACGGATCAGGCCTTGCTCCTCGAGCGAGTCAAGCGTGCGGCTCATGGTCGATTGCTCGATGACGGTATAGACGGAAAGCTCATTGATTGTAACCGACGACGCAAGACTGAGAATCGCGAGCGCGCGCATCTGGCTTGTTGTCACGTCGTGGGCTTTCAGCGCCTCCACCATGTTGACGTTCCACCGCGCCGCGATGCGGTTCATGAGATACGGCGCGAATTGGTTGATGCCGATTTCGCCAAGCGTGGGCACTGGCGAGGTCTGCTCCTTGACCTTGCGCAAGATGTTGCCGGAAAACCGCTGCTCCATGGGTGCTCTTTCGATGCCGCGTTCAGGACAGCGACGATGCCAGAAGGAAGCCCGAGCCTCCTCCCAGCCCCGGACCCGGGTGGGTCGAGGCGCCGATGTGGTAGAGGCCGGCAATGTGGGTCTTGTGGTTGACGCTGGATTTGAATGGCCGCCAGATGAAGAACTGGTCGAGTCCGCAGAACCCGCCATATGGGTCTCCGCCGACCAGATTGATGTTCATCGCCTCGAGATCCGTGGGCGAAAAGGCGCGCCGTGCAAGTTTGATCGCTGCAAAATTCTCGATGTGCGCAGCGAGACGTTTTTCGATACGATCCGCATAGGCTTCTCGCAGCGCCTCCGTCCAGCGCCCATCGACGGGTATCTGGATCTCGCCGGCCGCGTCGCCCTTCACGATTCGCGGCGTCTCAGGCATCTGCAGCCAAAGCACCGCTGCGCCGGTGGGGGCGCGGCTCGGGTCGAGCGCGGTCGGCTGGCCGACACATATCGTGGGTTCGGCCGGCAGCAATCCGCGTTCTGCTTCGTTGGCGGCGCGGGACACGCCGTCGAGGCCGCCCGACAGATGCAACAGCGCCACCTTGCCGAGATCCGGATCGCCCTTCCAGTTCGGCGGCGCCGACAGCGCATAGTGCATCTGCATGTTGCCCTTGCCGTAGCGATAGCGGCGCAAACCCTCCGTGACATCGGTTGGAGCACGCGTTGGCCAATCCTGCAGAAGGGTCTGGTAGAGTTGGTTCGGGGTCGTCGAGCAGATGACGCCTTTGGTCGCGACGATGCGTTCGCCGCTGGCGAGCGTCACGCCCGCCGCACGGCCGCGTGGTCCGTCCACAATACGTACGACCTCCGCATCGGTGCGAATGGAGCCGCCTTGGTCTGTGATCAGCCGTTCGAAGGCGGCAAGAAGCGTACGCGCGCCGCCGACCGCGATGGGACAGCCGGCAAGCTCGACGGCGAAGGCGATGACCTTGGCCATCTCGGCGGAATAGGCGCTTTCCGGCCCGAGCCCGGTATGAAGCACCCAGGGTGCCCAGAGCGCGTGAATCGCGTCGGATTGGTAGGTTGTCTCAAGATAGCCGCGCGCGGGCGTGAGCGCCTCGCCGAACCAGGCGGCGAGGCCGCGCAAGCCGCGTCGCCAGGCCTCTCGTGCGACGGTTGTCGCCGTGGCGAACGACCATAACGAGCTGCCAAGCAGCGCGAACAGGAACGGCGCATCGGCGCCGAGTGCGTCCATCTCACGCGCGAAGGCCGCGCCGTCGCCGGCGGCGAGCGCCTCGAAGGTTTTGAGGTTGCGTGCGCGGTCCATCGCGAAAACAACGCTCGATCCGTCGGGACGCAAAACTCCGGTAGGAAGCGCGGTATCCGCAAACGCGAAGCCTCGCGCTTCGAGATCCTTTCCGATCGCGCCATAGGCAGGCGAGGTGCGTAATAAAACCAGCGTCGTCGCCATCACATCGTGAACGAAGCCGGGCGCCGTGATCTCCTCGGTGCGCAGGCAGCCTCCGATAACGGCGTTGCGCTCGAGCACCAGCGTTCTGGCGCCTTTCTTGCCGAGTACGGCCGCAGCGATCAGCGCGTTGATGCCACTTCCGACGATGATGTAATCGTAGTTGCTCACGAGCGCTTTCCCTCATTCCCAATGCAATGCAGGGCTGTCCCGGGAATGATTCACTATGCCGCAGCGCATGCCCGGCAAATCCAGCGTGAACCGGATACTTTCTGGTTGTCGAGACTCAGAAAAGGACCGGGCATGCAATACGTGAATAGCATCTTTGGGGAACTCCTCAAACCGATTGATCGACGGCAATTTCGAGAAATCGTCGAGCAGCATAACGGCAATGCCTACGACAAAACGTTCAAAAGCTGGGATCATCTCGTGACGATGGTGGGCGCTCAATTGGGCGGGGTCGCAAGCCTGCGCGCTGTCGAGGCGACCTTTAAGGCAAACTCCCATCAGCATTATCATTTGGGGGCGCGGAACGTTCCTCGCTCGACGCTGTCGCGTGCGAATGCACGTCGTCCAGTGGGCGTTTTCGCGGAAACCTTCGCCATGCTGGCGAAGAAAGCCGATCGACACACGCGAGTGGAAGGCGCCGAGATGGTTCGGTTGATCGACTCGAGCCCAGTCCCGTTGGGCAAGATGTGCGAATGGGCCGACTGGAATGGTCGTATCCGTGGCTTGAAGATGCACGTCGTCTATCATCCAGGGAGGGATGTCCCGCGTTGCGTCGAGATTACGTCGGCGACCGTTAATGACGTCGAGATCGGCCGTCAAACCGAACTCGAAGCCGGCGCGACCTACGTTTTCGACAAAGGCTATTATCACTTTGGCTGGTGGAAAAAGATCAACGCTGCCAATGCTTTCTTCGTCACGCGTGTCAAGGTGAACACGCGCTTGCGCAAGACGAAGTCGCGGTATGTGCGCAAGACCATCGGTGACGGCTTCAGAATCATCGCCGATGCCAACGTAATGCTCGCCAGCAAGGGCGATTCCAAGTTGCCGATCCCGCTGCGACGCATCAAGGTCAAACGTGACAAAGGCGGCACCATCACTCTCATCACCAACGATCTCGAACGCACGGCCATCGAGATTGCGGCCCTCTACAAGGGTCGCTGGCAAATCGAACTCTTGTTCCGCTGGATCAAGCAGCATCTCAACCTTCGCAAATTCATGGGCAAGAACGACAATGCCATTCGCCTGCAAATCATCGCCGCGATGATCGCCTATTTGCTCCTGCGCCTTGCCTGGCGTTTGAATTCCTTGCGGATGCCGGATCTGCGCTTAGCCGAACTGGTTTCCCAGCGCTTGTTCATGCGAATGCCCATCGCGGAAATCGATCAGCCTCCACCTGTCAATCCGAGCAAACCAACGCCCAAGTTCTCTCCTGATCAGCTGGGGTTCAATTATGTCTAACTTTCCCGAGACAGCCCTGC
>DASXEH010000059.1:0-35040 GCA_036490215.1 Magnetospirillaceae bacterium
AGGTTGATCGAGAAGCCAAGGGCCAGCATCACGGTGAAGGTGCCGACCAGCGAGAGCGGGATCGCGACCACGGGGATGACCACCGAACGGATCGATCCCAGGAAGACGAACACCACCAGGGTAACGATGACCACAGCCAGAACGAGGGTGTGGATCACTTCGTCGATGGCGCTATCCACGAACGCGGTCGAGTCATAGATCACCAGACCGCTGAGGCCCTGCGGCAGCTGTGCTTGGATATCGGGGAAGGCGTTGCGCACCCCCTTGATCACGCTCAGCAGGTTGGCGGCGGGAGCGACCTGGATGCCGATATAGACGGCGCGGTTGCCGTCGAAACCGACCTGGGTGTCGTAGTCGTCGGCCCCCAAGGTGACATTGGCCACATCCGACAAGCGCACGATGGCGCCGCCCGACTGCTTGATCACCAGGTTGCGGAACTCTTCGACCGTGTGAAGGCTGGTCGATGCGTTCAGGTTGTACTGCACCATCGAGCCCTTGGTGTTGCCTAGGCCCGAGATGAAGTCGTTCTGGGCCATGGCTGTATTGACTTCGGTCGCCGTTAGGCCGAAGGCCGCCAGCTTATCCGGGTCGAGCCAAGCCCGCAGCGCGAAGTTCTTCGCACCCAGGATTTCCGCGGTCTGCACGCCGGTAACGGCCTGCAGCTTCGGCTGCACCACGCGCACGAGGTAGTCGGTGATCTGGTTCTGACTCAGCACCGTGCTGGAAAAGCCCATATACATGGCGTCGGTGGTCTGGCCCACTTTCACCGTCATGACGGGCTGCTGCGCCCCTGAAGGCAACTGGTTGAGGACCGAGCTGACCTTGGCGTTGATTTCGGTCATCGCCTTGTCGCCGTCGTAGTTCAGGCGCAACACAGCGGTGATGGTGCTGATGCTGGTCTGGCTGGTCGACGTCATGTAGTCGATGCCGTTGGCCTGGGCCACGGCGTTTTCCAGCGGCGTAGTGATGAAGCCGGCCACCACGTCGGGACTGGCGCCGTAATAGGTCGTGGTGATGGTGACGACGGCGTTTTCGGTGTGCGGGTATTGCAGCACCGGCAGAGTCAGCACCGAGCGCAAGCCCAGCACCAGGATCAGCAGGCTGATGACGGTCGCAAGGACCGGCCGCCGGATGAAGAGATCGGTAAATTTCATGGCTGGGTCCGCCTCACTGATCCTTGACGTCGGGATTGGCTTCGGCGGTCGGCTGAACGCTATTGTTGATGTTCAGCCCCGAGCCATTATGCAGCTTGTTCTGGCCGGCGGTGACGACGACGTCGCCCTCGCTCACGCCCTTCAGGACCGCGATCTGGTCGCCGCGCGCGGGACCCGTGGTGACGAAGCTCTGCTTGGCCACCAGGTTGTCCTGGCCCTTGTCGTCCTTGCCCTTGGTTTCCACCACGAACACGGTGCTGCCGTAGGGGTTGAAGGCGATCGCGGTGCTGGGCAGCGTCACATAGTGCTGCGGCGCGCCGGTGTTGATCGCGATCGAGGCATACATGCCAGGCAACAGCAGGTGGTCCGGGTTCTTCAAGGTCGCGCGGATCTGCACGTTGCGGGTGGCTTGGTCGACCTTCGGGTTGATCGCCGAGATTTCGCCGGTGAACTGTTTGTCGGCATAGGTATCAACCGACACTGCCACCTGCTGCCCGGTCTTGATCTCGTCCAACGCCTGCTGCGGCAGGAAAAAGTCGAGATAGATCGGATCGAGCGCCTGCAACGTGACGACCGCCGTACCAGCCTGGACGAACTGGCCCAAGTCGATGGTGCGGATACCGAGATGGCCGGCGAAAGGTGCGCGCAGCGTCTTCTTGTCCACCAACGCCTTCTGCTGTGCCACCTGCGCCTTGTTGTTCTTCAAGTTGGCGGCATCGGAGTCGAGCTGAGCCTGGCTGATGGCCTGGGCCTTCAGCTGCTTCTCGTCGCGGTCGTAATTGACCTGGGCCAATTCGGCCAGGGCTTCCAGCGAATGCAAATGCGCTTCGTCGTCGTCGGACCGCAGATGCATGAGGACCTGGCCGCCTTGCACGTCGTCGCCCGATTTGAAATTGATCGACTCGACGATGCCGCCCACTTCGAGGGACAGATCGGAGCCATTGACGGCGCGGAACGTACCCACCGCACTGATCGTCGGCTGCCACTCATCGGTCGCGGCCTTCACGGTCGATACGGTCTGCTTCTGGTTTGCGAAGCCCGCGAGGAACTGCTTGATGCCCGCATCGCGCTGCTTCTGGACCATGAAGATGACGCCAACAACTACGACCGTCACAACGATCACGACGAAAGGCCGCCAAATGCGCTTGATGAACCGGAACATGGGACTCGTCTCCGAGGAAGAAAGGTTGTTTATCGGGTTACTGAGCGGCGTCGCTGGGAGCCGCAACATCTTTGCGATTCCACCAGCCGCCGCCGAGGGCTTGGAACAAGGCAGCTGTGTCGGCGTAGCGCGTGGCCTGGGCTTTCACCAGGTTGATGCGCGCCGTCTGGTATTGCTGTTCCGCATTGAGCAGGAGGATGTAGGTGATCGCCCCGTTCTGATACTGCGAACGCGAGATGCTCAAACTGTCGGCGGCCGATTGTTCGGCGGCCAACTGAGCGCGAAGCGCCTCGGCATCGAATTCGAGCGCGCGTAATGCGTTGGCCACGTTCTCGAAGGCCTGCAGCACCGTGCTGCGATAAGTCGCCTCGGTCGCGTCATAGGCGGCGATGGCGGCTTCTTTCTTATGATAGAGCTGATCGCCGTCGAACAGCGTCTGGGTCACGCTGCCGCCAATGCTGGCCAGCATAGCCGGTGCGCCGAAGAATTCATTCGGCTGCAGGGCGTCCGCACCGAACTGGGCCGAGATGCCGAAATTCGGGAACTGCGCGGCGCGGGCAACGCCGATCTGGGCGCTGGCGGCGTGCAGTTGCTCTTCGGCCGCGCGCACATCGGGACGCTGCTCGACCAACTTCGAGGGTAGTGTGACGGGAAGCTGCGGCGGCAGCTGCAGCGAGGCGAGGTCGAAGATTTCGGACTGCTTCTGGTTCGGCAAACGTCCGGCCAAAGCGGCGAGCTGATTTTGTGTCTGCGTCAACTGGCTGGTCAGCAGCGGCAGCGTGGCTTTCGCCTGTGCGACAGCGGCTTCCTGTGCCAGCACGTCGGACCGCGACGTGCCGCCGAGGTTGAACTGATTGCGCAACACCGTCAGCGCTTCTTCCTCGGAGCCGATGATGTCTTCGGTCGCCTGGATTTGGGCGCGCAACGATGCCTCGGATACGGCCGCCGTGACGACGTTCGAGGTCAGCGTCAAATAGGACGACTCGACCTGGAAGCGCTGAAATTCGGCTTGAGCCTCCAGTGACTCGATCTGTCGCTTCTCGCCGCCGAAGACGTCGACGTTATAAGAAACCGCAACCGACGCGTTGTAGAGATTGAACGCCGGAGACACGCCGAAGCCGGTCAGGGCTTCAGGTTCCTTCTCGCGGGTGATGCCGCCACTCGCGGTCACCACCGGCATCAGGGCGCCATTGCCGACATAGAGGTTTTCGCGCGCCTGGCGCAGCGAGGCTTGCGCCGCCTGCAGGCTCGGATTGGCGCGCAGAGCTTCTTCGATCAGCGTGTTCAAGGCATCCGAGTGGAACAGCGTCCACCACTGGCCGGGAATATCCATCGCGCGCACGAATTCCTGCGCGTTGCCGCCGGCCACCTTCGCCGAGTCGGTCTTGGCCGGCAAAGGCTGCGCCGTATAGCCGTCGGCTTGCGGCGCAGCAGGTTTCTTGAAGTCGGGGCCGAGGGTGCAGCCCGCCAACAGGCTCAAGGTCACGGTCGCGATCGCCGCGCCGGAAATTCCATTAAGCAATTTGGATTTCATTCTTCAGTGCTCCCCAGGGTCGCGAAGATCGACCTCGCGTTAGTGCACACCAGCGTCTGGATGGCGCGGATGCGTTCGTCGGTGTATTCGGTCCAGCCCAAACTCCCGCGGACCTGCGGTTTGGTGAAGATGTTGATTTCGCCCAGCAGCGCAATTGCGCGCATCCAAGTCTGTTCGGTATCTTGAGGCTCTCCCGTGAGGCGGCTGATCAGCGCCATGCAGGGGTGGCCGGTGTTCTGACGCATGCAATCGCGCAGCGGTGCGAGGCCCGAGACATTCTCCACCTCGGCGCGAACGATGAGCTGTCGCCAGCTTTCCGGATTGGTGGGCCGCAGCAGCACGTCGGTGAGGTTCTCGAGCAGTTCGCAAAGCAGGTCGAGAACATCCTCGCGCGAGGCCGTGGCATCGGCCAGCAGCGCCTGAACGCGCTGGGCCACCGGGGCCATCCGCTTTTCGTATTGGTCGGTGATGTGCTGGATGACGGCCCGATACAGGCCTTCCTTGCTGCCGAAGTAATAGGCGATGGCCGGCAGTTTGACGCTGGCCCGGTCGGCGATCAGGCGCGTGTGCGCGGCCTCGTAGCCGACCTCGGCGAACGCAGCGATCGCAGCATCGAGAATGCGGCGGCGGGTCTCTTCGCCGCGCATGGCGCTCGGAACGCGACAAGTGTTGAAAGAAAGATGCATTGCGGACTTGCGGACCCAGGGAATCGACCGAAATAGATGGAACTGCCCGGACGGCTGCCGCCGTCCTTTCGCGAATGCGAAGAAGTATATCACACGATAGATAAAGTCAACGACCGGTCAGATGACCGGTTCAACGCCCTGAAGCCAAAGGCTTTGTAGGGGGCTGTGAGCCGGTTTGCTTGCGCCTCGGCGCGTGAGCGTTATAGTGCGCCGGATGAGTTTGATTGCCGATACGGCAGCCCTAGCGGCCTTCTGTCAGCGCTTGGCGGGCGCCCCCTATATCACGATCGACACCGAGTTCATGCGGGAGCGGACCTATTGGCCGCAGCTGTGCTTGGTCCAGGTTGCCGCCCCGCATCATATCAGTGGCGGCGAGGCCTATGCGATCGACCCGCTGGCGCCGGATATGGATCTGGCGCCGCTACTCGAAATCATGGCCGACCCGAATATCCTCAAGGTCTTCCACGCCGCGCGCCAGGACGTCGAAATCTTCTTCCATATGACCGGTAAGGTGCCGGCGCCGATCTTTGATACCCAGGTCGCCGCCATGGTCTGTGGTTTCGGTGACGCGGTGTCTTATGAAACTCTGGCCTCGAAGCTCGCCAAGGCGCGCATCGACAAGAGCCAGCGGTTCACCGACTGGTCGCATCGTCCACTGGCCGAGCGTCAGCTCTCCTATGCCCTGGCCGACGTTACCCATCTCCGCATCGCTTACGAGAAGCTGGCCCGTCAACTCGAAAAGGAAGGCCGTGCCGATTGGGTGGGCGAAGAGATGGCGGTGCTGACCGATCCGCGCACCTACCGGCTCGATCCGGAGGACGCCTGGCGACGGTTGAAGCCCCGCACCGGCAATGCGCGCACCCTCATGCTGCTCAAGGCTCTGGCCGCCTGGCGCGAGCGCGAGGCGCAGACGCGCGATCTGCCGCGCCAACGCGTGATCCGCGACGAGGCTCTGTTGGAGATCGCGGCTTCGGCGCCGGCCACGGTCGAGGAATTGGCGCGGACCCGAGGTTTGTCGCGCGGTATCGCAGACGGACGCATGGGCGCGGCGATCCTGGCCACGCTGTCGCAGGCGATCACTGTGCCGGAAGCCGAGTGGCCGGTGCCCGAGATGCGCGTCGAACTACCGCGCGGGTTGGGGCCGATCGTCGATCTGCTCAAAGTGTTGCTGAAGCTGAAATGCGACGAGAATGATGTGGCGCAGCGCCTGGTGGCCAATACGGCCGATCTGGAAGCGATCGCCGCCGATGACGAGGCACCGGTGTCGGCGTTGCAGGGCTGGCGCCGTTCATTGTTCGGCGATGACGCGCTGCGTCTCAAGCACGGCAAGGTCGCGTTGGCGCTCGCCGAGGACAGCAAGGGCGTGCGCCTGATTCCGTTGTAAATTCGATGGAGACGCCGACCGGAAACGGCCGGCGGGATTATGCCGGCGCCGCCGCCGCGTGACGCGGGGCCAGCACGGGCGCCGCACCGACATCGGCCGGTTCCATATCCACCAGCGCCCAAGCCGTCGAATCGGCGAACAGGCTGCGCAGCAAGCGGTTGTTCATCTCATGGCCGCAGCGCACACCACGGAAATGACCGATCAGCGGCGCGCCGGCCAGCGACAGATCGCCGATCGCATCGAGGATCTTGTGGCGCACGAATTCGTCTTCATAGCGCAGACCGTCTTCGTTCAACACGCGCTGGCCATCGCTCGAAATCACGATGGCATTCTCGAGCGAACCGCCCAGCGCCAAGCCGGCGGCGCGCAGTGCCGTCACTTCCTGCTCGAAACCGAAACTACGCGCGCGGCTGATCTCGTTCTTGAAGGCCCCAGCGCTCATCACTACCGTCGTTTCCTGACGGCGGATGGCGGCCACTGGGAAATCGATGGTGACTTCGAGCGAGAAGCCGGTGCTGGGCAGCAGCTCAGCCACCTTCTCGCCGTCGCGCACGGTGACGCGGCGCAGCACCTTGATCGCGCGGCGCGACGCGTCTTGTTCGACGACGCCGGCGCATTCGACCAGGAAGAGGAAGGGCGCAGCGCTGCCGTCCATCGCCGGAACTTCGGGACCCGTGATGTCGATCAACGCGTTATCGACGCCCATGCCGGCCAGAGCCGACATGAGATGTTCGACGGTGCGAACCTGATGGCCCGCGTCGTCCTTGAGGCAGGTGTTAAGACGGGTGTCGCCGACGCTCGACCAGAGTGCGGGAACGATGGCGCCACCGCCGGCGATATCGACACGGCGGAAACGGATGCCGGTGTCGGGTTCGGCCGGGTGCAAAGTCATGGTCACGCGGGTGCCGGAATGCAAACCGACGCCGGCGCATGAAATGGAGGTCTTGAGGGTACGCTGACGAAGAGCGGAAGATTGCGGCGCTGTGCCGGTCGGAATGCGACCCTGATTGTCCCTGACACTGCTGACCAAAATCGGCTCCTTCAAAACGCCGGCAAAAGGCTCAACCGGCACTGCATCTCTACCAGCGGGTGGGGTACCCCTCAAATCAATCATTGTTTCTGCATGTTTCCTGCGGCGGGCCATAATTCTATTTTCCATTCAATAGGTTATGGCCATGTCGCCGTGACGCCGCGGTGACTGCGTCCGCCCCCCTTCCGATGAGGGAAGAGGGGCGGGCACGGCACTGCAGCATGAGCCGGCTGGGCTCAGTTCGCCTGCCGCCGGAGGAATGCCGGAATATCCAACAGGTCCTCTTCAGCCGCGCGCGAGGTCGGCAACCGGTCCGCAGGACTGATGCGGGTCGGTTGCTGCGCCGGAGCGGAGGCCGCGGTGGCCGGCGCCGGAGCCTGGGCGGCCGCGGCCGGCTGCGAGGCCTGCCGGACATGGCTGGCCAGACGGCCGATGAAGCCGCGACGCGGCTGTTCGCCGACCGACATCGGTTCGACCGGAGCCGGAGCGGACTTGGCTTCGGCGCGCGGTTCGATCCGGGGCTCGACGCGCTCGAGGCGCGGCGAAGCCGGCAGATCCATGCCGAGCGTGCCTTGGACCGGCGACGGACGCGCGGGCTGGGCCGAACGGATGACCAGGGTCGGTTCCGAACGCGGCGCAACGGCCGGTTCCGCACGGACCAGGACAGGCGTTTCGACCATATCCGGAGCTGCGACGAGCGACGCTCCGTGTTCGGCCACAACCAGGCTGATGGCCGGTTGAGTCGAGACAGTCGCGACGACCGGTGCAGGAGCCGGCGCGGGCATTTCCACCGCCAGAGCCATTTCCGTTTCGGCCTTGGCTTGTGCCGTGGCCGGCGGCGTGGGTTCCGGCTGAGCCTGAGCGGCCTGCGCCGCCTGAGCTGCTGCCGCCGCGTTCTGAGCCAGCATCGGCGTCACGAACAGACGTTCGGCCGTGGCGACGCGATCGCCCAGAGTCGGGGCGCGCGGAGCCAAAGTCGGCGCCTGGCGCTTACCCGGTTCGAGCAGCGAGATGACCGTGCCGCGCGGCTGCGACACGATGATCGGTTCGATGCCGGTGGCGACCACCGACACGCGCATCCGACCTTCCATCGCTTCGTCGAAGGTCGAACCGAAGATGATGTTGGCGTCGCTGTCGATTTCCTTGGCAACGCGCTGCGCGGCTTCGTCCACCTCGAACAGCGTGATGTCCATGCCGCCCGTGATGTTGATCAGGACGCCCTTGGCGCCCTTCATCGTCACGTCGTCGAGCAGCGGATTGCTGATCGCGGCCTCGGCGGCCTTGATCGCGCGATCTTCGCCTTCGGCTTCGCCGGTGCCCATCATCGCTTTACCCATCTCGCTCATCACCGTACGAATGTCGGCGAAGTCGAGATTGATCAGGCCGGGCATCACCATCAGATCGGTCACGCCGCGCACGCCCGAATGCAACACATCGTCGGCCATCTGGAAGGCTTCGGCGAAGGTGGTCTTCGGATTGGCGATGCGGAACAGGTTCTGGTTCGGGATGATGATCAAGGTGTCGACGTATTGCGACAGGTCCTCGATGCCCTGTTCGGCCAGCTTCATGCGGTGCGCGCCTTCGAAATGGAAGGGCTTGGTCACTACGCCGACCGTCAGAATACCGTGCTCACGTGCAGCGCGGGCAATCACCGGCGCGGCGCCGGTACCCGTGCCGCCACCCATGCCGGCGGTGATGAACACCATGTTGCTGCCGGCGACCTGGCCGACCACTTCGTCGAGCGTCTCTTCGGCGGCGGCGCGGCCAATGTCCGGACGCGCCCCCGCGCCGAGACCTTGGGTAACGCCGGCACCGAGCTGGATACGCCGATCGCATCGCGACTGCGCCAGAGCCTGGCCGTCGGTGTTGGCAACAACGAACTCGACGCCTTCGAGACGCGCCGCAATCATGTTGTTGACGGCATTGCCACCGGCGCCGCCCACACCGATCACGGTGATGCGCGGCCTTGTCTCATTGCCGGGTCCAGTGCCACTGGGATGGAAATTAATCATCTGGGAAACCCTCCTACTCGCGTAACTCGTTGTCTCTGTGTGTCCCGAAGTTCAAAGTTCGAAGTTCGTCCGAAGTACAAAGTCTGAAGTCCAAAAAGTTCGGTTCGTTTTCTTTAGAAATTCTTGCGCAGCCAGCCCCCCAGCCGCCCAAACGTGCCCCCTGCCATGGCGTCAGCCATGCGACTCTCCTGATTGGCCGGCCGCTCGGCCTGGTTGAGCGCCGCATACCGCAGCAGCCCCGCGCAGGTCGCGAAAGCCGGTCCACCCGTGGCTTCAGGCAGACCCTGGAATCCCGCGGGCCGGCCCAGCCGAACTTGTTTATCGAGCACCAGCGCCGCCAGATCGCGCACGCCTTGCATCTGCGATGCACCGCCGGTCAGAACGACGCGACGGCTGGCCAGGCGATCGAAGCCCGCGGCCTCGATCTGCCCGCGCACCATCTCGAAAGTCTCTTCGAGGCGCGGACGGATGATCTGCACCAGGGTGGAACGCGGCACCTGATTGGCGGCGCCGTCCTCGTCCTCGCCGACCAGCGGAACCTTCAGGATCTCGCGATCGTCAGAAGGGGACGGCATGGCGCTGCCATAGAGAGTCTTAAGGCGTTCGGCCTGGGTCAGCGGCGTCGACAGGCCGCGTGCGATGTCATTGGTGACATGCAGGCCGCCGAGCGGGATCGCATCGGTATGTACCAGTTGCCCGCCTTCGAACACGGCGATGGTGGTCGTGCCGCCGCCCATATCGATGCAGGTGACGCCGAGATCCTTCTCGTCATCGACCAGGCAGGCGAGACCCGATGCATAGGCCGAGATCACGCGTGACTCGATGTCGAGATGGCAGCGCTGCACGACGGAAGAGAGGTTGCGTACCGGACCGTTGGCCGCGGAAATCTGATGGACGGTTACGGCCAGGCGGCCGCCGAACATGCCGCGCGGATCGCGCACGCCGTCATTGCCATCGATGGTGTAGCCGACCGGGATCGTGTGGATCAGTTCACGGTCATCGCTGGCGGCATGGTCGCGCGCGAGATCGAGCATGCGGCGGATATCGGAGTCGCCGATCTCGTGGCCGTGGATCGACACTTCCACCGTGATGCTCGACGAGTTCGGTTGGCCGCCCGAGATATTGACCACCACGTCCTGGATACGCTCGTCGGCCATCTGCTCGGCGGCATCGACGGCGGCGCGGATCGACGCTTCGGCCTCTTCCATATCGACCACAGCGCCGTGTTTGATGCCGCGCGACCAGTGATGGCCGATACCGAGGATCTTCGGGCCAGCATCGCCGTCGGCGCGCGCGATGAAACAGGCAACCTTGGTCGTGCCGATATCCAGCGTGGCGATGGGGCCGTGGCGCGTGCGGGTTTTGGGCATTCGATCCTCGTCTAGGCGTCGCGCCCCGGCGCCTTATGGCGCACGGTGGGCGTCGCGTGTGTGGATGGCGTCTTTGCGTGCGGTTCGATTCCGCCGGGGATGCGCAGGATCAACCGATCGGCGATGCGCATATCCACCATAGTGATCTTGCGGTCGAGCAGCTTCTGTTCGTCTTGCAGCTTGGCGAGTTCGTGCCAGGCCGAAGCCGGATCGTTCTCGGGCAGGCAGATATCGATGTCGCCGGACGGACCGGAGAGTTGCACGGTCCAGCGCCGCGCCGACACCCATTCCGATGCCTTGACGCGCGACAGCAGCGCAGGCTCGGTGCGCAGCATGTCGAGCAGCGTCGCGACATGATCCGGTGCGCCCGGGCCGACGACCAGCGGTAGCGCGCCATAGGCATCGATATTGTCGCCCGCCGGCTGGCCGGCGCGGTCGACGAGTTGATAGTGGCCGTCGTTCTGCCAGATCGCGACCGGCTCGCGCTCGGTGATCAGCACGTCGAGTTCGCCCGGCAGGCGGCGCTCGATGGTTACGGTGGCCACGCCCGGCAGCGCGGCGATGCGTGCGCGTGCGGCAGGGAGATCGACGCCAAGGATCGGGTCGCCTTCCTTGATATTGAGTGCGGTGATCAGGTCTTGCTGCGAGACGCGCTTGCGGCCTTCGACCTCGACATCCTGGATACGCATGCCGGCGCGTTCCGAGAGCGCGATCAATTCGCCGCTGACGCTGCTCTGCAAAGCGGTGAAGCGGGCCGAGCGCATGAACCAGGTCGCGCCACCGCCGATGGCGGCGATCAGCGCGGCGGTCGAGGTGCCCATGATCAGGCGGCGCAGCCAAGTCGGCAGGCGACGGCGACGTGAACGTGGCGCCGGCCGCGATTCGCTATTCGGGCGTGTCGCTTTAGCGCGCGCGTTTCCCGAGCGCGGCGGCGCCGGGCGGTCGGAGGTGGTGATCGTGACGTCGGTCAGGCGTCGCATCGCGCGTTCTCCACCATCCAAGAAACGAGATCCGGAAAGCTGATGCCGGCATGGGCGGCCAGTTCGGGCACGAGCGAGGTCGTCGTCATCCCCGGCTGGGTGTTGACCTCGAGCATGTAGAGACGGCCCGGTACGCCGGTATGAGTGTCGTCGTAGCGCAGATCGGCGCGCGTTACGCCGCGGCAGCCGAGCGTCTTGTGTGCCAGCACCGAAAGGCGCTGCGCTTCCTCGTAGACATCCTGCGGCAGCGGCGCGGGCACCAGGTGGCGCGAACCGCCCGGCGCGTATTTGGCTTCGTAGTCGTAGAAGCCGCGATCCGAGGTGATTTCGGTAACGCCCAATGCGCGATCGCCCATCACCGCCACGGTGATCTCGCGGCCAGGAATGAAGCGCTCGGCCAGGATCGTGTCGCCGAAGGTCCATTCACCGCGCGACAGGGGATGAGCGTTATCGCCGGTCTTGACGATATGAACGCCGACACTTGAGCCTTCATTGAAGGGCTTCAGCACATAGGGGCGCGGTAGCACGTCGCCGGCTTCGGCTTCTTCGCGGGTGACAATCTTGCCGTCGGGCACAGGAATGCCGGCCACGGCGAACAGACGCTTGGCCACAGGCTTATCCATCGCCAGTGCCGAGGCCATCATGCCGGAATGGGTGTAGGGGATGCCCATGATGTCGAGCAGGCCTTGAACGCGGCCATCTTCGCCGAAGCGGCCATGCAGTGCATTGAACACCACGGCCGGCTTGGTCGCTTCGATGCCCGAAACCAGTGTGCGCGCTTCGCGGCGCACATCGATCGTCGCCACCGCATAGCCGGCTTTCTCCAATGCCGCGGTCGCAGCCGCGCCGGAGTTCAGCGAAACCTCGCGTTCCGCCGAGAAGCCGCCCATCAGCACGGTGACGCGCTTGCTCATGCAGCGTTCTCCGTGGCGACGCCGATGCGGCGAATTTCCCATTCGAGCGCGACGCCCAAAGTTTCGAGCACGCGACGCCGCACTTCTTCGCCCAGCGCTTCGATATCGGCGGCCGTCGCGTTGCCGGTGTTGATCAGGAAGTTGCAGTGCATCTCCGAGACCTGGGCACCGCCGATCTTGAGGCCGCGACAGCCGGCCTGCTCGATCAGCTTCCACGAACTGCCGCCCGGCGGATTGGCGAAGGTCGAACCACCGGTGCGCGCGCTGGTCGGCTGGGTGGCTTCGCGACCGGCCTTGATTTCGGCGACGCGCTTCATGATCGCTGCCGGGTCGCCTTCGCGGCCCTGCAGCGTTGCGGCAGTCACGATCCAGCCTTCCGGCATCGCCGTGCCGCGATAGAAGAATTTGAGATCGGCCACACTGAGTTGATGCAACGTGCCGGCGAGATCGAGGGCGAGAACCTGCGTCGCGATGTCCTTGAACTCGGTCCCATAGGCGCCGGCATTCATCCGCACCGCGCCGCCGATCGTGCCCGGCACGCCGATCAGGAATTCAAGACCGGCGATCCCCGCACGCGCCGCCGTATCGGCGACGGCCGGATCGAGTGCGGCGGCACCGGCCTCGACGGTCACGCCATCGGTCTTGATCCCGCCGAACCCCTTGCCCAGACGCACGACCACGCCCGACACGCCGCCATCGCGCACCAAAAGATTCGAACCGACACCGATCACCGTCACCGGCACATCGGCCGGTTTCGCGGTCAGGAATTCGGCCAGGTCTTCGGCATCGATCGGACGGAACAGTACTTCAGCCGCACCGCCGGCACGGAATCGGGTCAACGGCGCCAGTGAGGCGTCGGACTCCAATGTGCCGCGCACTTGCGGCAGACGGTCGATGAGGCTGATGGGCTTGCTCATCGCGGTCACTCACCGGCCTCCGTGGGAAGGGGATGACCGGCCGCCAGCGCCTCGATCTGCTTCGGCAGCGCATTGGCCCAGGCGGTGATGTTGCCCGCGCCGAGACAGACGACGAAATCGCCCGCGTGCGCGGTTTCGAGAACCAGCTTCGGCAAGGCCGAAGGATCGGGCAGCGGCATCACGCGGCGATGGCCGTGAGCACGCAAGCCTTCGACTAGCGCGTCGCGGTCGATGCCGGGAATCGGCGCTTCGCTGGCCGCATAGACATCGGCCACGATCACCGCATCGGCATCGTTGAAGCAGGTGCAGAATTCCTCGAACAAATTGGCCAGGCGCGTGTAGCGATGCGGCTGGACAACCGCGATCACCTGGCCGGTCGAGGCCGAGCGCGCGGCGCGCAACACGGCGGCGATCTCGACCGGATGATGGCCGTAATCGTCGATCACCGTGATCCCCGCGGCCGTGCCGGTGGGGGTGAAGCGGCGCTTCACACCCTTGAAGTCCTGCAGGGCCTGCTTCATCACGGCCGGATCGAAGCCGAGCTGGTGGCCGACCGCGACGGCGGCCAGCGAGTTCTGAACGTTGTGGCGGCCATACATCGGCAGCTTCACGCCGGTGATGGCGCGTGCCGGTCCGCCCATGCGATCGCTGATGACGATGTCGTAACGCGCACCCTCGGGGCCGATCTCGACCTCGGTCGCGCGCACATCGGCCTGCGGGTTGAAACCGTAGGTGACGATCTTGCGATCGGGCACGCGCGGGATCAGCGCCTGCACTTCGGGGTGATCGACGCAAAGCGCGGCGAAGCCATAGAAGGGGATGTTCTCGACGAAGCTGCGGAACCCGTCGCGGAGCTTGTCGAAGCTGCCCCAAAATTCCATGTGCTCGGGATCGATATTGGTCACCACGGCCACGGTCGCGGGCAGTTTGACGAAAGTGCCATCGGACTCATCGGCTTCGACGACGATCCAGTCGCCGGTGCCCATGCGGGCATTGGTGCCATAGGCGTTGATGATGCCGCCGTTGATTACGGTCGGGTCGACGCCGGCTGCATCGAGCATCGCGGCAACCATCGATGTCGTCGTCGTCTTGCCATGTGTGCCGGCAATGGCGATCGCCGACTTCAGGCGCATCAGCTCGGCCAGCATTTCGGCGCGGCGGACCACCGGCACCAGGCGGGCACGCGCGGCGGCCACTTCCGGATTGTCGGTTTTGATCGCCGAGGAGACGACCACTACGCCGGCGCTGCCCAGATTCTCAGTCTTGTGGCCGATATGCACGGTCACGCCCAGGCTGCGCAGGCGCTTAACATTGGCGTTCTCGGAAACGTCGGAGCCTTGCACCTGATAGCCGAGATTGCGCAGCACTTCGGCAATACCGCTCATGCCGATGCCGCCGATACCGACGAAATGAATAGGGCCGATGGAGAGCGGGATCGTCTTCATGCCGCCACTTCCTTGGGCTGCGCCATCGCGCCGACCAGATCGGCCAGGCGTTGCGCCGCATCGGGCACGCCGATCGCGCGCGCGGCGGCTGCCGCCTTGTTCAAAATCTCTGGCACCGCGAACAACGACTCGATCCGTGCCGCGAGCGCCTCGGGTGTGAAGCCCGCTTGCGGGATCAGCCATCCGCCGCCGGCTTCGGCGACGGCGCGTGCATTGGCAGTCTGGTGATCGTCGACGGCATACATGTAGGGAACCAGGATCGAGGGGCGGCCGATCGCCGTCAGTTCCGCGACCGTCGAAGCACCGGAACGTGAGATCACCAGATGGGCGCGGGCCAGGCGGTCCGGCACGTCATGGAAGAAGCTCGCCAGCTCAGCATTGATGCCGGCAGTGGCATAGGCAGCGCGCGCCGCTTCGATATCCTCGGCGCGGCACTGCTGCTCGACAACCAGACGCACCTTCAGCGCCTCAGACAGGCGGGCCAATGCGGCGGGCACGACCTCGGACAGGATTCGCGCGCCCTGCGAGCCGCCCATGATCAGAATGCGGATCGCATCGTTTGAACCGGGCGGCGCATAGGCGTTGTTGCGCATCGCGATGATCGCCGGACGAACCGGCATGCCGGTGCATAACACTTTCTTCAGATATTCAGGATTCAAATGGGACACTCGGGAGAAGACGGTCGCGATTCGGGTGACGCGCGGAGCCAATAGACGATTGGCGCGGCCAAGCACGGCGTTCTGTTCGTGCAGCGCGGTGGGTACGCTCGAGAACGTCGCGGCTAGCATCGCCGGCAGAGAAGCGTAGCCGCCAAAGCCGACGACCGCTGCCGGGCGCAGTTTCCTCAGCAGCATCTTCGCTTGAACGAAACCGACGGCGAGATCGGTCATCGCCAGCACACGCGCGACTAGCTTGCGTCCGGCCACGCCGCCGGCGCTGACGTGATGCACGGGCAGCTTACCGAGCGTGCCGCCGAATTCCTTGCCGCGCTTGTCGGTGATCAGAGTCAACGCGAAGCCGCGGCTGATCAACTCGGCCGCCAATGCTTCTGCGGGAAACACATGGCCGCCGGTGCCGCCGGCCGTCAGCACGATCGGGCGCAACGTGGTCATGCCAGCGCCTCCTGGCCGTAGCGCTTGCGGGTCAGGGCCAGCACCATGCCCATGCCGAGTGCGAGCGCGAGCGTCGACGAACCGCCATAGGAGATGAAGGGCAAGGTCATGCCTTTGGTCGGCATCAGATGCAGCGTCGAGGCGAGATTGATCACCGCCTGCAGGCCAAATTGCGTGAGCAGGCCGGAGGTCGCCAGCAGGACGAAAAGATTCTCCGTCGCCAGCGTGCGCGAGAAACCGCGCAGCACAATGAAGGCGAACAGGCCGACAACGGCGAGGCACAGCAGCAGACCGAACTCTTCGCCGGCCACCGCCATGATGAAGTCGGTATGGGCGTCGGGCAGAATTTCCTTCACGCGACCCTCGCCCGGACCACGGCCGAACAATCCGCCCGAATGGAAGGCGCGCAGCGCGGTCTGCACCTGGAAGCCTTCCCCGGTCGAAGGATTGAGGAAGTGATCGATGCGCATCTGCACATGCGCGAAGGTGAAATAAGCACCGACGAGACCGCAGAGGCCGAGGATGATGGCCAGCAGCACCCAGGTCATCGGCAACCCGGCCAGGAAGAATTCGATAAAGGCTACGGCGGAGACGACTAGAGTCATGCCGACATCGGGTTGCAACAACAACAACGCCGCGGTCGCGAGATAGCAGCCCAGGGCGATGGCGCGGCCGGGGAAGTCGACCCGCAGCCGGTGTTCGGCCAGCATCCATGCGATAGCCACGGCGAAGGCCGGCTTGGCGAATTCGGAAGGTTGAATGCTCAACCCGGCGAAGTTGATCCAGCGGGTCGCGCCTTTGATTTCGTCGCCCACGACTAAGGTCAACGCCATCAGCAGCAGTGCGCCGATAAAGCCGATCGCGCCAAGGCGGCGGATCCAGATCGGCGGCAGAAGCGACACGGCCATCACAGTGGCAAGCGCGGGCGGGATGAAGATGAATTGGCGACGTACGAAATGGAGATGGTCGGCGCCGATGCGCTCGGCCACCGCCGGACTCGCGGCCAGAATCAGGATCGCGCCGATGGCGACCAACGCGCACAACGCCGCCAAGGTCCAGCGGTCGACGGTCCACCACCAACGGCCGATGACGGATGTATCGGTGCGGCCGAACGTGGTCATCGCGCGGCCTCCGCAGGAGCGAAAGACTTCACCAGGTCGCGGAACACGTCGCCACGATGCTCGAAGCTCTTGAACTGATCCCAAGATGCGCAAGCCGGCGACAGCAGCACCACCGGATTCGGGCGCTTGTCGTCCAGGGCGGCTTTGCGTGCCTTGGTCACGGCCACATCGAGCGTGCCGCAGCGGTCATAGGCGATCTTGCCGTCGATTGTCTTGGCAAAGGCATCGCTGGCCTCGCCGATCAGGAAGGCGCGGCGCACGCGCGGGAAGAGATGGGCGAGACCGGTAATCCCGCCTTCCTTCGCCTGGCCGCCGATGATCCAATAGATATTGTCGTAGCACACCAGCGCGCGTGCGGCGGCGTCGGCATTGGTCGCCTTCGAATCGTTGACGTAACGCACGCCGTCGACCGTCGCGACCAACTCCTGGCGATGGGCGAGACCCGGATAGGTCGCCAGCCCATCACGCATGGCCGCCGGCGAAAGACCCAACGCGCGTCCGGCCGCATAAGCCGCGCACGCATTTTGCCAATTGTGCTGGCCGGGCAGTGTCGGAATGCCGCGCAGGTCGATCTCGATCCGGCCCTTCGAGCCCTGCGGATCGATCAGAATGCCGGCTGGCGCGGAAACGCCGTCGCCGCGTTCTCCTTCCGACGAGATCGCAATCGCGCGCGCGGCAATCTTGCTGTGGAGTTTGTCGAAGATCGAACGGCTCGGCGTGTCGTCGACACCGATCACGGCCGTTCCGCTGGGGCGCAGCCGGTCGAACAGGCTGGCTTTGGCGGCGATATAACCGTCCATGCCGCCATGACGTCCGAGATGGTCGGGCGTGATGTTGAGCAACACGCCGGCATCGAAGGCCGCGCGTTCCAGCAGTTCGAGCTGGTAGGACGAGAGCTCGAGCACATAGACGCCGCCATCGCCGAGCGCCGGCAGATCGAGGGCCGGCACGCCGATATTGCCGCCCGCAGCAACTTTCACGCCGGCCGCCTTCAGCAGATGTGCGGTCAGCGCGGTGGTCGTCGATTTGCCGTTGGTGCCGGTGATCCCAATGAAACGCGCTTCGGGGCAGGCCAGCACGAGCAATTCGATATCGCAGAGCAACGGCACTTTGGCCGCGCGGGCGCGTTCCGCTACCGGATGCGGCTTGGGATGGGTGTGGGCGATGCCCGGGCTCCACATCACCATACGCGCTTGAGAGAGATCGGCCGTGTTGAGATCGACGAGCGGCACGCCGGCCTTTTGTGCGGCAGCGCGCGTTTCGGCATTGTCGTCCCACGCCCACACGGTCGCTCCCGCCGACGCGAGCGCGCGCGCAGCCGATGTGCCTGATTTGCCCAGGCCCATCACCGCCACCGTCGTTCCCGTCATGCTGGGAAGCACAGGCATTCTTCGATCACCTCAACTTCAATGTCGACAGGCCGACCAGTGCCAGCACCGCGGCGATGATCCAGAAACGGAACACCACGGTGGGCTCGGACCAGCCTTTCTTTTCGAAATGATGATGCAGCGGCGCCATACGGAAGACGCGTTTTCCGGTCAGCTTGAACGACGCGACCTGCACGATCACGGAGACGGTTTCGAGCACGAACAACCCGCCGACGATGGCGAGCACGATCTCGTGCTTCACCACAACGCTGACCGCACCGAGTGCGCCGCCGAGTGCGAGTGAGCCCGTATCGCCCATGAACACCATGGCGGGCGGCGCGTTGAACCAGAGGAAGCCGAGGCCGGCACCCACCAGCGCGCCGCAGATCACAGCCAACTCGCCGGAGCCAGGTACGTGATGAAGCTGCAGGTAATTCGAGAACACCGCGTGACCGACGAGATAGGCGATCAGGCCGAACACCGATGCCGCGATCATCACAGGGCCGATCGCCAACCCGTCGAGGCCGTCGGTCAGGTTGACCGCATTGCCGGCGCCGACCATGACGAAGACACCGATGACCACGTAGAAGACGCCGAGTTGGACGAAGAAATTTTTGAACAGCGGTACCGCGAGCGACGTACCGAGTTCGCCACCCTGCCGCTGCATGATCAACCAAGCAGCGATCAGGGCGATAATGACCTCAAGAAGCAGCTTCACGCGGCCGGGCAACGCATTGGAATGGCGCTTGCGCACCTTGATGAAGTCGTCGAGGAAGCCGATCAGCCCATAGCCGAGCGTGACCATCAGCACGATCCAGACATAGCTGTTCGATAGATCGGCCCAGATCAGAACCGAAAGCACGGTCGCCAGCAGGATCAAGAAGCCGCCCATGGTGGGCGTGCCCTTCTTGGTCAGCAGATGGCTCTCGGGGCCATCGGTGCGGATCGGTTGGCCATAGCCTTGATAGCGGCGCAGCCACCGAATCAATGTCGGCCCGACCAGGAACGAGATGATCAGCGCCGTCACCATCGCACCGCCGGTGCGGAAGGTGATGTAGCGGAACAGATTGAACAGCGCGGTCTGATCGGCCAGCGGGGAAAGGAGATTATAGAGCATCCGTTTCTAGCCTTCCTGTCCCGCCCGGTTTGTTGCTGCTTCTTCCAGTGCTTTGACAACGCGGCCCATGCGGCTGCCCGCCGAGCCTTTCACCATCACCAGATCGCCGGCGCGCAGTGCATTCATCGCCAAGGTCGCGGCTTCTTCGGAATTGGCGCCATGACCGCCGCGGCGTGCCTCGGGCAGCGCATCATGCAGGTGGCGCATCAAGGGGCCCGCGGTGATCACCATATCGATGCGCCACTCGTTCAGCGCATCGGCCAAGCCGGCATGGAGTTGGGGCGAGGTATCGCCCAATTCGAGCATGTCGCCCACGATGGCGACACGCCGACCATGCTTACCCGCCTTGCCCGCCGCTAGAACGGCGATCGCGGCGCGCATTGAGGCCGGGCTTGCATTGTAGGAATCGTCGATGACTTCAATCTGGCCATCGCGCCACGCCAAGGTCTGGCGGGCGCCACGGCCCTTCGGTGCGCTCATCGTTGCGAGTGCCTTGCTGGCCACGTCTGGGCTGACACCGGCCGCACGGGCGGCGAGAAGCACCGCGAGGCTGTTATTGGCCCAGTGCAGGCCCGCCGCGCCGACGCGATAGCCGATCGGCTGGTCGCCAAGCAGCGCGAACACCAAAGTCTCATTCGGGTCGACGGCAGCATCGAGCAGGCGCGCAGTCGAATCGATATGGTGGCCGAAGCTCTCGATATGAGTGACACCGGCGGCACGCGCGGCCTCTTCGAGCTGCGCGTAATGGCGGTTGTCGCGCGGCAGCACAGCAGTACCGTCAGCATCGAGGCCGAGCATGATCTCGGCCTTGGCAGCCGCAATCTCGGCGGTCGACGCGAAAAACTCCAGATGCGCGGGTTCGACGGTGGTGATGATCGCCACATGTGGACGCACCATGCGGGTCAGCGGCGTGATTTCGCCGGCATGGTTCATGCCGAGTTCGAACACGGCGTATTGGGCTTCCCGCGGCAGACGGGCGAGTGACAGCGGCACACCCCACCGGTTGTTGAGATTGCCTTGTGTCGCATGGGTGAGGCCAACCGAGTCGAAGGCCAGCTTCAGCATTTCCTTGGTGCCGGTCTTACCGACACTGCCCGTGACCGCGACGATCTTCGCGCCGGAACGCGCCCGCGCGGCGGCGGCCAGATCGTTGAGTGCGGCCTGGGTGTCGGCGGCGATGATCAACGGCGCACCGGCTGAGACATCGTTCGGCACGCGCTGCACGATCGCGGCGGCGCCGCCCTTGGCGAAAGCGGCGGCAACGTAGTCATGGCCGTCGTGATTGGGGCCGCTGAGCGCGACGAACAGATCGCCCGGATTGACCGAGCGGCTGTCGATCGACACGCCCGTTGCCTGCCAATCGCCGCCCGAGGCTTGGGCATGTGTCGCGGCCAAAATCTCAGCGCGGGTCCAGAGCGGCATCGCGGTCATGCGCCCAGCTCCGCAACCGCGCGGCGCGCTTCGTCGGCATCGTTGAAGGGCAGCGTCTTGTCTTTGATGATCTGCCCGGTCTCGTGGCCCTTGCCGGCCAGCAGCAGCACATCGCCGGCGTTCAATTCGCGCACGGCGGTTACGATCGCCTCATGCCGATCGCCGATCTCGCGCGCGCCGGGGCAGCCTTTCATCACGGCGGCGCGGATCACTGCCGGATCTTCGCCGCGCGGATTGTCGTCGGTGACGATCACCGCATCAGCCATGTCGGCCGCGATCTTGCCCATCTCTGGGCGTTTGCCGGGATCGCGATCGCCGCCGCAACCGAAGACGGCGATCAAGCGGCCGGCGGCATGGGGACGCAGCGCCTTGAGCACGGTGGCCAGGGCGTCGGGCGTGTGGGCGTAATCGACATAGATCGCCGCATCTTTCTTGGTGACCGCAACGTTCTGCAGCCGGCCCGGCACGCCTTCGAGGCTTTCGAGCGCATTCACGGCCTTGTCGAGATCGCCGCCGGTCCCGAGTACGAGCCCCAGTGCGGCAAGTGTGTTCGAGGCTTGGAACGTCCCGGCCAGCGGGAGGCGGATGCGCCGCGCCGCGCCCATGACCGAGAGTTCGATATCTTGCCCCTGCGCGGTGGGCGCGATGCGCAGCAGCTTGATCGCTTCGCCGGCTTCGCCGTAGCTGATGATGCGATGGCCGTGCGTTTGGCAGTGCGCGATCAGATCGGCCGCATAGGGCGAGTCCGCATTGACGACTGCGACACGGCGCGGCGGCATCACCTCGGTGAACAGGCGGCGCTTGGCGGCCCAATAGGCGTCCATATCGGCGTGATAGTCGAGATGGTCGCGCGTCAAATTGGTGAAGGCCGCCGCGGCGACCGACACGCCATCGAGGCGGAACTGGTCGAGACCGTGACTCGACGCTTCCATCGCGGCATGGGTCACGCCTTGATGGGCAAGTTCGTGCAGTGTGCGGTGAAGCGTCACGGGATCGGGCGTGGTCATCGAACCGGGCACGATCCGGCCCGGCGCGTTCAGGCCCAGCGTACCGAGACTCGCCGCCGGCAGGCCCAGCTTCGCCCAAATCTGCCGCGTGAAGTTGACGATCGAGGTCTTACCGTTGGTTCCGGTGACGGCGACGATGGTTTCGGGTTGCTGCCCGTAGAAGCGGGCCGCGGCCTGTGCGAAGCGGCGGCGCGGATTGGTATCGGTCACCAGCATGACGTTCGCGTCGGTCAGGCCCGTGCCCATCGGCGCGAGCACAGCGCGTGCGCCGCGTTTCAGCGCGTCGGCAATGAAATCACGGCCATCGACGCGGTTGCCGGGCAGCGCCGCGAACAGGTCGCCCGGGCGCACCTGACGCGAATCGGCGGTCAGCCCGCCGATCTCAGGGTCCTCAGCCAGTAAGGGAACAAGCAACTCACTCAACCGCGGCAAGCGACACCTTCCTCACCGGGGATTGAGATTGAGCGGACTTGGGCGCCGCCGCTTCGGCAACGCGCTGCTTGCTGCCGTCGTCGGGCGAGCCAATGGGTTGGACGCCAAGCATCGGACCAATCTGCGCCACGATGCGGCCGACGGCAGGCGCCGCTGTGAAGCCGGCAGTGGCAAAGCCGTAACTTTCCTTGTTGCCATGCGGTTCATCGATCATCGCTAGCACGACATAGCGCGGATTGCTCACCGGAAATGTGGCAATGAAGGACGACAAGTTGAGTTTGTGATGGTAGCCGCCGACGCCGGCTTTTTCGGCCGTGCCGGTCTTGCCGCCAACTTCATAACCGGGCACATCGGCCTTCTTGCCGGTGCCTTCGGTGACGATCATGCGCATGATGTCGAGCATCGCGCGCGAGGTCGCCGGCTTGATCACCTGCACGCCGGGCACGGGCTCACCGGGCGTGCGCGCCAACAGCGTCGCCGGATGCAGCACGCCGCCATCGACGATCGCGCTGACGCCTTGCACGAGTTGCACCGGGCTCACCGCCATACCGTGGCCGTACGCGATGGTCATCGTGTTGATCTCGCGCCAGGGATTGGGCACCAGCGGTGCGCCGACCTCCGGTACTTCGACCGAAGCGGAATGCAGCAGGCCGAAGCGGCCGAGATAGTCTTTCTGGCGATCGGTTCCGAGATCGAGCGCCATCTTGGCAGCGCCGATATTCGACGAGTAGATCAGGATTTCCGGCACCGACAGCCAGCGGTTTTGCGGGTCGTGGTCGAAAATCTCGAACCGCGCCACATGGATCGGATGGGTGGCGTCATAGGTGCTGGTCGGCGTGGCCACACCGGCATCGATGCACGCAGCTGCGTCGAACAGCTTGAACACGCTGCCCATCTCATAGACGCCGAGGGTGGCGCGGTCGAACATCGCTTCGGGCGTCGCGCCGGCCATCGTGTTGGGGTCGAAATCGGGCAGCGACACCATGCCCAGCAATTCACCGGTGCGGATGTCCATCACCATGCCGGTGGCGCCGATCGCATTGAAATCGGCAACCGTCTTGGCCAGCTCGTCGCGCAGCACCGTCTGGACGCGCACATCGAGCGCCAGACGCAGCGGTTCGCGGCGGGTATCGAGTTCCTTGTCGAACTTCTTCTCGACGCCGGCGACACCTTTGCCGTCGAGATCGGTCAGGCCGACGACATGAGCGGCCAGGTCGCCTTGCGGATAGACGCGCTTCTGATCCTGCTCGAAATACAGGCCCGGAATGCCGAGCGCGTTGACGTCGTAGACCTGCTTCGGCGTCAGGTTGCGCTTGAGATAGACGAAGCCGCGATCCGAGGCGAACTTGCCCTGCAGTTCCTCGGCGTTGAGATCGGGCAGAACCTGGGCCACGGCTTTAGCGGCGGTGGCAGGATCCTGAATCTCTTTCGGATGCGCGTAAAGCGAGTCCATCGGCAGGCTGGTGGCCAGCAACACGCCGTTGCGATCCACGATATCGGCTCGCATCTGGGTGTCTTCGTCGGTTTTGGCTTGGGCCGCGCGCGGCACACCGCCGTCGCGCAGGATCGTCACATTCACCATCTGCCCACCGATGACAGAAAAAGCGAGCAGGAATATGGCGCCAGCAACGATCAGGCGCGCACGACCGGTGTCGATCGCGCGCTTCTTGACGCCTTCGAGATGCAGAGTTTCGCTTGGCGCCGAACCGGTGCGGCGGAAGGGAGCACGGGGAAGGCGGATCATGGATGCTTGCTCCTGGGCGGATCGTTCAGCGCAGCAATAGCCGCGGCAATGGGATCGTCGGCGGCGGCAACCTTGGCCGCCTTATGAACATTGGCAGGATTGGCCAGCGGCGCGGTCGACGCGGCCGGGCCCGGCACAGGATTTTGATCAGGCATCGGCACCTGATCGAAAGAAACGATTTGGCGCGGTGTCACCGGATGCATGGCCAGGAGACGCTCCGCCTCGTCGCGCAGGTGAACCGGGTCGTTGAGATAGCTCCACTCGGCTTTCAGCACGTGGATTGACTCGCGCGTATCCACGATCTGCTTCTGAAGCGCGACGAGGTGCTGTCCTTGGCTCTCGACTCGCATTTTAACGAAATAGAGACCAGCGCCGGCGATGATCGGCAGGATGACCCAGGCCGTGGCTGTGGCGAGCCTCATGCGTGGCCTCCCCCAGAATCCTGGGCGTCGTCCCAGGCAGGTGCGGCGGTTCGTTCGGCAACGCGCAGATGCGCCGAGCGGGCGCGAGGATTGGCGGCCACTTCGGCTTCGGTCGGCGCAATCGGCTTCTTTTCGACCAACGTGAAAGAAGGGGCGCGACCCGCGGCCATGGGAGGAAGATGGCGACTGGGCCGCGCCTGGGCGGAACTACGCCGCCGAAGGAAATCCTTTACCGCGCGATCTTCGAGAGAATGGAAAGAGACAACGGCCAGCCGTCCGCCGGCGTGCAGCAGGCGCTCGGCCGCCGACAACCCGCGATCGAGCTCGCCCAGTTCGTCATTCACATAGATGCGTAGAGCCTGGAAGGTGCGCGTGGACGGGTCAATGCCGTCGCGCGAGCGTGGCACGGCGCCGCGCACCACATTGGCCAAGCCGAAGGTTGTGGTGATCGGTTCGGCCTTGCGGGCGGCGACAATGGCGCGGGCCACGCGGCGCGAATGCCGTTCATCGCCCAGGCGCCAGATGATGTCGGCCAGTTCTTCCTCGGGCAATTCGTTGACGGCATCGGCGGCGGTCGGGCCGGCCTTTTCCATGCGCATGTCGAGCGGCGCGTCGTGGCGGAATGAGAAACCGCGCTCCGGCTCATCCAATTGCATCGACGAGACACCGAGATCGAGCGCCACGCCGTCGACGGCGCTGACGCCACGCTCGGCCAGCAATTCGTCCATCGTGCCGAAGCGGCCTTCGATCACAGTCAGGCGGTCGCCCATCTCACTCTGCAGCTTGGCGGAGCGGGCCACTTGGTCTGGGTCGCGATCGATCCCGTAGACGCGGCAGGACGCGGCGTTGAGCAAAGCGCGGGAATAGCCGCCGGCGCCGAAGGTGCCGTCGACGATGATCGATCCCGGGCGGGGAGCAAGTGCCGCCACCACCTCGGCCAGCAGGACCGGGGTGTGCGGGGCGGAGCTCATGTGCCCTCCGAACGGCCAGCGTTGGTCGCGGCTTCGTGGGCTCGATAGGTGTCGGGGTTCCAAATCTGGAACGAACGGCCCCGGCCGACGAACTGAACCGCCTCGCCAATCCCGGCATGGGCCATTAAATCCTCGGGCAGACCAACACGGCCTTCCGCATCCCATTCGACCTGGCGCATCTTCTCGAAGATCCGGCTGAGATCGGGGCCAGACTTCTTGGTCATGAAGTCCTGAGGCGAATAGGAGTCGCCGGCGATCGTTTCCATGAGGTCAGGGCCGAAACCCTCCAGCGCCTTCAAAATGAACGACGGGAAAATGGAAATTTGCCGCTCGCCGGCCTTGGACAAGACAGCACGAAAGGGCGCGGGGACGGAAACCCGCCCCTTCTTGTCGATTTTATTGATGTGGGTCCCGCTGAAGACCAACATCGCGCCAGCCTACTTTCCCCTGTTTCTACCAGCGCCCCATGTAATTAAGGACAGCCGTACCCGCGGCTGGGCCTTCATGGGACATAATGGGATATCATGGGATGATATGGGCCGTCAACGGATTGTCCCAGTAATACAAAGCGCAAGAGAACGTCTTTGCTATGGTTCTCCTAGCAAAACGCAAAACTAGGCCTGGGGCAAAGATGTGGCTGAAGCCTACAATTACCTGAATCTGTATCTACGCTTGATGAATATTGTTCTTGTTTTGTTCTTTATGCGTGAGTTCTTGGGACGGCTTGGGCGGTTAGGGGGCAGAGTTTAAGCCCAACATGAAATGCCAGATGGCCTGTAAGCCGGGTTCTGTCCCTGCCCGATGCAGGGGATGACCATTCATCTGGGACGTCCGTTACCGGACGCCTCGCGCGACCGACCCGGACGGCAGCGCGGAAGTGCGCCTTGCCCGCTTGCGCGGACATACCGTCCCTACTTGGTCTTGCTCCCGGTGGGGTTTACCCTGCCGCCTTCGTTGCCGAAGGCGCGGTGCGCTCTTACCGCACCCTTTCACCCTTACCGCAGTCTGGCCGAGGCGCCTCGCTGTGGCGGTTTGCTTTCTGTGGCACTGTCCCTGGGGTCGCCCCCGCCGGACGTTATCCGGCACCGTACTTCCGTGGAGCCCGGACTTTCCTCCCCCCGTCGCCGAGGGGCGGCCATCCGGCCATCTGGCGCGCGCACTATATAGAGTGACGCAGACAGATGCCAAGCTTGGGCGGACCATGTAAAAAGGCGGCATGAACCCGACCATCGAGCGCACCCTGGGGCGCTGGCTCAAAAACGTCCGCGCGGGCGACCGGCATCTGGCCTGGAACGATCCGCGCTTCACCGCCGCACCCGACACGATTCTACTGACCAGTTCAGCTTTCGACGAAAGCGAGATCATTCCACAGCGCCATGCCGGCGAAGGCGTGGGCGAGAACATCTCGCCGCCTTTGTCATGGTCGGTGCTGCCCTTCGGCACGGTCGAACTTGTGCTGATCATGCAGGACCCTGATGCGCCAATGCGTCGTCCGGTGGTCCATCTTCTGGTGACGGGCATCGCGCCGGAACGTGGCAGTGTGCCCGAGGGTTATCTAACGCCCGAGACCAGCCGCGATCTACGTTTCGGCCGCGGACTCTTCGGCCGGCTCGGCTATGCCGGCCCGCGTCCGGTGCGAGCCCATGGCCGGCATCGGTACATTTTCCAGATCTTCGCATTGTCGCGCCGACTGGATTTCAAAGTGACGCCAGACTATGCGGCTGTGACGAAAGCGATGACCGGTGCGGTGCTGGCGCGCGGCCGATTGATCGGTGCCTACGAACGGAAGTAGCGCTTACGGCGCGTTGCCGACAAGGGCGAGCAGAGCCATCAGCCGCGCCACGGTTTCTTCATCGGCCACGCCATCGATGTTGCTAGGCCGGAAGTGGCGTTGGAATGCGACCAGCGCCGGTTTAGGACCCTCCGTACCGATCGCGTAACCCCAACGCGCCAACTCAGCGTCGACATCCACGTGCGCCATTGTGCGGATTGATTGCGGCCAGAGGCCGATGCCACGCGCCGCAAGCCACGCCCAGTCGAACAGTTCGCCCGGATCTTCCTTGCGCGCCGGTGCCAGATCGGCATGAGCGATCACGTTGCGTGGCGGGATCGGATGACGGGCGAGAATCGCCGGGGCCAACGCGGCCAGCGCTTCCATCTGCGCCATGGGAAAGGCGCGATAGCCGAATTCGTGTCCCGGGTTCACCAACTCGATGCCGATCGAGCGCGAATTGATGTCGGGGTACCCGCGCCACGATCCGGCACCGGCGTGCCAAGCGCGCCGCGCTTCATCGACCAATGCGAAGACTGTGCCGTCTTCCTCGATCATATAGTGGGCGGAAACCTGCGCCTTCGGATCGCACATGCGTTCCAGCGCGCTCTTGCCGTCGGGCATGCCGGTATAGTGCAACACCAGCATATCGATCGGCACACCGTCGGGACGCGGCCCATGATTGGGCGAGGCAACGTGCTTCACGCCTCGGCATCCGGCTGCGATGCGGGATTGTCCATCATGTCGAGCAACGTGACTTGCGCTGTCACGACATTTGCCAGAATGGCGTCGACCGGCGCGAAGCCACGGCGGTGGTGCGGCGTCACGCCCAGTTGCGCCATTGCTGAACAGTGCTCGGCCGTGCCATAGCCGGCATTGCGCTCCCAGCCATAACCGGGATGGAGATCGGCCAGCAGAGTCATCTCGCGATCGCGCGTGACTTTCGCGATGATCGAGGCCGCCGCGATCGACAGACTCAGCCCGTCGCCACCGATCACGCATTGAACCGGGCAGGGCAGAAGCGGCGGACGATTGCCGTCCACCAATGCGAGGATGGCGTCGGTCTCCAAGGCGCGGTAGGCGCGGCCCATGGCCAGCAGTGTGGCTCCCAGGATGTTGTGTCGTGCGATCTCATCGACATCGGCACGGCCGACGCCGATAGTCGCATGTTCGCGAATCACGTCGAACAATTCCTCGCGCTTTTCGCGCGGCAGCTTTTTCGAATCGTCGGCTTGGCGCATTGCGCGCGGAATTCTCGCGGGGAGAATGACGGCGGCGGCGACGACGGGTCCTGCCAAAGGGCCGCGCCCCGCTTCATCGATGCCGCACACAATGCCGCCGGCGGCGCGCTCGAACTTCAGATGGGGCATCGGTATCGCCGCATCTTACTTCACCGTCGGTCCGACGCTGAATAGGTCGCGCACGCCAAGGTCGGCGCTGCGCCGCCGCTCCAACTCTTCGGCGTAGCGGCGCAAGGCGAAGGCTTCCGTCAGATAGCCGATCATCTTGCGGTCTTCGCCGCTAGTAAGGACCGGCAGAATTTCTTCTTCGGCCTCGACGAAGCGTGCCAAGGCGCGGCGCACATCCTGGTCGGGCAAGAGGAAAAGGCCGCGCGCACCGGCGAGATCGTCCGCAACCAATCCTGCCGCGGCGTCGTCGAGATCGGGATCGTGAATCGTCGAGACGTCGATCATGCCCTTGTAACGGCCATCGCTGTCGATCGCGAAAACGCGCGTCAACGCGCCGATTGGTACCGCCGAGCGCAATTGCTGCAGCGGCTGATCGAAGGCCACGGTTGTTGCATCGGTGTGCATCATGCGCGCGACGGTGAGGTCCGAGACCCAGCCCACATCATGCGCACCGCGAATGCCGACGCCGCGCTGGTGGAAGCGCCAAGTCGAGAACGAGTAACCGAACGTGTGACGCACCAGTGTGAAGGCGACGACAACGCCGGCCAACACACCGAGCGCCATATCGAGGTCGTTGGTTACTTCCAGGACGAGCAACACCATAGTCACCGGCGCGCCGACTACGGCTGCCGCCAGTGCACCCATGCCGACCAACATGAATACGGAGCGCTGATCGGCTACGAAAGGCAGGAACAGCATCAGGGTCTGCGCGAACACGGCGCCGAACAGCGTGCCGATAAACAGCGAGTTGCTGAACAAGCCGCCGCGATAGCCCGAGCCGATCGAGACGATCGAGCCCACGAGTTTCGCGACCAGCAGCAGAATCAGCAGCGGCAGCGGAATGATCGTATCGAAATTGAATTGAATTGCGCCCTGGCCATTGCCCAGCACCTGCGGCACCGCCAAGGCCATCACGCCGAGCGCGACGCCGCCCAAAGCCGGACGCAGCCAATATGGCGTCGGCAGGCTACGCATGCGCGTTTCGAACCAGGTGACCGAGCGCATCGCCCCGATGCCGACCAGTCCCGCCAGCAAGCCGAGCAGGCCGAACAGCGGATAGTCCCACTGCAGAACCGGCACGGTGACGGCATGGATCAGATAGATCGGCGCTTCGCCCAGGATGAAGCGCACGACCAGCGTTCCGGCCAGTGCCGCTGTGCCGACCTGCGCCAATGCGGCGACGCTGTAGTTGCCGAGGACGAGTTCGTAGGCATAGAAGGCACCGGCCAGTGGCGCGTTGAACGCGGCGGCAATCGCGGCGGCCGTCCCGGCGGCGACGAAGACACGCAAATCGGCGCGGCGCAGACGCAGCCATTGCCCGAACACCGACCAGATACCGGCGCCCATCTGTGCATAGGCGGCTTCCATGCCGACAGAGGCACCCGCCCCGTTGGAGGCGATGGTGGCAATGGCGACGCGCAAACTGTCGACGAGGGACATTTTGCCGCCATAGATCGCATTGGCTTCGACCGGGTCGATGATATCGCCGGGCCGCACCCGCCGCACGGCCAATGCCAACCCACCGACGAACAGCCCGCCGATCGCAGGAACCGCGAGCAACCGCCACGGTGCGATCCCGCCGCCGCCCGATTCGAGAAGCGGACCGAGTTGGCCGCCAAAGCCAAGCTGATGAAGGGCCGAGACGCAGGTATGCATCGCGACGACGGCCAGGCCGATGAAGGCGCCGAGCGGCGCACAGAGAACGATCAGCCAGACTTCACTGTTGCGCAGATTGCGCCGGCTCGCCGAGTAAGACAGCCGCCGCCATGCGCGCGCCATCGGCGACGTCGCCTTGGTGGCGAAGCTGCGGCGTGGGGTGGGAGACTGCGGCGGGATTTCGTTCATCGGGGCAAAGGACCAGCGACCATGATGACCTGTAGCGGGCCGCGAGTCGCGTTACGCTCCGGTTGCGGCTTGGACCGGAGCTTTCTCATGTTCCATCAATCTGGGCATCAGCTCGACGAGATTGCAGGGGCGCAGGCGATTGTCGAGCTGCCAGCGCAGAATATCATCCCAGGCATCGCGGCAAGCTGATGGCGATCCGGGAAGCGCGAAGAGGTACGTGCCTCTTGTCACACCGGCGGTCGCGCGGCTCTGCATCGTCGAGGTGCCGATCTTGGCATAGGAAAGCTGGCGGAACAGCTCGCCGAAGCCGGGGATTTCCTTGTCATAGACCGATTGAAAGGCTTCAGGCGTCACGTCGCGTCCGGTGACCCCGGTGCCGCCTGTGGCCAGCACCACATCGAGCTTCGGATCGTCGATCCAGCGGGTGAGCGCAGCGATGATACGGCCTTGGTCGTCGGGCACGATGCTGCGCGCGGCCACGGTATGGCCGGCAGCGGTCACGCGTTCAGCGAGAGTATCTCCGGATTTATCGGTCTCGGGGGTTCGGCTGTCGGAGACCGTCAGAATGGCGATATTGACGGAAAGAAAAGGCCTGCTCTCGTCAATCCTTGACATACTTCACCGATGGGACGCCGGAACCGGTCCCATCATATAACGGCCACCCGCCTGCGGCGAGGGCGTCGAGCGACGGCGAAGTGCGGCCGAGACGGCTGCGATAAGCCCAGAAATTGGTCAGCACGCGCTGGACGAAGACACGGGTTTCGTCGGTCGGGATGCTTTCCATGAACAGCAGCGCGTCATTCTCATGGTGGATCGTCTGCATCCACCGCGCGGCGCAGGTCGGGCCCGAGTTATAGGCTGCCGCCACCAGCATCAGATTGCCGCGGATCCCGTCGTCGGTGATCAGCTGGCGCAGGAAGTGCTGGCCCACCTGCAGGCTGACATCCGGATCGGTCAGCGGGCCATTGGCGCCCAAGGCCCGAGCGGTCGCCGGCATCAGCTGCATCAGACCGATAGCGCCGGCCGGGCTGTGAGCGTGCGGGTTGAAGCCCGATTCCTGGCGGGCAAAGGCCAGAACCAGGGCACGGTCGACGGTCCAGCCGCCCTTCGGCTGCCAAGCCGGCAGGGGGTAGAATGCCGCGTCATGGCGGCGTCCGTCGTTCGACGAAACCGCGCGGCCCAGCGTCACGGTCAAGGACGGCATGTCCGCGGCACGGGCGAAAGCCAGGAGCGACTGGGCGAGGCCGGGGCTGGCGCCGCCGGCGATGCCGATCATTTCGTCTTCGGCCAGCGACCGTTCGCCAAGCTGCAGCAAAGCCATGGCGCGCACAGCACCCGGAATCCGCAGCAGCGCGTCGGAATCGAGATCGGTGAACGGCCGGTCATCCCAGGAGAACTGGATATCGAGGCCGAGAGCGCGGCGCGCCAGCAGACCATAGAAGGTGCGCGGATACAGCGCCGCCTGTTGCAGCCAGTGGTTCACGACTTCGGGGCGCTTGGCGGCCAGATTGGCACGCGCGGCCCAGAAGGCGCCGGCCGAGCTCAGCCAGTTGGAAATACCCTGGGCATTGGCCACGGCTTCGAAATGGTGGGCGGCGTCGGCGCGCTGGTCCTGGCGCCACAATGCCAGACCGGCAACCCAGTCGGCCTCGGGCAATACATCGCCTGAGCGCTCAGCAGCCTGTTCGGCCCAATAGGTCGCGTCGCCGTCGCGGCCCTGATCGAAGAGTGCGATCGCCAGGACCGTCTTCAATTCATCCGTATCGGACGGTGCAAGCAACCGAACCGACTCTGGCGCGTTAAGAAGGTCGACTGCGGAGTCGTACTTGCCGTTGGCGACTTTGGTTCGGAAGCCATTCTTGATCGACTGGATACGATTTTTCTCGGCCGGCGACCGCTGAGCGCGGCTGTCGATGGTGAAGTTGGTCCAGTCGGCGTCATCCGGATCGATCGCCGCGTCGGGCGCGTGCGATGACGTGGCCAAACCCGCGGGGTGGAATTTCTTGCCCAAGCGCTTTTTAGCCAGGGCATAGACGTCGGGCGTTTCCGGGAAGTCCTGGTAACGGGTCAGCCAGGTCTTCAGCTCCTCCGCCTTCGGATGATAGCTATCCGATAGGTAGCGGCGGGCAAGGATATGCCCCACTAGAATTTGATTGTGGAGATGCGCGATCTCGCGGTCGGACGCAGCCCATTGGCCGTGTGCGTCGAGGTCCAGCGCCTTTTGGTAGGCCGAAACGTCGCTCGCCGAGAGAACGGTGGGGACCGGTATCTCGCGGCCAGCACGGCCCAGTGCCGCGCCGTCCGTTAGCGCAGCCACCATATTATCGCCGTGTGACCGGTCTGCCTCGGTCGAGGCGGCCTGCGCGAACGCAGGCACAGCCGTCGCAAAAGCTATGGTCACGAGGGTGGGGAGAAGTCTGCTTTTCAGCATGGTCTCTCTCCTCTTGCGTGAGCGTGATCGAAATTACCGATAGGCACCTTCGGATTTATAAATGGATTCGCTGGAACCACGCAAGAAACATCGTTGTCACAACCTGTGTTATCCCCAGGGCAATTGTAACGCTCTGTATTATCAAAGGGTTACGAAGTACCGATCGATAGCTCGCTGAGTCTTTTTCGCAGCGTGACCAAATCGCGCCAGGCTTCTCTCTTATGAATCGGCGTTCTCAACAGGTAGGCGGGATGGTAGGTCGGCAGCGCAGGAATAGGGCGTTGGAGACCAGGGGCGGAGTAGTCGTGCCATCGGCCGCGCAGCTTGGTCACCCCTTCGGTCTTGCCCAAAATGGCCGCTGCTGCCGCACCGCCGAGGAACATCATCACCGCCGGATCGATCAACTCGATCTGCCGTTCCATGAAGGGCAGGCATTGATCGACTTCGCTGGGTTCGGGCTTCCGATTGCCCGGCGGCCGCCAGTAAATGACGTTGGTGATGTACACCTGATCGCGGTCGAGCCCGATCGAGGCCAGCATGCGATCCAGGAGTTTGCCGCTGGGTCCGACGAAAGGCAGGCCCTGTTCGTCCTCTTCGCGGCCGGGCGCTTCGCCAATCAGCATGACCCGTGCCTTTGGATTGCCGTCGCTGAACACGGTACGCTGGCAGGTCCGTTTCAGGGCGCAGCCGTCATAGGCCTCGATCGCCTTTTTGAGGGCATCGAGCGTGGCGCAAGCCTGGGCCAGCTGGGCGGATTGGCTGACTGGCGCGCCCTTCGGGGCGGCAGATTGTGTAAAGGTCGTAGCTGGCCGAGCCGTGACCGGATGCGAAGTGCCCGAAGGGCGGCCGCGCTGGGTCTCGGCGACCGGGCGTGCGGCAGGCAGGGCAAAGCGATCGATTGGCCGTTCGCCGATCGCTTCATCGGCCCCCGCCTCGATATGCCAGCGCAGAATTTGTTCCGGGGTGAGGCCCTCGGTCATAGATAAAACCTAGCACGTGCTTGCCGTCCGACACAAAGCATCGGCTAAGATGGCGCCCGCCTGGCTACACGGAGGAAGAACAATCGTGGCTGAACGCGAGCAAATGGAATTCGATGTAGTAATCGTGGGTGGCGGGCCGTCGGGCCTGTCGGCGGCGATCCGCCTGGCACAGCTTGCGCAATCGGCCGGTCGCGAGGTCTCGGTTTGTGTGGTCGAGAAAGGCTCGGAACTCGGCGCTCATATTCTCTCGGGTGCGGTGATCGAGACGCGGGCGCTGGACGAACTGATCCCCGACTGGAAAGCCAAGGGCGCGCCGCTCAACGTGCCGGTGACCGAAGACCGCTTCCTCTATTTGACCGCAGTCAATTCGATCCGGCTGCCGACGCCGCCGACGCTCCACAACCACGGCAATTACGTCGTCAGCCTCGGCAACGTCGTGCGTTGGCTGGGCGCTCAGGCCGAAGCGCTGGGTGTACAGATTTTCCCGGGCTTCGCCGCGGCTGAGATTCTTTATAACGAAGCCGGCGCCGTGATCGGCGTTGCCACCGGCGACATGGGTATCGGCAAAGACGGCAAACCCACAAGCAACTATCAGCGCGGCGTTGCGCTTCTCGGCCGGCAGACGATTTTCGCCGAAGGCTGCCGCGGTTCGCTGACCAAGACGCTGTTCCAGCGCTTCGATCTGCGCAAAGACGTCGATCCGCAAGTCTATGGCCTCGGCATCAAGGAATTGTGGGAGATCGATCCCGCCAAGCACCACACCGGCCGCGTAATCCACACGGTTGGCTGGCCGATGAATATGAGCACCTATGGCGGCTCGTTCCTCTATCACTTCGAAGGCAACAAAGTGTCGGTCGGGTTGGTGGTCGGACTCGACTACGCCAATCCCTATCTCTCGCCCTTCGAAGAGTTCCAGCGCTTCAAGACGCACCCCGATATCCGCCCGATCTTCGAGGGTGGCCGCCGCGTTTCCTATGGTGCGCGCGCGATCTCGGCCGGCGGGTTCCAGTCGATCCCGAAATTGACCTTCCCAGGCGGATTGCTGGTGGGAGATACGGCTGGCTTCCTCAACATGCCCAAGATCAAGGGCACCCACTGTGCGATGAAGTCGGGCATGTTGGCCGCGGAAGCCGTCTTCGAAGCGTTGGGCAATGAAGGCGTGTTCGAAGCGACCAGCTATCCGCACAAGCTGCGCGAGTCCTGGTTGTGGAAAGAGCTTTACCGCGCCCGCAACATCAAGCCGGCCTTCCACTGGGGCTTGCCTGCTGCTTTGTCCTATTCGGCGCTCGATA
>DASXEH010000072.1:0-2243 GCA_036490215.1 Magnetospirillaceae bacterium
CATGGCGACATCGCCAGCCTGTTTGAGCGGCGGTTCAGCGCTGACGGCGTCAAGCATCACAAGCCGTCGCGGCAGGCTTATACGTACGTCGAGGAAGAGCTTGGGGTGAAGCCCTCGCAGTTCTGCCTGATCGCCTGCCACACCTGGGACACTCTCGGCGCTGTCGCGGCCGGCTGGGAAGCGGCGCTGATCAGGCGCACCGGCAACGATCTGCTGGGCGTCGGACCCCAGCCACAGATCGTCGGCGAAGACCTCGATGATGTCGCCGATCAGCTCATCGCCCGTCACCGGCAAGCAGCCTGATCGGTGCGCCGGGGCGTGCCAATTGCCGTCATCGCGTCTATATTTCAGAATCGAGCGAGTGACGTGCGCGCCGACGCCGTCGAAGCCAGTTGACCAGCGGTGCGGCCGTTTTTACGGGCAGATGAACCCTCGCGGCACCGGCCGCGTTGTTCTGTCGGCGGCATCGCCGTGGTCGTGACCGAGCGGAGTCGAGTGACAATGGCAGGCAAGCGCAAAATTTCGTTGGTGCTCGCGGATGTGGATGGCACGCTCGTCACCGAAGAGAAGATCCTGACGGAGCGGGCGCGCGACGCCGTGAAGGCGCTGCGCCGCGCGGGTATTCTCTTCGCCATAACCAGCGGCCGGCCGCCTCTCGGCATGGCCATGCTGTTTGATGCGCTCGACATCGAAACGCCGATTGCCGGCTTCAACGGCGGGCTTTTTGTCGATCGCCATCTCACCATTTTGGAGCAAAAGACGGTGCCGTCCGACGTTGCGGGCGAGGCAATCGATCTGATGCGAGGACGCGGGCTCGATACCTGGGTGTATAGCGGCAATGATTGGCTGATCACCAACGCTTCGGCGCCGCATGTCGCTCGTGAGGCCTGGACCGTCAAATTTCAGCCGAAGGTCGTGCCCGATATCCGCGAGCACTTGCAGCAAGTCGCCAAGATCGTCGGCGTGAGCGATGATCTCGACAAGGTGCACCGCTGCGAAGCCGACGCCCAGGCTGCATTCGGTCAGCGCGCGACCGCCAACCGGTCGCAACCCTATTACCTCGACGTCACCAACAAGGACGCGAACAAGGGCGCCGTGGTGGAATATCTTGCGTCGCACCTGGGCGTGCTGGCGAAGGAGATCGCCACCATCGGCGATCAACCAAACGACGTGCTGATGTTCAAGCGCTCAGGCTTCAGCATCGCCATGGGAAACGCCTCGGACGAGGTCAAGGCGCAAGCCGCGGCCGTCACGGCTTCCTACAATGATGAAGGCTTTGCCAAGGCGATGGAGACCTTAATCTTCGGTTCTGGGAGGAAATAAGCTCATGAGCGAGGCAATCGGGCGCGTTGAAATATTGGCGGATCCGCTTGCGCTGGCCCATCACGTCGCGGAATGGATGACGCAGGCGGCGCAGGCGGCGCGCGATCCGTTCCGTATCTCGCTCTCAGGCGGTTCGACACCGAAGACGCTCTATGAGCTACTCGCCTCGGATGAATTTAGAACCCGTTTCCCCTGGTCAAAGGTTTCCTGGTACTGGGGCGATGAGCGTTTCGTCCCGTATGATCATCCCGACAGCAATTATCGGATGGCCCGCGAGGCCATGCTCGCCAAAGCTCCGGTACCGGCGCAGAACGTCCATCCGATCCCGACCGACGGCCGTCCCGAGGATGCGGCGCGCCGTTATGAGCGAACCTTGCAGGATGCTTACGGCGCGGCGAAGCTCGACCCGCACCGGCCGCTCTTCGATATCACGCTGCTGGGGATTGGGACCGATGGGCATACCGCATCGCTGCTTCCTGGAGACCCTGTTCTGGAAGAGCGCGAGCGCTGGGTGGCTGCCGTCTCGCATGGGCGGCCCGAGGTGCGCATCACGATGACCTATCCGGCGATCGACAGCAGTCGGCGCGTCGCGTTCCTCGTGGCTGGCGCGGAAAAAGCCGAGATATTCGGCAGGATACGCGCTGGCAGTCGGGTGCCGGCGGCGCGCGTCCGGCCGGTTGGTGAGTTGTTTTGGTTTGTCGATCGCGCGGCGGCCGACGCAGAGAACGCGCCCGATCGCACGGGGACGCAGACCCGATGAGGATTGCAGCAGATTCCGCGTCGACGCCGCGCGGGTCAGTCCGGACGAGGTGATGCCATCGTCCGCCGTTGAACCTTTCAGCCGCGTGGCGTGACCAAGGGCTAGCCGCGGCCACGCCGAGGCGGAAGGTGTGACCATGCGTGCGCCGATGCCGATGAAA
>DASXEH010000096.1:0-68675 GCA_036490215.1 Magnetospirillaceae bacterium
GTCCACCTGTTGGTCACGGCCGATGATGCCGAGGCCCTGCCGCGCACCATGCAGTCGCTGGGGCGGCGCTATGTGCGCCATGTCAACGCCACCTATCGCCGCACCGGCACCTTGTGGGAGGGCCGCTACCGCGCCGCACCGATCGAGGCCGACAGCTACTTCCTGACCTGCTGCCGCTATATCGAACTCAACCCGGTGCGCGCCCGCATGGTGGCCCATCCGCGCGACTATGCGGGGTCCGGGGCGGGGGCACGGGCCGAATCTGCGGCCGGGTCGGGCGGGCCGTGGTCGAGCTGGGCCGCGCATGCCCAGGGCGCGGCCGATGCGCTGGTGGCCGACCACGCGCTCTATCGCGCGCTCGGACGCTCGGCCGAGGACCGGCAGGCGGCCTATCGCGCCTTGTTCCGTGCCGCGCTGGCGGAGGATTTCGTCGCGGCCCTGCGCGCGGCCACCAATGGCGGCTGGGCCTTGGGCGGGGAACGCTTCGCGCGCAAGATCGCCAAAATCGCCGGCCGCCGCGCCGCGCCGCTGCCCAAGGGCCGGCCGCGCAAAGAGCAGGCCGCCGAGCGTCAGGGAAAACTGCTGTGAAGCCGGCGGGCAGAAAATGGACTCTGACCCCGGTTTTCCGGACCCCGGTTTTCCTTTTTTTAATTTTCTTTTTGTGTCAGCCATCGCTGGCTCAGCAAATTCATCCTACCGAATGCCGCGAAGATTCGTCAGCAACTATAGATTCCCACATCGCGGCCGGTGAATTTGGCTCGAAGTATGTTCCCAAAGGAACGCGAATTTTGCGCGGTAAAGGCAGGTACAAAATAGTCCGACCGACAGGCATATATATATATCCGAGGAGCGAAAAAAAATTTGCTATAGCGAATATTACGTGCCCTATCGCCTCTTGTGGGCAGGCGATTAAGTCTATGTGTTCTGTATTGGATGAAAATGACGTCGAGTGGATAGTTGATATGTTCAAAGACGGTGTTCTTTATTACGTCCATGCTTCCGATGTTGTGAAACAGTAAGGCAAATTCGCCGCGATCCGTTCGCTGGAGCGGCAATTGAACCCAGTTGCACTTGAAATTGTGAGGCTGAGAGAGAAACGGGGTTAGAGTGGATTTTCCGTGCTGAATTTGTTTTCGAGACTAACTGGACTCAGGACGATTGGACTCCGCCCCGTTTTGTGAGACGTAAAATGGACTCTGACCCCAATTTTCAAAGAGCAGGCCGATGGGCGTCAGGGAAAACTGCTGTGAAGCCGGCGGGCGAAAAATGGACTCTGACCCCGATTTTTATACTATGTTATAAATTTTATATGTGTGGAATACCGGAAGAGGGCTCAGTGAGATGCGGTCTTTGATTGTCAGAATAGGAAAATATTTTGTGATGATTTTAGTATTGTCTTCGATTTTATTCATATTGTCTCTGGATTCTGATGTGTTGAGCGGAACTCCATCGCTCGAATTGGTCAAAACAACTTGTTCAGAGAGGTTTTTGTTGAATGTCGGCAGTATATTCATGTCGAAAGAGCTCGTCGGGGTGGCGCATATGGAATGCGCCAATTTAGATAAAGATATCGTATCAATTTCTATATTGTTTACCTTAATAAAGCAGTCGTTTGTATTTATAATTATACCAGTACATTTTGTATTTTTTTCAATATTTAGCATAGATTTTTCCAAATTGATCAAAATGACTGCTAAGGACATATCAAAAGACGGTTATGCGAATTATATTTTGAATGTCTTTGGATTTATTTCTGCAATATTTATATGCTCTCTATATTTTTTGTATAAAGTTTCGTTTATTAGTTATAAATCTGCCTATAATATTGGGATTTTCAATAGAGTAATCATGTCTGATGTGTCGTTAGTTATGATGTATTTTTCTGCTATGATATTTATATATGCAATTGTCGAATTATTTATGTACAGACTTTTAAAAACAAATAAAAAATAGAATTCAAGCTGTAATCCCTCCTAGAGAATCGGGGTCAGTAGAGAATCGGGGTCAGAGTGGATTTTTCATGATCGTTGAGTTCATCGATTTTCAATAGCGGTCAATGCGCCAGCGAGAATCGGGGTATGAGCAGATTTCCGCTTGCCCCTCGCGCCGCCCCTAATCCTTCATCTCACCCCACCGGCACCACCGCCGGTGTGAGTTTCCTGATCTCGGCGATATAGCCCTCGCGGCGGCTTTCGCACACCACCGTTAGCGCATCGGCGATCGATTTTTCGTCGTCGTTTTTGAACTTGCTGCCGAGCTGCTGCATCGCCGTCACCAACCCGCGCAGGGTGTTCTGCACGAACAGGCTGAACGCTTTCAGCTTCTCGACGGCGGCGGCGTCTTCCGCGTTCACATCGGGGAACGGGCCGAATAGCGACAGGAACACGGGCCGCGTCAGCGCCTCTTCGGCGGTAGCCAGGAAACCGCCGACGCGCTCGCGCGGCAGTTTGAGATCGAGGATCGCGGTCAGCGCGTGCTGATTGAGAATGTCGAGATGCGCGGCCATGGCGGCGATGTCGGCCTTGCTCACGCGCTTGTCGCCGCTGATTTGCAGCGCGGTGATCTTGTTGGCGAACACATCCCATTTCTTGCGCACGTCGAGATGGGAGAGCGCATCGTTCATCATCTTGAAGTTCTCGGCGCTCATCTGCGCGATCGAATCGGCGGCGAGGACGTTGTTCGCCATCATCTCCTGCGTCAGCGCGGCACTGCCCATGACCTGTTCGGCCTTGCCGATGTCGTCATTGGCCAGCTGGCCCAGGCGCTGCAGCTTCTCGATACTGTCGAGCCGCGTGATGCCGATGCCCATCTTCACGAATAGCTCGGCCGGGATCTCGACATAGATCGGGAAGAACGGCACCTGCCAGGCGAAGTCGAGCGAGTCGCGAATCGATTTGTAGAAGACATCGGCGGCGTTGGCGGCAGTCTTGCGCGGCGCGCCGGGCTTCTTGCGGAACATGCCGGCTACCGAGGCGATCCAGCTCTGCCGCGCAGTGCCGTCCTTCGCGGGCGGCGCGGTGTTGGCGGCGCTGAAATGATGGTCGGCATAGGCGCGCATCCCCGACCGCACCACCATACCGGTGACCTCGTTGACCGAACGGCCGCAGACCAGACGCACCGCGTTGTCGGCCACGGCCGCGCCTTGCGCATCCACCAGGAGTGCGGCGAAGGCGTCGCGCTTCACGGCGAAAATCTTGAAGCAGGCATCGAGCAGATCGGCGCTGCCCATCACCGCCTTATACGGATCGGGCAGCGGCGCGAGCGAGGGGATCAGCGTCTTGAAGATATCGACCACGGGGCCGTGAAGAACGCGCACCACTTCCTTGCGCGCGGCCTCGTCGCTTAACGGTGCAGGTGGGGGCGGCGCAACAGGCGCGGGCGCCGCAGGTGCGGCTGTCCCATTCGCGATTGGCGGAGCAGGAGCAGCCGGCGCGGCTGCGGGTGGCGCAACGGTAGCGGCACCGGCGGCAGGAGCGGCTGGTTTTGTATCGGCCATAGAACGAACTTCCCCCCAGATATCCTTCGGCGATGGGCCCCGCATCGCTCTCGCATAGATTAGCGAGTCCTGCGGGGGCAGAAAATGGCTGAAACGTCAGTGTCGAAATTGCGTGGGCCAGGATTGCGTAAGGATGTGTGTCGGAGTCGGGACACTGGCTTGGTCTTGATGCGCCGCCGGGTTAAAATCGGCAAAACCGAATGCGGGGGAATGCAATGCCGCTCGATATGACTGGTGGACGACGACGGGGCGGCGGCGGTGGTGGCGAAGGCCGCGGCCCTGAGCCGTCGATCAACGTGCTGGGCGGCAAGCTGGAAAACTGTTCGATCAAGCCGATGACCGGTTTCTTCCGCAACGGCTGCTGCGACACCGGCCGCGAGGATGTCGGCAGCCACACGGTTTGCGCAGTGATGACCGTCGAATTTCTCGCCTTCTCCAAAAGCATGGGCAACGATCTGTCGACGCCCATGCCCGAGTATGGTTTCGCCGGGCTGCAGCCGGGCGACCGTTGGTGTCTCTGTGCACCGCGCTGGCAGGAGGCGATGGAAGCCAATGCCGCGCCGCGCGTGGTCTTGCGGGCCACCCATCGCGGCGCGCTTGAGCACTGCGATCTCGCCGATCTCAAAGCGCACGCGATCGACTTGTCCTAAGCGATCTCTCCTAGGCGATCGTCTTAGTCTGTCGGTCTTAGTCTAACCGTCCACGCGTCCGGACGCTGTTCGCCGTTCCACTCATCCTGATCGAAATCGCACGTGATTGGATACATCGCGCGTGAACCGGTACCCGTTTTGCTGCGTCGCACATTCATAAATGGGGCGTCGCTTCATTCTTGAATGAGTCGCAACCGCCGATTTGTTGACACCCTTCGGCGCGGCGGCATACTGGCCGACAGCTTTCGGCAAGAAGACGGAAAGTCCTGCGAAAGCCATCGCTCGCCTGCGGCAACGGCACAGGGAGGCCACCGGGCGCAAACGTTTATCCAAAGCGTCGTCGTCCCTCGGGACGATTGCGATCGATCTGAGTATGAGCCGCGCCCCCCGGCGATGTGGGTGGTCGCGGCGGATCGTCAAATCAGAATCCGCAAAGGCTTCGGCCACAAAGGCCTCGGCCATAAGAATTTCAGTCCTTACAGGGAGAAACGACGATGAGAGTGCATGATTATAATTTGATCGGCGGCATGCAGAGCCGCCGCGGCGTGCTCAAGGGCGCTGCCGCGATCGGTGCGGCTGCCGCGATGGGAACGGCGGGCTTGAGCCTGCCGGCGCGCGCCGCCGAAATGTCGGCCGACGAGAAGGCGCTGCGTAAGCAGATCCTGGCGATTCCGGGTGTCGGCAAAGTGTCGCCCACCGATGCCGATTGGCAGAAGGTCGGCGAGCTGTGCCTTGGCGCCACCAAGGCTGCCGTCAAGCAAGGCGAGTTCAAGGGCGTCGAGCTCACCTTTATGGGGCTCAACAACCAGAACCTGCACAACTTCCTGTTCCGCGGCTTCTTGAAGCCGTGGGAAGCCTATACGGGCGCCAAGATCTCGTGGATCGATCTGGCCCAGGCCGACTACAACGCGCGCCTGCAGCAGTCGATCGCGACCAAGACCGTCGATTTTGACATTCTCGAAATGGGCGCGCCCTTCGAAGGCGATGTCTGCGGCAAGGGTCTCGCCTCGGTCATGCCCGACTGGGTCAAGAAGCAGATCGATATCGACGACTACTCCGACTATCTGAAGCCCCCCGTCGGCACCTGGGACGGCAAGACCTATCGCTGCACCATCGATGGCGACTGCCACAACTTCAACTACCGCACCGACGTTTTCGCCGATGCCGATCTGGCAAAGGCGTGGAAGGCCGCCGGCGGCAAGGGCGAATGGGGCGTGCCGAAGACCTGGGACCAGGTCAACGCCGTCACCAAGTTCCTCAAGACCCAGAAGTTCAAGGGCAAGGACGTGTTCGGTTATCTCGATCCGGCCAAGGGCTGGGGCGGGTTCGGCTTCTACTTCCTCGAAGACCGCGCCACGGCCTATGTGAAGCATCCATCCGACAAGGCGTGGCTGTTCGACATCGACACGATGAAGCCGCGCGTCACCAATCCGGGCTGGGTCCGCGCGATCAAGGAAGCGGTCGAGTCGTTGCAATACGAACCGGCCGACCAGATCAACGCCGACCCCGGCACCACCGGCTTCCAGCAGTTCCTGGCCGGTACCGGCTCGATGATCACCTGGTGGGGCGATATCGGCCAGGTGGCGCAGACCGCCGACAACTCGGTGATCGGCGACATCGTCGGCTTCGACATCCTGCCCGGCTCGGAAGACGTCTATAACCACAAGGCCGGCAAGTGGGAGAAGTTGGACAAGCCGAACTTCGCGCCCAACTGCGCGTATCTCGGCTGGGGCATCTATGTCATGGCCCGCGTCGACAGCGACTCGAAGAAGCAGAAGGCGGCCTGGAGCGCGGCAGCGCATCTCGGCGGCAAGGATCTGTCGATCTGGAACGTGATGTATCCCTCGGGCTTCCAGGTCCATCGCAACAGCCATTCCGACATTCCGGAATGGACGGGTGCCGGCTACAAGAAGGACTACATCGAGAACTATCTCAACTCGCAGTTCGGTTCGTACAACCATCCGAACCGCGCCGTCGAGCCGCGCATCCCCGGTATCTTCCAGTACTACAGCGTGGCCGAGGACGAACTCGCCAAGGCCTATGCCGGCAAGGTCGATGCACAAGGCTGTGCCAACAACATCGCGGCGGCCTGGGAAAAGCTGACCGACCAGCTCGGCCGTGAAAACCAGATCAAACTGTACAAGTCGTCGCTGGGTATCTAAGGCGACTGATCTGACGTTGTAAGTGAGTGATCGGCTGGTGACGTTGCGTGCGTCACCAGCCGATTGTTTGTAGAATTCCTGCTGTCATGCGATTGTCTGCGGGGCCGAAGAGTTAGCGCGTCATGGAAGAAGCAGCCGCCCTCAAAACCGATGCGACCCTCGAGATCGCCGCCAGCGCCACCGATCCGCAGCGCCGGAAGCTGGGCCGTCTGATCCTGTGGGGCGGCTCGCTGATCCTGGTCGTCGTGATCGCGGCCCAGGTGCTCGATTCGATCGGCGCGATCGATTTCGGTTTCAAGACATGGCGGCTGGTTGCTTACGCCTATCTGCTCTGGTCGGTCGCGCTGGGTGCTAGCCAGGTGCTGCGGCGCGGCGAGCCGGGGCTGCGGGCGCTGTTCATTCTGCCCGCTGCGCTGTTTACCGTGGCCGTTGTCGTGTTCCCGACGCTGTTCGGCCTCTCGATCGCCTTCACCAATTGGAATTTGCAGGCCGCGGCCGGGCGCCAGTTCAACGGCGTCGACAATCTGGTGACCATGTTCCACGACAGCTTCTTCTGGAACGCACTGCTGAACATGGTCTACTACATGATCGCCGTCGTGTTCGAATACGCGATCGCCTTCGGCCTCGCGCTATTGCTCAACGCCGATATTCGCGGGCGCCGTTTTTTCCGCGTGCTGTTCCTGCTGCCGTTCATGCTGAGCCCGGTGGCGGTCAGCTGGATGGTCGGCAAGTCGCTGATGGAAACGCGCTTCGGCCCGATCGCCGCGCTGGCGCGCGATCTCGGCTGGAGCAATCCGGCCTTCTTCACCTCGCCCTGGATCGCGCGGATCAGCATCGAGGTAATGGATGCCTGGATCTGGATTCCCTTCATCCTGATTCTGCTTCTGGCGGGATTGCAGGCGATGCCCAAGGAAGTGACCGAAGCCGCGCAGGTCGATGGCGCCAGCAGCTGGCAATCGTTCTGGAAGATCACCTTTCCGCTGATGATGCCGGTCAGCGTTACCGCGATCATCTTGCGCATCATCTTCAAGCTGAAGTTGGCCGATCTGATCATCAACGTCACCTTCGGCGGGCCGGGCGGCGCGACCGACACGGTCAGCAGCTACATCTATCGCGTCTACCGCGACCGATCGAATGTCGGCTACGGCACGATGCTGGCGATGGTCTATCTGGTGATCATCATCGTCTTCATCACCATGCTGCTGAACTTCGTCAACAAGCGCATGCAGAAGATCACGTGAGCGGGCAGGGGAACTGACGTGGCATTTGGATCGGCGGCCATCAGCATCGGCAAGGACCAGAGTTTGCGCGGCGGAACGCGCCTGACGCTCGGCCGTATCCTGATCTACGCGGCGCTTATCGTGTGGTCGTTCATCGCCTTCTTCCCGCTCTATTGGACGATCTCGACCTCGTTCAAGATCGCACCCGACGTGACGCAGGGGCACCTGATCCCGTGGCTGGATTTCGAGCCGCGCTGGATCGGCTGGCGCTCGATCGGCCTCTCGCCCGACTCGATCTTCTCGACCTCCACGGTGCGCGACGAATTCCTCGACCGTTTCGGCAACAGCGTGATCACGGCGCTGGGTTCGGCGCTGCTGGCGGTGCTGATCGGTTCGCTGGCGGCCTATGGGCTCAGCCGGTTCACCTATCGCTTCCTGTGGCTGCGCAACAAGGACATCTCGTTCTTCTTCCTGTCGCAGCTGATCCTGCCGCCGGTCGTCTTCGCGCTGCCCTTCCTCGTGCTCTACAAGGAACTCGCGCTGCTCGACACCACGATCGGGCTGATGCTGCTCTATACATTGTCGGTGCTGCCGATCGTGATCTGGATCATGCGTGTCCAGTTCGACACGATCCCGATTGAATTGGACGAAGCGGCGATGGTGGATGGCGCGTCGGTCTGGGCCACGTTTTTCCGCATCATCCTGCCGATCGCGCTGCCGGGCATGGTGGCGGCGCTGATCATTGCGCTGATCCTGTGCTGGAACGAATATTTCCTGGCCTCGCTGCTGACCAGCACCGACGCCAAGACGTTGCCTGTGATGGTGGCGAGCCAGACCGGGTCGCAGGGCATCAACTGGTGGGCGATGGCAGCCCTTTCGGGCGCGCAGATCTTCCCGCTGGTGCTGATCGGCATTTTCCTCGAGCGCTATATCGTCAAGGGCCTCACCGCCGGCGCGGTGAAGTAGGCACAAAAAAAGAGGAAGGGCCGAAGCCCTTCCTCTCAATCAACCTCTGGCGCAGTTGACTTACTTATAGAGAACGGCGGCGACCTTCGGGTCGTCGATGTTCGTCTTGTCGTAGTAGTAGAAGCCAGTGTCGATCGTCTTGGGCAGCTTCTCGCCCTTCAACGCCTTCACGGCCGAGTCGACGACGCAGGCACCGATGCCGATCGGGTTCTGCGTGATCGCGCCCGCTTCGGCGCCCGACTTGATTGCGTCGATCTGGTCCTGGCCCGAGTCATAGCCGATCACGACGATGTTGCTCTTCTTCAGTTCCTTGAGGCCGACGAGGACGCCCTCGGCCGAACCTTCATTGGCGCCGAAGATGCCCTTGAGGTTCGGATGCGAGGTCGCGATCGCCTTGGCGATTTCGGCCGACTTCAAGTGGTCGCCGGCACCGTATTGGATGTCGACGATCTTGATGTTCGGGTGCTTGTCCTTGATGCGCTTGACGAAGCCGTCGCGGCGGTCGATGCCGGTGCGGCTGGTCTGATCATGAACCACGAGGGCCACTTCGCCCGCGTCGCCGATCAGCTTGGCCATGTGGTCGGCGGCTTCGCCGGCGGCGGCCAGGTTGTCGGTGGTGCAGGTGGTGAGCGGAATGTCGCTATCGACGCCCGAGTCGAACGCGATCACCGGGATCTTCTCGCTCTGCGCCTTCTTCAAGAGCGGGATCGCCGCCTTGCTGTCGAGCGCCGCGAAGCCGATCGCCTGCGGATGCTTGGCGAGTTCGGCCGAGAGCATGTCGATCTGCTTGTCGACCATCGCTTCGGTTTCCGGACCCTCGAAGGAAATCTTTACGCCGGCTTTCTGCGCCGCCTGTTCGGCGCCCAGCTTCACCGCCTGCCAGAACTGATGCTGGAAGCCCTTCGAGATCAGCGGAATATAAGTATCCGCATGCGCCACGCCGCTCAGGGTCGCCAAGGCGGCAGCCCCCATCAAAAGCCCCAAATGCCGTTTCAACATAGTTGTCCTCCCAGTAAAAAAATTTGTCTGATCGCCTTTTCGAGCCGAAGACGAAAACGGATAGCAACGCTTAGTTCACGAAAACAGCCTCCCCTTAAGCTGGCCCCTTGATCCCTTACGTCCGTTTGCGCCGGATGATATCGGCGTAAACGGCCAGGATGATGATCACGCCGGTCACCACCACCTGCCACTCCTGCGCCACCGACATGATGCGCAACCCGTTGGTCAGCACGCTCATGATGAAGGCGCCGATGATGGTGCCGAGGACGGTGCCGGTGCCGCCGCTGAGCGACGTGCCGCCGATGACCACCGCGGCGATCGCATCGAGCTCATAACCCTGGCCCAGCGCGGGCTGTGCCGAATTGAGGCGCGAGGCGATGATCAGGCCGGCGATGCCGCAGATGGCGCCGCCCAGGGCATAGATGATGATCTTCCAGCGATCGACGTTGACGCCCGAGAGGCGCGCCGCTTCTTCGTTGCTGCCCAGCGCGAAGGTATAACGCCCCAAAGCTGTACGGTTGAGGACCAGCGACGACAGAACCGACAGGACGAACAGGATCAGCACCGCGTTGGGGATCGGCAAGCCCGGGAAGACCAGGCCGATCAGCGAGTCCTGCGAGATGACCGGAAAGTTTTCGGTGTCGCTGAAATAGATCGGCTTGGTGCCTGAGACGACCAGCGACAGGCCCTTCAACAGCATCATCATGCCCAAGGTGGCGATGAAGGGCGGGATTTTCATCTTCGCGGTCAGCGTGCCGGAAATGCCGCCGCTCAGGGCGCCCGTGGCCATGGCCGCCAAGACGCCGGTCCACATCGGCAGATGCCAATAGGTCAGGAACACGCCGGCCATCACCGCGCAGAAGGTCATCAGCGTGCCGACCGAAAGATCGATGCCCCCGGTGATGATGACGAAGGTGCAGGCAATAGCCAGCACGCCGTTGACGGCGGTAGCCTGGAAGATGCCGATGATGTTGTCGACCTGCATGAAGTCGGGCGAGGCGATGCTGAAAAACACCAGCAGGACGATCAGGCTCGCGAAGGCCAGCAGCTTCTGCCGCGCCGATGGGCCGAAGAACCGGGCCCGCGCCGCGACCATGCGGCTGCCGGCGACCGTGGTGGATTCTGACTGCGCCATACTCTCGTTCCCCTGACCCTAAGCGCCCTAGGCCGCTTTCGACGTTTCGCGTTGCGTCGCCAATTGCATGATCCGTTCCTGCGTCGCGTCATGCGGCGACAATTCGCCCGTGATCCGCCCCTCGCACATGACGACGATGCGGTCGCTCATGCGCAGAATCTCAGGCAATTCCGACGAGATCATCACGATCGCCTTGCCCTGATCGGCCAGCGAGCGCAGCAGTTTGTAGATTTCCGACTTGGCGCCGATATCGATGCCGCGCGTCGGCTCGTCGAAGAACAGGATGTCGCAATCGCGCGCCAGCCATTTCGCCACAACGATCTTCTGCTGATTGCCGCCCGACAACAGCCGCACCTCTTGTGTTGCCGAGGGTGTGCGGATGTTGAGCAGCTTGATGAAGGAATTGACCGTCGCGCGAATCTTCTGCTGCTTGAGGATGAAGCGGAAGGCCAGGAAATTGGCCATGTTGGCCATGACGACATTCGACTCGACATCCATGCCGGTGGCCAGGCCGAAGCGCTTGCGGTCTTCCGACAGATAGCCGATGCCGGCGGCCACGGCGTCGCTCGGCGTTTTGATGCGTGCCGGTTTACCGCTGACCACGATCTCGCCCGATTCGAGCTTGTCGGCGCCGAAGATCGCGCGCGCCACTTCGGTCCGGCCCGCGCCCATCAGCCCGGCGAAGCCGAGAATTTCGCCACGCCGCAGGCTGAAGCTGACGTCCTTGCACAGCGGGCCGCAATTGAGGTTGCGCACTTCCAGCGCCAGTTCGCCATCGTGTCCCGAGGCATGCGTCCGCACCACCTCTTCGAGCTTGCGGCCTACCATCATGCCGATGATGGCATCGACGCTGGTCGAGGCGGTGGGCACGGTGGCGACATATTCACCATCGCGCAGAATGGTGACGCGGTCGGAAATCTGCTTCAGCTCGTCCATCTTGTGCGAGATATAGACGATGCCAACGCCGCGCGCCTTCAGCTCACGGATCATCTTGAACAGTTCGGCAATCTCGGCGTTGTTCAGGGCGGCGGTCGGCTCGTCCATGATCAGCACGCGCGAATTGAACGACAGCGCCTTGGCGATCTCGACCATCTGCTGCTTGGCCACGGTCAGCCCGCCGACGACGGTGCGCGGGTCGAGATTCAATCGCATATGGTCGAGCAGTTGGCGGGCCTGGCGGTTAAGCTTGTCCTCGTCGAGCAGGATGCCCATCCGCCCGCGCGGCTCGCGGCCGATGAAAATGTTCTGCGCGACGGTCAGATGATTCATCAGGTGCAGTTCCTGATGGATGATGCCGATGCCCACGGCCTGGGCTTCGCGCGGGCTTTCGAAATGGATCGGTTCGCCGTTGTAAAGGATCTCGCCGCTGTCCTTGCGGTAGACCCCGGCCAATATCTTCATCAGCGTCGATTTGCCGGCGCCGTTCTCGCCCATCAACGCGTGCACTTCGCCGGGCAGCAGATCGAATTGGACATGGCTCAGCGCCCGGACGCCCGGGAAGCTCTTGCTCAGGTTTTGCACCGCAATAAGAGGCGCCATCGCAACGTTTCCAGTACCGTTTTTGCGGTGCTGTCTGCACCGCTATCGCGCTCATTCACCTATGGCGCGTTTATTTACCTATGATATGACGGAATTGATGCCATCTTGTCCATAGCGACGCATCAACCCGGAAAATCGATCCAAAAGCCAAGGCCGGGCCCGGCTGCGATGCTCGCTTATGCACGCCGGATATGGTACACGCGCCGTCCCATGTCCGAGACCATCCTCGCCGTCGACAATCTGGTCAAGAACTACCGTGCTTTTCGCGCCGTGGACGGGATTTCCTTTGCCATTCCGCGGGGCAAAGTGGTCGGCTTCCTCGGCCCTAATGGCGCCGGGAAAACTACCACAATCCAGATATTGATGGGGATCACCTTGGCCAATGGCGGGTCGATCCGCTATTTCGATATGGATTTCGCGCGGCATCGCCTGGCCTGCCTGCAGCGGATCAACTTCACCTCGGCTTTCAACACGCTGCTGGGCCGCATCACCGTGTTCGAGAATCTGCTGGTTTTCGCCGGCCTCTATCAGGTGCCGCGCGCCCGGCAGAAGATTCGCGACCTGATGGCCACCTTCGAGATTCCCGATCTCGGCAACGAGTTTTACAAAAACCTTTCCGCCGGCCAGCGCACGCGCGTCAATCTGGTGAAGTCGCTGCTCAACGATCCGGAAATCATCCTGATGGACGAGCCGACCGCCTCACTCGACCCCGATATTTCGGATAAGACGCTGACCTTGATCGAGAAGCTACGCGCCGAACGCAACCTGTCGATCCTCTATACCAGCCATAATATGGACGAGGTCACGCGCATCTGCGACGAGGTGATCTTCCTCGACCATGGCAAGATCGTCGCCCAGGACACGCCGCGCAACCTGACCAAGCTGATCACCGGCGCGTCGCTCAGCCTGCATATCGCCGGTGGCTCGGCGGCGCTGGTGCCCTATCTCGAAGCGCAGAAGCTGCAATTCACCCTGCCCGATGCCCAATCGGTGCGGGTGCAGACCGAGGAAAGCCAGATCCCCGCCGTGCTGTTCGGCATCAGCCAGGCCGGCGTGACCATCAGTGATATCGAAATCCGGAAACCGACGCTGGAAGACGTGTTTCTCGATTTCGCGCGGAAGCGGTGAGATGAACGGGCTACTTTCCTGCTGCCCATGGTTCGAGACGCCTCGCTCTTGCGAGGCTCCTCACCATGAGGACTTTTATGAAAATCCTCATCCTGAGGAGGCGGCGAAGCCGTCGTCTCGAAGGATGGGCCACACAGCACGGTCCTAACCATGCGCTTCGATCGTATCGTCGCCATTCTCTGGCAGGAATTATTCGTCACGCTTCACTCGACCGAGGTGATCGTGGATATCGTCTTCTATCCACTGGTCAATGTGGTCGTGTTCGGCTTCCTGTCGCTTTATCTCAGCGGCGGCAGCGGCAACACGACGCCGGCCGGTCACTATGTGCTGCTCGGCATGGTGCTGTGGCAGATCATCTGGATCGTCCAGTACTCGATCACGCTGGGCAGCCTGTGGAATGTGTGGTCGCGCAACCTGTCGAACATGTTCATCGCGCCCTTGCGCATCAGCGAATATCTGTTCGCCCAAGGCCTGTCGGGCGTGATCAAGGCGATCCTGATCGTCGCCATCGGCGGCGTGATGGCCAACGTGTTGTTCGATTTCGACTTGCTTGAGATCGGCTTCCTGCCGCTGCTGCTGTCGTTCGTCAGCTTCGTCATCTTCGCCTTCGCGACGGGTGTCGCGGTGCTGGGGATGATCTTCCGCTTCGGGACGCGCATCCAGGCGCTGGCCTGGGGGCTGATTGCGATCTTCCAGCCGCTCTCGGCGGCGTTCTATCCGGTCGCCGTACTGCCGACGGGGCTGCGTTATATCGCCTATATCTTCCCGCCGACGCTGACCTTTGAAGCGGCGCGCTGGGGCATGACGCACGGGCACGCGGTCGCGTGGGATCTGTTCGGCATCTCGTTCGCCGAGAACGCGATCTATTTCCTGCTCTGCGCCTGGGTGTTCTTGCGGCTGTATCGCAAATCACGCGACACGGGGCAGTTCGCGAGGAACGAGGCATAGAGCGAGAACACCTTCCCCCCTTGAGGGGGAAGGATGGGATGGGGGGTATCGCGCTTCGCGCGAGATATGTTTGAAGCGCTCCGCGCTTCTAACCCCCCACCTCGTTCCTCCCCCTCAAGGGGGGAGGATGATTGAGATGACGCCTACTCCGCACCCGCCTACTCCACCCCCGTCCGCCAGATCGCGCCGGCCAGGGTCGCGATTGCCGAGATCAGAGCCGAGGCGAGCAGTCCGGCGGCGATGATCGTGAACTGGCCAGCGAGGCCGAAGCCCCAATGGGTCACGGCGAACCAGCCCAGTCCTGCGGCGATCACCAGCCGCGCCGTGCCGCCCAGGAACGGCCACAGCACACGACCGCCGCCCTGCGCCGCGAATGAGAGCAGCATCGTGATGCCCAGTGCGCCATAGACCGGCGCGACCGTATGCAGATAGGTCGATCCGGTGGCGATCACGCCGGCTTCGCGGCTGAACAGATGCAGCCACAGCGTCGGCGCGAGCGCGACGATCACGCCGATGATCTCGGTCACCGCGAATCCGACCGCGACGCCGATCCAGGCGATGCGCTTGGCGCGCGCCAGATTGCCCGCACCCATATTGGTGCCGACCATGGTGACAACACCGGTGCCGAAGCCGAACAGGATCGGGATCAGCACATAATCGAGCCGCGACGCGATGCCGTAGCCGGCCAGCGCATCGGCGCCGAACAGGCCGACCACGCCCGTCACCACGACCACCGTGAGATTGGGCTGGATCGTGCTGACGGCCGAGATCAGCCCCACGCGCAGGATGTCGCGGAACAGGCGCATCTCAAGCGGCACCCAGCGCAGCACCAGATTGCTGCGGCCCGAGGCGAGGTAGTAGATCAGCGCGATGGTGGCGAGGATGTAGTAGAGCGTCACCGCGATGCCGGCCCCCGCGATACCGAAACGCGGGATCGGCCCGAAGCCGAAGATGAAGGCGGGCGACAGCGGGATCATGATCAGCGCGCCGACGAAGGAGAGTATTGCCGGCACGCGCACATTGCCCGAGCCGCGCATCGCCGAGGCCAGCAGGTTCATGATCCAGGCCGGCACCGCGCCGATGAAGGCGTAGAAGGAGTAGCGCAGCGCCGCATCCAGCGCCGCGTCCGATCCGCCCAAGGCGCTATAGAGCTTCGGCCCGAGCCCGATGACGCCGGTGGTGAAGACGAGGCCGAAGATGATGGCCAGCACGACAGAATGAGTCACCAGCGCATCGGCATCGTGCTTGCGCCCGGAACCGATCGCGCGCGCCACGGCCGAGGCGACACCGCCGCCGATGCCGCCATTCGACATCATCGCCATCAGCATCAGGATCGGGAACACCAGCGTGACACCGGCCAGCGCTGCCGTGCCGAGATAGCTGACGTAATAAGTTTCGGCCACGCCCACCATGGTCTGCACCACCAGCACGACGATTGTCGGCCAGCCGAGCTTGAGCAGGGTGGGGAGGATCGGCGCGGTCAGCAGCGCCTGGCGGATACGCGCCTTGCGCTCATCGGCGGACTGCGCGCGGGCCGCGGTGGTGTCTTCGCCCTCCTGTATAGGTGCGCCGATCACCGCCTCATTGCCGGCATTCGAACCACTCATGCCTTGCTCCTGCTCATCGTCGATATGTTCAAATCGCTTCGGCGTTCAGCGCCGCGCACCAATGCTCCAGCCGCGTCTTCACCAGGCTGTTGCGGGCGAAGGCGAGGGCTTCGTCGTCGAATTGTTCGACGATCTCGAAGGCGAGCGCGTCGGCGTCATGCGCAGTCCACGCCGCCTGCAAACTGGCGAAGGGGCTCGACTTCTGACGGAGCGTGAAGCTCAGCCGGTTCTGGATCGTGTCCAGGTTCGGCGCATAGCCAACCCAGCACTGACCGGTGGCGGCGCAGCGCAGGGCATAGATGCCGGCGGCGACTTTGCGTTCCTTATAGGCCGCCACCGCGGCTTTCCGCTCTTCGCGCTTCACGATTGGCTCCATGGCCGGCGGCCGATGGGCCGTGCGGGCGGATCGTTTATCACCCGGGTAATATTGACACAAGGATTTTAATCCGGGTAAATATGGCGACTGATTTTGGGAGGACGCGTGACCGATCTTTTGTCCAAGCCCTGCACGGCCTTCGCCGGTTCGCGTCGGATCGCCGGCGGCGCGTTGGCCGATGTCGCGCTCAAGGTCAGTGCGGCGCAGAAACGCGACCCCGCGGCGTCCATCCTGGTCTTCGACGATGCGACCGGTCGGGTGATCGACCTCGATCTGCGCGGCACCAATGCCGAGATCGTCGCGCGTCTGGCCGTGCGTGCCGAAGCCGATGCGCCGGCGCGTGGCCGCGGACGGCCCAAGCTCGGCGTGGTCGCGCGCGAGGTCACCTTGCTGCCGCGCCATTGGGACTGGCTGGCCACTCAACCGGGTGGTGCATCGCAGGCTCTGCGGCGCTTGATCGACGAGGCGCGCAAAGCCGATGGCGGACGCAGCCGGCGGCGCCTCGCGCAAGAGGTGGCGTATCGTTTCATGTCGGCGATGGCGGGCAACCTGCCCGGATTCGAAGAGGCGTCGCGCGCGCTGTTCGCCGGCGACGATGATCGTTTCGCGCAGCAGATCGCCGCTTGGCCCGCCGATATCCGCGCCTATGCCAGCAAACTCGCCAAGGGCAGCGACAGCGACTAGCGCGATTTCATTGACGACACCCGATGGGCTCACGCCATTCTCCTCGGACCAGTCTTGACCTGACACATCTTGACCCGGCACGAATAGCTGCATATACAGATAAAACGATGACGTCAATCGGACAGACGACGACTCAGCGCAACCGCACCGGTGCGCGGCGCGACGCGGGCACGGTCGATCTCAAGGAGGTCGGCGGCTGCATGCTGTTGCGCGTGCGTCGGCTCGCGCGCCGCGCAGCAACGATCTATGACCGTCATCTCGAGCCGGTGGGACTCAATATCGGGCAGTTCGGATTGCTCGCGCAGATTCTCGCACTGACCCAGATCATGCCGCCCGGTGGATCGCTGGGCACGGTGGCCGAACGCTTCGGCATGGACCCAACCACCTTGAACCGCAGCCTCAAGCCCTTGGCCGCTTCCGGCTGGGTGACGATCAAGACCGATCCCAATGATCGCCGCGCCCGCATCGTTTCCACCACCGCGGCAGGCCGCGACAAAGTGGTGGAAGCCGTTCCCTATTGGCGTGCAGCCGAGGCCGAAGTGGAGAAAGCGGTCGGCCGCGAAACGATGCGCGCGATGAACGGGTTGATCGATCAGGCGACGAGCAAGCTCATCGGCTGACATCGAGCCGTCTCTTGACGCTCACCCTGTGCTCGCGGACTGTGATGCCCTTGTGTTTGCGGCGAGGGGAAACGCGATGGTCCGTCAATTCCAATACGTCGTCTGGGTGCTGGTGTTCCTCGCGGCCTGCGCGACGCAGGCGCCGCTGCCGCCCGATGCGCGCCCCGGCTTGGCCGCCCATTGGGTCAAGAGCGACGGGAATTACGACTGGCCGCCCGATAGTGGTTTCGCCGCACCGCCCACGCACGAGACGCTGCCGCCCGACACGCTGCTCGACCGTTTCGGTTCGCCGCGCGGCCGCTTCCTCAGCCCCGAGGGCGCCAGCTATGATTCGCGCGCGCTGCCCTATGCCTGCACGCTCGAGATCAAGCAGTATCATGTCTACGAAACGGTGAAGCCGTTGAGCGTCTCGGCCGGCAAAGCAGCACCGTGGTTCGACGAACCGGGCGGCGCGATCCAGTACATGACCGACGAAAGCGTGCAGCAGCTGCTCGACGAACACGCCCTTATCGAGCCGCAGCCCCAACCGGCCGCGCCGTCCTGCGCAAACTGAAGACCGATCACACGCCGATGATGTCGGCGGCCGCCGCGCGCAAGCGCGAAGAGGTGATCAGGCTGGGCTGACCGGCTCGGCCAGCACTTCCTTCACCTTGCCGGCGAGTTGCTTGAGCGAGAAGGGCTTGGGCAGGAAGTGGATGCCGCCTTCGCCGCCGACGAGACCTGGCGCGACGTCTTCGGCATAGCCGCTCATCAAAATGACGCGGATGCCCGGGCGTTCCATCTTCACCAGGCGGGCGAGGGTAGCGCCGTCCATGCCGGGCATCACCACATCGCTGACCAGCACATCGACCTTGGGTTCGTTGTGCAGGATATCGAGCGCGCCTTCGCCGTCGCGCGCTTCGAGCACCTTGTAGCCTTTGTTGCGCAGCGCCCGCGCGCCGAACAGGCGCACCGCGTCTTCGTCTTCGACGATCAGGATCGTGCCGGCGCCGGTGAGATCATTGGCGGCGGTGACTTCGACGCTCTCTACCGCATCGACGGTGTGCGCGCCGATCGGCACCCTGGCCTCGAGCGCTTCCGGTGTCGGCTCATAGCGCGGCAGGAAGATATGGAAGGTCGTGCCTTGGCCCGGCGCGCTGTCGACGAAGATGAAGCCGTCGGTCTGGCGCAGAATGCCGTAGACGGTCGAAAGCCCCAACCCGGTTCCCGCGCCGACCGCCTTGGTCGAGAAGAACGGCTCGAAGATGCGCGGCAGATTCTCGGGTGAGATGCCGGTGCCCGTGTCGGCCACTTCGATCTGCACGTAATTGCCGGGCGGCATCGTCTCGGCGCCGTATTGGAACGGCTTCTCGACCGTGACCGCGCGGGTAATGACCTGCAGCGTGCCGCCGCCGGGCATCGCGTCGCGCGCATTGACGGCCAGGTTGATGACCACCTGGTCGAACTGGCCCGGATCGACCCGCACCAGGCCGAGATCGCGGCCATGGTTCACCGTCAGTTCGATCGATTCGCCCATCAGGCGGCGCAGCAGGTTCGAGATATCAGCTAATGCATCGGTGATGTCGAACAAGCGTGGCTGCAAGGTCTGGCGGCGCGAGAAGGCGAGCAGCTGCCGCACCAGGCTGGCGGCGCGGTTGGCATTCTGCTTGATCTGCATGATATCGGCAAAACTGGCATCGCCCGGCCCATGGCGCTGCAGCAGCAGATCGCAGAAGCCGATCATCGCGGTGAGCAGGTTGTTGAAGTCATGCGCCACGCCGCCGGCCAGCTGACCCATCGCCTGCATCTTCTGGCTCTGGGCGAAGCGGATCTCCAGGTTCTTCTGCTCGGTCGTGTCGATGAAGTGCAGCATCAGGCCGCTGGCCGCGCCATCGGTGCCGTCTTCGGCGGTGGGGCTGATATAGAGCGTGGCCGAGACTTCCGACGCGCTGCCGGCCAGCCGCACGGGCAGATGCGCGCCAGGGCTCGCGCCCATCAGCACGCGGCTCAACTGCTCGGCCACCGGTCCGCGATCTTCCTCATGGAGGAAATCGGCGATCGGCCGGCCCGCAACCTCGCCGGAAATCTCCGACACCATTTCGGCGAAGGCGGGATTGCAGACATTGACGGTCGAGTCGGGATCGACCAGGGCGATGCCCACGGGCGCGTCGTCGAACAGCCAGCGGAAGCGGCGCTCGGCGGTGTGCAGTTCACGTTGCCACTGCTGCTCGGGCGTTTCCTCGCGCACGACGATCGAGCGGGTGAAGGTCTCGCCGCCTTCGTCGAACACGGTCTGGGTGATCACCGCTTGGAAAGCATCGCCGCCGCGTCCGGTCAGGCGCAGGGCCAGGCTTTCTTCTTCCGGGTCGGGCAGGGTGCCCAATACCTCAGCGATGTCCTTGCCGATCAGCTCGTCGACGCGGCGGCCCAGCCATTCCGCCAGGCGCTGATTGACGAAGCGCACACGGCCGCCGATATCGGCCGAATAGAAGCCGACCGGCATGAAATCGATGAAATCGGCGAAGAGTTCGTTCTCGGCGCGCTGCGTCTCTTCGATCGCGCGGCGGGCGGAGACATCCTCGCCGATCCATTGCACCATGCCGCCGCCGAGCGACTGCACCGCAATTTCCATCCAGTCGCCGCCGCCATCGCGCGGCAGCCAGATTTCCGTGCGATAGGCACCGCCTTGGCGCGCGGCGGTCGCCAGCCGGCCCAGCTCTTCGAGCATCCGTTCGTCGGCCCCCACGCGCGTCATCATCGGCGCGGCCGGATCGTCGGCGGGACCGAACATCGTCTCGGCTCTGGCGTTGCGCAGAATTTCGCGACCCTCGGCATCGATCACCAATTGGGCGCGGTCATCGGCTTCGACGAGTTCGGCCAACGCCTGCGTGCGTGCATCACCGCGTCCGCGCCCGCCGACCCGGCCGGCCAGGCTGACGCAAGCGGCAAAGCCGATCGCGGCGATCACGGCAACCACGGGTTCGCGGGCGCCGCCGCCGAGTTCGGGGCGCAATGCCAGCATCGCCAGGCCCACGCAGGCGACTGCGCCGAGCCAGGCCATCGGCTGCGCGAGCAGCCTACTTACGAAGTTTCCCTTTGAGCCGGAAGACATAGCTGATCACTTCGGCCACCGCCTTGTAATGTTGGGGCGGAATTTCTTTGTCGATGTCCACCGTAGCATAGAGCGCGCGGGCCAGGGGCGCGTTCTCGACGATCGGCACATTGTTTTCGTTGGCGATCTGGCGGATGCGCTGGGCGACGAAGTCCTGTCCCTTCGCCACCAGGATCGGCGCCGTCATGCTGCCTTGCTCGTATTTCAACGCGCAGGCGAAGTGGGTCGGGTTGGTGATCACCACATCGGCCTTGGGGACGGAGGCCATCATTCGCTGACGCGCGCGCTGCATACGCAAGCTGCGCAGGCGCGCCTTGACCATGGGATCGCCTTCGGTCTGCTTCTGCTCATCCTTCACTTCCTGCTTGGTCATGCGCAGCTTCTTCATGTACGCATAACGCTGATAGAACCAGTCGCCGGCGGCGATGATCGTTATCATCACCGCGATCGCCATCATCAGGCGGATGACCAGTGAATGGAGAAAGGCGAGAATGCCCTGCGTCTCCATCATCGGAACCGACTGGATGCCTTTGAACTTGGGATAGACGAAAATCAACGCCACGCCGCCGACCACGGCCAGCTTGATGATGTTCTTGACCAAGTCGATGAGCGATTGCTGCGAGAACATGCGCCCCAGCCCGCTCAGCGGATTGAGCCGCTCGGGGTTGAAGCCCAACTTCTCAGTCGTGAAGATGAAGCCCGTCTGCATCACCGACGCCGCCAGCGCCACCGCCACGAACATGGCGAACGGGATCGCCATGATCACCGCAACCGACATGAAAGTATTGGTGATGAAGGTGGTGTAGGCGTCGACCGAACCGATACGGAGCGAGTCGGCCTGGGCGAGGAGGGCATAGAGGATGCGTTCGAGCTTGCCCATCATCGGGACGGCGATCACCCAAACCAACGCCAGGCTGGCGATGATCATCGCCGCGGTTTTGACCTCTTGCGATTGGAGGACTTCACCTTCGTCATGGGCGCGCGACAATCGTCGCCCAGTTGGTTGTTCCGTTTTGGAGTCATTATCGTCGGCCATCGCGCCCTATCCCGGCGCCAGATAAGCGTCGACGGCGTGGCCGAAATACTGGATATAGCCATACAGAATGGCGGCCATACTCAGCGACAGGATGGCAAGCCCGCCGAGAATCTGCATGGGCATGCCGACGAAGAAGACCTGCATCTGTGGCACCAGCCGGTTGAGCAGGCCGAGCCCCACGTTGAAGACCAACGAAAAGATGAACAGCGGCGCGGCCAGCTTCAGTCCCAGCATGAAGCTGGCGCCGAGCGTCGTCACCAATTGGCTGGAAAAGTCACCCATCGGCAACGGTGCCCCCGGCGTGAACAGCGTGTAGCTGTCGACGATCGCGCGCAGGATCAAGTGATGCGTGTTGGTCAGCAGCATCAAGGTCGCCGATGCCAGATTGAGAAAGCCCGAGATCAGCTGGCTTTGCTGCTCGGTCGTCGGATCGGAGATCAACGCGTTGGTGATCCCCATCGAATAGCCCATGAAATTGCCGGCCAGATCGATGGCCGACATCAGCATCTGCATCAACATGCCGAGATAGAGACCGACGGTGATTTCGGTGGCGAACATGAAAGCCAGCGCCAGCGGCTCTTTCGGCCTGTCCGGCATGGTCGCGGTCACCAGCGGTGTGATGATGAAGGCGAGCAGCAAGGCCAGCAGAAGACGTGTGCGCGGCGGGATCATCGTGCTGCTGATCGCCGGCATGAACATCACCACTGTGCCCAAACGGGCGAAGATCAGGAGGAAGTGGAAGACGTTGAGCGCCGCGAACTCGCGCAGCATCTGCGAGGGCATGGCGGCTTATCCGCCGCCCGCGATCGCTTGATCCATCATGCGGTGCGTGAAGTCGATCAGTGTGTGCAGCATGAAAGGCAGGAAAATCAGCAAGACGACGAAGACGATTACGATCTTCGGTACAAACGTCAGCGTCATTTCCTGGATTTGCGTCAAGGCCTGGAACAGCGAGATCACCAAGCCGACGGCGAGGCTGGCCAGCAATGCCGGTGCGGCCGTCTTGAGCATGACGACGACCGCGTCGCGCAAGACGGCGATCAGATCGGCTTCGGTCATCGGTGCTGTCCGCGATTCTCCCGCACGCCGATTAGATCGGCATCTGCAGGATGGAGTTGTAGGCGGTGATCACCTTGTCGCGCACGGCAACCACGGTCTGCAGGGTCATCGCGGCATTGTTCACGGCCTGGACGACGTCGCGGATGTCGGCCTTGCCGGCCAGGGCCTGCTCGGACAGAAGTTCGCTCTTCTTGCCGGTGTCGATGGCCTGCTGCACGCCTTCGCGCAGCATCGAGGCGAAGTCGCTGCCGCCAACGCCACCGGCCGCGTCCTGGTTCTGCGGATCGACATCGCCGCTCGCCACTTTGGCGGTGGCGTTGTAGGCGGCGATGGCGTTGCCGATGGCGGTGATAGGCATGTCTCAAATCCCCCGGAGCGGCTATTTCAGCATGTTGATGGTGTTGCTGAGCATGGCGCGCGACGTGGTCACCACGTCCATATTGGCCTGGTAGGAGCGTTCGGCCTCGCGCATGTCCATCAGCTCGACCAGCGAGTTGACGTTCGGCGCCAACACATAGCCGGCGGCGTCGGCGGCCGGATGGTTGGGCTGGTACACTTTGTTGAACTGCGAACGATCGACATCGACCTTGGCGACACGAACGGTATCGGCGCCGATCGATTTGTCGAGCACGTTGCGGAACGAGATGATCTTGCGGCGATAGGGCTGCTGGTCCGGCGCGGTCGGCAGCGAGTCGGCATTGGCCAGGTTTTCCGAGACGACGCGCAGGCGCTCGGCCTGGACCTTCATGCCGGAAACGGCAATCTCAGAAGCCTTATTGAGTTCATCCATCGCTCGGACTCCTTAACTTAGCCGCCTTGGCCGTTGCCGAGGGCGGTTTTGAACATCGCCATGCTGGCCTGCATCAGATTCGAGGCCAGCGCATGCTGGTCTTTAATGTCGCCGAGGATCTTGGTCTGCTCTTCCAGCAGCACCGCATTGCCGTCGAGCTTCGATTCTTCGGGCCGCTGTTCCGTGATCGTCTCGAACCGGGCCGATTCGACCGCCGGCGAGATATGCATCGGATTGGTGGCCAGGGCGCGCACCGGCTGCTGCTCCTTATCGAGCAGGTTTTCGAAGCTCAGCGGCTTAACATCCTTGGGCTGGTATTTCGGTGTGTTCGCGTTGGCAATGTTTTCCGCCACCACTTCCTGGCGCTTGGACAGCCAGTCCATGCTGCGGTGGGCCATGGCGAATAGCTTGAGATCGTCGAACATCTCGGGCCTCTTCGGATGCTGAAATCGGTGTTTGAAAAGCTAGGCGTGCGCCCTTAACAAAGGGTGAATCCCCGGCAGGAATTTCCCAGTTTTGGGCAGGTTTTGCCGGGCTGGGCTAGGCAATAATTGCCTATCGAGCCCCTCGCGGCCACGGCGGGAAGATGGCAGAGTGGCCGAAACCGAGGCCGAACCATCGATGACGTCGCGCAGCCAAGACGAACTTTCCGCTTTTATTCAATCCCGCACCGCCCTGGTCGCCCCGCCCGGATGTCCCGAGGTAAGGCTGCATCTGGCGACGGCGATGACCTCGCTTTGGCAGGACACCGAGGCGTTCATGCCCGGGGTCACCATTCCGCCGCCTTATTGGGCTCTGGCCTGGGCGGGAAGCCAGGCGCTGGCGCGCCATCTCATCGACAATCCCTGGCTGGTCCGCGGGCGCAAGGTGCTGGACTTCGCCGCGGGCTCGGGAATCGCCGGCATCGCCGCGGCCAAATTCGGCGCTGCCACGGTCGAGGCCTATGACAGCGACCCGCTGGCGCGTGCCGCGGTCGCGCTCAACGCGCAATCGAACGGCGTCATCATCACCACCGTGACCGAAGATCCAGGAAAGGATAATCGCACCGTGTCGCCCTGGGAGGCCGTGCTGGTCGGCGATCTGGGATATGAGATCGCCGCGGTCCAGCAGTATCTGCCCTGGTTGCGCAAGCTGGGTGCGCAAGGAGTTCTAGTTCTCCTCGCCGATCCGGGTGGCGTTTATGGCGAGGGCAAGGGCATGGTCCCGCTCGCCGACTACGAGATCGCGATTGCCGATGTCTCCGATACCGGCCGAATCTCGACGCGGAACGCGACGATCTACCGCATTGCGGGCTAAGTGACTTCAGTCATTTAGCGCGTTCAGTCTGTGGCCGGGCTGTGACAAGCAGGCCGCCGTCCTTGATATCGATTCCGTATTGAATAGGTGACGCGGACTGGCGCTGCGCTTCGCGCTCGTCACGGGCTCGCCACGCCATGGCGGTCCACGATCAGTCTTGGACGAATGTGAAAGGAGCCTGCGATGAAGCTATCTTCAACGATGGTTCGCCGAACACTCGATCAGATCGACGCGCATGCGATTCCCGAAAACCATCCTGCCGCCGCGCGGCTGCACGATCTGTTCGGCGATCACACCTTCTTCCTCGACCGCAAGGGTCTCAACATCGTCGAGCCCATTGACGAAAACGGCAGTGTCCGTCCATCGGCACAGGTGATCAGCCTCGCCGATTGGAAGGACGAGGATCAAACGGCGCTGGAGGCTCACGACCCCGAGCCGACGGATTTGTTCATCGATCTTGATGCCGAAGGTCCGATGGACGGCGCCCGAGTGAAACGGATGAAGATGTAAGGCGTGAAGCGGATGAAGATGTAGGAGCTCAACCACGGCGGACGGAGGCGCGTGTCGCCTCCGTCCTGTGGGGTATCTTCCACAAAGCGCCATCGCGTTCGAGATGCGTGGCGGTCATCGGCGCGATATCGATGCGCGCATCGGACTCTTTCCCCGCATCCGTCGCATGTGTGATGGCGGCACGGATGACGGAAGCATGCGTCACCGCCACCGCGTCTTCCTGCGCTGACAAACCATCGAGCCAAATCGTCACCCGCTTCATCACGTCAGCGATCGACTCGCCGCCATGGGGTGCGGCATCGGGATTCTTCAGCCACGCGGCATAGGCTTCGGGGTCCGCGGTGTCGATGTCGCGCAATCTTTTCCCCGCCCAAGATCCGTAATCGCATTCGCGCAAAGCCGCGATGGGCATGGCAGCCCGGCCGAGCGCGGCTGCGGTTTGCACGGCGCTCGGCGTCGGGCTGGTCCAAAACGTTTGAATGCCGTCCAGCAGCGGGACGCGCGCGCAAGCCTCGCCCAGGCCACGCTCGTCGAGCGATTCGTTATCGGGAAAGATGCCGCGGCGCAGTCCCGGCGTGGCCGCAGCGCAGAGCAAGATCAGCCGCACGGCGATCGATGTCCTTGATTGACTTGGCCCAGGCCCACCAATAGCATACCTTCCCAGCACGCGAAGTGAGGAAGCCGGTGAGATTCCGGCGCGGTCGCGCCACTGTGATCGGCCCTACCATAGGACTGGGCCCGAAAGTCAGACCTTCCTTCGCCTTATAGACACTGGAAATAGACACTCGAACGGGACGCACGATCCCAGGAGGTCCGACATGAGCCAAGCTGCATCCATTTCCATTCCACAATCCGGCCCGATCCCGGTCATTCCGGTTCGCGAGATTTTGCCTTGGGCGATCTTCGGCGGGCTGCTGATGCTGATCGCGATCTATTTCGTCGGCGCCGAAGAAGGCGCGACCTCGCTGATCAGCGGCATGTATGTGCACGAGTTCGTGCATGACGGCCGGCATCTGCTCGGTTTTCCCTGTCACTGAATCCGTGTGGCGGGTCGCATGATCCGCCGCCGCTTCATTTTGGCTTGAACGGCTGATCGCGCCGCCTGGGGCGCGCGATAGCCTCTTTTTGCGAAGGAACACGACGATGGTGGGAACGATTCTCGCGCGCGGCATGCTGGTGGGCATTGTCGCCGGGCTGTTGGCTTTCGGCTTTGCCAAATTCGTCGGCGAGCCGCAGGTAGACAAGGCGATTGCTTTCGAATCGGCGATGGACGCTGCCAAGGAAAAGGCTGCCATGGAAGCCGCCAAGGCGAAAGGCGAAGAGATGAAGATGCAAGAGAACGTCGAGCTCTTCAGCCGCGAGACGCAAAGCGGCATCGGCCTGTTCACCGGGGTGATGGCCTATGGCATCGCCTTCGGCGGCATCTTCAGCCTGGTCTTCGCCTATTCGAATGGCCGCCTGACCAAGATGGGCCCGCGCTCGCTCGCCGCTCTGATCGCGGGTCTGGCCTTCGTGGTGATCGTGCTGGTGCCCGATCTGAAATATCCGGCGAACCCACCCTCTGTGGGCAATCCCGACACGATCAGCCAGCGCACCGGACTCTTCTTCGGGATGATCCTGTGCTCGATCGCCGCGATCATCGCCGCAGTGACCACGGCGCGGCGTCTGGTCGAACGCCATGGCTATTGGACGGCAACGCTGGCCGCCGGCGCGATCTTCATCGTTGTCGTAGCGGTGGTGCAGGCGATCCTGCCCGACATCAACGAAGTGCCTGAAGGCTTCCCGGCGGTGGTGCTGTGGCGCTTCCGCGCCGCCGCGCTGGGCATCCAGATCGTGATGTGGACGACGATCGGTCTCGGCTTCGGCTGGCTGACCGAACGGGCGCAGCAGGCCGCGCGCGGGATGAAGCGGGTGGCGGCTTAGGCCGCCTCCTTCTCCGCCGCCGCGATCCATTCCTTCATCGCCGGCAGCGCGTAGATCGCGTCGACATAGGCGCGGCAGACCGGGTCGAGCGGCACGCCATAGGTGCGAAAGCGTGTCGCCACCGGCGCATACATCGCGTCGGCAACGGTGAATTTGCCGAACAGGAACGGCCCGGCCTCACCGAAACGCTTGCGGCAATCGATCCACATCGCCTGGACCCGTGCGATGTCGGCCTTGGCGGTGTCGGGCAGGTTCGGCAGCGGCAGCGTCGTGGTCACATCCATCGACAGATGCTCGCGCAGGCCCATGAAGCCGGAATGCATTTCGGCCGCGATCGAACGCGCCATGGCGCGCGCGCTGCGGTCCTCGGGCCACAGCCAGGCGCCCGGCAGCATCTCGGCCACGTATTCGCAGATCGCCAGCGAATCCCAGATCGACACTTCGCCGTCGCGCAGGAAGGGCAGTTTGCCGCTGGGCGAATATTTGAGGATGTTCGCCGCCGTGTCGGGCTGGCGCAGCCGGATCACCACCTCGTCGAAGGTCACACCGGCCTGCTTCAGGGCCAGCCAGGGCCGCAGCGACCAGGACGACCAACTCTTGGTGCCAATTACGAGCATCGGGTGTTGAACGGCCATGGTGCAGACCCTCTTGGCATGACGAAACGAGAGGCGAAATAAATCGTCTGATTCAGGGTATTAGAACCAGGTCCCGGAACCGGGCCCGGGTTCAGTGTCCGGCTCATACCGGGTGCTGTCAACCATCAGCAATGCCGTCCCCAGCCATGCACTGCCAGGGTGAAAGATTGAGCCGGATCAATTGCGTCACTGGGGATGGGGGGCTAGGATGCAGCGCAAGATGGCGTTGCGATCAGGGCCGCCGGTTCGGGGTTGAGAATGAATTACGAACAGTTTTTCGCCGATAAGCTGTCCGAACTGCGGGGCGAAGGCCGCTACCGGATTTTCGCCGATCTGGAACGGGTGGCCGGCGCGTTTCCGCGCGCCCATCAGCATGTCGGCGGCAAAGTGCGCGACGTCACGGTCTGGTGCAGCAATGACTACCTCGGCATGGGCCAGCATCCGGTGGTGATCGAGGCCATGGTCGAGGCGCTGCGCAGTTGTGGCGCCGGCGCCGGCGGCACGCGCAACATCTCGGGCACCAATCACCATCATGTGATGCTCGAAGACGAACTCGCCCAGTGGAACCATAAGGAAGCCGGCCTGATCTTCACTTCCGGCTATGTCGCCAACCAGACCGTCCTCTCGACGCTGGGGCGGCAGATTCCGGGGTTGATCATCTTCTCCGATGCCCAGAACCACAACTCGATGATCGAGGGCATCCGCCAGGGCAAGGTGGTCCGCCATGTGTTCCGCCACAACGATCCGGCCGATCTCGAACGGCTGATGAGCGCCGTCGATCCCAAGGCGCCCAAGCTGGTCGCCTTCGAATCGGTCTATTCGATGGACGGCGATATCGCGCCGATGGCCGCGATCTGCGACGTGGCCGAGAAATACGGCGCGATGACCTATTGCGACGAAGTGCATGCGGTCGGCATGTACGGCACGATGGGCGCGGGCGTCTGCGAACGCGATGCGGTGCTTGATCGCATCACGATCGTGCAGGGGACGCTGGCCAAGGCGATCGGCGTGATCGGCGGTTATATTGCCGGCTCGTCGGCGATGGTCGATTTCATCCGCAGCTTCGGCGCCGGTTTCATCTTCTCGTCGGCGCTGCCGCCGGCGGTGGCGGCCGGCGCGCTGGCCAGCATTCGCTTCCTGCGCGCGCATCCGGAAATTCGCGTCCGGCATCAGGATCGCGCCGCCACGGTGAAGGCGCGCCTGCGCCAGGCGGGTTTGCCCGTCATCGAATCGGCCAGCCATATCGTGCCGGTGATGGTGGGCGAAGCCGGCCTGTGCAAGCGGGCTTCGGACGAGCTTCTGGATCGCCATGCGATCTATGTGCAGCCGATCAACTACCCGACCGTGCCGCGCGGTACCGAGCGTCTGCGCCTGACGCCCACGCCGCTGCACGACGACGCCATGATCGACCGGCTGGTCGATGCGATGGCCGATGTCTGGGTGCGGCTGGGCCTGCGTCGCGCCGCGGCCTAATCTGGTAATGTTACGGATAGGTTTCACGTGCGTCGGCGCATAGCCGCTGTGCGTCCCGTCATTGCGAATCCGGTTCGTTTTGCGGTGCAATAGGATTAGGCTTCTTCACCTCGCCAGCGTGGCGGGATTGGTCTAACCGATGCGCCGCCGAACCCTTACCCTGACTGCCCTTCTCGCCGTTCTCTCCGTCCCAGCCTGGGCTGCGGACAAGACCATGGCGACGATTCCGGCCGCGCAACCTGTGGTTCTGGTTGAGGGCGGCGGCTTCTCCCTCAGCGGTCCTGCCTACAGCGTGCCCTTGACCGGTGTGACCGGCTTGTTCGGTTGGGGTTCAGGCTATCGCCTGGATGCCGGCGTGCAGCCGAACCTGACCGGTGGTTATACCGCCGGTCTCGGCGCGACCTTGGGCGCGGCTGCTGGCGAACGGGGTTCCGGTTATTCGCTGCGCGTGGGTGGGGCCTGGTCGGGCCTGACGGCGGTGCAAAGCTTCAGCGCCAATCCGGTCGGCCGTCTCGGCATGGCCGACATGACCCCGTCTACGGGCGGCGACATGGCTTTGAGCTTCGATTACCACCAGTCCATCGCCAGCGGCTTGTCGCTGACCGGCGCGGCCGAGGCCTATCACGGCGGCGCCAACAGTGCGATCGACCCGACCAGCAGCGTCAATCAGCTGGTTCTGGGCGCCGGCATAGCCCTACGCTTCTAACCGGCCGGGCTGCCGCTTGACGCTGGCGGAGCCTGATCCGCCCCATTACCATCGCCCTGATGTATTGGTGTTGGCGATTCCGCCGGACTTCAGTCGCATGGGTATTCGCTTAGCATGTGGACCGTCGGTCCGCTGACTTTCGCCGCGCCCTGGGCGCTCGTCTTTCTGGCCGTGCTGCCGCTGCTGTGGTGGCTGTTGCGCGTGGTGCCGCCGGCGCCGCGCCGCCTGACCTTTCCCGCCATCCGCCTCCTGTTGGGGTTGAAGAACGACGAGCAGGCCGCGGCACATACGCCGTGGTGGCTGGTGGCCCTGCGCCTGCTGATCGCGGGCGCGGTGATCGTGGCGGTGGCGCGGCCGCTGCTCGATGTGCGGCCGCTCGGCTTCGATGGGCCCCTATTGCTGGCGATCGACGACGACTGGGCCGCGGCCGACCATTGGCGCGAACGCCGCGCGCTGATGACCAGTCTGCTCTCGCAAGTGGAGCGCGATGGCCGTCTTGTCGCCGTGCTGGCCACCGCGCCGCGTACCGATGGCGAGCAACCGCAGGTGATAGGGCCGATGGCGGCCGGCACGGCGCGCAGTGTGGTGGATGCGCTGGCCCCGCTGCCCTGGCCCGCCGATCGAACCGGCGCTGTCGCCGCGCTCAACGCGTTCAAGCATACCGGGCCGATGCGCGTGGTGTGGCTGGCCAACGGGCTGAAAGACGCGAAAGCAGATATTTTCGCCGCCAAGCTGCGCGATCTCGGCGCGCTCGAAGTGGCGATGCCCGAGCGGCCGGTTCTGCCCCATGTGCTGCTGCCGCCCGACGCAGCCACGATCGAACTGACGCCGACGGTGCTGCGCGCCGATCGCGGCGTGGCCGAGAAGATCGCGCTGCGCGCGCTCGACGCCGAGGGCCGCACCTTGATGCGCGTGACCGGTGATTTCGGCGTCGGTCAGGATCGCATCGCCGTGCCGATGACGATGCCGGCCGAGCTGCGCAACCGCGTCACGCGCGTCGATCTCGACACCGAGGCCAGTGCGGGCGCCGTCGCCTTGCTCGATGCCCGCTGGCAGCGCCGGCCGGTCGGCCTCGTGACCATCGGTGCCGGCGGCTCCAGTTCGCCGCTGCTCGACGCTCTCTACTATGTCGATCGCGCCATGTCGCCCTTTGCCGAAGTCCGCCGCGGCACGATCGAAGATCTGTTGAAGCGCGATCTGTCGATGATCGTGCTGCCGGACTCGGGATCACTGTCCGACGACCAGACGGCCGCACTCAAGCACTGGGTCGAGGCGGGCGGCATGCTGTTGCGTCTGGCCGGGCCGCAGCTTGCGCGCAGCCCCGACGAGCTGCTGCCGGTGCAGTTGCGTGGCGGTGGACGCTCCTTGGGTGGCGCGATGAGCTGGACCCAACCGATGGCGCTGGCGCCGATGCCCAATGAGGGGCCGTTCGCCGGCCTTGCCGTGCCCGATGACGTGCGTGTAGCGACGCAGGTACTGGCCGAGCCCGAGATCGATCTCAATCGCAAGACCTGGGCGCGCCTCGCCGACGGTACGCCGCTGGTGACCGGCGTCGCGCGCGGTCGTGGCTGGCTGGTGCTGCTGCATACGACCGCCCGGCCGCAATGGAGCAATCTTGGCTTCTCCGGTCTGTTCCCCGACATGCTGCGCCGGCTGCTCGAACTGTCGCGCGGCGTGGCCGGTGCCTCGGCGGAGCGGCCGCTGCCGCCGCTCGACATGCTCGACGGTTTCGGGCGCATGATCGCGCCGAACGGGTTAGTCGAGGCATTGCCGCCGCGAACTGCTGATATCGCGCCGGGGCCGCGTCATCCGCCCGGCTATTACGGCGACGACAGTGGCCGCGTGGCCGTCAATCTCGGGCCCCATGTTCCCGCGCTGACGCCGATGGCGATGCCGCCGGGTGCGGCGCGCCTGCCGCTTGACGACAAACCGGCCGAGCGCGATCTGCAGCCGCCGATCTTGCTGGTAGCGGCGCTGCTGTTGTTGCTCGACGCGCTGGCGGTGGCGATCCTCGGTGGCTGGATTCGTTGGCGCAGTCGGACCGCCGTCGCGATCCTGGCCGCGTTCTTTGTCTTCCATGCGACCGACAGCCGCGCCGACGACGACACGATCATCGAGAAGGCCGCGCTGCAGACGCGGCTGGCCTATGTGATCACCGGCGATGCGCGGGTCGACGAAACCAGCCGCTTGGGCCTCGCCGGGTTGACGCTTGAGATCAAGCAGCGCACCACCGCCAATCTCGGCGATCCGATGGGCGTCGACGTCACTCATGATCCGCTGATGGCGTTCCCGCTGCTCTATTGGCCGGTGACCGCCGACCAAACTGCACTGCCGCCGGCAGCGCGCGCCGCCGTGAACGACTTCATGCGCAAGGGCGGCATGATCATGTTCGACACACGCGATGGCGGACAGGGCAGCACCGACCCGCTCCGTCACCTGACCGAAGGCATCGACATCCCGCCACTGATACCCGTCACCTCCGATCATGTGCTGACGCGCACCTTCTATCTGCTGCGCGAGGAGCCGGGGCGGATCACCGGCGGACAGGTGTTCGTCGAGCAGGGCGGCGATCCGTCGAATGACGGCGTGTCGCCGGTGGTGATCGGCGGCAACGACTATGCCGCGGCTTGGGCGATCGACGAGCATGGCATCGCGCCCTTCGCCATCGTGCCCGGCGGTGAGGAACAGCGCGAGATGGCCTTCCGCTTCGGCATCAATCTGGTGATGTACGCGCTGACCGGTAGCTACAAATCCGACCAGGTCCATCTGCCGATCATTCTGGAGCGGCTGAAGCGATGAGCCTGCCGCAGCTGATCTTCACGCCGTGGATACCGCTCTGGGCATTGGCAGCGCTGGCGGCTGGCGGCTTGATCCTGACCGCGCTGGCGGCGCGGGGCACGGGGACGCGGCCGTGGTGGCGGCTGTTGCCGCTCGCGATCCTGCTTTTGGCGCTGGCCAATCCGCGCCTGACCGAGCAGGAGGTGCAGGAGCTCAACGACATCGCGCTGGTCATGGTCGATGACAGCGGCAGCATGAATATCGGCAATCGGCATACCCAGGCCGAGGAGGCGCTGCAAGGCGTGCTCGACCGGTTGAAGCGGCTGTCGGGCCTCGAAGTGCGCGTCGAGCACTACCATCCGCCGCCGGGCCGCGACGAAGGCACGCAGTTGATGCAGGCGATCAATCGCGCGCTGGTCGATGTGCCGCATTCGCGCCTCGCCGGCACGATCATGATCACCGATGGCGAGGTGCATGACGTACCCGCCAAGCCTGAGACCGCCGCGCCCTATCATGCGCTGATCGTCGGCTCCAAGACTGAGCGCGACCGGCGCCTGGTGATCGACGAGTCGCCGGCCTTCGGCATCGTCGGCAAGACGGCCAAGCTCACCTTCCATATCGAAGACCCCGGCTTCGACGGCGATGCCACCGTCACCATCCGCCGTGATGGCGGCCAGCCCAGCGTGGTCAGCGAGCCGCTCAACAGTCCGACCGCGCTCGAAGTGCCGCTGGATCATGCCGGATCGAATGTGATCGAGCTGTCGGTCAACGCCGCGCCGAACGAACTGACGCTGGCCAATAATCGCGCGGCGGTGGCGATCACCGGTGTGCGCGACCGTCTGCGCGTACTGCTGATCTCGGGCGAGCCGCATGCGGGCGAACGTGTCTGGCGCAATCTGCTCAAGGCCGATCCCTCGGTCGATCTGGTGCACTTTACGATTCTGCGCCCGCCGGAAAAAGAAGACGCGACGCCGCTGCGCGATCTGGCGCTGATCGCCTTTCCGGTGCGCGAGCTGTTCGAGGAGAAGCTGAAGGATTTCGACCTGATCATCCTCGATCGCTTCCGCCGGCGCGCGGTGCTGCCGCCGCTCTACTACGCCAACATCGCCAACTATGTGAAAAACGGCGGCGCGCTTCTGGTCGCGGCCGGACCCGAATTCAGCGGCTCGGAGTCGCTCTACTCAACCGCGCTGCGCGACGTGTTGTCCGCCGCGCCCACCGGCGAAGATTACGAGCATCCCTATCGGCCGATGCTGACGGAGCTCGGCAAGCGCCATCCGGTCACCGCCAATCTTCCCGGCTCGAATACCGATCCGCCGCATTGGGGCCAGTGGATGCGCGTGGTCGGCAGCACGCTGAAGGGACCGGGCACGGTGCTGATGACCGGTCCAGACGCCGCGCCGCTGCTGGTGCTCGATCATGTCGGCGATGGGCGCGTGGCGGAAATGCTGACCGACACCGCCTGGCTGTGGTCGCGCGGCTATGATGGCGGTGGACCCCAGGCCGAGCTGCTGCGCCGCCTCGCCCATTGGATGATGAAAGAGCCCGAGCTCGAAGAAGAACAGCTCACCGCCGAGCTCAACGGCGACACGCTCTCGATCCAGCGCCGCAGTCTCACACCCGGCGGCGTGCAGGTCACCGTTACCGCACCCGACGGCAAGGAACACAAGGTCACGCTGGCCGATCAGGGCGACGGCCGCACCACCGCCCATCTGACGGTCGATCAGGATGGGCTGTGGCGCGTGTCCGACGGTCAGCATGTCGCTCTGGCGGCGGCCGGGTCGCTGGCACCGATCGAGATGGCCGAGTTGCGCGCCACGGCCGACAAACTCGCACCTTTAGTGAAAACGAGCGGGGGCGGACTACATTGGGTTGAGGATGGGCTGCCCGATATCCGCCGGGTCGAGCCCGACTCGAATGCCGCCGGCTCAAGCTGGATCGGCATGCGCGCCAATCACGATCACCTCGTTACCGCCTTGCGCGACGCCCCGCTGATCCCCGCACCCCTGTTACTTTTCTTGGGCATCGGCAGCCTTGTTTGGGCGTGGTGGCGCGAAGGGCGCTAGTCTCCCCTCTACCTTTTGTTAAGGAAATGGCCGTTAGGGTCGGATTCCAATAAGGATTCGGCTCAACGGGCAAGGGGAAGAACAGTGGCGATGGAACGCGCGACCGATCGGATTCGGCCCGAGAGCGACACTCTCGGCGTTCCTGGCGTCCTTCCCCGCACCGGTGGCGAACGCTCGGTGTTCGTGCGCGGGCGCAGCCTGCCGCAGCCGCCCAGCGAATTGCCGCGCGGCATGCTCCGCAACCGCCGCAACAAGAGCGACGGCATCGCCTTCCTCTCGAAGCTCGAGAGCGAGAAATTCCCGCTGGTCTTTTTCGATCCGCAATACCGCGGCGTGCTCGATCATCAGGCCTATGGCAACGAAGGTGCGCGGCAGCGTGCGCGTTCGACCCTGCGCCAGATGACCGACGCCGAGATCGCGAAGTTCTTCCACGAGATCGAACGCGTGCTGATGCCGAGCGGCCATCTGCTGCTCTGGACCGACAAGTTCCATCTCTGCATGGGCATGCAGCCCTGGTTCAAGGACACGCAGCTCGAGATCGTCGATCTGCTGGTCTGGAACAAGAAGCGCATGGGCATGGGCTATCGCACGCGCCGCGTCAGCGAATATCTCGCCGTGCTGCAAAAGACGCCGCGCCGCGCCAAGGGTGTCTGGGCCGCGCATGACATTCCCGATGTGTGGGACGAGAAGATGACCAGGGCCGGCCCGCACGCCAAGCCGATCGGCCTTCAGGCCAAGCTGATCGAGTCGCTGACCAATCCCGGCGACACCGTGATCGACCCGGCCTCAGGCAGTTTCTCGGTGCTCGAGTCGTGCCAGCGCACGGGCCGCGAGTTCCTGGGCTGCGATATTAACGGGTAGATCTTCCCGGTCGTCATTCCGGACAAGTGAGCGCAGCGAACGCTGATCCGGAATCCAGGAGACATGTGCGCGAAGCGCCTGCCGTAATGAGTCATACGCTCGCTATCGCTCGCCGGCTGGACCCCGGATAGCGCTGCGCGCTTCCGGGGTGACGAACGAAGTTCGTCATTTCACCTCGATCCGCACCAGGTCATGCACATCGCGTGCGCCGAGTTTGTCGCCGGGGATGATCAGTCGCGGCGTGTCGAGCGGCTTGCCGTTATCGGCATAGGCGATGATCGCGGTCTTGCCGCCGAAATCCGGATCGAGCTCGCCGAATGAGAACGCGATCACATAGCCGTCGCTGCCGGTGGCGAGGGCTGTGTGATGCAGATCGGCATGCTTGCCCTTGTCGTCGGTCAGATGCGCTTGATCGAGCAGTGACCACAGCAGCACGCCGGTGAAGTGGCCGCCCTCGGGGCCATGACCGGTCTGGAAGGTGACGTCGAGTTCGGTTGGCGGCAGTTTCTTGAGATCGTCGAGCGACAGCTTCGCCGGATGGGCCACCAGACCGTCGATGGTCAAGGTCGCATCGGCGGCCCAGGCCGGCGCCGCGATGCAGACGCAAAACGCGGCGGCGGCAACAACGCGCTTCATGGTCACTTCCCGACGATGACGTCGGAGGCCTTGATGATGGCGACGGCCTTGTCGCCTTTCTTCAATTTGAGTTCCTCGACCGCTTCGTTGGTGATCGAGGCGGTGATGATCGCGCCGTTGCCGACATCGATCCGCACATGCGCCGTGGTCTTTCCCTTGTTGACCTCGACAACTTTGCCTTTGAGCTGGTTGCGCGCGCTGAGCTTCATAGCCGCCTCTCCTGGATGGAAGGCGATTATTTTACGCCCGGCTTGTCCTTGCGGATATATCGCAGATAAATCGAGGTCCGGCCCTCGCGCACGGCCTTCTGTTCGTAACGCGTCTGTGGCCATTCGGAGTCGGCGGGGCGGATCGTCGGGTCGGGCGAGGCCGAAACGAAATGGGGCGAGGCTTCGAGCTGTTCCACCGCCCATTCCTTGTAGACCGGCTCGTCGGTCGCCACGCGCAGTTCCGCGCCCTCGGGCATCAGCCGCGCGAGGGTCGGCAGATTCTCGGGGCCGATGAAGCGGCGTTCGGCATGGCGGTTTTTCGGCCAGGGATCGGGGAACAGCACGAAGATGCGCGCGAAGCAGGCGTCGGGCAGGGCCGGAAACAGGTGCCGCACGTCTTCGGCATAGACACGCAGATTGTCGAGCTGTTCGCGCTGCACATGGCCGAGCAGGGCGGCCACGCCGTTGAGGAACACCTCGCTGCCGATCAGCCCGACATCGCGATGGGCCGCGGCCTGCGCGGCCAGATGCTCGCCGCCGCCGAAGCCGACTTCGAGCCAGATCTCGCGCATCGGCCGCGGAAACAGAATCCGCGGATCGAGCGTCTCGCCGGGCTCAGGCGCGGTGATCGCGATCCGCGGCAGCAGCGAATCGATCAGGGTGCGGGCGTTGATCCGCAGCGGACGGCCTTGGCGCCGCCCAAAAAAACGCGGCCCCGATGAACGGGGCCGCTCTTCTTCAGACACGATGAATGAACTCAGGCGAAAGCGGAACGCAGGTCGTCGACCAGATCGAGCTTCTCCCAGGAGAAGCCGCCCTGGCTGTCCGGCTTGCGGCCGAAATGCCCGTAGGACGAGGTCCGGGTATAGATCGGCTTGTTGAGCTTGAGATGGGTGCGGATGCCGCGGGGGCTGAGATCCATCAGATCCTGCAGCACCTTCGACAGCTTGTCCTCATCGACTTTGCCGGTGCCATGCGTGTCGATATAGACCGACAGCGGCTTGGCAACGCCGATCGCATAGGACAGCTGGATCAGGCAACGATCGGCGAGGCCCGCGGCCACGACGTTCTTCGCCAGGTAGCGCGAGGCATAAGCGGCCGAGCGATCGACCTTGGTCGGGTCTTTGCCCGAGAAAGCGCCGCCGCCATGGGGCGCCGCACCGCCATAGGTGTCGACGATGATCTTGCGGCCGGTCAGGCCGCTATCGCCGTCCGGACCGCCGATGATGAACTGGCCGGTCGGATTCACATAGAAGTGCTCGTTGTCGCACATCCAGCCTTCGGGCAGCACCTTCAGCGCATAGGGACGGACGATCTCGCGGACTTCGTCCTGATCGACCTTGGCGTTGTGCTGGGTGGAAACCACGAAGGCGGTGCAACGGACTGGCTTGCCGTTCTCGTACTGGAGGGTAACCTGGCTCTTGGCGTCGGGCTCCAGCATCTTCTCTTTGCGGGAATGACGCGCTTCGGCCATCAGGCGCAGCACGTTATGGGCGTATTGGATCGGGGCCGGCATCAACTCGGGCGTCTCGTTGCAGGCGTAACCGAACATGATGCCCTGGTCGCCCGCGCCCTCGTCCTTGTTGCCCTTGGCATCGACGCCCTGGGCGATATCGGCGGACTGGCCATGCAGGTGGATCGACACCTTGGCCTTGTCCCAGTGGAAGCCCTTCTGCTCATAGCCGATCTCTTTGACCGCCTGGCGCGCGATCTTCTCGACCAGCTTCTTGTTGATCTCGCCGCTCTTCAGCATCGGCGCCTTGGCGCCGCATTTCTTCTTGTCCATGCGGACTTCGCCGGCGATCACGATGCGGTTGGTGGTGCACAGCGTTTCGCAGGCCACGCGGGCCTGAGGATCAAGTCCCAGGAAGGCGTCGACAACAGCGTCGGAGATGCGGTCGCAAACTTTGTCCGGATGGCCTTCGGACACCGATTCGCTCGTAAACAAATAATTCTGCTTGGCCAACATCCCCTCCGTCGATTGGGATTTACGCCGCCGAGGCTAATGGCGGACGCCCCAATCGGACGCGATCGGGAGATCGTTAGTTACAGATTTTCAGCTGGTCCTTCAAGGGCTGCGCGGTTCTACCGACCGGGCTGCCTCATTGGGCAGAATCGGGGTTTTTTCGGCCCATATCAGCCACGGCCACCACCAGGGCGATGATCTCGGCGCGTGTGGCCGGATCGACGATCTGGCGGACGGTCTCCAACATGCTGTGAAGTTCGAAACCCGACGGTGTTGTCTGGTCGCCTTCGGGCACCTGGCCATCGCCGCGGACCTGGCCACCGGAAGGGCGGGGTTTGGCCAATCGTTCGCGGGCTATGTCGAAATTCGAGCTGCGCCGGATGACATGCCGGCCTGCCGGGGCCGCGGTCTGGTTGAACGATGCGCGGACCGTCCACTTACTTCTCTTCCTGTTGGGCATAGCGCTCCTCCCCGGAGTTCCGCCGCGACTTATGTCGCATTCTGTATACGCAACCGCGTTAGAAACGGATTATCACCCTCCCCTTAATTCACAATAAGGACATGGGGATCGCGGGGAGGCCGATTCAAGGGGACGGCCATACAAAATGCGGTGCGCCTTTGGGACGCACCGCTTTGGATGGGCTTGAATTTGTGGAACTATCGGCCGATCAATACGATCAACCTATAGTTGATCGGCTATTTAGGCTCTTCCGTCTCGCTGGCCTTGGCCAAGACTTTGGCGAGATCGAAAATGCGGCGACGGACCTGCGGATCGGTGATGCGGTAATAGGCCCGCACCAGTTCCAAAGTTTCGCGCTTGGTCATCGGATCGGCGCCGGGCATCTCGATCATGTCTTCGGCCCCGCCCGAGATGATCAGCCGGGGGCTCTGCTTGGAGACGCCGTCGGGCATGTCGTCGAAGAAGAACGAGACCGGCACGTCAAGAACGCGCGACAGATCGAACAGGCGGGACGCGCCGACGCGATTCGCGCCGCGTTCGTACTTCTGCACCTGCTGAAAGGTGAGGCCGATCGCCTCGCCCAGTTTTTCCTGACTCATGCCCATCAGGGTGCGGCGCAGACGCACGCGCGCGCCGACATGGACGTCGATCGGATTCGGTTCACCGAGAAGAGTCCGTCCGCGACCGGAACGACGACCGGTCGTTGCTGCGGTTCGACGTTCCACGGTTTTCACACTACCTGCTGCCATGCGAGCCGCCCCAAGAGCACGTTAGTTTGTCGTGTTTCGATTCGGTTCGAGCCGATTCTGAAACAACCCCACCCGTCGCACCAAGCTGGAGGTGGCGAAATCATTAGGTTCGCGCCCACCCCAAGTCAACATGCAAACGGCCCGGCAACGACGCGGACTCCAATTTGGCACCGCGCGGTTTGTTCGCGCTCTGCGTGCGTTGTTGCCGTGCGGCATAGTACGCACGAACGTGCCGCAAACGACAAGAAAGAAATCGAACTTTTCCTTATTTGATGGGGGATTCGGAACTTACTATACATGTAAAACAAATTCCTCGGAGCGGGCTGTGCAATCATTCCGAGTGGTCGCATTATCTCATCGCGTTGAAGCCAGTACGAAAAGACCGGCTTACATGTTCGTCACCGGCGATGAGCGGAATCCGGACGAAACTCATCTACGCCGATCAGTACAACGAGCGGCCGGATCGAATCAGGCGGTGAGGTCGAGCACCCGGCCCGACGCCAGCGGCGTCGGCAGTCCGGGAATCTGAACATCGGCGGAGGCGTTGGCTTCGACCTGCGCCGTGTTCTGGTAGGTGGAGGCGACTTGTTGCGACGAACGCGGAGGCGCCGTCAGCGCCGCGCCGCCGCCTTCTTGGACGAAGAGTTGAGCCGCGAAGGTGCTGGCAACCTGGTCGGGAAGATTGGCGCCACCGCGGCCCGTGCCGGTGCCTGAGTCGAAGCCGACGCCATTCTGTGCGACAGAGGCTTCAACGGTGGCGCCTACCTGCGATGCAATGGGTGCCCGGCCCCCGGTCCCAACGGACGCGAGGCCGGCGATACCTGATGCCGACGAGGTAGACGAAGAAACAGTAGCAACCAAAGCGAACCCCTCCCCAGGCGTCGCCCATTGCGCATCTATACCAAATTTTAACGAATGAGTCCGGGCAAACCAGTGAGGACCGTCACTTTTTATGCAGTTTCATTGCGGACTTGGTCCCGAAAGCCGATCCGGGGTAGGGTGCCCGCCCATTCCAACCACCATTTTCCGCTAGATCGCTGCCATGACTGATGATTCCGCCCTTCCGAACGATCCCGCCCGTGCCGCCTCCGCCTGGCCATTCCAAGAGGCGCGCCAATTGTTGGATGAACGGCTTAAAGGGCAGGTGCCGGCCAAGGGCTACGTCCTGTTCGAAACCGGCTATGGACCGTCGGGCCTGCCTCATATCGGCACCTTTGGCGAAGTGGTGCGCACAACCATGGTGCGCCGCGCCTTCGCCAAGCTGGCGCCCCAGATTCCGACGCGGCTGTTCGCGTTCTCGGACGATCGCGACGGCCTGCGCAAGGTGCCCGACAACGTGCCCAACAAGGACATGCTGGCCACCCATCTCGGCAAGCCGCTCACCAGCATCCCCGATCCGTTCGGCACGCATCCCAGTTTCGGCGAACACAACAATGCGATGTTGCGCGGCTTCCTCGACTCGTTCGGTTTTCAATACGAGTTTCAGAGCTCGACCGATTGGTACACCTCGGGCCGGTTCGACAAGGGCTGCCTGGCCGTGCTCGCGAACTACGACGCGATCATGGATGTGATGCTGCCGACGCTCGGCGAAGAGCGGCAGCAGACCTATAGCCCGTTCCTGCCGGTGTCGGAAAAGAACGGCCAGGTGCTGCAGGTGCCGGTGGTCGAACGCAACGTCGCCGCCGGCACGATCGTCTACAAGGACGAAGACGGCAGCCTGGTCGAGACGCCGGTAACCGGCGGCAAGGTCAAGCTGCAGTGGAAAGCCGACTGGGCGATGCGCTGGTACGTGCTCGGCGTCGATTACGAGATGTCGGGCAAGGACCTGATCTCGAGCTACGATCTCGCCAGCAAGATCTGCCGCATCCTCGGTGGCCAGCCGCCGCTCAACCTGACCTACGAGCTGTTCCTCGACGAAAAGGCGCAGAAGATTTCGAAGTCGAAGGGCAACGGCCTCTCGGTCGAAGATTGGCTGACCTATGGCTCGCCGGAAAGCCTGGCGCTGTTCATGTATCACAAGCCGCGCGCGGCGAAGCGTCTGCACTTCGACGTGATCCCGCGCGCCATCGACGAATACTTCACCTTCCTGCAGAAGTATCCGGCCGAGGACGCCAAGCGTCAGCTCGACAATCCGGTCTGGCACATCCACAACGGTGCGCCGCCGGCCGGCTTGCCCGGCGATGTGACATTCAATCTGCTGATCAACCTGGCCTCGGTCTGCCATGCGGAAGACCGGCAGGTGTTGTGGAGCTTCATCAGCCGCTATCGTCCCGGCGTCACGCCCGAGTCGGCGCCGGTGCTCGACAAGCTGGTCGATTACGCCGTCACCTACTACAAGGATCGCGTCAAGCCGCTGAAGAAATATCGCCTGCCCACCGAGGCGGAGCGGCCGGCGCTCGAAGAGCTGGAGCGCGAACTCGCTGCGCTGCCGAAAGGTGCCGAGGCCGAAGCGGTGCAGACGATCGTCTACGAAGTGGGCAAGCATCACGCCGCCGTGTTTCCCGAACTCAGGGCGTGGTTCGGCGCGCTCTACAAGCTTCTGCTGGGCCAGGACGAAGGGCCGCGCATGGGATCGTTCATCGCGCTTTTCGGTATCGACGAGACGCGCGCGCTGTTGAAGCGGGTGCTGGCCGGCGAGGACCTGTCGAAATAGGTGCACGAAAACGGCCGGCCCACAGAGGTGAGCCGGCCATCTTCGCACTCATTGATTATCGGCTTGGCTAAGGCGTGTTGTTGTCGATGCCGCCGCGCCCAGTCTGCGGACCGCGGTCGACGTCAGGATTCGTGTAGACCGGCGCGACCGGTTGCACTTCCCAGGTCTGGCCGGCGATCACCGCAACTCCATTCGATGCGCCGACGGGGGCGCCTACCTCCGGCGGTGTATAGGCTTGGGTCTGGGGATCGTAATATCCCCCGCCTTGACCTTGCTGGGCCTGGGCTGCGGTCGCAGCGACCGTCGCAAGAGCCACGGCGCCGGCAAACATCAGTGGAAGCTTATTCATTGGCGCTCTCCATTGTGAGCTCGTTCCGCACAACCGGATGGCCTATCCAGGCGGTCGCGGAACACCGTACCCAAACCGCTAAGTAGGTTTTTCGGTCAGCGCGATAACCCGTTATAGTCGCCGGGTGGGTATGCAGAATCGCATCGCGTTCTTTTTGTGATTGTGGTGGCCCGATGGAGTGGCCCAGTGGAATGGGATGATCTCAAGACGTTTCTGGCGATCAGTCGCGAAGGCACGCTGTCGGCGGCGGCGCGCAGCCTCGGCGTGACACAGACCACCGTCGGCCGGCGGCTCGACGCGTTGCACAAACGCGCGGGTGTGCGGCTGTTGCAGAAGACGCCGACCGGCTATGTGCTGACCGAAGCGGGCGAGCATATCCTCGCCAATGTGCAGACGATGGAAGCCGAGGCGCTGGCCGTCGAATTGGCGGTGACCGGCGACGATGTGCGCCTGGCGGGATTGGTGCGCGTGACGATGGTGTCGATGATCGCGACACGCGTGCTTGCGCCGACCTTGGCCGAATTTCACGCCCGCTATCCCGACATCGTTCTCGAGGTCAATGTCGATCCGCATCCGCTCAACCTCGCGCGGCGCGAAGCCGATATTGCATTGCGCATCGGCCGCTTCGACCAGAATGACGTGATCGTGCGCAAGGTGGGCGAGTTCTCCATGAGCATCTATGCGTCGCCGACCTATCTCGAAAAGCATGGCATGCCTGACTTCAATACCAACGCCGCCGGCCACCGCAAAGTGACGGCCGGTGTCGATTTCATGTCGGGCTCGACCTTCAGCTGGTTCGAGAAGGTGACGTCGCGCGCCACCGTCAGCCTGCGCGCCAATATGGAAGTGCAGATCGAGGCCTGTCAGAAAGGTCTCGGTCTCGGCTGTCTGCCCGATTACGTCGCAGCCGAGGTGCCGGGCTTGGTGAGGCTCGATGCGCCGGTGTTGCCGCCGCGCGAATTGTGGCTGGGGGTGCATCGCGATCTGCATGGCGCGCCGCGCATCCGCGCCGTACTGGATCACATCACCGAAATCGCACGCCGCGTCGCCCCGGTCGGCGCCGGCGCCTGGACGGAGCTCGCATGACGCTGAAACCTCTCATCGTCATCGCCGACGACTACGCTATCTCACCCGGCGTATCGCGCGGCATTCTCGAACTGGCTGAGGCGGGACGCATCTCGGGCACCGGTTCGATGGTGACGATGCCGCATTGGCCCGAGGCGGCGGTGGCAATGAAGCCGCTCGCCGGGCGCTTCTCCGTGGGTCTGCATCTGACGCTGACCGATCAGAAGCCGTTGGGCGCGATGCCGCGCCTCGCGCCCGAAGGCCGTTTCCCGACGATCGGCGCGCTCAGCCGCCAGGCCAATACCGGCCGCTTGCCGATCGACGAGATCGCCGCCGAGTTCGATCGCCAACTCGACATGTTCGAGAGGCATTTCGGCCGGCAGCCGGATTTCATCGATGGCCATCAGCATTGCCAGCAGCTGCCCGGCATCCGCACCCTGGTGATCGAGGCCTGCACAACGCGTCTTGCCGCCCATGGCACCTGGCTGCGCGATGCCTGGGACGGGATCGGCAATCAGATCGCCCGGCGCTCCTTCGAAGGCGCGATGGTCGGCTGGCTGGGCCGCGGTCTGCATCGCGATGCGCAGCGGCGCGGCATCAAGACCAATCGCGGCTTCACCGGAGTCTATGGTTTCGGCAAGGTCGAATGGGGCGCGGAGCTGCCGCGCATGCTGAAGGGCGCCGGCGAAAACACGATGCTGATGGTCCATCCCGGTCATCCGGACGAGGAATTGGCGGCGGTGGATAGCTGGGTTGGGCCACGCGAAGGGGAATGGGCCTCTATGATGGGTGAGGCTTTTCCCCGCGATCTGGCCCAGCGCGGCTTTCGCGTCGCCACCGGCGCGGCCTTTCCGGGTTGACGCGCCGTCGTCCGGCTGGCACACCCCCGCTGCCATGAAAGTCGACGATTTCGCCTTTGACCTGCCGCGCGACCTGATCGCCGAGCGCCCCGCGCGCCCGCGCGACGCGGCGAAGCTGCTGGTGGTGCAGCCGGATCATCTCGAAGACCGGATCGTGCGTGATCTGCCGGACTTCTTGCGTCCGGGCGATGTGCTGGTGGTCAACGACACGAAGGTGATCCCGGCGCGGCTGCGCGGTCATCGTGGGATCGCCAAGATCGAGGTCACGCTGATGGAGCCGGCGGCCGAGCCGGGGCAGTGGCACGCGCTCGCCCGGCCGGCGAAGAAGCTGAAGCCCGGTGATCGCATCGATTTCACGCCCGAGTTCTCAGCCAGTGTCGCCGCGCGCGGCGAAGCGGGCGAGACCACACTGGCCTTCGACCGTTCCGGCGAAACGCTGATGGCGGCGATCGAACAGCATGGCGAGGTGCCGCTACCGCCGTATATCCCGCGCGATCATGGCGCCGATGCACAGGATCGCGTCGATTACCAGACGATCTATGCCCGCGAACCGGGCGCGGTGGCCGCGCCGACCGCGGGATTGCATTTCACACCCGAGCTTCTGGCGACGCTGGCGGAACGCGGCATCACCCGCGAGACGGTGACGCTGCATGTCGGCGCGGGCACGTTCCTGCCCGTCACCGCCGATGACACGGCCGATCATAAGATGCACAGCGAACGCGGCACAATCACCGCCGAGGTGGCGGCGCGCATCAATGCCGCGCGCGCCAAGGGCGGGCGTATCGTTGCGGTGGGTACGACCGCGCTGCGGCTCCTGGAAAGTGCCGCCAATGAGCAGGGCGAGATCGTACCCTTCGCCGGCAGCACCGCGATCTTCATCACGCCCGGCTATCGCTTCAAAGCGGTCGATGTGCTGATGACCAATTTCCATCTGCCGCGTTCGACGCTGTTCATGCTGGTCTCGGCCTTCGCCGGGCTGGAGCGGATGCGTTCGGCTTATGCCCATGCGATCCAGTCCGGGTATCGCTTTTATTCCTACGGCGATGCGTCGCTGTTGTTCCGTGCGGAGAATGCATGACCCGTTTTCATCTCACCATCGCCACCACCGACGGCAAGGCGCGCACCGGCCAAATCACCACGGCGCATGGGCCGATCGATACGCCGACCTTCATGCCGGTGGGCACGGTCGGCACGGTGAAGGCGATGACGCCCGACGCGGTGCGCGGCACCGGCGCGCAGATGATCCTGGGCAACACCTATCACCTGATGCTGCGCCCGACCTCGGAGCGCGTGGCGCGGCTGGGCGGTTTGCACAAATTCATGGATTGGTCCGGGCCAATCCTGACCGACTCGGGCGGATTCCAGGTGATGAGCCTGGCCAAGCTGCGGAAGATGTCCGAGAAGGGTGTCGAGTTCCAATCCCATCTCGACGGCTCGAAACATATGTTGAGTCCCGAGCGCGCGATGGAAATTCAGAACCAACTCGACGCGACCGTCACCATGGCGCTCGACGAATGCACGCCGTTCCCCGCCGAGGAGAAGGTGGCCGCCGACTCGATGCGTCTGTCGATGCGTTGGGCGAAGCGCTGCCGCGAAGCCTTCGTGCCGCGCGAAGGCTATGCGCTGTTCGGCATCCAGCAGGGCAGTGTCTATGAAGGCCTCCGCGCCGAGTCCTCGGCCGCGCTCACCGAGATCGGCTTCGACGGTTACGCCGTGGGTGGGCTGGCGGTGGGCGAGGGGCAGGAGACGATGTTCTCGGTCCTCGATCACTGCGTGACGACCTTGCCGGACGACAAGCCGCGCTACCTGATGGGGGTGGGGCGTCCGTCCGATATCGTCGGTTCGGTGCTGCGCGGCATCGACATGTTCGATTGCGTGCTGCCCACGCGCTCAGGCCGCACCGGTCAGGCCTTCACGCGGCGGGGCACGGTCAATATGAAGAACGCGCGGCACCAGGACGATTCGCGCCCGCTCGACGAGGCGTGCACCTGCCCGGCCTGCACCCGTTACAGCCGGGCCTATCTGCACCATCTGATCCGCACCGGCGAGATCCTGGGCGCGATGCTGCTGACATGGCATAATCTGCAGTATTATCAGGATTTGATGCGCGGCATTCGCGCCGCCATCACCGATCACCGGTTGACCGCCTTTGCGGCCGAGACCGCGGCGCTCGAGGCGCTCGGCGATATCGATCCGCTCTGATTGCGGTATCGCTGGTCAAGGGGGGGGAGGGTTTCATGGTCATAAATCCATTGCTCCAACGGCTCGGCATGGAGCATCCGATCATCCAGGGGCCGATGGCCGGCAGCGGCTCGTCGCCTGAACTGACGGCTGCGGTTTCCAACGCCGGCGGGCTGGGCTCGCTGGGCGTGTCCTATATGACGCCCGAGCAGATCGTTGAAGAGATTCGCAAGACGCGCGCGCTGACCTCGCGCCCTTTTGCGGTGAACCTGTTCGCCGGCGCATGGCAGACGGAAAACAAAGGCGATCCCGCGCCGATGCTCGACGTGATGACGCATATTCACAACGAGCTCGGCCTTCCGGCGCTAGAGGCGCCGACGGTGCCCGCCGATCCGTATCCGGCGCAATTCGAGGCTGTGCTGAAGGAAAAGCCGGCTGCGTTCAGCTTCACCTTCGGCCTGCCCCATGCCGACGATCTGGCGCGGCTGCGCCAGGCCGGCATCGTCACCATGGGCACGGCCACCACAATTCGCGAAGGCATCCTGCTGAAGGAAGCCGGTGTCGATGCGGTCATCGCGCAGGGTGTCGAAGCCGGCGGCCATCGCGGCACCTTCGCGGGCGCGTTTGACGTGTCGATGGTGCCGACCATGCATCTGGTGACCGAGCTGCACCGCGGGCCGCCGGTACTCGCGGCGGGCGGGCTGATGGACGGCGTCGACATCAATGTGGCGCTGGCGGCCGGTGCGACGGCCGGTGTGCTGGGCACCGCGTTCCTGGTCACACCCGAATCGGGTTCCTATGAAGCGCACAAACAGGCCGTGCTGGCTGCGCGCAGCGATACCACGGTGATCACGCGCGCCTTCTCGGGCCGGCCGGCGCGTGGGCTCTACAACACCTTCATCGCCAATCTGGATAGCCGTGCCGCGCGTATCCTGCCCTATCCCTACCAAAACGCCCTGACGCGGCCGATGCGCAACGCGGCTGGTAAGAAAGGCCTGTCGCAATATCTCTCGCTCTGGGCCGGAAAAGGCGTGGCCCGGGCGCGCGCCATGCCGGCCGCGGAACTGATGCGCGCCCTCGTCGCGGAGATGCAACGCTGAGGCAGATCGCGCTAAAATAGGCCGATCACCGAAGGAACATAGTATGAGCGATCCGACCCTATCTCATCTCACCCAGCTCGGCCGTCCCGTCGAGACCCCCGCCAATCCGGATGACGCGGTACTCGAAGCCGTGCCCAATCCGCAGCAGGGCACGCTGTATCTGGTGCGCTTCACCGCACCCGAATTCACCTCGCTGTGTCCGATCACCGGTCAGCCCGATTTCGCGCATCTGGTGATCGACTACGTGCCCGATGCGCTGCTGGTGGAATCTAAATCTCTCAAACTGTTCCTCAACAGTTTCCGCAATCACGGCGCGTTCCACGAAGATTGCACGGTCTCGATCGGCAAGCGGCTGATCGATGCGATCGCGCCCTCCTGGTTGCGTATCGGCGGCTATTGGTTTCCGCGCGGCGGCATCCCGATCGACGTGTTCTGGCAGACGGGCAATCCGCCCGATGGCCTGTGGCTGCCCGATCAGGGCGTCGCGCCGTATCGCGGCCGCGGCTGAGCCATGAGTGAGGCGGGTGCTGCTCTGAAGGAGCGCATCCGCGCCCAGGCCTTGGCGCTCGGTTTCTCGGCCGTGCAATTCGCCTCGGCCGAGACCGATCCCAAGCTCGATCGCGACTTCAACGCCTATATCGCCGATGGCCGCCATGGCGACATGGACTGGTTGGCGCGTACGCCCGAACGCCGCACCTCGCCCCAAGGTCTGTGGCCCGAGGCGAAAAGCGTGATCGTGCTGGGCGACAATTACGGACCCGCCACCGATCCGCGCGCCTCGCTCGACGATCCCACGCGCGGCACGATCAGCGTCTATGCGCGCAGCCGCGATTATCACGATGTGATGAAGAAAAAGCTGAAGGCCCTGGCGCGCTGGCTGGCCGAGCACGAAGGCGCCGAGGTGAAAGTCTTCGTCGATACAGCGCCGGTGATGGAGAAGCCGCTGGCCCAGCGTGCTGGATTGGGTTGGCAGGGGCGGCACACCAATCTCGTCTCGCGGCAATTCGGCTCGTGGTTGTTTCTCGGCGAGGTGTTCACCACGCTCGATCTGCCGCCCGACGCAGCCGAGACCGATCACTGCGGCTCGTGCCATGACTGCGAGCCCGCCTGTCCCACCGGTGCGCTGGTCGATGGCCGTATCGAGCCGCGGCGCTGCATCTCCTATCAGACCATCGAGAACAAGGGGCACATCCCACGCGAGTTGCGCGCTCATTTCGGCAACCGCATCTATGGCTGCGACGATTGTCTGGCTGCGTGCCCGTGGAACAAGTTCGCGTCGCCGACAGCCGAGACGAGCTATGTCGCGCGTGCCGATCTCGATGGGCCGCTGTTGGCCGATCTTGCGCGTCTCGACGACGCGGCCTTTCGCGCGATGTTCTCCGGCTCGCCGATCAAACGCCTCGGCCGGGACCGCTTCCTGCGCAATGTGCTGATCGCCATCGGCAACAGCGGCCGCACTGAGTTGGTGGGCGTCGCTATCGCCCTCTTGAACGATGCGTCGCCGCTGGTGCGCGCGATGGCCGTCTGGGCGGCGCGGCGGCTTCTGCCCGACACCGAGATCGCGCCGCTGGCGATACGCTATCGCAGCGGTGAGACCGATCCCGATGTTCAGGCGGAGTGGACGGCCCAGGCGCCGCGCTTATAGCTCCTGGCGCGTGGGCCGGAACAGGATTTCGTTGATGTCGATATCCGCCGGCTGTTCGATGGCGAAGGCCACCGCGCGCGCAAATGAATCCGCCGGGATCGCGACATCGGCATAGAACTGCTTGATGCGCTGCGCCGTCTCGGCGTCTTTCACGCTATCGGGCAATTCCGATTCCACCGCGCCGGGCGAGATGATCGTGGTGCGAATGTCATAGGGCTTCATCTCCATCCGCAGCCCTTCCGAGAGCGCGCGCACCGCATGCTTGGTCGCGGCATAGACCGACGAGCCTTGGCGCACTTTATGGCCGGCGACCGACGAGACATTGATGATATGGCCGGACTTGCGCGGGATCATATGCGGCAGCGCGGCGGCGATGCCGTAGAGCACGCCCTTGATATTGACGTCGATCATCCGGTCCCATTCGTCGATACGCGCCTTTTCCAGGAGCGACTGCGGCATCAGCCCGGCATTGTTGATCATCACATCGATGCGGCCATAGGTCTGCACCGCGATATCGATCAATTTCTTGACCTGCGCCGCGTCGGCAACGTCGGTCGTGACCGCCAAAGCCTTGCCACCTTTCGCGGTCAAGCCGTCGACCAGGCTTTTGAGACGGTCGGCGCGCCGCGCGCCGAGAACGACCGTTGCGCCCTTCGCAGAAAGAAGCCGCGCCGCCGCCTCGCCCAACCCGCTGCTCGCGCCGGTGATGACGATGACCTTGCCTTCGATATTCGCGCTCATCTTCTCGATCCTTTTGTCGTCGCCCGGCCTAGCGGTTGATCATCTTCTGCTGCTGTTCGTTATAGCGGTGCCCTTCGATCGGCACCGCGGCGACGGCATCGGTGATCTCCTTGAGATCCTGCGCCGACAGTTTCACATCTGCCGCGCCGATATTCTCTTCGAGACGATGCAGCTTCGTGGTGCCGGGAATCGGCACGATCCACGGTTTTTGCGACAACAGCCAGGCCAGCGCGATCTGAGCCGATGTCACCTTTTTCGCCGATGCGAGCCGGCCCAGCAGATCGACCAGGCTCTGGTTGGCCTTGAGAGCGGCGGCCGAAAAGCGCGGGTTGGTGGCGCGGAAGTCGGTGCTGCCGAAGGTCGTGTCGGCAGAGATTGCGCCGGTCAGGAATCCGCGGCCCAGCGGGCTGAAAGGCACGAAACCGATACCCAGTTCTTCGAGTGTCGGCAGAACCTGCTCCTCCGGCTCGCGCCACCACAGCGAATATTCGCTCTGCAGCACCGTTATCGGCTGCACCGCATGGGCGCGGCGGATCGTCTGTGCGCCGGCCTCGGACAGGCCGAAATGCTTCACCTTGCCTTCGCGGATCAAATCCTTCACCGCGCCGGCCACATCCTCGATCGGCACATTCGGATCGACGCGGTGCTGATAGAAGAGATCGATCACATCGGTCTTGAGCCGCTTCAGCGACGCTTCGGCGACTTCTTTGATATGGGCAGGGCGGCTGTCGACCCCGCTATTCTTTTTGGTCTCGGGATCGATCTTGAAGCCGAATTTGGTGGCGATCACGACTTGGTTGCGCACGGGCGCCAGCGCTTCGCCGACCAACTCCTCATTGACGAACGGTCCGTAGACTTCGGCCGTATCGAAGAAGGTGACGCCACGCTCGACCGCGCCGCGAATCACGGCAATACCGGCCTGCTTGTCGAGCGGCGTGCCGTAGGCGGTGCTCAGCCCCATGCAGCCCAGCCCGATGGCCGAGACTTCGAGGCCGCCATTGCCGATTTTACGCTTTTGCATTGCTCATCTCCTCGCTCTTTTCCTCGAAAATCCGTCGCGCAATCGTTAGTGCCGACATGGCGGTCGGCCAGCCCGAATAAAAGGCCAGATGGGTAATCACCTCGATCAATTCATCGCGGCTGACGCCGTTCTCCAACGCCTTCTTCAAGTGAAATGGCAGTTCATTGCTGCGGTAAAGCGCAACCAAACTTGCCACTGTGACCAGGCTGCGATCCCGGGGCGATAACCCCGGCCGCTGCCAAATGTCGCCGAATAAGATTTTATCCGTGTGCTCGGCAAGGGCCGGCGCGATATCGCCGAACGCCTTGCGGGCGGCGGTGGGTTCAGAAGCCATGACCGTCTCCTTCAGGACCATCAACCTAGCGGATGCGCGCTCATGCGATTAGATGGTACAATCCGCATGTAATTATGAATTGAGCTCATAAATGCGCCGGGAAACCCTGAACGATCTTCTCGCCTTCCTTGCCGTTGCGCGCGAGGGCAGTTTCACGCGGGCCGCGGCACAGCTTGGCGTGTCGCAATCGGCGCTCAGCCATACGATCCGCGGGCTCGAGGAACGGCTTGGGCTTCGCCTGCTCGCGCGCACCACGCGTCGCGTCGCACCGACGGAAGCCGGCGAGCGGCTGTTGCGCACGCTGGGTCCGCGGCTCGACGATATCGAAGCCGAGCTCGCCGGGCTGAACGAATTGCGCGACAAGCCGGCCGGCACGATCCGCATCACCGCCAGCGAACATGCCGCGCAGACGATTCTCTGGCCCGCCGTCGCCAAGCTGTTGCCGCGCTATCCCGATATCAAGGTCGAGATCATGGTCGACTACGCCCTGACCGATATCGTTGCGGAACGCTACGATGCCGGCGTGCGCACCGGCGACCTGATCGCGAAGGACATGATCGCCACACGCATCGGCCCCGATTTACGCACCGCCATCGTCGGCGCGCCGTCCTACTTCAAGACGCGGTCGCACCCGCATACGCCGCAAGATCTCGCGGAACATAGTTGTATCAATCTACGCCTGCCGACGCGCGGCGGCCTCTATGCGTGGGAGTTCGAGAAGGGCAAACGCGAGGTGCGCGTCCATGTCGATGGGCAGTTGACCTTCAACAACTTGTCGCTGCGCTTGAACGCGGTGCTGGGTGGCCTGGGGCTGGGCTATTTTCCCGAAGATCAGGTGCAGCCCCATGTCGCGAAAGGCAAGCTTGTGCGCGTTCTGGAAGATTGGTGCGCACCCTATTCGGGCTATCACCTTTACTACCCAAGCCGCCGCCAACCCACGCCGGCCTTCGCGCTGCTGGTCGAGGCGCTGCGGTATCGCGGGAAGATTTAGGCGCCGCGCAGCCGCCGGCCCACGCCCCAGCCGATCAGTCCGGTTGCGGCCATCAGCACCAGCGCGATGATGTTGCCATGAGCCGCAAAGAAGGTCGGCGGCAAAGCCTGCGGCAGATCGCCATCGAGCACACCGACCGCGCCCAGCGGCAGGCGTGAGAGCACGCGGCCATAGGGATCGACGAAAGCGGTGATGCCGGTGTTGCCGTTATGGACCATCGGCAACCCTTCCTCGATCGCGCGCAACCGCCCGGCGGCAAAATGCTGATAGGGGCCAGCACTCATGCCGAACCAGCCATCATTGGTGATCGTGAGCAGCCATTGCGGCCGGTCGCTGCGGTCGAGCGCGGCGCCGGGGAAAATGTCCTCGTAGCAGATCAGCGGACTCACCGGCGGCAGGCCGGGGAGATGCAGGGTGCGTAGGCCCGGGCCGGCGCTGATATCGACCGATCCGGCCGCGATACTATCGAGCGGCAGGATGTGGCGCAGCGGCATGTATTCGCCGAACGGCACGAGATGCGCTTTGTCGTATGTGGCGATGATCTGCGCCTCGGCGGTCACGGCCTCAAGGCTGTTCCAGACCTGGAAGGGAGTCACGTCGGGCAGGGTCGCTCGCTCAGCACCAGCCAGCAGCAGCCCGCCGGGTGGCACGGCCTGGGCCGCAACGCCGCGTGCGCCCTGATCCTGGTCGATGAAATAGGGCACCGCCGTCTCGGGCCAGATCACGTCGGTGACCTTGTCGGAACCAGCCGATTTTGAGAGCGTGATCAGGTCGAGCAGCTCGCGCGGACGATTGGCCGGCGCCCATTTGTCGCGCTCGGGCACCGAGGGCTGCACCAGCCGCAGGCGGATATTGGGTTGGTTGGGCATGGGCGCGTCGGGAACGCGCGACCATCCCCAGGCTGCGACGAGTGCCAGCACGGTCAGACTGGCGCCGACCGCGCCGGGGCCGATGCGATTGGGCCGGGCAAGGGCGGCCGGCATCGCGGTGATCGCAACCGACAACAGACTGAGGCCGAAGGCGCCGGCGATCGAGGCAAACTGGACCACAGGGAGCACATCAACCCAGGCGGTCGCGATCAGGTTCCATGGGAAACCGGTGAAGACCCAATCGCGCAGCCATTCGCTGAAGGCCCAGGCGGCGGCGAGCGCCAGGATGCGCGCAATGCCTGGGGGCGCGATCTCGCGTGCGATCAATGTGCCGAGACCGACGAAGATCGCCATAAACGCGCCGAGGCCGAGCACGGCGAAGGGAATCATCCAGCCGAATTTTTCGGGATCGACCAGCAGCGCATAGGCGATCCAATAGACGCCGGCGGCGTGATGGGCCCAGCCGAACCAAAAGCCGGTGCCGAAGGCGCGCCACCGCGTGTTGGCGCCGTCGAGCATCAGCGCGAGGCCGGAGAAGGCGATCCAGAGCAGCGGCACAAAATTGAGCGGCGGCAGGGTGAGGGTGGCGAGGATGCCGAGCGCGATGAGAACGCCGGCGCGGCGCCATCCCGAGAGCGCGCCGAGGCGCGTGGCGCGGTCGCGCCAGACCGCAACCGATCCCGCGAAACTCACGCGGCCCGGTCCGTGTGCTTGGGCAGGTTGCGGACGCGGAGTCGTTTAATCCGGCGTGGATCGGCATCGACGATTTCGAACTCGATGCCGGAAGCGTGTTTGATCAGCTCGCCGCGCGTCGGCATGCGGCCGGCCAGGAACGAGACCAGGCCGCCGAGCGTGTCGTTGGCCTCGCGCTCTTCCTCGCTGAAGATCGTGCCGACCCGCTGCTCGAATTCCGTCAACGGCACGCGGGCATCGGCTTCCAGCACGCCATCGTTGCGCGCAACGAAATCGGGATCGGCGTCGGTGTCGTGCTCGTCCTCGATCTCGCCGGTGATCTGCTCGACCAGATCTTCGATGGTGATCAGCCCGTCGATGCCGCCGTATTCGTCGACGACGAGGGCCATATGCGTGCGCTTGAGCCGCATCTCGAGCAGCAGGTCGAGTACGCGGATCGAGGGCGCGACATAGAGGATGCGGCGGATGATGCGCGACAGTTGGAACGGCGCATTGGTGCTCATCAAGGTCAGCGCGTCCTTGATATGGACGAAGCCGACCGCGTCGTCGAGCGTGCCGCGGAACACCGGATAGCGCGAATGGCGCTGATCGTTGATCAACGCCACCAGTTCTTCCTTCGAGGTCGAAAGATCGACGGCCACGATATCGGCGCGCGGCACCATCACGTCCTGGGCGGCCACTTCGCGCAGCCGCAGGATGTTGGCCAGCAGGCGCCGCTCATGGGCATCGATCGGCGCTTCGGTGGATTCGACGCGTTCTTCGATCAGCTCTTCCAGCGTCTCGCGCACCTGCTCCTCGGCTTCCGAGGGACGCAGGGCGCGCAGCCAATTGCGCACGCGCCGCAATCGGCCGGGCGAGGTGGTGCCGTTCGATCCGCTGCGATGGTCGCCGTTCACGATGCTAGCTCCCATTCGCTGTCGCCATAGGGATCGTCCACGCCGAGCGTGGCGAGAAGCTTGGTCTCGAGCGCTTCCATCTTGGTCGCGTCCTTCGGCCGATCATGATCGTAGCCGCGCAGATGCAGAACGCCGTGAATGACGAGATGGGTCAGGTGATCCTTCAGCGATTTGCCGTCACGCTTCGCCTCGGCCTTGGTCGTCTCGAAGGCGATCACCACATCGCCCAGCGTAGCTGGCGCGCCTGTGGGCCGCGGTTCGTCGCCGAGCGCGGGGAAGGAGAGGACATTGGTCGGCTTGTCGATGCCGCGAAACTGCAGGTTCAAATCGCGCACGATCTTATTGCTGGCAAGCACGATGGAAATCTCCACCGGCCCTTTCACTTTCGCACCGCCTTTCGGCGCGGGCGCATCGAGCGCCGCGGTGGCCGCGCGTTCGCATACGGATTTCGCGCCGCGCAGCTTGGCCCAGGCCTTGCTCGAAATCGTCACGGCGATGGCGGCCTTCATCGTTCGGCCTTCGTTTTGCCGTGCGCGTCATAGGCTCTGACGATCTTCGTCACCAGCCCGTGGCGCACCACGTCGCGGTCGGTGAAGCGGATCACGCCGATCTCGCCCATGCCGTTGAGAATGTCGAGCGCATCGACCAGGCCCGAGCGTTGGCCGGCAGGTAGGTCGACCTGCGACGGATCGCCGGTCACCACCATGCGCGAATGCTCGCCCAACCGCGTGAGCAGCATCTTCATCTGCACAGGAGTCGTGTTCTGCGCTTCGTCGAGGATGACGAAGGAATTGGCCAGCGTCCGGCCGCGCATGAAGGCGAGCGGGGCCACTTCGATTTCGCCGGCCTCCAGCTTCTTCGCCACCTGATCGCCCGGCAGCATATCGTGCAGCGCGTCGTAGAGCGGCCGCAGATAGGGATCGACCTTTTCCTTGAGATCGCCGGGCAGGAAGCCGAGGCGTTCACCCGCTTCCACGGCGGGGCGCGACAGGACGATGCGATCAACCTCGCCGCTGATCATCATGCTCACCGCCTTGGCGACGGCGAGATAGGTCTTGCCGGTGCCGGCAGGCCCCAAGCCGAACACGAGATCGTGCTTGTCCATCGCGCGGATGTATTCGGCCTGCATCGGCGTGCGCGGGCCGATATGCTTGCGCCGGGTGATCAGGGTGATATTGGCATCGGGCGCCGCACCATTGCCCATGCGCACGGCGGTATCGACATCCTGCTCGCCGATGTCCTGGCCGTTTTCGAGGCGCTGATAGAGGCCGTCGAGCACATCGCTGGCGCGTTCGACGCTTTCGGCCGTACCGGTGATGGTCACGCGATTGCCGCGTGAGGCCAAGGCCACGCCCAAGCTGCGCTCGATATGATCGAGATGGGCGTTATGGGGCCCGAACAGCATATGGAGAAGCGAATTGTCGGCGAATTCGCGGACGGTTCGCACCTCACCTGACGTTCGATCGCTCACGCGCAGGCTCGCTCCTCCACAATTTCGGCTGTCAAAGAATTGGGATAGGCAGCCACGATGCGCAAGGGCTGCACCGTATTGAGCAGCGCCGCCGGCGCATGCACATGAACCGCCTGCATATAGGGGCTGCGGCCGCCCAACTGACCGGCACGGCGGCCGGGGCGGTCGAGCAGCACATCCATGGTGCGGCCGATGCAGGTCTGGTTGAAGGCAACGCTCTGCTTGCTGAGCAGGGCCAACAGACGGATATGCCGCGCTTCCGATTCCTCGGCCGAAATCTGATTGTCGAGATCGGCCGCCGGCGTGCCGGGCCGCGGGCTGTATTTGAACGCGTAGGCACTCGCGAAACCAACCGTGCGGATCAGGTCGAGCGTCTGCGCAAAATCGTCTTCGGTCTCGCCGGGGAAGCCGACGATGAAGTCCGACGACAGGGCGAGATCGGACCGCGCCGCGCGCAGCTTTTCGACGATGCGCAGATAATCTTCGGCGCGATGCTTGCGGTTCATCGCGGCCAGGATGCGATCCGATCCGCTTTGCACCGGCAGATGCAGGAAGGGCATCAGCTTGTCCACTTCGCCATGGGCGGCAATCAGCGCGTCATCCATGTCGAGCGGGTGCGATGTCGTATAGCGGATGCGGGCGAGACCGGGAATCTCGGCCAGCGCGCGGATCAGGCGGCCCAAGCCCCAGACCTGCTTATCGATGCCGTCGCCATGCCAGGCATTGACGTTCTGGCCGAGCAGTGTGATCTCGACCACGCCCTGATCGGCCAGGCCGCGCGCGTCTTTCAGGATGGCTGCCGCCGGGCGTGAATATTCGGCGCCGCGTGTGTAAGGCACCACGCAGAAGGTGCAGAACTTGTCGCAGCCTTCCTGCACTGAGAGGAACGCGCTCGGCCCATCGGCGCCGGGCGCGGGCAGGTGATCGAATTTCGGCTCGGGCGGGAATTCGCAGTCGACCACGGCGCGCGTTCCTGCGGCGGCCACCATTGCCGGCAAGCGGTGATAGGTCTGTGGGCCCAACACGATGTCCACATAAGGCGCACGCGCCAGAATCTGTTTGCCCTCGGCTTGGGCGACGCAGCCGGCCACGGCGATCAGCATGTTCTCGCCGCCGCTCGCCCGTTCGGCCTTCAGCTCGCGCAACCGGCCGAGTTCCGAGAACACCTTTTCGGAGGCGTGCTCGCGGATATGGCAGGTATTGATGATGACCAGATCGGCGCCCTCGGGCACATCCGACTGGGCATAACCCATCGGCGCCAGGACTTCCGCCATCCGCGCGGAGTCGTAGGCGTTCATCTGGCAACCGTAGGTGCGAATGAAAAGCTTCTTGGGCAAAGGCATGTCCTTGATCGAATCTATCGCGGAATCGGGCTTAAAGTCCATGGGGCGGCGCAAGTATCATAGCGCCGAAATATTAGGCAATCCTTTGAATCAGCGCGCTTATTCCGGGATTAGGCGAGGTCCGGAACGGCCTCGCCGACCTCGGGAAGGCGTCCGGCATTGGCTGCGGCCAGGCCATTGGCGATCGTGCGATAGCAATGATCGGACAAGGCTTTGCGCGAACCGAACTGTTCGAGGCTGGTCACAGGGTGCAATTCGATCTCGATCGTGGTGATACCGAGCCCGATCATCGTCCACATATGCGGGGCCAGCGCCATGTCGCCGAACCAGGCATAGAGGGCGCGCAGGCTCCGGCCGATCGGCATGCCGTCAAGCCGCGTATAGGCGATCGTCACCGGCTGCACCGCCAGCGCATGGCCTTCCGTATCCTTCACGGCGGCGGCGGACAGCAATGCGCTCTTAAAGGCGCCGACCAGATTGCCGTCGTTGCTGGTGCCTTCCGGAAACAAGATCACCGACTCGCGTGCCTTGGTCAGGCGTTCGAGCATCGAGTCGCGATGTTCCTTACTGTTGCCGCGCCTGCGATCGACGAAGACGGTACGGCCCAGCCGCGCAACGATGCCGATGCCCGGCCAGCCGCGAATTTCCGCTTTGGCCACGAAGGCCGCGTCGAGCACAGCGCCCAGCGCCACGATATCGAGATAGGAGATGTGGTTACAGATGTAGAGGGTCGGCCGCCGCTCGCTCAATGTGCCGCGCACAATCAGGCGCATCCCCAGCATGAACGCCATGCCACGCCAATACAGGCGCGCCCAGCGGCGCGAAAGCCCGATCGCGCCCAGCGACAGCAGCACGGCCTGCAGCGGCGCCATGCTCAGCGTCAGGGCCAAGCACCCCAGCACACGCCTCCACGCCGTCAGCGGACTGTGGATTTCGTCCATCGGCCGCGCCTCAGATGTCTTTCGCGTGGGTGCGGTCGTAGTGCTTGAAGTACTTGCCGGTGACGAGATCGGTTTTAACGATGATGCAGACATCGGTCGTATTGAACTGCCGATCGATCACCGCGCCGTCGCCGACGAAACCGCCCAGGCGCAGATAGCCTTTGACCAGCGGCGGCAAGCCCGCCAGGGCGCGCCGCATGTCGAACTGGTCTTTCGCCAGAATGTCCATCGGCGAATAGCGCTCGGCCAGCGCGCGTGGGCACAGCGCTTCGGGCGCGAGATGGTTGTGGTAGAGGTAAGAGAGCGGCACCGCCAAGGCCTGCGGGTCGACACCGGGCAGGCTGGCGCAACCGAACATCAGATCGATCTGGCGCGGCAGTATGTAGCCGGCGATGCCCTGCCATAGAAGCTGCATCACCGCCTTGGTGCGATACTTGCCGTCGACGCATGAGCGGCCCAGTTCGAGCACGCGGCCCTCGAAGGCGGCGATCTTGGTCACGTCGTATTCGCTGGCGGTATAGAAACGCTTGAAGCGCGGATCTTCGCGACGGTGCAGGCGATAGGTTCCGACCACGCCGGCGGCACCTTCGCCCAGCGCGCGGTCGAGCACCAATAGGTGGTCGCAGGCTTCGTCGAAATCGTCGAAGTCGCGGTGCGCGCGCGCCATGTCCGGCGTCGGCTGCGCCCCCATCTCTTCGTAGAACACGCGATAGCGCAGACGCTGTGCCGCTTCGATCTCGTCGTCCGACCGTGCCAGCCGCACCTCGAGACTCGAAGCCGGGGGAACGGCTTCGTTCATCGGCGCACGCCCAGACGAGGCAGCGTCGAATCGCGCTTCATCTCATTTTGCCTTGTTGGGATCGAAATCGGAATTGGCCGGAACGGCATACAGCTCGAGCTTGTGGCCGACGAGCTTGAATCCGTATTTCTGCGCGATCTTCTGCTGCAGGGCCTCGATTTCGTCGCTCTGAAACTCGATGACATGGCCGCTCTGCACATCGATCAAATGATCGTGATGGCTGTCGGTGGCCTGCTCATAGCGCGCACGGCCCTGGCCGAAGTCATGCCGCTCGAGGATATTGGCTTCCTCGAACAAGCGCACGGTCCGATAGACCGTGGCAATGCTGATATTCGGATCGATGGCAACGGCACGCCGATGCAATGCCTCGACATCTGGGTGATCGACGGAGTCCGAGAGAACTTTGGCGATGACCCGACGTTGTTCGGTCATCTTCATTCCCTTGTCGATGCACCGCTGTTCGATTCGGGAAATCATGAGCGGTATTTAGCCGATAATCCGGCAAGGGTGCAACGACAAAGGAACAACAACGAACGGGGGCACGGAAACACGCGAAAGTCGCGTGTTTTCCGACCCTTAGAATGAAGATGTGTTAGGCGGCGGCGCCGCGGCGGCGGCGGCGGGGACGCGTGCCCAGGCCGATCTTCTTGGCCAGGCTGCTGCGATGCTTGGCGTAGTTGGGGGCGACCATCGGGTAGTCGGCCGCCAGACCCCAGCGTTCGCGATACTGTTCGGGCGTCAGATCGTAAGCGGTCTTGAGATGCCGCTTGAGCATCTTCAGCTTCTTGCCGTCTTCGAGGCAAACGATGTAGTCGGGCGTGATCGACTTCTTGATGGCCACGGCCGGTTCGGGCCGTTCGGGCAGAGCGCCATGCGTGCCGAGCGTTGCGAGGGTGCGGTAGACTTCGCCGATAAGTTGCGGAAGTTCGGCGACCGGAACGGTATTGCTGCTCACATGTGCCGCAACGATATTCGCGGTCAGCGCGAGAAGTTCATTAGAGTTTGATTGCTCAGCCATTGATAATCTGCCTTCGAATTACATGATAAGCGGTTCTATATAGTTACTTGAAAAAGGCCTGGCAATAACAGGCTAAAGTTCATATCTGGATGGTTAAAGTTCGTGTCTTTGTACCCAAATAATTACGGAACGCATCATGAGCAGTGATAGAAATCACTATCTGGACATCACCGGCGAAGTTTGTCCCCTGACTTTCGTGAAGACGAAGTTGATTATAGAAAAAATGAAACCAGGCGAGACTCTTGAAGTGCGTCTACTGGGCCAAGAACCGCTGCGTAACGTCCCGCGGTCTGTTACAGAGCTCGGCCATGTTGTGGTTTCTCTTGTTCCAGAAAAAAATGAGAAACCCGAAGGTATTCACCTTCTGACGATTCGCAAACAACACTGAATTGCAATCACAGCAAAATCACAATCAACCGGTAATTATTTTTTAGTTTAGAGCTATTTGCCGCGCCCCAACTTCCCGTCAGCGATTTTGTCCAGGCGTCCACAGAACATCCGCCGCCCCATCGTTATTGAGATGCCGCGCCATCACGAACATGTGATCCGAAAGCCGGTTGAGATAGGCCAGCGTCATCGGATTGAGGGATTCGCTTTCCAGGAAGCGGGCAAGCTGACGCTCCGCGCCACGCACAACGGTGCGTGCGAAATGAAGTTGGGCGCTGGCCGGCGATCCGCCGGGTAGGATGAAGCTGGTCAAAGGCGCCAATGCTTCGTTCAACGCGTCGATTTCGGATTCCAGGCGATCGATCTGCGTCTGACTGACCCGCAGGCGCGCTTTGCCGTCGGTCGTGGGCACCGCCAGGTCCGCGCCCAGATCGAAGAGATCGTTCTGGATCCGCGCCAACATCGCGTCGTCGTCGCCTTTCGTATGCAGCCTGGCCAAGCCGATCGTGGCATTGGCCTCGTCGACAAGGCCCATCAGCTCGATGCGCGGCGCATGTTTGGCGACGCGCGATCCGTCGCCCAGCGACGTCGCGCCCTTGTCGCCGCCGCGCGTGTAGATGCGATCCAGCCTGACCATATCGACTCGTCCTTCTCGTTTCTTTCCAACTCCGTCAGATCATATCGCCAGGCGCGGCCGAACGGCTATAATCGAACCGATGTATCTCTCGCCGCTGCTCAGCCTCTATATCGGCCGCCACTTTCTCAGGGCCTTCCTCGCCGCACTCGGCTCGATGATGGGGCTGGTTCTGCTCTTCGACATCATCGAGCTGCTGCGCCGCTCGGCGTCGCATAGCGGCATGGGTTTCGACGTCATCTTCGAACTGGCTTTGCTCAAATTGCCGCAGATGGTCGAACTGGTCCTGCCCTTCGCGGTGATGATCGGCGCGATGGTCAGCCTCTGGAGCATGACGCGCAGCCGCGAACTGGTGGTGGCGCGATCTTCGGGCGTTTCGGTCTGGCAATTTCTTGCGCCGCTCTTGGCCGTCTCGCTGATGATCGGCGCTCTCAATGTGACTTCGTTCAATCCGCTCTCGGCGACGCTCTATCAGCGTTTCGAGCGCCTGCAGGATCAACTCGCTCTGCACGGCACCGACAATCCGCTGATGGTGGGCGAGAACGGATTGTGGCTGCGCGAAAGCCATGGCGCCGAACAGATGGTGCTGCATGCGGGTGCGGTGCGCCAAGAAAAGCTGGTGCTGAAGATGCGCGATGTCAGCGTGTTCTTCACCGACGCAGCGGGCCATTTCCTCTATCGCGTCGACGGAACCCTTGGCGACTTGCGCGAGGGCTCGCTCCAATTGTCCGAAGCGCGGATCACCAAGCCAGGTCAGCCCGTGCTGCATCAGGATAAGTATTCGCTGCCGACCGAGCTCACCTTGGCGCGCATTCAGGACAACTTCGCCTCACCCGAAACCATTTCATTCTGGGATCTGCCCGGCTTTATCCGCTTCTTCGAAAGCGCCGGTTTCTCGGCCAGCCGCCAGCGGCTTTACTTCCAGTCGTTGCTGGCTTCGCCACTTCTGCTCTGCGGCATGGTTCTGGTGGCGGCTGCATTTTCGCTGACACCCAATATGCGCTCCGGCGGCACGGTGTTCCGCATCGCCGCCGCCGCCGCGACCGGCTTCATCCTCTACTTCTTCACGAAGGTCGTTTACGCGCTCGGCCTGTCGGCGACCTTGCCGGTGAGCCTTGCCGCCTGGACGCCGCCGATGGTCACGGGCCTGGCCAGTATCGGCGCGCTGTTCCATCTGGAGGACGGTTGAGTACTGTCCCGCGCTGGGCGATCGCCGCGATAACCGTCGGGATCGTCGCGCTGGCGATTCTCGTCGCCGTTCCGGATGTCGATCTCGCGGTCTCCGGCTGGTTCCATCAGGCCGGCGAAGGCTTTCCGCTTGCCCGTCTGCCGCTCTTCCTTTTCGTGATGAAAGCGCTGCCCGATCTGGCGATCGGCGCGGCCGTGGTTGCCCTCGGGCTCGGCATCGCGGCCCATTTCCGGCATCGCGTCTGGCTGGGTGTGACGCCGCGGATCGCGGCGTTCCTGACGCTCTCGCTGATCATCGGTCCCGGACTCGTGGTCAACACGCTGTTGAAGGACAATTGGGGCCGGGCGCGTCCTCACCAGATCACCGAATTTGGCGGCTCGGCTCATTTCTCGCCGGCCGTCATGATTGCCGACCAATGTAACCGCAACTGTTCTTTTCCCTCGGGCCATGGCGCCTTGGCCTTCTGGCTGATCGCCATCGCCATGGTGGTGCCGATGAAATGGCGGGCGCCGGCGATGGTCCTGGCGCTGATCATGGCCGCGCTGGTGGGCGCAATGCGGATCGCACAGGGCGGTCATTTTCTGTCGGATGTGATCGCTTCGGCCCTAATAGTGGGTGTCGTCAATATTGCCCTCAAGATATTGATTTTGGACCGGCCTACCCGCTGACTCTCTATTTGCCGCGTGTCGCTTGTATAGAACCGTGTGCATCACATATTCTTCCCACAACGCCGGCCGAGAGACCGGTGACACATCAAGGACCTAGTGGGAGGGGGGCCATATGGCCGATCCGGTGGTTCATTTTGAGATCATCTCGGCGGAAGCGCCCAACCTGCAGCGATTCTATGGCAGTGTTTTTGGGTGGAAGATCGCTGTGGATAACGCCTTCGGCTATGGGATGGTCGACGCAAAGGCGCCTGGGCGGGGCATCAATGGCGGCATCGGCTCGCCGATGCCGGGCGGACGTGGCCATTTCACCATTTACGTCCAGGTCCCTAGCATCGATTCAGCGCTGTCGCGGGTCATTACCGAGGGTGGGCGCATCGCGCTGCCCAAGACCACGGTGCCGAATGGCCCGACCATGGCACAGTTTTTCGATCCGGCCGGCCATCTCATGGGGCTGATCGAGGGATCGTCACCGCCGGAGTCCGCGCCGCGCGCGCGGGTCGCCACGACGCCGGGCCCGAAAGCCGCGGCTCCCGCTGCGAAACCCGCCGCCAAACCGCCAGCTGCCAACCCGGTAGCCCCGGCGGCTAAACCCGCAGTCAAGGCCGCGGCGCCAGCGCCTAAAGCTAAGCCAGCGGCCAAGCCCGCAGCGAAGCCGAAAAAGGCGGCGGCCAAAGCCATGCCGAAGGCTAAAGCTAAGCCGAAGGCCAAAGCTAAGCCCGCCGCCAAGAAGAAGGCGGCGAGCAAAGCTGTGAAGCCCAAGGCGAAAGCAAAGCCTGCAGCGAAGGCGAAGAAGAAACCCGCCAAGCGCCGTTAAGCGCTCTTACATCGGCGGTTTAACCCCGTCGCGGCTTTCGACGATGACGCGGTTGGCGGCGAGCGTGCCGTCGGCTTGCGTCATGGCGAAGGCGATGATCGCGTGGCCTTTGACCAATAGGCTCGGATCGCCAGGCGCGAAGGCGACGATCGGCGTATCGGCCGCGACCTCGATCGTGGCTTTCCCATCCTTGTAGCTCAGCCGCAAGCTGTGCCCGTTATTGGGCGTCGCGGTGACCTCACCCACGGTCGCGTTGGTCATGCTGCTGTCGGGGCCGGCATCCCAGCCCCGTTGACCTTCGCCCGTTCCCCGCTGCGACTCGGCAAAGATATGGACTTCGAGGGCGTGCAACTTGCCGTCGGCGCCTTTGACGGCGGCCGAGCCGACGAAGGTGCCGGGTTTAATATCGGCCAGGTTGGCCTTCTTGACGGTTCCGACCACCAACTGCTTGCCCAGGTTGACCTTCATCAGCGATCCATCGCGCGTTTTGATGGCCACCATATCGGGTGTGACCGTATCGATCGTACCGCGAACGCGGGTGATCTCCGGGGTTTGAGCCGCGACCGGCACGGCGAGCCCAAAGCTCAGTACAGCGGCGGCGATGTATTTGTATGGGGTTCGCATCCTCGACTCCTGCCCAATTGTTGTTGCTGTCACCCCCGTCGGAAGGGTAACAGACATGTCCTATCCCGTCCCCAACGGAGCAAGACCGTCGATGTCGGGCTAAAATTCCCGGCGATCAGCCGGGAGTAGGGTGGTGCCGATTTCGATCCCAGATTTTGGGTCGGATAGGGCGAGCGGGAGTCACCGAACGACTCGCTCAATTGCGACACTTATGCTTGTGCCGCAGGCATAAGTTGTACTTCGAAAAAGAGTCACGGTTTCGCTTGACGGGGGGTAGGGCCATCCCTATTATCCGCCGCCTTCGGGGAGCTGGTGGTAGGTGTCCTGCCTAGACGCTGCTGCCTCCGATTTCTCGAACCATTTTTGTGTGCTCTTGCAGGAGGGCACGCGTCGCAAACCCTCGGTGGCTGCAGGGCCCCGGGGGATTGTTGTTATTGCGTTGTTTGTGACCTGTTGTTTGTGACGTTTGGTCAAAGGGACGAACTGAATGCCGACGATCAATCAGCTGATTGCCAATCCGCGCAAGCCGCAGCGGGCGCGCCATAAGGTGCCGGCCCTTGCAGGTTCGCCGCAAAAGCGCGGTGTGTGCACGGTTGTTAAGACGGTGACGCCGAAGAAGCCCAACTCGGCGCTTCGTAAGGTCGCGCGCGTGCGCCTGACCAACGGTTTCGAAGTCACCAGCTACATTCCCGGCGAAGGCCACAACCTCCAGGAACACTCGGTGGTCCTGATCCGTGGCGGCCGCGTGAAGGATCTTCCCGGCGTTCGCTATCACATCATTCGCGGCACGCTCGACACGCAAGGCGTCAAGGATCGCCGCCAGCGTCGTTCGAAGTACGGCGCGAAGCGTCCGAAGTAAGGGGAGACGCAGATGTCACGCCGCCACGCCGCCACCCGCCGCGAAGTTCTGCCCGACGCCAAATTCGGCGACGAGGTGATCACGCGTTTCATGAACTGCCTGATGGTCGACGGCAAGAAGTCGACTGCCGAATCGATCGTCTATGGCGCGCTCGACAAGATCCAGAAGAAGGCCAATCAGGATCCCCTGCAGGTCTTCCACAGCGCGCTCGACAACGTGAAACCCTCGCTTGAGGTTCGCTCGCGTCGCGTCGGCGGCGCCACCTACCAGGTGCCGGTGGAAGTCCGCACCGAGCGTCGTCAGGCCCTCGCGATCCGCTGGGTCATCGAGAATGCCCGCAAGCGCGGCGAAAGCACGATGGTTGACCGCCTCTCGGGCGAGCTGCTCGACGCCGCCAACAATCGCGGCAACGCGGTGAAGAAGCGCGAAGACACCCATCGCATGGCGGAGGCCAATAAGGCCTTCTCGCATTACCGCTGGTAAGGGGTTAGCAGAACTATGCCACGCACAACCCCGCTCGAGCGCTACCGCAATATCGGCATCATGGCCCACATCGATGCCGGTAAGACCACGACCACCGAGCGCATCCTCTACTACACCGGCAAGTCCTATAAGATCGGCGAAGTGCACGAAGGCACCGCCACGATGGACTGGATGGAGCAGGAACAGGAACGCGGCATCACCATCACTTCGGCGGCCACCACCTGCTTCTGGCGCGACCATCGCGTCAACATCATCGACACCCCCGGCCACGTCGACTTCACCATCGAAGTCGAGCGCAGCTTGCGCGTCCTCGACGGCGCGGTTGCAGTGTTCGACTCCGTCGCCGGCGTCGAGCCGCAGTCCGAGACGGTGTGGCGTCAGGCCGACAAGTACGGCGTGCCGCGCATCTGCTTCGTCAATAAGATGGACCGCATCGGTGCGAACTTCTATCGCACCGTCGACATGATCAAGGACCGCCTCGGCGCGAAGCCGTTGGTCATGCACATGCCGATCGGCATCGAGTCCGACTATGTCGGCCTCGTCGACCTGCTCCGCAACACCGCGGTGATCTGGAAAGACGAGAGCCTGGGCGCCGAATTTGCCGATGCGCCGATTCCGGCCGACCTCGCTGAGAAGGCCGCCGAATACCGCAAGGCTTTGATCGAGACCGCCGTCGAAATGGACGATGCTGCCATGGAGCAGTATCTGAACGGCGAAGAACCCGATCTCGAAACCCTGAAGAAGTGCATCCGCAAGGGCGCGATCGCGATGACCTTCGTGCCGGTCATCTGCGGCTCGGCCTTCAAGAACAAGGGCGTGCAGCCCCTGCTCGACGCGGTTATCGATTATCTGCCGGCACCGATCGACATTCCCGCCATCAAGGGCGTGAAGTTCGACAAGCCGGATGTCGAAATTGCGAAGCACGCGACCGACGACGAACCCTTCGCCGGTCTCGCCTTCAAGATCATGAACGATCCCTTCGTCGGTTCGCTGACCTTCGTGCGCATCTACTCGGGTGTTCTCGAGTCGGGCTCGTACGTCCAGAACACGGTGAAGGAAAAGCGCGAACGTGTCGGCCGCATGCTGCTGATGCATGCCAATTCGCGCGAAGACATCAAGGAAGCCCGCGCGGGCGACATCGTCGCTCTGGCCGGCCTCAAGGACACCACCACGGGTGACACGCTGTGCAGCATGGACGACTTGGTCGTGCTGGAGCGCATGGAATTCCCCGATCCGGTCATCGAAGTCTCGGTCGAGCCGAAGTCGAAGGCCGATCAGGAAAAGATGGGTGCCGCGCTGCACCGCCTCGCCGCCGAAGACCCGTCCTTCCGTGTCTCGACCGACCAGGAGTCGGGCCAGACGATCATCAAGGGCATGGGCGAGCTCCATCTCGAAATCATCGTCGACCGCATGAAGCGCGAGTTTAAGGTCGAAGCGAATGTGGGCGCCCCGCAGGTTGCCTATCGCGAGACCATCTCGAAGACGGCCGAAATCGACTACACGCATAAGAAGCAGTCGGGTGGTTCGGGCCAGTTCGCCAAGATCAAAGTGCGCTTCGAGCCCCTCGAAAAGGGCGCAGGCTTCGAGTTCGAGAACGCCGTGGTCGGTGGTTCGGTGCCCCGCGAATTCGTGCCGGGCGTCGAAAAGGGCCTGATGTCGGCCAAGGAAACCGGCGTGATCGTCGGCTTCCCGATGACCGACTTCAAGGCAACCTTGATCGACGGCGCGTCGCATGACGTCGACTCGTCGGTGCTCGCCTTCGAAATCGCCGCGCGCCAGTGTTTCCGCGAAGGCATTCCGAAGTGCGGTCCGAAACTGCTCGAACCGATCATGCGCGTCGAAGTCGTGACCCCGGAAGATTATACCGGCTCGGTCATCGGCGACTTGAACTCGCGCCGTGGTCAGATTCAGGGCCAGGACATGCGCGGCAATGCGAGCGTCATCAATGCGATGGTGCCACTGGCCAACATGTTCGGTTACGTGAACAACCTGCGCTCGATGAGCCAGGGCCGCGCGCAATACACGATGCACTTCGACCACTATGCGGAAGTTCCGCAGAACGTGTCCGAAGAACTGCGCACCAAGCTGGCCGGCTAAACGAAAACGAAAGATTTGCTACGGAGTTGATGACCCATGGCTAAGGCTAAATTTGAGCGGAACAAGCCGCACTGCAACGTCGGGACGATTGGTCACGTTGACCATGGCAAGACGAGCTTGACCGCGGCGATCACGAAGGTTCTGGCTGAGACGGGCGGTGCGACGTTTACGGCGTA
>DASXEH010000022.1:0-2289 GCA_036490215.1 Magnetospirillaceae bacterium
AAACGGGAATGCCGCAAGGCATATACCCTCGATCGCGAAGAACAGGCCAAGCGCGGCAAGAAAATCCGACATGCTGGCGTCGCGACACTCTTCGAGGGAACCGGCCGGCAATGCGCAAGGCTAGTTCGCCGGCGGCGCGACGCGCGCATCCTGGTGCCCCGGCGCAGGGCCGGATGCGGGAGCGCCAGCATGAGCATCCGGCGCTGCCGCGGGTGGCGGCGCCCCCGCCTGGACAGGCCTGCGTCCCAATGGATCGCCGAAATAGCGGAAGAAGTCGGAGTCCGGACCCAACACCAAGTTGGTGTTGTTGCGCTGCATGCTCTGTTCATAGGCGGTCATCGAGCGATAAAACGCGAAGAAGCTCGGATCCTGCCCATAAGCTTGTGCGAAGATGGCGTTGGCCTCGCCATCGCCCTGACCGCGGATGATTTCAGACTGCGAATTGGCGTCGGCGACGATCACGGTCACGTCACGATCCGCCTTGGCCTTGATCTCCGCAGCCTTCTGACTGCCTTCGCCGCGAAACTCGGCCGCCTCTCGCTGACGTTCGGTCTGCATGCGCTGATAGACGGCTTGGCTGTTTTGCTCCGGCAGGTCGGCACGGCGAATGCGCGCGTCAACCACCTGGATGCCAAACTCGCGCGCCTTCTCATCGAGCTGCTGGCGCATCTGCGACATCAGCGCCTCGCGTTTATTGCGTACCACGTCCGCAAGCGTGGCTTGGCCCAGCACTTGCCGCAGCGTCGAATTGAGCAGAATCGACAATTGCGTGCTGGCGCCCGCCGGACCGACCGTCTGATAAAACTTCAACGGATCGACGATACGGTAGCGTGCGAACGCGTCGACCACGAGCCGTTCTCCGGCCTGGGCTGCCAATCGCGATTCGCTCGTCTGCGCGCCCGAATTCGAATTGTCCTGGCTCGAGGCGATCACCTCCTGCGCCGGCGATTCGATGGCGAGAATACGCTTGTCGATATAGATGACGCTGTCGATGAATGGCACTTTGAGGTTGAGGCCGGGCTCGTTGATGACGCGAACCGGCTTGCCGAGCCGTACCACCAGCGCCTGACTGGTCTGATCAACCGTGAAAAAGGTACCGTAGCCGATAACGACGGCGATGAGCAGAATGACCGCGATGGCGCCGCTCGTTAAGCTCATCCTCATGGCTTGATTCCCGTCTTCCGCACGCGCGGCGATAGCGGCAGTGGCGATTTGCCAAGCTCGGTGAGCGGCAGATAGGGCACAACGCCCGGGCTTTTCGCGCCGGTATCGATAATCGTCTTATCGGTGCCGGCCAGAATACGTTCTATCGTATCGAGATAAATGCGCTGACGGGTCACGTCAGGCGCCTTCTTGTACTGCGCGTAGACCTGCAGGAAGCGCGAGGTCTGGCCTTTGGCGTTGGCGACGACCTGGGCACGATAGGCCTCCGCATCCTGAGTAATCCTTGCAGCGTGACCCTTCGCTTCCGGGATCACGCGATTGGCGTAGGTTTGCGCCTCGTTCTGCACGCGCTCGAGATCGGAACGCGCCGCCTGCACATCGCGGAAGGCGTCGATCACCTGCGCTGGGTAGTCGGCTTTTTGCAGTTGGACCTGTTGAATCTGAACGCCGGCGCGATAGGAGTCGAGCGTCTTTTGCATCAGGTCCTGCACCTGGGTCTGAATGGCGTCACGGCTCGAGGTGATGATCGGTTGAATATTGTTGTTGCCGATAACCTCGCGCACAGCGCTTTCAGCCACCGCCTTCACGGTCCCTTCGGGATTCTGGATATTGAACAGATAGTCGCCGACGCCACTCGGTTTGACCTTCCACAGAACCGTGAAGTGGACGTCGACGATATTCTCGTCACCCGTGAGCATCAGGCTTTCTTCCGGCACGTCGCGTTCGCCAGCGCCGCTCTGCCGCATGCCGACGTCGGTCTTGATCACGCGCAGCGCTGGCGGCGTCAGCGCGGTCTCGATCGGATAAGGCAGGTGATAATTCAGACCGGGGCCGACTTCGCGCACGAATTTACCGAAGCGCAGCACCACGCCGAGCTCGTCGGGCTCGACACGGAAGAAGCCGGAGAAACCCCACAGCACGAGGGCAGCGACGACAATCAACATGATGCCGCGACCGCCGAAATTGCCCGGCAGAAAGCCGCGAAGCTTGTCCTGGCTCCGGCGGAGAAATTCTTCCAGGTCGGCCGGCCGCGGACCTTGCTGTTGAGGTCCCGAGCCCCATGGTCCCCGTGGCCCCGAACTCCAAGGGCCGCCGGGCTGGTTACTCCACGGCATCAATTATCTC
>DASXEH010000030.1:0-12495 GCA_036490215.1 Magnetospirillaceae bacterium
CTGAACGGGTATTGGATGCACGGCTGATCAATGTCCTCATGTCCTTTGGCGCAGCCGGCCCCCTGCCTGACGTATCCTGAATCTCAGCGCACACCATATTTAAACCATATTCCGTTGTCCAGAGTCTGATTGGAGAATCAGCCTCTTGCAGCCATACTCTCACGCCGATTCGAGCCCCGTTCCGACCACGAGGGTGTCATGCCGATGAAGTGGAGTCGCTGCTTGGCTCTTTTGGCCCTGGCAGCGGTCAGTGCCTGTACTTATGAAGGTGGAGGGGTCAACAACCCGTTAACACGCAAGTTCGAGTGGTTCTCGTATCTCGGCGGCGACGATATACGCGCCACTTGCATGCCCGGTTCGCCCGATCGCTTTCGCATTATCTACAACGCCACCTGGAAAGAGCAGGTGCGCATCTACGAACTCGGCTTCGGCGGACCGCGTAGGCTCGACGAGCATGTGATCGGCCCGGGCAACCTGATCTCGATTCTGGCCGAGGACCCGCTGGCGCCATGGCGCGGCACCAACGCCGCCGTGACCCTGTCAGACGAGCAATACGGCGCGCTGATACGCAATCTCATGGCCAGCGGCGCCTATGTCAGTCCACAGCAGACGCTCACCCTCGCTTCAACCGATTTCTATTGGACCGTCGCCTCCTGCCATGGCGGCGTGTTCCATCTGACAGGCTGGCTCTATCCCAGCGCCGGGTTCGACAGCCTCAAATTTCCACAATGGCTCCAGGGCCTCGACCAGACCGGCATCCCCTTCAACCCGCCCAAGCCTTGGACGGAAGTGGCGACAGCGCCACCCGGCAGTGCGGACAACCCCGTCCGAGGCTCTCGGACCGCAACCACTTGGACGATTGGAATCGTTCAAGATCATTTACTTGATCAGATTGTTTTCTAAGTGTTTTTTGACGCTTACATGATTCTTGTTGCGCCGCACAAAATTCCGTTTGACTCTCAGCCCCGGCTCCTTCATATAACTCTTGCTGCAATGCAACATGCGCCGCTTGGCCCGTGCCCTGTGGCGCTTACCGGTGGCGGCTGGGCTCTCCCGCAGTCCCCGCCCCGGCCCCTTATTCGAACGTTGAAGGAGACCAATCATGTCGAGCGCAAAGACCGCCAAGGCCGCGTCGCCGGCCGCCGATACGGTGAAGCAGTTTGAAGACGTCGTGGCCGTTCAGAAGGAGACCATCGAGACGGTCGTCCGCGCTGGCGCCGATGCCGCGACCAAAGGTGTAGACAAAGCTGTGGCGATGACCAAGGAACAGGTCGAAGCCGCCGTGAAGGCCGGCCAGCTGGCCTTCAAGAACTACGAAGACATGCTTCAGTTCTCGAAGGAGAACGTCGAGGCCGTCGTGAAGTCCGGCAGCATCGTTGCCAAGGGCATTCAGGACCTGTCGCAGTCCCTCGTTGTGGCCGCGCAGATCTCGATGGACGAGCAGGTTGCCGTCGGCAAGGCCATGATCGGCGCCAAGTCGATCAAGGAAATGATCGACCTTTCGTCCGCCATCGCCAAGTCGAACTTCGACAAGCTGATGAGCGAGAGCACCAAGCTGTCGCAAGTTTCGACCAAGCTGGCTGAAGAGGCTTTCTCGCCGCTGACCGTTCGTGTCAGCGCCGCGGTCGAGAAGATCTTCAAGGCTGCGTAATCGCCACTTTGATACCGGCGGGCGTCACAGCGCCCCTCGCGTAACAGTGTGACAATTGAAAGGGCCGGGTGGTTTTCACCCGGCCCTTTTTCTATGCGTTTTTCTATGCATCCCGGTCAAATGGCGGAGATGCGATTTGCCACAATCGGTCTACCTGAAATGTGCAGTCGGGGCTTTTCTCCCCCCGCCCGACTGCCTATCATATGTAGAGGTAGACGTGTTTGGAGCGCCCTACCCGGCTAGGGATCATGAGCGGCAACGAAAATCAAAAGTCTGGCGGCGGCAACGAAGAAAATCCGCAGACCGGCGTCGTCATCAAGACGCGGCCGAAGACGAAGCGGCCGTCGATGTACAAGGTTCTGATGCTTAACGACGACTACACGCCGATGGAGTTTGTCGTCCATGTGCTTGAGCGCTTTTTCGGCAAAAATCGCGACGAAGCCACCCGCATCATGCTGCATGTTCATCAACGCGGGGTCGGCGTGTGTGGCGTCTTCACCTACGAAGTCGCCGAGACGAAAGTCACCCAGGTGATGGATCTGGCCAGACAGAACCAACACCCTTTGCAATGCACGATTGAAAAGGAATAGACCGCCATGCTGTCGCGGAACCTCGAACAGAGCCTCCACCGCGCCCTTGGCCTAGCATCGAAGCGCAGACACGAATACGCCACGCTAGAGCATCTGCTGCTTTCGCTGACCGAAGACCAGGACGCCGTCGCCGTCCTCCGCGCGTGCAATGTCGATCTTGCCCGCTTGCGCCGCGACCTCACCGAATTCGTCGACACCTCCCTGGCCGAACTGGCCTCGTCTGCCACTACCGATCCGAAGCCGACCGCCGGGTTCCAGCGCGTGGTGCAACGCGCCGCCATCCATGTACAGTCCTCGGGCCGTGAGGAAGTGACCGGCGCCAATGTCGTCGTCGCGCTGTTCTCGGAGCGTGAATCGCACGCCGTCTATTTCCTGCAGCTGCAGGACATGACCCGTCTTGATGCGGTCAATTACATTTCGCATGGCATCGCCAAGGCGCCCGGCCGCGGCCAGAGCCGCCCGGTACATGGCGCCGAAGAGGAGAGCAAGAGCGAGAGCGCGGCGAAGAAGGGCCAGGAGGCGCTGTCCGCCTACTGCGTCAACCTCAACCGCAAAGCCGCTCAAGGTAAGATCGATCCGCTGATCGGCCGCGATCTCGAAATCGAGCGCACGATCCAGATCCTATGCCGCCGTTCGAAGAACAACCCGCTCTATGTCGGCGATCCCGGCGTCGGCAAGACCGCTATCGCGGAAGGCCTGGCGCGGCGCATCGTCAAGGGTGAGGTGCCGGAAGTTCTCAAGAACGCGACCATCTTCTCGCTCGATATGGGCGCGCTGCTGGCCGGCACGCGCTATCGCGGCGATTTCGAAGAACGCCTCAAGGCGGTGGTCTCCGAACTCGAAGCGCTCGAAGGCGCGGTGCTGTTTATCGACGAAATCCATACGGTGATCGGCGCGGGCGCGACCTCGGGCGGATCGATGGATGCCTCGAACCTGCTGAAGCCGGCGCTGGCCTCGGGCTCGCTGCGCTGCATCGGCTCGACCACCTACAAGGAATTCCGCGTCCACTTCGAAAAGGACCGTGCGCTGGTGCGCCGTTTCCAGAAGATCGACGTCAACGAGCCGTCGGTCGAGGACACGATCAAGATCCTGATGGGCCTCAAGCCCTATTACGAAGCGCATCATCGCGTTCGCTATACCAACGAGGCGATCAAGTCCGCGGTGGAATTGTCGTCGCGCTATATCGGCGATCGCAAGCTGCCCGATAAGGCGATCGACGTGATCGACGAAGTCGGCGCGGCCCGCATGCTGCTGCCCGAGTCGAAGCGCCGCAAGACCGTGACCGTGAAGGACGTCGAAGAGATCGTCGCCAAGATCGCGCGCATTCCTCCCAAGTCGGTCTCGACCAACGACATGGAAGTGCTGCGCACGCTCGAACGCGACCTCAAGACTATGGTCTTCGGCCAGGACAAGGCGATCGAGTCGCTGGCCTCCGCGATCAAGCTGGCGCGCGCCGGCCTGCGCGAACCGGAGAAGCCGATTGGCTCCTACCTGTTCTCGGGCCCAACCGGCGTCGGCAAGACCGAAGTGGCGCGGCAGCTGGCCCGCGTGCTCGGCATCGAAATCACTCGCTTCGATATGTCGGAATACATGGAGCGGCATTCGGTCTCGCGTTTGATCGGCGCCCCGCCCGGTTATGTCGGCTTCGACCAGGGCGGCCTGCTCACCGATGCGATCGACCAGCATCCGCATTGCGTGCTGCTGCTCGACGAAATCGAAAAGGCCCATCCCGACCTGTTCAACATCCTGTTGCAGGTGATGGACCACGGCAAGCTGACCGACCACAACGGCAAGACGGTCGATTTCCGCAACGTCATCCTGATCATGACGACGAACGCGGGCGCCGCCGATCTGGCCAAGGCCGCCATCGGCTTCGGCCGCGAGACGCGCGAAGGCGACGACAAGGAAGCGATCGAACGCATGTTCACGCCCGAGTTCCGCAATCGCCTCGATGCGATCATCCCCTTCGCGGCACTGTCACCGGAAGTGGTGTCGCGCGTGGTCGAGAAGTTCATCATGCAGCTCGAGACCCAACTGGGCGACCGCAATGTCGAGATCATGCTCAGCGACGCCGCCCGCAACTGGCTGGCGACGAAGGGTTACGACAAGCTCTATGGCGCGCGCCCGTTGTCCCGCGTCATCCAGGAACACATCAAGCGCCCGCTGGCCGAGGAATTGCTGTTCGGCAGACTCGCCAAGGGCGGCCTGGTGAAGATCGACGTGGCCAACGACAAGCTGACCTTCGACTTCACCGAAGGCAGCTCGACCGCCCCACACGAACCCGAATTGGTGGAATAGAGGCCCAACCGCATAGAGGGAAGAGCAAGGGCGCCGCTGTGACGCGCGGCGCCCTCAGCTCGAAGGCTCGACGAAAAAGGCCGGCTCCGAAAGGAACCGGCCTTTTTTTGTTTTCCCGAAGCCGTCATTGCGAGGAGCAAAGCGACGAAGCAATCCATTCTCGCCACGGGTATGGATTGCTTCGCTTCACTCGCAATGACGAAGCTGAAATCTCAGCCCGTCGCCACCTTTCCCGTCGCGCGCGGCCCAAAGCGCAGAGCCGAGGTCGTCGTCCCCGAGATACTGACTTTGGGCGTGACGCTGACCGCACCACCACCGCCTGAGCCCGAAGGTGTAGACGAGCCCGATGTCGGCGTGATCGGCGTCACCGGCGGTTCGTTTTCTGCGCCGCCGATCAGCAGCTCTCGCTCCAGATCGTCGACGCGGCGCTGCAGGGCGGCGAGTTCATCGCGCAGGGCGTCGAGCGATACGGCGGTATCCACCCGCTCCTGCCGTCCCGCCTTCTCATAATCGAGCCAGCGCGTCTCGATGCTGGCGACCGATTCGGCAACACGCTTGCGCGCTTCCTCGAAGATCGCGGTGCGGGCGCGTTCGATATCGGAACCGAGTTCCTGGCGCAGATTGCGCGACGTCTTGGCGGCATTTTCCTCTACCTGACGCAGACCGCGATCGAGCTGCGCCTTGAGACCGATGCGCATGTCGTAGGCCGAGCGCACCAGATAGCCAAGGAATACGGTGAGGATGCATCCGACGACCACGAACATGATCATCGCGATGGTTGTCCACGAGGCTCCTGAGTCCATCGTCGTTACCTCCTGTAGCGACGGTAGGGGGCAATTGTGGCGATAATTACGCGGATTATGGCGAGATTGTTGCGCCTTCTGCGATCCATCTGCCGAGAATTGCCCTCTCTTCCGGCTGCATGTTGGTCACGTTGCCCAACGGCATCGTCTGGGACGTCACCGCCTGCTGCTGGATAGATGATGCCCACTGTTTGATGTTTTCGGGTGTGTCCAAGCGCACACCTTTGGGCGGCGCATCGAGCCCTGCCATTTTTGGGTGCTCGCTGTGACAGAAGACACATCGCGTGTTCACGATCGCCTGGACCTCGGCGAAGGGACCTGACGGACGCGTGCCGTCATCGGTTCCGGGCTTCGAGGCCGGCATCGCGATCGGCGCGGTGTGGATCGGACCGGCCGGCGCGCCAGAGCCAGTGGCCAGAGTCGTGACCACGGCCACCAGGATGCCGACGATCACGGTCGCCGGCAGCATCCACGCCCGATCGCGCTGCGTGTGACGCAGCACGAAGACATGGCGCACGAGACCGCCGACGATCGACAGCGCGAGCACGATCAGCCAATTCCAGCGATGCTGATAGATCATCGGGAAATGGTTCGAGATCATCATGAACAGCACCGGCAGCGTGAGATAGGTGTTGTGCACACTGCGCTGCTTGCCGAGCTTGCCGTATTTTGGATCGGGCGTTTCGCCGCGGATCAGCGCCTCGACCGATTTGCGCTGGTTGGGGATGATCACGGCGAACACGTTGGCCGCCATGATCGAACCGAGCGACGCACCGATATGGAGCAGCGCGGCACGCCCCGGGAAGATCTGCGTCAGCCCATAGGCCATGCCGGTTGCCAGCACCACGCCGACGACGGCCAGCGTCTTGGGCTCCTTCTCGAGGAAGCTGCACAGCAGCTCATAGACCACCCAGGAGCAGAGCAGGATGGCGGCGCTGGCGCAAACCGCTTGCCAAGGCGCGAGCAGGCCGCCCGGCGTGGTGAGAAACACGCCCGCCTGCGCCCAATAGACAACCACCAGCAGCGAGATGCCCGACAGCCAAGTGGCATAGGCTTCCCATTTGAACCAATGCAGATGGGCAGGCAGTTGCGGCGGGGCCAGCCTGAACTTGCGCGCGTGATAGAAGCCGCCACCATGGACCAGCCAGGCATCGCCCTGGATGCGCTCGCGGTCGGGATCTTCCGGCGCCGGTTCGAGGACGTTGTCCTGCCAGACGAAGTAGAACGACGTGCCGATCCAGGTGATGCCGAAGACGAGGTGCGACCAGCGCGCCGCCAGGTTCAGCCAGTCGAGAATTGTCCCCCAGTCCATGATGCTCAGCTTCCGCGATAGGTTGAATAGGACCACGGCGACAGCAGCAGCGGCACGTGGTAATGCGCTTCGGGATTCGAGATCGCGAAAGCCAGCGGCACGCGATCCAGAAAAGCCGGCGCGCTGGTGACGAGCCCCTGCGCGAGGAAATATTCGCCCGCCTCGAACACCAATTCGTAGCGCCCGGCTTCCATCTCCGCACCCGACAGCGCCGGCGCGTCGAGACGGCCGTCGTCATTGGTGCGCGCGTGCTTGATCTCGCGCCGCTCGCCCGAAGGCTCGATCTTGAACAGCGTCACCGGCACCCCGCCCGCCGGGCGGCCGCGCGCCGTGTCGAGCACATGGGTCGAAAGCCTGCCGATCGGCGCTGTCTGCACCGCATCGATCAGGCGCATGAAGGCGATCTTGTCGACCTCGGCGAGTGCCGTGCGCAGTTCCGTCTCGCGCGAATTCTTCAGGCGGTAATCGAAAGCGGCCAGCACATGCTGCTTGCCCCAATGCTTCACCGCCAGGATGAAGGGAAAGCCGAATTTCGACGTATAGGCGCCATTCGACTTCTGGAAGCGCTCCATCTCGGCCTGCGACAGTTTGTCGAGGCCGGCGCGTGCCTGCTCGTTGGTCGATTCTTTGGTGAGCTGCCCCGCCAGCGCCGCGCGGCCAGCCAGATCGGGGTGCGAGCGCAGCAGCACCAGTTGCGCTTGATCATTCGCCCCGGTCACCACCGCCGCCATCGCCGCGTGCAGCGCGGTGACGCTGGCGAAGGGCTTCGCCTCAAAAGCCTTCTCCGCCACCCAGGCCGAATGTTCGTAGATACTGCCGAAGGCCGAAACGAAACCGCTGCGATCGAGCGCGTTGACCGCGTCGAGAGTCTTTTTAGTCATGAGCACGAAACCATGGTCAGGCGTTCTTTCCGTTCGCAGCCTTCAGAGCAGCAATCGAGTTGAGTATACGCTCGGGCGTGGTGGGCACATCAAGCCATGGCACGCCGCCACCGCCGGCCGCCGCGATCGCATCCAACACCGCGAGATAGACCGAGATCGCCAGCATCAGCGGCGGCTCACCCACCGCCTTGGAGCGGTAGATCGATGCCACCTCATTGGGCGCGCCGGCCAGAAGCTCGACGCGGAAGTCACGCGGCAGATCGCGCGCCGAAGGGATCTTGTAGGTCGATGGCGCATGGGTCATCAGCCGGCCCTCGGCGTTCCACACCAGCTCTTCGATCGTCAGCCAGCCCATACCCTGGATGAAGCCGCCTTCGATCTGGCCCTTGTCGATGGCCGGATTCAGCGGCGCGCCGCAGTCATGGAGAATGTCGGTGCGCAGCACCTTCATCTCGCCGGTCAAGGTATCGATGGCGACTTCGGTCGCCGCCACGCCATGGGCGTAGTAATAGAACGGCATGCCCCGCATCGTCTTCGGGTCATAGTGAATATCGGGCGTGCGGTAGAACCCGCTTTCCGAAAGCTTCACCCGCGCGAGCTTGGCGTGATGCACCAACTCGGCGAAGGTCACCTTGTGATTGCCGGCGATCACATGGTTGTTCTCGAACTTCACATCGGCCTGATTGCAGTCGAAGTGATGGGCCGCGAATTCCGTCAGCCGCTCCTTGATCGCATCGGCGGCGACCTTGGCAGCCATGCCGTTGAGATCGGCGCCGGCCGAAGCCGCCGTGGGCGAGGTGTTCGGGATCTTGGCGGTCGAGGTCGGCGACAGGCGCACCTTCTCGAAGTCCACCGCGAAGACCTCGGACACCACCTGGGCAACCTTGGTGAACAGCCCCTGCCCCATTTCGGTGCCGCCGTGATTGAGCAGGATCGAGCCGTCTTCATAGACCAGCACCAGTGCGCCGGCCTGGTTGAGATCGATCTTGTTGAAGGAGATGCCGAACTTGAGGAACGACATCGCCAGGCCCTTCTTGATCACCGGGCTGGTGGCGTTGAAGGCATCGATGGCTTTGCGGCGCGCGGCGTAGTTGCTGCTCTCGAGGGTCTTGTCGACCATCTCGGGCAGGCGGAAATGCTGGACCTTCTGATGATAGGGCGTGAGATCGCGGCCGGTGCCGTAGAAATTTGCCCGCCGCACGGCCAGCGTGTCCTTGCCCAGGCTGCGCGCGATCTGCTCCATCATCATTTCGCCGCCGATCATTCCCTGCGGGCCACCGAAGCCGCGGAAGGCGGTGAAAGACTGCAGATTGGTCTTGCAGCCATAGCCCCTGATCCGCACATGCGGGAAGAAATAGGCATTGTCGAAATGGCTGAGCGCGCGCGACAGCACGCCGGGCGTGAGATCGGTCGACCAGCCGGCATTGGCAGCGATCACCGCATCGACCGCGAGGATGCGGCCCTCGTCGTCGGTGCCCACATCCCACTGCACCAGGAAGGGATGGCGCTTGCCGGTAACGGTCATGTCGTCGTCGCGGTCGAGGCGCAGCTTGCAGGCGCAGCCGGTCATCGACGCGATCAGCGCCGCGAAACAGGCGATCTGCGTCGCCTGACTTTCCTTGCCGCCGAAGCCGCCGCCCATGCGCCGCACCAGCGTGTTCACCGCCGAGTGCGGCAGGTTCAGGATGCGCGCCACCATCGCCTGCACTTCGGAGGGATGCTGGGTCGAGCTCCACACTTCCATGTCGTGCTCGTGGGGAATGGCCAGCGCCACCTGCCCTTCGAGATAGAAGTGGTCCTGCCCACCGACATCGATCTCGCCTTTGAAGCGATGCGGCGCCTTCTCGATGATCGGCTGCGGATCGTCGCCGCGCTGCATCAGCATCGGCGGCAGCACCCATTGCTGCTTCTCCAACGCCTCGCGCACATTGAGCACGGCATGCACCGGCTCGGCCTCGACGATCACCGCGGCGGCGGCGCGGCGCGCCTGCTCCTCGGTATCGGCAGCCACCACCGCGATCGGATGGCCGACATATTCCACGTAGTCGGTGGGCAACAAAGGCTCACCCGGGATCGACGGGCTGACGTCGTTCAGCCCCTTGATGTCCTTGGCCAGCGCAATCGCGCGCACACCGGGCATGCCGCGCGCCTTTTCGATATCGATCTTGGTCAGCTTGGCGCGCGCCCAGCGGCCCAGCACCAGATGCGCATGCAGGCAGCCGCGCGGCGTCGGCATGTCGTCGATATAGATCGCCTCGCCATCGACATGGCCATAAGCGCTGTCGTGCCGAACGGGATCGCCAGCGCCGCCCTGATGGCGATTGCCGATTGCTGTGGGCGCGTTCATACCGCCTCCAGGCTGGCAACAGGAACGTCACCCGCCGTCTCGTGCCAGAAGCGTTGTGCCAGGCCGGCGCAGACGGTGCGGCGATATTCGGCGGCGCCGCGGAAATCGGTGATAGGGCTGACATCGGAGGCCAGCAGTGCGGCTTTCGCCGCCTCGACATTGGCGAAGGTCCATGGCTTGCCCAGCAGCACTGCCGCCCAGGCCTCGCCCGACACCGGGCGCGCGGCCACGCCGCCCCAGCCCGACACGGCATCGACCACCACGCCGCCTTCGATGCGCAGGCGGAATGCGCCGCACACCGCCGAGATGTCCTGGTCGATGCGCCGCGCCACTTTGTAGGCACGGAACTGCGCCTCGGGATGCGGCTTCGGGATATGGATCGCGAAGATCAATTCGTCGGGTTCCAGCACCGTCTTGCGATAGCCGGTGATGAAATCGGCCGCCGCCACACGACGACGCTTGCCGCGCGGCCCGGCGATCTCGATTTCAGCACTGAGCGCGATCAGCGCTGGCATCGAATCGCCGATCGGCGAGGCGTTGCCGAGATTGCCGCCCATCGTGCCGACACTTCTGATCTGCGCGCCGCCGATGCGCCGCACCAGATCGCCCAACTCGGGATGCAGCCGATTGAACGCCGGGACGGCGTCCTCATAGGTGACGCCCGCGCCGATCGAAAGACCGGTCTTGGTCTCGCTCAACGTCTTCAATTCAGCGATGCGGCCAAGCCAGAGCAGCGCCGGCGGAACTTCATGGCGCTTGGTGATGCGCAGGCCGAGATCGGTGCCGCCCGCGAGAATCCAGGCCTCGGGATGTTCGGCATGGGCCTCGACCGCCTCGTCGATCGTATTGGGCGCAATGAAGCGCACGCCGCCGGCGGTGTAGGTGAGCCCATCCTTCGTCTGCGCCAAAAGCTGCGCCGCTTCGCCCGCCTCAATCTCGGGCGTCGGCACATGGGGCAGCGCGCGTGCCGCTTCGAGAATCGGGCGGTAGCCGGTGCAACGGCAGAGATTGCCCGAGATCGCGTCGAGGATCGTCTCGTCGTCACGCTCGGGCCGGCGCGACAGATTGGCCAGTGCCATCACGAAGCCGGGCGTGCAATAGCCGCATTGCGTCCCGCCGCCTTCGGCCATCAGCACCTGGGCCGGATGATGGCCGCTCGCATCGCGCAACCCTTCGACGGTGGTCAGCGCGCGGCCATCGAGCTGCGGCACGACGAGAATGCAGGAGCAGCTGGCGGTCCACTCGAAGCCGCCTTCGACTTTCGGCGTGCCGACCATCACCGTGCAGGCGCCGCAATCGCCCTCGGCGCAGCCTTCCTTGGTGCCGGTCAGCCCACGCGCGCGCAGCCAGTTCAAAACGGTCGTATGCGGCGCGACACCGGAAACCGTCTCCGGCTGCCCATTCACCACGAGACGAACCTCATTGCGCACGATACAAGACCTCCACGACCCTAACCCTCAACGCTTGGGCCTCAAAGGCGAGCCCATCTTGGCCTTCCGGCACGCCCCGAACCCTGTCCATCCGGTCAAGTTCTAGCCGGATGCTTTTGTTTTTTGGAGTCAAGCCCTTGGCCTAGGCTGAGGGTTCCCGGCCCAATCGTCAACGGCGGAGTGGAGAGTCGTTATCTGGGAGGGGGTTAGGGAGGCGGCAGAGGGCGAAAGCCCGTATCGATGAATCTGATCACGGACGGATCTGCAAAATGAACCCGGTCAGCGCCACCCAAAGCTGCCTATGATTTCTAGAACGCACTCGAATGATAGAGGTAACAGATATCGTGCATTTCGTTGCTCTTATTTAAAGAGTACACCAAGATCACGTTGCCATCGTCCAAGCCGTTATTCTGTCGAGCAATAAATATAATCTGATCTTTATATTTGAACGCATGCTGTATTCTATTTTGCGTCATAGACGGCACTTGCATTCGAGAAAACGCCGCACCCTGTTTCTGCGCAAGGCCCCACTTTTTCAGGATATACCCCTGAAGCGGAACCAGATTCAAAGTTGGCTCGCTTTCGGCGTCGAATATTGGCGTGAGGACGCCGGCAAAATCGACAAAAAAATTCAATGCGGACCTCTTTACCAATCTCAAATCGTCTTCTTCAAAATGCTCGTTAAAAACGTACAGTGTGTCGCGAGTGCCCGTTCTCGCGAAAAGCGCTCTAAACATATAGAATATGTGTTTTTGGTGATTTCCGAGAACATCGTCATAGTAGACAAAACTCAAATCACCTTGAGGAATAGCGCGGCTAGGCGACGCCGCTTTCGGTTCACCAAAGCCACGCTCCTCAAAAATTGCCTTATCCTTGATTTCCCATTCTGAATTGTCTGGATGGACCATGCGTGACGGATCGGAGTCCGAATCCTCATCTATTTCCTGTACGTAAGTCTGAACTGTAGCCATCGCTAATTTGTTGTAGACGTCACTTAGCGGACGACAAATGCGATCCTCCGAACTCATGACCAATCGATAGTAATCACTGTCCTCGGGCTTTCCTGCCCGAAGCATCTCGATCCTTTGTAGATACTCTGATGTCAGGCATTTTGTGATGAATGACCTACGATCGGGTGTGATCGAAGTATAGGGGGCTGACGCTTCGCAACCGACCACCCGCT
>DASXEH010000095.1:0-315498 GCA_036490215.1 Magnetospirillaceae bacterium
CCATGCGCGATGACAGTTTCGCCGTGATCCCCGCCACGCGACCCGAAGCCGATATCGAACGGTTGGTGCTGGGCTCGGATGCCGCGGCGATCATCAAGCTCGGCCGCCATGTCGCGAAAGTCGCCCGCGTGCTCGAGCGCAACGGTCTCGCCAGCCGTGCGCGCTGCGTCGAGAAGGTCGGTTTGCCAGGCGAGCGCGTACGGACTTTGGCCGAAGCGGTGTCCGATGGCGCGCCGTATTTCTCGATGATCCTCGTCCATCGCCGTGGTGACGCATGGCGCGCGTGACAAAGGCGAAACCGTCGATCGTGGTGATCGTGCTCAGCGCGGCTGGCGAAAAGACGGCGCGGCAGATTTCTCGTCTCCTGCCCGGCGCGGTGCTGCATGGCCGCGCCGGCCGTGTTGGCAAGGCCGATCTCTATTTTGCCGATGCCGCCGCTCATGTCCGCGCGCTGTTCAAATCCGCCACGCCGGTGATCGGCGTCTGCGCGGCAGGCATTCTCATCCGTGCCGTCGCGCCGCTGCTCAAAAACAAAATCGAAGAGCCGCCGCTGATCGCCGTCAGCAGCGACGGCAAATCGGTGGTGCCGCTGCTCGGCGGTCATCACGGCGCCAATCGTTTAGCTGCACAGATCGCGCGGGGGCTGAAGGCACATGCCGCAGTCACCACAGCCGGCGATGCGATGCTGGGGATCGCGCTCGACGATCCACCCGAAGGCTGGCGGGTCGCCAATCCCGAGGCGGCAAAAAGCGTGGCCGCGGCGCTGTTGGCCGGAAAGCCGGTCGCGCTTGAGATCGATGACGGGTTGGCCGCGCCCTGGATCGACACGTTGCGCAAAGCGATTGGCAAGAAGAAGGGCCGTGTTACCGGTGCGATTCGCGTCACGGCCAACACAGCAATCAAAGGCAAGGCGCTGGTGCTGCACCCGCCGGTGCTGGCGATCGGCGTCGGCTGCGAGCGCGGTGCCGAACCGAAAGAAGTGATCGCGCTGGTCAAGCGGACGCTGGCCAAGGCAAAGCTCGCGCCGGATGCCGTGGCCTGCGTGACCTCGCTCGATCTCAAGGCCGATGAGCCGGCGGTGCAAGCAGTGGCCGATCTGCTCGGCGTGCCGTCGCGCTTTTTCTTTCCCGCCGAACTTGAGGAACAGACGCCGCGTCTCGCCAATCCGTCCGAGGTCGTATTTCAAGCCACCGGCACCCATGGTGTCGCCGAAGGCGCGGCGCTGGCCGCGGTTGGGCGCAAAGGCACGCTGATCGTGCCCAAGATGAAATCCGAACATGCCACCTGCGCCATCGCATGGTCGCCGGTGCCGCTCGATGCCGCCAAGATCGGCCGGCCGCGGGGTTGGTTGCGCATCGTCGGCATCGGTCCGGGTGACGCGGAATGGCGCACGCCCGAGGCCAGCCGCGTCATCGCCGAGGCGACCGATCTCGTCGGATACAAACTCTATATCGATCTGCTGGGCGACGCGGCGCGTGGCAAGGTTCACCACGACAGTGCGCTGGGGGCCGAAGAACGGCGCGTGCGTCTGGCGCTCGATCTCGCTGCTCAAGGCCGTGCGGTGGCGCTGGTCTGTTCGGGCGATGCTGGTGTTTACGGCCTAGCCACCCTGGCGCTTGAGCTGATGGAGCGCGAGGCGCGGCCGGAATGGAACCGCCTCGATCTCACGGTTGTGCCCGGTCTCTCGGCGCTGTTGGCTGCCGCCGCACGTGCCGGTGCGCCGCTGGGCCATGACTTCTGCACCATCTCGCTCTCCGATCTGCTGACGCCCTGGCCCGAGATCGAACGCCGGTTGAAGGCCGCCGCCGCCGCCGATTTCGTCGTCGCGCTTTACAACCCGGCCTCGGAACGTCGTCGCGATCAGCTTGTCACCGCGCGCGCGATCTTGATGGCCGACCGTCTGCCCAGTACGCCGGTAGTGATCGCCCGCAATCTCGGCCGGCCGGGTGAGGAAGTGACGATCACGACGCTGGCCGGCTTCGACCCCGCGCGGGTCGATATGTTGACACTCGTATTGATCGGCAATTCCACCACGCGGCTCGCGGCTCATGGCGGCCGCACCTGGGTTCACACGCCACGCGGCTACGCCAACAAGGCCAGCACGCCATGACCGTGCATTTCATCGGCGCGGGGCCCGGCGCGCCCGATCTGATCACCGTGCGTGGCCGCGATTTGGTGCGGCGCTGTCCGGTGGTGCTCTATGCCGGTTCGCTAGTACCGGAAGCCCTGGTGGCCGAAGCACCGAAAGGTGCGCGGGTGATCGATACCGCGCCGATGACGCTCGATGCTATCATCGCCGAGATCGAAGCGGCGCATCGCAAGGGCAAAGACGTGGCGCGGCTGCATTCCGGCGATCCGTCCTTATATGGAGCGATCGCCGAACAGATGCGCCGGCTCGATGCGCTCAAGATTCCCTATGACGTGACGCCGGGCGTGCCGGCCTTCGCCGCCGCCGCCGCCGCGTTGGGTCGTGAATTGACGCTGCCCGATCTCTGCCAAACGGTGATCCTGACGCGCACGGCAGTGCGCGCCTCGGCCATGCCCAAAGGCGAGGAACTGGCGGCACTCGGAAAATCGGGCGCCACGCTGGCAATCCATCTCTCGATCACCAATCTCGCCCGCGTCGTGCGCGATCTAACACCTTTATATGGCGCCGATTGTCCGGTGGCCGTGGCGCATCGCGTCACCTGGCCCGACGAGTCTTTCGTGTTGGGCACATTGGCCGATATCCGCGCCAAGGTGAAGGCGGTGGGATATACGCGCACCGCGCTGATCCTGGTCGGGCGTGTCTTGGCGGGCGCGACGTTCACCGACAGCCGGCTCTACGCGCCGGATCACAGCCACGTTTTGCGCGAGGCTACTCGTCCCCCGTCTACTCGTCCCCCGCCTACTCGTCCGACGTCAGATTCACGCCCATCACCCGCCACGCCGCGTCGATCCCGTCGATCTGGGTTATCGATACGGTCTGGATCGCGAAAGTCAGCGCCGCCGAAGCGCTGATCCCAAGCGCCACCGCCAGTGCCGCGCGGATGGTGCCGGCATGGGCGACGATGACGATATCCTTGCCCGCATGGGCCGCGTTGACGTGCGCGATGCCGCGCCGGACGCGCTCGATCAGCGCCGCGAAACTCTCGCCGCCGGGCGGTGCCGTATTGGCGGGATCGGCCCAGAACGCCGTCAGAGTCGGATCGCCCGCGAGCTCGCCCCAGGTATGGCCCTGGAATGCACCGAAATCCTGCTCGTCGAAATCGGGTTCAACGGTTGGCGACGGCGCTTCGAAGCCGGCGCGCACCAACGCGGCTAGGGTCTGCTGCGTCCGCTGCCGGCTGCTGGTGAAGACAGTCGCGCCCTTCGGCAGCCGCGCCGCTTGAATGGCGAAGGTCTCGGTGTCCGAGGTGTCGCTGGGCAGGTCCAGCCGGCCTTTGATCTGATCGCGCGGGCCGGGCACGGGTGCATGTCGCACCCACCACCAATGGGTGACGACGGCGTCTTTCGTATCGTTGTCGATCACAGTGCGGCAAGAACCCCAAGAAGAGCCAATGTCTCGGCGCTTTGTTCGATCGCGCCCAGTACGTCGCCGGTATAGCCGCCGATCTGCCATTGCGCCAGACCGACGATCAGCACCATGCCCAAAGTCGCGCCGGCCAGCGCGGCAAGGGCAACACTGGTGGGCAGAACCAATCCCGCCGCGATGACCGCGAGAACGATGGCGATGCCGATCTGCACCGCCGAAGGTTGGCCGGCACTGGCGCCCAACCCGTCGGTCCGCGCCGGTATCAAGGCCTGCATGCCGATCGGAATCGCGCCGCGGCCCAGCGCGTGGGCGGCAATCAAGGCGCCGGCCACCGTCAGCGAATCGCCGATCTCGGCCAGCGTGATGGCACGCAGTGCGAAGCTGACCATCAGAGCCAGCACGCCATAGGTGCCGATGCGCGAGTCGCGCATGATTTCCAATTTACGCGCACGCGTCGCGCCGCCGCCGAATCCGTCCAGCGTGTCGGCCAGTCCATCTTCGTGCAGGCCGCCGGTGACGAGGATCGTCGATGCCAGCGCGATGACCGCCGACGCCGTTGCCGGCAGAAGTTGATGGATCAACCCATAGACAGCCGCACCGATCCCACCCACAACGATGCCGGCCAGCGGAAACATCCCCATCGCGCGGGCCAACGCACCCGGCGCGGGTGTTTCTTGCAGGCGCAACGGCAGGCGCGTCAGGAACGACAGGGCCAGATACAGCCCGCCCACCGTCAACGGCGCATCGATATCATCGGCGTCGTCAGGATCGAGATCGTCTTCCGGTATCGGATCTTCGGCCGGCTTCGCCTCTTCGGGGCTGGCCGCGCCGCTCGGCGTCTCAGCATGGGGAGGCTCGGCCGGCTCTTGCTCTAGCTCGGGCGAAGCTGGCTCGGGTTCAGGCGAAACCAATTCGATCGGCGCATCGGCCGGCACCGGTTTCTCGGATTCGGCTTTCTCGGCTTCAGCCCTTTCGGGTTCAGGCGGGGGAGGCGGGAGTTCGGCATCGTCGCTCATGGCCGGTGCAATCTAGCACCTGCTGGGCTATAGGTCAGTCTCTCCAACCGGCCAAGTTGTCACTCTATATATATGGAGCCTCGCGTGACCGTCACCCCGAGCGCCGCGTCCACCATCGCCTCTCTGGCCGATTTGCGGCCGATCTTGCGCAGTCTTCCCGGTCCTGATGAAGCCGCGCTGGCGAAATGGCAAGCGCGTGAGCCGCAGCTCACCAAACCCGCCGGTTCGCTCGGCCGCCTCGAGGAGATCACGCGCCATCTTTCCATGTGGCAAGGCCGGCATCCGCCGCGCCTGGAAGTCATGCGCGCTTGCGTCTTCGCCGGCAATCATGGTGTCGCCGCGCTCGGCGTTTCGGCGTTTCCTGCCGCCGTTACCGCGCAGATGGTCGCCAACTTCCAGCATGGCGGGGCAGCGATCAATCAGTTGTGCCGTGCGAATGGCGTCGCGCTGTCGGTCGATGCATTCGATTTGGAAGAGGCGACTGCCGATTTCACGCGCGGCCCGGCGATGAGCGATGGCGACTGCGCGGCGGCCTTCGCACGCGGCATGGCATCGGTTCTACCGGGTACTGATTTGTTGGTAGTCGGCGAGATGGGCATCGCCAACACCACATCGGCTGCGGCGATTTGCCATGCGCTGTTCGGCGATAGCGCCGGCGACTGGACCGGTAGAGGTACCGGTGTCGATGACGATCATCTGCGCATCAAGATCGAGGTGGTGGAGAAAGGTGTCGCCACCAATGCCAGCGATGACCCGCTCGAAGTCTTGCGCCGTCTCGGTGGACGCGAGATTGCGGCGATGGCCGGCGCGATCCTGGCGGCGCGGCTGGCGCGCATCCCTGTGATTCTTGATGGATTTGTGTGCGGTGCGGCGGCTGCGGTTCTCTATCGCGCGGCGCCGGGTGCGCTCGATCACTGCCTTGCCGGGCACGCCTCCGCCGAATCAGGGCATCGCCGTCTGCTCGAGCGAATGGCCTTGCGCCCGCTGCTCGATCTCGGCATGCGCTTGGGCGAAGCATCGGGCGCCGCGCTGGCCGTAGGCCTGGTGCGCGCGGCTCTGGCTTGCCATACCGGTATGGCAACTTTCACCCAAGCGGGCGTCAGTGACAAAAACTGAGCCGCGTGACGGCGCTCACAGGGCGCGAAAATCGCGAGTCACCTGTGCTTGACTGAGCCAATAGCCACGCCTATAACCTCGCCTTCCCTTCGACCAGGATATTCGTCACATGGCCCAGCACAAATCCGCTGAAAAGCGTATCCGTCAGACCAAGCGTCGCACCGAAGTCAACCGCGCCCGGACCAGCCGGATGCGGAGCGCCGTGAAGGAAGCGGAAACGGCAGTGGCCGGCGGCGACAAGGCGGCGGCGCAAAAGGCGCTGCGCGCCACCGAGCCTGAGTTGATGCGCGCAGTGAAGGCGGGTCTCGTGAAGAAGAATACCGCGTCGCGCAAAATTTCCCGACTCACGAAGCGCATCAAGGCGCTGTGATCGTCACGCGTTGTGATCCGCATTCGGCGACGAATGCGGAGCGCGGACGCGACTCGATTTTTTGCGTGAGTCAAGTTCGTCTCAGTCACTGAAAAATTTTTCGCGTTCGCTTTTCGGACGTATTGCACTGTCAAAAAACCGTCGCTAAGTTGGTTCTCGCTTCGCACGGTTCGAAGCGTTTCCGGATCACAGGCACGGTTGCCTCGCAAAGTTTCGACGGCGCGAGGACAGGGGGAGTTTCCGCCTTCGGATGACAGTTTCCGCTGATGCGGAGGCGTCTCTTTCGGTCGGTGCAAAGAAACGGATCGCCGTAAAAACGGTATGGATCGATCCGGATGTGTTGTGGACGACGCCAAAGAAAAAGGGGGGGGCTACGTTGATCGCGCGGGGAACTATCGACATTCGCACGAACAACGCAGCGGCTCGGTCGCACATCATCAACATGAGTTATCCCAATCAGATTGAGGTCCAGTCGTGAGCGAGGACGCTGCGCGCGCCCAATGGGGGCGTGTGAGAACCCGGTTGCGCGAAGAGTTCGGTGATGCGGCTTTCAAAAGCTGGCTGAAGCCGATGGCCTTGGCGGACGTAACCTCTGGCCGCGTGCGCCTGGCGGTGCCGACGCGCTTCCTCAAGGATTGGGCGGTCACCCACTACAGCGAGCGCCTGCGCGTGCTGTGGTCGAAGGAAGATTCCTCTATCACGGGAGTCGAGATCGTGGTGCAGCCGACTTTGGCCCGGATTGAACCGGCCTCTCCTATAGCCTCGAAACCTATGGCGCAGTCCGTTCCGGCTGCGCTGGCCCATGCGCATGCGCCCGACGATTTCGGCGCGCCGCTCGATCCGCGCTATCGCTTCGACAATTTCGTTGTCGGCAAGCCCAACGAATTCGCGCACGCGGCTGCGCGTCGCGTGGCCGAGTCGAACCATGTTCCGTTCAACCCGCTGTTCCTCCATGGTGGTGTCGGCCTCGGCAAGACCCATCTGATGCATGCGGTCGCGTGGCATATCCGTGAGCGGACGCCGCGCCGGTCGGTCGTGTACCTCTCGGCCGAAACCTTTATGTATCGCTTCATCAAGGCGCTGCGCGGCCAGGACACGATGTCCTTCAAGGAGCAGCTGCGTTCGGTCGACGTGCTGATGGTCGACGACGTGCAGTTCATCGCCGGCAAGGACGCCACGCAGGAAGAGTTCTTCCACACCTTCAATGCGTTGGTCGATCAGGGCAAACAGATCATTATCACCGCCGATAAGTCGCCGGCGGAATTGCAGGGCATGGAAGAGCGTCTGCGCTCGCGTCTGGCCTGCGGTCTTGTGGCCGACATCCATGCGACCACCTATGAGTTGCGTCTGGGCATTCTCGCCGCCAAGGCCGAGCAGATGAAGGTCGAAGTGCCGCGCAAAGTCTCCGAGTTCCTGGCGCATAAGATCGCGTCGAATGTCCGCGAGCTCGAAGGCGCACTGAACCGCGTCGTCGCCCATGCGCAATTGGTCGGCCGTGACATCAACCTCGAATCGACCCAGGAAGTGCTGCACGACCTGCTGCGCGCCGCCGACCGCCGGATCACGATCGAAGAGATCCAGAAGAAGGTGGCCGAGCACTTCAACATCCGCGTTGCGGATATGCATTCGGCCCGCCGTGCCCGGCAGGTGGCCCGGCCGCGCCAGGTGGCGATGTACCTCGCCAAACAGCTCACGGCCCGCTCGCTGCCCGAGATCGGGCGCAAATTCGGCGGCCGCGACCATACCACCGTGATGCATGCGGTGAAGAAGATCGAAGAGTTGCAGGCCAACGATTCTTCTTTCGCCGAAGACGTTGAACTCCTGCGCCGGATGATCGAGAGCTGAGGCGTCTAAAACCCCGGATTTTCACTGTTTTTCCGGGCGTTTAAGGGGTCGAAAAACCGTCAAAAATCCTTCCCGGACCGGTTCGGCATGCTATACTGCCGAACCGTGCGGATAGGCCGTTTCCGGGCTCAACCGGAAGGTCGGAAAACCGCCGGCACAGACGGTTCCGGGACGCCATGAAACTGACGATCGAACGCGCCGCCTTGCTCAAGGCGCTCAATCACGTGCAAAGCGTAGTCGAGCGCCGCAATACCATTCCGATCCTGTCCAACGTCAAGATCGAGGGGAAAGGCGGTAAGGTCAGCCTCAACGCCACCGATATGGATCTCGACATCGTCGAGGCCGTGGGCGCCGAGGTCAGCCGGCCCGGTGGGGCCACCGCGCCCGCCCATACGCTCTATGAAATCGTGCGCAAACTGCCCGAGGGCTCGCAGGTCGAACTCGATCTGGCAGGCAAGGACGGGCAATTGACGCTGCGTTCGGGCCGCTCGAAATTCGCGCTGCCGGTGTTGCCGGTCGAAGATTTCCCGGTGATGTCGGGCGGCGACCTGCCCTTCACCTTCACCGTATCGGGCAATGATCTCAAGGCGCTGATCGATCGCACCCGCTTCGCGATCTCGAGCGAAGAAACCCGTTACTACCTCAACGGCATCTATCTCCACGCCGCGAAAAGCGAGGGCGTGCCGGTGCTGCGCGCTGTGGCCACCGACGGCCATCGTCTGGCGCGCGTCGAGGTGCCGCTGCCCGAGGGCGCATCCGGCATGCCGGGCGTGATCGTGCCGCGCAAGACCGTGGTGGAACTGCGCAAACTGCTCGACGAGGGCGGCGACGAGGTGACGATCTCGCTCTCCGAAACCAAAATCCGTTTTGCTTTCGACGACGCGGCGATGACCTCGAAGCTGATCGACGGCACCTTCCCGGATTACGAACGCGTGATCCCGTCCGACAACGACAAGGTGCTCGAAGTCGATTGCAAGTCGTTCAGTCAGGCGGTCGATCGCGTCTCGGCGATCTCGACCGAGCGCTCGCGCGCGATCAAGTTGAGCGTGGCCAAGGGCGCGTTGACCTTGTCGGCGTCGAGCCCTGAATCGGGCAGTGCCACGGAAGAACTCGAAGCCAACTACGACGCCGGCCCGATCGAAATCGGATTCAATTCCCGCTATCTGCTCGACATCATGCAGCAGATCGAAGGCGATGCTGCGCGCTTCTCGATGGCCGATGCGGCCAGCCCGACCATCGTGCGCGAAGTGGCCGATGGTGGCGCGCTCTATGTGCTGATGCCGATGCGGGTGTGACGGACCGGATGGTGTGACGCTCGATGCAGCGCGTGATGGGGTCGCGGTCGTCCGTCTGATGCTCGAGGAGTTCCGCTCCTACCGGGCATTGCGGCTCGAAGTCGATCCAAGGCCTGTGGTGCTCACGGGGGCCAACGGGGCCGGCAAGACCAATATCCTCGAGGCTTTGTCGTTCCTGGCGCCCGGCCGCGGTTTGCGGCGGGCGCGGCTCGATGAAGTGGCGCGGCGTGATGGCGGCGCCGGTGTGCCTTGGGCGGTGGCGGCGCGGTTGGAACAATCGGCTGGGGGGCTCGATATCGGCCCCCTTGATATTGGAACGGGGCGCGAGGCCGGATCGGAGCGGCGCACGGTGCGCATCAATGGCGAGGCTGCCAAGTCGCAGGCCGTGCTGGCCGAGGTGGTGAGTTTGGTTTGGTTGACGCCGTCGATGGATCGGCTGTTCAGCGAAGGGGCGAGCGGACGCCGCCGCTTCCTCGACCGGCTGGTGATGGGACTCGATCCCGCCCATGCGCGGCGCGCACTGGCCTATGAGCATGCGATGCGCGAACGCGCGCGGCTCTTGGGCGATGAAGACGGTGGGCGTGGCGATGCGGCTTGGCTCGCGACGCTCGAAGAGCGGATGGCGCAAGAGGGCGTGGCGATCGCGAGCGCGCGTCTCGCCTGGGCAAAGCGGCTCGATGCTGCGTGCCGCGAAAGAGTTGGTCCGTTTCCGGCGGCGGCGCTGATGGTCGACGGTGTGATCGAAGGCTGGCTGGCGACGCAGAGTGAAGACGAGGTGCGCGCGCGTTTTGCCAAAGCACTCGCCGATGCGCGGCCCCGCGATGCGGCGGCTGGCGTGACGACGCTGGGGCCGCATCGGAGTGATTTGCTGCTGCGCCACGCCGATCGCGATCTGCCGGCCGAGCAGGGATCGACCGGCGAGCAGAAGGCGGTGCTGGTGCGTGTGTTGTTGGCGCAGGCGCGGGTTCAGCGCGCCGAGCGCGGCCAGGCGCCGATGCTGCTGTTGGACGAGGTGGTGGCCCATCTCGACGAAGAGCGGCGGGCGGCATTGTTCGACGAGCTGGCGGCCCTGTCCGGGCAGAGCTGGCTCACCGGCACCGATGCGGCGCTATTCGCGCCGTTCGGCGACCGGGCGCAGATGTTCCGTCTCGAGGCGGGCACGCTTCACCCTGTGTGAGGCGCGCGAATCGGGACGAAAAGGTTTGGAAGGAAAACGGTAGAGATGTCAGGTCAGCCCGTTCCTAAAGAGACTCCGACCGAAGAGGCCGCTGCGGAATACAGTGCCGACGCGATCAAGGTGCTGCGCGGTCTCGATGCCGTGCGCAAGCGTCCGGGCATGTATATCGGCGACACCGATGACGGCTCGGGCCTGCATCATATGGTCTACGAAGTCGTCGACAACGCGATCGACGAGGCGCTGGCCGGTTACGCTAACCGCGTCGATGTCACGTTGAACGGCGATGGTTCGGTCACGGTGCGCGATAACGGCCGCGGCGTTCCGACCGACATCCATAAGGAAGAAGGCGTGTCGGCGGCCGAGGTCATCATGACCCAGCTCCACGCCGGCGGTAAGTTCGACCAGAACTCCTACAAGGTCTCGGGCGGCCTGCACGGCGTCGGCGTGTCGGTGGTGAATGCGCTGTCGGTCTGGCTCGATCTGCGCGTCTGGCGCGGTGGCCAGGAACACTACATGCGCTTCAAGAACGGCGATGCCGAAGCACCGCTCAAGATCGTCGGCCCCGCGCCGATGGAGGGCGAATCCCATCGCACCGGCACCGAAGTTACCTTCATGCCGTCGCGCGAAACCTTCACGCAAGTCGAGTTCGATTTCGCGACGCTGGAACATCGCCTGCGCGAATTGGCGTTCCTGAATTCCGGCGTGCGCCTGCGTCTTTCCGATGCGCGCCATGGCGACCCGCAGGTGGTCGAGTTGCATTACGAGGGCGGCATCCAGGCCTTCGTCGAATGGCTCGATCGTTCCAAGCAGGCGCTGCATCAGTCCATCTCCGTCAGTGGCGAGAAAGATGGGATGGGCGTCGAACTGGCGATGGAATGGACCGACGCCTATCACGAGACATCGCTCTGCTTCACCAACAACATTCCGCAGAAAGACGGCGGCACCCATCTCGCCGCGTTCCGCGCCGCGCTGACCCGCACGGTCAACAATTACGCGCAGGAAACGGGCATCGCCAAGCGCGAGAAGGTCACGCTGGCCGGTGAAGACATGCGCGAGGGCTTGACCTCGGTGCTGTCGGTGAAGCTGCCCGATCCGAAGTTCTCATCGCAGACCAAGGACAAGCTGGTTTCGTCCGAAGTGCGGCCGGTGGTCGAGGCTCTCGTCGCCGAAAAGATGGCGGCGTGGTTCGAGGAACATCCCGGCGAAGCGCGCAAGATCGTCACCAAGGTGGTCGAGGCTGCGGCCGCGCGCGAAGCGGCGCGCAAGGCGCGCGAGTTGACACGCCGCAAAGGCGCGCTCGATATGGCCTCGCTGCCGGGCAAACTGGCCGACTGCCAAGAGCGCGATCCGGCGCTTTCCGAACTCTTCATCGTCGAGGGTGATTCGGCCGGTGGTTCCGCCAAACAGGGGCGCAACCGCGCCAATCAGGCCATCCTGCCGCTACGTGGAAAGATCCTGAATGTCGAGCGCGCGCGGTTCGACAAGATGCTCTCCTCGGCGGAAATCGGCACGCTGATCGCGGCGCTGGGCACCGGCATCGGGCCCGAGGATTTCGATTCGTCGAAATCGCGCTACCACAAGATCATCATCATGACGGACGCCGATGTCGACGGCAGCCACATCCGCACGCTGCTGCTGACTTTCTTCTATCGCCAGATGCGCGATCTGATCGAGAAGGGTTACCTCTATATCGCCCAGCCGCCGCTGTACCGCGCCAAGCGCGGCCAGTCCGAGGTCTATCTCAAGGACGACCGCGCGCTCGACGATTATCTGCTGGAAGGTGGCCTCACCGATGCAGTGCTGGTCCTGCATGATGGGCGGCAGATGGCCGGCCCGCAGCTGCGCGAACTGGCCGAAGAAGCGCGTCACGTGAAGGGGCTGATCGGCGCCATCTCGCGCCGCGTGCCCACCCGCGTTCTCGAACAGGTGGCGATCGCCGGCGCGTTCAATCCCTATGTGCTCGACGATCCGACGCGGGCCGGCGAAGCGGCGGCCTATCTCGCGCGCCGCGTCGATGCGCTGGAAGCACCGTCGGATCGCGGCTGGCAGGGCCGTGCCTCGGAAGGCGGCGGCCTTGTCTTCGAACGCACGCTGCGCGGCGTGAAGGAAACCCATGTGGTCGATGCGGCGCTGATCCGCTCGGCCGAGGCGCGCAAGCTCGACGAAATGGCCGAGCGCCTGCAGGGCAATTTCGCCAAGCATGGCGAAATTACCGTGAAGGACAAGAAGACGCGGGTCACAGGTCCGATCGGCCTGGTCGACGGCGTGCTCGATGCCGGGCGCAAGGGCGTGGCGATGCAGCGCTACAAAGGGCTGGGCGAGATGAACCCCGATCAGCTGTGGCAGACGACGCTCGATCCTGAAGCGCGGGCGCTGCTGCAGGTAAGGATGCAGCACATCGATGAAGCCGATCAGGTGTTCTCGACCCTGATGGGCGACGTGGTGGAACCGCGCCGCGACTTCATCGTCAACAATGCGCTGAAAGTGTCCAACCTCGACGTGTAAGGAAAACGTCGCGATCTGACTCATCCATATCGCGTGCGGCGCGCGATTGCGGATTTCCGATTTCATCATGGGGCGCCGATTGCAGTCGAAAAAATCCCCAACGTGGCGCGCAAATCGGTGGTTTGGGCGGTCGTTGCTGCGGTCGAGACATGGCGCATTTTTAGATTCCGTTCTCACTTTTTGCGGGAATAACCCCCTGTCCTCGGGGTAAACTGAGCATCGTAACGATGCTCTTGGCCGTATATGGCCCTCATGCCAAGAGAAAGAACCCCATTCATTGACGGACGCAACGCGTGTATCCGGACGTGATCCCGCCGTAGCCTGATCGAGGCAGATGAGAGCATGCGTTTCTCGAAATTCAGCCCCGATACCCGGCGTGTCATCCGGAACGGCATTGCTGTTGGTGGCGTCTCGATCCTTCCCCGTGTTGCGCAGGCTGTGCAGAGCATTGTGATCGCCGCGCGCTTCGGCGCGGGCGATCAGGTTGACGCCTATCTGGCGGCCCTGATCCTTCCGCAGACTTTGCTCATCATTGGCGCACAGTCGTTCGCGACGGCTTTGGTGCCGGCCTATCTGCAACGGCGCACGACAGACGGCGAAGCCGCCGCTACGGAACTGGCCGCTCGGGCTTTCGGATTTGGGATTGCTGGAATGGCGATCGCCACCCTTGGCCTCTGGATTCTCGGCCAGCCGCTCATTTCGCTCACGGCTCACGGCTTTGCTGACGCCAAGCGCGATACGACATGGGTCTATCTGCTGTGGTTGGCGCCATTGGTTTTTTGCCAAGGAGCCGTGGCGATTGGCACTGCTCTCATCAACGCCCGAGATCGTTTTGCCTGGGCTGCACTGGTTCCAACTGTGACCCCCATGCTGGTGATTGCCATTCTCGTGCTTCCCTTCGCCGGGATAGATATGCGTGCCGTATCCATTGTTACTTTCGTCGGGGCGCTGATCGAGGGCGCGATCGTCGTGCTTATGGCTCGGCATATCGGTCTGCCTTGGCCGCGCATGACCGGTAAAAAGGGGGGGGGGTTGGGTCGCTTGTTCGGCCAGAATCTCTTCCTGGCCGGAAGTTTCATATTCAATAGCGGCAACCCGATCATCGGCCAATTCTTCGCATCACATGCGCCCAGCGGCATCGCGATAATGAATTACGGCAGCAAAGTCGTTGTCGCGTTGCTTGCACTCGCGGCGCTCCCGTTGGCTACCGTCGTGCTGCCCTATTTCTCGGCGCAGACGGCACAGAAGGATTTCGTCCGGCTCCAACGCAATTTGCGTCACTGGGGCCTCGTTATCGTTGCTGTAACCGTGCCGGCCACGATTGTTCTGATCGCGGCGTCGCATCCGATCGTTCGAATTCTATTCGAACATGGGCAGTTTACGGCACAAGATACTGACGCCGTCGTTGACGTGCAGCGTGCATATCTGATCCAAATTCCTGCCTATATTTTCGGTACCCTGGGCGGCCGGATGATGGTTGCGCTCGGTTTGGCGCGACAGGTCTTTTGGGTCACGATCGTCAATTTCGTGGTCAATGTCGGATTCGGCTACATTCTTTTTCAGGCGATGGGTGTCCCCGGGATTGCATTGGCGACGAGCCTAATGTTCATCGTGCAGGCTATCCTGTTTTTGCGAATTCTGGCCGTGCACCTCGGGGAAAAAGCGATCTCCGTGCCCGACTCCGAACCGGCGAGGCATGGATGATAGCGATCCGTTTCCCGGCGCGCCGGCATGCGGCGGCTGTCAATCCGAAAACCGAGAAGCGCATGTGATGCGCAAGACTTCGGTTGAATATTGGGACGGCGTCTGGAGCGCCGAGACTAACGAGTCGATCCTCGACCCTCAGGGCCGATTGATCCGGCATCAGTTTGATCGTGCGCTTGATGCCGCGATATCGGAATGCTTCAAGGCTTGGGGAAGCGTGCCTGAAACGCTGATTGAGCTGGGCTGCGGCGGATCGATCTATTTGCCATATTTCGCCAAGCGCGGAATTCGCATTGCGGGAATCGATTATTCGACGCGCGGCCGCGATCAGGCCCGCGCTTCGCTAGCCGCAAACAACGTGCCCGGCGATATCTACGAAGGCGATATCTTTTCGCCGCCGGAGAACCTGCGCGGCAAATTCGATGTGGTCTTTTCGGCTGGCCTATTCGAGCATTTTGACGATACCGCGGCGGCCATCAGTGCGGGTAAACAATTCCTGCGGCCCGGCGGTTTGATGATTTCGACGATCCCCAATATGCGGGGTATTCCGGGTTGCCTTCAGCGGCGGCTCGATCGCCGGCTGTTCGATATTCATGTACCGCTTGATCGCGATCAGTTCGCAGAGGCCCATCGTCGCGCTGGCCTGACGGTGTTAAGGTCGTCCTACGTTATGACGCTGAATTTTTACGTCCTGCAATATAGCGCAGAATCGTCATGGATTGGCCTGACTCTGCGTGCCCTGCGCACGGCAATCATGCGCAGCGTGTGGTGGAGCGAAAGAACCTTCGCCTGGTCCTATCCGAACCGCCTTACATCGCCCTATGTCTTGTGTGCGGCGCGCTTGCCTTAAGTCCGGCGCAGGATGAATTCGTCGCAACCGGTGCCGAACAGGCCGATCGTTCCGGCCGCATTCTCGAATACGCGTTCCATGGCGAATCCAGACGGAATATGCGCCGCGACGTCGGACGGCAGAACCGAGTCGTAAGGGTAGCCGCCCAACCAATCATGCACGTCGTGATGCCAGTTCATGCCGCGGACGCGTTCGTAGTCGGCGATATAGCGCCACGGATTTTGCCGGCGCCCGATAAACGACGCGATCAGCGCGGCCTTGTATACCGAACGGATGATCCATTGCAGCCAGCGCGGCGCACGGGTGTAGATGCGTTTTTCAATGCGCCACAGGCCGCAGAATGGCGTGCGGCGGTACAGCGCCAACACCAGCAGCCCGCCGGGCATGACCATCTTGGCCGCTTTGTCGACGGCATCCCACATATTGCCGGTATGATGCAGTACGCCCCAGCTGTGCACGATATCGAACTGCTCTGCGGTTGGGTCGAGGTCCAACGCGCTTTTTTCCGCGACCTGCCACGATCCATCCGGTGCAAAGCGTTCGAGCACGCTTCGGGCCGCGAGGACGGAATTGGGGTCGAGATCATAGCCAACCACGCGCTTGGCCCCTAAGCGCAGCGCGGCCAACATCGACAGGCCAGATCCGCATCCGATATCGAGAAAGCTACGGTCTCGAATCTGATCGACGCTCAAAAGTTTCGACAGCCCGCGCTCGGCCTCGGCGATCTTGGAGTCCGATAGCGTCTCCGCAAACGACCGCCAGTTCTCCCCGAATCCGAAATGCGACTCAAGGGATGTTGTGTCTTCAGCGCTCAAGAAACCGCTCCTGTGACGTCGCAGATATGTGCCATGAGCCCGCTCTTGCAGCAAGGGCATTGCCCCTTGCCCTCGGATATCAACGGCGTGCCGTCAAGTCGCCCAGAAGCGCTTCCGTACGGGCAATCAAAGTATCGAGGGCATAGGATGCAATGATCCGCTCGCGACACGATTGCGCCAAGTGGTCGCGATCCGCCGCCACGCGCTGGAGCTGCGCCGTAATGGCTTGCGTCATCGCTCCCGGGTTGCCCACGGGGACGGTCAGTCCGGTGTTACCGATCACGACGGCGCAGTCACCCACATCGGTCGCCACGGCGGATACACCGCACGCCATCGCCTCGGCAATCACATTGGGCATGCCTTCGGCCGGCGAGGTTAGAACAAGAAGATCAAAGGCGTTATATACGGCGTTCACGTCGTCTCGAGCTGGCTCCCATATCAGCTTGTCCTTCAGGCCCAGACTGTCGGCCAGTGCGTGCAATTCTGCGCGATAGACGTCCTGACCCGAGCCGACGATGGCGAAGCGAAACGCCTCGCCCACCTTTGCCAGCGGCGCAATTGCCCGCAGAAAGGTCGGCAGATCCTTCTGTGGATCGATCCGGCCGACCGCGCCGATCAGTTGCACACCGTCATCGAGTGCCCAGGCATCGCGCACGCGACGCCGCGCGTCGGCATCGGGTTGGAACCGTTCCGTGTCGATGCCATTGGGGATCACGGTGATCCGTTGCGACGGAAAGCCGCGGCTGATCGCATAACGGGCGCCGGCATGGGAGTTGGCGACAATCATGTCCGCCATGCCGGATAGCCGCGCTTCCAGCCAATAGGAGAATCGCGTCAAGCGATCGTCACGCGAGATATCGACAAAGGCCGTCCGCAGACTCCATATGATGGTGGTTTCGCGCCGCGCCAATCGTCCAAAAAGGGCGATGATATTAGCAACGGGCAGGAAGGCATAAATCAGATCGGGCCGATCATCGCGCACTATTCCGATGAAGCGCATCAGAAACCGAACGATGTCCCAGCGGCCCTGCTTGCAGAGGTTCACCAAATTCACGCCTGCCTCGCGCAGGCCCGAGGCCATGGCCGCGTCGTCGTAGAACATGGCCACGGTGACATGATGGCCTCGTGTTGCCAGGCCTTTGGCCACATAGATCAGCTGCCGTTCCGCGCCGCCCCGGCCAAGCGACCGGCACAGAAACATCACTCGCATCGACTGGCCACGCCGAAGGTCATGGCTGCGATCATAGTGCCGTTCCACCAGAGCCTCAATCCGCGTAAGCCGCAATCTCTGCGGCCAGCGTCTCCCGCTTCGCCTCAGGTAGCAGCGCCGCCCTGGCCGCTCGCACGGCGAAACCCTTCATCTCGGCTTTCGAATAGCCGAAGGTCTGGGCCACGCGCAGGTACTCCCGGTTGAGGTCGGTATCGAACATCGGCGGGTCGTCGGTGTTGAGGCTGATGTTGAGCCCGTACTCGTCCATCCGCCGGAAGGGGTGGTTGGCGATCGCGTCGAACACCTTCAGGCAGACATTCGACGATGGGCAGACTTCCAGCGGAATCTGCCGCTCCTTGAGGAAAGCCAGCACATTGGAATCACCGGCGGCGGCAACGCCATGGCCGATGCGCACCGCGCCCAGTTGCTCGACGGCAACGCGGATGCTTGCCGCCGTGCCGGTCTCGCCGGCATGCGTTACGGCCGGCACGCCGGCTTCCTTGGCGAGTGCAAAGGGCCGCGCGAAATCCTCAGGCGGGAAACCGGGCTCATAGCCGCCCAATCCCAGCGCCGCGATCAGCCCATCGCCGTGGTGCCGCGTCACCCACTCCGCCACCATCATCGATTCCTCGGGCGTCGCGTAGTCGCGCGGGATGTCGATGATCAGGCCGAGCGAGATATCCTCGGTTGCGCGCACCTCGTCGAGCGCTTTACGGATCGCGGCGATCTGGTCAGCGAAGGCGGTGCCGTTGTTCTTGAAATGGGTCAGCGCGGTGAAGGTCGCCTCGGTGTGACGCACCTTCTGGCGTGCCTGCGTCTTCAGGAACGCGAGCGCAACCTGGTAGATATCCTCCTCGCTCTGGATCGCTTTCGAGAATGCCCAGTAGACCTCGGCAAAATGCGGGAAATCGGTGAAGCGATACCAGTCGCGGAATTCGGCCAGCGTCTTGGGCGGCAGATCGACATGGTTCTTCTGCGCCAGCCGCATCAGCGTCTCGGGCAGGATTGCGCCCTCGACATGCACATGCAGTTCCACCTTCGGCAGCCCAGCCACCCAGTCTTCCGTCACGTCGGTCATCATTCGTCCCAAGAGCTTGCGAGAGGGCGTCACTGTCTCGCGCTCTCGGGGTGAATTCAATGACTGTTATCGCACCGCTCAGCGCCGCAGCGCGTCCGCCGCCGGCTGGTCGCCCATACGGTCGATAAACCAGTTGGGATAGACCGGCGCGGGGGTGGTCTTGGCGTCAAGCTGCACGATCTCGGCTGCGGTCAGCACCAGATCGGCCGCGGCCAGATTGTCGGCCAGCTGCGTTGGTTTGGTCGCGCCTAGGATCACGCTGCTCACGGCGGACTTCGCCAACAACCAGGCGATGGCCGCCTGCGCCACGCTGGCGGTGTGAGCGGCGGCGATGGTGCGCATCTCTTCGACCAGGGCAAAGCCGTGCTCCTTGTCGAAAGGCATGATGTCGAAGCCCGCGATGCGATTGTCTGTGTCGGCCAGATTCGCTCGAGTGTATTTGCCAGACAGGAAGCCCGAGGCCAGCGGACTCCACACGGTCATGCCCAGGCCATAGCGGCGCATCATCGGGATCACGTCGCGTTCCACATCGCGGCCGAGCAGTGAATAATGCATTTGCCCATGGCTGAAAGGGGCGAGGCCGTTGGCCTTCTGAATCTCCATCGCTGCGGCCACTTTCCAGGCCGACCAGTTGGAAAAGCCGAGATAGCGCACCTTGCCCGCCTTCACGACGGCATCGAGCGCGGCCAGCGTCTCTTCCAGCGGCGTGAACGGGTCTTCCTTGTGCACGACATAGAGATCGATCCAATCGGTATCGAGACGCTTCAGGCTTTGCTCGACCGACCACAGGATGTGCCGGCGCGACAGCCCCGCCTGCGTCAGCGGCGCGCCCGAGCGGAACCCGACCTTGGTCGTGATCGCCACCTGATCGCGGCGCGATTTCAGCGCTTGGCCCAACAGCGTCTCCGACTCGCCGCCGGCATAGGCATCGGCGGTGTCGAACAGGGTCACGCCGGCATCGAGTGCCTGGCCCACCAGCGCATCGGCTTGTTGTTTGCCCACCTTGTAGACGGCGGCGATGTCCTGGTTGCCGGCGGTGAAGGTCATGGCGCCGAAGGCCAGCCGCGAGACGATCAGGCCGGTATTGCCGAGGGTAGTGTATTGCATCGAAGCCTCCTGTGTTTCGGTGACGGGCCGGAGCATCGCGCAATTCAGACTGAACGATAACGCACTATTATTAACACTTATTATGCGATCTAATGCATGAATGGATCGCGACCTTTTGACCCATTTGCCGGTGGTGTTGGCCGTTGCGCGGCGTCAGGGCTTTGCCGCCGCGGCGTCCGAACTGGGGATGAGTCCGTCCGCCGTCAGTCATGCGGTCCAGGTGGTCGAACGCCGCCTCGGCACGCCGCTGTTTGCCCGCACCACCCGCAGCGTCGCGCTGACCGAGGCCGGCGAGGCGCTGATGGGCACGGTCGGCCGGGCGCTCGGCGAGATCGAGGATGGGCTCGAACGCATTCAGGCGGCGAAGGGCAAGGTCAGCGGGCTCTTGCGCCTCAACGTGCCGCGGCTGGCCCAGGCATTGGTGATGACGCCGGTCCTGGCGGCGCTCGGCCAACGCCATCCCGATCTGCGCGTCGAAAGCTTCGGCAGCGACGCGCTGGTCGATATCGTCGCCGAAGGGTTCGATGCCGGCATCCGCTTGGGCGAGATGATCGCCGAAGACATGGTGACGGTGCGGCTCACGCCGCCCTTTCGCGCGATCCTGATCGCCGCGCCCGACTATGTGGCGCGGCATGGCAAGCCGCGCAGCCTCGATGATCTGGCGGCGCATAACTGCATCGCCTATCGGCTGATCCAGGGGCGCGGGCTCTATCGTTGGGATTTGCTGGCGGCGGATGGGCGCGCGGTGTCGATCGACACGCCCGGCGCGGTGATCGTCAACGACCCGCTCTATGCGCGCGATCTGGCTCTGGCCGGGATCGGCATCGCCTATCTGTTCGAACCGCTGGCGCGCGACGATATCGCTGCTGGACGGCTGGTCCAGCTTCTGCCGAAGAGTGCGATCGAAGAGCCGGGGCTCTTCCTTTATTTTCCGAAGGGCGCAGCCACGGCGCCGAAGCTGCGGGCGTTTATCGACACGGCCCGCGACGTGATGACCGGAAAGCGGGGCCCGCGCGGCTGAGCGCGAGCCCCTTTCCCAGAGACGATTAGTGCGAAACCTCACCGATGTCGCGGCGCGGCGGTACTTTGCGCGCGGCGAACAGGCACAGCGCCGACAGCACTGCGGCAATGGCGCCGCTCGATGCCGCCACCGCGCTGCTGTAGCCGCTGCCGACCAGGCTGCCATAGATCGCCAGCCCCACCGTGCCACCGATCGGGCCGGTGATGCCGATGAAGGCCGCACCGGTGCCGCGGATGCGCGTCGGATAGGATTCGCCGACATAGGCGAAGAACGGCGCCGCCGCACCCTGGGCGAAGAACAGCACCAGGGAGTAGAGCGCGACCACGGCGGTGAACCCCTGCGCCACGAACAGCAGGAGCAAGGTGCAAACCGCCGCCAGCACCTGGGCGATGATCACCGTGTCGCGCCGGCCGATCTTGTCGCCCAGCCAGCCGAACAGCAGATAGCCCAGGATCGCGACGGCATTGCCGAAGACCACGGTCCACAGCGCGCCGTTCAACTCGATGCCCTTGCTCTGCGCCAGGATGCTGGTGGCCAGCACGGTCATCTGCACGTCGCCGATGATTTTGAAGAAGAACATCAGCCCCACCGCGGTGGAGTGCTTGCGCAGCGCGGGCGAGAACAACTCGGCATAGGTGTTCTTGCGATCGCCGGCAATGTCGATGTTCCAGCGGCTGCCGAGCTGTTCGCTGGCGGTCAGTTGGCCGTCCTTACGCATCTTGCGCAGGTGCTGCAGCTTGAGGAAGTAGGGCGATTCCTTCAGCCCCATGCGCAGGAAGAAGATGATAATCAGCGGGAAAGTCGCCACCGCGAACACGCCGCGCCAACCGAGCGTGTCGGAGAATGTGGCCGCCAGGCCGGCCGAGAGCATCACGCCCACCGGCCATCCCGCTTGGACCATCCCGTAGAAAAAGCCTTTGCGCTGGGCGCCGAAGACTTCGTTGAGATAGGCTGAGTTGACGGCTTGCTCCGACATGCCGAAGCCCGACAGCGAGCGTACGATCGCCATCGACAGCGGATTGAACGCCAGCGCCGCCAGGCCCGAACTGAGCGCGGCGCCGCCGGTGGTGACGAACAGGGCCGTGCGGCGGCCCAGGAAGTCGATCATCGGGCCGACCGCGAGCGCGACGACCAATGATCCGAACGAGACGAACGTGGCGACGAAGGATGCGGTGCTGTCCGACCAGCCGAAGCTTTTCTGAATGGCCGGCAGGATATTGCCGAAGGTGATCAGATCGTAGACCGCCATGGTCCAGGCGAGAAAGGCGACGATCGCCGTATAGCGCACCTGACTTTTGGTCAGATCAGGAAAATTCGGAACGCCGGCCGTATCGGTCGACGCTGATGCGGATGCTTCTGGTGCCATGTGACCCTCCTCACATAGAGCGAAATTGACGGGCGTCCCGTCCCCCTTTTTCGGCGCTCAGCTTTTCTCCGTATGGCTGCTCGCGCCGTTCAATAAAGCGATGATGTTGTCGGGCAGGCCAACGAAACGCTTGGCCGAATCCGAATAGTGGGTCGCCAGCGGTGGCGGTTGAATCGCGCGTGTCCGCGCCAGCCGAATTGCCGGCTCCAACCCTGCCAGAACCGGAATCTGCAGCGCCGTCGTCAGTGCGGCGCCCATGCCTGTAAAGGGCGCGCCACCCAACACGATGGCTTCGGCACCATTGGTAACGCAGCGCGCTCCCTGAGCGCAGATCGTCTCTTCAAAAAGATCCCGCTCGGCGGTGAAGTCGAGGACCGAAGCATCGAGAAAGTGAATGCCGGTCAGTTGTGTCCCGTATCCGAGCCGCGTAACCGCCGCGCGGATCGAATTTTCCATGCTGCGGCCCAAAGTGATGACGGCAAAACGGCGGTCGTCGGCGCCGGCCTCGGCGAAGGCCGCCGCAGCGGTGCCGACGACAGGAACGGTCATCACACTCACCGCCGCCTCAAGCCCCGGATCGCCGAAAGCGCCGATGACGTAGGCGTCCGCGTCATTCTGGTGGTCGGCCAGCGCGGCCAGGAGAGCATGGGCGGCGATGCAGGCTTCCGCCGGCGTCTCGATCGACTCAGCGCCGAAGGGCGCGTTGATCACAGTGATCTCGACATCCTCCATCGCCATCGCAGCCAAGCCGTGCCGGATCACATCGCTGACGGCTGGGCTGGTGTTCGGGTTGATGACGAGGATGCGCGTCATCGCGGCCCTGCCGCTTCACCGGTGGCGGCCAGCCAATGCCGCGCAATGGCTTCGCGCGTCGCGAACCACACGCCGCCCTTGCGCTGCATGTGTTCGAGAATCTTCTCGACGCCGCCGATCCGGCCCGGTCGCGCGATGATGCGCAGATGCAGGCCGATCGACATCATCCGTGGCGTCTCGGCGCCTTCGCGCCACAGCCAGTCGAAGGCATCGCAGACATAGGTCGCGAAATCGGCGGCCAGGGCGAAGCGATCCGAATGCTGGAACTGCATGTCGTTGGTGTCGAAGGCATAGGGCAGCACGAGGTGCGGCTTGCCCGCGACGGTGACCGAATAGGGCAGATCGTCGTTATAGGCGTCGCTGTCATAGAGGAAACCCTGTTCGACGAGCAGGCGGCGCGTATTGGCGGTGCTGCCGGACCGCGTATGCCAACCCAGCGGGCGTTTGCCCGTGGCCGCTTCGATGATCGCGGCGGTCTTCTGGATCGTGGCGCGCTCGGCTGCCTCGTCCATGTCTGAGCCGGCATGGGATTCCCAGCGATAGCCATGGGCTGAAACCTCATGGCCGCGCGCGATGGCATCTTTGACGACCCAGGGCGAGACCTCAGCCGCGCGGGCACAGGTGCTCAGCGTCGATGCCACGCCGAACCGTTCGAGCAGCGACATCAGCCGCCAATAGCCGACGCGCGTGCCATATTCGAAATGGCTGTCGATGCAGGGATCTTCACGCCCATCGACGCGGTGAACGACCTCGTAGACGGCTTCGTTATGCGCGTCGCCATCGGCAACCGAGAACTCGGCGCCTTCCTCGAAATTGACGACGACCGAAACGGCCACGCGGGCGTCGTTGGGCCAACGGATGCGCGGCGGTTTCCCGCCATAGCCGAAGAAGTCGCGCCGCGTACCCTGTGCCATCGCCAAACCCAACCGCCCGTCCGGTCAACAATCTGCCACAAATTGTCAACAATCATTGGAATATTGTCAACAATACTGACAGTCCGGTTTGACGGGCCGAAGCAGCAATGATAGGTTCTTGTCCATCTTTTCAATGCTTTAGGTTGATGCTTGGCACCGATTCAGGGCGGTGCCGCCCGGTTTGACCGCAGGATGCGCCCGTGACCGTCCGTCCCCGTACCGCACCCGTCACGCGCCTTAAGCGCGTACCGCGCCACAAGAAGGCGATTGCCGACGAGCAGATGCATCAGGCGATCACCGATGCGCTGATGGCCGGCGATCTGCCACCCGAAACGCGGCTGGGTGAACATCAATTGGCGGCCATCTTCGGTGTGACGCGGGCCCGCGTGCGCACCGTGCTGCATCGCCTGGTTCACGAAAAGCGGCTGGTGCTGATTCCCAATCGCGGCGTGTTCGTGCCGATGCCATCGCCCGAAGAGGCACGCGAGGTCTATTTCGCGCGGCGGCTGATCGAGAAGGGCGTGGTTGCCGAATTGGCCACGCGGGCGCGCGCCGGCGGCCTCGAGAAGATCGCCGCCCATGTCAAACTCGAGCACGACGTGGCCGCGCGCGGCGATCGTCACCTGTCGATCAAGCAATCGGGCGCGTTCCATCTGCTGCTGGTCGACATGATGGAGAATGTCGAACTGTCGCGTTTCCTGCGCGAGCTGATCTCGCGCTCCTCGCTGATCGTCTCGCTCTTCGAGCCGATGGGGCTCTCATCCTGCGCGGTCGACGAGCACGATTTCATCGCCGATGCGATCGCGCGTCACGATGTCGAGGCGGCGCAGCGGCATATGGACGATCACCTCGCCGGGATCGAAACGCGGTTGCGGTTCCGCCGGCCGCATGGCGGCAAGCCCGATCTTGCCTCCGTGTTGATGAAGACCAGGACGCACAAGTGAACGTGCCGCCCCTCGCCCGGTCCGTCGCATGGCTCAAGGCGCATACGCGCGAGTTGCGGTTTGCGCTGCGGATGATGCTTTCGGCCGGGGTAGCCTTCGTGGTCGCCCAGGCGTTGGAATTGTCGCAGCCGACCTGGGCGGTGATCTCGGCCATCGTCGTCGCGCGGGCCAGCGCCGGTGATGCGTTCAAATCGGGCCGCGACCGTGTCATCGGCACGCTGACCGGCGCGGTCGTCGGCGTTGTGCTGGCTTTTGGAAGACCGCTCGGCGTGCCGGAGCTCGTGCTGATCGCGGTGGGCGTCGGTGCGCTGGCGTTTGCGTTTACCTTCCACAAGGCGTTTGCCGCCGCGCCGATCGCACTGGTCATCGTGTTGGCCAGCGATCCTTCGGGCCACGAAGCATCGGTGACGACGGCGCTGCATCGCCTGACGGAAGTCGGTCTCGGCGCGGCGATCGCGATCGGTTTCGCCTGGCTGTTCCGGCAATGGGCGCTGTGGCGCGGCCGGCGCAATCCACCGGCTTCGCCGCCTTCATCGCCGCCGCCTCAGCCGTCCTGAGTCTTTAGCCAGGCCTCGATATTGGCCACCGTGTCGCGGAAAAAAATCTCGTAAGTCGAGCGCGTCACGAAGCCGATATGCGGCGTCGCCAGAACATTGGGCAAGGTGCGGAACGGATGATCGCCCGGCAGCGGCTCGGTCTCGAAGACGTCGAGCGCCGCACCGGCGATCTTGCGGGCCCGCAGCACCTCGATCAGCGCGGCCTCGTCCACCAGCGGCCCGCGCGATGTGTTGATGAAATAGGCGGTCGGCTTCATCAGGCCGAGTTCATGCGCGCCGATCATGTGGTGCGATTGCGGGCTCAGCACCACATGCACCGTCACCACATCGGCCAGGCGGAACAGATCGTCCTTCGCGACCATCCGCACGCCGGCGGCATCGGCGCGTTCCGGGGTGATGTTGCGGCTCCAGGCGATCACCTCCATGCCGAAGGCCTTGCCCACGGCGGCCACGCGCTTGCCGAGATTGCCCAGTCCGACGATGCCGAGGATGCGATCCTCGAGATCGCCGCCCACCGTCTTCTGCCAGCCGCCGGCCTGCACCGAGGCGACCTCGGCCGGGATCTGGCGGACGAGGCCGAGAATGGCGGCCCAGGTCAGTTCCGATGCGCCGTGCGAGGTGTAGCCCGTATGCGCAACCGCGATGCCCAGCTCCTTGGCTGCCTCCATGTCGATCGAGGCGTTGCGCCCGGCGGTCGAACAGATCAGCTTCAGCCGCGTGAGCTGGCTCAGGATCTCGCGCGTCAGCGGCGTGCGCTCGCGCATCACGCAGATCACGCTGAACGGCCGCAGCCGCTCGATGACGGCCGCCGTATCCGTGATGTGATCGTTGAAGACGGTCATCTCGGCGCGGTCTTCGAAACGCGACCAATCGACGAATTCGCGTGCGGCATTCTGGTAGTCATCGAGTACGGCAATACGCGGGCGTGGGAACATCGGTCGGGCTCCTCTTGGCGGTTAGCCGAGGATAGCAAACCTTGCGGCTGCGCAAACCGTGTCAGATCGGTGGCTGTTTCCCGGGATCGTCATTGCGAGGCGCGAAGCGACGAAGCAATCCAGGATTGAGGCGCGGCCTTGGATTGCTTCGCTTCGCTCGCAATGACGGTGGAGTAGAGGGTGGCAAAAGAAAAGGGCGCCGATTGGCGCCCTTTGGTTGCAGCTATGTCGCGCCGCTTAGTGCAGGCGCTCGATGTCCTTGATGGTCCGGTCGGCGAGGGCAGCGGCCTTTTCGGGCGTCATGCTCTCGGCGATCACTTTCCTCGCCGCGGCGATCGCGATATCCACGGCCACGCTGCGCACTTCGCGGACGGCGTCGGTTTCGGCCTGGGCGATACGCGCCACGGCCTGCTGTTCGCGGCGCTTCAGAAGCTCGTCCAGGTCGCGCTTGCCGGTCGCGGTCAGGCGCTCGGCTTCGGCGCGGGCGGTGGCCAGCATGTCTTCCGCGTCGCGCTGCGCTTCACGCAGACGCTGCTGATGCTGGGCCAGCAAAGCCTGCGCTTCGGCATGAAGACGATGGGCTTCGTCGAGGCGGTGCTTGATCTCGTCGCGGCGGCCGTCGAGCATCTTCACGAGCGTCTTCGAGGCCGGCTTGTAGATCAGGATCGCGACGATGATGAAGGCAACCGCGACCCAGGTTTCGTTGTTGCTGAAGAAGCCACCAGAAGCGGCTTCGGTGGCGGCCTCGGCGGCCTGCGCGGCGGAAATCAACATCACAGGCCCCCCTCGCTCATGGCCGAGCGCACCGCGGCGGCGGCACCGGTTTCGTCGATGGTCACATCGGCCAGCTTCAGCGCCGCGGCGCGCGCCAGGTCGGTGGCGATGGTCTGCACTTCGGCCAGAGCGGCTTTCTTCGATGCGGTGATGCGCGCCTCGCCGGCCTTGATCTGCTCGGCCAGCTTGTCGCCCAACGCCTTCTGCCGCTCTTCCGATTCCTTGATCAGGGCATCGGCCGCTTTACGCAGGAGCTCGCGCGAACCGTTGCGCGCCTCGGTCATCGACTTTTCGTAGGCGGCAATCGCCGCTTCCGCTTCGGCCTTGAGCGCCGTCGCGCGCCCGAGATCGTCGTCGATGCGACGCTGCCGTTCCTCAAGCACCCCACCGATCCGCGGCACGGCAATCAGCGAGATCACCGCATAGAGGGCGATGAAGGTGATCGCCAGCCATACGAGCTGGGTGGGGAACCAGGTAACGTCGAGCTGTGGCATAGCGGCCTAACTGTCCTTGAAAAAGGTTCGGGCGGCCGAAGGAATTCGACCGCCCAGACGCGAAATCAGGTGAACAGAATCAGGAAGGCGATGGCCAGGGCGTAGAGCGCCACGGCTTCGACCAGCGCGAAGCCGATCCAGGTGTTGGTCTGCACGACGGTGCGGGCGGCCGGATTGCGGGCCACGGCCGAAATCCACGAACCCCATACGTTGCCGATACCGATACCGGCGCCGATCACGCCCATCGCGGCCAGACCGGCACCGATCATCTTTGCAGATTGCACGTCCATTTTTGCTATCCCTTTCCGAAAGAAAAAGTCGTCAATGCATGTGGATGGCGTCGTTCAGGTAGATGCACGAGAGAATCGTGAACACATACGCCTGAAGGATCGCCACCAACAATTCGAGGAGGAAGATCGCGCCCATGAAGCCGATCGGCACGATGCCGATCACACCCAGCGCAACCACGAAGCTCGCGAGCAGCTGCAGCAGCACGTGGCCGACCAGCATGTTGATCGCCAGTCGCATCGCCAGGCTGAAGGGACGCGAGAAATAGGAGAGGATTTCGATCACGATCAGCAGCGGTGCTGCCACGATCGGCGTGCCTTCCGGCAGGAAGAGATGCAGATAGCCGAACCCGTGCCGGGCGAAACCGATGATCGTCACGCCGATGAACACCACCAGCGCCAGGGCCACCGTCACGATGATGTGGCTGGTGAAGGTGAAAGTGTAGGGCACCAGGCCGATCAGGTTGCCGAACAGCAGGAACATGAACAGCGTGAAAATGAAGGGGAAATAGCGCCGGCCTTCCGATCCCACGGCATCGCGGATCATGTTGGCCGTGCCCTCGTACATCAGCTCGGCCACCGACTGCCAACGGCCCGGAACCATCGCCCGGCGGCGCACCGACAGGGTCAGGATCAGCCCAACGATAAGGGCCGCCACGACCATGAAGAATGCCGAGTTGGTGAAGGAGACATCGACCCCGCCCACCTTGATGGGAATCCAGGGCACAATCTTGAATTGTTCGACCGGACTGACCGCCATCCCCGCAACCTACCGTTCTCGTTTGTCGCGCCGCCGAGAAGCGGCGCCGAAACCGACCGAATCATCCATGCCCGTTGCCGCGCGATAGGCGTTCAGAATTCCCGCGGCAGAGCCCAGGAAAAAGAACAGCACCATCAGCCAAGGCTTGGTCCCCAGCCAGCGGTCGAGGCCCCATCCGATCGCCAGACCCACGCCCAATGCCGAAACCATCTCGACACCGATACGCATGCCCAGACCGAGGCCTGACCCTGGGCCGCCGCCACCACCGGTTCCCTCAGTCCGCGCTCCGCGTTCGCGCGCGGCGCGAATACGAGCGTCGAGATCGCTCAGGGAACCTTCGTCGCGAGGCTCGGGATTCATGGATTCGTCGGCCATTTTCCGCCTTCCCCATGATCCCCGACTAGCGTCCACGTTGCCGTGGCGCAACCAAAGGCGGGCGCACCTTAGGGCCGAGACTGGGGCGAGTCAAGGGTGTGGAAGAAGGGAAATTATCCAATAGATCAAGGCGGTTGCGGGCCGCAGTTTCAGTCTATTCCTTGACCGCCTTGGCCAGGTCGGCATTCAGCGCGGTCAGGGCGTCGATTAACGCTGCACGCGCCGCCGCCTGCTTTTCCGGCGGGTCCTTGCCTTCGGGGATATGGCGGAGCGATTCGAGCATGTCGCGCGCGGCCATGCGGACCTCGGGTTTGGCCTTGCTGCTGGCCGGCTCCTTGGCCATGGCGGTCACGTGGTCCATCTCCTCGGCGTCGTGATACTGGAACACGTCGGTCAGATAGGACTGCATCATCCTTCCGTCTTTATGGAAATAGCCGCCCAACCCCGGATCGCGGTCCGAGAGGGTGTTGAGCAGGCCCATCGAGAACATGCCGATGCGGAATTCCGAGACGTTCTTACCCGCCTTGGTATCGGCGATCATGCCGTTGATGGTCTGGGTGTCGGTTTTCAGCGTGTCGCGGAACTCGGCCGTATCCTCGTCCTCGTCGGCATTCTCTTCCGGCAGTGCATGGACGAGATAGGCGCCGCCGATGGCGACGATGAGGGCGAACAGGGCGGCGATGAAATCGCGGGAACGGAAGAAGGTAGCAGTCGTCATGGGTGACTATCGTGCCCGTTCAGTGCGGCGGAATGAAGGCCGATTTGCACGTGGTCACGCGGCTTGCCGGCGGATCGCGAACAGGCAGGCCATCGCCGCGGCCGAGATGAGAATCAGCAGCACCGGTGCAAGCGCCCAGCCCAGCCCGTCGGTCCAGGCGGCGAAGATCGGCGGCCCGATCAAAGTGCCGCCGCTGCCAATCTGCATCAGCAGCCCGTTGATCGGCGCGAAGCGTTTCGGGTCGGGCTCGATGCGCGGGATCATCGCGTAGACCGCGGCCGGGATCAGCGCGCCGGTGATCATCGCCAAGGCCGATGCCGCGATCGCGACCGGTGTCGACAGCGCGGGCGCGAAGATCAGAATCGACAGCAGCGCCGGCGCACTCAAGCCGATCCAGGCCAGCCGGATCGGCGCGACGCCTTTGCGCACCAGTGCGCCGGCAATCAGCGAACCGGGAATCGCCAGCATCGTCGTCAGCGCGATGGTGCGGCCGGCGGCGCCCACGCTCATGCCACGCGCCTCGGCCAGATAGGCGGGTTCGACGCCGGCGAAGACGATGAAGATGAAGGCGAAGACGCCGAAGCAGAACATCAGCAACAGCGGCGCTTTCATCCGGTAGATCGCCCAGACCGACAGATCCGAGTCGCTGGGCGCGGCACCTGGCGCCAAGCCGCGCAGCATGATCATCGAGACGACGCCGGCCAGTGCGGTCGCCGCCGTGTTCACCCAGAAGAGGCCGCGCCAGCCGATATCTGTGAGCAGCAGCGCCGACGCGCCTTCGGCCACCGCGATGCCGAGCGGCAAAAACGCGCCCCACAGCGCCAGCGCAAACGCACGGTCGCGATCGTTGGCCAGTTGGGCGATCAGCGGCGGGCAGGCGACAACGGTCGCGAGATAGCCGAGCCCTGACAGCGCGCGGATCGCCAGCAGCGCGCCGCCCGACTCCACGACGGCCGACAGCCCCGCCGCCACGGTCATCAGCGCCAGGCCGACGACAATCGCGCGCACCAGGCCGAAGCGGTTGGTCCAGTTGCCGGCCACGGTGCCCAGCACGACCGAGACGAAAGTGATGCAGGAGAGGATCGCACTGACGAACGGCAGCGACAGATCGAGATCGTGCTGCAGCAGCGGCACCACAGGCGCGATCACGCCCACCTGAACCGCGGCAAGAATGCCGGCCAGATAGACGATCCCGAGGCGCTTCCATGGTGTCGGTGCGCTGGTCATGGCGCGATTGCTGCTCCCCCTAAAAAGCGTCATGGCCGGGTGTGACCCGGCCATCCGCGATTTTTCCGTTCTTACGGCCCTCACCCTCCCGCTGGCGCGGGTCCCTCCCTCTCCCGCACGCGGGAGAGGGGCAGGGGTGAGGGCGTTCTCCGCGAAGTCAATTCTTCGCCTTGTCCACCAGCTTGTTCTTGGCGATCCACGGCATCATACCGCGCAGCTTCACGCCGATTTCCTCGATCGGATGGGCGGCGTAGTTGCGGCGCATCGCCTTGAACGAGGGCTGGCCCGACTTGCATTCAGTGATCCACTTCGAGGTGAAGCGGCCCGACTGGATGTCGGCCAGGATGCGCTTCATCTCGGCCTTGGTCTCGTCGGTCACGACGCGCGGGCCCGAGGTGTAGTCGCCGTACTCGGCCGTGTTGGAGATCGAGTAGCGCATATTGGCCATGCCGCCTTCGTAGATCAGATCCACGATCAGCTTCACTTCGTGCAGGCATTCGAAATAGGCCATCTCGGGCGCGTAGCCGGCTTCGACCAGCGTCTCGAAACCCGCCTGGATCAGATGGGTGAGGCCGCCGCAGAGAACGGCCTGTTCGCCGAACAGATCGGTCTCGCACTCTTCCTTGAAATCGGTCTCGATGATGCCGGCGCGGCCACCGCCGATCGCCGAGGCATAGGAGAGCGCGACTTCGAGCGCGTTGCCCGAGGGGTTCTGCGCCACCGCCACCAGGCAGGGCACGCCGCCGCCGCGCTGGTATTCGCTGCGCACCGTGTGGCCAGGGCCCTTCGGCGCGATCATGAACACGTCGATGTCGGGCCGCGGTTCGATCAGCTTGAAGTGCACGTTTAGGCCATGGGCGAAAGCCAGCGCCGAGCCGGGGCGCAGGTTGTCCTTCAGCTCGTTGGTGTAGATGTCGGCCTGCAGCTCGTCGGGGGCGAGGATCATCACCACATCGGCCCATTTGGCGGCATCGGAGGGCGACATCACCTTCAGCTTCTCGCCTTCGGCCTTCTTGATGGTGGCCGAGCCGGGACGCAGCGCGACGGCAACGTCTTTGACGCCCGAATCGCGCAGGTTGAGCGTGTGGGCATGACCCTGGCTGCCGTAGCCAACGATGGCCACTTTCTTGCCCTTGATCAGATTAACGTCGGCATCCCGGTCGTAATAAACGCGCATGGTCTTAAGTCCTTCTCCTGGCATTCCATATTCAGTTCGTCATGCCCGGACACGGGAGCTGTGCTCTCCGTCCGGGCATCCACGTCTTGGATTCGTATCGCGAAAGACGTGGATCGCCGGGTCAAGCCCGGCGATGACGGGTTCAAATGAGTTGGGCTCGTCTCCCTGCGACCACCCTTTAAATCGGTTCGGCGCCGCGCGCAATGGCGACGACCCCGGTGCGGGATACGTCGGTCAGGCCCAGCGGCCGCATCAGCTCGATGAAGGCGTTGATCTTCTCGGTCGAGCCGGAAATCTCGAAGACAAAGGAACTATTGGTGGAATCGATGGCGCGCGCCCGGAAAATGTCGGCGATGCGCAAGCTTTCCACCCGCTTGTCGCCCGTGCTGGCCACCTTGATCAACGCCAGTTCGCGTTCGACCGAAGGTCCGTCCATGGTCAGATCGTGCACCTTGTGGACCGGCACCAGACGGGCCAGCTGCGCCTTGATCTGCTCGATCACCATCGGCGTGCCCGAGGTGACGACGGTGATGCGCGAAAGTCTTTCCGCCGCATTCACCTGGGCCACCGTCAGGCTTTCGATGTTGTAGCCGCGGCCCGAGAACAAGCCGACGACGCGCGCCAGGATGCCGGGTTCGTTGTCGACCAGCACAGCGATCGTATGGAAGCGCACGTTTTCCTTGGGGGCAGTCACAGGCGTTCTCGCGGTCAGAGGAAGAAAAAGAGGCGTCGGCGGCTGACGGGATTAGACCAATACCATCCCGTCTTCGTCGGCGTTGCTGCTGCCGGCTTTCTCACCGGGGCCCAGCAGCATCTCGTTATGGGCGGCACCCGATGGAATCATCGGGAAGACGTTCTCGGCCGGATCGACGCGGCAATCGACGATCATCGGCTTGGGCGAGGCGATCATCGCCTTGATCCCGTCGTCGAGCTGGCTCGGCTTGTCGATGCGCAGGCCTTCGGCGCCAAACGCTGCGGCCAGCTTCACGAAGTCGGGCAGCGACGAGGAATAGCTCTCCGAGTAGCGGCCTTCGTATTGAAGCTCCTGCCACTGGCGCACCATGCCCATATATTGATTGTTTAGGATGAACACCTTCACCGGCAGGCGATACTGCGCCAGCGTGCTCATCTCCTGAATGTTCATCAGGATCGAGGCTTCGCCGGCGATGTCGATCACCAGCGATTTCGGATGCGCGATCTGCACGCCCATCGCGGCCGGCAGGCCATAGCCCATCGTGCCCAACCCGCCCGAGGTCATGAAGCGATTCGGCGCGTCGAACTTGAACAGCTGCGCCGCCCACATCTGATGCTGGCCGACTTCGGTGGTGATGTAGCAATCCTTGCCGCGCGTCAGCGCGTACAGACGCTCGATGGCATGCTGCGGTTTGATCAGCTTGGTCGACGGGACATAGCCAAGGCTGTCCTTGGTGCGCCAGCGATTGATCTCGGCCCACCAGGCTTTCAGTGCTTTACCGTCGTTGGAAACCTTCTCGGCCTTCCACGCCTTGGTCAGCTCTTCGAGCGCCGTGCCGGCATCGCCCAGCACCGCCACATCGACCGGCACGTTCTTGTTGATCGACGACGGATCGATGTCGATCTGGATCTTCTTCGAGTTGGGTGCGAAGGCCGACAGACGGCCCGTCACGCGATCGTCGAAACGCGCGCCCACCGCGATCATCAAATCGCAGTCATGCATTGCCCAATTCGCTTCGTAGGTGCCGTGCATGCCCACCAGGCCGATCGACTGCTTGTCGGTGCCGGGGAACGCGCCCAAGCCCATCAGCGTCTGGGTGCAAGGGAAACCGGTCTGGCGCACCAAAGCAGTCAGCGCCTTGGCCGCATCGGGGCCGGAATTGACCACGCCGCCGCCGACATAGAAGAGCGGCTTCTTCGCCTTGGCCATCAGCTTGGCGGCCTGTTCGATCGCTTTCGCTTCCGGCTTCACGCGCGGGCGATAGCTCTTATGGCCTTGCTTCGCCGGGCCCTGATAGGGGCCGGTGCCGATCAGGATGTCTTTCGGCAGATCGATCACCACCGGGCCGGGGCGGCCGGTGCTGGCGACATAGAACGCTTCGTGCATCACACGCGCGAGGTCGTTGATGTCCTTCACCAGGTAATTGTGCTTGGTGCAGGGCCGGGTGATGCCGGTGGTGTCGGCCTCTTGGAACGCGTCATTGCCGATCAGATGGGTCGGCACCTGACCCGTGAGGCAGACGACCGGGATCGAGTCGCACAGCGCATCGAGCAGGCCGGTCACCGCATTGGTGGCGCCGGGGCCCGAGGTCACCAGCACAACGCCGACCTTGCCGGTCGAGCGCGCATAGCCTTCGGCCGCATGCACGGCCGCCTGCTCATGGCGCACCAGGATGTGGCGCAGCCGGTTCTGCTTGAAGATTTCGTCATACAGGGGCAGTACCGCGCCGCCCGGATAGCCGAAAATCACCTCGACGCCCTGTTCGACCAGAGCCCGGAGAATGATCTGCGATCCGTTCAAAGCGTCCTGACGCGTGTCCTGTCCCATTTTTAGGCATCCATAAAAGGCTTCCAGCCCTGTGCCGCAAGCATTCGCTGCACTGCAACATGGCCGGCGAAAGCGCCAAACCTAGACTCGACTTATCCCCCGGTCAATAGAAACTCGCGAATTTTCGTAAAGATTTCGTTGCCAAGGCTTTCCGAAAATTGCGCGTTAACAATTTCGTCAGGGGACCATTGATGGCGGAACCAGGTGAACTGCCGTTTGGCGTATTGGCGGGTGGCGGCCTGGGCTTGGGTGATGGCGTCGGTCAGGGACAGCGTGCCGGCGAGGTGGGCGGCGAGTTCGGGCACGCCCAGGCTCTTCATCACCGGCAGATCCGTGTTGAGGTTTCGCGCAACCAGGGCGCGCACCTCGTCAAGCGCACCGCGGTCGATCATCGTCGTGAACCGCGCGTCGCAGGCGGCGTAAAGCGCGGCGCGTGGCGGCGCGACGAAGATCGAAAAATGCGGCACAGCAAGTCCGCCTTCCCGCGGTGCCGCCTGCCAGTCGAGCAGCGACCGCCCGGTCGCTTCGAGCACCTCCCAGGCCCGCATCAGGCGTTGGCTGTCGGACGGGCGCAGTTTCGCAGCAATGGCCGGGTCGCGCGCTGCCAGTTTTTGATGGAAAGCCGGTACACCGATCTCACGGCACAGTGCGCGCGTGGCTTCACGCACCGGTTGTGGCACATCGGGAATCGGCGCGATGCCGTCGATCAGCGTGCGCAGATAAAGCCCCGTACCGCCGACCACCACCGGTATGCGATTCGCAGTCCAGGCTTCGGCGCAGGCTGCGACGGCGAGGGTCTGCCAGCGTCCGGCGGAACAGGCTTCTTCGGGCGGGATGATGCCGAAAAGCCTGTGCGGCGCGCGTTTCTCGTCTTCGGCACCCGGCCGGTTGGTCAGGATCGACAGGCCATCATAGACCTGCATCGAATCCGCATTGATCACCGTGCCGGCGAAACGCTCGGCGATCGACACGGCCAAGGCCGACTTGCCCGACGCCGTCGGCCCGCCGATCACGATCAGTTTGCGATCCGGGCGTTTGCGATCCACGTTTTCGGCCGCGTTTTCCATCGCTGCTACCATCGCGCAGCGGGGCGCCCTTGCCAACGCGGCTGTGTGACGCGTAGAAAACAGTGGCAATGGAAAACGTTATCACCCTCATCGGTCCTCCCGGCAACGCCGAAGCGCTCCAGGTCGAGCGCATCTTGACCGCGATCAAGGATGCCGGCGGCAAACCGGGCGATCCGGTCTGGCTCGATCCCGATCACGTGGTCGACATCCCTTTCACGGGTATCGTCACGGCGCGCGGCGAGTCGATCGCGCGGGCCCTGGTGAAGGCCGGGCCGGTGGACGTCATCGCGCAGTCGGCCGAGGATCGGCGCAAGGCGGTTTTGGTCGCGGATATGGACGCGACCATGATCCAGGGCGAGACCTTGGACGAGTTGGCGGCGCTGGCCGGTATCGGTGAGAAAGTCTCCGCGATCACCGCACGCGCGATGAATGGCGAGATCGATTTCGCTGCGGCCTTGCGCGAACGCGTTGGGCTCTTGGCCGGCCAGCCAGCCAATCTGCTCGAGAAGGTCGTGCCGAAGATGAAGCTGACATCCGGCGCCAAGACGTTGGTGCACACGATGAAGGCCAATGGCGCGCGGACGATCTTGGTCTCAGGCGGCTTCAAATTCTTCACCACGATCGTCGCCGGCGCCTGCGGCTTCGACGAAGCCAAGGCCAACGATCTCGAAATCGCGGCCGATGGTACGCTGACCGGCCGGGTGGTCGAACCGATCCGTGGTCGCGTTGCCAAGCGCGAGGCGCTGATGTCGGCCGCCACGCGCCGCCGCGTGCCGCTCGATAAGACTTTGGCGATCGGCGACGGCGCCAATGATCTTGAGATGCTTCTCACCGCCGGCCTCGGCATTGCGTTTCACGCCAAGCCCACCGTGGCGGCGCAGGCCAAGCATCGCATCGATCACGGCGACCTGACCGCGATCTTGTACGCGCAAGGCTACAAGCGCGAAGAATTCGTCGGGTAGGGATTTTTCTATTCGTCATCACCGGGCTTGTCCCGGTGATCCATGTCTTTCTTAACCTAAGGCGTGGATGCCCGGCAGTCGTGCTCTGCACGCTTCATTGTTTTGTCAGCGAAGCTGACTGGCCGGGCATGACGCGGTTGATTGGCGGGCGCGACGGATTACCTCTCGCTGTCGCTGTCCGGTCCGCCGAAGCGCAGCGGCACGAAATGCAAGCCGCCTTCGTTCTGCACCAGCAGCAGCACCGATTTGTGGCCTGACTTCTTCGCGGCATTCACCTTGTCGACCAAATCCTGCGGCGACTTGATCGCTTCCTGCATCGCTTCGAGCACCAGATCGCCGGGGCGCAGGCCCTTGTCGGCGGCGGCACCGTTCGCCTTCACATCGGTGACCACCACACCCTTGGCGTCGGCCGGCAGGTCATAGCGTTCGCGCAGCTGTTGCGAGATCGCAGCCACGGTGAAGCCGAAGGCCGAGATTTCCGACTGGGCGCCGATGGCCTTGTTGTCTTTCTTGTCTTTCTTGTCGGCGCCCTTTTCGTCATTGGCTTGCTCGTCGTCGGGCAGTTCGCCGACACGCGCTTTCACCGTCACCATCTTGCCGTCGCGCCAGACCTGCACATCGACTTCTTTGTCGATATTGGTCTCGGCCACGATGCGCGGCAGATGGCGCATGTCTTCGACCGACTTGCCGTCAAACGTGAGGATGACGTCGCCGGTCTTGATCCCGGCCTTTTCCGCCGGACCGTTCGGCGTCACGCCGGCGATCAAGGCGCCCTTCTGTTCCTTCAGGCCCAGGCTGTCGGCGATGTCGGGCGTGACCGATTGGATACGCACACCTAGCCAGCCGCGGCGCGTCTTGCCGAATTTCTGCAGATCGGCCAGCACCGGCTTGGCCTCGTTCGACGGAATCGAGAAGCCGATGCCGATCGAACCACCTGACGGCGAGAAGATGGCCGTGTTGATGCCGATCACTTCGCCCTTCATGTTGAACAGCGGTCCGCCCGAGTTGCCTTTGTTGATCGAGGCATCGGTCTGGATGAAATCGTCATAGGGGCCGGCGTTGATATCGCGCGCGCGGGCCGAAACGATGCCGGCGGTCACGGTGCCGCCCAGACCGAAGGGGTTGCCGATCGCGAGCACCCAGTCGCCGACGCGCATCCCGTCCGAATCGCCAAATGGCACGAAGGGGAGCTTCTGCGGCGCCTCGATCTTGAGCAGCGCCAGATCGGCCTTGGTGTCGCGGCCGATCAGCTTCGCCTTGAAGGCCTGCTCGTCATGGAGGATCACGGTGATCTGGTCGGCGTCGTCGATGACGTGATTGTTGGTCACGATCAGACCGGACGGATCGATGATGAAGCCCGAGCCCAGTGCGGTCACCTTGCGCGGCGTGGCGTCCTGACCCTTCTGCCGTTCCATGAAATCCTTGAAGAATTCGTCGAAGGGCGAACCCGGCGGGAACTGCGGCAGGTCGGGCACGTCTTCTTTCTTGAGCGTCTGGGTGGTCGATACGTTGACCACCGCCGGCAGCAGCCGCGCCGCCAGATCGGCAAACCCATCCGGACCGGGGCCACCCGCCGCCAATGCGGGCTGTGATAGAGCTGTGACCCAAACCAGGGCGGCGCCTGCGGCAGCCAAAGACAGAACGCGCGCAGCAAAACGCCGCGATGCGCTCAGAAGCGAAGGGGCGGCGGAAGGGGAAACCATCACGAGACGCACTCCAGACTGGGCAATAGGGGAGGGATCAGGGAGACAGTATGACATGGAAGGATACGCGAAATTCGGGCAGCGGGGATCACTCTAAACGCCGATCGAATGGGGCGGAAGTGTAACAAGCTGTGGCGGCTGGCGCCTCAGCGGCCCCCTTACGGTTGCGGTGCTTTGCTGAAGTATTTCAGGAAATCCGAATCCGGCGTCAGCAGATAAGTTGTGTCGGCGCTGCCCATGGATTTGCGATAGGCCTGCAGCGATCGGTAGAAGCCGAAGAACTGCGGGTCCTGGCCGAAGGCCTGAGAATAGATGGTCGAGGCCTGGGCGTCGCCCTGACCGCGCAGGATTTCGGCCTGCTTCTGCGCTTCGGCTAAGATCACCGTGCGGTCGCGATCGGCGCCGGCCTTGATTTCCTGCGCCTTCTGCTGGCCCTCGGCGCGGGCTTCGGCGGCTTCGCGCTGCCGTTCCGACTGCATACGCTTGAAGATCGACTGGCTGGTCTCGGGCGGCAAGTCGGCGCGACGGATGCGCACATCCACCACCACGATCCCGAAGGGCTTCGCCGCTTCGTTCACCTGCTGCTGGATCTGATGCATGATCTGCTCGCGATCGGGCGACAGCACCTCCGGCAGGGTCGCGGTACCCAGCACTTTGCGCGCGGCGTTGTTGACGATCTCGCGCAGACGCGCGGCGACGCCTTCTTCGTTGTGGACGCTTTGATAGAATTGCAGCGGGTCGCTGATGCGATAGCGGGTATAGGTGTCCACCACGATGCGCTTCTGGTCGCCCAGGATCAGCTCTTCCGGATCGGGATCGACATCGAGCAGCCGCGCATCGAAGCGCGCCACCTGATCGATGAACGGCACTTTGGCGTGCAGCCCCGGCGCGGCGATGGTTTGGCGCACCTGGCCGAAGCGCAGCACCAGAACCTGCTCGGCCTGGTTGACGATGAAGAAGGTCGAGGTGACCAGAATCGCCACGACCAAGATGGCGATGCCGCCGATCACAAGCTGGGCGCGGCTCATTTGGTGGCTCCTGTTGCCGGAGCGGCCATCGACGATGCAGCTGGCGGCGTGGCGGGGGCCGGACGCGGCTTGCCCAGTTCGGGCAGCGGCAGATAGGGCACCAGACCCTTCGCCTGCGGATCGATCACCACCTTCTGTGCATTCTTCAGCACGTCTTCCAATGTCTCGATATAGAGGCGCTGCGCGGTGACATTCGGCGCCTGCTTATAGGCGGACAGCACCGACAAGAAACGCTGCGCGTCACCCTGCGCCAGATCGACCACCTGCTCCTTATAGGCGGCGGCTTCCTGGACGATGCGGGCCGCGTCGCCACGCGCCACCGGCACGATACCGTTGCGATAGGCGTCGGCCTCGTTGCTGGCGCGTTCCTGATCGGCCTTGGCGCGCTGCACGTCGTTGAACGCGTCGATCACTTCCGCCGGCGGATCGGCCTTGAGCAACTGTACCTGAACGACGGAGACCCCCGCCTTGTACTGGTCGAGCAGTTCCTGCATGCGCGTCTGGGTGCGCTGGGCGATGGCGGTGCGGCTTTCATAAAGCGGCGCGGTGATCGGCAATTGTCCGATCACTTCGCGCATCGCCGATTCGGCAACCACCTTCACGGTCAGTTCCGGGTCGCGGATGTCGAACAGGAACTCTTCCGGATTCTTGATCTGCCAGAACACCGAGAAATTGATGTCGACGATGTTCTGATCGCCGGTCAGCATCAGGCTTTCGTTGGCGGTCGCGTCGCCCCCGCGGCGGAAGCTGTCGGCCGACGCGCGATAGCCCAGTTCGATCTTGTTGATGCGCGTGACCGGCGTCTTGATCACGGTCTCGAGCGGGTTGGGCAGATGATAGTTCAGGCCCGGCTGGGTGATACGGTCGAACGCACCGAAGCGCAGAACGACGCCGACCTCGTCGGGGGCGATCGTATAGAACCCGCTCAGCACCCAGACGACGAGGATGGCGATGACCGCCCAGATATAGCCCTGGCCGCGGCCGAAGCCGCCCGGCAGGAAGCGGCGGACCCGTTCTTGGCCTTTGCGGAAAAGCTCGTCGAAGTCAGGCGGGGTAGGTCCGCCGGAACCACGTCCCCAGGGGCCTCGTCCACCGCCCCATGGGCCGCCGCTACCGGGCTCTTTCCACGACATGCGTGAACTGTCTCCTTTGCTCGCCGCCGCCGACCGCACCCAAACCTGAACTGGCCCCCACCGGATCAGGACGGTAATGCGATCTGCGCTTTCATTGGCGATGCCCCGCGCTTATATGACACAAGCCCTGCCCGGCGCAACCGCGGTGCCGCAGGTCGTTCGGCGGGGTTTGCGGCATAAAAAGCGCGTAAAGGGAGCGCAAGTCATGGCGAAGGTCGATGAACAGACGGTGATGAAGGCCTTGGCCGGGGTCCAGGACGATGAGCGCGGCAAGGATCTCGTCGCGCTGGGCATGGTCACCGGGCTTCAGGTGCGCGATGGCCATGTCGCTTTCGCCATCGAGGTCGATGCTGCGCGCGGCCCGCACGCCGAACCGCTGCGCAAGGCTGCCGAGAAAGCCGTTTTCGGCCTGCCCGGCGTGCTCAGCGTAACCGCGGTGCTCACGGCGCAGCGCGCCGGCAAGGGCGATTCGCACGCGGGCCATGATCACGCGCATGATCATCACGACCATGGGCATGGACATGGCCACTCCCATGGCCCGGCACCCGCTCAAGCAAAGGGCCCTGGTCCGGGTGGGCGCGGCACGGCGCATCTGCGCCCCGAAAAGCCGCTGATGCCAGGTGTGAAGCACATCATTGCCGTGGCCTCGGGCAAGGGCGGGGTCGGCAAGTCCACCACGGCGGTCAATCTGGCTCTCGCGCTGAAGGGGCTCGGGCTCAAAGTCGGCATGTTCGACGCCGATATCTTCGGGCCCTCACAGCCCCGCATGCTGGGCGTGCCCAACGAACGGCCGACCTCCGATGACGGCAAGACCATGGAGCCGATCCAGGCGATGGGGCTGAAGGTCATGTCGATCGGTTTCATGCTCAAGGAAGAAGAGCCGGTAGTGTGGCGCGGCCCGATGGTGATGGGTGCGCTCGAACAGATGATGCGCGATGTGCGCTGGGGCGATCTCGATGTGATGGTGGTCGATATGCCGCCCGGCACCGGCGACACGCAGCTCACCATGACGCAGCGGGTTCCGTTGTCGGGTGCGGTAATCGTCTCGACGCCGCAAGACATCGCGTTGATCGATGCGCGCAAGGGCCTCGCGATGTTCCGCAAAGTCGAAGTGCCGGTGCTCGGCATCATCGAAAACATGAGCACATTCATCTGCCCGAAATGCGGTCACGAAGAACACATCTTCGGCCATGGCGGCGCCAAGCTCGATGCAACGCGGCTGGCCACCGAATTCCTGGGCGAGATTCCCTTGGATATTTCGATCCGCATCACCTCGGACGAGGGCAAGCCGATCGTGCTCTCCGATCCCAAGAGCAAGCACGCCGAGTCCTATAAGGCGATTGCAAAAAGAGTTTGGGAAAAGCTGCAAGAGGCCGATCAACCGCGCGGCTGAGCGCTGGCCTGATCCCAGGTAAGAAAAAAGCCCGGCTCGCGATTCTCCGCAAGCCGGGCCTTGAGGTTGAGGGAACTCTAACTCTTTACGCGGCTTTCACTTCGGCCAGGAATTCCGTCACCAGACCGCGCAGCGTATCGGACTGACGCGTCAGATCCTGCGCCGAGGTGAGAACCTGGCTCGCCGCCGTGCCGGTGTCGTTGGCCGCCTGGCTGACCGAGGTGATGTTGGTCGTCACTTCGGTGGTGCCTTGCGCCGCCTGCTCGACATTGCGGGCGATTTCCTTGGTCGCCGCGCTCTGTTCCTCGACCGCCGCGGCAATCGTCGATGCGATGCCGTTGATGTCGCCGATCGTCTTGCCGATCGATTGGATCGCTTCCACGGCCTCCCGGGTCGCGCCCTGAATGCCGCTGATCTGCCCGCCGATCTCTTCGGTGGCACGAGCGGTCTGGGTGGCGAGATTCTTCACCTCCGCGGCCACCACGGCGAAGCCCTTGCCGGCTTCACCGGCGCGGGCCGCTTCGATGGTCGCATTCAGCGCCAGCAGATTGGTCTGGTTGGCGATGTCGGTGATCAGGGCCACCACGGCGCCGATCTTCTGCGAAGTCTCGACCAGGCCGCGCACCATATGATTGGCCTTGTCGGCTTCGTTGACGGCCGTTGCGGCGATGCGGCTCGATTGCGCCACCTGACGGCTGATCTCCATGATCGACGAGGAGAGTTCTTCCGTCGCGCTGGCCACCGTCTGAACATTGGCCGAAGCCTGTTCCGAAGCGGCCGCCATCGACGACGCCTTGCGGGTCGCGTCTTCGGCGGTGCTCGACAGCGATTCCGCCGAGTGGACCATCTGCGAAGCCTGCGATGAGACCGACTTCACGACGGCGCCGACGCTGGTGTCGAACTTCTCGGCCAGCGACAGCATCATCGCATGACGCTGCTGGTCGATTTCCTTCATCTTGTCGTCATGGGCTTGGCGTGCCGCTTCACCGGCCTTGGCGCGATCGCGCAGGACCTGAATGGCATTGGCCAGCGTGCCCACTTCGTCGGCGCGATCGGTCGCCGGCACGGTGACGGCGTATTCGCCTTCGCTGATCAGCTTGGCGATGTCGGCCAGCTGACGCATCGGTTTGGCGATGGCACGGGAAAGCACGATCGTGATCGCCGCAGCCACAGCCAGGACGATAGCGGCCGCCATTGCCAGCTTCCACACGGCGCCCCAGAAGGCCGCCGAGACGTCATCGAGATAGGTGCCGGTACCGAAGAACCATTGCCATGGCGCATAGGCCGAAACCGACGAAACCTTGCGGAAATTCTCGGTGCCGCCCGGCTTCTTATACATATAGAAGACGTTCTTCGGCGTGTCGCTCGACATCTTGCCGGCCGCGATCAGCGCGTCCGAGCGGACCTTGGCGTCGGCATCGCCTTGGTCGTAGATGTTGGTGCCTTCCTGCTTCAGGTCGGCGGCGTTCTGAATGCTGATGCCGTCGAAGGAGATACCGAAGAAGTACGATTTGCTACCCGCGCCGAAACGAAGCGCGTCGAGGATGCGACGGACATTGTCCTTCGCCGTCTTCTCGTCCATCTCACCTTTCTTGACGCGATCGTCGAAGTGCTTGGCGATACCGATCGCGACTTGCGACAGGGTGCCGGTGCGCGCGACGGTCTGATCCATCATCGTGTCTTGAATCATGTTGGCGCCGATATAGGCGAGCACCATCAGGCCGACCGCAGTCACGCCGACGATGATGAAAAGACGTGTCATAATGCTTTTGATCTTCATAATCCGCTCCGTTGCGTTGCCCTTACGCGATGCACTGGACGCCGAGACAAAGCCCGATCCCCAACGCACGCCGCCCAACGCGTCCCACCGCGCCAAAAAAGCGGCATTCGAATGTAAAGAAAACTTACGGACACCTTACGAACGCAGCTTGTCCGCCCTGGATTCTTTTGTGTCCGCGGATGTCCGATTGTGTCAGCGCCCGAGACGCGGAATCCGCTGAATAACGGGGGTTTTCGAGCCCAGCCATGCACGAGTCGCGTACCGCAGTGCAGCGATTCGATGCTAATTTTCCGTCCGGTGATCGAACCCTGCGGTTCGGCCCATCGCGCAAGGCGCACTGCCATGACCGACGTTCAAACCACTGACATTCAGACCATCGACGCTCAGACGGAAACGCTGCCGGGCGAAAGCCACACGAGTCGTTGGGTCGCGTTGCGGCGCGGCCTCATGGGGCGCTGCCCCAATTGCGGCAAAGGCAAATTGCTGAGCGGCTATCTCAAGATCGCGCCGCGGTGCGCGAATTGCGGCGAGACCTATGGTCATCTGCGCGCCGATGACGGCCCGGCCTGGGTCACCATCATCGTCGTCGGCCATCTGGTGGTGCCGATCGCGCTGATCATGGAACAGCGCTATCACCCGCAGGTCTGGATTCAAGAAGTGATCTGGTTGCCGGTCGTGGCGCTTCTGAGTTTGGCGCTTCTGCCGCGCAGCAAGGGCCTGGTGCTCGCACTGCTGTGGTCGTGGAAAGCCGAAGGCTCGGACCAAGCCACCTAAGGCAATAGCCGCGCCAGCACCGCGTTCAGCACGGCCATTCCCGCTTCGGTGGCGTGCAGATGATCGCCGGACCACGCGATCATCCCGTTTTCACTCAGCACGCGTAACCCGATCGGATCGAGCGCGTCGGTTAGTGCGCGCCGGGTCTGTCGCTGAAAGCGCGGCGCCGAAATGCCGGCATCGAGCCGCAGGCCCATCATCAGCAACTCGGCCTCGTATTCCTCGGGCAGCACCACCGCTTCGTCTTCGGTGCCGTGGCCAAGCGCGGCAACCGTGTCGAGCCAGCGCGATGGGTTCTTCCATTGCCGCGTCGCGCGCATCAGCCCATCGGCATCGCGCAGCCGGCCATGGGCGCCGGGGCCGATACCCAGCCATTCGCCGCCCTGCCAATAGAGAAGATTGTGCCGGCATTCGGCGCCGGGCTTGGCGTGGTTCGAGACTTCGTAGGCAGGAAGTCCTGCCGCCGCGCAAATCTCGCGCGTCACAGTGAACAGCGCCGCCGCGTCATCCTCGTCCGGCAGTTTAAATTCGCCACGGCGATAGGAGCCGGCGAAGCCCGTGTTCTCTTCGATGGTCAATTGGTAGACCGACAGATGCTCGGTGCCGAAGCTGAGCGCACGCGTCAACTCGGCTTCCCACGCGGCCACCGTCTGTCCGGGCCGCGCATAGATCAGATCGAAGGAGAGGCGATCGAAATTCGCGCGCGCGATGTCCAGCGCGCGCAGCGCCTCGGTCTGGTCATGCTTGCGGCCGAGAAATTTCAGCATCGCATCGTCCAGCGCCTGCACGCCGATCGACAGACGATTGACGCCGGCGGCGCGAAAACCCTGGAACCGCTCCATATCCACCGCGCCGGGATTGGCCTCCAACGTGATCTCGGCGTCGTCGGGCACGTGCCAGCGCTTGGCGATGTGATCGAGCAGGGCCGTGGTGATCGCGGGGTCCATCAGCGAGGGCGTGCCGCCGCCGAAGAACACCGAGGTCACATCGCGCGGGCCCGTGCGCGCCGCAAAGTAATCGAGTTCAGCAATCAGCGACCTGCGCCACTGGTCGTGATCGATCGACGCGGCCACATGGCTGTTAAAGTCGCAATAGGGGCACTTCGACAGGCAGAACGGCCAGTGGATATAGATGCCGAATGGCCCGTCGATCGGCGTGGCCAACGGGTCCTTAGCCTTGCTCATGCTGAGAAGAATTTGTCGGTTTGTGGGGCGGCGTTTTGAGGATGGTGCCGAAAATGATCTCGCATTGGTTCGCGATGATTCGGCTCGGCTCTTCGTTCGTCCGGATTTCGCGGCGAAAGTTGATGGCCAAAAGGGAGCGGTCAGCAAATTGTGCGCCGTATTGTTCCGCGTCGACGATAATAGTCTTTGGCTCCGAGTGCTTGGGCGGCGGTAGCGCGTCCATTGGCTTGCCGTAACGCGCCTCAGCTTCGGCGCGCATGCGATCAAACTCGTGCTTACATGAGAGTCGGTCGAAACTATGGAACTGATAATCGCCGACCTTCTTTTCGCCATCTGTTGTCTTGATCGACGTCCCGTTCTGGAGGGCCACTGCGGCCAAGATGCCGTAGCTGAATGTCGTATACTCAACCCAATTCTTGTTGCCGATCGGGACTAGCCGCCAATAGTGGTGAGCGTTGGCGTCCGGGTCGGCCGTCCGCTCCCCAAGTTTTTGCGAAACATAGTCGTCTTCGGTCATGCCGAGGCGTACATCGCCGCTACCGTATGGCAGCTCTTCCGCCTTTGCGACGATCGAACCAAGTAGAAGAAATGCTGCGCCAACAAGAAAGCTTCGCATTTGCTCCCCTTACCAACAGAAACCCGTTCACCCCTTCAGGCAGGCATCGACCAGTTTGCGGAAGGCCTGGGTGCGATGGCTGTTCTCATTTTTCACCGCCGGGTCCATCTCGCCGCAGGTCATGTCGAAACCATCGGGCATGAACATCGGGTCGAAGCCGAAGCCGCGTGTGCCACGTGGCGGCCAGACCAGCGTGCCGGGCCAGGCGGCCTGGAAGAATTCGATATGCCCATCGGGCCAGGCCAGCGCCAGACACGAGATGAACTGCGCGCGGCGGTTGGGATTGCTGCCCAGTTCGCGCTGCACGCGTTCCATCGCGATCATAAAATCCTTGGTCGGCCCCGCCCAGCGCGCGGAATAAATCCCCGGCGCGCCGTCAAGCCCATCCACTGCCACGCCCGAATCATCCGCCAGCGCCGGAAGCTGCGTTGCCTCGCACGCCGCGCGCGCCTTGATCTCGGCATTGGCGCGATAGGTGGTGCCGGTCTCGTCCGGTTCGGGTAGATCCAACTCGCCGGCCGAGACCACATCGATCTTGAACGGGCCTAGCAGCTCGCGCATCTCGACCAGCTTGCCGTTGTTATGCGTGGCCAGCACCAGCCGGCCTGGCTGCAGCTTGCGATGGCTCACCGGCGCGTTCATCGACCCCTCTTCATCGACCGAGGGCCTTGCGCTGATGCGTGAACAATTCCGTCGTGCCCAGGCGCGCGAGACCGAGCAGCGCCATGAATTGCTGCTCCGAGAACGGATCTTTCTCGGCGGTGCCTTGCACTTCGACGATGCCGCCGGCGGCGGTCAGCACGAAATTGGCATCCGCCTGGCAGTTCGAGTCCTCGGCATAGTCGAGATCGAGCACGGCCGTACCTTCGAACAGCCCCGCCGAGATCGCGGCTACCTGGCCGACCAGCGGCGATGCGCCGATCAGCCCATCCTTCACCAACTTCTCGAAGGCCAGCGCGAGGGCCACATAAGAGCCGGTGATCGCCGCGGTGCGTGTGCCGCCATCGGCCTGGATCACGTCGCAGTCGATCTTCACCTGGCGCTCGCCCATCTTGTCGAGATTGGTCACGGCGCGCAGGCTGCGGCCGATCAGGCGTTGGATTTCCTGCGTACGCCCAGATTGCTTGCCCTTCGCCGCTTCGCGGTCGGTGCGGGTATGGGTCGAACGCGGCAGCATCCCGTATTCGGCCGTCACCCAGCCTTTGCCGGTGTTGCGCAGAAACGGCGGCACACGTTCGTCCAGCGACGCGGTGCACAGCACCTTGGTATCGCCGAAGGAAACGAGGCACGAGCCTTCGGCGTATTTGTTGGCGCCGGGTTCGAGGGTGACGGTGCGGAGTTGGTTCGGCGCGCGGCCCGAGGGGCGCATGATATCCTGCATTCTGGTTCGAAAGGCGGGCCAAGCTAGCGCCCCGCCCCACATCCGGCAACCACTATGGATGCGCACCAGGGCGGTCTAAGATAATCCATGCAAACCGGACAATTCAGCCGCACGGCCCTGGGCGCCGCCGGACATCGCGCCGTCCATCAGGTGCTGGAGCAGGGCGTGATCTTTGCCGATCCGCTGGCCGTGCCGATCCTGGGCGATGATTTCGCTGAACAGCTGGACGATGCGCGTGCCATGCCGGCAAAGCGCGGGCTGCGCCTGTTCGTCGCGCTGCGTGCGCGTTTCGCCGAGGATGCGTTGGCGCGCGCGGTGGAGGCCGGCACCGGCCAGCTGGTGGTGCTGGGCGCGGGGCTCGACACCTATGCCTATCGTGGTGCGTGCCGGGATCGGCTGCGCATTTTCGAGGTCGACTATCCCGCCACTCAAGAGTGGAAGCGGGCGCGGCTGGCCGCGGCTTCGATCCCGCTTCCGCCCCAGCTCACTTTCGCGCCGGTCGATTTCGAGCGCGAGACCCTGGCCGAGGGACTGGCCGCCGCTGGTTTCGATGCCACCCGCCCCAGTTTTTTCATCTGGTTGGGCGTCGTACCCTATCTGACCGAGGCGGCCGTCTTCGCCACTTTGGGCTATGTCGCCGCGTTGCCCGGCGGGGCCGAGATCGTCTTCGATTGCCCGCAGCCCGAACATATGGTCGCCGATCTTGGAGCGCGCGCCTTCCGTGCCGAACTCGCCCGGCGGGTCGGGGCATTGGGCGAGCCGCTTCTCAGCCGCTTCGCACCCGAAGATATGCGGGCCAGGCTGGCGGCGGCGGGGTTCGGCATGGTTGAAATGCTGGGGCCCGAGGACAGCAGCGCGATGATCCTGCCTGTCCTGGGTGCGCCCTGGCATGGCGTGCCGCATCTGGTGCGGGCATCTACCCGTTGAATCGGCCCGATTGAGGGGGGTGAGGCCGCATTGACGCCCCGCATTGGCCTCATTAAATATCCGGTGACACATCCGATTCCCGTCTAAAATTAGATATGGCACGCAACAAGACCATTATCGACCTATCGGCCAGCCGCCGTCCCAGCTCGTCCCCCGTGATCGAGCTGTCGGAACGGTCGCGCGAAGTTTTCCGCCAGATCGTCGACGCCTATGTCGAAACCGGCGAGCCGGTCGGGTCGCGCACCCTGTCGCGGCGCCTGCCGGCTGCGTTGTCGCCGGCCACCATCCGCAATGTGATGGCCGATCTGGAAGATGTCGGCCTGCTCTATGCGCCGCACACCTCGGCCGGCCGGTTGCCCACCGAGGCGGGTATGCGGCTGTTCGTCAGCGGCCTGCTCGAAGTGGGCGCTTTGGCCACCAGCGAACGCGAGCAGATCGACGGCGAATGCCGGGCGGCGGGCAAGAGCGTCGAGCAGGTGCTCGAACAGGCGATCTCGACGCTCTCCGGACTCTCGCGCTGCGCCGGCATGGTGCTGGCGCCGAAAGCCCAGCGCGCGTTGAAGCATATCGAATTCGTGCCGCTCGCACCGGGCCGCGCCCTGGTGGTGCTGGTCAGCGGCGACGGGCTGGTCGAAAACCGTGTCATGGAATTGCCGGCCGATGTGCCGCAGTCGGTTCTGATCGAAGCCAGCAACTTCCTCAATGCGCGGCTCGCCGGACGTACTTTGGAAGAGGCGCGCGAGCGGATTTTGACCGAGCTGGAAAGCCAGCGCGGGCAATTGAATTTGCTCACCAAGAAAGTGGTCGAAGCCGGCCTGGCCACTTGGACCGGCAACGAGCGCGATGGCCAGTTCATCGTGCGCGGCCAGTCGCATCTGCTCGACGATGTGACGGCGCTCGACGATCTCGAACGCATCCGCTCGCTGTTCGAAGCGCTGGAAACCAAAGAGACCATGCTGCGTCTGCTCGACCTCACCAATTCGGCCGAGGGCGTGCAGATCTTCATCGGCGCCGAGAACGCCTTGTTCAGCCAGTCGGGCTGTTCGCTGGTGGTGGCGCCCTATCACAATGCCGAAGAACAGATCGTCGGCGCCATCGGCGTCATCGGTCCAACCCGCATCAACTATGCCCGCATCATCCCGCTGGTCGACTACACGGCGAAGATGGTCGGGCGCATCATCGGATAGAAAATATGAGCGACGAGACTTTCGAGCCCTCGACCTTCGCCGGGGGCGCCGGACAGCAATCGCCGGGCGCTGCGCCGACGGGCGAAGGTGCTCTCGATGCGGCCACGCAGATCGCCGCGCTCAAGGAAGAGTCCGCCAAGTTCAAAGACCAAGCGTTGCGCGCGCTGGCCGAGACCGAGAATGTCCGTCGTCGCCTCGAGCAGCAGGCCGAGGAACGCGGCCGCTATGCCGTCTCGGGTTTCGCCAAGGAGATGCTGAGCGTGGCCGACAATCTGCGCCGCGCCATCGAGAACATCCCGGCCGACAAGCTGGCCGCCGATGAACTCGCCAAGAAGCTGGCCGAAGGCGTGGAACTGACCGAACGGGGCTTGCTTTCGGCGCTCGAACGGTTCGGCATCAAGCGCATCGCCGCGATGGGCCAGAAATTCGATCCGCATCTTCATCAGGCGATGATGGAGGTCGAGACCGACTCGGCAGCGCCCGGCATCGTGGTGCATGAGATGCAGGCGGGCTACACGATCCATGACCGCTTGCTGCGCCCGGCCTTGGTCGGCATTGCCAAAAGCGGCACCGCCAGCATCCAACCCGGCGACGCCGGCGTCGACACGAAGGCGTGATCGTTTTTCCGTCATGGGCGGATTTGATCCACGGCTGTCCGGTTTAGATTTCGCTGCAACGCCTGCGAGCCTTGCAAGACGCCGCCCCTCTTAATCGTCATGCCCGGGCCGGCCGAAGGCCGAGTCCCGGGTATCCACGCCTTTCTCGCGACCCCAAAGACGTGGATGACCGGCACGGAGGCCGGTCATGACGACTCTTGGGAGTCTTGGTGTCCACCCAATTCAGTCGGATTCGCTCGACCGGAGAGCCGCGAGCTTGCCCCGGCCATGACGCATTAAAATCTACTGAGCGCTTCGACTCTCGATCGAGCATAACTGGCCCGAATCGAAGTCCTGCCGTTCGTTCCACAGGATCGCGTGATCGGCCGTCGCCAGGTCGTGATAGCCGTTCTCGATGGTCGGCAAAATCGATAGGGGCGCGACATCCGGCGTGGGCAGAGCAGTCTCGCAGATCAGCTCATAGCCTTTCGGCGTCTTGCGGAAGATGTCGCCCAGGCATCCATTCGCTTCGCACCAATCCGGATTGTCGACCACCACGATCAGGACCGACCGGTCGGCGTCGCCGATCGGCGCATCGGCCGCATAGGCATGGTCATGGACGATCTCGGCCCAGTTGATTTCGCTGCGCAGGCGCTTCGCAAAGCTCCAATTCACCGGATGCGGGTGGCGCTTATAGAAGAAGCGGGCGGCGAAACTCGCGATCCCCTCATCGTCGATGCGATGAAGCGCGATCGTCCCGGCGACATCGTCGGCGCGCGACAGGCCCACGCTTGCGATGACGAAGACCAGAGTCAGGATCGCGGCGCGGATCATGGGCTCAGCGGATAGTCGGCTTCGGCGGTATAGACCGGATCGCCCGCGCCGAGTTGGCTTGAGAAGAGCGTGAAATACTCCACCGTCCATTCGTCGTGCAGCAGCGCGCTGGAGGATAAGAAGTCGTGCAGACGCGAAGCCGGCGTGTCGCGCAGTTTCGCCAGCGTGATATGCGGCGTGAACTTCCGGCCTTCGGGTTCCTGTCCCGCGCGCACCAGCACCGATTCGATCTTGTTCTGCAAACGGCTCAGCGCGTCGGTCTTCTCGACGCTGGCATAGAAGGTGTGTGGCCGATGGCCGGTCTCGAAGATGCCGGTGCCGGTGATCGTCAAGGGGAAGGGCGCGGCGTGAATGCCGCTCAGCGCGTCATGCAGATCATTGGCCACGTCTTCGTCCACCTCGCCGATGAAGCGCAGCGTGAGATGCAGATTGTCCTCGGGCACCCAATGCATGCCGGGCAAGCCGACACCCACGGCGGCAAGACGGTCGCGCAAATCTTCAGGCAAGTCCAAGCCGACGAAGAGGCGGATCATGGATCACCTTTGCGCCTGGGCATTGGGCGCGCCGATACGCTTCTCGACACTGGGCAGGATGGCTTGAACGATCAGGGCCACGCCCTCTTTGCCCGGATGCAGCCCATCGCCCTGGAACATCTCGGGGTGCTTCACCACCGCGTCGAGGAAGAAGGGATACAGCTGCACATCGGGATGCGTGGCGATCAGGCGGGCATAGATGCCGTCGAATTGCTTGGCATAGTCGGCACCCAGATTGCGTTGGGCATACATGCCGGCCAGCAGCACCTTGATGTGCTTCTCGGCCATCGCATTCAGGATGAAGTCGAGATTGGCATAAGCCTGTTCTGGGTCGAGCCCGCGCAGCATGTCGTTGGCGCCCAACTCGACGATGGCATAGTCAAACGGCGCGCCCAGCGTCCAGGCGATGCGCGCCCGCCCATCGGCGGTGGTATCGCCGGAGACGCCGGCATTGGTCACCGTGACCTGATAGCCGGCTTTGTTCAGCGCTTGTTCCAGCTGCACCGGAAACGCGTCTTCGGGCGGCAGGCCGTAACCGGCGGTCAGGCTATCGCCGAACGCTAGAATGCGAAGGGACTCGGCAGCCAAAGCGGGCCTCGCGAGGAAGAGAAGGGCGAGGATCGGCAGCGCCCAGCGATACATGATAAGCGACCTCATGTCCGAAAAGGTGGCGTGGCCGGGGCGTTCGGTCAACAGGGGCCAGAACAGGGACCAGAACAGGGGGTAGAAAGCTTTTCGATTTCCCCTTATCTCAAAGGGACACCTTCCTCGGGGCCCTGTGACCGCGCCTTCCCCCATCGTCCGTCTTGAACAGGTTCATCTGGCGCTGACCAGCGCCGCCGGGCTGGTGCCGATTCTGAAGGGCGTCGATCTCACTTTAGACGCGGGCGAGGCGGTCGGACTGGTCGGCCCCTCGGGTTCGGGCAAGTCGACCCTGATGATGGTGGTCGCCGGACTCGAACGCGCGTCGTCGGGCAAAGTGGTCGTTGCCGACACAGAATTGACGCCGCTCGATGAGGATCGTCTGGCCGCATTTCGCCGCCAGCATGTCGGCATCGTCTTTCAATCCTTTCATCTGATCCCGACCATGACGGCGCTCGAAAACGTGGCCGTGCCGTTGGAACTGGCCGGACGCAGCGATGCTCTGTCCGAAGCGCGGCGCATGCTCGATGCGGTGGGCCTGGGTGCGCGGGTGGCGCATTATCCCGGCCAGCTTTCGGGTGGTGAGCAGCAGCGCGTGGCGCTGGCCCGCGCCTTCGTCGCCCGGCCGCGCCTTCTCTTGGCCGACGAGCCCACCGGCAATCTCGACCGCGCCACCGGCGATGCGGTGATCGAATTGCTGTTCGCGCTGAACGCCGATTCCGGCACCACGCTGATGCTGATCACCCATGATCCCGTCATCGCCGCGCGCTGCGGCCGCACTTTACGCATGCAGGATGGCCGCATAGAAGATGGACGTGTGGCCACAGTGAATGGCGCCGGACAATGACCATGCTCTCGCTCCGTCTGGCGCGGCGCGAGTTGAAGGGCGGCCTCGGCGGGTTTCGCGTCTTGCTCGCCTGCCTCGCGCTGGGCGTGGCAACCATTGCTGCCGCCGGCTCGCTCGATGCGGCGCTGCATCGCTCGCTGACCGAGAATGCGCGCGCGCTGCTGGGTGGCGATGCGGCGGTGGTTCTGGCCTATCGCCAACCCAGCACCGATGAGATCGCGTTCCTCGGCCAGTCGGGCGCGATGGCCAACACGGTCGAGATGCGGGCGATGGCCAGTGTCACACCCGCCGCGCGCACGCTGGTCGAGTTGAAAGCGGTCGACAACGCCTATCCGCTCTACGGCGCGGTCACGCTCGACCCACCGCAGGATCTCGCCAAGGCCCTGGCGCAGAGCGATGGCGCCTGGGGTGCTGCGGCCGATCCCGATCTGATCGCCAAGCTCGGCATCCATTTGGGCGACACGATCCATCTTGGCAACGCCACCTTCGCCGTGCGTGCCGCGATCACGCGCGAGCCGGACAAGGTCTCGCAGGTCTTCGCGCTCGGCCCGCGGCTGATGATCGATCTGCGCGCGCTGCCCGCCACCGGTCTCGATCAACCCGGCAGCCTGATCCACCGCAGCACGCTGATCCGGCTGAAGGACGGTATGTCGGTGGCATCCTTCCGCGCGGCCGCGCATCAGCGTTTCCCCGATGCCGGTTGGCAAATTCGCGATGCCGCCGATGCCGCGCCGGGGCTGCAGCGCTTCATGAGCGACATCACCATGTTCCTGGCCCTCGTCGGGCTCGCGACCTTGCTGGTGGGAGGGATCGGTGTGGCCGATGCCGTGCGCGCCTTCGTCGAAGGGCGGCTCAACACCATCGCCACGTTGAAATGCCTGGGCGCGTCGCGACGTTTGATCCTTGGCACCTATGCCTGGCAGGTGGCCGCCGTTTCGCTGATCGGCATCGTGACCGGTTTGATCGTCGGCGCTGTCCTGCCTTGGGTGGCCATCGCGATCTGGGGCGCGTCCTTCCCGATCGACGTGACGCCCGGCCTCTATGCGTGGCCCTTGCTGCGCGCGGCTCTGTTCGGCGCATTGACGGCGGTGGCTTTCGCGCTGTGGCCGCTGGCGCGAGCCGCCGAAGTGCCGGCGGCGATGCTGTTCCGCGACATCGTCGCACCGGCCAGCGCCCGCATCCGGCCTTGGATCGCCGCGATCATCGCGCTCGCCGGAATCGCACTCGCGGCTTTGGCGATCATCGGTGCGGCGGATATTCGCCTGGCCATCGGCTTTGTCATCGGCGCGATGATCGCGCTGGTGGTTTTCGCCTGCGCGGGGCGGCTGGTGATGCGCCTCGCCCGTAATGTGGCGCGGCGTGTCGGTGCCGGCCGCGCGGCATTGCCGCTGCGCATCGCGCTTTCCAGCCTGCATCGCCCCGGTGCGCCGACCACCGGCGTGATCCTGTCGCTCGGTCTCGGCCTGACGGTGCTCGTCTCGATCGCTTTGGTCGAGGCCAATCTGTCCCATGAGATCGATGAGCGCCTGCCAGCCACGGCGCCCACTTTTTTCTTCATCGATATCCCGGCAGGGCAGGGCGAAGGGTTCGAGAAAGCGGTGACGCAAGCGGGCGGCACCGTCATCCGCCGCGCGCCGATGGTGCGTGGCCGTATTTCCAAGATCGGTATCGTCGCCGCCGACAAGGCCAAGATCGCGCCCGATGCGCAATGGGCGGCCAAGGGCGATCGCGGCCTGACCACTGCGGCCACGCAGCCTTCGGATGCCCGCGTCGTGGCGGGCAGTTGGTGGCCGGCCGATTACAACGGCCCGCCGCTGGTCTCGCTCGACGCCAATATCGCCAAGGGTTTCGGCCTCGGTGTCGGCGACACGATCACGGTCAATGTGCTGGGCCGCGAGATCGAGGCGCGCATCGCCAATCTGCGCGAGATCGATTGGTCGAACCTGTCGATGAACTTCACCTTCGTGATGACGCCGAACGCCTTGGCCGGCGCGCCCTATAGCGACATCGCGTCGGTTGCCGCGCCGCCGGGCGATGAACTCAAGGTCGAGCGCGCGGTCGAGGCCGTGTCGCCCTCGGCTTCGGCCATCCGCGTCAAAGAAGCGCTGGGCGAGATCAAAACCATCATGGCGGGCGCCGGCATCGCAATCCGCGTCGCCGCTGCGGTCACGCTGCTGGCCGGTGCGTTGGTCCTGGCCGGCGCCATCGCCGCGGGGCGGCAGCGGCGGATGCGCGAAACCGTGATCTTCAAAGTGCTGGGCGCGCGGCGCGTCGATCTTCTCGCGGCACTGGCGATCGAATATCTGCTGCTCGGTCTTTCGGCCGCCGTGGTTGCGGCCGCGCTCGGCAGCGGTGCCGCCCGCGAGTTGGTCATCACCCTGCTCAAGACCAAATGGGCCTTCCTGCCCGGCCCGGTGACCATTACCGCGCTGGGGGCGGTGGCGGCGGTGCTGATCCTTGGATTAGCCTTGACCGCCCGTACCTTAGCGGCCCGCGCCGCCCGCGAGCTGCGACATGAATAAAGCTTAATCCCGATGGAACTTGATTAAGCGGGGGTTTAAGCCATATTTGACCCAGGGTTATCCTGCGGAAGCGAGGAATTTCATGGCTTTAGAAACCCAGCGCCGGGCTTGGAGCGCGTCCCAGGCCGAGGCTGCACAGATCGATGTCGGTCTGCGGCAGTATATGCTGCGGGTCTACAACTACATGGCGTCGGGCGTGGCGCTGACCGGCATCATCGCTTTCCTGGTCGCCAATACGCCGTCGATCCAGCACGTCTTCTTCCAGATGACGCCGCGCGGCATCGGGATGACCGGTCTGGGCTGGCTTGCGGTGCTCGCGCCGATCGGTCTCGTCATGGCGATGAGCTTCGGCATCAACCGCATGCGCGCCTCCACGGCGCAGGGCCTGTTCTGGGCCTATGCGGCGCTGATGGGCGTGTCGCTCTCGACGATCCTGATGGCCTATACCGGTGCCAGCGTCGCGCGCGCCTTCTTCGCTGCGGCCGCGGCTTTCGCCTCGCTCAGCCTCTATGGCTACACCACGGGCCGCGATCTCAACGGCGTCGGCCGCTTCATGATGATGGGGCTGGTCGGCCTGATCGTCGCCAGCCTGATCAACATGATCTGGCCGGGTCCGGGCCTGACCTTCATGATCTCGGTCCTCGGCGTGGTCATCTTCGCGGGCTTGACCGCCTACGACACGCAGAAGATCAAGAACATGTACTGGGTCGGCGACAACAGCGAAGTGATGACCAAAAAGGCCGTCAACGGCGCGCTGACGCTTTATCTCGACTTCATCAACCTGTTCATCATGCTGATGCGGTTGATGGGCGACCGCCGCCAGTAACCGCGGCATCGATCGCAACGTCTTCGCCGGGGGCCTCAGGGCCCCCGGTTCGTTTTCGGGGTGCCCTCTGTGCGGCCCCTGCTTCGAGACGCGGCCTTCGGCCGCTCCTCAGCATGAGGATTTTTCAATAAAGCCCTCACCCTGAGGAGGCTGCGTCAGCAGCCGTCTCGAAGGGTGAATCGCGCTACGCGATCTGCGCCGCTTGCACCAGCGACACGCCCGCCGCCTCGTAGTGCTTGACCGCTTCGCCATGCGAGCCGGCCAGATCGACCGAGCGGCAGGCATCGGCGATCACGCTGCAGTCGAAGCCCGCGTGCTTGCCGTCCAGCGCCGAATAGAGCACGCAGAAGTCGAAAGCCAGCCCGGCCAGGAACAGCCGCGTCAGCCCGCGCTCGCGTAAATACGAAGCAAGGCCGGTCGGTGTGGTGCGGTCGTTCTCGGCGAAAGCGGAATAGGAATCGATCTCGGGGCGGAAGCCCTTGCGCAAGATCAGCTCGGCCTGGGGGACCGCCAGGTCTTCGTGGAATGCCGCGCCCCGCGTGTTCTGCACGCAGTGATCGGGCCACAGAACCTGCGTACCATAGGCGAGTTCGGTCGTCTCGAAGGGCAGCTTCTTGTGTTGCGAGGCGAAGGAGGCGTGGCCGGCCGGATGCCAGTCCTGCGTCAGGATCACGTGGCGGAACGATCGCGCCAGACGATTGATCGACGCCACCACCGCGTCGCCGTCGCGCACTTCCAGCGCGCCGCCGGGGCAGAAATCGTTCTGCACATCGATGACGATCAGCGCGTCAGTCTCGGCGGGCGGGATAGAGGGCATTCAGATACCTTATCCCAGCCGCTCTCTCACGTCATGGCCGGGCTTGACCCGGCCATCCACGACTTTTCGCGGCACCAAAGACGTGGATGCCCGGATCAAGTCCGGGCATGACGATTCATTTACCAAAGCCACGGTCCTTGACCCACCACCCTGCATGCCTACACTCCCCGCATGACCGAACAAACGCCCCTGAACTATCCCGACGCCAAGCTGATCCGCATCCTTGGCAGTGTGAAAACCATCGCCATGGTCGGCACCTCGGCCAATTGGAATCGGCCCAGCTATTTCGTGATGAAGTATCTGCAGGCGAAAGGCTTCCGCGTCATTCCGGTCAATCCGGGTCTCGCGGGTCAGGATCTGCTGGGCGAGAAGGTCTATGCCACGCTGAAGGACATTCCCGAGAAAATCGACATGGTCGAGGTCTTCCGCGCGTCGGAATTCGCGCCGCCGATCGTCGATGACGCGATCGCGATCGGCGCGAAGGTCGTGTGGATGCAACTCGGCGTGCGCAACGACGAAGCGGCGGCCAAGGCCGAAGCGGCGGGGCTCGAAGTGGTGATGAACCGCTGCCCCAAGATCGAATTCGGCCGTCTCGGCGGCGAGCTCTCCTGGAGCGGCGTCAATTCAGGCATCATCCGCAACAAGCCGGCGCAGCTGCCGACCGAAGCGGCCAAGACGCAGACGCCGAAGCTGTCCGCCGAGCCCAACACGATCTTCCAATTCGAGACCAAGGCCGTGCATGCCGGCGCGCAGCCCGACCCGACCACGGGCGCGCGCATCACGCCAATCTTCCAGACGACGTCTTATGTGTTCGACGATGTTGACGATGCGGCCTCGCTCTTCAACCTGCACGACTTCGGCTACATCTACACGCGCATCGGCAATCCCACTGTGGCGGTGCTCGAGGAACGCCTCGCCGCGCTCGAAGGCGGCCGTGCCTCATGTGCGGCGGCGTCGGGCCACGCGGCGCAGTTCCTGACCTTCTTCACCATGCTGAGCCCAGGCGACGAGTTTCTCGCCTCGCGCAATCTCTATGGCGGCTCGCTGACGCAGTTTGGCCTCTCGTTCAAGAAGCTCGGTTGGACCTGCCATTTCGTCGATCCCACCGATCCCGATAATTTCCGCCGCGCGATGACCGATCGCTGCAAGGCGATCTTCATCGAAAGCCTCGCCAATCCCGGCGGTGTCGTCGTCGACATCGAAGCGGTGGCGAAGGTCGCGCATGAGAACGGCATCCCGCTGGTGGTCGACAACACGCTGGCCACGCCTTATCTCTGCCGGCCGTTCGAATGGGGCGCCGATCTGATCGTCCACTCCACCACGAAGTTTCTCGCCGGCCATGGCAACTCGCTGGGTGGCGCGATCGTCGAGTCGGGCAAGTTCGATTGGGCCGCGTCGGGCAAGTTCCCGTCGCTGACCGAACCCGAGCCCGCCTATCACGGATTGCGCTTCTATGAGAATTTCGGCGACTTCGCTTTCACCACCAAGGCGCGCGCGGTGGCGCTGCGCGATTTCGGTCCGGCCATGGCGCCGCTCAACGCCTTCCTCACCATCACCGGCATCGAGACGCTGGCGGTGCGCATGGACCGTCATGTCGCCAATGCGGCGAAGGTGGCGGCGTTCCTCGAAAAGCACCCCGCCGTCGCCTGGGTGTCCTATGCGGGCCTGCCGAACAATCGCTTCCATGCGCTCGCGCAGAAATATCTGCCCAAGGGCGCGGGCGCGGTCTTCACCTTCGGCGTCAAGGGTGGCTTCGCGGCCGGTGTGAAAGTGGTCGAGGGCGTGAAGCTGTTCTCGCATCTCGCCAATGTCGGCGACACGCGCAGCCTGATCCTGCATCCGGCCTCGACGACCCATCGCCAGCTCACCGACGAGCAGCAGATCGCCGCCGGCGCCGGGCCCGATGTGATCCGCCTATCGATCGGCATCGAGAGTGCCGAGGATATTATCGCCGATCTCGATCAAGCGCTGGCGGCGGCAACGGCGGGTTAGACCCAGCGGGTCGGTTTGTTCGGTGTTGTGATCGTCAGTACTTCTGTCTCCGCATGGACGTCCGTCACCCGCGCAGGCGGGGGGCCAGGGGCCACACGGAAACGGCTCTGGACTCCCGCTTTCGCGGGAGTGACGACTCATAGACCATATGGCGGCCGCTTGAATTTTTGATGACGGTGGCGCGAAAAGCGTCACTGTCAAACTCCACAGCCTCGATGGTTTCAGTCCACGTGCTGCCGGCACGGCTCGACGCCGCGTGTTTCAACACGGGCCGGCGTTCCATCCACAGGCCGAGTTCACTTGTGACCAAAAGATGGTCGTTACCGTTGCGACATTGTGCCGCCGCAGTTCCGGCTCATCTTTGCGTGTGGGGTGCGGACAGGACTTTTGGAGCGGCCTGTCATGCCAAAAGATCGGCCCAACGAACGACTGGGCGAGCGGCCAACGGAACAGCGGCAGAGCGAACACAAACACGCGCGGCGCGACCCGCGGGTCGATGTGATGCGCGGTCTGGCGTTGCTGATGATCTTCATCGATCACGTCCAGGGCAATGTTCTGGGCTTCACGACGCTGCACATGTTCGGCCTGTCCGACGCGGCGGAAGTCTTCGTCATGCTGTCAGGCTTTTCGTCGATGGCCGCCTATGGCCAGATCTTCGAGAACAAAGGTGCGCGCGCCGGTCTGCTGCGCGTAGGCGAGCGCTGCTTGCGCATCTATCTCTTTCAAGCGGGGCTGCTGGTCGCCGCCTATCTGCTGATCACCGCCTGGGCCGAGCACTATTACGTGCTGATCCCGGAACTGATCCCCTTCATGAATGGCGGTGCCCAGGTGGTGAAGCACGGGCTCACGCTGCGCGCGCTGCCAGCCAAGCTCGATATCCTGCCGCTCTATATCCTGCTCTTCAGCTGCTTCCCGGTGATCTATCTCTTCATGCGTTGGAGCATGGCGCTCACCGTCGCAGCCTCGGGTGGACTCTGGCTCTGGGCGAATCTCGATCCGAGTCTCAACCTCACCAATCATATGGACGGCACCGGCTGGTTCTTCGATCCCTTCGCCTGGCAGTTCATCTTCGTCCTCGGCGCGGCCGGCTATCGCGCCATGCGATACTACGAAGGCTCACTGCCGTATCGCTGGTGGCTGGCGGCAGCGTGCTGGGGTTATCTGCTCTTCGCGCTGCTCGCGCTCGCGCCGTGGTATGGCTGGGGCCTGTCGGACTATCGCCCGTATCTGGTGCCGTCCGACAAGCAGCATCTCTCGGTCCTGCGTTTGCTCGACGTGTTGGCGATGATGTATCTCGCTTTGAGTTCGCAGAAATTCCTCCAGTTCGCCCGGTTGCGCGTGCTGGCCTGGATCGATGCCTGCGGACGGCACTCGCTGGAGGTGTTCTCGCTCGGCACCCTGCTGGCGATGGCCGGCAGCCTGGTCATCACCAGTTTCGGCCGGGCCTGGCCGATCCAGATCGCGGTGAATTTATTCGGCTTCGCGGCCCTGATCGGCTTGGCTTTAGCCATGGAAGCACATCGCCGTCGAGCCAGACAACATGTTGAAAAGCCGGCGATTGTGGCGCCCGCACCGGCCGAACCGACGCAATTGTCACAAGCCACGTCTTGCGTCGCTGTTACGGATATGGAACAGAACGGGGCATGGTCAGTGTCCCCCGCCCCCGCCGTTCACGCATCGGCACAGCCCTCGTTGCGGCATTCCTCGCCCTGATGGTCATGGATTCCGCTCAGGCCCATCAATCCGCGCAGTCGACCGATACGGTGCCCGCTGAGGCGCCGGTGCAGAACGGCACCCCGGCGCTGACCATCGTCGCGTTCGGGTCGTCCTCGACCGAAGGTGTCGGCGCCACCACGCCCGCTGCCAACTATCCCAACCGCCTACAGGGCGAATTGCGTGCGGCACTCGCGCCCCTCAAGGTGACGGTGGTCAATCGCGGCATCGGCGGCGAAGACGTGGACGACATGATGCGCCGCCTGCCGGCGATTATCGCCGAGCGGCCGAACATGATCATCTGGCAGACCGGCTCGAACGATCCGATCCGCCAGGTGCCGCTGGTGCGTTTCGTCGCCGAGACGCGCGCAGGTGTGCGCGCCATGCGCCAAGCCGGCATCGCCGTGATTCTGATGGAGCCGCAGGATTGCGAAGTGCTGCGCGCCACGCCCGGCGCGCTGCGCTATCGCGACGCGGTGCGCCAGATCGGCGCCGAATTCGATATTCCCGTCATCCGCCGCTGGGATCTGATGCAGACCTGGCTGCGAAAGGGCGCGGTGACCCAGGCCTCGCTGATGTGGACCGACGGCCTGCACATGACCGATGGCGGCTACGCGCTGCTGGCCCATGCGGTGGCAGACCAGGTTCTAGCGATGCGCGGTGCGACGCTCAAATCGGAAACAGCGTCGGTCGAAACCACGCCACATACGGTCGCGGCAAAGCCGACGACGACTAAACCGTAAAGTATTTCGCCTGCGGGTGCAGGATGACGATCGCCGAAGTGCTCTGCTCGGGATCGAGCTGGAACTCGTCGGTCAGCTTCACGCCGATCCGGTCTGCGCCCAGCAGCTTCAGCAGCGCTTCCTGGTCTTCCAGCTTCGGGCAGGCAGGATAGCCGAACGAATAGCGCGAGCCGCGATAGTTCTGCTTCAGCATCTCATCCATATCGCGGGCATCCTCGGCGCCGAAGCCGAGCTCGTTGCGGATACGGGTGTGCACATATTCCGCCAGCGACTCGGCCATCTCGACCGAGAGACCATGCAGATAGAGATAGTCGCGATAGCGGTTCTCGGCGAACCATTGGCGCGCCACTTCGCTGGCGGTGCTGCCCATGGTGACGACCTGCAGGCCGATCACGTCGCGTTCATTGGCGGCCACATCGCGTACGAAATCGGCGATGCATAACCCGCCTTCGGTACCTTGGCGCGGGAAGGAAAAGCGGGTCAGCTCGGTCGAGCCGTCTTCGGCGAATAGAATGATCGAATCGCCTTCGCTGGCGCATTTCCAATAGCCGTAAGCCGCCTGCGGGCGAAGGATGTTCTCCTTGGCGCATTGCTTCAGCATATCCATGGCGATGGGCCGCAACTCCTTATGCGCCCATTCCTTCCATTCCTCGATGCGCTTGCCCTGTTTGCGATAGCCCCAATGGAATTGGAACAGCATCGTCTCGTTCAGATACGCCGTCAGGTTCTGCAGCGGCACTTTTTCGAGAAGGCGCGGACCCCAGAAGGGCGGCACCGGCACCTGATACTGCTTCGCCAGCTCGGCGCGGCGCAGCTTTAATTCCTCAAGATCGACCGGGCGCGTCGGCGTGCGCGCCGAGAAGCGCGATTTGCGGTCGGCCGTGGGGTGCGCCAGGCGGCGCGCCTTGATCGTCTGCAGATGATCGTCGAACTTGCCTTCGACCACATGGCTCATCAGTTCGAGCCCATCGAACGCGTCGCGCGCATAGGCCACGCGGCCGGGGCCGTAGGCGGCCACGCAATCGGTCTCGACATAGGCACGTGTCAGTGCGGCACCGCCCAGGAAGACGGGCAGATCGATGCCTTCGCGTGTCAATTCTTCGAGGTTCTCGCGCATCACCACGGTCGATTTGACCAGCAGACCCGACATGCCGATCGCATCGGCCTTGTGTTCCTTGGCCGCGGCCAGGATCGCCGCCACCGGCTGCTTGATGCCGAGATTGACGACGCGATAGCCGTTATTGGTCAGGATGATGTCGACCAGGTTCTTACCGATGTCGTGCACATCGCCCTTCACGGTGGCGAGGACGATCGTGCCTTTGGCCTGGCCACCGGCCCGTTCCATATAGGGTTCCAGATAGGCCACGGCTGCTTTCATCGTCTCTGCCGATTGCAGCACGAAGGGCAATTGCATCTGGCCCGAGCCGAACAGCTCGCCCACGGTCTTCATGCCGTCGAGCAGCAGCGTGTTGATGATGTCGAGCGCGGGGTAAGTCTTCAGCGCATCGGCCAGGTCCTCGTCGAGGCCGTTGCGGTCGCCATCGACGATGCGCAGCTTCAACCGTTCCTCAACGGTCTCGGGCCGGGCACGCTCGACCTTGGCCACACCTTCGCGGCCTTCGAACAACGCGATATAGGCCTGCAGCGGATCATAGTTCTCGCGGCGGCGGTCGAAGATCAGGTCCTCGGCCGTCTGCGCCTCTTCGGGCGCGATCTTGTGCAGCGGCACGATCTTGGCCACATGTACGATCGCGCCGGTCATGCCGCGCTTGACCGCATGGTCGAGGAACACCGAATTCAACACCGCGCGGGCCGCCGGCTTCAGGCCGAAGGAGACATTGGACACGCCCAGCGCGATCTGGCATTCGGGCAGTTCGCGCGCGATACGTTCGATCGCCAACAGCGTCTCAAGCGCCAGTTTGCGGTCGTCCTCGTTGCCGGTGCAGACCGTGAAGGTCAGCGGATCGAAGATCAGGTCCGAAGCCGGCAGGCCGTGCTTGTTGACGGCAAAATCATAGAGGCGATGCGCCAGCTTCACCTTCGAATCGGCATCCTTGGTCATGCCGACTTCATCAATCGTCAGCGCGATCACCGAGGCGCCGAATTTGCGCGCAAGCTCCAGCCGCTTCGCCGCCGGCTCTTCGCCGTTCTCGAAATTGATCGAATTGATGATCGACTTGCCGCCATAGAGCTGCAGCGCCGCTTCGATCACCGGCAGCTCGGTCGAATCGATCACCAGCGGCGCGGTCACGGCGCCGCGCATCTTGGTCAGCAGCGCGGTCATGTCACGTATTTCGTCGCGGCCGACAAAGGCGGTGCAGATGTCGAGGGCGTTGCTGCCTTCCTTCACCTGGTCGCGGCCGATACCCACCGCGCCTTCCCAGTCTTCGCGCTCCTGAAACTCGCGGAACTTCTTGGAGCCGTTGGCATTGCAGCGCTCGCCGATCGAGAAGAAGGCGTTTTCCTGGCGCAGCGGCACTTGCGAATACAGCGACGCCACCGAGGGCATCCAGTGCACGTCGCGGCGCACCGGCGCTGGGCGGATATGATCGCCACCCAAGCGGCGCAGCATCGCATCGACGGCGCGGGTATGGTCGGGCGTGGTGCCGCAGCAGCCGCCGATCAGATTGACGTGATCCTCGGAGACGAAACGCTCATGCCACAGCGCCAGATCGGCCGGGCGCAGCGGGTAGTGCGTGTGTCCGTCCACCAGTTCCGGCAAGCCGGCATTCGGCTGGATCGAGATCAGCCCCGGCCAGTTCGCCGACAGCCAGCGCAGATGCTCGCTCATCTCATGCGGGCCGGTGGCGCAGTTGAGGCCGATCAGCGGCACATCGAGCGACTTGATCACGGTCGAGGCGGCGCCGATATCCGCGCCCACCAGCAAGGTGCCGGTGGTTTCCACCGTCACCTGCACGAAGACCGGCGTGTTCACCTTGGCTTCGGCGCGGGCGATCTTGCAGGCGTTGACCGCGGCTTTGATCTGCAGCGGGTCCTGGCAGGTCTCGATCAAGAAGGCATCGACGCCGCCCGCGATCAGGCCCTGCATCTGAACGAGCAGCGCGGCTTCCAGCGCCGCATAGTCGATATGGCCAAGCGACGGAAGCTTCGTGCCCGGGCCGACCGAGCCCAGCACGAAACGCTTGCGGCCGTCGCCACTGAACATCTCGGCCGCTTCGCGCGCGATCTCGCCGGCGCGGCGGTTGATCTCATAGGCCTGGGGACCGATGCCGAATTCGCCCAGCGTGATCGGGCTGGCGCCGAAGGTGTTGGTCTCCACCATATCGGCGCCGGCGGCGAAGAAGTCCGCATGGGCTTCGCGCACCAGATCGGGCCGCGTCAGGCACAGCACATCGGTGCAGTTCTCGTGGCCGTGATAGTCCTCTTCGACCGACAAGCCCATGGCCTGAACGCGCGTGCCCATGCCGCCGTCGGCCAGCAGCACCCGCTGCCGGAGGTGATCGAGAATATCGTCGCTCATGGTGTCCCGGTTGCCTTGGGGCGCACGCCTAGCAGATGGCAGATGGCGAAAACCAGGTCGGCCTGGTTCAGGGTATAGAAATGGAGGTCCGGCGCCCCGCCCGCAACCAGGGCGCGGCACTGCCAGCCGGCCACGGTGGCCGCGACCAGCCGGCGCGTCTCGGGTTCGGCGTCCAAGCCCTCGAACATATGGCCCATCCAGGCCGGCACGGCGGTGCCGCACAGGCCCGCCATGCGCTTGACGCCGGCGAATTTGGTCACCGGCATGACGCCCGGGACGATGGGAACGCGAATCCCGGCCTTGGCCGCGCGGTCGCGGAACCGAAGGAAGATATCGGCTTCGAAGAAGAACTGGGTGATCGCGCGGGTGGCCCCGGCGTCGATCTTGCGCTTGAGATTGTCGAGATCCTTTTCGGCGCTCTGCGCCTCGGGATGCATTTCAGGATAAGCGGCGACGCTGATCTCAAAATCGCCGATCCGCTTCAGCCCGGCCACCAGATCGGCGGCGTAGGCGTAACCCTGCGGGTGTGGCTGATAGGGCTTCTGGCCGTCCAACGCATCGCCGCGCAGCGCGACGATATGGCGGATGCCGGCCTCGTAATAGCGATGGGCCACCTCGTCCACCTCGGCGCGCGAAGCGGCCACGCAGGTGAGATGCGCGGCGGGCGTCAGCGTCGTTTCTTTGGCGATGCGCGAAACGGTGTCGTGGGTGCGCTCGCGCGTCGATCCGCCGGCGCCATAGGTGACCGAGACAAAGCGCGGGCCCAGTGGCTCGAGGCGACGGATGCAATGCCACAGTTGCTCGCCCATCGCGTCGGTTTTGGGCGGAAAAAATTCGAAGGAGATATTCGGGGCCTGGGCCGGCGAGGCCATGGAAAGCACCGGCTCGGCGCGCGCATCTAAACTCAAGATGACCTCCGCAAGACCCTCGACCTCAAGGGTCGCGTGGGCGATGTCCCACGATCGATAGAAGAAATGAGCCGCATAGGACCCAATTGCAACACGAAAGCAGTAAAGCGCTGGTAAATCCCACCGGGATCTGACGCTGCGGATTTTTTTGTCTTCGCGGTGATCCAGGTCATTCCCCGATACGTAGACTTACGTATTGGATTACAGGGGTCTAGCGGCGGATATTCGGCCGCTTTCCATTGGATACATTGGCGATGGTTGTGGCGACAGGAAGTATGGATCGTGTCTCTTCCGACCTGATGCAGCGCATCGGGCGCAAGGATCAATCTGCCTTCCGCGAACTGTACAACGCGACATCGGCGCATCTATTCGCCATCGCGCTGCGAATCGTCCGTCAGAGGGATCTGGCGGAGGATGTCTTGCAGGAGAGTTTCGTGTCGATTTGGGATCGCGCGCTCGACTACGACCCGGTGCGCGGTTCGGTGATGAACTGGCTGGTGACGATCGTGCGCCACCGCGCCATCGACACGCTGCGCCGCTTGAACGTGCGCCCGGAAGGCGCGTCGTCCGGCGATGAGGCGCTGGCGTTCATGGCCAGCAGCAGCGATACCGCAACCGATCGCGGCGCCGATCGCCGCGCGCTCGACCGGTGCCTGGGCGAACTCGACGAACTGCCGCGGCAGGTCGTGGTCTATGCCTATGCCTTCGGCTACACCCATGAAGAATTGGCGGCGCGCTTCAAAACGCCGCTCGGAACCATCAAAAGCTGGATTCGGCGCAGCCTGGACCGCCTCAAACACTGTCTCGACGGATGAACTATCTCGATCCTGAAAAACGCTCGATTCTGGCGGGCGAATACGTACTCGGCACGCTGACCCCGGCCGTGCGCGCCAATTTCGAACGCGCCATGCGTTTCGACGCGTCGCTTGCGCGTCTCGTCGGCGAGTGGGCGGATCGCTTCGCCGCCATCGATACGACGCTGCAGCCGGTCAAGCCACCCACGCGGGTCTGGCGCGCCATTGCCGCGCGCACCACGCCGCCCACGGTCAAGCGCACCGGTGCGTTGCGTGAGTCGCTCGCCTTCTGGCGCGGGCTGACGGCGGTGGCCGCCGGCGTGGCCGCGGCTTTGGTGCTCGTGCTGGTCGTTACCACGCTGGGGCCGCAGATGCCGTCGCGTGTCGTGGCGGTTCTCTCCGACAAAGACGGCCAGCCCGCCTGGATCGTGCGCGAAGACAAGGCGCGTGCGACATTGGTTGTCGACACGGTGCACGGCCAGACGGTCGATGCACAACATGCGTTCGAACTCTGGGTGATTGCCGACAAGACGCCGCGTCCGCTGGGTGTGATCCCGGCACGGATCGACAGCCATGCGACGATTCCGGCCGCGTCGGTGCCGAAGGACGGTGTGGCGTTCGCCGTCAGTCTCGAACCGCCGGGCGGTTCGCCGACGGGCCTGCCGACCGGCCCCGTGCTCTATCAGGGCCGCGTTCTCAACGATTGAGATGGCGTCGCGGCGGCGGATGTCCCGCGCATCGCGATTCTTCCTGTGACAATCCCGCGAAGACCTGCACGCGAAAAGCGTGGCGCCGCATCCATGCGCGACGACGGCGCGTAACCCCTGGCAGAGGGCCGGCGCAGTGCCGGTTCTGTACGGGAGGTTCGCTCATGACTCTCACCACGAAGCTCGCTGCGCTCGGTGGCGCGGCCATCATTGCTCTCGCCGTCAATGCCTGCGCGATGAACGGCTCCGACTCGATGGCAATGAAAGATCCCGATGTCGGCGGCGCGGCGATGTATCCGAGCAAGACGATCGTCGATAACGCGGTGAACTCGAAGGATCACACGACGCTGGTTGCCGCGGTGAAGGCGGCGGGCTTGGTCGACACCTTGAAGAGCCCCGGCCCGTTCACTGTTTTTGCGCCGACCAACGAAGCTTTTGCCGCGCTGCCGGCGGGCACGGTCGATACGCTGCTCAAGCCCGAGAACAAGTCGGCTCTCGCCAAGGTGCTCACCTACCACGTCGTCTCGGGCCGGCTCGACTCCGACACGCTCGACCAATGGATCATGAAGGGTGGCGGCAACGCCACCCTGACCACGGTCGAGGGCGGCAAGCTCTGGGTGAAGGGTGATGGCAAGGATCTCACCGTCACCGACGAGAGCGGCATGTCGGCCCGGATCACCATCGCCGATGTCTATCAGAGCAATGGCGTCATCTTCGTCGTCGACAAAGTGCTGATGCCGAAAGGCTAGGGCAGTCGATCACGGGAGTGGCGGCGGCTTGGAGCCCTTTGTCGCCGCCACTCTTCACGCTTCGGTATGCGCGCCGCATTGATGCGCCGCAGCATGTGTCCGCTTCGGCCATATCCTGATCTGCGCTTCACGCTGAGTCAGGGCTGCGCGACGGCCATAGTTCCGTCCCGAATTCCGCGTTAGACTCCGCTCTCTGCTCGGCACTCGGGTAGGTCGCATGTCTCACGCTTCGCCGTCTCTCGCTCCCGTCACTTTGGCCGATAAATACACGCTCGACACAGGACGCGTGTATCTCACCGCGATTCAGGCGCTGGTGCGCCTGCCGCTGGAACAGATTCGCCGCGACCGCGCGGCGGGCCTCACCACGGGCGGTTTCATCTCCGGCTATCGCGGCTCGCCGCTGGGCGGGTACGACGAAGCGTTGTGGAAAGCGCAGTCGTTGCTCAAGGCGCACAACATCCATTTTCAGCCGGGCCTCAACGAGGAACTGGCCGCCACATCGGTCTGGGGTGCGCAGCAACTCGCACTGTCGCAGGGCGCGACGGCGCAAGGCGTGTTCGGCTTGTGGTATGGCAAAGGCCCCGGCGTCGACCGTGCCATCGATGCGTTCAAGCATGCCAACCTCGCGGGTGCTTCGGCGCTCGGCGGCGCGCTGGTGCTGGCGGGCGACGATCATGGTTGCGTGTCCTCGACCTTGCCGCATCAAAGCGAATACGAGTTGATCGGCTGCATGATCCCCGTCTTCGCGCCCGCCACGGTGCAGGACTATCTCGAGATGGGCCTGGCCGGTATCGGGCTCTCGCGTTATTCGGGCTGCTGGGTCGCGATCAAAGCCACCAGCGAAACGGCCGAGGCTTCGGCCTCGATCGCCATCGGGCCCGACCGGCCGCATCTGATTCTGCCCATCGATTTCGAACTGCCGCCCGGCGGTCTCAACATCCGCTTCCCCGATGCGCCGATGGCGCAGGAAGCGCGACTGCACGGGCCGCGTATGGAAGCCGTGGCCGCCTATGCGCGTGTCAATGGGTTCGACCGCGTGATGTGGCGCAATGGCCAGCCGCGACTCGGGATCATGGCCTCGGGCAAGGGCTGGCTCGATCTGCGCCAGGCGCTCAACGATCTCAAGATCGATGAGCACGAAGCGGCGCGGTTGGGCATCGCGCTGATGAAAGTCGGCATGAGCTGGCCACTCGAATCGATCGGCGCGCGGCGTTTTGCCGAGGGGCTGAGCGATCTTCTTATCGTCGAGGAAAAGCGGCCGCTGATCGAAGAACAGCTGACGCGCATCCTCTACAACATGCCGGCCGATCGCCGCCCGCTTGTGGTTGGCAAGCGCGACGAGACCGGCGCGCCGCTGCTGCCGACTCATGGCGAAATCGGACCCGCGATTATCGCCAAAGCCATCGTCGCGCGGCTGGAACGGCTGGGCGCGGATGTCGGCGACTTGCGCCGCCGTGTCGCGCTACTCGAGTCGTTCAGCAAGCCCGCCGGTGCGCTGAGCTTGAAGGAACAGCGCTCGGCCTATTTCTGCTCGGGCTGTCCGCACAACACCTCGACCGTGGTGCCCGAAGGCAGCCGCGCCGGCGGCGGCATCGGCTGCCACACGCTGGCGGTGTTCATGAACCGCTCCACGCCCAGCTACACGCAGATGGGCGGCGAGGGCGCGCCGTGGATCGGCCAGGCGCCCTTCACCACCGAGAAGCATATCTTCCAGAATCTGGGCGACGGCACCTATGCCCATAGCGGCCTATTGGCGATCCGCGCCGCCGCCGCCGCAGGCGTCAACATCACCTATAAGATATTGTTCAACGACGCGGTGGCGATGACGGGCGGTCAGCCGGTCGAAGGCGGGCTGACGGTGGCGGGTGTCGCGCGGCAGCTTCATGCCGAAGGTGCCAAGAAAATCGTGGTGGTCAGCGACGAGCCCGACAAATATCCGCTGGGCACCGATTTTCCGCCGGGCATCACCTTCCATCACCGCCGCGATCTCGACGCCGTGCAGCGCGATCTGCGCGAGGTCGAGGGCCTGTCGATTCTGATCTACGATCAAACCTGCGCGGCCGAGAAGCGGCGTCGCCGCAAGCGTGGCACCTTCCCCGATCCTGCCGTGCGCGCCTTCATCAATGACGCCGTGTGCGAAGGCTGCGGCGATTGCTCGCGCACCTCGAATTGCATCTCGGTGCTGCCGCTCGAAACCGAATTCGGCCGCAAGCGCGCGATCGATCAGTCGAACTGCAATAAGGATATGTCCTGTGTCGAAGGCTTCTGCCCCAGTTTCGTGACCGTGCATGGCGGGCAGTTGCGCAAGCCGCCGGGCGCTTCGCGCCCAGATAAAGATTCGGCGGCGAAGCCGCCAGGTGCGCCGACGGCGGCACAGACGGAGGCCGAGCCCGATCCGGTCGCTGGTCTGCCCGAACCTGCGCTGAGCGACAATCCCTCGGCCAGCATCCTGATCACCGGCATCGGCGGCACTGGCGTCATCACCATCGGCGCGCTGATCGGCATGGCGGCGCATATCGAAGGCAAGGCCTGCACGGTGCATGACAACACCGGCCTGTCGCAGAAGAACGGCGCCGTCACCAGCCATGTGCGCATCGCGTCGGATGCGGAAGACCTCACCACCACGCGTATCGGACCCGGTGGCGCGACGCTGCTGCTCGCCTGCGACATGGTGGTGGCCGACAGCCCCGCGGCGCTCACCTGTCTCGCGCCCGGCGTCACGCGCGCCGTGGTGAACGCCTATCTCCAACCCACCGCCGGCTTCGTGCAGAACCCGGATATGCGGATGGACAGCGGCCACATCCTCAAGAATCTGCGCAGCACCCTGGGCGGGCAGGGGATGGATACGGTCGATGCCACCCGGCTGGCCACGGCGCTGCTCGGCGATGCGATCGCGTCGAACCCGTTCATCCTCGGCTTCGCCTGGCAGAAAGGGCTGCTCCCGCTGTCGCAGGCCTCACTGCTGCGCGCGATCGAACTCAACGGCATCGCGGTGGAAGCCAATAAGCGCGCTTTCGCCTGGGGCCGCCGCGCCGCGCATGATCCCGCGGCCGTCGAAGCGCGCGTCGCGCCGCGCAAGGTGGTGCCGCTGCCCACAGCGACCCCCGATCTCGCTGCACTGGTCGATCGCCGCGCCGCGTTCCTGACCGATTATCAGAACGCCGCCTATGCGCAGCGCTATCGCGATCTGGTCGCGCGCATCGCACAGGCCGAACAGGTGCGTGTCGGCAAGAGCGATCTCCTGGCCCGCGCCGTGGCCGAGGGTGCGTTCAAGCTGATGGCGTATAAGGACGAGTACGAAGTCGCGCGGCTCTACACCAATGGCGATTTCGCCGCCAAGCTGAAGGAACGCTTCGACGGCAACACCAAGGTGAAGATCCATCTCGCGCCGCCGCTCTTCGCACGCCGCGATCCCGTCACCGGGCATCTGACCAAGCGCGCCTACGGGCCGTGGGTGTTGAAGGCCTTCCATGTGCTGGCCGCGCTGCGCGGGTTGCGCGGCACAGGCTTCGATGTCTTCGGCTACACGAAAGAGCGGCGCCAGGAGCGGCAATTGGTCGAAGACTATGTGCGCCAGATGGACGCACTCGCGGGCGACCTCTCACCCGCCAATCACGAGATCGCGGTCGCGCTCGCCAAGCTGCCCGAACGCATGAAGGGCTACGGGCACATCAAAGAAGCCAACATCGCCGCCGCCAAGAAAGACGAAGCCGCACTGCTCGTGGCCTTCCGCGATCCGGGAAAAGCGAAGGCGGCGGAGTAACCTTCAATTTTTTCGCGTCATGGCCGGGCTTGACCCGGCCATCCACGTCTTGAAAACTTCACCACGAAGGCACGAAGCTGACGGAGGACACGAAGGAGAAAAGGTCCTTCGTGTTTCTTCGAGCCTTCGTGTCTGGTCGAAAAGGCGTGGATGGCCGGGTCAAGCCCGGCCATGACGGTCCTGGGAAGATGCCGCCTCCTCAGGATGAGGCCTGTTTTTACGATGAAGCTTGTTCTTATTACCCTGCCGCACACGCATTCGCCGGAATCGGCTGGCCATCCTTCACCTGGGTCACGGCAACCCCATTCCGGACCGCGGTGATCTCAGCCATCAGTGAAATCGCGATCTCGGCCGGTGTGCGGCTGCCGATGTGCAGCCCGATCGGGCCGCGCAGTTTGGCGATTTCGTCTTGGCCCAGTTCGAACTCTTCGAGGCGCTTGCGGCGTTTCTGCGAATTGACGCGTGAGCCCAGCGCGCCGATATAGAACGCGTCGGTGTGCAGCGCTTCGATCAGCGCCATATCGTCGAGCTTGGGATCGTGGGTTAGCGCGACCACGGCGGTGTGCGCGTCGACGCCGATCTCGTTGACCACGTCGTCGGGCATGCCCTTCAAGAGCTGCACGCCGGGATCGTTCCACACCGCCGTGTATTCCTCGCGTGGATCGCAGATGATCACCTCGTAACCCAGCGGCAGTGCGAAGCCGGCCACCAGCTGCGACACCTGGCTCGCGCCGATCAGCAGCAGCCTCCAGCGCGGGCCGAAGGGTTGCGTGAGAATCTTGCCGTCGAAATCCACCTCGGTGTCGCGCGTGGCCGGGCCCAAGGTGACGCGGCCGGTTGCCAATTCGAGTTGGCGCGCGACCAGCTTGTGCTCGGCCGCTTCGGCCAGCACCGTCTCGGCCCAGGCGTAATCGGCCAGCGGTTCCTGGATCAGGCGCAGCGTGCCGCCGCAGGGCAGGCCGAAGCGGGCGGCTTCCTCGCGCGTCACGCCATAGGTGATCAACTGCGGCTTGGAAATTTTTTCGCCATGGCGCACGCGATGGATCAGGTCGTCCTCGACGCAGCCGCCCGAAACCGATCCGGCCACCACCGCGTCGTCACGCACCGCCAGCAACGCGCCCGGCGGACGCGGCGCCGAGCCGAAGGTCTCGACCACGGTAATCAGGTTCACCTCGTGGCCGGCGCGGCGCCATTTGGTCGCTTGATCGAGCACGTCCAAATCCAGGCTTTGCATGGCTAAACCCTTCGATTCCCTGCCCGATTCGCCCGCTTCTATAGCCAAAGGCAATCAGGCGATGCGCACTATCTATCTAAATATAGCGATCAGGAGCGCTCGCGCAAAGGGGCGGGGGTTGAGGGTGCGCGCGGAGTGCGGTATCGCGTTTGGTGGTCCATGGTTCGAGGCTTTGCTGCGCAAAGCACCTCACCATGAGGTCCAATATTAAAACCTCATCCTGAGGTGGCCGCGCAGCGGCCCTCGAAGGATGGGCCGCATCAAAATCTACGGCTGCCGGCTCAGCCTTTGTTCTTGTAGTAGGTGTCGAGGAACACGGCGAACAGCAGCACCAGGCCTTTGATCACCTGCTGCAGATCGATGCCGATGCCCAGGATCGACATGCCGTTGTTCATCACGCCGATCATGAAGGCGCCGACCACCGCGCCGACGATCGTACCGACGCCGCCCGTGGTGGCCGCGCCGCCGATGAAGCAGGCCGCGATCACGTCGAGTTCGAAACCCAAACCGGCCTTCGGCGTGGCGACGTTGAGGCGCGCGGCGAAGATCAGACCCGCCAGCCCGGCGAGAACGCCCATATTGACGAAGGTAAGGAAGGTCAGCCGGTCGGTTTTGATGCCCGACAGCTTCGTCGCCTTTTCGTTGCCGCCCATCGCGTAGATACGCCGGCCGATCGTCGTGCTGGTGGTGACGAAGGAATAGAGCACGATCAGCGCGAACATCACGATGAGGACGTTCGGCAGGCCCTTATACGAGGCCAGCATGTAAGAGAAGGCGAGGAAGCCGAAGGCGATCAGCGCATTGCGCCCGAAGAAAACGGCCGTGGGCTCTTCGGCCAGGCCATGCGCTTGTTGGCCGCGGCGTTCGCGCAGGTTGAAGTAGATCAGCAGCGCGGTCACGCCGATGCCGAGCACCAGCGACAGCACGTTGAACGAGGCGGGAATCAGGCCCGGGATGAAGCCCGAGCTGAGCAGCTGGAATTCCTTCGGGAACGGACCCACCGAGGCGCCGCCGAGGATGGTCAGTTCAAGGCCTTTGAACACCAACATGCCGCCCAGGGTCACGATGAAGGCCGGAATCCGGTAATAGGCGATCAGGAAGCCCTGCGCACCGCCGATCACCCCGCCGGTCACGATGCAGACGATTCCGCCGAGGATCGGGTCCATATGCTCGTTGACGATCAGCACCGCAGCCAGGGCGCCGACGAAGCCGGAAACCGATCCGACCGACAGATCGATATGGCCGGCCACGATGACCAGCAGCATGCCCAGCGCCATCACGACGATGTAGCTGTTCTGCAGCACCAGGTTGGTCAGGTTCAGCGGCAGGAACAGCACGCCATGGGTGGAGATCTCGAAGAAGATCATCAACACCAGCAGCGACAGCAACAGCGCGTATTGGCGGATGTTGCTTTTGACGAAACGCATCACATTGGCGTTGGTCCGCGGCGGCGCGACTTCAACGATCTCGGTCATCTCAGCCTTCCCATGATTTTAGAATGGCCCGCATGATTTTTTCCTGCGATGCCTCTTTAACCGGCATTTCGGCCACGAAGCGGCCTTCGTTCATCACATAGATGCGGTCGGTGATGCCGAGCAGTTCCGGCATTTCCGACGAGATGACGACGATCGCTTTGCCTTCGCCGGCCAGTTTATTGATGATGCTGTAAATCTCGTACTTCGCGCCGACATCGATGCCGCGCGTCGGCTCGTCGAGGAACAGAATGTCCGGCCCCGCGAACAGCCACTTGCTCAACACCACCTTCTGCTGATTGCCACCCGACAGGTTGAGGGCGGTTTGATAGACGCCCGAGCTGCGGATGTTCAGATCCTTGCGGTAGCCGTTGGCGACCTTCAATTCCTTCAGATCGTCGATCACCGAGTATTTGGAAACGCCATTGTGATTGGCGAGGGTGATGTTGTGCTTGATGTGGTTGATCAGCACCAGGCCATAGGTCTTGCGGTCTTCGGTGGCATAGGCCAAGCCGGCCTTCATCGCCTTTTCGATCGTGCTGGTGTCGGCGATCTTGCCGTGCACCTTCACTTCGCCGGTGACGTTGTGGCCATAGGCGCGGCCGAAGATGCTCATGGCCAGTTCGGTGCGGCCCGCGCCCATCAGCCCGGCGATGCCCACAACCTCGCCCTTGCGGACGACCATATCGACGTTCTTGATCACCTGGCGATCGGTATGGAGCGGGTGGTAGACGCTCCAGTTCTTCACCTCGAGCATCGGCTCGCCGATCTGGGGCACGCGCTTCGGGTAACGGTCGGTCAGCTCGCGGCCCACCATCGCCTTGATGATGCGGTCTTCCTTGATCGTCTCGGCGTGGCAATCCAGCGTGTCGACGGTCTTGCCGTCGCGCAGCACGGTGATGTGGTCGGCGACCTTCGAGATCTCGTTCAGCTTGTGCGAGATCAGGATTGAGGTCATGCCCTGCGCGCGGAATTCCTTCAGCAGGTTCAGCAGCGCATCGGAGTCGGTCTCGTTCAAGCTCGCGGTCGGCTCGTCGAGAATCAGCAGCTTCACCTTCTTGTTGAGCGCCTTGGCGATCTCAACCAATTGCTGCTTGCCGGTGCCGAGATGCGTGGTCAGCGTGTTCGGGTGTTCCTTCAGGCCGACCTTGAGCAACAGGTCCTTGGTGCGGCGGAAGGCCTCGAAGCGGTTGATCACGCCGCGCGCGGCGATCTCGTGACCGAGGAAGATGTTCTCGGCGATCGACAGAAGCGGCACCAGGGCCAGCTCCTGATGGATGATGATGATGCCGGCGGATTCGCTGTCCGAGATGTCGCGGAACTTGCGCTCTTCGCCGTCAAAGAAAATCTGGCCGGAATAGGAACCGTATTGATAGACGCCGGAGAGAACCTTCATCAGCGTCGATTTGCCGGCGCCGTTTTCGCCGACGACGGCGTGAATTTCGCCGGGCATCACGGTGAGGTTGACGTTCTCGAGCGCGTTCACGCCCGGAAACGTCTTCGTGATGCTCTTCATTTCGAGGATGGGTTGCATCCGTGCCCTGCGCACATTTATCTCGTTGAAACCGGGGATGTGCACCCGGCTAACGCAATCACTTTGTCATAAAAAAAGCGGGCTCCGCAACCGCGGAGCCCGCTTCCTGAGCCTTAGCCCTTAATCTGAGCTTCGGTGTAGTACTTCGAGCCGACGAGAACATCCATCAGGTTATTCTTGTCGACGGCGACGGGGACGAGGAGGTTCGAGGGAACCACCTTGACGCCGTTTTCGTAGGTCTTGGTGTCGTTGACCGGCACGGTCTTGCCGGTCATGGCGTCGTCAACCATCTGCGCCGTGGTCTTGGCGAGAACGCGCGTGTCCTTGAACACCGTCGAGTACTGTTCGCCGGCGAGGATCGCCTTCACCGACGGCAGTTCGGCGTCCTGGCCCGAAATGATCGGCATCGGCTGATCCTTCGAACCATAGCCCACGCCCTTCAGCGAGGAGATGATGCCGCGGCTCAGGCCGTCATACGGCGAGAGAACGGCGTCAACGCGCGCCTTGCCGTAGAAGGCAGAGAGCAGGTTGTCCATGCGGGCCTGAGCGACGGCGCCGTCCCAACGGAGCGTGCCGACCTTATCCATGCCCATCTGGCCCGACTTTACGACCAGAACCTTCTTGTCGATCAGAGGCTGAAACACCGACATGGCGCCGTTGTAGAAGAAGAAGGCGTTGTTGTCGTCCGGCGAACCGCCGAAGAGTTCGATGTTGAACGGACCGGTCTTGCCCTTGTCGACGCCGAGACCCTGCAGGATCGAGTTGGCCTGCAGCACGCCCACTTTGAAGTTGTCGAAGGTGGCGTAGTAGTCGACGGCGCCCGACTTGCGGATCAGGCGGTCATAGGCGAACACTTTCACACCGGCCTTATGGGCCTTGTCGAGCACGTCCGACAGCGTGGTGCCGTCGATCGCGGCGATCACGAGCACCTTCGCGCCCTTGGTCACCATGTTCTCGATCTGCGAGAGCTGGTTCGGGATGTCGTCTTCGGCGTATTGCAGGTCGGTCTGGTAGCCCATGGCTTGGAAGTCTTTCACCATGCTCTCGCCGTCCGAGATCCAACGCGTCGACGACTTCGTCGGCATCGCGATGCCGATCAGGCCCTTGTCCGCAGCCATCGACACATGTGCCGACACCAGCGTGCCGATTGCCACTGCCGTGGCGATAAGTTGTCTACGATTAATCAAGTGATCCTCCCTGCTACAGCAACGCCTACCCCAAGTGATTTCGTTGCAATTCAGGGATGCTTAGTTGAAAGCAAAATCGAGATCAATGATATTTTTGTATGATTAATCAGACGAATCTATTCCTGGGCGCGGGATCATTGTGGGGAACAAATTTTAGGCGACGATTTATTGTGCAGGTGCTCTGAAATGCATGCTGCACTGCGAAGAGGCGCCCTCAAATCGTGCCGGGGGCAGTCGCCGCGGTGTCGAGGAAACGGGGCCGCGCACTGGCCTCAAGCCGGTGCGATTGGGTTTCGCGCGCGAGGGCTTCGGCCAAGGCTTCGAGACTGTCGAGATTGTGCACCGGCCGGAACTCGTCCACATGCGGCATCATCGCCTTGATGCCCGCAGCCCGCGGTTCGAACCCGTCCCAGCGCAGCAGCGGATTGAGCCAGACCAAACGGCGGCAGGATTTGTGCAGCCGCTCCATCTCGCGGCCCAAGGTTTCGTCGGGCGCCTGATCGAGCCCGTCGGTCATCATCAGCACCAGCGGACCCTGGGTGAGAACGCGGCGCGACCACAGCCGATTGAATTCGCCGAGACAGCGGCCGATGCGCGTGCCGCCCGACCAGTCCTGCACCGACTTGCTGACATTCGCCAGCGCCACATCGGGGTCGCGGTTTTTCAAGGTGCGCGTCAGATTGGTCAGCCGCGTGCCGAAGACGAAACCGTGGAAGCGGCGCTTGCCGTTGGCCAGCCCGTGCATGAAGTGGAGGAAGATGCGCGCATAGGGTTCCATCGAACCCGAGATGTCGCACAGCACCACCACCGGCGGCGGCTTGCTCTTCGGCGCGGTGAATTTCGGCAGGATCATCCCGCTGCCGGTGCGCAGGCCGGCGCGCAAGGTCGCGCGTGGATCGATCCGGCCGCCCACCGCGCTCGGTTCGCGGCGGCGCGTGCGCACTTCCGCGATAGGGAGTCGCATCGCGGAAACGATCGCGCGAGCGCGGCCATACTCCTCGGCGGTCATCTGTTCAAAGTCGCGCTGGCCCAGCTTCTCGCGATCCGACCATTGCAGCGCGATCTCACTGTCGAAGTCTTCGGGCGCATCGCCTTCGGCTTCGCCGGGTTCGCGATTGGGGCCCAGCGCTTCCTGCAACCGCCGCATCTGCTGCTCGGGCGACTCACCCGTCGGCACTTTGATGCTGGGCAACAGCAGCGACATGAATTTGCGGATCAGTTCTGGGTTGCGCCAGAAGATGTGGAAGGCTTCGTCGAAGACCTCGCGGTCTTGGCGCCGCTTCACGAACACAGAGGCGAGTGCGGTGTGTAGATCGTCGCGCCGCTCGATCGTCACAGCTTCAACGGCTTGTGCCGCGATCACCACATCGCCCGGGCCGACGCGCAAACCGGCTGCACGCAGCGTCCGCGCGAAATGCATCAGATTGTCGAGAAGATGACCTTGGGAGGGGTCTATCGAGGTCATGGCGCAGCCATCGTTGCTGCCGTCAGGGCCGCGCGGTGAGCATCTGAATGCGGACGGCCGAGCGCACTTCGTCGAGCAGCTGCGCGGCCTCGCCCTGGCGCATGCGCAGGATGTCGTCCTGGTATTTGAGCAGCATGCCGAGCGTGTTGTCGACCTTGCCCGGCTCAAGCTCGACCGCGTCGAGCTCGATCAGCGCATTGGCCCAGTCGAGCGTCTCGGCGATGCCGGGCAGTTTGAACAGGTCGCGCTTGCGTAGCTCCTGCACGAAGGCGACCACCTGGCGGCTCAGCGCCTCGCTCGCACCCGGCACCTTGGTGCGCAGGATGTCGCGCTCGCGCTCGGCATCCGGGTAGTCGACCCAGTGATAGAAGCAGCGGCGTTTCAGCGCGTCGTGAATCTCGCGCGTGCGGTTCGAGGTGATGATCACGATCGGCGGCGCCGTGGCGGCGATGCGGCCGATCTCGGGAATCGTCACCTGGAAGTCGGACAGCACTTCCAGCAGATAGGCTTCGAACGGTTCGTCGGCGCGATCGAGCTCGTCGATCAACAGCACCGGCGGACCGGCCGCATCGCTTTCCAGCGCGCGGAGCAGGGGGCGGCGGATGAGATAGGATTCGGAGAAGACATCCTTCGCCAGGCTCTCGCGGTTGACGTTGCCCGCGGTTTCAGCCAGACGGATGTCGATCATCTGGCGCAGGTAATTCCACTCATAGACGGCGCTGGCGATGTCGAGCCCTTCGTAGCATTGCAGCCGCTCCATGCGCCGGCCGAGGCCAGCCGAGAGCACTTTGGCGATCTCCGTCTTGCCCACACCTGCTTCGCCTTCGAGGAACAGCGGCCGGCCGAGCTTCAGCGACAGGAACACAGCCGTCGCCAGCGTGCGGTCGGCCAGATAGTTCTGGCTGGTCAGCAGGGCGAGGGTGGCATCGACGGAAGTGGGAAGGGCTGTGGTCACGGAACTCGATGGGTGAATCACGGAAGGTATGATTTTAGGTTGGATTTCGATCCTGTTGAACCAGTTTATCCGTCACCCCCGCGAAAGCGGGGGTCCAGAGCCGCCCCTGGATTCCCGCTTTCGCGGGAATGACGGCTGATTATGTTACCCCGCCGCTGCCACCGCCCGCTTCGCGATCACCGTCACCAGATGGGCGCGGTAGGCGCGGCTGGCGTGGATGTCTTCGTTGAGGTCCTTGCCGTCCACCGCGATGGTCGCCACCGCGTCGGGCGTGAACGACTTGGTCAGTGCCTGTTCCATCGCGGACACGCGGAACACGCTGGCCCCGGCGCCGGTCACGGCCACGCGAACGCCGCTGCTGGTCTTGGCGATGAACACGCCCACCATGGCGAAGCGCGAGGCCGGCTGCGGGAACTTTACATAAGCCGCCTTCTCCGGCACCGGGAACGAGACCGACACGATGATCTCGCCGTCCGCCAGCGCTGTGGTGAACAGGCCTTTGAAGAATTCGTCGGCCTTGATCTCGCGTTTGTTGGTCTTGATCGTCGCACCCAGCGCCACCACTGCGGCCGGATAGTCGGCGGCCGGATCGGCATTGGCGATCGATCCGCCGATGGTGCCGTAATGGCGCACCTGCACGTCGCCGATATCGGCGGCCAGGGTGATCAGCGCCGGGATCGCCTTCTTCACATCGGCCGAGGCGGCCACTTCGGCATGGGTGGTGCCCGCGCCGATGGTCACGGTCTTGCCGTCGACCTTGATGCCCTTGAGCTCGGCGATGCCGCCGAGATCGATCAGCGCGCTGGGCTGGGCCAGGCGCTGCTTGAGCGTCGGGATCAGCGTCTGCCCGCCGGCCAGGGCCTTGGCTTCGGAATCGCCGAGCAGCTTCACCGCGTCGGCGACGCTGGTGGGGCGATGATACGCAAAATCATACATGGCTTCTCTCCCTTAGTGGTGGCGCCCCGGCTTACACTTCATCCTTCGAGACATTTTTCGCCTCATCCTGAGGGATCGCCACGCGAGCGCGGCGATCGTCTCGAAGGAGAGGCGAAAAACCCTCAGGATGAGGAATCCGGGGCATAATTCTTCTACTCGGCGGCGTGTTTCTGGGCGGACTGGATCGCCTGCCACACGCGAACCGGCGTGGCGGGCATGCTGAGATCGGTCACGCCCAGCGGTGTCAGCGCATCGATGATCGCGTTGATGATGGCCGGCGGCGAGCCGATCGCGCCGGCTTCGCCGCAGCCTTTCACGCCCAGCGGATTGTGCGTGCAGGGCGTGTTGGTGAAGGCGAAGTTGTATTTCGGAATATGGTCGGCGCGCGGCATGCCGTAGTCCATGAAGCTGCCGGTCACCAACTGCCCGTCCTCGGAATAGACGCAGCCTTCGACCAGCGCCTGGCCGAGACCCTGCGCGATGCCGCCCTGCACCTGGCCCTCGACGATCAGCGGGTTGATGATGTTGCCGAAGTCATCGACCGCGCTGAATTGCGCGACCTGGACCACGCCCGTATCCGGGTCGACTTCCACCTCGCAGATATAGGTGCCCGAGGGATAGGTGAAGTTGGCCGGATCGTAGAAGGCGGTTTCGTCGAAGCCCGGCTCGACTTTGTCGAGCGGGTAGTTGTGCGGCACATAGGCCGAGAAGGCGATGGCGGCGATCGGCGTTGCCTTGTCGGTGCCCTGCACCTTGAACTGGCCGTTCTCGAAGACGATGTCGCCTTCGGCCGCTTCCATCATATGCGCGGCGATCTTCTTGCCCTTGGCGATCAGCTTGTCCATCGCGCGGACAATCGCCGAGCCGCCCACCGCGATCGAGCGCGAGCCATAGGTGCCCATGCCGAAGGGGATGCGGCCCGTGTCGCCATGAACGATCTCGATGCTGTCGATCGGAATGCCGAGCTTGTCCGAGACCACCTGCGCGAAGGTCGTCTCATGGCCCTGGCCATGCGAATGCGAACCGGTGAACACCGTCACGCTGCCGGTCGGGTTGAAACGCACCTCGCCGGCTTCGTAGAGACCGGCGCGCGCACCCAGCGCACCCGCCACCGCCGACGGCGCGATGCCGCAGGCCTCGATGTAGCAGGAGAGGCCGATACCGCGCAGCTTGCCGCGCTTGGCGCTGTCGGACCTGCGACCAGAAAAGCCTTTGTAGTCGCCGATCTCCAGCGCCTTGTTGAGATGCGCTTCGTAATTCCCGGTGTCGTAGGTCAGCGCCACCGGCGTCTGATAGGGGAAGGCGTTCGGCTGGATCAGATTGCGCCGGCGCAACTCGGCCGGATCGATCTTCATCTCGCGCGCCGCCTGTTCGACGATGCGCTCCAGCAGATAGGTCGCCTCGGGTCGGCCGGCGCCGCGATAGGCATCCACCGGCACGGTGTTGGTGAAGGCGGACTTCACCTCGACATAGATCGCCGGTGTCGTGTACTGGCCGGCCAACAGCGTGCCGTAGAGATAGGTCGGCACGGCGGACGCGAAGGTGGAGAGATAGGCGCCCATATCGGCGACCGTCTTCACCTTCAGCGCCAGGAATTTGCCGTCCTTGTCGAGCGCCAGTTCCGCGTCCGAGACATGGTCGCGGCCCTGCGCGTCGGTGATGAAGGCTTCGGAGCGATCGGCGGTCCATTTGATCGGCCGGCCGACTTTCTTCGCACCCCAGGTCACCACCGCCTCTTCGGCATAGTGGAAGATCTTGGTGCCGAAACCGCCGCCGACATCGGGCGCCACCACGCGCACTTTCTGTTCAGGGAGGTGCAGCACGAAGGCGCACATCAGCAAGCGGATGACGTGCGGATTCTGGCTCGATGTGTAGAGCGTGTAGCTGTCGGTCGCGCGGTCGTATTCGCCCAGTGCCGAGCGCGGTTCGATCGGATTGGCGACGAGGCGCTGGTTGACCAGATGCAGCTTGGTCACATGCGCGGCCTTGGCGATCGCGGCATCGGCTGCCGCCTTGTCGCCCAACTCCCAGTCGTAGCAGAGATTGCCGGGCACATCGTTATGAACCAGCGGCGCACCGGGCTTCAGCGCGGCCGTGGCGCTGGCAACCGCCGGCAGTTCCTTGTAATCGATCTCGACCGCTTCGGCGCCGTCCTTGGCTGCATCCTTGGTCTCGGCGAGAACGACAGCAACCGCGTCACCGATGCAGTTGACCTCGTTGACGGCCAGCGGCGGATGCGGCGGCTCCTTCATCGGCACGCCGCTCTTGCCCACCACGCCCCAGCCGCAGGGCAGGCCGCCGACACCATCGGCCGCCATATCGGCGCCGGTCAGCACGGCCACCACACCCGGCACTTTCAGCGCGGCGCTGATATCGACCTTGGTGAAGCTGGCATGAGCATGGGGCGAGCGCACGAAATGCGCATGCACCTGGCCATGGCGGTTGATGTCGTCGGTGTAGTTGCCGCGGCCGGTGAGAAAGCGTCCGTCTTCCAGGCGCGCGACGCGTGCGCCGATGCCCGTCTTGGTTTCTGCGGTCATGGCTCAGCCTCCCATCGCTTTGGCGCCGGCTTGAACCGACTTCACGATGTTGTGATAGCCGGTGCAGCGGCAGAAATTCCCTTCCAGCCCGTGCTTGATCTGCTCGACGGTGGGATCGGGATGGCGCCGCACGATATCCAGCGCGCTCATCACCATGCCGGGCGTGCAGAAGCCGCATTGCAGCCCATGGTTCTCGTTGAAGGCCTTCTGCATCGGATGCAGCGTCCCGTTGGTCGCCACGCCTTCGATGGTGGTGACCGCGGCGCCTTCCGCCTGCACCGCCAGCATGGTGCAGGACTTGGCCGACTTGCCGTTCACGTGAACGGTGCAGGCGCCACACTGGCTGGTGTCGCAGCCGACATGGGTGCCGGTGAGGTTGAGCGTGTCGCGCAGCAACTGCACCAGCAGCGTGCGAGCTTCGACCTGCGCCGAAATCGGCTTGCCGTTAACGGTCATCTTCACTGTGACGGACATTGTGTCCTCCCTTTTGTTCTATTCGGTACAAACGGACATCCGCCGCAGTGAAGCGGCGGCGCCTATAAAGCGATGGCCAAGACGATCGCCGCGATCACGACCGCGCCGGCCACAACCCAAATCCACATGCGCGAAGGGCTGGCGGCCGCGGCGACTTTCGCTGCCGGTTCGCCCAGCGCCGCCGCCGCGTCGGCCGCGATCGGGTCAGCCATTTCGGGCGTCGCGCCGCCACCAACCACGTCGGAGAATTTCGAGAAGAACTCGCCGGCGGTCTGATTGGCCGCGGCTTCGATCAGGCGTCCGCCGATCTGGGCCAGCTTGCCGCCCACCGACGCATCGGCCACGTAGTCGAGCTTGGTGCCGGCGCCATCGTCGCTCAGCTTGATCTTGGCGCCGCCCTTGGCGAAGCCGGCCACGCCGCCTTTGCCTTCGCCCTGGATCGTATAGCCGTTGGGCGGGTCGAGATCGGAGAGCGTGACCTTGCCGGTGAAGTTCGCCTTCACCGGGCCGACCTTGGCGACGATCTTGCCTTCGAATTCATTGTCCCCGACGCGGTTCAATTCCTCACAGCCGGGAATGCATTGGCGCAGGATGTCGGGATTGTTCAGCGCTTCCCAAACACGCTGGCGCGGCGCGGGCACCGTAAAGCTGCCGGTAATCTGCATGACGCTCCGTTTCCTGGCCCGCGCGGGTGCCCGGACCAGCTCTTGATATGGCTGATGAACCGGCACTCCCTGCCGTCACTGTAGGACGGCAGGCGAGAAACCAGCAATATATACAAGGATATATAGCGCTTTGGGCTAAGTCCAAGCGCAGTAATCCAAATGACGATTCGAGAGCGGACTTATAATTCCATTCGTCATCACCGGCCTTGTGCCGGTGATCCACGCCTTCTTAAGACGTGAATGCCCGGCACAAGGCCGGGCATGACGTAGAAAGTATGACGGACGTTACGTGCAGTATGGCCGACAGTGATCGGCTGCCCGCGTTAGCGCGGCGCCATCACCATGACCATCTGGCGGCCTTCCATCTTCGGGAACTGTTCGACCTTGGCCAGGTCGTCGAGGCCCTCGCGCACGCGGTCGAGAACCTTTATGCCCAAGTCCTGGTGGGCCATTTCACGGCCGCGGAAGCGCAGGGTGATCTTCACCTTGTCGCCCTCTTCCAGGAACTTGCGCATGTTGCGCATCTTGATGTTGTAGTCGTTGTCATCGATGTTCGGGCGGAGTTTGATCTCCTTGATATCGATGACCTTCTGCTTTTTCCGCGCCTCGTTCTTCTTCTTCTGGATTTCGTATTTGTACTTTCCGAAGTCCAGAATCTTGCAGACGGGCGGATCGGCCGTAGGCGACACTTCGACCAGGTCGAGCCCGACCTCAGCCGCCATATCGAGACCTTCGCGGATGGATACGACCCCAACCATTTCGCCGTCTGCGTCGATCAAGCGGATGGATTTGACGTCGATTTCGGTGTTCACCCGCGGACCATCTTCATCGCGGTCTTTGGGCGCAGGAGTGGGTGCCTTAACTATAAACGTAATTCCTTCTACGGGTTACGGAAGACCAAAAGGGACGACCGCACTTAGCGCGCGGCGTCCGGGGGTCTGCCAGAAGCGACCAGTTTAGCAACCGCCTCATCCAGGGCAAGGATTTCCTGGTCTGCCCCACCAAGGTAACGGAGGGCCACGGCGCGGGTTTCGGCCTCGCGTTTGCCCACCACGGCCAGGACCGGAACCTTGGCCAGGGAGTGCTCGCGCACCTTGTAGTTAATCTTGTTGTTGGACAGGTCAAGCTGCACGCGCAGCCCAGCCGCCTTCATCGTCTCGGCCACATCTTCGGCATAGGTGTTGGCCTCGTCCGTGATGGTCGTGATCACCACCTGCACCGGCGCCAGCCACAGCGGGAACCGGCCCGCATGATGCTCGATCAGGATGCCCAGGAAACGCTCGAACGAGCCGAGAATGGCGCGGTGGAGCATCACCGGCGTGTGCTTGGCCCCGTCCTCGCCGATATAGGTGGCGCCCAGCCGCTCGGGGATATTGGGATCGACCTGCAGCGTGCCGCACTGCCAGTCGCGGCCGATCGCGTCGCGCAGCACGAATTCGAGTTTCGGGCCATAGAAGGCGCCTTCGCCCTTGTTGGGCGTGGTCTCGAGCCCGGCCGCCTTCGAGGCTTCGAGCAGCGCGGCCTCGGCCCGGTCCCACGCTTCGTCGCTGCCGGCCCGCACCGCCGGACGATCCGAGAACTTCACGCGCACGTCCTCGAAGCCGAAATCGCTGTAGACCGACTTCAAGAGTTCGCAGAACTTCACCGTCTCGGCGGTGATCTGATCTTCCGTGCAGAAGATATGGGCGTCGTCCTGGGTGAAGGCGCGCACCCGCATGATGCCGTGCATCGCGCCCGACGGTTCGTAGCGGTGGCACGAGCCGAACTCGGCCATGCGCAACGGCAATTCGCGATAGCTGCGCAAACCCTGCTTGAAAATCTGCACATGGCACGGGCAGTTCATCGGTTTGATCGCCAGTTCGCGATCGTCCTGGGTGCGCACCGTGAACATGTTGGCGCCGAACTTTTCCCAATGGCCCGACGCTTCCCACAAAGACCGGTCGAGCAATTGCGGCGTCTTGACCTCGGCATAGTCCGTGGCTTCGAGACGGCGGCGCATATAGGCTTCGACAATGCGCCACAGCGTCCAGCCGTTCGGGTGCCAGAACACCGATCCCACGGCCTCTTCCTGCTGGTGGAAGAGGTTCATCTCTTTGCCGATGCGGCGGTGATCGCGCTTCTCGGCTTCCTCGATCTGGGTGAGATGGGCCTTCAGGTCCTTCTCGTCGAACCAGGCGGTGCCATAGATGCGCTGAAGCATCTCGTTCTTCGAATCGCCGCGCCAATACGCACCGGCCACCTTCATCAGCTTGAAGGCCTTGCCGACCTTGCCGGTGGAGGGTAGATGCGGGCCGCGGCACAGATCGATGAAGTTGCCCTGGCGGTATAGACCGATCGGTTCCGTCGCCGGAATGCCGGCGATGATCTCGGCTTTGTACTTCTCGCCCTGGTCGGAGAAGAATTTCACCGCGTCATCGCGTTGCCATTCCTCGCGCGTGATCGCTTCGTCGCGCGCCACGATCTCATGCATGCGCGCTTCGATCTTGATCAGGTCTTCGGGCGTGAACGGCGTCTTGCGGGCGAAGTCGTAATAGAATCCGTTCTCGATCGCCGGACCGATGGTCACTTGCGTATCGGGATAAAGCTCCTTCACTGCCTCGGCCATCAGATGGGCGACGTCATGGCGCAGGACTTCCAGCGCCTCGGGGCTCTTCGAGGTCACGATCGCCACTTCGGCATCGCGGTCGATCGCCTTGGCCAGATCGACCAGTGTGCCGTCGAGCTTGATCACCAGCGCGGCCTTGGCCAGGCCGGGACCGATATCGCGCGCCAGATCCGCCCCGGTTACGGGGTGGTCATAATTGCGCTTACTGCCGTCGGGAAGGGTGATCGTGGGCATGGGCCTGAGCCTGAATTTCGCGTCGCTGCAAAGGCGCGAATTTAGGCACAATGGCCCTGGAGTCAAGGAATTGCGGCGTTTGGCAGGGCCTCAGTTTGGATTCCGCACCAGGCTGCTGCGCGGGAAGTGTTCGACCGCGCCGTCAATCCGGACCCAATCATGTTTTGACTGCTCGAAAACCGATTTGATCGGGGGCGGGGATTGGGGGTCTGCCAGCGCCCCGACGGCCACGCCGATCATCGACGGCAGGTTGTCGGCCGTCCAATAGACCGTCGATCCGCAGACGGGACAAAAATAGCGGCGCACCGTCCCGCCGCTTGCGGCAGGGCGAGCGAACTCCTTCGCTGTTCCGGCAATGACGACGGCATCGGCCGGGTAAAAAGCGCCGACGCCAAATGGCGCGCCGGTCCGCCGCTGGCAGTCGAGGCAATGACAGGCGACCACCAATGTCGATGGTCCCGGAAGCGTGAGTGTCAGAGCACCGCAACTGCATCGCGCTTCAATCATTGGAAACCCTCCGTTTTCAAAACGACATCGTCGCGCCACAACTGGCCAGCCGGCCAGAGGCTTCGGAAATTCATATGGAGAATGGTGGTGGGATTGGGGGGCGGTTGCGCCCTAGAGCCAGCGGGCGCGCCGCATCAGCCACCAGATCGCGGGCATCATAGCGAGTTCCACCGCGATCGCTATCCCGAAAGCCCAAGGCTCGCCGCCATGCAGGATCAGGTCGAGGCGCTGGCTGAGCAGGCCGGCGGTCAGCGTCGGCGGCAGCAAGATTGTCGCCATCATCATCAAGCGATGGGTGTTGCGGCCGATCTGTTCCGAGCGCAGGGCGTTCAGATCGTCATGCAGCGTGGCCGCCAGATCGCGATCGGCGTCCAGGCTTTCGATGTACCGCACCAGCCGGTCGGCCACCTCGCGCAGGCGTACGGCCTCGCGTGGACTCAGCCAGGTCATGTCCTGATAGTGAACGCGGTTGAGTGCCTCGCGCTGCGGCAGAATCCAGCGGCGCAGTTTGGTTGCGCGCCGGCGAATCGCGCTCAGGCTGCGGCGCGCATGGGTGTGCGGCGTGGCCGAGAAGCTGTCGTCGAGCGCATCGATCTCGGTCTCGATGTCGTCGATCAGCGGTTCCATATCGCGCACCAGTTTCTCGACGATCTGCACGAACAGCGCGCCCGCGGTGGGTGGTCCATGCCCGGCCCACAAGGCTTCGCGGACATCGCGCAGCGCCCACAGAACCTGGCCGCTGTCGCGCACGCTGATCACGCGGTCTTTGTCGATCCACAGATGGATCGGCACCAGGTCTTCCGGCGTTTCGTGTTCGACGCGGTTGACGCCGCGCAGCACCACCATCATCGAGTCGTCGTAGATCTCGACGCGCGGGCGCGACTCTTCGGCCAGCAACGCGTCGACGATCATCAGATCGAGTCCGCTCATCTGGGTCAGCCAGCGGCGGCAATCGGGCTCCTGGCGCTCGAGGTGAATCCACAACAGCCCGTTGTCCTGGCGCCAATCCCAGGTGCGGCCCTCGGTCAGCTCGGTGCAGCCGCCTTGGCCATTCAACAGGCAGGCGAACTGAATGCCGGGCGCCATGCCTTGGATGGCTCTGCTTCTCTGATCCATCGCGCCCTCCTGCGACCGGGCGCGCCGCGGCTATCGGAATACGCGAGACCATTGCGGTCTGCACAACGCGCCGGATATCGATGTATCACGGCGTATACCGAGTCTTCGTGAACGATCAGAGACTCCGGAACCTGCTGATTCTAAGGGGTTTTTAGAGGCGCAATGCCGCCGGGCCGCTGCCCAGGGCGGCCAGGACCGGCTCAAGCGCGAGGTCGGCCAGATTGTCGCGGCGCAGGGTCGCCACCCGGCCGCGCTGGCCGCACAGCGCGGGATCTGAGGCCGCAGAGAATAGCGCCACGGCCGGGCAGCCGGCGGCGGCGATCAGATGCATCGGGCCCGAGTCGTTGCCCACCGCGCCAGCCGCGCCACGCGCGAGCGCGGCGATGTCGAACAGATCGGTCTGGCCGAGCAGCGAGCGGGCCTGCCGGCATGCGGTCGAGATCGCCTTGATCGCCGCGGCGTCGTCCTGGGTGCCGAGCAGAACCGGCACGATGCTGCGTGCGGCCAATGTCTGCGCCAGGGCGGTGTAGCGTTCGACCGGCCAGCGCTTGTCGTGTCGATGCGCGGCGCCGCCCGGCACCAGCAGCACATAGCGGTCGGGCAGGCCGAAGCGCGACGTGTCGGCGCGAATCCAGGAGAGATCGGGCGGCGGCACCGATGGAATGCCCGCGATCGCCAATTGCTCGGCTTGGCGCTCGAAAGTGTGCATGAAGTCGCGTTTGGGATTGGCGTGACGATGCGAGCAGCCGCGCGCGATACCCGACCATGGCGGCCGGCCCATCAAACGGTAATACCAACTGCTGCGGTCCGAGGTCTGGAGGTCGTAGACCATCGCGAAGGGCCGGGAGCGCAAACGCCGGCGCAGGTCGAGCAGCGCGCCGATCTGCCAGAACCGTGGCCGCCGGTCGACCCAGACATCGTTGAACCATGGACTCGCGCGCGCGAAATCTTCGTAGGGTCTGGTTGTCAGTAGGGTGATGTGCGCGGCCTTATGATGCGCGCGGATCGCCGCAAAAGGGCCGAAGGCCTGGACGAAATCGCCCAGCGCCGAGAGTTTGATGACCAGGATGGAATCGGCGCCGGTCACAGCCGGACCCGCTCAGACCCTGGCCGCCGGCGCGGGCAGGGCCAGAAGTTCTTCGTAGACGGCCAGCGTCCGCTGGCACATCAGCTCGCGCGTGAAGTTGGCGCGCACATGGGCCATGCCGGCGGTGGTCATCGCTTCGCGTTCGGCGGCGCTCATCGTCAGCGCGCGATCCATGGCGGTGGCCAGCGCCATCGGATCGCCCGGCGGCACCAGCAGGCCTGTCTTGCCCTCGATCACGGTTTCCCGTCCTGCACCATGATCGGTGGCGATCACCAGCCGGCCCATCGCCTGGCCTTCGGCGATCACGCGGCCGAAGGCTTCCGGATCGGTCGAGGCCGAGACGACCAGATCGGAGAGCATATAGGCAGCCGGCATGTCGTTGCACTCGCCGGCTACATGCACGACTTGTTGGAGACCATGCTTGGTTGCCAATTCGTGCAGTTCCTTCACATAGCCGGTGCGGCCCTGTTCCGAGCCGACCAGAATGCAGCGCACATCGCGGCGGCCCATCATCGCCAGCGCTTCGATCAGCACTTCCTGGCCTTTCCACCGCGTCAGCCGCCCCGGCAGCATGATGACGCGCTGGCCGTCGACCAGACGCCATTTCTGCGCCAGCTGGATGATGCGCTCGGCGCTGACGCGCGTGGAATCGAAGCGCACCGTATCGATGCCGCGCGGCACCACGCGGATGCGCGACGGCTCGACGTGATAGACCTCTTCGATATGGCGGCGGATGAAATCGCTGATGGCGATCACGCGTTCGCCGCGCGTCATCACGCGGTTGTATTCGCGCTTCAGCCCCATCCAGCCGAGATTATAGGTGCCGTGGAAGGTGGTCAGGAAATGCGTGCCGCTCTTCTGCGCGGCCAGCATCGCGCTCCAGGCCGGCGCGCGGCTGCGGGCATGGACGATGTCCACCTTGTGCTCGGCGATCACCTTCATCAGATGCTCGATGTTCTCGCGCATGACCAAGGGGTTCTTGCTCTGCAGCGGCAATTCGATGTGCTGGGCTTTGGCGCGGTCGATCTCGCGGATCATCGGCCCACCCGACGAGGCGACCAGCGCCGTCCCGCCGGCTTCGGTGATGGCCGCGGCCATGTCTACGGCGCCACGTTCCACGCCGCCGGTGACCAGTGATGGCAACACCTGGAGGATGACGGGTGAGCGGCTCAGTTCGGTCGGGGGCGGGGCGGAACTATCGTTAGGCATCGCAAAAGATAAGGCGGCCAGTGTCTCGGACGCGGGATAGGATTCTAGCACGGGTTGAATAGCATCCGGTAACGCTTCGCGCGATACCTCAATTGAGTGATCACAGCGTTAGATTCACAATGGCGCGAGCGCTTTACGGCCGGCAAAGGCGGCCGCGCCCAGGGCTTCGGCCACGCGCAGGCCCTCGTTCCACTTCGCCATGCGTTCGGACCGGGCGAAAGACCCCACTTTCAGCTGCCCGGCGTCCCAGCCGGTAGCCAAATGAACGATGGTCGCGTCTTCGCTCTCGCCCGACCGTGCCGAGACGATGGTAGCCAGCCCGCCGTCGCGCGCCGCCTGCAGCGCGGCCAGGGTCTCGGTGATCGTGCCCGCCTGGTTCGGTTTGATCAGCACGGCGTTGACCGCTCGCGTCGCCACGGCGCGGCGCACGCGCATCTCGTTGGTCACCAGCAGATCGTCGCCGATCACCTGCACCTGCCCCGCGCCGGCGGTGAAACGCCAGGTGGCATCCCAATCGTCTTCGGCCAGCGGGTCTTCGATCGAGACAATGGGATAAGCCTTCAGCCAGCCGGTCAGCATCGCGATCATCTCGTCGCCGCTCAGCGTCTTGCCCTCACGGCGCAGGCGGTAACCGCCGCCTTGGCGCAGTTCGGTGGCCGCGATGTCGAGCGCGATGCCGACATCCTCGCCCGGGCGGAACCCAGCCTTCTCGATCGCGCGCACGGCGGTGGCGATTGCTTCCTCGTTGGTGTCGAAATTCGGCCACCAGCCGCCTTCATCGGCGACACCGGAGCGCTTGCCCGCGTCGGCCATGATCTTTCCGGCGGATGCATAAACCTCGGCACAGATTGCCAGCGCGTGGTCGAAGCTGTCGGCGGCCAGCGGCACCATCAGAAAGTCCTGCACATCCAGCCGCCCGGCCGCATGGGCGCCGCCGCCGAAAATCTGGATCATCGGCATCGGCAGGCGCGGTGTGGCGCCGATGGTGTCGGCCAGGTGGCGCCACAGCGGCACCCGCGCCGCGCCGGCCGCCGCATGCAGCGCGGCCATCGACACGGCGATCATCGCATTGCCGCCCAGCTTGGATTTGTCGGGCGTGCCGTCGAGCGCGATCATCGCGGCGTCGAGCCCCGCCTGATCGGCCACGTCGCGCCGCTCCAGCAGTGCCGCGATCGGCCCGTTCACCTGCGCCACGGCACGATCGACACCCTGGCCGCCGAAGGCGGTGCCGCCGTCGCGCAGCTCCATCGCCTCGCCGCTGCCGCGTGAGGCACCGGCCGGTGCGATCGCGCGCCCGACGATGCCGCAGGACACGGCCACCTCGGCCTCCACGGTGGGCCGGCCACGCGAGTCCCATACACGGCGGCCTCTGACGGAAGTGATCGATGTCCCGGTCATGAATATCTCCTCGTCGCTCTGCGCTGCCGCGCAACCGCTCCTTCGCGCTCCGCGCTCATGCCCGCATCTCCCGCGCCCATGCGGCGCGAATGGCGGCCAGACTTGTCGGTGCGGAACGAATGAAGGGGATCGCGAAGCGGCGCACGCGCTCGCGATCCGTGTCTTCGGTGATGTATTCCACCGGCGATTTACCGTCGATCCGCGCCAGCAGCAATGCCGGCAGCAGACTCGCAATTCGTGATTCCAATTGGCTGCGCGGCTCCCATGTGGCGCCGGCGAGGTAGCTCGACGTCAATCGGTCGAACATATCGAGGAAGCGCGCCGCGTTGCCCGGCCGCCACACGCATTTCAGCAGCAGATGGTTGAGGCAGAAGGCCGCATCGAACGCCGGATCGCCATACCAGGCGCATTCGGCGTCGAGGAACACAGGCCCCTCGGGCCCGACCAGGATGTTCTTCGGGCTGACATCGCCATGGACCAGCACGCGCTTGGTCTGGGCCGTGCGCGCGACCAGCGCCTCGAAGGTGGGAGCGAGATCGGGATGCGCGCGGCCGGTGGCGACGAGATAGGGCTCAAGCCGGATGGCGTAGAAGGTCTCGTCATTGGCGAAACGCGCGGCGATGGTCCGGTCGTCCGCGGTCGCCGCGTGGATGCGGACGAGCGCCGCGCCCACTTGATCCGCCACCTCGTGCCGCGCCTTGCCGTCGCGCAGCAGCGCCTTCCACACCGGATGCTTGTCGGGCGTCAGATAGGGCATGGCGAACAGGCCGAGCGCTTCGTCCTCGCCCAGCACCTTCGGCGCGGCGGCGGGGATGATCGCACCGGCCACGCGCAGCCATTCGGCTTCGGCATGATTGCGGGCCACCGGCGCGCGCCAATCGGCGGCCACTTTCAGCTTGGCCAGTGCCCGCTTGATGCAGAAGGGCTCCGCGACACCTTCAACCAGAAGAATGTCCGACGACACGCCGCCGGTCAGCGGCGTCAGGGTCGGCGGCACAGAGGTGGCCAACAGACCCATGCGCCGCAGGGCTGCAGTGATTGTTGCCGGATCGTCCGAATCGGCGGCGGAGTCGGACATGGCGGTCAGCGGCCCCGCTACTTACCGACCAGCGGTCGGCCTCATCAGGCGCATCAGCGACAGATGCAGCATATTCCGTGGCTCGCACAGCGCGTCGACGATCGAGAAATGATTGCGCCCGCCGACACGCACCATGTCGTGACGGATGCCGATCGCGGCCATGGCGGCGCTGTAGTCGTTCAGCTGCCGCTGAAACTCGGACGACTCGTCGAGTCCCACCGCCAGCATCATATGCACCGGCGTCTTGCGCACATGCTTGACCGGGCTCGAGCGCGCGATGGTCTCGGCGGTCAGGCGCACATCGGGCTGGAGGAACGTGTGCTGAATCGGCTCGAGGTCATAGATGCCGCTGATCGCCAGCGCGCCGCGCACACGCGGTTCGGGCGAAACACCCTCGGCGGCCCAATCGGTCTGCGCCACCATGGCGGTAAGATGGCCGCCCGCCGATTCGCCGCAGATATAGATGCGGTCCGGATCGCCGCCATAATTCGCAATGTTTTTGCTCACCCACAGCAGCGCGCGCCGGCACTGGGCGACGATTTCGTCAACCGTGGCGGCCGGTGCCAGCGTGTAGTCGACCGACACGAAAATCACGCCGGCCTCATTCATGTGCGGCGCGATGTAGCCGCGATCGGCCTTGCCGAAGCGCCGCCAATAGCCGCCGTGATAATAGACCATCACCGGGTGCGAACCCGATCCGCCCAGCGGATAGATATCGAGGGTTTCGTTGGCGCCCGCGCTATAGGGCACGTCGCGCTTCACATCGGGTTTGGCGCGCGCGATTTTGCTCTCGCGGTCCCAGCGGTCGAAATAATCCTGGAAATTCGGCGCGGTGATGCGCGGATTATATTCGGTGTCCAACTGGGCCGGCGTAAAGCCCTTGTAGACCGCAGCCTCAGCCATTCCCATCTCCTCCGGATTTTCGGCAACTATTTCATCGGGGGCGCGCGAATTCAATCGCCGCCGCGCGCGAGACCCCAGGCGTCAGCTATGCGCGGATAGGGGCTTAGGCGCGTTCGCGGAAGGTTTCGGCGGTTTCGAGGTCGACTGAAACCAGCGTCGAAATACCGCGTTCGGCCATGGTCACGCCGTAGAGCCGGTCCATGCGCGCCATCGTCATACGATGATGGGTAACAATCAAAAACCGCGTATGGATCGAGACGGCGATCTCGTTCACCAGGGTGCAGAAGCGGTCGACGTTGGCGTCGTCCAGCGGTGCGTCCACCTCGTCCAGCACGCAGACGGGCGCCGGGTTGGCCATGAACACCGAGAACAGCAGCGCCAGCGCGGTCAGCGCCTGTTCGCCGCCTGAGAGCAGCGACAGCACCTGCAGCTTCTTGCCGGGCGGGCTGGCCATGATTTCCAGGCCGGCCTGCAGCGGGTCTTCGGATTCGGTCAGCGTCAGATAGGCACGGCCGCCGCCGAACAGGCGCGTGAACAGCACCGTGAACTGCTGGTTCACCTTCTCGAACGAATCGAGCAGGCGTTGGCGGCCTTCGGTATTCAATTCGCTGATGCCGCGGCGCAGGCGCGCGATTGCGGCCACCAGATCTTCGCGCTCGGCACGCAGGCCGGAGATGCGGCCATCCATTTCGGCCGCTTCTTCCTCGGCGCGCAGATTGACCGGGCCCATGCCCTCGCGTTCGCGCACCAGCTTCTGGAAGCGCGCTTCCACCTCGGCGATCTCGCCGGCTTCCTGCGCCTCGGGGCGGGTCAGCAGATCTTCGGGCGTGGTTTCCAAACGCTCGAAGATGCGTTCGCCCACGGCGCGCGAGGCTTCCTGTGCGGTGGCCACGGCACCTTCGCGGCGGACCCGTTCTTCGCGCGCGGCGCCCAAAGCCTGTTCGGCTTCGCGCACGGCGCGGTCGGCGGCCGTCTGGTATTGTTCGCCATCGGCCAATTCCGACGCGGCCAGGCGCCGCGCCTCTTCGGCCTCGTGGGTTTCGCTGCGCAGCTGCTCGCGCTGCTGCGCCAATTCGCCGGGTAGTGCCGCCAGCCGTTCGAGTTCGGCCGTGGCCGTGGCGCGGCGCTCGGTCAGCGCGGTGGTCTGGCGTTCGGCGGCGGAAGCGCGTTCGACCCAGTTGCGCGTCTCGACTTCGATCGACAGCAGGCGGCGCTCACGAGTCTGCGCATCGACGCGCAGACGGTCGCGCTGGCCTTCGGCTTCCATCAATCGCATATGGCAGCCGGCCAGCATCGGCCGCAATTCGGTGACGCGTGCACGGATCGCGTTGTCGTCGGCGCCGGCTTGGGCGTTGGCGCGTGCGGTGGCCTCGGTCGCTTCGGCTTCGGCCAGATCGGCGCGGGTCGCCGCATCCTGCTCCTGCAGCGAGGCCACACGCGAGGCTACGGCGGCCGCGCGCGATGACATATTGGCCTGCGCGTCGCGGGCGCGGGCGAAACTGTTCTCGCCTTCGCGCAACGCCTGACGCGCGGCGCGTTCGTCTTGCGTTGCTTGTTCGGCGGCCTGCGCGGCGGTGCGCGCGTCGGTATCGGCCTGGGCGCAGTTTTGTTCCGCGCGCTCGATCATCGGCGTCAGATCGCGGAGACGATTGCGGTGACGCAGGGTCGCGGCGGCGGCGGCATGGGTGCCGGCCTTCAAGGTGAACCCGTCCCAGCGCCACAGATCGCCGGCGCGATTGACCAAGCGTTGGCCGGGCTTCAACTGGCTCTGGAGATCCGTGCCGTTCACACCGTCATCGATCACGCCGATCTGCGACAGGCGCCGCGCCAACACGTCGGGCACGGTGATCAGTTCGGCCAGCGACCGCGCGCCATAGGGCAGGGCGGGGATTTCGCTCAGCGGCGCGAGCGTGCGCCAGGTGATCGGCGCATCGGCATCCACCGGCGCGGTCAGCTCGTCGCCGAGTGCGGCGCCGAGTGCGGCTTCGAATTCGGCCGGTACGACCACGCGTTCGGCCAGCGGCGGCAGGGTCGATGCATTCGGGGCGCGCAGCAGATCGGCCAAAGCCTTGGCTTCGGCAACGAGACCGGAACGCTCGCCCTGGTAAGACTGCAGCGTCTCGCGCGCCCGGGCTTGCGCGCCTTGCGTCTCGGTGCGGCGCTGTTCGGCTTCGGTGACGGCGGCGTATAGCGCTTCGAGCTGCGAGCCGGATTGTTCGAGCGCGGTGTTGGCGGCTTCGAGCGCGGCCGGGTCGATCGCATCGGCCTGGGCGCGGGCCAGTTGCTGGCCGAGTTCGTTGGCGCGGTTGGCCAGGCGCTCGCGGCGGCTGCTCGCTTCCGACAGCGCTCGCTGTGCGGCGGCGCGCACGGCATCCAATTCGGCGGCGCGTTGCATGGCGAGATCGAGCTCGGCCTGGGCGGCGCGCACCGCTTCGTTGGCGGCATCCGCGCCCTGGCGGGCGGCGGCTTCGCGTTCTTCGTGACCGGCCTGCGCGGCCATCAGCTGTTCGCGCTCGTTGGCGAGCCCTTGCATCGCGCGCGACGCATCGGCGGCATGAGCGGCTTCGCGCTGCATATCGGCATCGACTTGAGCGACGCGGCCATTCAGGTCGCGCTGCAGTCCGGCGATGCGTTCTTCTTCGGCGTCGAGGCGTTCGCGCACGCCGGCGAGTTTCTGCAACACGGCGGCGGCTTCGGATTCGCGTTGGCGCAGTTCAGGCAGGCGTGCGGCGGCTTCGGCCTGATGGGTCGCGGCGGTGGCCGCCAGACCGGTCAGATCTTCGACCTGACGTTCGGCTTCGCGCACGGATTCCTGGGCCGCGTCGAGCACGGCCACGGCACCCATCCAGCGCACGGCCAACAGGCGCGTCTCGGCGGCGCGGATGTGTTCGGACAGATTGCGGTAGCGCGAGGCCTGGCGCGCCTGGCGCTTCAGGCCATTGAGTTCGTTGTCGAGCGCGCCGACCACGTCTTCGAGGCGCGAGAGATTCTGTTCGGCGGCGCGCAGGCGCAGCTCGGCCTCGTGGCGGCGCGCATGCAGCCCGCCGATGCCGGCCGCTTCTTCGAGCAGGCTGCGGCGATCCGACGGCTTCGACGAAATCAACGCGCCGACGCGGCCTTGATTGATGATGGCGGGCGACCGCGCGCCGGCGGCGGCGTCGGCAAACAGAATCTGCACGTCTTTCGCGCGCGCGTCCTTGCCGTTGACCTTATAGGTCGAGCCGCGGCCGCGATCGATGCGGCGCAACACTTCGATCGTGTCGCTGTCGTTGAATTGGGCCGGCGCCTGGCGATCCTTGTTGTTCAGCGCCAGCGTCACCTCGGCCAGATTGCGCGAGGGGCGGGTAGACGAGCCGCCGAAGATCACGTCGTCCATTTCCGCGCCGCGCATCAAACGCGCCGAAGTCTCACCCATCACCCAGGTGAGCGCTTCGATCAGATTGGACTTGCCGCAGCCATTGGGACCGACGATGCCGGTCACGCCCGGTGAAATCGTGACATCGGTGTTGTCGACAAAGGACTTGAAGCCAGAGAGGCGCAGACGATCGAAATGAATCACGGGGCGTGCCCCGCAGTGGTGTTCAGCATGATCTCAGTTGACCGCCGGTAATAGCTTCATGAACTCGTCGTAGGTCTTCTCGCCCACCGCCTGCTTCCCGTTGATGATGAAGGTGGGGGTCGAGTTGATCTTCAGTTTATCCGAAGCTTCGGTCACACGTGCATTGATTTGTTGCACCATGTCGTTGTCGGCGAGGCACTTATCCACAGCCGCGGCGTCCATGCCGCCCAAACGGCCCACATTCTTAATGGCCGTGATGGGGTCCTTGGCCACCGCCCAGGTGCCCTGGGTTTGGAAAAAGGCGTCGACGAAGGCCATATATTTGTCGCCGGAACAATGGGCAATCATCGCCGCCGCCATCGCGGTGTCGTTGAGCGGGAAGTCGCGCATGATCCATTTCACCTTGCCGGTGTCGATCAGCTCTTTCTTCAGGCGGGGAAACGGATCGGCGGCGAACCGCGCACAATGCGGGCAATTCAACGACATATATTCGATGACGGTATTGGGGGCATCGGCTTTGCCCAGAACCACGTCGAGCGGCCAGCTTTTGCCTTCGGTGGCCTCGTTCGCTTGCGTATCGGTGATCCCGATCACACTCACGGCCACGGTCAACGCCGCCGCCGCAACCACGCGCAAAACTCCGCGCAAATCGACCTCCGTTTTGATCCGTACCCCGCAATCGCGCCGGGATATTAGGACCGTTGCCACCCGGCGGCAAGCCGCCGCCCAAGCCCCGCCAAAGCCTCGCGCAGATCGTCGTCCGAGACGGTTTCAATTCGCTTCTTCAGCGCCGGGTCGACTTCGGCCGAAGGGGGCGGCACGGGCACACGCTTGGGTTTCCGCTGCGGAATCGGGCCTTGCGTCAAAGCCAGCCGCGCCACGGCCGCGTAGCCGAAATGTCCGTTCACGCGCTGGATAATCTGTGGCTCGAGATGCTGCACTTGCAGCGCAAAGGCGCCCGAGGCCACGCGCATATGCAGAGTGCCTTGATTTCGTTCGCCGCGCGGGAAGACGATGCGCAGCGGCAAGGTTTGGGCGCTCAGCACCGTGCCGACGATCGCCGGCCAATCGGCGGCCAAGGTTGCGGCGGCGAAGCCGCGCTTGCCCAAAGGCTTGGCGACGATCCGGCCGGAAATCTCGCCGATCGGACGGGGTTCGTACCGTCCGCTGCGCTCGTCGCTCTTGCGTGAGGGCTTGGCAACCATAGCGGCATTCTATGCTATCCTGATCCCGATGCCACACTCTCCGCCCGCAGAACTCGCGCGGCGCCTGCTGGCCTGGTACGACCGTCATGCGCGACGTCTACCCTGGCGCAGTTTGCCCGGCGCCTATGCCGATCCCTACCGCGTCTGGCTGTCCGAGATCATGCTGCAGCAGACCACGGTGGCCGCGGTCGAGCCCTATTTTCATGCGTTCATCGCGCGATGGCCGACGGTCGAGGCTTTGGCCGCCGCACCGCTCGACGATGTGCTCGCCGCCTGGGCCGGGCTTGGCTATTACGCGCGGGCGCGCAATCTCCACGCCTGCGCCAAGGCGCTCGTCAGCTTGGGGCAATTTCCCGACACCGAAGAGGCCCTGCTCGAACTGCCGGGCGTCGGCGCCTATACGGCGGCGGCGGTCGCCGCCATCGCGTTCAATCGCAAGGCGGTGGTGGTCGACGGCAATGTGCTGCGCGTGATGGCGCGGCTGTTCGCGGTCGAAGATCCGCTGCCCGGTGCGAAGCCGCTGCTGACTGCGCATGCCGCGACGCTGACGCCGGATCAGCGCGCGGGCGACTATGCCCAGGCGGTGATGGATCTCGGCGCGACGATCTGCACGCCGAAAAGTCCCGCCTGCGGCATCTGTCCATGGCGCGATGACTGCGACGGGCGGCGGCTGGGTCTGGTCCCGCAATTGCCGGCGCGATCGCCCAAAGCCGCGCGGCCGATGCGGCGCGGCGTGGCGTTCTGGGTCCAGCGCCAGGATGGCGCGGTGCTGTTGCGCCGCCGGCCGGATAAGGGCCTGCTCGGCGGTATGATGGAGATTCCCTCGACACCCTGGCGTGCCGAGCCTTGGGCGATCGATGAGGCGCTGGCCGCGGCGCCGATCACCGCGACGTGGACCGCGCTGCCGGGGATCGTCGATCACGTGTTCACCCATTTCAGTCTTGAACTGTCCGTCGTCGTCGGGCAGATCGGCAAGACCATCGTGGTTCAGGACCACAGCGAATGGTGCCCGGTGGACCGGTTGGACGAACGCGCGTTGCCATCCGTAATGCGCAAGATCGTGGATCATGCCCTGGCGGCAGAGGTGGATGCGTGAACGCAGGACGTGTAGCGATCGGTTTGCTGCTGGGCGGGGCGCTGTTCGTGGGTTCGGCCCTGGCCGACCCGGGTCCGATGACCGAACGGCTCTATATCAACTACAGCGGCATGCTGCCGGGCTGGACGGTGATTCCCACGCAGCGCGGCGGCAATGTCGAGTTGACCGAGATCGTGCCGCCGGGCCAGGACCGCCAGAACTGGACCGACCAGGTAGCGGTCAACATCGTCTACGGTGCGCAGGAAAATCCGCCGGACCTTTTGGCCGAACGCTTTCGCGCCATCCAGGCCGAATGCCAGGAGACCTCGCTGGGCCCCGTATCGCCGAGCATGGAAAACGGCTATCCGACCGCGCTGCGCGCCGTAGCTTGCACCAAGGTCAAGAAATGGAGCCAGGGCGAGGTCAGTCTCTATAAGGCCTGGAAGGGCAAGGACGGAATGTATCTGGTCGCGCGATCGTGGCGCGGCGCGCCCTTCGACAAGGGCAAGGTGCCGGTGCCGCCCGAGACGACGTTGAAATGGCTGGCCTTCATCCAGAGCGTCGTGCTGTGCGACACGCAAGACCCGAAGCGGCCTTGTCCGGTATCGAAAGCTCAGCCGCAGGCCCAGCCCCAACCGACCCAGAAACCCTGATTATTTCTGCGGGGCCGCCAGAGCGCCGTTGAGGAATAGGTCGCTGACCGCTTGCGCCGCGATCTCCGGCGTATCGCTGCTGTTGGTGGAGAGCGACCAGATCATGCCGATGATCATCTGCGCGCAGGTGGCGGCGCGCACACCGCGGAATTCACCACGCTCGATGCCGGCAATGATCGCTTCTTCGATATGGCCGGTGATCAGATGCCGGCGGCTGCGGAACAGGCGCCGCTTGCGCTCGGCGGCGTGCATCACACCGTCATCGATCGTGCGCAAGCCGCGGAAGTGCTCGCCCAGCGCCGGCACCAGGATGCCGATCATGCGCCGCAGAATCTCGCTGCAGGTGCCACCCTCGGCGGCGGCCACGTCGAGCAGGCCGTTGAGCTCGTCGAGCACCAGATCGAAGACGGCGACGTAGAGATCTTCCTTGGACGGGAAATAGCGATACAGCGTCGCCTTGCCCATCCGCGCCGTATCCGCCACCTCGTCCATCGAGACCAGCGGGTAGGGCCGCGTGGCGAAGAGTTCGGTCGCTGCCGCGAGGATGCGGTTGCGGCGGCGTTGACGCCAAGCCGGAACCGCCGCGTGCGACAGACCGTCGTCGTCTTCCGCGGGCTGGGGCGCCGTGAAGCGCGGCGGATGGGCCGCCTCATGCGCATTGTCGTAATCGCCGGGCATTTCAGAGGAGCTGCGTTCGGTTGGATCGACCATGGCTTACTCCGCCACGCTGTGCACTTGCTGCGTCGGCTGCTGTGCGACCGGTGCATGTTCGGCCGCATGCCGCGCCTTGCGGTTACCGGCGGTCAGGCGATCGAGATAGAGATAGACCACCGGGGTCGTGAACAAGGTGAGCATCTGGCTCACGATCAGACCGCCGACCATGGTGAAGCCGAGCGGCTGGCGCAGTTCCGAACCGGTCCCGTGACCCAGCATCAGCGGCAGCGCGCCCAGAAGCGCGGCCATGGTCGTCATCATGATCGGCCGGAAGCGCATCAGACAGGCCTGACGAATCGCCTTTTCCGGCGCCAAGTGCTGATCGCGTTCGGCGGTGATGGCGAAGTCGACCATCATGATGCCGTTCTTCTTGACGATGCCGATCAGCAGGATGATGCCGATCAGCGCGATCACCGAGAGATCGAAGCCCGAGACCATCAGGATCAGCAGCGCCCCCACGCCCGCCGAGGGCAGGGTGGAGAGAATCGTCAGCGGGTGGATGTAGCTCTCATAGAGCACGCCCAGGATGATGTAGACGGCGATCAGCGCCGCGGCGATCAGATAGGGCTGGCTCTTCAGCGAGCTCTGGAACGCCTGCGCCGTGCCTTGGAAGGTGCCGACGATAGCGCGCGGCATGCGGATCTCGTTGGCGGTGGCCTGGATCGAATCGACCGCGTCACCCAGCGACACGCCAGGCGCAAGGTTGAACGAGAGCGTGGTGGCCGGGAACTGGCCCTGGTGGTTGACCGACAGATAGCCGGTCGGCTTGGTGTCGTATTTGGCCAAGGCCGACAATGGCACCTGCTGGCCGGTCAGCGGCGAGCGGACATAGAGCTGATCGAGCGTATTCGGATTGCCTTGCAGCGCCGGATCGATTTCCAGGATCACGTGATAGCTATTGATCTGGGTGAAGTACTGCGTCACCTGGTTCTGTCCGAAGGCGTCGTAGAGCACCGAGTCGATCTGCTGCGGCTGGATGCCGAAACGCGCGGCCTGATCGCGGTCGATCGTCAGGGTCACGGTGGCGCCGTTGGTCTGCTGATCGCTGGCCACGTCGCGCAGCTGCGGCAGCTTCTTCATCTTCTCCAGCAGGCGTGGCGCCCAGACGTTGAGTTCGTCGATATTGGCGTCCTGCAATGTGTACTGATACTGGGTGCGGGCGAGGCGGCCGCCGACGTTCAGGTCCTGCGGCGCCTGCATGAAGAAGGCGACGCCCGGAATGGCGCCCACCTCGGTACGCAACCGCGCGATGATCTGGTCGGCGCGAAGCTTGCGCTGGTTGCGCGGCTTCAGTGCGATATAGACAGCGGCGTTGTTCAGCGGCCGGCTGCCGCCCAGGAATGCACCGTAGCTATAGACGTCCGGATCCTTGTCGACGATATCGGTCACCTCGTGCGAGATACGCGACATTTCGGTGAACGAAACATCCTGGCTGGTCTCGATGATGCCGAAGATCGTGCCTGTGTCCTGCTGTGGGAAGAAGCCCTTCGGAATTTCGATATAGAGGAAGGCGGTCGACGCCATGGTGAGGAAGAACACCATCAGCGTGATGAACTGATTGCGCAGCACCCAGTCGAGCCCATGGGTATAGCCGCGCAGCAGTGCGTCGAAGAAGCGCTCGAATACCATATAGACGCGGCCGTGCTTGGCGTGTTTCTCGTCGCGCAAGAAGCGCGAGCACATCACCGGCGTCAGCGTCAGTGCCACCACCGCCGACACGGCGATGGTCATGGTGACGGTGAGCGCGAATTCGCGGAACAAGCGGCCGACGATGCCGCCCATCAACAAGAGCGGAATGAACACGGCCACCAGCGAGATGCTGATCGACAGAATGGTGAAGCCGATTTCGCTCGCGCCCTTGAACGCGGCGTCCATCGGCTTCATCCCCTCTTCGATGTAGCGATAGATATTCTCCAGCATCACGATTGCGTCGTCGACCACGAAGCCGACCGCGATGGTGAGGGCCATCAATGACAGGTTATCGAGGCTGAAGCCCGCGATGTACATCAGCCCCGCGGTGCCGACCAGCGCCAGCGGCACGGTGATGCCCGGGATGATGGTCGCCCAAACATTGCGCAGGAACATGAAGATGACCATCACCACCAGGCAGATGGTGATGACCAGCGTCAGGTTCACATCGTTCAACGAGGCGCGGATGGTCGTGGTGCGGTCGACGATGGTGTCGACTTTGATCGCCGGCGGCACGGCCGCCATGATGTGCGGCATCGCATTCTGGATGCGATCGACCGTGTCGAGCACATTGGCGCCCGGCTGTTTGAAGATCACCAGCAGCACGCCCGGCTTGCCGCCGTGTTGCCACGCGATATGGGTATCGTCTTCAGGCCCATCGACGGCGCGGCCGATATCCCGAATCCGGACCGGCCCACCGTTGCGGTAGGAAACGATCACGTCGTTCCAGGGGTCGGCCGTCATGATCTGGTCATTGTCATAGATCGTGAAGCCGTGGTTCGGTCCTTGAATCGAGCCTTTGGGCGCGTCGGTCGTCGCGTTGGTGATCACATTGGCGACATCGGTCAGGCCGAGGCCCAACGCGGCGAGCCGGGTCGGATCGATCTGCACGCGCACGGCCGGCTTCTGCTGACCGCCGACGATCACCTGGGCCACGCCGTCGAGCTGAGTGATCTGCTGCGAGAGGACGTTCTCGGCGTAATCATCGACCTGGATGGTCGGCAGCACGTCCGAGTGGACGGCCAGAATCAGAATCGGCGCATCCGCCGGGTTCACCTTGCGCATCGCGGGCGGGCTGGGCAGGTTCTTCGGCAACTGGCCGCCGGCGGCATTGATCGCCGATTGCAGGTCCTGCGCGGCCGAGTCGATGTTGCGATCGAGCGCGAACTGCACCGTGATCTGCGTCTCGCCCAGCACGCTGGTCGAGGTCATCTGCGACACGCCCGGAATCTGGGCGAATTGGGTTTCCAGCGGCTGCGCCACCGACGACGCCATCGTTTCCGGGCTGGCGCCGGGCAACTGGCCGGTGACGATGATGGTGGGGAAGTCGATCTGCGGCAGCGGCGCCACCGGCAGCAGCGGATAGGCGGCGATACCGGCCAGGAAAATCCCGGCCATGATCAGCGATGTCGCGATCGGCCGCTTGATGAAGGGCGCTGAAATGCTCATTGGGCGCTCTTCTCCGCTACGCTGTCCTTGGGTTGCACGATGCGCACCGGTGCTCCGGGCTCCAGCCGATACTGGCCGCGGGTCACCACCTTTTCGCCCTCGCTGACGCCGTCTTCGATCACCGCCACCGAGCCATTGTCCATGCTGACCTTGATCGGGCGGGCATCGACCGTGTTGTCGGGCTTGACCACGTAGACGAAGAAGCCGTTTACGCCGCGCTGCACGGCGGCCGAGGGAATGGTCAGGACATTGGCCTGATCCTTCAGCAACACGCGCGCGTTGACGAATTCACCGGGCCACAGCGAATCGTGCGGGTTGTCGAAATTGGCGCGCAATCGGATCGTTCCCGTCGTCTGGTCGATCTGGTTGTCGATCAACGCGATCTTGCCGCTGTCGAGCACGGTCTTGTTGTCGCGCGCGATCGCCGCCACCTGCACGGGCCCGGCCGCCATGGCGGCGGACACTTGCGGCAGATCGTCCTGCGGCAGGGTGAAGATCACCGAGATCGGATGCAATTGGGTGATGACCACGATGCCGGCGGTGCCGGCGGCGCGGATGATGTTGCCCTCGTCGATCAAACGAATACCAGTCCGGCCGTCGATCGGCGCGGTGATGGTGCTGTAGTCGAGCTGGATCTTCGCGTTGTCGATCGCGGCTTGGTCGCCGGCAATCTGCGCCACCAGGGCTGCCGATTGGGCGCCGGTGGTGTCGACCTGCTGGCGGCTGGCGAAATCCTTCTGCGCCAGTTCGGTGTAACGCTTCAGGTCGCGGTTGGAGTTGGCCAGCTGCGCCTCGTCCTGCGCCTTTTTGGCGATGGCCATGTCGAGCTGGGCCTTGTAGGGGCGCGGGTCGATCTGGGCCAGCACATCGCCCTTCTTGACCTCCTGGCCTTCGATGAAGTTCACCTTCTGCAACTGTCCGTCGACGCGTGCGGTGACGGTGACGGTGTTGAAGGCCTGCACCGTGCCCAACCCACTCATATAAAGCGGCACGGTCTGGCGCGATGCCGCCGTCGCATCGACGGGAATGCCGGCCGGGGCCTTGGCCTGTTGGGCCTCTGCCGTTGCCGGTTTTGCTCCGATCCAGCGCCAGGCCACGAAGCCGGCGGCGACCACGACCACGATCACAATCAGCGTACGCAACTTCGACATCGGTCTTCTCTTTCGGGCCCCGTAGCGACCCGCCTTTCCCATCGTCAGCACGAATTCGCCCTCTGGGCGCCCCGCCCCTCAAACGTGGACCCTGGGCGCCTTCCCGGACGATTTCCCTAATGCGTTATTTTACGAACGGAACTCTTAAGTTCCACTGGGTATGCGATCCCGGTTCCTGTGGCAAGGCGCGCACGGTTACGGCCCGTTTCACGCGTCACAGAAAGAGCAAATTATCGCGTTGAATCAATGGTCGGGCCGAATCGGGCCGTTACCCGACAGGTGTCGGTGACGTCTTTACCGCACAATCTGGGACGGAACCCGGTGTCCAAACATATGCGCAATTCCTCGACTTGGGTGCCGGCCGCGCAACGCAGGGCGAACATGGCCGGGTCCAGGCCCGGATTGGCATCGGCGATCAGGCGTTTGGCGGCGGCCAGGGGCAGGGAGACGGCGTGCTTGGGCCGGTCGAGCGCCTCGGGAACATGGAAAGCCGCGAAAGCGCGATCGAGCGTGTCGAAATAGGCCGCGGCCGTCTGGGTCGTGCAGCTGCCATGCTTGTCCCATTCATGCTCGATCATCGCGCCATTGGGCATGATCGGCAGTTCGTGGGCGATCCGCTCTTTGGCAACGGGTTGCACCGCGCGGCAGAAGGCGGGCCAGGTGCCGTTCTCGTTTTGCGGCCACAGCCCGTGAACGATGAAGCCGCGCTGCTGCGCGCATTCGTCATGCGCCGCAGGGCCGCGATGCGTCGCGCAATAGGCCGGCGACCATGACAGCGTGAGCAGATAATAGTCGAACTGTCCTGGCGGCGCGGCCTGTTGCGCTAGCGCCGCACCATCCATCGCAAAGCACAAAATCGGCACGGCCAGCCAGCGCAGAACGTTCATGAGTTGCTCGATTGTCGATTGCCGGGGCGGCGGATATTCTGCCCGTCCTTTGACCTCACCGCGAGTCCTGTCCTGGACGCCATCCTCACCTCTCTAGGCCTCGTCTTCCTCGCCGAAATGGGCGACAAGACGCAGATTCTCGCCCTGATGCTGGCGGCACGCTTTCAGCGGCCCTGGCCGATCATCGGCGGCATGGTCGCCGCGGTATTGCTCAACCATGTGCTGGCCGTCGGCGTCGGCTTCATCGTGGCCGATCGCGTGCCGGCCGATTGGCTGCGCTGGGGCGTCGCGCTCTCTTTCATCCTCATGGCCGGCTGGCTGCTGGTGCCCGATGCCGCGCAGCTCTCGGATCGCTGGGGCCGGCAGGGCAACGCCTTCACCGCTTCGATCGTCGCGTTCTTTATTGCGGAAATGGGCGACAAGACCCAGGTGGCCACGATCGCCCTCGCCGCGCGGTTTCACAGCATCAGCCTGGTGCTGATCGGCAGCACGGTCGGTATGGTGCTGGCCGACGCGCCGGTGATCTGGTTCGGCGAAAAGATCACACAGAAGATTCCCAGCCGCCTGCTCCGCCGCGTCTCGGCGGCGCTGTTCGCCGTCTTCGGCATCGCGGTTTTCGCGGGGTGGTAAGGTTTTTCCAGCGCGGTTGCCAGGAGTCTGTTTAGCCTTCGCGCAATCCTTTGGGCGAAAATAGGATGGCGGCGGCGCGGAGTGTCGTCGTTACGCCGGTCGGTAGTTTCACCGTTACGAAATCTCCGTCGATTTTTTCGACACGAAACGACATATCTTCAATTTGGTATGTCTCGCCCAATTTTAGCTTGAGAATAGGCCCACGTCGCAGTCCGGAATTTACCCTCGTCTGAAATCCAGTCGGCGCTGGGTCCGGAAAATCATTCTCCATAGCTTCTGCTATTCTCGTTAGCTCAAATTGTACCTTGCCCGTTTCGGTTAAGTGATATTCGACGTCACTTATGTTCGTTGAAATACCCTTTACCCAACCAATATCTTCGAGGCGCTGAAACTTGCGCCGGTTCACGTTGCCGGCCGTGTAGCACCTATCGTTCGTAAATTGCATGGAGATCAGGACCTGACTATCCGCTTCAGTCGGGACGATCATTTCTTTCTCCAATATGGGAGCCGGAATGGCGCCGCGCACTCGCTCCACCATCCTGATCTCGGAGTGCTCCGGCAAAAGTGACACGGCGATTGCGATTGCGCGCATCTGTGCTCCGACTGAAGGAAAGCCACAGGACCGTGCATCTTGTTCGTCGCTGGGCAAACCTATGACGTAGACGTCACCCCTGTTAGTTCCTTTGAGAAGTGCGGCGTATTCGACGCCTGCATTTTGAATTTCGCGGAGGAGCTTTTGGAGATCATTGATTACGCCTTGCGGGGCAGTCCGCCGATCACTGCACCAAGACTTGACGCTGTCGAGACGCGTTCCGTGAACGAACTCCGCAGCCTCCGCCTGCGAAATGCCGCAAGCTTCACGCAATAAATTGTAGACATTTGTCATGGGCTGATTTGAATCGTCTGCTTCGAGGGCAAGTGACATTGTAGGGCTCCATCCCAAAACGTCGGGCCAACCCCAACGCTCGCCACATTTGTACACTCTGAGTGTACAAACATCAATATGATTCTTGAGAACACTAAGGAAATCAATTAGATGGCTTCGTACCAGTACGTCTATGTGATGAAAGACCTCTCCAAGGTCTATCCGGGTGGCCGGGAGATCTTGAAGGGCCTGTATCTGTCGTTCCTGCCGGGCGCCAAAATCGGCGTGCTGGGCGTCAACGGCGCCGGTAAGTCGACGGTGCTGAAGATCATGGCCGGCATCGACAAGGAATTCAGCGGCGAGGCCTGGGCGGCCGAAGGGGCGAAGATCGGCTATCTGGAGCAGGAGCCGATGCTCGACGAGACGCTCGACGTCATGGGCAATGTCATGCTCGGCGTGGCGGAAACCAAAGCGTTGCTCGATCGCTTCGAAGCCGTCTCGGCGAAGTTCGCCGAGGAAATGTCCGATGACGAGATGACGGCGCTGTTGGCCGAGCAGGCCGAGCTGCAGGAAAAGATCGATCATCTCGGCGCTTGGGAACTGACGCGTCAGGTCGAGATCGCCATGGACGCGCTGCGCTGCCCGTCCGGCGACGCGAAGGTCGACAAACTGTCGGGTGGCGAGCGCCGCCGCATCGCGCTCTGCCGCCTGTTGCTGTCCAAGCCCGATCTGCTGCTGCTCGACGAACCGACCAACCACTTGGACGCGGAATCCGTGGCCTGGCTCGAACAGCATCTGCGCGAATACACGGGCACGGTGGTGATCGTCACCCACGACCGCTACTTCCTCGATAACGTCACCGGCTGGATCCTCGAACTCGACCGCGGCAAGGGCATCCCCTACGAAGGGAATTATTCGTCCTGGCTCGAGCAGAAGCAGAAGCGCCTCGAACAGGAAGAGCGCGAAGAATCGGCCCGCCAGCGCACGATCAAGGAAGAGCTGGAATGGGTGCGCTCAAGCCCGCGCGCCCGTCAGGCCAAGAGCAAGGCGCGTATCACCGCCTTCGATAACCTGGTGGCGCAGTCCGAGAATCGTCAGGACGGCACGGCCCAGATCATCATTCCGCCCGGCCCGCGCCTCGGCAATCTCGTGATCGAGGCCAAGGACCTGAAGAAGGGTTATGGCGACCGGCTGCTGATCGAGGACCTGTCGTTCAAATTGCCGCCGGGCGGCATCGTCGGTGTGATCGGCCCCAATGGCGCCGGCAAAACCACACTGTTCCGCATGATCACCGGCCAGGAAAAGCCCGATGGCGGCACCTTCGTCGTCGGCGATTCGGTGAAGCTCGGCTATGTCGATCAATCGCGCGACAGCCTGACCTCGACCAACACGGTCTGGGAAGAAATCGCGGGGGGCAAGGACGAGGTCGAAGTCGGCAAGCGCAAGATGCCCAGCCGCGCCTTCGTCTCGCAGTTCAACTTCAAGGGCGCCGATCAGCAGAAGAAGGTGGGCCAGCTCTCGGGCGGTGAACGCAACCGCGTCCATCTCGCGAAGATGCTGAAGGCCGGCACCAATGTCATCCTGCTCGACGAACCGACCAACGATTTGGACGTGGAAACGCTGCGCGCGTTGGAAGAGGCCTTGGTCGAATTCCCCGGTTGCGCCGTGGTCATCTCGCATGATCGCTGGTTCCTCGACCGTATCGCCACGCATATCGTCGCCTTCGAGGGCGATTCGCATGTCGAGTGGTTCGAGGGCAATTACGGCGACTACGAGGCGGACAAAAAGCGCCGCCTGGGCGCCGATGCCGACACACCGCACCGCATCAAGTACAAGCCGCTGACGCGGTAGCTATCAACCATTGAACCGTCATGCCCGGCCTTGTGCCGGGCATCCACGCCTTCTTGGTATTTCCAAAAGAAAGTTTCACCACGAAGGCACGAAGGAAAAGGAAGGCGTTTTTCGCCTCATTGCGAGGAGCACCGCGACGAAGCAATCCATTTCTTGTTCGAAAATATTCCGGATTGCTTCGCTGCGCTCGCAATGACAACGAAACAAGACGTGGATGCCCGGCACAAGGCCGGGCATGACGGCAATTTAAATAGATGGCCGGGAAACGGCTCTGGACCCCGGATAACGCTGCGCGTTTCCGGGGTGACGAATAACTCAGTTATTCGTCACTTCCCCGCGCGCAGTTCCTCGATCTTCCTGTGCATGGTGGCGAGCAGCGATTCGACTGTGCCGCCGCTCGACTGGATGGCCGAGGCGAAATCCTGGCGCTGGGTCAGCGCCATGCTGACGCCTTCGACCAGGATGTCGGTGATCTTCCAAGCGCCGTCGACCTTGTGGATGCGCCAGCCCAGATGCAGCGGTTCGCCCTGGGCGCGCTTCACCAGTGAATCGACGACCCAATATCCCTCGTCGGCCGGCGACGAGCCTTCGATTTCGAAGGAGACACCGCTGTAGTCCTTGAAGCGGGTCGACCAGGTCAGCACGGTGAAGTCCTCGAAGGATTCGATGAAATCCTTCTGCTGCGTCGGCGATGCGGTCTTCCAATGGCGGCCCAGCACGAACTTGCCAACCTCGGGAATGTCGAAGGCCTGAACGAACAAGTCTTTGAACCGGTCGGCGCGATCCTTGTCGCTGAGGTTCTTGTCATTGACCAGAACCAGCGCCTTATCGGCCATGCCGTGGATGAAATTCTGGGCATCGTTGGCGGTGGCGGCGTCATCGGCGCGCGCACCGGCAATGCCCAGGCACAGAGCGGCGCAGAAAGTAAAAGCCGCGAATGCGCGGCGCGACAGCACGGTCATACGTCTCTTCCTCGTGGTTTCCGGTCCGCCCGGTTACTTCATCGGGTTCGTGGTGGGCGCGTAATCGGGCCGACGCCGATCATTCGCCACCTCGATGTCATCCTTGCCCGCCCGGATCAAAGCCTCGCGGCGCTGCCGGCTCAGGCTGCGCATGGCGGCATAGTAGTCAAGCGAGGTGCGGCGGAGATCGTCCAGGAAGTCCATATAGGCTTCGTCCTTGGAGACGGCATCGACACCGAAGCGCGCCCAACTGACCCAATTCAGATTGTGGTCGGTCAAATACCAGCTCCACGGATCGGCGACCAGATCGACGCCCATGCCGACACCGTCGCGCGCGCTCGACGGGCCGAAGAACGGCAGAACCAGATACGGCCCGCTTTCCACGCCCCACACGCCCAGCGTCTGGCCGAAATCGGCCTCGTGGCTGTGAATGCCCAGCGGCGTGGCCACATCCATGATGCCGAACACGCCGAAGGTGGTGTTGAGCGCAAACCGTTCGACGGCTTTGCACGCCAGCGATGAATTCCCCTGCAGGACGTCGTTGAGGAACACAACCGGCTCATCGAGGTTGGACAGGAAATCCGAGACGCGATCACGGCCGAAGGGCGGGACTGTGTAGCGATACCCGCGCGCAATCGGATCGAGGAAATAGGTCTCGGCCTTCGTATTGAAATCGAAGATCGCCCGGTTGGTGGGTTCGAGCGGATCGTTGGTCTGCTTGAACTCGGCGACGGCATCCGGATCACTGGCCGGCGGCTCATCTGCACACCCGGCAATGGCCAAGACCGCCGAGACCGCAGTCCAGCGTAACGCGCGTTTAACGATGGTCATCGACTGCATGGCGGTTCCGAAGATCCGTCCCCAAGGCTCAACCGAGTTGATCGTATGAAGCAACTACTCTTGGCCAAGCCTTTGGCCCCAGATGGTTTTCGTTAACATATGCGCGCCTAAAAGACTAGAGGCATAGGCGGGTGAGCCTGCCGTTTTTTATCAAGGGGCGCGGTTGCGCCGAGTCAACCGCTAGCCTACGGTAAGCCGCGCGAACGAAAGGACAATGGCGTGAAAACGCGCGAGCGGAGTTTCGACCGGGGTGCCGTCATTTTTCGCGAAGGCGAAGTGGGTGACGCCCTGTTTCTGGTCGAGTCCGGGCGCGTCGAACTCGAAAAGGCGGGCGCGGACGGCAATCCGGTCGCCGTGGCCGTTATCGGCCCCTATGAGCTCCTCGGCGAGATGGGGGCGGTCGATGGTGCGCCGCATGGCGTAACCGCCCGGGCGGTCGAAGCCTGTAAGGTTCGCGCAATCCCACGGAAAGAATTCAAGGCCTGGCTCCAGCAGGAGCCCGATGTCGCCGCCCATGTGATCAGCACCTTGGTCGGGCGGTTGCGCGCGGCCGATGCGCTGATCGCCGGCCAGCGGCAAAGTGGCGGCGGCGGGGCACTGGTGGTGGCGGGATCGACCATGCCGGCCCTGGCGCCCGGCGGCGGCTTGTTCGGCGCTTTGGCGTCATGGTTTCGCAGCCGCAAGACCAAGGGCGAAGGCGGCGGCCCCCTGGCCGAATCCGAAGCGCCGTTCCGCGTCGGCTTGGCGGCGCTCAACAACGATGTCGATGCCGCCTGGACGCGCGCCCTGGCCGGAACACTGGAGAACCGGGCCGGCGTTGCCGTGAGGGTGCTGGAAACCCCGGTCCTCGCGCCCAACGGCATCGATCAGACGGCGGTCTATGCAGCCGCCCTGCGCGGACGCCAGGCCCTGGGCGCGGCCGGCGGCGATCTCGATCTGCTGATCTGGGGCGATGTCCACGACCAGGGCTTCTCGCTCTGGTTCACGGCGGCCACGATGGGCCCCGGCGACGAAGACCGGCCCGGCAGTTTCGGGCCCTATCTCCGCCTCGACCTGCCGCCGGAACTCGAACCGCCGCTGGGCGACATTCTCTACATCGCGATCCTGGGCGCGGTCGAACCGCAGAACGAGCCGGCGGCCTTGCGCCAGCGCCGTTTGCTGCCAACCGCACTCGACATGGCCGACGATCCGATCAAAGGGATACCCGGCTCATGGGGGCCCGTGCGCTCGCGCACCGCGCTGACCGTGTGGGCCCATGCCTGTGCGACCCGGGCGGCGATCGACGGCGACATCCGCTGGTACGAGCGTGCACAGGTTGCCTATAAGGCGGCGTTGCAGCGCATCCCGCGCAACGAACACGGCCCCGATGAAGCGCTGCTGCGCCGGCATCTCGGCGGCGTGCTGCTGGCGCTGGGCGAAAAGAAGCAGGACCCTGCCCTGATCGAAGGCGCCGTGAATGAATTCCGCGCCGCGGTCGAATGTCTGCTCAAGACCGTCCATCCCTATGAATGGGCCGGCAACCAGAACCGTCTCGGCCAGGCGCTGTATCGGTTGGACTTGCTGACGGGGCGTGTCGAACTGCTGCGAGAGGCGGTGCTCGCATTCCAGGCGGCACTGACCATCTTCACGCGCTCGGAGGCTTCCGCACGCTGGGCCGAGGTGATGAACAATCTCGCCCAGGTGCTGCAGGTGTTCGGCGATCAGACGAAAAGCATCGATGTGCTGGAACGCGCCGTCGAGGTCAGCCGCAGCTCCGCCGATATGCGCAGCCGAGACCGCAATCCGATCGCTTGGGCGGCAACGCAGAACTCGCTGGGCTCGGCGATGTTCCTGCTCGATAAGCATCGCGGCACGGCAGAGCACCTCGAAGACGCTGCTGCGGCCTTTGCCAATGCTTTGGATGTCTATCGCGCGATGGGCGCGGGCCGTCCCGCCGCTGTCACCGAGAAGAACCTCGCGCGCGTGCGCCAGCTGATCCAGGAACGCGGCGCGCGCAAAGTGGCCAAACCCGACTGGGCCGCCGAGAAGAAATAGTCTTTGTCATCGCGAGAAGCATCGCGACGACGCGATCCATGACTTTCGCGAAAATGGATTGCTTCGCGTCGTTCGCAATGACGGTCGCTAAATCGCGCGCGTTGCGTCCGCCAGCCAGCGCGCGGTATCGGCATCGACCAGCGACCCGATCTCGCTTTTCACGCGCGCGTGATAGGCGTTGAGCCACACGCGTTCGGACTCGGTCAGCAGATCGCGATCGACCAGCGCCAGATCGATCGGCGCGAGCGTCAGCGTCTCGAAGTCCAGCATCGGCTTCTCGGCGGTCTTCAGCGCGCTGTCTTTTTTCACCGCCACCAGATTCTCGATGCGGATGCCATAGGCGCCGGTCTTGTAATAGCCCGGCTCGTCGGAAACGATCATCCCCGGCAGCAGCGCCTGGGTGTTGCCGACCTTCGAGATGCGCTGCGGCCCTTCATGCACGCCGAGATAGCTGCCGACGCCATGGCCTGTGCCGTGATCGTAGTCGAGCCCTTCGCTCCACAGCGCATGCCGCGCCAGCGCGTCGAGTTGGCTGCCGGTGGTGCCCATCGGGAAGCGCGCGGCGGCCAATGCGATATGGCCCTTCAGCACCAGCGTGAAGCGGCGGCGTTCTTCAGCGCCGACTGTGCCGATCGCGATGGTGCGCGTCACATCGGTGGTGCCGTCGAGATATTGCCCGCCGGAATCGAGCAGGAACAACTGCCCGACTTCGATCGCGCGTTCGGACTCCGGTGTCGCGCGATAGTGGACGATCGCGCCATTCGGTCCGGCACCGGCGATGGTCGGGAAACTCGGGCCGCGATAGAGATCGCCCTTGGCACGGAACGCCTCGAGTTTGTCTGCCGCGGCAATCTCGGTGAGCCCACCGGCCGGCGCGGTCTTGGCAAGCCAGGCCAGGAATCCCGCCAGCGCCACGCCGTCGCGGCGATGGGCATTGCGTGTGCCGTCGAGTTCGGCGGTGTTCTTGCAGGCTTTCGGCAATTGGCAGGGATCGGCGCCGCGCGAGACATGCGCGCCGGCAGCGGTGAGCCGATCCAGCACCCAGGCGGGCGCGGTGCCGTAGTCGAGGCGTACGCGTTTGCCCTTCAACGCATCGAGCGCGGGGCCGAACGCGGTTGGCGCGGCGATGGCGACGTCATTGCCGAGATGCGCGGCCAGGCCCGGCGTGCGCTTGCGCTCGTCGACGAACCATTCCACCGCGCCGTCGCTGTGCAGAATCGCGAAAGACAGCGGCAGCGGCGTGAAGGGCACATCGTCGCCGCGCACATTCAGCAGCCAGGCAATCGAATCGGGCGCGCTCAAAATGACAGCGTCGATCTTGTCGCTGCGCAAAGTGGCGGAGACGTCGAGGCGCTTGTCCTTGGCGCTCTTGCCGGCCAGTTCCAGCGCATAAGGCTCGATCGGCTGGGTCGGCACCGCGGGGCGATCGCTCCACACGGCATCGAGCGGATTGTCGGCGCAGGCCACCAAGGTGCCGCCCGCTTTTTCGCAGGCGGTGCGCAGATGGGCGACGCCATCGGGCGTGTGCAGCCACGGGTCATAGCCGAGCTTGGCGCCGGCTGGCAGATGGCCGGCGATCCATTCGGTGGGCGGCGACTCGGTTATATGAAGCTGAGCGAAGGCCTTGCCGTCGACTTCGGCGGCGGCCTGGAGCGTGTAGCGCCCATCGGTGAAGAAGGCGGCCTTATCCGTCAGGGCCACCGCCGCGCCCGCCGAGCCGGTAAAGCCCGTCAGCCAGGCCAGGCGCTGGGCGCTGGGGGGCACATACTCGCCCTGGTGCTCATCGCTGCGCGGAACGACGAATCCATCCAGTCCGCGGCGCTTCAATTCGGCCCGCAAACGGGTCAAAGGCGGGTTCCGGGTCTCTGTTTTGGTCACGTACCGCTCTCCCGTTCGCTTCCTGTTCTGCTGCGCCGCCCCCGAGCGCTCGGCGGCACGGTAGGCCCGCCTAACCCGCCCGGCAAGTCTCGGTCGCGGAGGGGTGTTGTTGCGAAGCAATATTGCTACCCGGAACCTGATTCTTGAATTATCCAGTAATTATGGCGAGTTAGTGAAGAATGCTGTGATATTCTCGATTGCTGCGTTGCAAAAACAGCACCTCGAAAACCAGGTCAATGGTACTACCTTATCGCAGTGCAGCAAACCCAACCGGGGCTTGTGGGAGCACAAAGTGAGTAAGGAGATAACCTATGTTCGACCGGATTTTCGCCTACGTTCAGGCCGCCCGTGAGAACCGTCGCCTTGCCGACGAATTCGCGAGCATGACGCATCGCGATTATGTCGACATCGGCATCAGCGGTTCGGACGTTCCGTACATTCTCGAAGAGAACTTCAAGCGCCTCTACAACACCGCGCTCGAAGGCCGCCTCGCCGCTCGTGGCCAGGTCGTCAGCCAGCATCGGGTCGCCTAATAAGCGACTCGACTGGCGCCACGAGCGCCAGGCCCGCGCCAGGGAGCGCGGGTGGCTGGGAGCGGGCCGAGGGACCCGCGTGCTGGTAACCCAGCCGGATTTCTAGAATCATAAGGGCGATATCCATATCGCCCTCGGACAAAAAGCCGCCAAAACATCCTGCCTGGGGGCAGGGTGACAAGGTGCAGTTGTCTGTTTCGGCAACAGCGGTCAGCGCCAAGTCCGGCGATGCCCGACGATCAGCGTCGACCAGCCGTCGAGGCGGATACGCCCGACCATGGCCAGGCCTTGCGCGCGATGGGCGGCGAGGACCTGCCGTTCCTGGCGGTTGAGCAGCCCGGCCAGGATCGCGACGCCGCCGGGCACGAGATGATTCGCCAAGGGCTCGGCCATACGCGTCAGCGGCCGCGCCAGAATATTTGCGAAGACCAAGTCATAGGGCGCGTGGCGGTGAACCAGCCGGCTCTTATAGCCATTGCTGGGTGCCGCGCGTACACGCGACGCAACCCCATTTCTTTTGGCGTTCTCACCGGCGATCCGCGCCGCCTGTTCGTCGATATCGACGGCCAGCGCCTTCACCGGCTGCGCCTTGGCCAGCGCGAGAGCCAACACGCCCGAACCGCAGCCCATATCGAGAATGTTCGTGAAGCGGCGATGTTTGAGCAGCAGATCGAGCGCGAGCAGACAGCCCTTGGTGCTGGCATGCTCGCCCGAGCCGAAGGCTGCGCCCGCATCGACGATCAGCGGAATCCGCCCGGCCGGCACGGGATCATCGATGTGTGAGCCACGCAATTGGAAGCGGCCTGCATCGATCGGCGGGAACGACCGCAGCGATGCGGCCAGCCAATCGGTGTCGGGCAGTTTCTCAAGGGTGAGATCGGGCGGCTCGATGCCGACCATCGTCGCGGCCACGGCGGTGGCGGCCACCAGATCGGCGCGGCGCGGCGGACGGGTGGTATGGCCGACGATGCGCGTCGGTCCGCCGTGGCCCGGATCGGCATCGGGATCGATCGGCGACCAGGCCAACGAATCGACAAATGCGTCCAGCGCCAATTCCATGGCGGGCACGGTGCGCTCGGGTGCGATCAGGGTGACGCGCCAGATATCAGGGCGGGGTGATTTGAGTTTCGTCATTTGCGCTCGTCTTATCGGCTCAGGTTCCTTCCCCCCTTGAGGTGCGTGGGCTGCAAACGCTCCAGTGGAGCGTTTGCGGGCGCCCTACGCACCTCAAGGGGGGAAGGGACTTGATATCGTACGCACTCACGCCGCGCTGACGAAACTGTCGATGATCTTTTTCGCGCCGGCTTTTTCGAATTCGATTTCGAGCTTGTTGCCCTCGATCGCGACCACGCGGCCATAGCCGAATTTCTGGTGGAAGACGCGCTCGCCGGTTTTGAAGCCGCTCTCGCTGGTCGAGGACGCGGCGGGCGTGGCGTTGTCGGCCGCGCGCGGGCCGCCGGGGAAGTTGGATTTCGTATAGCTCGATCCAGAGTTGTTCTGACCGCCATGGTTTTGGCCCCCACGACTTTGACCGTGCGGCGAGCCATGGGTCTGGCGTGGCGTCACCGCCCAGGGCCGTCCGCCGCCGCCTTGCGTCGCCCAAGCGGTCGCGGCTTCCGGTGTGCCGCCGAACAGGCCTTGCGCGGCGGTGCGCTCGACGGCTTCTTCCGGCAATTCCTCGATGAAGCGCGAGGGCAGTGAATGCTGCCACTGGCTATAGACGCGGCGATTGGCGGCATGCGACACGAAAGCGCGTTTGCGCGCGCGGGTCAGCCCCACATAGGCCAGCCGCCGTTCTTCCTCCAGCGCCTTCTCGCCCGATTCCTGCAGCGCGCGCGGATGGGGGAACAGGCCTTCCTCCCAACCCGGCAGGAACACGCCGTCGAATTCGAGCCCCTTGGCTGCGTGCAGCGTCATCAGGGTCACGCGCGCCTGATCGCTCTTCTCGTCATTCTCCATGACCAGCGCGACGTGTTCGAGGAAGGTCGGCAGCGATTCAAATTCCTCAATCGCCGCCACCAATTCCTTCAGGTTTTCGGCACGGCCCTGCGCATCCGCCGTTTTCTGCTCGCGCCACATCGGGGCGTAGCCCGATTCTTCGATGATCAGCCGCGCCAAGTCCTGATGCGGCATCACCGGCAGCAGCGCGCGCCAGCGGGCGAAATCGGCCAGCAAGCGTCCCAGCGAGGCACGCGCCTTCGGCTTCAACTCATCGGTCGCGGCGATCTCGCGCGCCGCTTCGGTCAGCGGAATGCGCTGCGCATTGGCCAGCTGATGAATGACTTGCATCGATGAGTCGCCCAATCCGCGTTTCGGCGTGTTGACGATGCGCTCGAAACCCAGATCGTCGGCCGGCTGCACCACCACGCGGAAATAGGCGATGGCGTCGCGGATTTCGGCACGCTCATAGAAGCGCAAGCCGCCTACCACCTTGTAAGGCACGCCGGTCGCCACCAGCCGTTCTTCGAATTCGCGCGTCTGGAAACCGGCGCGCACCAGGATCGCCATCTCGCCCAGCGAGATGCCCTTGCGCTGCAACGCCTCGATCTCCTCGACCACCCAACGCGCTTCTTCCTCGCCGTCCCACACGCCGCGCACGATCACCGGATCGCCCTCGGTGCCGCCATTGGCCGGCCGCAAGGTTTTGCCCAGGCGTTCAGAGTTATGCGCGATCAGATGCGACGCGGCCTGCAGGATCGGCGGCGTCGAGCGGTAATTGGCTTCGAGGCGGACCACCTTCGCGCCGGGGAAGTCGCGTTCGAATTTGAGGATGTTGCCGACCTCGGCGCCGCGCCAGGAATAGACGCTCTGATCGTCGTCGCCGACGCAGCAGATGTTCTTGTGCTTGCGCGCCAGCAGCCGCAGCCAGAGATACTGCGCCACGTTGGTATCCTGATATTCGTCGACCAGGATGTAGCGGAACTGCTCCTGATACTGCTCCAGGATGTCAGCGTGTTTTGGGTCCTGGAAGACCGTCAGGGTGTGCAGCAGCAGATCGCCGAAATCGCAGGCGTTCAACTCGCGCAGGCGGCGCTGATAGTCGCGATAGATGTCGAGCGCCTTGCCGTTGGCCAGCTTCCCGGCTTCGGCGGGCGTGACGGCGGATGGCGCCAGGCCGCGATCTTTCCAGCGCTGGATCGCGCCCATGATCGCTTGCGGCGGCCAGCGTTTGGTATCGATGCCTTCGCCCTCGAGAACCTGCTTCAGCAGGCGCTGCTGATCGTCGGCGTCGAGGATGGTGAAGTTGCTCTGCAGCCCAATCAGTTCCGCATGGCGGCGCAGAATGCGCGCGCAGAGCGCATGGAAGGTGCCCAGCCACATCTGCTCGGCCGACGCGCCCACCAGCTGGCTGACGCGGTGGCGCATCTCGTTGGCGGCCTTGTTGGTGAAGGTGACGGCCAGGCAGTTCCAGGGCCGCGCCTTGCCCATCAGCAGAATGTGCGTCAGCCGCGTGGTCAGCACCCGCGTCTTGCCCGTGCCGGCACCGGCCAGCACCAGCACTGGGCCGTCGATGGTCTCTGCCGCCTCGCGCTGCTCGGGGTTCAGCTTGTCGAGCCAGGGCGTCGCCGCCGGAATATGCACAGGCGCGGGCGCCGCGGCCACGGAACTGGTCGCGGTGTGGGGCTGCGGCGGTGTGGGAGCGGCGGCCGGCGCGTCGTGGAATTCCGGGCCGTCGTCGTCGAGGGCAAAAGGATCGGACATCGCGCCGAATATAAACCCTCGGCGCGGCGACTGCGAGTGAATCGGATCACACGGCGCAAGCATCTGTTGATAACTGCAAGCGCGTGAAACTCTTGTGTGATTTCCGCGCAACCCGCATAACGGAGCGATGGAGAATCTCGTCCTGGCCGTTTTCGCCGTGACCTATCTGGGCATGGCCTTCGGCTACATCCCCGGCCTCAAGATCGACCGCACCGGCATCGCGCTCACCGGCGTGGTGATCCTGTTCGCGTTCGGCGCGATCAAGGTCGAGAGCTTCGGTCATTTCGTCGATCTGCCGACCTTGCTGCTGCTGTTCGGGATGATGATCGTCTCGTCGCAATACGCGCAGGCCGGGTTCTACGATTGGGTGGCGGGCAAGCTGGCTTCGGCGCCAGGATCGCCCGCGCGTCTCCTGCTGCTGGTGGTGGTCGTCGCGGGCCTGCTCTCGGCGGTGCTGGCCAATGACATCATCGCCTTCGCGATCGCGCCGGTGCTGGCCGCGGGCACCAGCCGGCGCGGCCTCGATCCGCGCCCGTTCCTGATCGCGCTGGCCGGTGCGTGCAACGCGGGCAGCGCGATGACCGTGATCGGCAACCCACAGAACATCCTGATCGGTCAGGAGGCTCATCTCGATTTCTGGCGCTTCATCGCCATCTGCGCGCCGGCCGGGCTCGCGGCCATGGCGATCGTCTATGGCGTTGTCGTCTGGCAGTGGCGGGCGCAGCTCACCGACCGGCCGCAAGACGAATCACACATGGCGGTGCCTGCGCCCGATCATTGGCAAGGCGGCAAGGCCGTGTTGGCGGCGGTCGTTCTCGTCGCGCTGTTCACCACATCGTTCCCGCGCGACCTTGCGGCGCTGGTGGTGGCGGCAGCGCTGTTGATCAGCCGCCGCGTCGCCAGCCGCGACATCATCGCGCGCGTCGATTGGGGTCTGCTGCTGCTCTTTGCCTGTCTGTTCACGGTCACCGGTGCGTTCTCGTCGTTGGGCCTCGCCGGCCAGGGCATGGATTGGCTCAACCAAAACGGCATCCTGCCCACCACCAGCGATGTGATGGCGCCGATGATGCTGCTGCTCGGCAACACCATCAGCAACGTCCCGGCGGTGATCCTGATCCTGTCGGTTTGGCACAATCCGCCCGAGGGTGCGATGTATGCGATGGCGCTGCTATCGACGCTGGCCGGCAATTTCCTGATCGTCGGCAGTCTCGCCAATATCATCGTGGTCGAGCGCGCGGCGACGGCCGGCGTGCGGCTCGGCTTCCGCGATCACGCGCGATCAGGCATTCCGATCACGCTGCTGTCGATGGCGGCGGCTGTGTTGTGGTTGTGGGCGACGGGGTGGATGCCCCTAAGCTGATTAGGTGGCGCGCTGATTAACTTGGCGCGCTGATCAGTTGGTGCGCGCGCTGCCGCCGGCTGCGGCCAGCTGGGTTTCCGACATCACGCGATCGCGGCCCGCCTTCTTGGCGAGGTAGAGCGCTTCGTCGGCGCGATGGATCAACTCGGACGGCGTCTCGCCGGTCTTGTACTCGCCGACGCCGATCGACAGCGTGATCTTGCCCAGGGCTTCGCCGGTGCGGCGGTTGACCACCTTCTTCGACGCGACGTGGGAGCGGATCTGCTCCGCCACATGCACTGCATCGTCGAGCCGCGTGCGCGGCAGGATCACGGCGAACTCCTCGCCGCCATAACGCGCGGCCAGATCGTTGCCCTTGATGCAGTCGGTCAGATAGCGCGCCACCAGGCGCAGCACCTGGTCGCCCAGCAGATGGCCATAGGTGTCGTTGAACTTCTTGAAGAAGTCGATATCGACCATCAGCAGCGAGACCTGCGACTGCTCGCGATTGGCGGTGGCGATTTCCTGGCGCAGCGACACGTCGAAGCGCTTGCGGTTGGCCACGCCGGTCAGCCCGTCCATGCTGGCTTCGCGTTCCAGCCGCTCGAGGTGTTCGCGCAGCTGCACGATCTCGCGCGACGACGCCTGCAATTTCTCTTCGAGGCCGCGATTGGTCTCGGCCATCTGCTTGGTCTCATCGAGAACCGTCGACATGGCCTTGCCCAATTCGGGGCTGCTTTGCTGCGCGGTGTCGGTGAAGCCGGCCAGCACCGTGCCGTAGTGCTCGGCATTGTCGGCGGCGCTGTCGATGTATTCGACGACCTGCGAAACCGTGGTCTCGATGCGCTTGCTGGCCTCGCGCAGTTCGGCCTCTTCGATGCGGCGGCCGAAGAATTGTTCGTGAACTTCGTCGGCGGTCTGCGCATTGAGCTTTTCGTGATTGACCAAACGGTCCATCACGCGCACGAGATCGTCGATATCCCCGGCATAGTAGAGATAGGCCACGGTGAACCGCGGCGGCGTCGGCGGGATGCGATAACGCTGCAGGAGTTCCAGGGCCATCCGGGCGCGATCCAACGCGCCTTTAAAGTCTTCGACTTCAGGCTGCGGCATAAGGCCCCGCCGCGCGCGGTCGATCGACACCCATGACTAACCCACTGTCCAAATCCAAATCCCGCTCCCCAGCGGGCCCCACGTACATATTATGCGTCTAGATGTAAACCCTAGGTTGCGGCGCGCAAAGCGTTTTCCCAGGTCTGCCGGCAACAAAATTTTCCTTCCGCCGCTTTGTTGCAGGCGGCGGCAGGGTGATCAACTTTACAAAAGGACCGTTAATGCGGGTCGGTCACATAGTCCCGCAGCTGATCCATTTCGTGCGTGGCTTCGTTCAGCCGGGCCTTCACCACGTCCCCGATGGTGATAATGCCGGTCAGGTGATGATCATCCTCCACCGGCAGGTGGCGGATGCGGTTGGCGGTCATGGTCGTCATGATCGTATGCAGCGAATCATGCGGATTACAGGTGAGAACCGGGCTGGTCATCAGCTCGGCCACCGGCTGGTTCAGAACGGCGCCACCCCTTTGGGCCAGGCCACGGACGATATCGCGTTCCGAGAGAATGCCCACGATATGGCCGCGGCTGTCGATCACCACCAGGGCGCCGATCCGCCGCTGGTGCAGATGGCGCGCCGCGTCGGCCACGGTTTTATCGGCCGTGGTGGTCGCAACTCCTTGGCTTTCCTTGGCGTTGAGCAGGTCTTGAACAATCATAACCCACCTCCCGACGGCGCCTCGTGGGGGCGATGGGTAAACCCCACCGCATGCGAGGGGCCTTTGTTGAAGACGTATTGCTTAAGACGTATCGCTTTAAGACGTGGGGTGAGTATGGGCGCCCGTTCAAGGCATCGCAGTGATAAATGAAACCCCCTTACAATTTTGCGGGTCAGGACGACTGACCTATCCGCCGATCAGGGTCAACCACTCCTGTTCCGTCAATATCTTAACGCCCAGGTCGCGGGCCTTGGTCAGTTTGGAACCGGCCTCGGCGCCGGCTACCACATAATCGGTCTTGGCGGACACCGAACCGGCCACCTTGGCGCCGAGCGACTGGGCCTTCGCCTTCGCCTCATCGCGCCCCACCGTCTCCAGCGTGCCGGTGAAGACGACGGTCTTGCCGGCAACGGGCGAATCGCTCGACGGGCCGGCGAAGTCTTCGATCTTGGTCAGTTGCTTGGCCAGATCATCGAGCGCCTTGGTGTTGTGCGCCTCGCCGAAAAAGGCGGCGATGTCCTCGGCCATCGACGGGCCGACTTGATCGATGCCGGTGAGATCCTTCCACGCATCGCCTTCGGGATCGCGCGCCGCCGCCGCCATCGCCGCGCGCCAGCCGTCATAGGTGCGATAGTGCAGCGCCAGCAGCCGCGCGGTTGCTTCGCCGACCTGGCGGATACCCAGCGCATAGATGAATCGGTCGAGCGCGATGGTGCGGCGCGCATCGATGGCGGCGAACAGCTTCTTGGTCGAAAGCTCGCCCCAACCTTCTTCGTCCTTCAGCGGCGTCGAGGATTGACTATCGGTCTCCTCGAGCCGGAAGATATCGGCGGGCGATAGCACGCGCTTGGTCTCGTAGAGGAAAGCCGCGTTCTTCTCGCCCAGACCCTCGATGTCGAAGGCGCGGCGCGAGGCGAAATGGATCAGCCGCTCGACGGCTTGCGCTTTGCAGATCAACCCGCCGGTGCAGCGGCGGATCGCTTCGCCCTCGGGTTTCACGGCATGCGAGCCGCAGACGGGGCAGACTTTCGGCGGCGTGAATTTGTGTTTGCCCCGCGGCTTGTCCGATACCACTTCGACGACCTGCGGGATCACATCGCCGGCGCGCTGGATCACCACCGTGTCGCCGGCGCGGAAATCCTTGCGCGCGATCTCGTCTTCGTTGTGCAAGGTCGCGCGGCTGACCACCACGCCGCCCACGGTCACCGGTTCGAGGATGGCATAGGGCGTCAACGCGCCGGTGCGGCCGACCGAGATGCCGATCTCGTTGAGCAGCGTCACGGCGCGCTCGGCCGGGAATTTGTGGGCCAGCGCCCAACGCGGCGTCCGATCCCGCGCGCCCAGCCGGTCCTGCCAATCGGTGCGGTCGACTTTGTAGACCACGCCGTCGATGTCATAGGGCAGTTGTGCGCGTTCCTCGCCCAGCGCCGCGTGATAGGCCAGTACCTCGTCGATGCTATGGCACAATTTCGAACGCTCGTTGGTGGGGAAGCCCCACTTCTTTAACCGCGCCAGAAATTGGTGATGGGTCGGCGCGATCGATTCGCTGGTTTCGCCCACGGCATAGCAGAACAGGCGCAACGGTCGGCGCGCGGTGATCGTCGAATCAAGCTGGCGCAAGCTGCCGGCGGCGGCATTGCGCGGATTGGCAAAGGGCTCGCGCTCGCCGGTCTTGGCGATCTCCTCGTTCATCGTCGCGAATTCGTGGCGCGTCAAATACACCTCGCCGCGCACTTCAAGCTGTGCCGGCGCATCGCCTTTCAATATCTTCGGCAGTTCCTTGAGCGTCAGAAGATTCGCGGTGACGTCTTCGCCCTCGACGCCATCGCCACGCGTCGCACCCTGGACGAACTTGCCCTTCTCGTAGCGCAGATTGATCGCCAGCCCGTCGATCTTGGGTTCGGCCATCAGGTCGAGCGGTGCGTCTTCGGCGAGTGCGAGGAAGCGGCGCACGCGCGCGCCGAAATCGCGGACTTCCTCTTCGCTGAACGCATCCTGGATCGACAGCATCTGTTGCTTGTGCCGCACTTTGCCGAAACCGGCAGAGGGCGCGGCGCCGACTTTCTTGCTCGGACTGTCGGCGCGGATCAGATCGGGGAAGCGCGCCTCGATGGCTGCGTTGCGCCGGCGCAGCAGATCGTATTGCGCGTCTTCGATCTCGGGCGCGTCCTTTTGGTAATACGCCTTGTCGTGACGCGCGATCTCCTCGGCCAGGCGTTTCAGCTCGGCTTTGGCCTGCTTTTCGGTCAGTTTGTCGACGTCGAGTTCAGTATCAGGTTTGGGGGCCATGGCGAAGTCCGGGCGAGGGCGCACGCGGCTGGAGGAGCAGCACCAATAATCCCAAGGCGCACAACACCGCGCAAGCGCCGAACATGGATCGATACCCAAACGCGGTAGCCCAGGCGCCGGTTGCAAGACCCGAGAGCAGCAGGCCGGCATTGACCGAATTGGCGAACATCGCCGCTGCCGCGCCGACACGGCCTTGCAATACTGATTGCGCATAGCCGATGCCCAAACAGCCGACGATGCCAATCGCCACCGCGCGAAGGGCTTGCGCCGCCAAGACGGTGGTGACCGATGATGCGAAGGCCATCGCGATGAAATAGGCGATGAAGGCGACGAATCCGGCCGCCATCCAGAACGGATTCTTGGTGTCGACGGGGCGCGTGACGAACCCCATCATCACGAACACTTCGAGAAAGGCGCACAGGCTGTAGGCGTGGCCGACATCTTCCTTGCCGCCGCCCATATCGTGCGTGACCGAGATCGACAGCGCGATCGAGCCCATGAACATCGCCATGTGGAACAGGGTAAGCGCCAGCGCAGCGAAACCGGCGTCGCGCATCGCCTGCCATCGTGACACAGGCGCGATCTTGATCGACGATTCGCTTTTGGTCGCGCGCACGCCGGTTCCCGCGATGGCCACGAGCGCGATCACGCCGAACAGCGCGGTGGTCAGGAACACGCCGCGGAAGTCATAGGGCACGATGATCACCGCGCCCACGGCAGGTCCGACCGCCCAGGCGACCGACCACAAGGCGCGCAGCAGCGATACGCCGCGCTCAGCGGTGATCGGGTCCTGCTTATCGAGATGGCCTTTGGCCAGCGAGAACAACTGCGGGAACGCCGAAGCCTGCATGGCCATGGGGATGCAGGCATTGGCCAGCAGCACGAAATAATTCGTGGTGAAGGCGATCGTGCCGTTGCCGATGATCGACCCGACGAAGGCCAGGAACAGCGGCACAACGCTCGGTGTGCGGTCGAACCAGCGGCCGAAGAAATAGGCGACCGTGATCGCGGTGATCGCCCGCGCGGTGAGAATGCTGCCCAGCGCCAGCGGGCTCAGATGCGCCTTGTCGGCCATGAACAGCGCGGCATAAGGCCCCGAGATCGCATCGCCCATGCCCACCAACAGCAACGCCATAGCGATCGGCACATAGTGCCGCGCCGAAATCAGCTCGGTTGCGCGTCGCAGGAACATGGATGTCAGGCCGTCGGATTTTGTCTCATTTAACTGCGTTCGTCATCGCGAGAAGGCATCGCCGACGAAGCGATCCAGGTTCTTTCTTGCGAATCTGGATTGCTTCGCTTCGCTCGCAATGACGATTTGATTTCAACGTAAAGAGATTTTGCAGAAATGGCTGACGTCTACCCCGCCGCGGCGAGAAGACTGTCGGCGGCGGCACGCGCTTGATCCGTGACTTTGGCGCCGGCCAGCATGCGGGCGATTTCCTCGCGCCGCCCGGCGGCCACCAGCGCGATGACGCGCGTTGCGGTGCCGCCCTTGCCGTCGTCGCCTTTGGCGACTTGCCAGTGATGCGCGCCCTTGGCCGCCACTTGCGGCGAATGGGTCACCACCAGCACCTGCATCGATTTCGACAGGCGCGCGAGACGTTCACCAACAGCTGCGGCGGTCGCGCCGCCCACATCGGCATCGACTTCGTCGAATACGATCGTGCCGATCGGACTGGTGCGCGCGAGAACGACTTTCAGCGCCAGCATGAAGCGCGCGAGCTCGCCGCCCGATGCCACCTTCGCCAGCGGTCCGGGTTGCGATCCCGGATTGGTCGCCACTTCGAAGGCGATGCGATCCATGCCGTTCGTATTCCACTCCGCTTCCGGAAGAGCCTCAACGCGGGTGACGAACCGCGCCTTGTCGAGCTTCAGCGGCGGTAATTCGGTAGCGACCGCCTTATCGAGCTTGGCGGCGGCCGCGTTGCGCGCTTTCGAGAGCGCGGCGGCGGCCGTTGAGAATGCGGTCTTAGCTTTGGCTTCGGCAGTGCTCAACGATTTGAGCGAATCGCCACCCGCGTCGACGGCATTCAGCTTGGCGCTCAGCCGCTCGCGGATCGCCGGCAACTCGTCGACGGACGCGTTGTGTTTCCGCGCCAGCGCGCGCAACGCGAACAGGCGCTCCTCGGCTTTCTCCAGATGCGCCGGATCGAGATCGAGCGCAGCGGCCACATTCTCCAACAGGCCACGCGCCTCGGCGGCTTCGAGCGCCGCGCGGTCGAGTGCCGCGATCACGCCATCGAGCCGTCCGCCGGCTTTGTCGGCCATGCGTTCCAGGCTGCGCTGTGCGCTGCGAATCGCGGCTTCGACATCGGCGGGGCGCGACAGGGATTGCCGCGCCGCTTCCATCGCCTCGGCCAGTTTCTCGCCGGCCATCAGGGTCACGCGCTTGGTTGCCAACGCGGCTTCCTCACCCGGCTTGGCGGCCAGCGCGTCGAGTTCACCCACGGCGTGGCGCAGATAGTCTTCCTCGCCGCGCGCGCTCTTCAGATCGGCTTCGGCGGCGGCACGCGCATCGGCGGCTGTGCGCCACTGCGTCCAGGCGGCATTGACCGCCACGCTGTCTGCGCCGGCGAAGGCGTCGAGCACCGCGCGATGGGTATCGGGATCGAGCAGCGTATGACTCTCGAACTGGCCATGGATCTCGACCAGCGCTTCGCCCAGGCGGCGCAGCAGGCCGACACTGGCCGGCTCGTCGTTGACGAAGGCGCGCGAGCGTCCGTCCGCGCCGACCACGCGGCGCAGGATCAAGGTCTCGCCCGCTTCGATGCCCTGATCGGACAGGATGGCCAGCGCCGGATGCTTGGCGGTGAGCGCGAATTCGGCGGTGACGGAGAGTTGCTGCGCGCCGGGGCGCACCATGCCGGCATCGGCGCGGGCACCGAGCGCGAGGCTCATCGAATCGAGCAGGATCGATTTGCCGGCGCCGGTCTCGCCGGTCAGAACGGTCAGGCCCGGCGCGAAAGCAATGTCGAGCCGGTCGATCAGAACGACATCGCGGATCGACAGGCCGTGCAGCATCAGTCGCTCAGAACGGCCAGGGGACCCAGCCGAACCAACCCGAATCGTCGGGCGGCGGCGCTTTGCCGGGTTCGGCTGCGGCGGCGGGTTGCTCGGTTTTGTCAGCGGCCATGGTTGCCGGATGGTCCGACTTCACCATGTCGTAGCTGTCCTGATACCAGTCGCTGCCGGGATAGTTGTAGCCCAGCACCGCAGCGGTTTTCTTCGCCTCGTCGGGCAGGCCCAGCGCCAGATAGCACTCGGTCAGCCGGTGCAGCGCCTCGGGAATCTGGCTCGTGGTCTGATACTTCTCGACCACGGTGCGATAGCGGTTGATGGCCGCCAGATACTGGTGCTGGCTCTGATAGAAGCGGCCGATGGTCAATTCCTTGCCGGCCAGCTGATCGCGCGTCAGGTCGATCTTGAAGCGGGCATCGCGCGCGTATTTGCTATTGGGGAAACGCGTCACCACTTCCTGCAGCGCCGACAGCGCCTGCTGGGTGATCTTCTGGTCGCGCTGCACATCGGCGATCTGTTCGTAATAGCAGAGCGCCTTCAGATAATAGGCATAGGGCGTGTCTTTGTAAGCCGGGTGCAGCTGGATGAAGCGATCGAGCGCGACCACGGCCTCGTCCTGCTTCTGCCCTTGGTAGAGCGAATAAGCGCCCATCAGCTGCGCCTTGGTGGCCCAGGGCGAATTGGGGTGCTGCTGATCGACCTCGTCGAACGCCTTCGACGCGTTATCGAAGTCGTGCTGATCGAGCAGGGTCATCGCCTTGTTGTAAAGCTGATCGACAGGCCGCTCGACATAGGTGTCTTTTTTCGCCGAACACGCAGCCAGAAGCACAACAATAAGGGCGCCGGCGATAACCGAACGCACAGACGAGACTCGGGACATCAAAACCCCACGGAACCACAAAATTGAATGCTAAAGCGGTCAAATGAGCGCTTTAGCGGGCGGAGTATACCATTCGTTCGCGGCCCCTCGACAAGTTCAAGCACGGCCCCGGCCTGGCGCGCTGTATTTCGACAAGTCGGCCTGTTGTCCAATTTCCCGATAAATTTGCCTAAATAATATGCATATCTCGCGGATTGCGGCAGATTTGCCCAAATTTCGTGCTGCACAAATGCGACAAACCGGGCGTTTGTCCCATAAGTGCAATGTTTTCAGTCCTGTATCCAATATGACGGTTCTGGCCTGCGTTTTGCGTTGCGGTAGACCTTTTGCAATTCAGCATGAGGGGATGCATGCCCATGAAGAAGTTCAGCGTAACGGTAGGGGCGGGGGCGATTCTTGCCGCTGCGTTCACCCAGGGAGCCTGGGCGGCCGACGACACCATTAAGATCGGCGTTCTTCACTCCCTGTCGGGTACGATGGCGATCTCGGAAACCACCCTCAAGGACACGGTCCTGATGATGGTGGACGATCTCAACAAAAAGGGTGGTCTGCTCGGTAAGAAGGTCGAGGCGGTTGTCGTCGACCCGGCCTCGAACTGGCCGTTGTTCGCCGAAAAGGCGTCCGAGCTTCTCGAAAAAGATCACGTCTCGGCGATCTTCGGCTGCTGGACCTCGGTCTCGCGCAAGTCGGTTCTGCCGGTCATCGCCAAGGACAACGGGTTGCTCTTCTATCCCGTGCAGTACGAAGGCGAAGAGTCGCAGAAGGGCGTGTTCTACACCGGTGCCGCGCCGAACCAGCAGGCGATCCCGGCTGTCGAATACCTGATGAGCAAGGACGGCGGTTCGGTGAAGCGGTGGGTGCTGGAAGGCACCGACTACGTCTATCCGCGCACCACCAACAAGATTCTCCGCGCCTTCTTGATCAAGAGCGGCGTGGCCGAAGCCGACATCATGGAAAACTACACGCCGTTCGGCTTCTCCGATTGGCAGACCGAAGTCGGCAAGATCAAGGCCTTTGCCGCCGGCGGCAAGAAGACGGCCGTGATCTCCACCGTCAACGGCGACGCCAACGTGCCGTTCTATAAGGAACTCGCCAACGAAGGCATCAAGGCGACCGACATTCCGGTGATGGCCTTCTCGGTCGGTGAAGAAGAACTTTCGGGCATGGACACGAAGAACCTGGTCGGCCATCTCGCCGCCTGGAACTACTTCGAGTCGGTGAAGACCCCCGAGAACGAAGCCTTCATCAAGGCGTGGCATGCCTTCATTAAGAAGGACACCCGCACCACCAACGACCCGATGGAAGCGACCTATATCGGCTTCCACATGTGGACGCAGGCGGTGTTGCAGGCCGGCACGACCGATGTCGACGCCGTCCGTCAGGCGCTGATCGGCCAGAAGGTGAAGAACCTGACCGGTTCGGAAGCCATCATGCTGCCCGACCACCATCTGACCAAGCCGGTCCTGATCGGCGAAATCAAGCCCGATGGTCAGTTCAACGTTGTGTGGAAGACGCCGAAGCCGGTTCCTGGCGAAGCTTGGGCGACGAAGTATCTCGACGAAGACAAGGGCAAGGTTGCCAACTGGCAATTCCCCTGGGTTTGCGAGAGCTGCACCACGCCGACCTTCAAGGCCTACGAGTAAGCTGACGTGAGGCAGGCCCCGTCTGGGGAGACGGGGCCTGTTCTCAAAAGTATCGATGCCTGACGTTCGCCCACCTCAACGAATCGGGCCGATTTGGGACGGCGCACTACGCCGGGGACATAAAGTGACTGGGTTGCGTTCAGGGTTCGCTTTTGCCGCACTGTTGATCGCGCTTCTAGCGACAGGTTCGATGAGCGCCGCGCGCGCCGATATCGAACTGCAGGACAGTGCGAAGATCGTCGTCGCCGACGATAGCGATCAGCAAGACAACGGCGATAGTACGGGCGCCGACGATTCGAGCGGCGATGCCTTCACCCAAGGTGGCGCCGTCAAGGACGGCGACGATGCCGCGAAGAGCAAGACAGAAGCGGCCGCACCGGTGGCGATCACCGATTTCGCTTCGGCGGTGAAGGCGCTCAACAGCGACGATACCGACCAGCAGATCAAAGCTGTGCAATTCCTCGGCGGCGCCGGCGATGCGCGCGCCGTTCCCATTCTTCAAGCCTTGGCCAGCGACGGGCTGTTCACCACCAAGGATGGCGCCATCGTCTATGCCGATGGCCAACTCTATCGCGATGCCCAGACCGGCAAGGACGTGCCGGGCCTGACGGCTGCCGGGCTGACCGAGATCAGCGCCAATAATCGCCTGCGCGGCACGATCCAGGGCACGCTGGGTCAGTTGGGTCTGTTCAGCAGCGATCCGGGTGCGCGCCGCAAGGCCGTGGCGGCGATCGAAAGCCAACCGACGCCCGAAGGCGAGGCGCTGCTGCGCCAGGCACTGACGAAAGAGACGGACGCCACCACCAAAGCCGCGATCGCCAATGTGCTGTCGCGCTTCGATCTCACCGATCCCGATCCGGCCAAGCGCCTGGCCGCCGTTGCCGCGCTGGCCGATTCGAACGATCCCAGTGTCAAGGGCATGCTCAAGCAGCTCATCGACTCGGAGAAGGACGGCAAGATCAAAGCCGCGGCCAGCAAGGCGATGTCGTCGATCGCCTTCCGTCTCGGCATCATCGATATCGGCGTCGATCTTTTTGAAGGTCTGTCGCTGGGCAGCATTCTTCTCCTCGCCGCCATCGGTCTCTCCATCACCTTCGGCGTGATGGGTGTGATCAACATGGCCCATGGCGAGATGATCATGCTGGGCGCCTACACCGCCTATGTGGTGCAGCAGATGTTCCAGGCGTGGCTGCCGCCGGGCTGGATGGATGCCTATCTGATCGTCGCCGTGCCGATCGCGTTCTTCGTGGCGGCCGCGGTCGGCGTCGCGCTCGAACGCAGCATCATCCGCTTCCTCTATGGCCGGCCGCTGGAAACCTTGCTCGCCACCTGGGGCATCAGCCTGATCCTCCAGCAGGCGGTGCGCAGCATCTTCGGCCCCGACAACCAGGCGGTGGCCAATCCCAGCTGGATGTCGGGCGGCATGGCGCTGATGGGCGGCTTCACACTGACCTGGAACCGCCTGATCATCATCTTCTTCTGTCTCGCCGTGCTGGGCGCGCTGGCCGCCGTGTTGCGCTATTCCAGCTTCGGGCTGCATATGCGCGCGGTGTCGCAGAACCGCAAGATGGCGTCCGCCATGGGCATCCGCACCGGCCGCGTCGACGCGATGACCTTTGCCGTCGGTTCGGGCATCGCCGGCATCGCCGGTGTCGCACTCTCGCAGATCGGCAATGTGAGTCCCAATCTCGGCCAGATCTATATCGTCGACTCTTTCATGGTGGTGGTGTTCGGCGGCGTCGGTTCGCTGTGGGGCACGCTGCTCGGCGCGGGCAGTCTCGGCATCATCAACAAGCTGCTCGAACCGTTTGCCGGCGCGATCCTCGGCAAGATCCTGGTGCTCGTCTTCATCATCCTGTTCATTCAGCGTCGCCCGCGCGGATTGTTCGCGCTCAAGGGCCGCGCGGTGGAGAACTGAGCCATGGCTTCGCTCTCCTCGCGCGTGCTGCTGCCGCATGACCGCCGCTTCTGGATCGGCTTCCTGATCGTCGGCGTGCTGCTGATGCTGGTGCCGCTGTCGAACCAGCTGCTGCCCGAAGGCTCGGCCTTCCATGCGCCCAACTGGATGGTGCCGTTGTTCGGCAAATACATCTGCTACGCCATGCTCGCCCTGGCCCTCGATCTCGTCTGGGGCTTCTGCGGTGTGCTGTCGCTCGGCCATGGCGCGTTCTTTGCCCTCGGCGGCTACGCGCTCGGCATGTATCTGATGCGCGAGATCGGCACGCGTGGCGTCTACGGCAATCCGCTGCTGCCCGATTTCATGGTCTTCCTCGCCTACAAGTCGCTGCCCTGGTACTGGCACGGCTTCAACCATTTCTGGTTCGCCGCTGTGATGGTGGTGCTGATCCCGGGCCTGCTGGCGCTGATCTTCGGCTATCTCGCTTTCCGTTCGCGCATCACCGGTGTCTATCTCTCGATCATCACCCAGGCGATGACCTACGCCCTGCTGCTGGCCTTTTTCCGCAACGACATGGGCATGGGTGGCAATAACGGCCTGACCGATTTCAAGGACATGCTGGGGTACGATCTGCGCGAGCCGGCCACCAAGGCCGGGCTCTATGTCGCGAGTTCGATCGCGCTCGGCCTGTCGCTGATTCTCTGCCGCTTCATCATCGCCACCAAGCTCGGCCGCGTGATGCAGGGCGTGCGCGATGCGGAAGCGCGCGTACGTTTCCTCGGTTATTCGGCCACCAACGTCAAACTCTTCGCCTTCGTGCTCTCGGCCATGCTGGCCGGCATCGCGGGCGCGCTGTATGTGCCGCAGGTCGGCATCATCAATCCGAGCGAATTCTCTCCCGGCAATTCGATCGAAGTTGCCATCTGGGTTGCGGTGGGGGGGCGCGGCACTCTGGTCGGACCAATCGTGGGGGCTTGGGCGGTTAACTTCGCCAAGACGTGGCTGACCGGTGCCGCGCCGGAAATCTGGCTGTTCTTCCTGGGCGCGCTGTTCATCCTGGTCACGCTGCTGCTGCCCAAGGGGATCGTAGGCGCGCTGAAATCGCTCCGGCGCGAACCGGCGCCCAGCATCAACGACGCGCCGGCCGAAACGCCGCGGGAAGAAAAACATGCCTGACGATGAAGTATTGCCCCGCGCCGACAAGATCGCCGAGGGCAGCATCCTCTATCTCGACGGCGTCCATGTCAGCTTCGACGGCTTCAAGGCGCTGCGCAATCTGTCGCTGATCCTGGCGCCGGGCGAGCTGCGCACCATCATCGGCCCCAATGGCGCGGGGAAGACGACGATGATGGATGTCATCACCGGCAAGACGAGACCGGACACAGGCGATGTGCTGTTCGACGGCAGTGTCGATCTCACCAAGCTCGACGAAGCCGCCATCGCCAATCTCGGCATCGGCCGCAAATTCCAGAAGCCAACGGTGTTCGAGAATCTCACCGTGTTCGAGAATCTCGAACTGGCGCTGAAAACCCAGCGCGGCACTTTCGCCACGCTGTTCTTCCAGCTTTCGGGTGAGCAGAGTGATCGCATCGCTGGTGTGATGAAGCGCATCGGCCTGGCCGACAAGTCCAGGTTCATGGCCGGCGCACTGTCGCATGGCCAGAAGCAGTGGCTGGAAATCGGCATGCTGCTGATGCAGGACCAGCGCGTGCTGCTGCTCGACGAACCGGTCGCGGGTCTCTCGGATGCAGAAACCGAAGCCACCGCCGCGCTGATCCTCGATCTCGCCAAAGATGGCTCGCGCTCGCTGGTGGTGGTCGAGCACGATATGGAATTCGTTCGCACGCTGGGCGCAAAGGTCACCGTGCTGCACGAAGGCTCGGTACTGGCCGAAGGCACGATCGATGCCGTGCAGAACGATGCGCGCGTCGTCGAAGTCTATCTGGGGCGCTGAGCGATGGTCGGATTCATTAACTCGTCATTGCGAGCGAAGCGAAGCAATCCATGGTTCGAGGCTTTGCTTCGCAAAGCACCTCACCATGAGGAGTATTTCCTCATCCTGAGGTGCGAGCATCGCGAGCCTCGAAGGATGGGCCGCTAAGATGTTGCAAGTCGAAGGCATCGATCTTTTCTATGGTGCGTCACAGGCGCTGCGCAGCGTGTCGATCACGGCGACGCCCGGCAAGGTCACCTGCGTTATGGGCCGCAACGGCGTCGGCAAGTCGAGCCTGCTGCGCGCGGTGATGGGGCTGCAGACGGTGCGCAAGGGCAAGATCACCTGGGAAGGCAAGGACATCACGAAGATGCCGGCCTATGAACGCGCCCGCGCCGGCATCGGCTACGTGCCTCAAGGCCGCGAGATTTTCGCCCGCCTCACCGTGAAGGAAAACATCGAGACCGGCTTCGCGCCCACCGGCAAGGCGCGCACCGCGATTCCCGAAGAAATCTTCACGTTGTTCCCGGTGCTGAAAGACATGCTGGGTCGTAGAGGTGGCGATCTCTCGGGCGGCCAGCAACAGCAACTCGCGATTGCCCGCTCGCTGATCGCCAAGCCGCGCCTGCTGATCCTCGACGAGCCGACCGAAGGCATCCAGCCCTCGATCATCAAGGATATCGGCCGCGTCATCGGCACTTTGGCCAGTGCAGGCACGATGGCGATCCTGCTCGTCGAACAATATTTCGAATTCGCCCGCGACCTGGCCGATGAGTTCGCGGTGATGGACCGCGGCGAAGTCGTCCTCTCCGGCACCGGCGATAGCATGGTCGAGCACGAGGTGCGGAAGTATCTGACGGTGTGATCTGCGTTGGTGCGTCCTTCGAGACGCCAGCCCCGCGCGCTTCGCGCGCTATTGCAAGGTTGCCGGCGAAGCCGGCGGGCGGGCTCCTCAGGATGAGGATCGATTTTTACCGCAAATCCTCTTTCACTCCGAAACCTCATGGTGAGGAGCCTTACGCAGTAAGGCGTCTCGAACCATGGGCAACACAGCAATTCCAAACGCCTGTAGGGCACTAGCTCTGAGAATGATTTGCAGTTGCACTAATTTAAAATAGTTCTAAAGTAACTTGATCCGTCGAAGTCGCGGGGGCATGATTCGCGCCGTCGACGGGTTCCCATCCCGTCGCTCCATCCATCACGACCAGCGCTTCACCGGCATTCGCCGCGCGCTGTTTTTCCGAGGGAGAGCGATCATGGCTAATCTCAAAGGCAGCAAAACCGAACAGAACCTGAAGGACGCCTTCGCGGGCGAATCCCAGGCCAACCGCCGCTATCTCTATTTCGCTCAGAAGGCCGATGTGGAAGGCCATAACGACATCTCGACCGTGTTCCGCTCGACCGCGGAAGGCGAGACCGGCCATGCGCACGGCCATCTCGAATTCCTTGAGGCGGTCGGCGATCCGGCCACGGGCCTGCCGATCGGCGAAACCAAGCTGAACCTCAAGGCAGCGATCGCCGGCGAAACCCACGAATACACCGACATGTATCCGGGCATGGCCAAGTCGGCCCGCGACGAAGGCTTCGCCGAAATCGCCGACTGGTTCGAGACGCTCGCCAAGGCCGAGAAGTCGCATGCCGGCCGTTTCACGAAGGCGCTCGAAACCCTGTAATCCGACTCAGGGTTGGGTTTGAAGCTCCCTCACCCGCCGCGTAAGCGGCACCCCTCCGGTTCGCCGGAGGGGCAGGGTGAGGGGTTTTCATTTTTGCGGCAATCGATCGGCGATCAACACGGGGGAAGACCATGAAGGAAGGCGGCCTCGATAAACCCACGCGTCATCCGCTGGCGTGGCACGACCCCGAATTCTATGACGAGAAGGCGCTCGACACCGAACTACGCCGCGTCTTCGACATCTGTCATGGCTGCCGCCGCTGCTTCAATCTCTGCGACAGTTTCCCGCGCCTCTTCGATCTGGTCGACAACTCGCCCACCGAAATGGAAGGCGTGAAGAGCGAAGATTTCAAGCCGGTCGTCGATGCCTGCACGCTGTGCGACATGTGCTACATGACCAAGTGTCCCTATGTGCCGCCGCACCCGTTCAATCTCGATTTCCCCCATCTCATGCTGCGCGCGCGCGTGGTGGCCGAGAAGAAGGGCGAGGTCGGCTTCATCGATCGCCAGCTCGTTGCCACCGATCGCAACGGCCGCATCGCGGGGTTGTTCTCACTGATCGTCAACTGGGCGACGGACACCAAGAACACCTTCACCCGCGTCATCATGGAGAAGCTGGCCGGCGTGCACCGCAAGGCGCATCTGCCACGCTTCTCGTTCCACACGTTTGAAGTGCTCAGCCGCGCGCGCCATTCCGAGATCAACGTCACTGCGCCGGCCGCAGGCCGCAAGGCGGTGATCTACGCGACCTGCTTCGTCAACTATAACAACCCCGACATCGGCGAGGCGGCCCAGGCCGTGCTCGAAAAGAACGGCGTGGCCACCGAGGTCGTCTATCCCGAATGCTGCGGCATGCCGCAGCTCGAGCATGGCGACCTGAAAGACGTGGCCGGCCGCGCCAAGCGCATCGCCAAGATCATGAAACCCTATGTCGACAAGGGCTACGCGATCGTGGCGCTGGTGCCGTCCTGCTCGCTGATGCTGCGGTCGGAATGGCCGCTGCTGATCCCCGACGATCCGGAGATCATGGCGCTGTCGAAGGCCACGCGCGATATCAGCGAATACGTGATGGATATCGCCAACAAGGAAGGCCTGGCGCCGGGGCTGCAGCCGATCGAAGACGGTTCGGCCTGGCTGCAGTTGGCGTGTCATGCGCGGGCGCAGAATGTCGGCGCCAAGGCGGCCGAGATGTTGCGCCTGATCCCCGATTTCAAGGTCGGCGTGATCGAACGCTGCTCGGGCCATGGCGGCTCCTGGGGCATTCTCAAAGAGAATTTCGAAACCGGCCTCAAGGTCGGTAAGCCCGTCGCGAGACAGGTGGCCGAACAGCCGCGCGGCTTCGTCACCTCGGAATGTCCATTGGCCGCCGATCACATCGTCCAGGGTGCTGTGATCATCGCCGAGGGCGATGGCAAGGAAGGCCCGGCGCGCTCGCATCATCCGATCGAGATTTTCGCGCAGGCTTATGGGGTGAAGGCAGGTAAAGGATCATGAGTGCTGGTCGTAAGGTCACGCGCGCCGATATTCTGCCGATGGCGGACTACGGGCCGAAGCGCCAAGAGCTGCGGCGCGAGCTGACGGCGCTGCGCGCCATCCGGCGCGTCGCGGTCGGGCCGTTCACCAGCTTCAGTTTCGAGTGCTACCGCACCATCTGGCATCAGGTGCACGAGATGCTGTTCATCGAAAAGGGCGGCGACGCCCAGATCGATGGCGAGCTCGAAGCCTATAATCCGCTGGTCCCCAAGGGCGACGAACTGGTCGCCACCATGCTGATCGAGATCGAAGACCCGGTGCGCCGCGCCGACATGCTGGGCAAGCTCGGTCATGTCGAAGACACGATCAGCATCCGCCTCGCCGGCCATATCGTCGCGGCCAAGCCGGAACTGGACGAGGAACGCACCACCGCCGAGGGCAAGACCTCATCGGTGCATTTCCTGCACTTCCCCTTCACGGCGGACGCGATCGCCGCGTTCAAGCAGCCGAACATGGAAGTGGTCTTGGCCATCGCCCACCCCGAATACCGCCACATGGCCGCACTGCCTGAGATTGTGCGTGCCGAACTGGCGACGGATTTCGGGTAAGCCTCAAATTGAACGTCATGCCCGGCCTTGTGCCGGGCATCCACGACTTCTTCGTTCTTCAAAAAAAGAATCACCACGAAGGCACGAAGGCGACGAAGGATATGAAGAGGACTTTCTTCTTCGTGTCCTTCAATACCTTCGTGCCTTCGTGGTGAAATCTTCAAGACGTGGATGCCCGGCACAAGGCCGGGCATGACGCAGAGGAGCGCTACGCTGCGCCCTTGGTCGGATGTGCGTCGTCAGGCTCTGAGATATTCGGAATCTTGCGCCGCGCCAGGGCGATGTTGCGCGCCGCCTGCATCGCGTGTTCGCGCATCAGGGCTTCGACGCGCGCGCCTTTGCGTTCGCGCAGCGCATCCGTCACGGCGCGATGCTGCACCTGGGCATGGCGCAGCACATCGCGGCGCTGATCCATCAGTTCCGCCCCGATCAGCTCCGATCCGGCCAGCGCGCCGGCGGCGGCGAAGGGCAGTTTGTCGTTGCGCTCCAGCGCTTCGATCAGCGCCTTGTTGTTGCAGGTGGCGATGATCGCGGCGTGGAAGCGGCGGTTCATATCGGCCCAGCGCGCATCGGCCTGGGCGTCGAGCGCGGGACCGTTGAGAATCTCCTCGCCTTCGGCGATGCAGGCTTCGAGTTTTTGCAGCGTCGCATCCGACGGACCGGCTTCGGCCACCAGCCGCCCGGCCATGCCTTCGATCAGCCCGCGCACTTCGATGGAGTCGATGATGTCCTTGAAGGTGAAGCGCCGCACCAGATAGCCGCGCGCACCGGCGGGTGCCAGCAGGCCCTCACCGGCGAGCAGCGCGAGGGCGCGCCGCACCGGCGTGCGTGACACGCCCAGCCGTGCCGCCACGGGAATCTCGGCGAGTCTCTGCCCGGGCACGAACGCACCGCTCGCGATCAGCTCGCGTAGGGTCACCACGATGTCGTCGCCGCGCGCCATGATCTGGCTGTTCCTCCCATTGAATCCAACCCGAGCATGAGGGCGGATGCGGCCCCCTGGCAAGGCCCGCCTGACAAGAACCCAGTGACGCTAAGCCTTTGACGGAACGATAGGTGCCGGCATTATGGATACAATATGCGTCCTTTACCGGGCTGATCCTTGAAATCCAGCAAAAATTGGATACAATTTTGGGAAACAAGGAGCCGCCCATGTTCATGCAGGACGCCTGGTACGTCGCCGGATGGGGCCGCGAGATCGGCCGCGATCTGCTGGCCCGCCGGATCTGCGACCGGCCGATGGTGTTCTATCGCCGCGAAGACGGCGGCGTGGTCGCGCTGGAAGATCTCTGCTGTCACCGCATGCTGCCGCTCCATAAGGGCAAACTCGAGGGCGACAACCTCGTCTGCGGCTATCACGGCCTCACCTATGACTGCACCGGCAAATGCGTGCGCATCCCGAGCCAGGAAATGATTCCGCCCACCGCGCGCGTCGCGTCATTCCCGGTGGTCGAGAAGCATCGCTTCGTCTGGGTGTGGATCGGCGACGCCAAATACGCCGATCCGGCCCTCGTGCCCGATCTGCATTGGAACGACGATCCGAACTGGGCCGGCGACGGTTCGGTGATGCTGGCGAAGTGCGATTACCGGTTGCTGGTCGACAATCTGCTCGATCTCTCGCACGAGACCTATGTCCACACCACCAGCATCGGCGATGCGCGCCTGCCCTCCGCGCCGATCACGGTCAGCGGCGATGGCGCGAATGTGTCCGTCTCGCGCTTCATCCCCGATCACGAGCCGGCGCCGTTCTGGGCGCGCTATATGCAGCGCGCGCGAGGGTACGAAGGTAAGTGCGATCGCTGGCAGGTGGCGCGCTTCATTCCGCCCTGCAGTGTCGCGATCGATGTCGGCGTGGCCGAGGCCGGCAGCGGCGCGTTCGACGGCAATCGCACCAAGGGCATCAGCGCCTGGGTGATCAATTCGATCACGCCGGCGGATGCGGATACGTGCTGGTATTTCTGGGCCAATGCGCGCGACTTTGCCCGCGACGACGCAGCGCTGACGGCGGATATCGTCGAGCGCACCACGTCGATCTTCGCCGAGGACAAGGTGATCGTCGAAGCGCAGCACGCGGCGATGAAATCCGATCCGTCGCGGCGCATGATCAACATCAATCTCGACGCCGCCTCGGTGCGCGCGCGCCGCATCATCGCCTCGGGCAGCAGCCCAACGCCGGTAACGACGGCGGCTTAGGACTCTAGTCCGTCATTCCGGGGCAGACGCGTCAGCGGCTGAACCCGGAATCCAGAGCAACGCGACGTGGCCCCTGGATTCCGGCTCGCGCTCGCTATTGCTCGCTTGGCCGGAATGACGACAACTTTTACGACTTCGCAAACCGATCCAGCAGCTTCCGCGCCGCCGCGGTTGGTGCGAGCGCGCCGCTCTTCACCGCGGCTTCGGTCTGATCCAGCGTGGCGGCCACATCGGCATGGTCGCGGAAGCGTTCGATCAAACCTTCGCGCACTTCGCTCCACAACCAGGCTTCGTTCTGCGCCGCACGTTTACGGGCAAGCGCGCCGCTGGTCTCGACGGTCACATGATGCTTCTGCACGGTCGACCAGATCTGCTCCATCCCGGTGCGCTTGGCCGCCGAGCAGGTGAGGACGGGCACGGTCCAGCCTTCGGTCGGCGGGCGCAGGAAGGCCAGCGCGCCGCGATAATCGGCGGCCATCTGCGAGGCGGCATTGAAGAACTCGCCGTCGCGCTTGGTGACGACGATGGTGTCCGCGATTTCGACGATGCCGCGTTTGATCCCCTGAAGATCGTCACCGCCGCCCGGCGACAGCAGCAGCATGAACATATCGACCATATCCGCCACCGCGATCTCGGACTGGCCGACGCCGACGGTCTCGATGATGACCACGTCGAAGCCGGCGGCCTCGCAGGCCAGCATCGCCTCACGCGTGCGGCGCGCGACGCCGCCCAGCGTGCCGCCCGAGGGCGAGGGGCGGATGAAGGCGCGCTCGTCTCGCGCGAGTTCTTCCATCCGCGTCTTGTCGCCCAGGATCGAACCGCCTGAGAGCGGGCTCGACGGATCGACGGCCAGGACCGCAAGCTTGTGTCCGTGATTGAGCAGATGCAGGCCGAAGGCCTCGATGAAGGTGGATTTGCCGACGCCGGGCGAGCCCGAGATGCCGAGCCGGATCGATTTGCCGGATTGCGGCAACAGCGCTTCGACGAGTTTCTCAGCCTTGCCGCGATCGTCGATGCGCGTCGATTCGATCAAGGTAATGGCTTGTGCCAGCGCGCGGCGTTCGCCGGCGATCACCGCGCGCGCCATTGCTCCGGCGGCTGCGCCGTTCCCAGTCTTTCCCTCGGCCATGATTATTTTTTGCCTTCGTTGAGAAGCCGTTTCATTGCTTCGCCGACCAGCCGCGCGCGCTGTTCGTCGGACAGATCCGCGAGAATCGATTGTTTGGCCTGGCGCACCTTCATCGCGTTTTGAATCAATTCGGCGCGCTCGGCCGTCATGAAGTCCTTCGATTGCGCCTGCATCGCGGCGATGGCCGCATCCTTGCCGCCGGTTTTCCCGCCCGCCTTCGTGCCAGTGTTTTTCGCCGGGGATTGCGCGCGCGCTTTTCCCACCGCGTCGCGCGCACTCTTGGTCAACACCAAGCGGCCGAGGAAACCGAACATCGCCCCTCCCGATTTCGGAAGCGATGCAGCTTACCGCGACTCAGCGGTGCTGGGGAGATGGAGGAATCACGGATATGCCCGCCGCTGCCGCAGTCATGCGGCGATCATGCGGGAAAGGTGTCGGGTTACGCGAACGCTCAGGCTTCGCCGCTGGAGCGGCTTTGCGGATCGAGCAGTTTCGAGGCGAGGTCGGCCAGCTTGGCGCGCTGTTCGCTGGTGAGGTTCGAGAGAATCGCCTGCTTGGCCGAATGCACCTTCAGCGCATTCTGGATCAGTTGCTGGCGTTCGGCCGGCGGCAGTTTCTTGCCACGCGCCGGTGCGGGCGGCGGAACCGGGGCAGGGGCGCGCTGCGGCACGGGCGCGTGCAACGGCGCCTGCATGACAACGCGCGGCGCGGGATCTTCGGCAGCCGAGACGGCGGCGCGGGCATTGGCCAGCGCCTGGGCCATGATCGCGGTGTGCAAGGTGCGGGCGGTACCATCCAGCGGCGAGGCCGGCACTTTGGCACTCATAATATGGTCGCGCTGCGCCTGGGTGGGTGCGGCGGCGCGCGGCGCCGGCTTGGGCGTGGACAGCTGCGCGGCAACCGGACGATCGACGCCGGACGCAGTAGCCCGGGCCGAGGCCAGGATCTCAGCCATCAGCGCGGCTTGCAGAGCATTGGAATTCGTCATGACACGGGGATCCTGCAACCGATTGGCCAGCATCGTCGAGGGCGATGTGAGTGCAGTATAGCCGCCAATTTGGTGCATTTGGGGCACGCGTTCGGTTTTGAGCTGCTGGATCACGGTGCGCATATCGGCCGAGCCCTGGATGGCCGAAACCAAGCCGCCCGCCTCTTCGAGGGATTCGCGGGCGTCGCCGTCCAACACCACTGCGCTGAGTGCCTTGCTGAGCAGATTGAGCATCATGTCCTCCGGCGCCCGGCCCGAATGCTGGAGCGCACAGTTTCCCAATGCTCAGTCTGCGCCGAAGGGGTTTACCGTTCGTTACCACGGGTCATGAATCTGTTAATGCGGCCCGATTCATTTGCCGGCGCGCTTCTTGGGGTCTTTCTCGCCGTCTTTCTCGGGCGCCAACTGCTTGTCGAGCCAAGCCATATCGCCGCTGAGCGCCTCATCGATGGCTTCCAGCATAGTGCGATAACGCTTCAAGACCTCCTGACCGAAGGGTGTCAGCGCCGCACCGCCGCCCTTGGCCCCGCCGAAGCTGGTCTGGACCACCGGTTCTTTGAACAGGGCGTTGAGATCGGCGACCAAGTCCCAGGCGCGTTTATACGACATGCCCATGCCGCGGGCCGCGCCCGAGATCGACCCGGCTTTGTCGATTTCCGCGAGCAGCCGGCCTTTGCCGGGACCCAGAATCCCGGTGCGGTCGGCCTTGAGGCGCAAGCTGGCGGTGACGCGCGAAGCCAAGAATTAATGCCTAAAAAAGAATCAGTGCCAAAGCCTAACCCTTTGTGAGGCTTGAAGGAAGTGCTCTGGGACGGAACCGGCAGATTTTGCCCATTTAACCGATTGGCAAGGGTTGGGGCATTACTGTGACCTGGTTCCGGCCGACGGGACGCGAAGAGAGCGGGGGGCTTTCGATCATGGCGGATACGGGTGGTATTTCTGCGCTTCTCAGCGCGCTCGACAACACCCCCGGCCTCGGGTCCGGTCTCAAACCGTCTGCAAAAGCAGCCTCACGCTCAGCCGAGTTTTTCGCCGCCGCCGCCAACGGCGTCGGCAGCAAATCCAGCGTCAGCAATACCGCGACGGCCGCCGCCACGGCTTCCGCGTCGTCGATCCGGGTCACCCGACCGACGACATCGTCGACCCAAAGCACCCGATCCCAGAGCGCCGGCCCGCAGAGCGCCAAGTCGAAAACGGTGATCGCCGATGGCCAGGCCTATGACGCCAAAGCGCCGCGCGGCAGCTATATCAACATCGTGATCTAAGCGGCGTTTTCGCAGGCAAAAAGCCCGTCATTGCGAGACGCGAAGCGGCGAAGCAATCCATAGTGCCGCACGAAGATGGATTGCGTCGCTTCGCTCGCAATGACATCCCCTTAATTTCAACACCCCTCCCGCGTTAACCAAATCGCTGTTGACCACCGCCCTCGTTTTCGTCAAATTAAATACCAACCAGTCGGTATGGAATTTCAGGCGATGGCCACCAAGAACAGCATGGCGACCCGGACGAAGCTTCTCGATGCGGCCCGCGATGTGATCCGCGCGCAGGGTTACGCGGCCACCACGGTCGACGATATCTGCACCTCGGCGGGCGTCAGCAAAGGCAGCTTCTTCCATCACTTCGAGAGCAAGGACGATCTTGGGGTCGCCGCCATCGAAGCCTTTGCGTCGATGGCCGACACGCTGTTCACCACCGCGCCCTATAACGATCTGCCGGATCCGCGCGATCGTATTCTCGGCTATGTCGACATGCGCGCCGCCCTGATCCAGGGCGACGTGACCTATTTCAGCTGCCTCATGGGCACCACGGTGCAGGAGGCCTACGCGACTCATCCCGATCTGCGCGATGCCTGCGACAAGGGGATGACGCTGCACATCAAGATGTTGGAACGCGACATCGCCGCGGCTAAAGAACGCTATGCGCCCGATGCGCTGTGGAGTCCGGAAGGCGTGGCCTATTTCATCCAGGCGACACTTCAAGGCGCGTTCATCTATGCGAAGGTGAAGCAAAGCCCCGATATCGCCGCCGGCTGCCTCGCTCATGCGCGTGCCTATCTCGAGATGCTGCTCGACGCGCCGCGCTGATCGCAAAAAAGACTCTCAAGGGAGACGACGCCATGGCCGGTTTTCGCAACAGCGACTCACCATCGATCACGCCGTTCCTGTGGTTCGATGACCAGGCCGAGGAGGCCGCGCGTTTCTATGTCTCGATCTTCCCGGCCGGGAAACTGATCGAGACGCGCTACTACGGCGAAGCCGCGCCGCGGCCTGCCGGCTCGGTCATGACCGTCACGTTCGAACTGTTTGGCCAGACCTTCATCGCGCTGAACGGCGGGTCGCAATTCCAGTTCAATCCCGCGGTCTCGTTCTTCGTCGAAATCGAGACCCAGGCCGAGGTCGATCATCTCTGGGACAGCCTGCTGGCCGGCGGCAAGCCGATGGCCTGCGGCTGGCTCACCGACAAATACAGCCTCTCTTGGCAGATCGTGCCCGCCACGCTCGGCCGCATGCTGCAAGACAAGGATAAGACGCGGGCCAATCGCGCCATGCAAGCGATGATGGGCATGGTGAAGCTCGACATCGCTGCACTCGAACGCGCCTACAACGCGCGCTGAACGAACTCAAATCAGGGGAGAGGCACCATGTCCTTCAAAGGCAAATTCGTCTGGTACGAACTCATGACCACCGACATTCCGGCCGCCGAGAAGTTCTATAGTCAGGTGGTCGGCTGGATCGCCAAAGACGCGCAAATGCCGGGCATGAAATACACGATCGTCCATGCGGGCGAAATTCCAGTCGGCGGCATCATGAGCGTGCCAATGCCGAACATGCCGTCCTCATGGATCGGCTATATCGCGGTCGATGACGTCGATGCGGAAGCGGCGGCGGTCAAGAAAGACGGCGGCGTCATTCACAAAGAACCGACCGATATTCCCAATGTCGGCCGTTTCGCTGTGGTCGGCGATCCGACCGGCGCGGGCTTCTGCCTGTTCAAAGGGAACATGGATGCACCGCCGAGTTTGGCGCCCAACGCGCTCGGCGCTGTCGGCTGGCACGAATTGCACGCGGGCGATGGCGCGAAGGCGTGGGAGTTCTATGCCAAGCATTTCGGCTGGATCAAAGACAGCGCGATGGATATGGGCGCGATGGGCGTCTATCAGCTGTTCAAAACCGGCGGCGACCAGGCGATGGGCGGCATGATGACCAAGGCGCCGCAGATGCCCGTTTCAGGCTGGCTCTACTACTTCAATGTCGACAGCGCGGCGGCGGCGGCCGAGCGGGTGACCAAGGCCGGCGGCAAGATCGCCAATGGGCCGATGGAAGTGCCTGGCGGCCAGTGGATCGTCCAGTGTTTCGATCCGCAAGGCGCGATGTTCGCGGTGGTCAGCGCGGGGAAGTGACGGGAGCGCATAGCGACCGTCACCCCGGACAAGTTGAGCGCAGCGAAACGCTGATCCGGGGTCCAGGAGAGATTCGCGCGAAGCGCCTTCTTTAGTGAGTCATATGCTCGCTATCGCTCGCGGACTGGACCCCCGCCTGCGCGGGGGTGACGGACTGTGACGTTGGCTTGTTCGTGGGCTATCGAAGCGGCTTCTAATCGATTCCCAGCAGCCCACGCGCAAAGGCATCGGCTTCGAAGGGGCGCAGGTCGTCGACTCCTTCGCCGATGCCGATGAAGCGCACCGGCAGGTTGAAGCGCTCGGCCAGCGCGACCAGCACGCCGCCCTTGGCGGTGCCGTCGAGCTTGGTGACGGCGAGGCCGGTCACGGCAACGAGCTGCTTGAAGGTCTCGACCTGGCTGTGGGCGTTCTGGCCCACGGTGGCATCGAGCACCAGCAGCACCTCATGCGGCGCGGTTTCATCCTGGCGCTTGATCACGCGCACCATCTTGGTCAGTTCGGCCATCAGATCGGCCTTGTTCTGCAAGCGGCCGGCGGTATCGATCAACAACAGATCGTCGCCGCGCGCCTTCGCTTCGGCCATTGCATCGAAGGCCAGCCCGGCGGCGTCGGCGCCTTGTTCGCGCGCCACCACCGGCGATTTGGTGCGCTCGCCCCAAATCTTCAGCTGCTCGACCGCGGCGGCGCGGAACGTGTCGCCGGCCACCAGGGTCACGCTCTTGCCGTCGTCGCGGAAATGCTTGGCCAGTTTGCCGATCGATGTGGTCTTGCCCGAACCGTTGACGCCGACCACCAGCACCACAAACGGCTTCTTGCCCGGATCGGGCACCAGCGGCTGCGCGACGGGCGCCAAGGTGGCGGTGATCGATTCGGCCAGCGCCGCTTTCACTGCCTCGACCGTGTCCTGGCCTTCGAAGCGTTGGGCGCGCAGCAGTTCGGTCAGGCGCGCAGCGGCGGCGGTGCCGAGATCGGCGGTGATCAGCAAATCTTCGAGACCGGCCAGCGATTCGGCGTCGACGCGCTTGCCTGCCGCGAACAGATCGCCGATGCCCTGGCCCAGCCGCGCCGAGGAGCGCTTGAGCCCTTGGCGCAGGCGTCCGAACCACCCTGGTTTATCGCTCACGCCGCCAACTCGCCCTGGAGTGTCGCGCCCTCGGTGCCGGTGATGCGCAGCGCCACCACCGATCCGGTCGTGGCAGGCATAGCGAATCGCACCGGCAGATAATGTTCGCAGCGGCCAACGCCGTCTTTCTCGACCAGCACGGCGGCATCGGCACCGATGCGTGTCATCGCATAAGCGGCCAACGCGTCCTCGCCTTTGGCACGCAGCGCAGCCGCGCGACGACGAATTTCGGGGCCAGCGACGGGCTTCCACTTCGCAGCCGGCGTGCCGGGACGCGGCGAATAGGGGAAGACGTGGAGATGCGTGAGCCCCGCTTCGTCGACCAGCGCGAGCGAGTTGGCGAAGCCTTCCTCCGTCTCGCCGGGGAAGCCGACGATGATATCGGCACCGATCGCCAGCCCCGGCCGCGCGGCGCGCAGACGCTGCGCCAGCGCGATCACATCGTCGCGGCGATGCCGCCGCGCCATGCGCTTGAGCACGGCATCGTCACCCGCCTGCACCGACAGATGCACATGCGGCATCAACCGGCGCTCGCCGGCGAACAGTGCCACCAGCTCATCATCGACCTCGACCGGATCGAGCGATGACAAACGCAGGCGTTCGAGTTCGGGCACGAGATTCAAGAGGCGGCGCGCGAGAGCACCCAGCCCCGGCTTGCCCGGCAGATCGCCGCCATAGGCCGTGAGATCGACGCCGGTCAGCACCACTTCGCGGAACCCACTCGTCACCAGCGAGCGCACGCGCTCGACCACGCCGCCCACCGGCACGCTGCGGCTCGGGCCGCGGCCTTGCGGGATGATGCAGAAGGTGCAGCGATGGTCGCAGCCCTGCTGCACTTCGACGAAGGCGCGGGCGCGGTCACTCTGTGCTGGTACCCCCCCACCCTGGCCCTCCCCCTCGGAGGGGGGAGGGAAAAAGCTTTCGCCAAAAATCGGAATCCCTTCCCCCCTTGAGGGGGAAGGTGAGGTTGGGGGGTAACTCGTCTGCGCAGCGATATCCCCCACGCGCACCCGTTCCGCACCCTCGGCGCGCCACGTCGCTGCGTCCATTTTCTCGGCATTGCCGATCACCTGATCGACTTCGGGCATCGCGGCGAAGCGTGCCGGATCGATCTGCGCGGCGCAGCCGGTGACGACGATGCGCGCCTCGGGCCGTTCGCGGCGCAGGCGGCGGATCGCTTGGCGCGCCTGGCGCTCGGCTTCGTTGGTCACGGCGCAGGTGTTGACGATCACCGTATCGCTGAGCCCCGCCGCGCGCGCATGGCCCTTCATCACCTCGGATTCATAGGTGTTGAGGCGGCAGCCGAAGGTCACGATCTCAGGATCGCGTGCGGTCACGGCAAAAGCGCGGGATCGAGCGTGCCGGCGAAGGCCAGGGTCACCGGGCCGGTCATCAGCACATGACCGTCTTCGCGCCACTGGATCGAGAGCGGACCGCCGTCGAGAACGATCTCGGCCTTGCGTCCCGTCAGTCCTCGGCGCACCGCCGCCACGAGAACGGCGCAAGCGCCGCTGCCGCAGGCCCGCGTGATGCCGGCGCCGCGTTCCCAGACGCGCATGCGGATCTGGGTGGGCGAAAGGATGCTGACCACTTCGATATTGGCGCGCTGCGGGAATAGTTTGTGATGTTCGAGCCCCGGGCCCAGGGCCGGCAGGTCGATCGCCTCGGCATCGGGCACGAAGAAGACGGCATGCGGGTTGCCCATCGATACGCCGACGGGATCGGTCAGCGGTCCTTCGGTGATCGGCAGATGCAGCGTGTCGATCGGCGCACTCAACGGGATTTCGCGCCAATCGGTGCGCGCCGGTCCCATGTCAACGGTGACGCGGCCGTCGCTCTCGATCTGGGCCTCGATCAACCCGCCGCGCGTTTCCAGCACGATATGGTTGGTGCCGCGTTCCTGCATCAGCAGCCAGGCAACGCAGCGCGCGCCATTGCCGCAGGCCTCGGCCTCGCTGCCATCGGCATTGCGGATGCCCATATAGAACTCGGCCTGCGGATCGCGCGCCGCTTCGATGATCAGCATCTCGTCGAAGCCGACCCCGGTGTGGCGATCGGCAATCGCGCGCACGGTCGCTTCGGGCAGGGGAATGGCGCGCTGGCGCGCGTCCAGGACAACGAAATCGTTGCCCAGCCCGTGCATCTTGAGGAACGGGCGGCCCGCAGGGGCTACTTGGCCCTTACCACTTGTCTGAGAAAATACCGCAGTCATGGGCGGTTTATATGGTCCGCCCCGGCCCAGAGTCCATAGTTGCGTCCAGAGCGGCCGAAGCAGGGCCGATGATCGTTTCGTTTACGCGGTCAGGGCGCTGGAACCAAATCCGTCCGGCTGCCGATATAGCCGGCTTCATCGCCCGGCACCGGTTCGGTGAAGCAACTCGCCCGGCCCGACAGCGTCCGGTAGCAATAGGTGGTCAGAGTCACCATCGCCACGGGGGTCGCCAGCGCCACGCAATACGGCCCGCCCTTCGACGCCCGAACGACCGAACAGTCCTGATCGGTGGCTGCACCGATGAACTGGTCGTCCAAGGTTTTCCCAGTACTCATGAGGCTAAGCAAATCCAGCCCCAGAACGGCACCGCCGATCTGGTACAAATGGTAGGCCGGATCGTCTTTAAGAGCTCGTCCCTCGCCGCATGCCGAAACGGCAAGCAACAGGGCCCCGATAACAAACAGACGGGACATTTCTGGTCTCCGCAGGCGACATTCTGTCGGGACCGAGTATAGCCAAGACTCCCGGCCGCTACAACGTGAAGGCGCGGTCTGCCATAAAAAAAGGATGGAAAATCGGCCTAAAAAGCCCATTTTCGGCCAATTGCTTTAGCCTATTCCGGGCGCTATGGTGGCCGCCTTCCGGGCCGCCCCCTTTCCGGGTTCAGGCATGTAGCGGATTGTGAGGGAAAATGGCTAACGCCAGTGACGAAGACCGCACCGGCGATCTGTTGATTCAGGAGGTCGATGACGATCTCCGCCATGAACAGTACGTAAGGCTTTGGAAACGTTACGGAAGCTGGGTTATTTCCGCGGCCATCGCGGTGGTGATCGTGGTTGCCGGCTACCAGGCCTGGCAGAGCTGGCAGGCGCGCAAGCGCTCCGAGGCGGCCGAGAGCTACGGCGCCGCCCTGGCCCTGCAAGAGGCCGGCAAGACCAAGGACGCCGAAGCGGCGTTCGCCAAGATCGAAACGAGCGACAGCAAGGGCTTCGCGGTCCTCGCCGGCATGCGCCGGGCCGATGCGCTGGCCCAGGGCGGCGATGTCAAAGGCGCAATGGCGGCCTATGACCAGCTGTCGGCCGCCAGCGTCCCGCAATTGTTCCGCGACCTGGCCACTTTGAAAGAGGGGCTGATCGCACTCAACGCCACGCCCGATAAGGGGGGGGATACCGCGGCGGTCGAAGCCAAGATCGGCGCTTTGGCGACCTCGGGCAATCCTTGGTACTACGAGGCAAACGAGCTGACGGCGCTGTTCGCTCATAAGAAAGGCGACGACAAACACGCCATCGAACTCTTCAAGCAATTGGCCGACGACGCCCAGGCGCCGCAAGGCATCCGCGCCCGCGCCGCCGAGATGATCGTGGCCATTGGACCACCTGTTGGGGGCTCTGCCGCTGCGGCGGCTGCGAGCCCGGCCGCGCCCGCGGCCGCCGCACCTGCTGCACCTGCCGCCGCCAGCAAGACCCAGGACAAGAAGTGATGATGTCAACTCTGCGCGATTTGCGTCTGCCCGCGGTGCTGCTTGCCTGCGTGTTGCTCGCGTCTTGCGGCGACGAAGACAGCTGGTTCGGCTCGAATGCGCCCAAGCCGTTGCCCGGCACGCGCGTCGATATCATTCCCGAAGAGACGGGCCTGACAGCCGATCCCCAGGCGACCAAGGTTGCCCTGCCGCCGCCCGAGGTGGTGCCGATTTGGCCGCAGTCCGGTGGCTTCGCGCCGCATGCGATGTATCACCTGGCGCTGGGCAATGATCTGCACAAGGCGTGGTCGGCGGATGTGGGTGATGGCAGCGACAAGCGCCGCGCCTTCTTCACCCAGCCGATCGTGGCCGCCGGTCATGTGTTCGCGATGGACGCCGAGTCGAATGTTTCGGCCTTCGATCTGAAGAACGGCGACCGGCTCTGGCATGTCGATCTCGACGTGAAGGACGCCGACGAAGGCAGCTATGGCGGCGGTCTCTCCTACGATCACGGCGCGCTGTTCGCCACCACCAGTTTCAGCGAAATCGTCTCCCTCGACCCGAAGACCGGCGCGATCAAATGGCGCAAGCCGTTGCCGGCGCCGGTGCGCGGCGCGCCGACCGCACGCGGGGGCCGTCTGCTGATGACGACCGTGATCAACACGACGATCGCCCTGGCCGAGGACGATGGCCGGTTGCTGTGGACTCACAGCGGCATTGAAGAAGAGACGCTGCTGATGGGCGGCACCAGCCCCGCGGTGGACGGCAATACCGTCATCGCCCCCTACAGCTCGGGCGAGGTCTTCGCGCTGCGCATCGAAAACGGCGCGCAGCTGTGGAGCGATACGCTCAACGTGCTCAAGCGCACCAATGAGATTTCGACCCTGACCGATATCCGCGGTCTGCCGGTCGTGGACCACGGGCGCGTTTTCGCCGCCAGCAACAGCGATATCCTGGCCGCCATCGATCTGGCCACCGGACGGCGCCTTTGGGATCACAGTGTCGGCTCGATCGAGACGCCGTGGGTCGCCGGCGATTATCTGTTCGTGGTCACCAATACGCCGTCGGTCGTCTGTTTCCGCGCCTCGACCGGCCAGGTCATATGGGTGACGCAGCTCGACCGGTGGGACGATCCCGACGACAAGAGCGGCCGCATCGTCTGGGCCGGTCCGGTGCTGGCGTCCGACCGCTTGATCCTGACCTCGTCGCAAGGTAAGGCCGTGTCGGTTTCGCCCTATACGGGCAAGATCCTGGGCGAGATCGATTTGCCGGGCAGCACCACGATCGCGCCGATCGTTGCGGACAAGACGCTGTTGATCATCACCGACGACGGCGAATTGGTCGCCTATCGCTGATGGTTCGAGGCTTTGCTTCGCAAAGCACCTCACCATGAGGAGCAACCCTCATCCTGAGGTGCGAGCTAATGCGAGCCTCGAAGGATATTTTTAGTGACATTCACCGTCGCCATCGTCGGGCGCCCCAATGTGGGCAAGTCCACCCTATTCAACCGTCTCGTTGGTCGCGGCGTCGCGCTGGTCCATGACCGGCCCGGGGTAACGCGCGACCGGCGCGAGGGGCAAGGCTCGATCGCCGATCTCGAATTCACCGTCGTCGACACCGCCGGTGTCGAAGATGCCGCGCCCGACACGCTGCAAGGCCGGATGCGCGCGCAAACCGAGCTTGCCGTCAAAGCCGCCGATGTGATTCTGTTTCTGGTCGATGCGCGTGCCGGCATCACGCCCGATGACGAAGCCTTCGCGCGCCATCTGCGCAAGAGTTCGCGCCCGGTGATCCTGCTCGCCAACAAATGCGAGGGTAAGGCCGCCGAAGCCGGCCTGCTCGAAGCCTATCGCCTGGGGCTCGGCGATCCGCAGGCGTTCTCCGCGGCCCATGGCCAAGGGCTCGACGCACTCTACGAGGCGCTGCTGCCTTTCGCGCCCAAGGCCGAAGCTGCCGAAGATGATTACGGCGACGACGACGAGATCATCGTGCCGGAGGGCGAGGGCGAAAACGCCGCGAGTGCCGAAGACGAGGCCGAAGCCGGCAAGCCGATCCGCATCGCCATCGTCGGCCGGCCCAATGTCGGCAAGTCGACCCTGGTGAATCGCCTGCTCGGCGAAGAGCGCATGCTCACCGGGCCCGAAGCCGGCATCACGCGCGATGCGATCGCCTCGTCCTGGGATCATCGCGGCCAGCCGATGGTTCTGGTCGACACCGCCGGGCTGCGGCGCAAGGCGCGCATCTCCGACGCGGTCGAGAAACTGGCGGCGTCGGACACGATCGATGCGATCCGCATGGCGAATGTGGTGATCCTGGTGCTCGCTGCCGATGCGATCCTCGACAAGCAGGATCTGGCGGTGGCCGATCTCACACTCGAGGAAGGCCGCGCGCTGGTGATCGCGATCAACAAATGGGACGCGGTCGAGAATCGCGGCGCGGCGCTGCAGCGCCTCAATGACCGTCTCGAAGCCGCGCTGGCCCAGGCCAAGGGTGTGCCGACCGTGACGATGTCGGCGCTCGAAGGCACCGGCACCGAAAAGCTGATGAAGGCGGTGCGCAAAGCTTACGAAGCCTGGAACCGGCGTATTCCGACCTCGGCGCTCAATCGCTGGCTGGAAGAGGCGGTGTCGCGCAATCCACCCCCGGTGGCCAAGGGCGGAACGCGCATCAAACTGCGCTACGGCACGCAGGTGAAGGCGCGCCCGCCGACCTTCGCCTTCTTCAGCCAGCGCGCCGATGCGCTGCCCGAATCCTATGCGCGTTATCTGGTGAACAGCCTGCGCGAAGCCTTCGATCTGCCGGGCGTGCCGATTCGCATCGGCCTGCGCAAGCGCGACAATCCGTACGACGACAAGTAGGCGGCTTAGGCTGCAGCACTGGCGTCGTTGGCGCCGCTGTCGAGTTCTTTGAGATCGATGTGAAAGCGGGTGCCTTGGCCCATCTCGGTTTCGAACGAGATATGGCCCTGGTGATGGGTGACGATCGCCTCGACGATGCTGAGGCCCAGGCCCGATCCGCCTTTGCGCCGCGTGTCGCTCGAATCCGATTGCGAGAACGGCTTGAACATCTTGTTGTGGAAGGCCGAGGGAATGCCCTCGCCGTGATCTTCCACGGTGATGCGCACCCAAGGCGAGCGCCGCTGCATCGAGACTTCGACGACCTGACCCGCCTTCGAGAACTTGACCGCATTCGACAGAAGATTGGCCATCACCTGCATCAACCGTTCGGCATCGGCGCGCACGCGCACGCCCGGCAGCGTGTCCACCAGACGGAGCTCGATGCCGTGTTTGGCGCCCAGCGGCCGGTTGGCTTCGATCGCATCTTCCACCAGCGGCAAAAGATTGACGTCGGCGATGTGATAGATCATCCGCCCGGCAGCGATCCGCTGCACGTCGAGAAGATCGTCCACCAGGCGCGACAGGCGTTCGCTGTTGCGGCTGGCAACGTCGATCAGATGGCGCACCTTCTCCGGCACATCCACGGTCATCGTCGCCGTCACCAAAGCCAGGGCGCCGCGGATCGAGGTCAGGGGCGTGCGCAGTTCGTGGCTGACCGTCGAGACGAATTCGTCCTTGGCCTGTTCGAGCATCTTCTGGTCGGTGATGTCCTGGATCGTGATGATGGCGGATTCGCGCGCACCGCTCGCGCCGACGATGAAGTCATGATGCCGCCGGACCCAGACGATCTTTCCATCTTCGCGGATCACGCGCAGATCGATCGGCGGCACGTGTTCGCCACGCGCGGTCTTCTCGATGACGATGCGCAACTTGTCGCGGTCGTCGGGATGAAGCGTCTCGATGAAGACATCGCGGTCATCGGCGCGCGCCGCGGCCGGATCCAAGCCGAGGACCCGGTAGAATTCATCTGAGCGGATTCCCAATCCGGTCCGCAAATCGATCTCGGCGCTGCCGATCCGGCCGGTCCGCTGCGCCAGAACCAGGCGCTCGCTGCTGCGGCGCAATTCGTCTTCGATCCGCACACGCTCGGTGATGTCCTGCAGCGTGACGATGACAAGGCGCTGCTTGCCGGCAGCGTCGGCGACGAATTGCTGATGCCGCTTCACCCAAGCGATCGCGCCGTCGTGACGGAGGATGCGCAAATCCACCGGCGGCACGTCCTGGCCCAGCGCGGCCTTGCGCATGCCCTCACCGACCTTCTCGCGGTCATCGGGGTGGAAGGCTTCGAGAACATCCTCGGCGCTGCACGACCCTTTGGCAGGGTCGATCCCGAGCAGCCGAAGATATTCGGCCGAGCGCGTGGTTCGTCCAGCCTGCAAATCGATCTCGGCGCTGCCGATCCGGCCGGTGCGCTGCGCCAGAACCAGGCGCTCGGTGCTGTGCCGCAGCTCGTCTTCCATCTCCACACGCGCGGTGACGTCCTGCTCCACCGTGACCAAAGCGACCGGGCGGCCGTGATCGTCGCGCACCTGCTGCACTTCGCGGTGAATCCAGCGCACCGCACCATCGGACCGGACGATGCGGAACTCGGTGGCGGTGCCGTCCGGCGCACCACGCAAGTCGCGCGTGTATTGATCGCGAATCGATCCGACAAGGTGGCGATCGTCGGGATGGATCATCTGCAGGAACGTGTCGAGATCGGCGGGCCCGTCCTTGGGATCGCGGCCATAGATGCTGTAGAGCTCGTCGGACCACCTGACCTTCATCGTCTCGAGGTCGACATCGACGCTGCCCATCTTGCCCATGCGCTGGGCGCGCTGCAGGCTCGCATAGCCCTGACGCAACTCGTCTTCCATGCGCACGCGATCGGTGATGTCCTGCAGCGTCACCAGAATGGTGGAAGGCACGTCGCCGCGGCTGGGCAGCAGCTCCGCTTCGCGTCGTACCCAGCGCCATTGTCCGTCGCCGCCGAGAATGCGGTACTCGTCGGGCTCGAGCGCCCTGCCGCGCTGGCTGGCGACGACCGAGTCGTCGACCTTGGGGCGGTCTTCGGGATGGATGCGCGCGCGAAAGCTTTCCCAGTCGGGCGGCGTCTGGTCGGATGCGAAGCCCAGCAATTCGGGCAGGCCGCTGCTCCACACCGGTAATCCTGTCGTCAGGTCCATTTCCACGCTGGCGATCTTGGCGATGCGTCGCGCCTGGGTCAGCCGCTCGCGATTGCGCATCAGCTTGCGGCCGGTGTCTTCCTGCGCCAGCAGCAGGAAGCTGAATCCGTTGAACAGCATGAACAACGCCAGCGGGCCGAAGGTGATCGTCTGCGGCGGTGCGTTCGACATCAAGGTGAAGCCCGGTCCCATCGCGGCCGCGACGGTGCGGACGATCCCGATCACGCCCATCAGCACATAGCTCAGGCCGAAGACGCGGCCGAGGATGGTGGCGCTGTTCCAACGGGTCAGATGCGCGATGCCGGTGGCGCCGAAGATGATCACCGACATCGCGGCGAAGAGCGCGATGCGGTCAGTCTCGGGAAGGCCGATCGCATAGCCGGCCAGAAAAACGGCGATCAGCGCGGCAGCGAGGACCAGGACCGCATACCACATGCGGCTCAGGCGCAGATAGACATGGGCGGTGAAGAATTCGGTCGCGAAGCCACCGAACAGAAGCGCGTTGCCGATCGGAATCGAAATCCAGTCGGGTATTTCGCCGCGCAGGCCCAGGCCGAAGAAGCCGAGCCCCTCAAGCAATTTGGCGATGGCCCAGATGCGCCCCGACCGCGTCAGCCCATTGGATTGCCCATTGGATTGGTCGAATGCGAACAGCAGCAGCGCCAGCACAATATTGCCGACGCTCAAGACAAGAAGAAGCGTACGCGAGTCGACAAGGGCTAAGATGGCGACACCCTAAACGCATCATGAATAGATGATGCAATAGTGCGATCCGGCGCCTGCCCGCACAATAGTTGAAATAGTAGGTGTAAACCACAACTCGCTATTGAGTTGCGCTACGCCCTAAAGTGGCTGCCCGCCGCGCCGTAGATTGAATTCTAGTCGACGAATTGTTCGGCCGCGTAAGGCTGGACCAGCACGGTCTCATCGCCGGGCGCGGGGAGTCGCATAGTCGCCGCATTGGCGCGGCTGCCCGATACGAAAATCTGCGGCGCGTCGAAAATAAAGCTCTGCATATTCTCAAGAAATACGGCGCAGGCCCGGCTATAGCCGCTGCCCGTCGCAAAGGTCAGCCGGAAATTCCCGTCGGGGATGCCGGCCAGAATCGCATCCTGTCCGGCGGCAATGTAAAGGGCGAGCAGGGTCTGGCCGCCGCTGGTCTTCAGCCGGACGATGGCGTCGGCGCCCGTGTCGTTGGTGATGGTGGCGCGATGGTTGCCCCCCGTGCGGCGCAGCAGCACATCGCCGCTCTTGGGCGGCTCGCCGCGGTTGCTGTCGCACCAGCGGCGTTTCGGCTCGTCGCCGGCGCCGGCGAACAGATAGCGCGCGGGAACGAAGCCGCTGACGCCGCTCGGAATCGTCACCCGCGTCCATTCGCCGCCTGGGGCCGTATCGACCACTTTGACCGTGGTGAACCGATCCAGGATTTCCAGCACCGGCGCCTCGACCGACGCGCCCTGGCGCAGTTTCAGCAATTCCACCGCCACATGCCGCACCTCGCCGGCTTTGGGCAGGCGCACGGTGATCCCGGCGCTGACATCGTCGGTCTGGCTTTGCAGCAGAGGCACGGCGGCGGCCACCCCAATCGCCAACAGCATCGCCGCCAAAGGCAGGGCCTGAACCACAGCGGCGCCGTTCCAGGGCGACCAGCGGTCACGCAGGCGGCGCGTCGGCGTTCCCGCCTCGTCGCGAATCTCGCGGATATGCGCCCGGTCATGGGCGTTGCTGGCGAAGGGATCGGCTTGGGCCGCCAACGACCAGGCGATATCGGTCTCGCCCAGGCTGAGGAAGGCGCGGGCCTGATGCAGGATCACCCGCAGATTTTCGGATTGCGGCCGTTCGCCGCCTTTGAGATTGGTCCACAGGGCCTGGACGGTCCGCCATGGCCCGTCGATCGCCCACCACCCCTGCAGCCAGGTCAGGGTCGAGGCTTTGATCACGGTCCGGTCGGCGCAATCCCGGCAAAAAATGCCGCGTATGGAGGTGCGCCGGGCCCGCCATAGGAACGATTTTACCCGGTAGAAGACCAGGTAGCGGGGCTGTGCCGTCACCTTGCCGCAGCGGGAACAAGGCAGCGGATCGGGCTCGTCATCCTCGAAATCGATGGTGCTGAGCGGGGCCAGGGCGATCGCGCCGGTGTCGTAACGGGTGCGCATCGAGGGATCGCGCAGGATGCGATACGCATTGGTAAGCGATTGGAATCGCAGGGGCGCGTCCTCGGCCGGGTTGAAGTCCGGATGCACCAGTTTGACCTTCTTGCGGAAGGCCGCACGAATTTCCACCGCATCGGCAAGCGGGCCCACACCCAGGACGGCGTAAAGCCCCTGGGGGTCGGACGGTAGATAAACTTTATCGTCAGGCATGCTTATCCGCACCCCGATCAGCCCGGGACGGCTAGCCCCTCACTAAAAAGGAGCAAAACCCGTGCCGTCAAACCCTCATGCGGGCGCAGCATGCCCGATTGTCACAACAAATCCCAGTGACGGGACGCAAACCGATCGTGGCACGTCAGATTGTGAGCCCCGCATACGCGGTTTGGATCGGCAGCGGTTCGATGAAGGCGACCGTCTGTTTGAACACGGCGCCGCCGGTCATGCCGAACCCGTCCAGCGAGCGCGTGAAGATGGTGTTGATGTCGCGCTGAACCTTGTCGGGCAGTTCGAGGCGGCTCCTGATGATCAGATCGAAATGCTTGGTCTGGCGCTTGACCAGCCCGTCGAATTGCAGCGCCCCCAGCTGGCTCATATCCACATCGAGCAGGAAGCGCAGGCCTTCCTCATCGCTTCCGTTTTTGAGTCCGTCCTCGCCGCCCTTGGCGCGGCGCATCATCAGCCGCACGCGCTCGACGCGCTGGCCGAAGAACAGGGGCAGCACGAGCGCCTGCCAGTCGTTGCCCAGCTGGGGCAGGCGCACCGTGTTGTCGCGCATGCCGTCGATATCGTCTTCGAGTTTGTCGATCAGATCGGCGCGGCCGGCTTTTTCGAGCGCCTTCACCGGGCGTTCCCCCAGCCACGCGCGCACATCACCGGTCTGCGCCGCCGCGGCCCAGGTCACGAGGTTGCTGACGAATTGCGGGCTGTCGATATCGGGAAGCCGCTGCACCAGCACTTGCGCGGCCTGCGGATCGACCTTCTGCAGCACCGCCATCGTCTCACCGAAATTCGACCAGCCGCTCTGCTGGGCCGGCTGGTTCGCGGGGGCGGAGATGGCGGGCGGGGGCGGCGACGGCTGACCCACGGTCTGCAATGTCACTTGGCTGCCCGGCTGCAAATCGGGGCCGCCGCTCAAACTGACCAGCCCGATCGGCGTCTGCACCAGCGGCAAGCCGCCGAGACTGTTGGGTGCCACGACGCCGGGCAAGGTCGCCGGCACGGTCGTCAGCGTGGCGGGCGCACTCGCATCGATCGTCACCGTCGCGGCCGATGGCGCGTTCGCTGCGCCATTCGCCGGCGATGATGTAGCCGTTTCCGATGGCGATGACGCATCGACCGCGATCGCCGCGGCCGAGCCGTTGGCCGATGTCGTTGTCGTCACGTCGTCGGACGATGACGCCGTGCCGGGGGCCGCGGGCAGGCCCGGCAGCGGCGGCACGCGGGCGGGAATTCCCGATGGCAGCGCCGGTTCGACGCCCGGTTCCGCACCGGGCAATGGCGGCAGCGTCGCACCCGGCGGCACGATGTCGAGCAGCCGCACGGTCATCTGCGTGCCGTTGGGAATCGCGCTGTCGGTGCCGAACACCACGGTGGCCTGCAGGCCGCTATCGGCGGCGGGCATCGGCAGCATCTCGCCATTGGCTGCGCCCGCCGGCGCGGGCGTGCCGGTGGGCTGCGTGTTTAATGGGTTGGTGATCGCGGGTGTCGCCAACCCATTTCCCGTCAGCGTGCCGGTCAAGGACCCGGTCAGCGGCGGCAAGGACAGCGGATTGATCTCGCCCAACGTCGGAGCAAGGCCCGCGCCCGGAAGCGGCTGGCCGTTGAGCGCGACCACGCGCAACTGCATGTTGGCGCCGCTGCCCAGCACCTGCAGCTTCACGGTCGCGTTGGGTGGCACCGGCATCGGCAGGCGCACGGTCAAGGTGCCGAGCGACGTGACCAGTTGCACCACGGCGCGCGCCTGCGCCTGGGCCGCGGCTTGCTGCGCCGTCGCGGCCACGGTCGCATCAATTACGGTATTGGGCGGAAGGGTCGCGATCTGCGCCGGAACCTCCGCGACCGGCGTCGCCGTCACCGGCGCCTGCGCACCCGCCGCGAGCGAGGACACAGGCTGCTGGGTAGGCGGGATCGTCGTCATCGGCTGCGGAGCAGGCGCTCCACGATGGCTTCGACATCCACCGCCGCCTCGGTATTGGGCGAGCGGGTCAGAAGCGGCGATTGGTTGCGGATCGCTTCGCGCACCTTGAGATCGCGGCGGATCACGCCGGCCAGCGGCGGCGACATGCGCAGGAAGCCCTCGCAGGCCTTCAGCAGCGTGTTGTAGATGCGCTCGCCTTCGCGGGTCGAATTGGCCATGTTGACCACCACGCGCATATCGGCGTCGGGCCGTTCCATATGCGTGACCTTGATGAAGGCATAGGCGTCGGTCAGCGAGGTCGGCTCGTCGGTGGTGACCACCAGGATCATCCCGGCGCTGCCGGCCAGCGCGCGCACCGTCTTCTCGACACCCGCGCCGAGATCGAGCACCACGCGGTCATAGGCCATGGCGAGCAAAGCAAGATCGTCGCCGAGCAATTGCAAACGCGAGAGCGGGATATTGGCCAGTGTGCCCGAGCCCGAACGGCCGGCGATCACATCGAAACCGCCTTCGGGGAAATTGGTTGCCGCCTGGTTGAGCGTCAGCCGTCCGGCCACCACGCTGCCGAGATCGTGCTTGGGCATCAGGCCGAGCTGGATGTCGACATTGGCCAGGCCGATATCGCCGTCGAACAACAGGGTGCGCTGTCCGGCGCGGGCGAGCGCGTGAGTCAGCGTGATCGAGAACCAGGTCTTGCCGACGCCGCCTTTGCCCGAGGCGACCGCGATCACGTTGCGCCCCTTCGGCCGCTGGCCAGGGCGCGGCGCCATCTGCGGAATGGGAGTGTTCATGAGCGCGCCTCGTTGAGCGGCAGGGCATCGGGTGTGGGCGCGTTTTGCGGCAGGATCATATAGGACATGGTTCCGGCACTGATGGGCGTGATTCCGTTGACCACATGCGGCGTGGCGCTGACATCGCAAAACATCAGCGGGCCGGCATCGGCGGCGGCCATAATAGCGCCGAGGCGGCGTGTCGTATCTAGCCGTGTCGCGAGCAGGCGCGTCGCGCCGGCCGCGCCGAACACTTCGCCGATCTCGGCGGCTTCCTGCGGATCGCCGCCCGCGGCCAGCACCAGAATCGGTTCGACATTGGCGGCCTCGATCAGCGCCGCCAGATATTCCATATCGCTGGTCTTGAACGGATTGAGGCCAGGGCTGTCGATAAAGACGATGTCGTGACGTGACGCGGCCACTTCGACGGCACGGCGCAGGCTTTGCGGCCCACGCGCGGTGACCAGTTCCAATTCGAGAATGCGGGTGAAGGCCGACAGCTGTTCGGTCGCGCCCGCCCGCAAATTGTCACAGGTGATGACGGCCACACGGCGATTCTTCAGCGCCGATCGCGCCGCGAGTTTCGCGACCGCCATCGACTTGCCGACACCATGCGGCCCCACCAGCATGAAGGGGCGCGGCGCCACCTGGTCGGGCAGGGGCGCGAAAGCGAAACCGGATTCCAGCGCGGCGGCGCAGGCCAGGCTCGGATCGTCGATCCCGGAATTGCGCACCATGCTGATCAGCCGCTCGACCAAACGCGGCGGCACACCATGATCGGTCAGCGCTTCGCGCACCACCTCGGCGGCGGGAACGTGATCGGCATCGGCCAGGATCTCGCTGATCTCGTCATCGACATCGGTCGGCTCGAGGGCCGCGGTGATGCGCACGCCCTTGCCGCCGGCGGCGCGCTGGGTCGAAACGATGATCGCATCATCGCCCAACTCGCGGCGCACCAGCTGCATGGCTTCGGCCATGCTGGGCGCTATGAAGGATTTGAGGCGCATCGCTCGGCCGCCTTAGATCGAGCCCAAGGTCTTGATCTTGACCTTGGGATGCACCTCGGATTGCGACATCACCACCGTGATCGGGCGGAAGCGCTCGATGATCGAGCGGACATAGGGCCGCACGGTCGGGCTGGTGAGCAGAACCGGCGTCTCGCCCTGCATCGCGAAGCGTTCGAAGACCTGGCGGACCTTGGTGATGAATTCCTGCATGCGGCTGGGCGCCATGACCAGCTGACGCTCTTCGCCCGAACCCTGCAGCGAATCGATGAAGCCCTGTTCCCACTCCGGCGAGAGCGAGACCAGCGGGATGAAGCCCTGCGGGCCGGTATGGGAGTCGCTGATCTGGCGCGCCAAACGGGTGCGCACATGCTCGGTGATGACCATGACATTGCGCGAATGGCCGACGGCCTCGGCAACGCCTTCGAGAATGGTCGGCAGGTCGCGCACCGAAATGCGCTCGGCCAGCAGGTTTTGCAGCACGCGCTGGATGCCGCCCAGCGTGTATTGCGACGGCACCAGATCGGCCACCAGCTTCTGGCTTTCCTTGTCCATTTCATCGAGCAGCTTTTGTGTCTCGGCATAGGATAGAAGCTCGGCCATCTGTTCCTTGATCACTTCGGTCAGATGGGTGGTGATGATGGTCGAGGGATCGACGACGGTGTAGCCGCGGAACAGCGCTTCTTCGCGGTTGGTCGGGTCGATCCACATCGCCGGCAGGCCAAAAGTGGGTTCCTTGGTCTTCTCGCCGGGCAAGGTGATGTCTTCGCCGCGCGGGTCCATCACCATCAGCATGTTCGGGCGGATATCGCCGCGGCCGGCTTCCACTTCCTTGACGAAGATCACATAGGCGTTGGCCGGCAGCTGCATATTGTCCTGGATGCGCACGCTGGGCATGACGAAGCCCATCTCGCCGGCGAGCGCCCGGCGCAGCGCCTTGATCTGGTCCGTCAGGCGTTGCCCGCGCGGCGTGTTGATCATCGACAGCAGGCCATAACCCAGTTCCAGGCGCACATTGTCGATGCGCAGCGCGGTCGAGATCGGCTCCTCGGCCACGGGCGCTTCCGGCGGCGCTTTCGAGGCGACAACAGCGGCGGCGGCGGCGCGCTTGCGGTCGCGGCGGCTGAGGTAATAGCTGCCGCCGCCCGTGATAAAGGCCAAGGTCAGGAAGGGTGCGGCGGGCATGTCGGGCAGCAGCGCCACGCAGGCCAGCAGGAAGGCGCTGACACCGAGAACCTTCGGATAGCCGGTCAGCTGCGAGAACAGCGCCTTTTCGGTCGCTTCGTTCAGGCCCGCCTTGGTGACCAGCAGACCGGCCGCGGTCGAAACGATCAGCGCGGGGATCTGGGTGACCAGACCGTCACCGACGGTCAGCTTGGTATAGAACTCGGCGGCATCCGCGAAGGACAGACCCTGCTGCGCGATACCGATGATCATGCCGCCGACCACGTTGATCACCACGATCAGCAGGCCCGCGATCGCGTCGCCGCGCACGAATTTCGAGGCGCCGTCCATGGCGCCGAAGAACGAGCTTTCCTGTTCGAGCTCGCTGCGGCGCTTACGGGCCGAGGGTTCGTCGATCAGGCCCGAGGACAGATCGGCGTCGATCGCCATCTGCTTGCCGGGCATGGCGTCCAAGGTGAAGCGCGCCGCCACTTCCGCGATACGCGTCGAGCCCTTGGTGATGACCACGAAATTGACGATCACCAGGATGGCGAAAACGATGATGCCGATGACGAAGTTGCCGCTCATCACGAAGCCGGCGAAGGCTTGGATGACATGGCCGGCGCCGCCGGTGCCTTCGTGGCCGTGCGCCAGGATCAGGCGCGTCGAGGCCAGGTTGAGCGAGAGCCGCAACAGGGTCGACATCAGCAGCACGGTCGGGAACGAGCTGAACTGCAGCGGCTTCTCGATGAAGACCGCTGTCATCAGGATCATCACGGCGAAGGTCAAAGATATGGCCAAGCAGATGTCGAGCATCCACTTGGGAATCGGCAGGATCAGCACCACCAGCATCAGGGCGATGCCGACGGCGAAGAACAAATCGCCGCGTTTGCCGCCGTTGAAGCTCTTGCCGAAGGTCTCGCCGAACTGGCCGAACATCGCCGAGAAGCTGCCGGGCGCGGGCGTGCCTGCGGCGCCAGCTGCCTGAACGGCATTCGCCGTGGCGGGGACGTTGGCTGCTGCGGGCGCGGTGTCGGCCACGGCGATCCGGTCCTAAACGCTAAGGGTTAAAGAGCGGGACGTTCCGCCTCGCCGGGCGAAGGCACCCCGAACCCTTCCTGCGTGTACTGGCGCAGCTTGTTGCGCAGGGTGCGGATCGAGATGCCGAGAATATTCGCGGCGTGGGTGCGGTTGCCCAGGCAATGCAGCAACGTGTCGATGATCAGATCGCGTTCCACATCGGCCATGGCGCGGCCGACCAGACCTTTGGTTCCGGCGGCAGCTGCGGCGGCGGCCGAAGCGGCGGCGCTGGCGGCATCGCCACCCATGATCTGCGCGCCGGTCAGCATCACGGCGTCGACGCCGATCTCGCTGCCCACGGCCAACAGCACCGCGCGATGCACGGCGTTTTCGAGTTCGCGCACATTGCCGCGCCAGCTGTGACCCATCAGGGCCTTCTTGGCCTCGGGATTGATCGGACGCACCGGCACCGCGTTCATCTCGGCGAACTTCTTGGCGAAATGCTCGGATAGAAGATCGATATCGGTCGGGCGGTCGCGCAGCGGCGGCAGCTTCAGGTTGACGACGTTCAAACGGAAATACAGGTCTTCGCGGAAGGTGCCGGCGCGCACGGCCTCTTCGAGGTTGCGGTTCGAGGTGGCCAGGATGCGCACATCGACCTTCACCGGCTGCTGGCTGCCCAGGCGGTCGATTTCCTTTTCCTGAATCGCGCGCAGCAGCTTGGCCTGCAGGCGCAGATCCATCTCCGAGATTTCGTCGAGCAGCAGCGTGCCGCCCTGGGCCTCTTCGAACTTGCCGAGCCGGCGGGCGACAGCGCCGGTGAAGGCGCCCTTTTCGTGGCCGAACAATTCCGACTCGAGCAGATTCTCGGGGATCGCCGCGCAATTGACCGCAACGAAGCGCTTCATGTTGCGGCGGCTCTTATTGTGGACGAAGCGGGCCAGCAGTTCCTTGCCCGTGCCCGATTCGCCGGTGATCAGCACGCTGGCATCGCTCTTGGCCACCTGCTCGGCCATCTTCAACACATTGGCGACACCGGGGTCGCGCGAGACGATCGTGTGGTTCTCTTCGGTGACGGCGGCCAGCACGGCCGCGATCAGCTCGGCTTCCGGGGGCAGGGGGATGTATTCGCGGGCGCCGGCCTTGATCGCGCGCACGGCGGCGCTCGAATCGGTGCCGATGCCGCAGGCCACCACGGGAAGGCTGAAGCGCTCGGCGGCGAGGCTATCGACCAGTGCCCGCACGTCGAACACCACGTCCACCATCACCAGATCGGCGCCCTGACCCGAACGCAGCGCCTCAAGTGCCTTGTCGACGGTGTCGACATGGATCACGCGCGCGCCCTGGTTCAGCGCGATACGGCTGGCGGCTCCCACCTGGCCATCGAGGGCGCCGATGATGAGCAACTGCATTCTTCTTACTCCTAGCCCGCGTCAGACCGATCTCAGTTGCGGTCGGTCTTGATGATTTCCGTCATGGTCACGCCCAGGCGGTCTTCGACCACCACCACTTCGCCGCGCGCCACCAGACGGTTGTTCACATAGATGTCGATGGCTTCGCCGACCTTGCGGTCGAGTTCGACCACCGCGCCGCGTCCCAGCTTCAACAGCTGATTGACCTGCATCGTGGCCTTGCCCAGCACGGCCGAGACCTGGACGGGAATGTCGTAGACCGCTTCCAGATCGCGGGCGGAATGCGGGCCGTCGTCTACCGGTTCTTCCTGAACCGCGCCGGCGCCTTGCAATTCGGTGAGTTCGAGATCAGCCATGGTTCACGAGCCTCCTGGCGAAAGTCACGACGCGGCCGGGGCAATACCCGGCGCGTTGCGCATGCCTTCGATGGCACGCGCGATAACGGTTTCGATTTCCGACCACAGCAATGCCTGGTCGCGGTCGCCGCCGCCATTACCCCATTCCACGCGGCAATCGCCAAGCGCGAGTTTCGGGTCGGCGGTGTATACGATCTTGCCTTCGAATTCGGCTTCTTCGGCCACGCGCGCGGCTTCGGTGCGCACGCCCTCGATCAGGTCGGGATGGGCGCGCACGGTCAGGCGCTGCGCCTCGTCGATCTGCATCATGCATTCGTGAATCACGCCGCCGATCTCGTCGATGCCATAACGATGGGCCATCGCCGGCTGCAGCTTCTTGACGATCGAGACGGCCAGCTGAACCGCGTCGCGGCGGACGGATTCGATACCCTGCTGCTGCGCCAGCTCGACCTTGGCGAAACCGGCGGCCAGCGCGGACAACGCCTCGGCCTGACGGCGTGCCGTCACTTCGCCGGCTTCGGCAACGCCGGCCTCGTGGCCTTCGGCATGGGCGACGCGGCGCGCCTCTTCCATGTCGAATTCGGAAAAGCTGGGCGGCGGCGGCGCATCGACCTCGATCTCGTCCTCGGTGGGAATCGGCGTGTCGGCCAGTTCCTCGGCGGCAAGCGGCGCCGCCGAGCCGAAGTCGAGATCGAACATGTATTTTTTGAGGGGTGCGGCGGCCATCGCTTAGTACACCAACTCGTCTTCTTCGCGGCCTTCGGCGATGACGATCTGGCCGCTGGCGGCCAGTTCCTTCGACATCTGCACAACGGCACTCTGGGCGATATCCACGTCGCGCAGACGCACCGGGCCCATCGCGTCCATGTCTTCCCTGAGCATCTTGCCGGCGCGCTCGGACATGTTCTTGAAGAACAGGTCCTTGATCGAGTCCGATGCGCCCTTGAGCGCCATCGCCAGCTTGTCCTTTTCGACACTGCGCAGGATGGTCTGGATGCCGGCCATGTCGATGCGGACCAGATCCTCGAAGGTGAACATCAGCTGCTTGATGCGCTCGGCCGATTCGCGGTTGCGCTCTTCGAGGGCGCCCATGAAGCGGTTCTCGGCGTTGCGGTCGAGGCTGTTGAAGATGTCGGCCATCATCTCATGCGCGTCGCGCCGCGCGGTGCGCGCCAGCGAGGTGATGAATTCGTTGCGCAGCGTGCGCTCGACGCCGTCGAGCACTTCCTTCTGCACCGCCTCCATGCGCAGCATGCGCATGATGACTTCCATCGCGAAGTTTTCGGGCAGCAGCGAAAGAACGCGCGCCGCGTGATCCGGTTTGATCTTGGCCAGCACGACCGCCACGGTCTGCGGGTATTCGTTCTTGAGATAGTTGGCCAGCACCGCTTCGTTGACGTTGCCCAGCTTGTCCCACATGGTGCGGCCGGCGGGGCCGCGGATTTCTTCCATGATGGAATCGACGCGGTCTTTCGGCAGCGTCTTGAGCAGCAGGCGTTCGGTGCTCTGGAACGAACCGACCAGTGAACCGGTCGATGAAATCTGATCGGCGAACTCGACGAACAGGCGCTCCACCAGATTGGCGTCGACCGTGCCGAGATTGGCCATGGTCTGGGAGAGTTCCTTGATCTCCTCGTCGTCCATCATGCCGAAGATCTTGGACGACTGTTCCTCGCCCAGCGACAGCAGGAGGATCGAGGCCTTTTGCGGCCCCGTTAGCCCTCGATAGTCTTCTTTGACGCGTTGAGCCATCGTCGCCGTCCGTTATTCCTGATACATCCAGGCGCGGATGATCGAGAGCGCCTCTTCGGGGTGCTTGTCCACGATCTCGCCGATCTTGCGGATCGAAGAGGCCTTCACTCGGCCCTCCACCTTGTCGATATCGATCAGCTCGTCCACCGACTCGACGTCTTCCGGTAGCATACCCGCGCCCGGGATCGGCGGTCCAGCGGTCAACAGGCCCTGGCCACCGGCCTCGCCGACCAAACGGCGGCCTTCGGCGGCCTGGGCGGCCATGGCCTCCACGGCGCGGCTGACCAGCGGACGCAGGACCAGCAGCAGGAACAGGATGGCGACGATCGAAAGGCCGAGATTGGACGCGACCTTTTCGATGAATTCGCGGTCGAAGCCGAGAAGCTTGAATTCCTGGGTGGCCGGATCGGGCTCGTCATGCCCGATGAATTGCATATTGGACACCTGGATCTGGTCGCCGCGCTTGGTGTCGAAGCCGATCGCCGACTTCACCAGGATGGCGATCTGGTCGAGCTGCTTCTGGTCGAGCGGCTTATAGGTCAGCTTGGTCTGGCCCTGGGCCGCCGGGCCGTAAGTGCCGTCAACCATGACCGCAGCGCTGATGCGCTTGATCTCGCCCATCTCCTTGACCTGATTGCGGGTGGTCTTGGAGATTTCGTAGTTGGTCGTGGTCTGGGTGCGGCTTTCCTTCGACAGGCTGCGCGCGCCCGGATTGTTGGCGCCGGCATCGGGCAGATTGTTCTGGACGCTGACCGAGTTGTTCTCCTGGTCCTGCGTCTGGTTGTTCTCGTCTGAATTGACCTCGGAGCGCGTCACGCGGCCATCGGGATCGAAACTCTCTTGAGTTGTGGCGACGCGGTCGAAGTCCATATCGACCTGTACCTCGGCGCGGACCTTGTCCGGACCCAGCGACTTTTCGAGCAGATCTTCGATCGCACGCTGCAGACGCTGCTGGGTGCCGAGCCGCATGTCTTCGGCGTTTTCCACCATCGCCTGCTGATCGTCTTCCGAGCCGCGCGCGAGCAGCGTGCCCTTGTCGTCGACGATCGAAATCCGTTCCGGCTTCAGCTTCGGCACGGCGGCCGCGACCAAATGCTGGATCGCCTGCACCTGGCCCTTATCGAGGCGGCGCGCGCCTTCCATCTTGATCACGATCGAGGCCGAGGGGTCTTCGACTTCGCGGGTGAAGACTTCGCGGCGCGGCAGCACCAGGTGGACGCGGGCCGATTTGACGCCCTGGATCGAGCGGATCGTGCGGCCCAGCTCGCCTTCCATGGCGCGCAACAGGTTGACGTTCTGCAGGAACGCGGTCGAACCCAGCACATCGCTCTTGTCGAACAGTTCATAGCCGGGGGTGACGGCGCCGCCACCGGGCAGGGCCTGGTCGGCCAATTTGACGCGCATATTCAGCTTCTGGTCGGCCGGTACCCAGATTTCGGTGCCGCCGGCGCGCAGCTCATAGCCGACCTTGTCGGTATCGAGGACCTTGGTGATCTGGTTGGCGTCTTCGAGGTCGAGATTGCCGTACAGCATCTCCATCGGCGGCGAGGACAGACGTGCCATCATGAAGATGACAAAGGCCAGAACGGCCACGCCGCCGCCGGCGATGCCGGTCAGGCGCATCGGTCCTAGATTTCGCAGAGACTGCAGAAAGCCGTTCACAGCGCCATCCCCCTCAACAGACCTGCCCGGACGACCCCGACAGGGTTGTTTTCGCGTTATGACGCTAAGACTTGAGTCGTGAAGGAGAGGTTAATGGATGGGCAAAACTTGCCCGGTATGGCCCGTCCGCCACAAAGATCGGCAAATCTGCCGAAGGTCTCTAACCCATTGAAAGGCAAAGCCCCGGCCGCTTTTCTCGCGAGCCGGGGCTTCATGGTGAAAGGGATATAGGGGGAGGGGTCCCTTCCACCGGGGGTTAAGACCCGCTTATTGCGGGATAATGTTGATCAGGTCGGTCAGCATGCTGTCGGTGGTCGTGATCACCTTGGCGGCGGCCGAATAGGCGCGCTGCACGGTGATCATGTCGGTGAACTGGGTACCGAGGTCGACCGTCGAGGCTTCCAAGGACGACTGGGCGACCGTGCCCGACCCGCCGGTCCCGGCTGGGCGGACGGTATAGCTGCCCGAGTTCGTGGTCGCGATGAACACGTTGCCACTCTCCGACTGCATTCCGTCCGGGTTGGCGAAGGTCGCCACCGGAATCTGGTACACCGGGGTACGGACACCGTTGTCGAACAGCGCGGTCACGATACCGTCGCTGCCGATCGACACGCCCGCGAAGTTGCCGAACTTGGCGCCGTTCTGCTGCAGGAAGTTGACGTTATAATCGCCACCCAGCTGGGTCATGCCGTTGGTCTGGTTGGCATCGCCGAAGTCGAGCGAGACGGCCGACTGCTGCGCCGTATTCGGGGCCGGGTCCTGCACCTGGTTTTCCGACCCGTTGGCCCAAGTGATGCCCATCGAGGTCGGGATGATGCCCGGCAACGCGTTCGACAGGCCGATATTGCTGCCGGCCGACGGCGTGCCGTCACCGTTGAAGGTGATGCCGATCGCGTCGGACGTATAGGCGCCGGTCGGACCGAGCAATTGCGACGTGTCGCCATCGTCGCCCGATGAGGACCAGGTCACTTCGCCGGAGGCGCCGTTGCCAAGGCCGTCAGACGCGTCGGCGAAGATCTGCCCCGACTCTTTCGAGCTGGAGAGCGTGACCGTCGTGGCCGCGCCGCTGGTGCCCGAGATGGCCGAGACGGTGAGGCCGGAGAAGCCCGGGATCGAGGAGAGCTGGGGCAGAACCGTCTGCAGATTCTCCGCCGCGCTCAGCGGATCGCTGGCCGCGGTGCTCGGCACGGTCGACAGGCTGACCGGTGCGATGGTCGAGCTCAGCGCATAGCCGGGCGGCGTCTGGGTGTTGTCGACGTCATAGACGTTGATCGTGCTGGCGCCGCTTTCGATGTCGGACCACAGCACGGCTTCGTTGCCGACCTGGAAATAGCCGGTCGGCATATCGGTGCCGCTATTGGTGTTGATCGTGAAGTTGGTCGAACCGGCCACCAGCTGCGAATAGCTGGGGGGTTCCGACGTCGTGCCGCCAGCCCAGATCGCGGACACAGTGAACTGGCCGGCGTCAGTGGCGGACGGGCCGCTGGTGCCGACATTGGCGCCCGATTCCGCGATCGAGCTGCCGAGTTTGGTGGTCGAGTTCGCGGCAACATTGATGTTCAGCGCGTTGGCGCCCGGTTCCTGCACGATCTGCAACGTGCTGCCGTTGGCGACGAAGCGGTCGGCGCCGTCGGCCACGCCGCCCAGCAGAACGTTGGACATGTTCAGCGTCGGGCCGGCGGGGGTGTCGATCGAATACGGATCGTTCGAGACGGTCTGGATCGCCTTGGCGATCGCGGTGGTCACGTCCGAGGTGCCGGTGATGCCGTTGAGGTCGACGCCGAGAACCGAGACATCGTCCACACCGTTGACGGCCGTGGGTGTGTCGGCGGTCGGATCGGCTTCGCCCAGCGACGAGTTGTAGAACTGGACCTGGATGATCGGGTTGGTGGCCGAGGTCGTGCCCGAGCTGATCTGGAAATATGAGCCGTCGGGCGGCAGCGAATTGAATTCGAGCTGGCCCTGCGACGAATAGACCAGCGGGCCGGCCGTGGCCGACGAGTTGTTGTAGAGCGTCGCCACCGCGGCGCCAGAGGGCGGCGTCACGGCCAGCGACCAGGCGTTGGACGCCTGCTTGGTCCAGGTGAACGCCGCATTGGTCGAATCGCCCAGCGAGTCATAGACCAGCACGTTGCTGTCATGGACACCGCCGGCGGTGGTGTTGTTCGGGTTGTAGATCTCGTCGCCCGACGGCAGGTTGGCGCCCATCGAGATGCTGGAGGTCGCCTCCGCGGTGCCGCCGATCGTGTTCAGGTTCAGCGACTGCAGATCACTCGGGCTGACGATGTTCTGGTTGATGTACTGATAGGTGCCGTCGGCGTTCTTGTACGCCGTCATATAGGTGGTGCCGTTGATGTTGGTTTCGCTGGCTGCGGCCGCGGCGCTGTTGTCGGTGGGCACCAGGGGCCAACCCTGCAGGAAGTAGCCCGAGGTGTTCTCGAGATAGCCCTGCTGGTTGGGTTCGAAAGAGCCGGCGCGGGTATAAGCGAATTCACCGCTCTCGGTCGAGGCATCCGCCACCGAGTTGACGATGAAGAAGCCCTGGCCCGACAGCGCGATGTCGGTCGACGAGCTGGTGGCCTGCAGCAAGCCCTGCACGTTGACGGCTGCGCGCGGGGCCGATTCGACACCACCTGCGGAATACTGCGTGGACGACACCTGCTGGGTCACCAGCGTGTCGAAGCTCACATCGGTTCCCTTGTAACCGATCGTATTCACGTTCGAGATGTTGTCGGCGATCGCGCCCATGGCGCTGGACTCTGACGAGAGTCCCGACACACCGGAGAACAACGCACCGTACAAGCTCATTTCGGCCTCCTAAATCCTAACCTGCGCCCGCGCTCAGTTAGTCGTGTTGGTTGTGTTCGTGTTCGAAGAGCTCTGAGCATTGCTGAGAGCCGTCCCGATCCCGCTCGTGTTGGTGTCGGTCGAACCGGATTTCTGAATTTGGATGATGTTGGTGAGATCGACGCCGAGCGATCCAAGCATGACCATCGGCGCATTATTCGTCGGGTCGACGGCAACCGCGGTGACCGTGCCGCTGACCGCGGTGTCGAGCTGCGTCGTGCTGCCATCGGTTCCGGTCGACGTGACCGACAAGGTGTAGTTGCCGTCGGCAGCCGTGCTGCTGCTGCTGACCTGCGCGCCGTTCCATGTTGCCGTATGCGTGCCCGCGGTGGCGTCGCCGGTCATCGTGTCGACGATGTTGCCCGCGCTGTCGCTGACGACGACCTGAACGCTGGCCGAGTTCGAGGGCGTCGTATAGTAGAAGGTCGATGTCGAGTTCTGCAGCGGCAGCGTCTGCGACACGGCGGTGACGCCTTCGCCGAGATAGTTGGCCGACGATGCCAGCGCCGTATCGTTCTGGCTGCTCATCATCGTTTCGAGATTCTGGTTGATGTCGATCTGCTGCTGAACCTGGGCGAACAACACCAGCTGGTTCGTGAACTGCGACGTATCCATCGGGTTCAACGGATCCTGGTTCTGCAACTGCGCGGTCAGCAGCTCCAGGAAGGTGTTCATGTTCGCCGCAAGCTGCTGCTGCGACGACGCCGTTTGGCTGGCGGCGGTGGCGGTGGCGCTACTGCCGGCCGAGCCGAGGGTTGAGGTTACGCCTGAGGTCGTCATGACCGCGGTCTCCGATCAAACGCTAATGTCGAGGGCGCTCGACGCCGCACTGGCGGCGGAAGCACCCGAGGTCGAGGAAAGGCTGGAAATCGAATCGACGCCCTCGGCGCCGTTCGACTGGCTGCGGCCCTGCCGGCCCGATTGGGCGAACTGGCGCTGCTGGCCTTCGCCGCCGCGCATATAGAAGGACAGCGAGCTCGAGTCGGCGTTGAGGCCGGCATCCTGCAGCGCCTGAACCATGCCCTGCTGATCGCTCTTGAGGAGCGCCAGCGTTTCCGGGCGGTCGGCGGTGATGGTGGCTTTCACGGTGCCGTTCTGCACTTCGAGCTTCACATCGACGCGGCCCATATTGTCGGGGTTGAGCTGGACCTTGATGGTGGACGAACCGGCCGCCACACCCTTCTCGATCTGCATCTTGAGCTGCTCGATCGCGGAGGGCAGCTGGATCTGCTTCGGCGCCTGAGTCTGTTCCGGCTCATCGGCTTCCTGAAGCTGCGAGACGAAGCTCGACGAATTGGCGGCGGGAGCGGCGGTCGGCGCCTGGCTCGGCGCGTTGGGCATAGCTGCTTCGGCGGCCTGCGATGTGGCCGCCGTGGCCGCAACCGTCGCGCCTGCGGCCTGCTGCGTGCCGATCACCGCTGAAGCCGTGTTCTGCAGCAGCGCCGAAATGGCGGTCAGGGCCTGCATGTCTTCGGCCAGGCTTTCCGTGGTCGGGTCGATCGCGGAAAGCTGCGAATTGTCGTCAGCCTGCCCGTTGTTCGATTGGCCGTTGTCGTCGCCGCCGGTCGAAGTGTCCTGCTGGCTGCCCGAGAAGAAGCCCGGAAGCGCGGTCACGGCGTCGGGCACCAAGGTTGCGGTGCTGGTCGGCGCGTTGGTGTTGCCGGTGGTCGTCTGCGTCGACACGCTGGCGGTGCCCGAAGAACCGGTGATCTGCGACAGGCTCGAAGCCTGCTGCGCCATCGTCGGCGTGGTGGCAGCGCTGTTGAGGAAGTTGGCGGTCCAGGCCGGCGTGGAATCCGAGGGTTCGTCGTCCTGGGCGGCGGCAGCCAATTGCGGACCCGTCGGACCGGCAGTGGGACCGGCAACCGGACCAGTGTTCTGCTGCGCGCCCGCGTTCGTCGGGCCCGTGTTGGTCTTGCCGGCGGCCACGGCTTCGATGGCCGCGATCGGCGTCTGCTGCTGGGGCGCGACATAGACGGTTGCGGCCATCACCGCCGCCGTCGCCTCGGTGGTTTCGTCGTCGCCGTTGTTCGTCGATGCCTGCGTCGTGGTCGTGGTGGTCGTCGTCTGATTGCCAGCGCCCGAATTGCGGCCACGCGTCGGGGCCTGCGCGACCTGCGCCGTATTGGCGTTCGACTGCTGGGGTGCGTTGGTATCGGTGTCGGTATTGGTCTCGGCGCTGGCTGTCGTCTGGGTCGGCGCCTGCTGCGTGGTTGTCGTATCGGTGTTGGCCGACTGCTGCTGCGTCGCATCCGACGACTGCTGCTGCTCGGGGGCCGGCGCCGCCGGCGCGGTCTGGACGGGCGGCGTATAGGTCGGCGCGTTGCCGACCATATCGATCAGGGCCTGCGAATTCATGAGCGTGTGCTTGCTCAGATTCGAGCCGTAAGAATGCTTGAGCAGATAGGCGAACATGTCCCCGGTCGTCCCGTTGTCGCTGTCCTGCGACACCTGGGTCGACTGCTGGGTCTGGGTCGCCTGAGCGAGAGCTTTCACATCCATGGCGTTTAGTCCTGCCGACACATTGATCCGGCCAGACATCAGCAAGGGGTGTGCCAGAGGGTTATGCCCCTGAATTTATTGGCCAATATTTTTGAGGTGGCCGTCCAAAGGGCGGCAAGGGCAATACCGTCTCAGCAATTCTTGCCGGGCTGCCATGGGCCAAACCCGGCAAATTCGCCTGTATTGCGGGGCTTGGACGTCTCAACTGTCAGCCGGGATTGTGCCCGGCAGACGAGCCTGCCTTAACCAATTCCTAACTGGACGCGGGTTAATCGGTCATCAACCGGCATAGGAGAATCCGACGGTGACCATCATCAACAGACCCGCCATGCCAGAGAAACCATCCCGCTTCCACGACAATGGTATCGATCTCGACGGCGCCTCCATCCTGATCACGGGTGGCAGCGGGTCTTTCGGTCGTCGTTTGGCGCACGAACTCCTCTCCCGCTATCGCCCACGCCGCGTCGCGATCTATTCGCGCGACGAAGCGAAGCAGGTCGATATGCAGCAAGAATTCCAGGCGCACGACAATTTCAGCGCCATGCGCTTCTTCATCGGCGATGTGCGCGACCAGCAGCGCCTCAAGCTCGCGATGCGCGAGGTGGATTACGTGATCCATGCCGCGGCGCTGAAGCATGTGCCGGTGGCCGAATACAACCCGATGGAATGCATTCATACCAACGTTCTCGGTGCCGAGAACGTGGTCTATGCCGCGCTTGAGAACCGGGTGAAGCGCGTCGTCGCGCTGTCGACCGACAAGGCCGTCAACCCGATCAATCTCTACGGCGCGTCGAAGCTCGCCTCCGACAAGATTTTCGTGGCCGCCAACAATCTCTCGGGCAGCGCGGGGACCGTCTTCTCGGTCGTGCGCTACGGCAATGTGGTCGGCTCGCGTGGCTCTGTGGTGCCGCTGTTCCAAAAGCTGATCCGCGAGGGTGCGGCCGCTCTGCCGATCACCGACGAACGCATGACGCGCTTCTGGATCACGTTGCTCGAAGGCGTCGATTTCGTGCTGTCGAACCTGCGCGGCATGAAGGGCGGCGAGATTTTCGTTCCCAAGATTCCCAGCATGAAGATGGTCGATCTGGCCAAGTGCATGGCGCCCGATCTGCCGATCAAGGTGATCGGCATCCGTCCGGGCGAAAAGCTGCATGAGGCGATGATCGGCGTCGAGCAGGCGCCGTTTACCCGCGCGTTGCCGGATCGTTTCATCATTCAGCCCGAGCTCGCTTTCTGGGATCGTCAGGATCTCGAAAGCTGGACCCGCCCGGTGGCGGAGACGTTCTCCTACACCTCGGACAACAACGACGAGTGGCTCTCCGCCGACGAGCTGCGCCAGATGGTCGCGGAAACGTCGTACGGACCTGTCCACGCCTGAACCGATGGCCCAGAAAACGGGCCGTGCGCCCTTTCTGGCTTACGGCCGCCAACAGATCGACGCCGACGATATCGCCGCGGTTGTCCGCGTCCTCGAAGGCGACTGGCTGACCAATGGGCCCGACGTCGAAGCCTTCGAGCGCGATTTCGCCGCCGTCGTCTCCGCCACTCATGCGGTCTCATGCGCCAACGGTACCGCCGCACTGCACATGGCGGCTTACGCGGCCCGGCTCGGGCCCGACAGCAGCGCCATCGTTCCCTCGATCACCTTTCTCGCCACGGCCAACTGCGCGCGCTATGTCGGCGCCGAAGTCGTTTTCGCCGATGTCGATCCCCATAGCGGGCTCCTGACGCCAGAAACCCTGGAGTCGGCGTTGGCCCGCGCAAATCAGACCGGCGCACCCAAACCCAAGGCGGTGCTGCCGGTTCATCTCAACGGCCAGACCTGCGATCTCGTCGGCATTGCCGAAGTCGCCAAGCGTCATGATCTCGTCGTCATCGAAGACGCCTGCCACGCGGTCGGCACGATCGGCGATGGGCCGGGCGCCGAGCGCGATCCGGTCGGCGCCTGCCGTCATTCGGCGATGACCGTATTCTCGTTCCATCCGGTCAAGACGATCACCACCGGCGAAGGCGGCATGGTGACCACGGCCGATGACGAACTGGCCGCGCGGCTGCGCCGCTTCCGCAATCACGGGCTCGATCGCGACCCGAAGAGCTTCACGCTCCGCGAGCAGGGTTTCGGTTCCGATGGCGAACCCAATCCCTGGTATTACGAAATGGCCGAGCCGGGTTTCAATTACCGGCTGACCGACATCGCCTGCGCACTCGGCATCTCGCAGTTGAAGAAGCTGCCGCGTTTTGCCGCCACGCGCCGCCGTCTGGCCGGGCGCTACGACCAGCGCCTCGCCTCGCTCGCGCCGACCCTCCGCACCGTGCCGCGCAATGCCTGGTGCGATCCGGCGCTGCATCTGTACGTCGCGTTGATCGATTACGCCCGCACCGGCATGGATCGCAGCGCCTTCATGCGCAAGCTGAAGGCGCTCGGCATCGGCACCCAGGTCCATTACCTGCCGGTGCATCGCCAACCCTATTACCGTGATCGTTACGGCACGGCCGATCTTCCCGGCGCCGATGCCTATTACGCGCGCTGCCTCAGCCTGCCGCTGCAGCCCGGCATGACCGATGCCGATGTCGACCGCGTGGTCGATGCGCTCAAGACCGTTATCGCGAGCCCATCATGACCGCATTGCGTGTGGTGCTGCAGGCGCGCACCACCTCGACGCGGCTTCCCGCGAAAGCGTTGCTTCCGCTGGCCGGCATGCCAAGTTCGGTGCTGGCGGCCAAACGCGCGATACGCGATGGGCTCGATCTCGTCTTCGCCACCTCGACCGATCCGACCGACGATCCGCTGGCGGCGACCGCGGCTGCCGCGGGGCTGAACGTCTTCCGCGGCTCGAAGGACGATGTGCTCGGACGCTACGCTGCGGCCACGGCTGACATGAACGAGGCCGACATCGTCATCCGCGTCACCGGCGATGATCCGGTGCCCGATGCCGACTTTCTGCGCGCGCTGGTCGAATCCCGCGCGCGGCGCGGGGTCGAGATGCTGTTCAGCATGTCACCGGCCGATGGCCTGCCCCATGGCGTCGCGGCGCAGGCTTTCAGCGTGGGTGCGCTGCGCCGTGCCGATCGGGAAGCGAAACTCGACTTTGAGCGCGAACATGTCGGCCCCTGGATGGTGAAACATCTCAGCAGCGCGGTCTTCGACGACGACGCGGGGCTCGATCTCGGTCATCTGCGCTGCACCTTGGATACGCTCGACGACTATTTCGCGCTTCAGACGCTGTTCGCCGGCATCGCCGACCCGATCGGCACGCCCTGGCGTGTGCTGGTCGATAGACTGAGCGCATCGAGTCCGTGGCGTGGGATGCCGTTCCGCTATCTGCGCGGCCAGCCCGGCGGCGATGCAACCACAGAGCGGCAAGGCCTGCTGGCGCCGGAGATCGATGCCGGCGCGACGCCTGACGCCATCCGCCACGCGATCCGCTGCGGCGCGACTCACTTCATCACCGCGACGGATACCGCGCCGGTGCTCGGCGCTGGCCTGGCGCAGGGGTGGAGCGGCCGTGCGTCCGCGATCCTTCATCTCGCTTTGCCGGTGGGCCTCGCTACCAGTCGCATCGCCGATTGGGTCGAGGTGACGCTGCTCAATGCATGCCGCAACCTCGGCTTGGCGCGCCTGCATACAGCGGTGATGCCCGATTTGGTCGGCGCGCGCGCCACGGCGCTGCTCGACGCTCTCATCGCGGCGCAACGCAAGGGTTTGACCGGTCATATCGGGGCCGTTACCGCAACGCCGGCCGCCACGCTCAAATGGTCGAAGTTTCCCGAGGTGACCTATCTCGAACTCGGCTATGACGATCAGGTGGCCGTCCCCAGTTTGGCCGGCGTGCAGGCCGCGCGGCCCGAACTGGTCGTCGCTACCCGCGCGCCTTTGATGATCGCACTGAACCAGCAGCCCTGGGCGCACGCCGTCATTGTCCCGCTCTCGACAGGCGGCGCGTGGTCGTCTTTGATCGACGCCGCCCGCACCATGCGTCCCAATCGCATTTGGCAATGAGTTCTCAGATGAGTACAAATTTAGTCGTTTTCCGTGCCGATGGCGGCCCGACAATCGGCGGCGGCCATATCGCCCGCTGCCTGGCCCTGGCCGATGAATTGAAGAAGCGCGGCTGGACCTGCGCCTTTGCCGTTTCGCCGGAAACCAAGGCGACGATGCAGAACCTCGCAGCATCGGGTTACGAAACGCTGGCGCTGCCCACCACCGGCCCCGGCATGGAATCCGCGGCGATCGCCGCGCAGTGGACGAATGCCGCCATGGTGGTGGTCGATCACTACAAGCGCGACAGCATGTTCGAAACGCCGGCGCGCCGCTGGGCCGAGAAGGTCGTGGTCATCGACGATCTGGCCGATCGCCGCCACGACTGCGACCTGCTGACCGATCCCACCCTGGGGCGCAAACCGGAACGCTATGGTGGCGGCGCGGTGCCGGAGGGGTGCCTGTTCCTGCTCGGGCCCAATTATGCGGTATTGAAGCCCGGCTTTGCCGTCGCGCGGGCCGGCTCGCTGGAGCGCCGTGCCGATCCGAAGCTGCGCCGACTCCTGATCTCATTTGGCAGCACAGACCCGATCGATGCCACCGGCGCGTGCCTGTATGCGCTGGAGCGGTCGTCGCTCGATCTCGAGATCGATGTCGTTCTCGGCAGCGCGGCGCCGAATCTGGAACAAGTCCGCACCCGTGCCGCGGGGCTGAAGCGGGTCAAACTCCATATCGAAACCGATGCCATGCCCCAGCTGATGGCCGATGCCGATTGCGCCTTGGGGGGGGCCGGCAGCACCAGTTGGGAGCGGTGTTGCATGGGTTTGCCGGCCCTGGCCGCTATTCTGGCCGATAACCAGATCGGCATCGCAGCGGGCTTGGCCGCCAAGGGCGCAGCCCAGATCGCCGGGCCCTGGAAGCCCAATCTGGCGCTGATGATCATCCGGCGGCTGGAGGGCCTCGACTCCCGACAACTGGCCCAGATGTCGAAGGCTGCCGCGGCCATTTGCGACGGTCTCGGTACGATGCGGGTGGCCGATGCCGTAGAAAAATTGCGTCCGCGGCGTACTTAACACAGTTTTAATCGAACCTCAGTCATGATCGAGGATGGCGTGTTAGGTATTTACAGCGATATGACCCATCCGGAACCCGTGAAGCACATCATCGACGATGCGGCTTTCGCCTCCGACATATCGGAGGGCGCGGATGAGACGCCACGCCTGCGCCCCGCGCAGTCCGACGATGTCGGCACCGTGTTCGCCATGCGCAACCTGCTCGAAATCGTCCGTTGGACCGAAAGCGGCCGCGAAGTGACGATGGAAGAGCATCGTGGCTGGTTTGCCTCGCGCATGGCCGGCAGCGACAATCGCCTGTTCCTGATCGAAGTCGAAGGCACGCCCGCCGGCGCGATCGATCTCGCCATGCGCAGGGGCGAAGTGATCATCTCGATCTATCTCCTGTCGCCGCTGCGGGGCCGCGGCCATGGCCGCCGCCTGATCCGCCAAGCCTGCGATACGGCGCGCGCCTGCTGGGGACCGCTGACCGTGGTCGCCCGCATCCTCTCGGACAACACGCCCAGCCTGCATGCCTTCGGCGCGTCGGGCTTCGTCGAAACCGGCACCGATGGCCGCGTCATCGTCATGAAGCAGGCGGCCGGGGCGTGAGTGGGCGCGTGAGCGCATCGGTCGCCATCGCCGGCCGGCCGATCGGGCCGGATCATCCGCCCTATATCATCGCGGAAATGTCGGGCAACCATAACGGCGACCTCAATCGCGCGCTGGCGCTGATCGATGCGGCCGCCGATGCCGGCGCCGATGCGGTAAAGCTGCAGACCTATACCGCCGACACGATGACCATCGACCACCATGGCCCCGGCTTCGACATCGAAGGCGGGTTGTGGAAGGGCCGCAGCCTCTACGAACTGTACGAAGAGGCGCACACGCCCTGGGACTGGCATCCGGCCCTGTTCGCCCGCGCCAAGGCGCGCGGCATCACCGCCTTCAGCACGCCCTTCGATCCGACCGCTGTCGACTACCTCACCAGCCTCGATGCGCCGGCCTACAAGATCGCCTCGTTCGAGGTGATCGATCTGCCGCTGATCGAGCACGTCGCGCGCCAGGGCAAGCCGGTCATCGTCTCCAGCGGCATGGCCAGCGACGCCGAGATCGGCGAGGCGCTGGCCGCGATCCGCGACAATGGCAATCCGCCGACCGTGCTGCTCCATTGCGTCAGCGCCTATCCGGCACCGGCCAAGGATATCAACCTGCGCCGCATCCCCTATCTCGCCCAGCAATTCGGCGCGATCCCGGGTCTGTCCGATCACACGATGGGAACCACGGTCGCGATCGGCGCGATCGCCTTGGGCGCCACCGTGATCGAAAAGCACTTCACCTTGGCGCGTGCGGATGGCGGGCCCGATGCGGCGTTCTCGCTCGAACCGAACGAGTTGGCCGATCTTGTCACCGGCACGCGCACGGCCTGGGAAGCGATGGGCATCGCCGCCGCCGGGCTCAAGCCATCGGAGAAACAGAACCTTCAATTCCGTCGCTCGCTCTATGTGGTGGCCGATATCAAGGCGGGCGAGCGCTTCACGCCCGAGAATTTGCGCGCGATTCGTCCGGGCTTCGGTCTGCCGCCGAAATATCAGCGCCAGGTGATGGGGCTGACGGCCGCTGTCGATCTCGCCCGTGGCACGCCGCTGACACCAGAGCATGTTGCGGGGCACGTCGCCGGTCTCGCCGATCAAAAGCCGGTCGCGCGCCGCGCATGAATGCCGGCCGTTTCCGGACGCGCAACACCGTGATGGCGGCGCATTACTCGTCGCTCGCCAAGCGTCATGGCGACAGCCCCAAAGCCGCGCAGTGGCGTGGCGCGTCGTCGCAGGAACGCCGCTGGGACATTCTCTTTGAAATCGACGACCTCACACACGCCAAGATCCTCGATTTCGGCTGCGGTACCGGCGCGATGCTCGCCAGCCTGCGCCGCCGCTGCGACTACGACGGCGAGTATGTCGGCTGCGATATCAGCGAAGGCATGCTGAAGATCGCGAAGGGCAAGTTTCCCGGCGTGCGCTTCGAGACGCTCGACATCTTCGCCGATGCGCCGATCGAGATGTTCGATTATGTCTTCGCCTCGGGCACCTTCAACAACGACCACGCCGACGCCTATGATTTCATCATGGCGGCGATCCCACGGCTGTTCGCCCGCGCCCGCAAAGGTCTCGCCTTCAACCTGCTCTCATCCGACGCGCCGCGCCGCGTGGCCGAGCTGATCTATGTCAGCCCGCTCGAAGTCTTCGACTTCTGCCGCGCCGACATCACGCCGCTGGTCACGCTGCGCAACGACTACCGCATCGAGGACGAAGAAATCCCCGAGGACTTCACGATCTATTTGCGGCGGGGGTAGTCGGAGACGGATACCCCCCATCCCAACCTTCCCCCTCAAGGGGGGAAGGAGTGCCATGTGAACCCTCCCCCCTTGAGGGGGAGGGCAGGGTGGGGGGTATTTCTTCCCGAGGCGCTGCTCTAGACTCCCCCGGCATGAAACACATCCGCCTCAACGCCTTCGCCATGAACTGCGCCGGGCATATGTCGGCCGGACTCTGGACCCATCCGCGCGACACGTCATCGCACTATACCGATCTCGATCACTGGATCGAACTCGCCAAGCTGCTCGAACGCGGCAAGTTCGATGGGTTGTTCCTGGCGGATGTTTTGGGCGTCTATGACGTCTATCGCGGCACGAACGATGCTGCGCTGCGTGCTGCGACCCAGGTGCCGGTCAACGATCCGTCGCTGCTGGTGCCGGCGATGGCCGCGGCCACGCGGCATCTCGGCTTTGCCGTCACGTGCACCCTGTCCTACGAGCCGCCCTATCCCTTCGCGCGGCGGATGTCGACGCTCGATCATCTGACCAAGGGCCGGATCGGCTGGAATGTCGTCACCGGCTATCTCGATAGCGCCGCCAAGGGTGCGGGCAAGGACAAGCAGACCGCGCATGATGCGCGCTATGACGTGGCCGAAGAGTATATGGAACTCGTCTATCGCCTCTGGGAAGGCAGCTGGGAAGACGATGCCGTGATCCGCGACCGCGCCACCGGCACCTTCGTGCGGCCGGAGAAAGTGCATCGCGTTACCTTCGAGGGCCAGCACTACAAGCTCGACGCGATCCATCTCAGCGAACCCTCGCCGCAGCGCACGCCGCTGCTCTATCAGGCTGGCGCGTCGTCGAAAGGGCGCGATTTCGCCGCCCGCCATGCCGAATGCGTGTTCCTTTCGGCGCCGTCGAAAGCGGTGATCGGCCCGCGCGTCGCCGATATCCGCGCCCGCGCCGCGAAGATGGGTCGCGATCCATCCGATGTGCTGATCTTCATGGGCGCCAATGTCATCGTCGCGGAAACCGAGGCCGCGGCGCGGGCCAAGCTCGATGAGTATCGCCGCTACATCAATATCGACGGCGCGCTGGCGCTGCTCTCGGGCTGGACCGGCATCGATTTCAGCCAATACAACCTCGACGATCCGGTCACCCATGTGCAGAGCGACGCGATCCGCTCGGCTGTCGAGGCGCTGACCACCGCCGATCCAGGCAAGGTCTGGACGGTGCGCGAACTGGCACTGGCCTCGGGCATCGGCGGCATCTCGCCGATCTTCATCGGCACGCCGGCCCAGGTGGCCGACGAGATGCAGGCCTGGGTGGCCGAGACGGGCGTGGACAGGTTCAACCTGTCCTATGCGGTGATGCCCGAAAGCTTCGTCGACGTGGTCGATCTGCTGGTGCCGGAACTGCAGCGCCGCGGCGCCTTCAAGACCGACTATGCCGCGGGCACCTATCGCGAGAAACTGTTCGGACCGGGGCGGGCCCGACTGCCGACCACGCATCCGGCAGCGAAGGTGAGGCGATAAGCCCCCTCATCCGTCACCCCGGAAACGCGCAGCGTTATCCGGGGTCCAGAGCCACACGGAAGGCGCGTCGCGCGAACGTCTCCTGGATGCCGGATCAGCGGTCGCTTGCCGCTCCCTTGTCCGGCATGACGAAGAGGTTGCGTGTGCGGCCTCCTCAGGGGGAGGACTGATCTTGTTGAAACCTGAGAGCCAAGAACCTCATCCTGAGGTGCTTGCATAGCAAGCCTCGAAGGATGGGCAACACGGAAGGCGCGTCGCGCGAATCTCTCCTGGATGCCGGATCGGCGCTTCGTTTCACTCAGCTTGTCCGGCATGACGGGTGACATAACAAGGCGTCACCCCGACATCACCTCGCCCTCAACCAAATCCGCCGCGGTGAAGACTTCCTGCATCTCCCGCACGCCCTGCACCTCGAAAGTGCCCACCGGCCAGAGCGGCTTGTCGACGAAGGCGGCGAAGGCGGCCGAGATCAGCATCGGCACCAGCGCGCGCTTCGACAGCGTCTCGAGCCGTGCCGTCAGATTGACGGCCGGGCCGACCACGTTGAAGCCCAGCCGCGCATCGGAACCGACATTGCCGAAGGTCACATCGCCCACATGCAAGCCGATCCCGAAATGGATTTCGGGCAGCATCGCCTCGCGGCGGATCTGGTTCTTCTCGGCGATCTTGGCGAGCGCTTCCTGGGCGGCGTCATAGGCGGTGCGGCAGGCGCGGCGCGTATCGTCTTCGTTCATCTCGCAGGGGAAAATCGCCAGCACCGCGTCGCCGATGAACTGCAGCACCTCGCCGCCGCGGCTCATGATCGCATCGCCCACCACGCCGAAATAGGTGTTCAGCGTGTCGATCATCTGATCGGCCGGTAGGTCTTCGTTGAGGCCGGTGAAGTTGCGCAGATCGGAATACCAGAACGCCGCGCGAATTTTTTCGCCATCGCCGCGCTTGATATGCCCGTCCAGCACGCGCTCGCCGGCGCGGTGCCCGATATAGGTGTCGAGCAGGGTGGCGGCGATGCGGCGGCGGTTCACCATGTCGACGGTCGGCGCCACGAACAGCGCGAAAGTGTCGAGCTTGGCGATGTCGAGTTCGTTGAAACCGCCGGCGCGGTCCGTCGCATAGGTGACGAAGCCGGTCGCCGCGTTCTCGCCCATCAGCGCGGTGGCGTAATAGTCGGTCAGCCCTTCTTCCTTGAGCTCGTGGAGCAGCTTGTGGTCATCGGGTCCGAGTTCGCCTTCCAATTGGCGGCGAAAGGGCTTCTGGGTCCGGCGCATGATGTCGATCGGGCTGCCGATGAAGGCCGGGCTCGGGATAGCGGAGAAGGGGAAGTCGACCTGATCGGCGCCCTTGGCTTCGTCCCATTCGCCGCCCCAGGCATTGACCTGGGGATGCAAGGTCAACGTGGTAATGCGCAACCGGCGCAGCGGCGCGTCGCCCATGCGCAGCACCTTGGCCGAGCCGGCCACCACTTCCTTCATGTCTTTGGCACGCCGCCCGGAGGCCACCAGCCATGAAACGGCCGGCTGTAGGGACCACCCTTCTGCGTTGTGAACCAGATCCCAGCGGACCGGGACAAATTCGGGCTCTGGGGCGATGACAGGCTCTGCGACCATGGTCCGTCCGTTTGGCATTTTGTAGATACGTCAATCGCGGCAGGCTTCAAGCCCCCCGCGTACCGGTATCATGGCCGGTGTCTTGACCAGTATCATGGCCGGGCGCTGGCCGCCGGACCATGACTTTTCACATCATGATTTGTGAGCCGAAAGCGGCCTGCTCAGCCTTTAGGCATCTGCCGCGGCTTTTGCGGCAGCTTGCGGGTCTCGACCTTGAGCGGCGGTTTCGCCGCAGGGGTTTCGGCCTTGCCCTCGGCTTTGAGCGGCCCGGCCGCTTTAAGCGCCGATGTGGCCAGGAACCCGTCGGCCGTGATCTCGATGCCGAGATCGCCCATCAGCTTCTTCTCGTGGGCCACCAGTTTGCGGGCGGCCTTGAGCGCGCTGTAGAGCGAGTTGTTGGTCAGTTTCTCGACGATGTCATGGCCGATGGTGCGCGCACTCGGCGCGGCTTTCACATAATCGACCAGAAGCTCATCGAAGGCGGCCAGATAGTTCTGCCGCGCATTGGGGAAAATATAGGCGCATTGAAGCGCGAAATAGGCGCGGCTGGCCGGTGTGCTGGCCGAGCTTTCGATCATGATCTCTTTGCCGCGCAGGATCGCGGCGTCGTTATGCACCAGGATCTGGGTGTTATGACCGGAGTTCTCGATCACCGCGCCGTTTACGATGATCTTGTCGCCATGCTTCAGATCGAGTGCGAGAGGCACCGGTACCTCGTGGGTTTATGAGCTGCGCGGAGGGATAGATCGCGCAGTTTAGGACAAACCCCTCGGCCGGGAAAGCCTTGGTGCGAAGCCGCGGCGCCAGCCGAAACCTTAGCCGACAGCGGCCTTGGTCAGCGGCTTGTTGGCGGTGGCCGGATCTTCCGGCGGCTGGTCGCGCGTCAGCGAGTCACGCAGGCCGGCGGCGATATTGCGGTTGATGTCGATCAGAACCTGAAGGCGTTCCGGGGTCGGATCGCCGAGTGACGCCACCGTGTGCTTATCGACGAACTGGCACAGGGTCAGCATGTTCACCTGGATGTCGGTCTGGGTGGTTTGGCCTTCCATCGCGACGGTCAGGTCGGCTTGGAAAATCGTCCACAGGCGCCAGTTGAGGCGGAGTGCTTCGCGCATCGCGGTACGGCCGCCGCGCGTAGCCAAAGCCAGACGGCGTCCCGACTCGGTCAGGGCCCAGGCTTCGGTCGCCCGCGGATTACCTTCCGGGGGCATGCTGGCGTTGATGGCTATGTTGCCATAAGGATTCATCGACTTCTCCAACTCGTCCTGCTTTGCCAGTCCAGTTCTCGTTCACTCGAACCGCAGCGTCGATACGTAGAGTCCGCTAAAGCGCCGCTTTGGTCAGTGACGGAAGGCTAGAACGGTCGAGTTAACAAAGTCATAAAGGAATACCTCAAAATACACCCAATCAGGGCGTGCCTCAGGGCATCAATCCGGGCTAAATTCCCCAAATGACTGAACCCCTTATCGGTATAACCCTCGATAGCGAGGAGCCCGGCGGCTATTCGAAGTTTCCGTGGTATGCGCTGCGCCAGAATTATTGTGCGGCCGTCTCGCGGGCCGGCGGCCTGCCTGTGCCGCTGCCCCATCTGGTCGATCGGGTCGACTCCTACCTCGATGCCATCGCCGGTCTGGTGGTGACGGGCGGCGCTTTCGATGTCGACCCGGCGCTGTTCGGGGCGACGAGCCGTCATGAGTCGGTCACGCTCAAATCCGGCCGCACCGATTTCGAATTGGCGATGACGCGCGGCGCGCTGAAGCGCGACATGCCGGTGCTCGGCATCTGCGGCGGCGAGCAGCTTCTGGCGGTGGCGCTGGGCGGCAGCTTGGTCCAGCACATCCCCGACGAGATCAAGACCACCATCGCGCACGAGCAGCCGAATCCGCGCGACCAGGCCGGACACGATGTGGCGATCGTGCCGGGCACGATCCTGGCGCGGATCACCAACCGCGATTCGATTCCGGTCAACAGTGCGCATCATCAGGCGGTAAAGGATGTGCCCGCGCCGGCGGTGATCAATTCCCGTTCGTCCGACGGCGTGGTCGAAGGGATCGAGATGCCGGGCAAGCGCTTTTGCCTCGGCGTGCAGTGGCATCCGGAATTCGCAATCAGCCCGGCTGACGACGCGATCTTCAACGCCTTCATCGCAGCCTGCAGAACATGACCGACAGCGAAGACGACGACGCCCCGGTAGGTGAGAAAGGCGAACGCATTGCGCGCCGCCTGGCCCGCGCCGGCCTGTGTTCGCGGCGCGATGCCGAACGCTGGATCGTCGAGGGCCGCGTGCGCGTGGACGGCAACAAGCTGACCACGCCCGCCTTCCTGGTTACCGATAAAAGCCGCATCGTGGTCGACGGCAAGCCGCTGCCGGCCGCCGATCGCACGCGGCTGTGGCGCTACAACAAGCCGCTCGGCCTCGTGACCAGCCACAAGGACCCGCAGGGCCGCGCCACCGTGTTCGAGCGCCTGCCCAAGGAACTGCCGCGCGTGGTTTCGGTGGGGCGACTCGACCTCAATTCGGAAGGATTGCTGCTGCTGACCAATGACGGCGCGCTGGCCCGCAAGCTCGAACTGCCCAGCAATGGCTGGCTGCGGCGCTATCGCGTGCGCATCCATGGCAGGCCCGAGCCCGAACAGTTGGCGTCGCTGGTTCGCGGCGTGACGATCGACGGCGTTCGCTATGGCTCGATCAAGGCGGCGCTCGATCGCCAGCAGGGCGCCAATGCCTGGCTGACGGTGGGGCTGACCGAAGGGCGCAACCGCGAAATCCGCGTCGTGATGCAGCATCTCGGCTTCTCCGTGTCGCGCCTGATCCGCGTGTCTTACGGGCCGTTCCAGCTCGGGTTGCTGGAGACAGGCCAAGTCGACGAAGTGCCGGCCCATGTAATCCGCGAACAGCTCGGTGGCGAGAAGCCGGCGCGCAACAAGAAACCGCGCAAGGATCGCAAGGATGCAGCGAAAGACGAGGACGGAAATGAGGACGGCGGGGCGTGAGGATTGTCGGCGGACAATTCCGCGGGCGCGTTCTCTTTTCGCCCGAGGGCAAGGTCACACGGCCCACAGCCGATCGCGTGCGTGAAGCGTTGTTCAACATCCTGACCGGCGGCGATGATCTCGACAGCATCGCCGTGCTCGATGTTTTTGCCGGCACCGGCGCGCTGGGCTTCGAAGCACTCAGCCGCGGCGCCGCTCATGTGTCCTTCATCGAGACTGACGTCACCGCGCTGCAGGTGATCGGCGAGAATGTCCGCAAGCTCGGCGTGCGCGACCGTGTGGCGCTGCATCGTCTCGATGCCACCAAGCCGACGAAAGCCACCAAGCCCTTCGACCTGATTATGTTCGACCCGCCCTACCGCACCGGCCTTGCCGGGACAGCGTTGCTGGCGCTCGACAAGATGGGATGGATCGGCGCGAACCCGACGATCACCATCGAAGTCGCCTCGGCCGAGCCATTCAAACCGCCCAGCCCAGCCTTCGAGATCACCGACGAACGCAAATACGGCGCCGCCCGCGTAGTGTTTTTGGGACGGGCTTAAAAATCTGTCCCTCCCCCCTTGAGGGGGAGGGTTGGGTAGGGGGTAGCCGCGCGTTGCGCGGCATAAGACTCGTTAGGCGCACATCGTGCGCCCGACCCCCCATCCTAACCTTCCCCCTCAAGGGGGGAAGGAACTCCCTCACCGCCGGCCGAACAGCCGTTCGATATCGCTGAGTTTCAATTCGATCCAGGTCGGGCGGCCGTGGCCGCATTGGCCGGAACGCGGCGTGGCTTCCATCTGGCGCAGCAGCGCATTCATTTCATCGATATTCAGCTTGCGGCCGGCGCGCACGCTGCCGTGGCAGGCCATGGTGGCGCAGACCTCGCCGAGCCTATCTTTCAGCGCCAGCGCCTCGCCCCATTCTTCCAGCTCGTCGGCCAGATCGCGCAGCAGGCCCTGCACATTGGTCTCGCCCAAGAGCGCGGGCGTCTCGCGCACCACGATCGCGCCAGGGCCGAAGGGTTCGATCATCAAGCCCAGCGTGGCCAGTTCCTCGGATCGCGCCAGCACACGCTCGGCGGCGCTCTCTTCCATCTCGACCACTTCGGGCAACAGCAGGCCCTGCCGCGCCACGCCGCCCGTGCCGAGCGACGCCTGGATGCGCTCGAACACCAGGCGTTCATGCGCGGCATGCTGATCGACGATCACCAGCCCATCGGCCGTCTGCGAAATGATGTAGGTCTCGTGCACCTGCGCGCGCGCCCAGCCCAGCGGCAATTCGTCGTGTACCTCGCCGGTTTCGAGATCGGTCGGCGCGTAAGCGTGTTCGTGGATGAAGGCGGTGGCCGCTTCGGCCAGTCCCGAGAAGGCTTGCGTCGGCGCGGATGCCGCATCGGGGAAAGTCGGCATTGGCGCGCCAACGGGGGCCTGAATGCGTTCGGCCAGGCGCAGCACCGATTGCGTCGGGCGATGGGGCTGAGGCACGACCGTGCCGGAGAACGCACCCGTCACGAAGCTGGTCGGATTCTGATTGGTCGCGGCGCGATGGCCCGCTGCAGCCAGCGCGTGGCGCAGCGCACTGATGATCATGCCGCGCACCATGCCGGCATCGCGGAAGCGCACCTCGGCCTTGGCCGGGTGGACGTTCACATCCACATCCTCGGGCGGCACGTCGAGGAACAGCGCCACCACGGCATGGCGATCGCGCGCCAGCACGTCTTGATAGGCGGCGCGGATCGAGCCCACCAGCAGCTTGTCGCGTACCGGCCGGCCATTGACGAACAGGAACTGATCGACCGATGTGGCCTTGTTGAAGGTGGGCAGGCTGACGCGCCCGGTCAGCGTCATGCCCTCGCGTTCCGCATTGATCGTCACCGAGGCGGCGGAAAAGTCGCGGCCCAGCACGGCGGCCAGCCGTTCGGCGCGCGCCGCTTCGGCCTCGCCGCTCACGCCCGGCAGTTTCAGGATCGAGCGGCCGTCTTCGGTCAGCGTGAATGAGACCGCCGGATGCGCCATGGCCAGGCGCTCGATCGCGTCGCGCGCCGCGGCCAATTCGCTGCGCGCCGATTTCAGGAATTTGAGCCGCGCCGGTGTCGCGTAAAACAGATCGCGCACTTCGACACGCGTGCCGAAGGGATGCGCGGCCGGTTCGGGCTTGCCCTTCGCCCCGCCTTCGACCGCGAGCGCCCAGGCGCTGTCGGCGCCATGCTTATCTGTAGGGCGTGGGCGGCTGGTGATCTTCAACCGCGCCACGGCGCCGATCGATGGGAGCGCCTCGCCGCGGAAACCCAGCGTGCGGATGTAAGATAGATTCTCGTCGGGCAGTTTCGAAGTGGCATGGCGCTCGACCGCCAGCTCCATCTCGTCGGGCCGCATGCCGATCCCGTCATCGACGATCGAGACGAGGGTTTGCCCGCCTTCGCCCAGCGCGATCTCGATGCGCGTCGCGCCGGCATCGATCGCGTTCTCGGCCAATTCCTTGACCACGGAAGCCGGGCGCTCGACCACCTCACCGGCGGCGATGCGGTTGATCAGATTGGGCGGTAAAAGACGGATGGGCATGGGAGGGAGAGACTACTCCACCGCGACAGTGGATGGTAGATGAGAGCAACTCTGCTTATTTTCAACGTCATGCCCGGACTTGATCCGGGCATCCACGTGGTGCCGCGTAAAAGGCGTGGATGGCCGGGTCAAGCCCGGCCATGACGTGTATAAGGGAAGGAACGACATGAGGAAACCGATGCCGCCATGACTGGCACGAACGCGCCCCAAAAGCCCACCCCCATCTTCGACCGCACACCCGCGCTCTGCCGCCTGGGTGCGCACGCTCTCGCCGCCACCATCCGCGCCGGCAAAGCCTCGGCGCGCGAGGTGATGACCGCCTATCTCGATCACATCGAGCGCACCAACCCGCCCTATAACGCGATCGTCTCGCTTCGGCCGCGCGACGCGTTGCTGGCCGAGGCCGATGCCGCCGATGCGCGGATGAAAGCCGGCGAGCGGCTCGGGCCGCTGCATGGCGTGCCGCAGGCGGTGAAGGATCTCGCGGCCACCAAAGGCCTGCGCACCACCATGGGCTCGCCGATCTTTGTCGATACGGTGCCCGATTTCGATCAGCTGATCGTGGCGCGTGCCCGGGCGGCCGGTGCGATCATCATCGGCAAGACCAACACGCCCGAGTTTGGCCTCGGCTCGAACACCTACAACCCGGTGCATGGCATCACGCGCAATGCCTATGACACCTCGCGCTCTGCCGGTGGGTCGTCGGGTGGTGCTGCGGTGGCGCTCGCGCTGCGCATGCTGCCGGTGGCCGATGGATCGGATTACGCCGGCTCGCTGCGCAATCCCGCCGGCTGGAACAACATCTTCGGCTTCCGCCCGTCGATGGGCCGCGTGCCTGCGGTGCCGTCCGACGAAATCTTCTGGAACCATCAGCCCACCGAAGGGCCGATGGGCCGTGCGGCGATCGATATCGCCACGCTGTTCACCGTGCAGGCGGGCTACGATGCGCGCGCGCCGCTGTCGTTGGGCCGCGCCGATTTCGCCTATGAGGACCGGCTGCGCGAGTTCAAGCCGGCCGGTACGCGCATTGCTTGGCTGGGCGATTGCGGCGGGCATCTGCCGATGGAAGCGGGCGTGCTCGATGTCTGCACCGGCGCGCTGAAGCTGCTCGAAGGCATCGGCTGCGTGGTTGAGCCCGCGGTGCCCAATTTCGATCTCGAACGCGTGTGGCAGGCCTTCGTCACGCTGCGCCATTTCGGTAGCGGCGGAAAGCTGAAGCCGCTCTATGACGATCCCGCCAAGCGCGCGCTGATGAAACCCGAGGCGCAGTTCGAGGTGGAAGGCTTCATGCGCCTGACCGGCGCCGATCTCTACGCGGCCACCATCACGCGCAGCGCCTGGTATCACGCGGTGCTGGCGCTGTTCGAGCGTTACGATTTTCTGGCGCTCCCCTCGGCGCAGGTGTTCGCCTTCGACGCGAACCTGCATTGGCCCACGGAGATCGCCGGCCGCACAATGGACTCCTATCACCGTTGGATGGAAGTCGTCACCGGCGTCACCATGACCGGCTGCCCGGTGATCTGCGTGCCCGCCGGGTTCAACGCCGCCGGACAATCGATGGGCCTGCAATTGGTCGGCCGCCCGCGCAAAGACCTCGCCACGCTGCAACTCGCCCAGGCCTATGAGGACGTATGCCCCTGGGTGAGCGCGGCGCCCTGATGAAACGATTGTGGCTATGGGGCATCGTAGCCGCACTGCTGATCGCTCTCTATTTCTTGTTCCCGCAGAAAGCCAATCGCCAAGCGGTACGTCAGTGTCAGTTGCAGGCCATGAAGGCCTATCCTGGAGAAGTGCCCCGCCCGTGGAATAGGGCTGGTTGGTCCGCGAGCCGCTGCGTGAGCGAAAGGACCTTCAAAGCCGGGCAGTAGACCCGCCCGCGCAAAGACCTCGCCACGCTGCAACTCGCCCAGGCCTATGAGGACGTATGCCCGTGGGTGAAGGTGGCGCCGTAGAGACACAACGGTTGTCATTGCGAGCGTAGCGAAGCAATCCAGAGTCGCGCGAAAATCCTGGATCGCTTCGTCGGCTATGCCTCCTCGCGATGACGCTTCACGCGGTACTGCGGAAGCCGCGGCGTGATCAGATACCCAGCACGCTATGATAGGCGAACAGCGCAGGCGCGCCGCCGGTATGAACGAAAATCACATCCGCGTCGGGCTGCCATCGCCCGGCGCGGATCAGCGCGATCAGACCAGCCAATCCCTTGCCCGAATAGACGGGATCGAGCGGCAAGGCTTCGAGCGCGCCGGCCAGCCTGATCGCCTCGATGGTGGCCGCATGCGGCACCCCGTAAGCGGGGCCAGCATGCCCGGCAACCACCTCGACATCGTCTTCGCTGAAATCGATGCGGAGCAGATCGGCCGCGCCTCTTGCATAAGCGATCACATCGGCACGCACGCGCTCGGGCTCGGCGTCGATATCGATGCCGATGATTCGTGTCTCGGGCATGGCCATCGCCGCGCCGACCACAAGCCCAGCCTGCGTTCCCGCACTGCCGCTGCACACCACGATCGCCGCAGGCCGCATATCGAGCCTCCGCGATTGCTCGGCAATTTCCGCGACGGTCGACGCATAGGCCACCGCGCCCAGCGGATTGGAGACACCATAGGGCACCAGATAGGGCCGACGGCCTTCGTCCCTCAACCGGCCCGCCAACGCCTCGATCGCCGCGTTGCGATCTCCGGTCCACGGCACATCGTGCAGATGCGCGCCAAACAGCCGGTTGAGCAGCGCATTCCCCGAGGTCATATATTCGGCCGTCGGCGCGGCCAGGCGGTTGTGATAGACGGCGAGATGACAGTCCAGGCCCAGCTTGGCCGCCGCCGCCGCAACCTGACGCTGACTGTTGGATTGCACCACGCCGCCCGACACCAGCACATCGGCCTTGGCCGCCATGGCGTCGTGCAGAACATAGTCGAGCTTGCGCAGCTTATTGCCGCCGAAGCCAAGCCCGGTCGCGTCGTCGCGCTTCACCCACAGGCGCGGCCCGCCCAACTGCGCCGACAGGCGTCGCAGCGGTTCAAGCGGGGTCGGCAGATTGGCAAGCCCCAGGCGCGGAAACAGCGCCAGCTTGGCGCGCAGCGCCGATGCATCTTGGGTCGTCATGCCGCCGAGATTACCGGGGCCGACCGCTTCCGCAACGGATGATTTGGTCCGCCGTGATGACCTTCCCGCCTTAGAAACTAAATGTTGTCATTGCGAGCGATAGCGAAGCAATCCAGAGCCCACCAAAATCCTGGATCGCTTCGTCGGCGATGCCTCCTCGCGATGACGGTTCGGGAGAATTGCTTCTGCGCCCTAAACCCACCTCCAGAACAGCGCCAGCGCCGTTGCGCCGGGTCAAAAAACAGGGCCCGCCACCGCCGCAGTGACGATGACGAGCCCCTCCGCAACCGGCCGAGTAGGTGCGGCCGCTGCGGATCAAGGTCACGCTGTTTTCGGCAGGGCCTTCAACGTCTCGGTGTCGAGATGGCCTGTGACCTTCAGGTCATGCGTCTTTTGAAATTCTTTAACCGCTGCGGTCGTTTTCGGACCCCAAACGCCGTCGATGGCAATATGTTCGCCGCCCTGGCTCAGCGCCGTCTGAATGTGCTCGACATGCGTGCGCGACATCGTCGCCTTGGCCGATGTCTTCATCGCCTGGGGCGCGGGCTTCGTCGATTGCATCGTCGTGGAAGCCGGTGCCGTCTTTGTCGTTGTGGCGATGCTGCCGTTATCGGCATTGGCCGCGGCGGTATAAGCCGTCGATTTGGACGCGGGGGCTGGCGCGGCGGCGCTGGCGGCGAGTGCTGGGGTAATCGCCATAGCGCCGAGGACGCCGGCAGCGACGAGCCCGGTGGCCAGAGCGCCTTTGAATGTATGCATGGTGGTGTCTCCTTCATGAAAGGGAGACGCAAAGGCCACTATCACATCGGTTGCGGAGGGGAATCCCGGCGTCGGGTGCTGGCCGCCTTTGCGTCTCTGCAAAAGCAATGACAACACAGTCCCGGTCAAAGCACGCTGGACGCGAGATTAAGAAAATTTAATCGCGCCGGTTCAGGTGGAGGGTGGCTTTGGTCGGCTGACGCGCAAGGCGGGATTTGCTGCGGCCGGCCAATCGATGGGCCGCAACCGCTCGGCCGCCCGCGCAAAGACCTCGCCACGCTGCAACTGGCGCAAGCCTATGAGGATGTGTGCAAGTGGGTGAGGGTGGCGCCGTATACTCTATTTCGCCATCGCGAGCCAGTTCCGGTACAATAATCGCCAGAACGAGGACATCTTAGGAACGGCAGTAAGCGGAGCTCAATGGGCAACCGAGGAGAAGCTATTGGCCAGTATATACTTCTGGCATGCTTTGCCGCGCTCTTAATTGTTGGCGGCGTTCGCCACGACTCCAATGCGCAGTCCCCACCAGAAACCCCAAAAATAGAAAGCCCCACCCAACAACCAAAGCAAAGCGGCGGCCCCGAACAGCGTGGCACCGAGGCTGTACCGCTCGTGGTAAAAGCAATTTCCGGCTATGAGACTGACGCCGAGAAGAACGAGGCCGCAAAAGAACGCAAAGATCACGCGAACAATGAAAGGAACCTGACCGATTACACGGGCTGGCTCGCTGCCTTTACCTTGTTGCTCGTGATCGTTGCCGCCGCCCAGGTCGGACTGTTCGTCTGGCAATTGCTTCTTATCCGAGACGCCCAAGGAGAAGCAAAAAAGGCCACCGAGTTGGTTGCCAAACAGGTCGATGAGCTCATCAAACAAACCAAAATTCAAAGGGAAGAATTTCTTTCGTCGCATCGTCCCAAAATAAAAATCAGATACATTGCCTTCCCGGCCCCTAGCTACAACGCCATACCCGTCGCCGAAATCCGGGCGGCGAATGTGGGCGAATCCGACGCCAAAATTTTGGAATTGGGAGTCGACATATTCACCTACATTCCCACAGAACCTGAAAAGACTGTGTTCGATGCCCGCCCCGAATCCATGAGTGAAGAAGTTATTGTTATGCCTGGGAAGGAGGCGGCAATCGGCATCAAGGCGAAGCGAGGGGTATATAGTTCCGAGGAAGTCAGTAAAATTCAGCGCAAAGAACTCCAACTCCGAATAGTCGGCATCATCACCTATACGGACAGCACCGGAATTCAGAGGTCGAGTAGCTTCTCCCGCATCTACGACCCAGACATCAGACGGTTTCGCCGCGTCGATGAAAACGATCAGTACGCAGAGTGGGATTACGAAGATTAGAACACCGGCCTGTAGCAGCCACCCGCAGAGGGCGACGTTTCTTTCTGTCAAGTCCGGTATATTCGTCATCGCGAGAAGCGTAGCGACGTGGCGATCCAGATTTTTGCGATGCCCTGGATTGCTTCGCTACGCTCGCAATGACGTTCTAAAAATCCACGCCTTAGCTGACCCAACTCCAGAACAGCGCCAGCACCGTCGCGCCCATCGCGGCGGTTGCGATCCAGCCGACGGTCCAGAGGTAGCGCGGCAGTTTGAAGCCGGCCATCACGTCCTTGCGCACGGCCAGGCGCATCATGATCACCATCACCGGCACGGCCACGATGCCGTTGATCACCGCGCTCCAATAGAGTGCCTTCATCGGCTCGATCGGCAGCACATTCATGATCACGCCCGCGGCCATGGCGGCGGCGATGGTGACGTAGAAGGCCTTGGCCCGCGTCGGCCGCTGCGCCAGGCCGACGCGCCAGTGGAAAATCTCACCCACCGCAAAGGCCGCCGATCCGGTGAGCACGGGCACGGTCAGCAGGCCGGTGCCGATGATGCCGGTGGCGAAGATGACGAAGGTGAACGGGCCGGCCACCTGGCGCAGCGCTTCGGCGGCCTGGGCCGAGGTCTCAACATCGGTTTTGCCGGTGGCGTGCAAGGTTGCCGCCGTGGTGATGACGATGAAGAAGGCGATCAGGTTCGACACGAACATGCCGCTATAGGTGTCGATGCGGATGCGCGAAAATTCGCGCGCGGCTTGTTCGGGCGCGCGGACCAAGGGTTGGCGGTCGCTGCGCTGGCGTGTGTCCTCGACTTCCTGATTGGCCTGCCAGAAAAACAGATAGGGGCTGATCGTGGTGCCCAGCACGGCAACGATGGCCATGATGTAGTCGGCGTCGATCTGGATCGGCGGCATCACGATGTTTTTCGCCACATCGCCCCACTGCACCTTGACGACGAAGGCACAGGCGACATAGCTCAGCAGCGACAGGCAGAGATATTTGAGCACCTTCACATAGCGCTGATAGCCCATGAAGATTTCCATCCCTGCCGACAGCAGGCCGAAGCCGATCACATAGAGCAGCGCCGGTCCGTGGATCAGCAGTTTGACCGCCGCGCCCATCGCGCCGAGATCGGCGCCGAGATTGATCACATTGGCGATCATCAACAGGCCGACGATACTGCGCGCCAGCCACCACGGATAATATTTCGTCAGATTGCCGCCGATGCCGCGCCCGGTCACGCGGCCGATGCGTGCGGCGATCTCCTGAATCGCCGCCATCAGCGGATAGCTGACGATCAGGCTCCAGGCGAGCCCGTTGCCGTATTGCGCGCCGACCTGCGAATAGGTGGCGATGCCGCTGGGATCGTCGTCGGATGCGCCGGTGATCAGGCCCGGCCCAAGACTCTGAATCAGGTTCGGACGTTTTTCGTTTTGCCGCTCTTTCGGTGGCTGCTTCTTCGGCGCGATGGAGTCGGTATGGCCGTCCGGCATGCGTCGCCCCTCCTTGTCGAGCGCGAGGGTTGAGCATGCAGGATCGCTCACGAAGGTGGCCGCAATGGGGCGCGTCTCGCCGCAGTTTGGTACTGGAAGGGAGGGGGCGTTTCCCGCGTTACTCCCGCCCCATTCTCTCAGTCATTTCCCCCTAGCCGTCACCCCGGAAGCGCGCAGCGCTATCCGGGGTCCAGGGCCACACGGAAGGCGCTTCGCGCGACTCTCTCCTGGATGCCGGATCAGCGCTTCGCAAGGTGCTCAGCTTGTCCGGCATGACGGGCAGGGTGAGGACTGTCTTTTAAAACCTCATCCTGAGGTGCGAGCGTTAGCGAGCCTCGAAGGTCGGAGGCACTGCCTCCGAGCCGTTTCCCGCGTTACGCCCGCCCCATCCGCTCAGCCATTTCCCCTAGGCCGTCACCCCGGAAGCGCGCAGCGCTATCCGGGGTCCAGAGCCACACGGAAGGCGCTTCGCGCAGATGTCTCCTGGATGCCGGATCGGCGGTCGCTGATGCTCCCTTGTCCGGCATGACGAAGGAAGTAAGGAACTACGCCCGCCCCATCCACTCCGCCATTTCTGCTAGATCGTCACCCCGGAAGCGCGCAGCGCTATCCGGGGTCCAGGGCCACCCGGAAGGCGCTTCGCGCGACTCTCTCCTGGGTGCCGGATCGGCGGTCGCTGATGCCCCCTTGTCCGGCATGACGAAGGAAATACGGAACTAGTCCCGCCTCATCCACTCCGCCATTTCTCCTAGATCGTCACCCCGGAAGCGCGCAGCGCTATCCGGGGTCCAGGGCCACACGGAAGGCGCTTCGCGCGACTCTCTCTGGGTGCCGGATCGACGCTTCGCATGACGCTCAGCTTGTCCGGCATGACGGGCAGGGTAGACGGACAAGATGAACGATCAGCCCCGCCCCATCCACTCGGCCAGCGCTTGGTTGACCGCTTCGGGCTGCTCCAGCGTCGAGAGGTGGCCGCATTCGGGCACCGTGACCAGCGTCGCGCCGGCGATGCCCGCGGCCATTTCCTGGGCCAGACGCGGCGGCGTGATTTGATCGCCGTCGCCGACCAGAACCAGGGTCGGGCAGCGGATTGCGGCCAAGGTGGGGCGCGAATCGGCGCGGTTCATCACCGCCGTCTGCTGGCGGATATAGGCTTCGGGGCCGACATCGTCGGCCATCTGGCGATTGATGCCGCGCAGCCGCTCATCCTTGCGATGCTCGGGATGCACCAGGGTCTGGAACAGCCCGTCGGTCACGTCGGCGTAGCGGCCCTCGTTGACCAGAGCGATGGCGCGATGCCGGCGTTCGGTGGCCTCGGGCAGATCGGGCCGCGCCGAGGTATCGAGCAGCGCCAGGCGGATCACGCGGTCCGGCGCCTGACGCATGATCTCGAACGCGATATAGCCGCCCATCGACAGGCCGATCAGCGCGAAACGCTGCGGCGCCTCGGCCAGGATGCGCGCGGCGATCGCGGCGATCGAATCGTCATGTGTGGGATCGGCAATGGTCAGCGGACCGAACCGCCACAGCACCGGCAATTGCTCGGCATAAAGCCGTGGCGAACAGGCGAGGCCGGGGACGAGGAGGATGGGTTCGGTCATGGAGTGGCGTCCATCAGAAGCGCGCTCACATCACTCTCCCCCAAGCCGTCACCCCGGAAGCGCGTAGCGCTATCCGGGGTCCAGGGTCACACGGAAGGCGCTCCGCGCAAATATCTCCTGGATGCCGGATCAGCGGTCGCTGGTGCTCCCTTGTCCGGCATGACGATTTGCTTTGTCCGCAAATCGACAGCTCAGCGCAGCGCCTTGTAATGGGCGATCAGGCCGGCGGTGGATGAGTCGTGGCCGGTGGCCGGACCATCGCCCTCCAATTTCGGGAAGATCGCGACGGCGAGCTGCTTGCCCAGTTCCACGCCCCATTGGTCGAAACTGTCGATGCCCCAGACCGCGCCTTCGACGAAGGTCTTGTGCTCATAGAGCGCGATCAGGCGGCCCAGGGTGCGCGGGTCGAGCTGCTTGTAGAGGATGCTGTTGGTCGGCCGGTTGCCGGTGAAGACGCGATGCGGAATGCCGGCTTCCAGCGCCGCACCGCTCATGCCGCGCGCGGTGAGTTCCTTGCGCACCTCGTCGGGCGTCTTGCCCTTCATCAGCGCTTCGGTCTGCGCGAAGAAATTGGCGAGCAGCATCGGGTGATGATCGCCCAGCGGTGCGGGGTTGCGCGCACCCGCGATGAAGTCGCAGGGGATCGTGTGTGTGCCCTGGTGGATCAGCTGGTAGAAGGCGTGCTGGCCGTTGGTGCCGGGCTCGCCGAAGATGATCGGGCCGGTGGGCGCGGTGACCGGCTTGCCGTCGCGGGTGACGGCCTTGCCGTTGCTCTCCATCTCCATCTGCTGGAGGAAGGCAGCGAAGCGCGACAGGCGCTGGTCATAGGGCAGGATCGCCTGGGTGCTCGAACCCCAGAAATTGCCGTACCACACCGAGAGCAGGCCGAGGATGGCCGGCATGTTCTTGTCCAGCGGCGCGGTGCGGAAGTGATCGTCCATCTCGCGGCCGCCTTCGAGCATCGCCGCGAAATTGTCGAAGCCGACGGCGATGGCAATCGACAGGCCGATCGCCGACCACAGCGAATAGCGCCCGCCGACCCAATCCCAGAACGGGAACATCTCGTCGAGATTGATGCCGAACTTCGCGACGCCCTCTTTGTTGGTCGAGAGCGCGCAGAAATGCTGGCCGGCTTCCTTGTCGCCCAGCGCCTTGGCCACCCATTCGCGCGCGCTATGCGCGTTCGCCAAGGTTTCCTGGGTGGTGAAGGTCTTGGACGCGATGATGAACAGCGTCGTCTCGGGCTGGCAGCGTTCCAATGTCGCGCGCAGCGCCGTGCCGTCGACATTCGAGACGAAATGCGGCTTGGGGCCGTTGCCGTAGAAGGGCGACAGCGCTTCGACCGCCATGGCCGGGCCGAGATCGGAGCCGCCGATGCCGATGTTCACAACGTCGGTGAAAGTCTTGCCGGTGGCGCCCTTGCGCTTACCGGAGCGGACGGCATCCGCGAAACCCTTCATCTGGTCGAGCACGCGCGCGACTTCGGGCACCACGTTCTGGCCATCGACCGTGATCGTCGCATCGCGCCGCGCGCGCAGGGCGATGTGCAGCACCGCGCGGTTTTCCGAGGTGTTGATCTTCTCGCCGGTGAACATCGCATCGCGCAGTTTTTCCACCTCGGCCTGTTTGGCCAGGTCGAACAGCAGTTTCATCGTTTCGGCGGTGATGCGGTTCTTGGAGTAGTCGAGCAGGAAGTCGTCGAGGCTGAGCGAGAAATGTTTGAAGCGATCCGGATCGGCGGCGAACAAGTCGCGGATATGTTGGCTGCGCATCGTTTCCAGATGGGTGGTCAGCGCCTGCCAGGCCGGCAAAGTCGTCGGATTCGCTCCGGTCATTGTTCAGCTCCCTGCCAAAGTCATTCCATCGATACGCAGCGTCGGCGTGTCCATGCCGGTGCGGAACGCAAGATCGTTGGCCGCGGTCATGCGCAGCAACATGTCCTTCAGATTGCTGGCCACGGTCACTTCCGAGACGGGATAAGTGAGTTCGCCATTCTCGATCCAGAAGCCGGCGGCGCCGCGCGAATAATCCCCCGTGATGCCGTTGACGCCCTGGCCGATCAGTTCGGTGACATACAGGCCGCTCTTCACCTCGCCGATCAACTGCTTCGCCGTCAGCGCGCCCGGCTCGATCCAGAGATTGCTGGGCGAGGGGGACGGCGGGCTCGATGTGCCGCGCGCCGCATGGCCGGTGCTTTTCATCTTCAACTGCCGCGCCGAACGCAGATCCATGAACCAGGTGGTCAACACGCCGTCATCCACGATGGCACGCCGGGTGTTGGCCACGCCCTCGCCGTCGCAGGGGCGCGAGCGCAACCCACGCTGCCGGTGCGGGTCGTCGATCACCGATAGTCCCTTGGGCATGATCGCCTTGCCCAGTGACTCTTTGAGGAAGCTGGTGCCGCGCGCGATCGACGAGCCGTTGATGGCGCCGGCCAGATGGCCGAGCAGGCTGCGCGCGACGCGCGGATCGAACACCACGGGAACATGCGCGGTCGGCGGCTTCTTGCTGCCCAGGCGGCGCACCGCGCGCTGGCCGGCGCTGGTGCCGATCTCGCCGGCCTCGCGCAGATCGGCCATATGAACGGCGTAGCTCCAATCGTCGTCGCGCTCCATGCCGCCGGCGTCGCCGGCCAGAACCGATACGGCGATATGCCCGCCGCTGGTCCGGTATTCATGGGCAAAGCCGTTGCTGGCCACCAGGGCCGTGCGCGCCCCGCCCCAGCCGGCCTCGGCGCCTTCGGAGTTAGTGACGCCCGTCACAGCCCGGGCGGCATCCTCGGCGCTGCGGGCCAGCTCGACCAGGCGCTCGGAACTGGGCTCATCTGTATCGAATAGGTCTAGATCGGGCAGGCTCTGGGCGATCTCGTCGGGCGAGGCCAGGCCGGCGAAGGGGTCTTCGGGGACGGTCCGGGCCATGGCCATGGCGCGATCCAGCAATTCATTCAGCGCCTTGGCACTGCGATCCGAGGACGAAACGATGGCCTGGCGCTTGCCCACGAATACTCGCAGGGCCAGGTCATTACCCTCGGCGCGCTCGACTTTTTCGGGGTGGCCCAGGCGATAGGCCACCGACATCGAGGTGCCCTCCACGGCCAGGGCATCGGCGGCATCGGCCCCGGCTTTCTTGGCGCGGGACACAAGGTCGTTCAGCAGCGTCAGCGAGTCAGATTGGGTCATGATCCGGATTTAACTGGGTGGGGGGATAAGCCTAACATGGGTCGGCGGGCGGGGATAGCAAGAGCCAATGAAATGAGGCACGTAACCCGGCCCGGCTTGGATTCCCACGTCTTTCCGATTACCCTGTGACAACTTTGGGCCACCGAGGGCAAAGCCCTCCGGTGCCCGGACTGGGGGTTGTCTATGAGTGCTGTGCAGAGCGCAGGCCAGAATGAGCTGGGCTTTCGACGGCTCATCGAGCTGGGCATCGCGCTATCGGCCGAGCGTCACCATCACCGGCTGATGGAAATGATCCTGCTCGGGGCCAAGGAACTGACCAACGCCGACGGCGGCACGCTCTATCAGGTGGAAGAGGGCAAGCGTCTGCGCTTCGAGATCCTGCGCAACGACACGCTCAACACCGCCATGGGCGGCACCACGGGTAAGCCGATCCCGTTTCCGGCGGTCCAGCTCTACGACGCCGAGGGCAATCCCAACCACAAGAACATCTCGGCCCATGCGGCCATCACCGGCGAAACCGTAGCGATCGACGACGCTTACGATTCCGTCCATTTCGATTTCGCCGGCACCAAGAAGTTCGACGAAACCACCGGCTATCGCTCGCGCTCGTTCCTCACCGTGCCGCTCAAGAATCACGATGGCGAGGTGATGGGCGTTCTGCAGCTGATCAATGCGCGCGATGCGTCCAACAACGTGGTCACCTTCTCGGGCGAGATCGTGCCCCTCATCGAGGCGCTGGCCAGCCAGGCCGCCGTGGCGCTCGACAATCAGATGCTGCTGGAACAGCAGCGCGTGCTGTTCACCTCGTTCATCCAATTGATCGCCTCGGCGATCGACGCCAAATCCGCCTATACCGGCGGCCATTGCCGGCGTGTGCCCGAACTCACCAATATGATCGCGCGCGCGGCGGTGGGTGCGAAAGACGGCCCCTTCGCCGGGTTCAGCCTGACCGATGACGAATGGTACGAGCTGGAAGTGGCCGGCGGCCTGCACGATTGCGGCAAGGTCACCACGCCCGAATATGTGGTCGACAAGGCCACCAAGCTTGAGACCATCTACAACCGCGTTCACGAAATCCGCACGCGCTTCGAAGTGGTGAAGCGCGATGTGGAAATCGAATACCTCAAGGCGGTGATGGCCGGCGGCAATGAAGAAGAACTGCGCACCGCGCGCGATAAGCGTCTCACCCAGCTCGACGTGGATTACGCCTTCGTGGCCGAGTGCAATGTGGGTGGCGAATTCATGGCGCCGGAAAAGGTCGACCGGCTGAAGAAGATTGCCGAGACCACCTGGATGCGCACGCTTGACGATACGCTGGGCCTGTCGTGGGAAGAGGCATCGCGCAAGCCGAAGGAAAAGCCCACGCTGCCCGTGCTGGAAAATCTCCTCGCCGACAAGGCCGAGCATGTGATCAAGCACGACAAACAGCCGCTGCCCGAAAAGAACCAGTGGGGCTTCAACATCAAGACCCCCGCGCAGAAGTTCAATCTGGGCGAGGTCTACAATCTCGGCATCGGCCGCGGCACGCTGACGAACGAAGACCGCTATCACATCAACGATCACATCGTGCAGACGATCATCATGCTCGAGGCGCTGCCCTTCCCGAAGAATCTGAAACGCGTGCCGGAATGGGCGGGCGGCCATCACGAGAAGATGGACGGCACCGGCTATCCCAAGGGCCTGACGCGCCAGCAGATGAGCCTGCCCGCGCGCATGATGGCGATTGCCGATATCTTCGAAGCGCTGACCGCGCGCGACCGGCCCTACAAGAAGGCCAAGAAACTCAGCGAGGCGGTGAAGATCATGTCCTTCATGAAGAAGGACCAGCACGTCGACCCGGAACTGTTCGACCTGTTCCTGACCTCGGGCGTCTACAAGGAATACGCCGACAAATTCCTGACGCCGGACCAGATCGACGACGTGGACATCAGCCAGTACCTGCCGAAAGCGGCGGAGTGACGCGCGAGGTCTAGGCGCGTTATTGGGTTGTGCGTCATTCCTGCGCAGGCGGGAATCCAGTTTCAAGTGGCGTCATGGCCGGGCTTGACCCGGCATCCATGCACAACGGGGCCGCGTAACGAAAGTGATTGGGGCTAGGATGCCGTTCTGGAATATGACCTGCCATTATCTGTTGTGTCAGCTTCTCCGAGGCGGTGAAGCGACTGAACGATTTCCCCGACATCCTTTGTAACGCGTTTCCCGCCCGCGAAGGTGGCAGCAATCTCTGCGATAGACATTGACCGTTTGCTACGGCTTAGAAGATCAAGGACCTCCCGTGCTCGGTCTTTTCCATTATCCGGGAAGTCCTGCTTCTTGATGACGTCTACATCCACAATGGATTGAACGCGCTCTGCCTTGTGTGTCAGTGGCGCATATTTCTTCGTTTGATAGTCGGGGCGCAACCAACGAACGAAACCTCGCCGCTCATGTGCTGATCTGTCGGCGTTCAGAGCCACTAGTTTCTCAAGAACTTCATCGTCAGTTAGATTTGCTGCCCAGCCATAGGCATCTGCGACGGCAATATCTATCTGTTCATGAAGGTCCTTCAGAATCAGAATCAGGCCACGATCTTTGACGTCCTGGCTTGTCGTGGACAGCGGCTTTTCGGCCCGCACCTCTTCAAGAACGTTATATAGCTTCGTAAGAGTTAGGTCGGGATGCTTGTGAAGAACAAGTTTTCTTGTCTCATCCAGTTCTTCCGCAAGCGCCCCGATTTTCTTCGCGAGAACCTTTGACGCCTGAGGGAATGGAAAAGGGTCAAAACATCTAGATTTGGAATAGCGTGGGTCGTTGCCAACACCTTGCCGTCCGCCAGACCGAAGCGCCCAAAGCATATGTATATGTGAAGATAGAACGCCAAGGTGGAATGCATCATTCGAAGCGATGACCACCAGCATGTTGTCCGGCAGAACAGCGGATGGCAGGAATTGAAATGTGCGATGCTTGGCTGTTTCGATAGTAGCAATATATCGACTGAGCCCCTCCAGCGCTGGGCGAAGTTCAGTCCTTGGTTTTCCCATCAACCACCATTTCTCCAAGTAGGACCGTGCGTCTTTGGTTGGTGATTTTCTGAATTGCTTCTCTCGCTCCGGTTTCACGGTGTCTCGCAAATGTTGGTATATTTCCGGTAATTGCTTCCGGACCTGTTGTTCATTCAGGCCATATAGATCGATCACCATTACTTCTCTTGGATGAGAAGCCAAATCTCGACCATTACGGTATTCACGAATGTGTTTCTGCACATGCGGCGATTGATCAAAGCCCAGTTTCCGAGCTGTTCCGATATCCACGATAAACCCATCGCCGTGTAACTTTACGCCTGGCGAACAGAGCCCTTCGTTGCTCAATAGGTTCTTCGCTTTGGTTACGTTGGTACCAATGGTTAGGTCCGCGTGGATTGTGCCGGTCTGCTGAGAGAAGGCAATTTGCGGTTCGTCGGAATCTAGCTTTTCTTCTTTCGTTACCTTATAGAGCCGTCCTTCTTGCGTTCCCGGGACAACCACCGTCATGGCTATCCTCACCGCAGCAGCATCCTTTGTGGCTTTCGTCCAAGGGTGATTGGGAATTGCCATAACTATAGAGACGGGGGTCTTGCTTTTTAGATAATGCTCTACGACACCGCGTTGGCGCACCTGTGTAATCGATTTGGTCGTGACGAAACCAAAACTGCGCAGCCGGGATTTCTTTTGAATTAGCAATTCTGCAGCTCGCTGCCACCAATACATCACGTAGTCAGAAGATGGCTTAACCAGCGGATGAACTTTCCAAAGTGCTTCTGCATACCCTATTTGCGACCGACCCCGAACATCCTTTCCCCCAGTAAATGGTGGATTGCCAACTATGAAGTCAGCCTCAGGCCAGTCTGGTTGTGACGCATTCGGATAAACGTAAATCTCATTTCCATTTTGAGCGATAGGCTTTCCGGCTCTATCGCGCTTCAGCGCCGGTACCGGATAGCCGCTCCAGGTCATAAGAGCGTTGAGCTCTTGCACATGATCGCTGCTGCCCAAGACCGGCTCTTCAGGTTTCGTGTTGCGTGTTCTGAGATGCCATTGAAGGTATCCTATCCAGAGCACGAGCTCAGCGATCTCCACGGCTCTTCGGTTAATTTCCATTCCAAAGAATTGTTCTGGCTGAACCGAAACCTTCTTCATGCGATTGATAGCCTCGTCGCCACCAACATCCTTCAGCTGCTTGAGCGCTTCTCCTTCTAATTGCTTCATGCGGCGAAGAGCCACGTATAGGAAATTCCCTGTCCCGCATGCTGGATCAAGCACTCGCACGGTAGAGAGCTTTTTCAAAAATTCGGCGATGTCCGTGATGGCCTGAGAACTGCGACCGAATCGCAGGGCCAGTTCCGCCGATGCCTGCACCGCGATCCAATCATTTCGGAGAGGTTCCATGATCGTCGCATCTACTAGTCGTTCGACATAGATGCGGGGGGTGTAATGTGCGCCAAGGCGCCGCCGTTCTTTCGGATCGAGTGCCTGTTCGAATAGTGTGCCAAAGATTGCCGGATCTAAGTCGCGCCAATCCGCGGCGGCCGCTTTCGCCAGAAGAGCAATTTCATCTTTCTCTAATTTTATAGCGTCCGCCTTTTTGAAGAGCTTTCCGTTGAACCGCAGTAATTTTGCGCCAATGGCTGGGGAGTACTCGCCGACGTCCATATTCCGCCAAAGATCATTCATCTCGAAAGGGAAACTTTCGGGCTTGGCTAAGCAACGATCGAGCAATTTTTTGAAGCTGTCTTTCTCGATGAGTTCGACATCTTCTACGAACATCGTGAAGAGACACCGCATTAGAAAAATTGCGACTTGCCCTGCCGGAAGACCGCGTCCTTCTAAAACTTTAGACAGCTCAGCGAGCTGCTCTGCTATCTCTCGCGTGACCTTTGCAGTTTGCTTGGCCGGGTCTAGGGTTGTTGGCTCATCCCAAATCTTGCGAAGCCTATCCCGAATTTGAACGTCAGCGAGCTGAGACAATTCAATTCGAGAATCTATGGCGCTGGGGAATTGGCTGTAATGGCGCCCGTGGCCTGAGAAGTCAGCGTAGACCTCTATAGCGCGGCCAACATCAGCAACCAGTATGAAAGGCGGATAGGCGTGATCGGATGGAAGAATCTGAGCATAGGTTTCTGCTTGGCGCCGTGCATTGATCATCAAATGATCTAGCGACCCGACCGTATGCTTTGTATCGCGGACCTCACTCGCGAAGAGATCGCCCTGCCCTGCTGGGCCAGCCTTCTTGCCGCCTTTCAGCCTGCTCTGCTTTGCCTCTAGGATGAAGCAGTCGCGCTTATATAGATCAATTAGACGAACCTCTTTGCCACCTTCGGGCTTCTCCCGTTCGATTCGACGTTCGAAAACATAATCATTCAAATCGTGGCTCGCGCCCGCCGGCTCGGGGTGATCTAAGCCAAGAACGTCACAGAGCTCTGTTAGAAATAATGCGTAGTTAGCTCGCTCCTGTCCGCCCTCACGGCCGGACCAGCGAGTAATGAACTTATCTGCTTTTAACTGTTCATTAAGTTCATTCGACATCTGGTGATTATTAGTGTCGGAAGAAAATATTGCGTTAACGCCCTGAGGGGGTGCTTGATGTGCAGTGCAGCGATATTGTCGATACAGAGTACGTAATTGCGCGGGACTTCAGTCGCTCACCCCAACACCTCCTCCCCCACCCCCAACGCCTTCGCCAGCGCGGCGCGTAGTTCCGGCGGCGCATCCGTCTCGCCCGTTTCGATCCCCGTGATCAGCGACTCGTTGGGAATATTGGGGTCAGACCCCGATTTTCAGATTCCAGTTTGCTTCTAACCGAGTGACGGCTGCCGCAGCGTGGACCCCGATTTTCAGATTCCAGTTTGCTTCTAGCCAAGTGACGGCTGCCGCAGCGTGGACTTCGTCACGCGCTTGACGTGAATGTCGCCTTCGCGTTGCCGGGCCTGCGCCAGATCGTAGTCGAGCTGCATGCCGAGCCAGATTTCGGGCCGACTGCCGAACGCTTTGGAGAGCCGGATCGCCATTTCCGGCGAAATCCCACCCTTACCGTTGACAAGATTGTTGAGCGCCTGACGCGTCACGCCGAGCACCTTTGCTCCCGCCGTGACACTGAGGCCAAGCGGCTCAAGGCAATTGATCCGCACCGAGATGCCCGGGTGTGGCGGATTTTTCATCGGCATGGCGTCGCTCCTTTCATCAGTGATAATCGATCAAATCCACATCGGCCACATCGCGTTCCTCGAAGCGAAAGACGATCCGCCAGTTGGCGCGGACGGTAACGCTCCAAAATCCGGCCATGTCCCCTTTCAAGGGGTGAAGCTTTAAGCCGGGCAGCGCCATGTCGTCCGGCATTGCCGCGCGATCGAGCTGCGCCAAAATGGCTGCGAGTTTCTCGACATGTTCGGCGGCCACGCCCCGGCGGTCGTCAGCCTCGTAAAGCCGCCTGAGCCCGCGGTGCCGGATGCTTTTTATCATTGCAGAGTATTGTATAGTGACAATTGTCTATTGTCAAAAGGCGATGGACGTGGCGTCGCTAAGCCACAGCGAGAATTGGGTTCAGAGTGCAAATTCTCTGTCCCGATATCACTCTCCCAACACCTCTTCCTCCACCCCCAACGCCTTCGCCAGCGCCGCCCGTAGTTCCGGCGTCGCCTCCACCTCACCCGTTTCGATCTGCGTGATCAGCGTCTCGTCGATGTCGAGGCCGAGATCGCCCAGGCGCGCGGCCAGGCGTTGGATGGTGAAGCCGCGGCCGCCGCGGATGGCGCGCAGCGGGTTCACGCCTTGGCCGATCAGCCGCGCCATGGCGGCGGTCAGGCCCATGCCGGGCGGCGGTGGTGCGTCGCTGCGTGTCGCGCGGTTCGGTTTGTGCGCGCTGCTGTCCGGCGCCGCGGTCTCCGTCCCCGCTGCGGCTTGCGTCGCGCCGGCGGCCGGTGTCGCATCCGCGTTCTCGATCCCGTCGAGATAGGTGAGGATCGCCAGTTTCATGATCCCGTGCCGCGTCAGGCCCGAGCGATGCGCCTCGGCGGCCAGCCGCTCGAACAGGTCTTGCGGCAGCTTGATGCTGGTGGTGCGGCTGTCGGCGGCGCGCGGCCGGCGCAACAATTCGCGCGGCACCAGCCGATAGGCGAGGCCGTTCACCATCACATGCTCCGGGATCGGCGCGTTGGGCCGGATGGTGATCATCTTCGGTGCGGCATCAGGCGGCGTGGGGCGGCGGGTCATGGGCGGCGAGTCACGGGCGACCGGCGCTGCATCACCCGCCACCGATGTCCGGAGGGGGTGTTATCGCCACAGCGTGTGGGGTGATGACGCCAGCGCTTGTGGGGTGATGCCGGTGCCGCCACCGGGGTGTTTGCGGTGCTGCTCTGGGGTGTTAGCGCCGGCATCCGGCTTGGCCCCGCAGGGCGGGGAAGGCGAGGTGAAGCAAGGGGTTGGTGGATGGCTTTCGCATGGCGTGGAGTATGGCGAAATCGTGCGTAAATCGCAAGTATTGTATTTTAGTAAATTGATATTGTTATGATTTACGATTTTGTTTCACGTGAAACATCGCAATTATATACTTGACGTAATAAGCCCCAATTGATAGATTTTCGGTCAAGGAGTTAAGCCCATGACCGATCTGACGAACCCCATCTTTCATGACGAAGACGCAGCCCGCGCCCATTTTGAGGGTATCCGCTGGCCGCACGGTCCCACCTGCCCCCATTGCGGCGTTATCGACGAAGCGACGCGCGTGCAGGGCAAGTCACACCGTAAGGGGATGTATCAGTGCAACGCCTGCCGGGAGCCGTTCACGGTCACGGTAGGCACCGTCATGGAGTCGAGCCACGTTTCGCTGTGCAAGTGGGCTTTGGCCTTCCATCTGTTCGCCGCGTCCAAGAAGGGCTATTCGGCGCATCAACTGCACCGGACCCTGGGCGTCACCTACAAAACCGCTTGGTTCATGGCGCACCGTATCCGGGAAGCTATGACCGATACGAAGTCGGGACCGATCGGTGGCGAAGGCAAGACCATTGAGGTTGACGAAACCTTCCTCGGATCAAAGAAGACCTACACCCCGGGCAAAGGCGTTCATAAGAAGTCCGGGAGCCACGGCGCACGCCATACCGTTCTGACTTTCATTGAGCGCGATGGCCGCGCCAAGTCGGTTCGCCTCGATGCGCTCAAATCTCATGATATCGAATTGGCGTTCATCGATAACGCGAACGAGAAAAGCACGCTGATGACGGACGAAGCGAACCACTACAAGCTAATCGGGAAGGACTTCGCTTCGCATCAGACGGTCAATCACAGCCGCAAGGAATATGCTCGCGGCGCAGCCACGACGAACACGGTTGAAGGCTTCTTTTCGATCTTCAAGCGCGGCATGAAGGGCGTCTATCAGCATTGCAGCGAACAGCACTTGCATCGCTATCTGGCGGAATTTGATTTCCGTTACAGCAACCGCATTGCCCTGGAAATCGATGACTACATGCGGGCCGAACGCGCGATCAAGGGCGCAGAAGGCAAGCGGTTGACCTACCATCAACCTCGTTGAGCGCAACCGCCTCAAACGCGAGCTAACAGCAGCTAAACTGCGGCTAATCCTCGCTATTCTTGAGAAGTCTTTTTGACTCGACTCTTTCCCGCGCTCTGAGCACGCTCACCTTTACCGACATAATCACTGTTCGGCTTGGGGGGCGAGTTTAGCGCGCGGCGGATCGCGTCATCGCGTAGCTGTGCGGTTTCCGTCTCGCTTCGCTTGTCATCAGTGCTGTCCATATGAGGAGGATAGCATGCGCACCACATATGCCAAACAAGCTCAAATGGGGGTTGTCGAACTAGACGCTATCCTAAAAGAGATTGATTCCATCGAGAATGAGCGCGCGATGGTTATCTTGGCCGCTTCGATGTTGGAATACTTTCTTGCGTGGCTAATTCAGGTAACTCTCGAAAATGTGGTGTTAAAGCAATTCTCGGAAGATCAATTGAATCTACTTTATGAAAACTATGGGCCCCTTGGCGTGTTTGATCAAAAAGTGAAGTTTGCGTTCGCGCTTACATTGATTCGAGAAGAGGTGCGCGATGATTTAGACCGTATACGCCGAATGAGAAACTTCTTTGCGCATCATCCTGGGCCCGTATCCTTCAATGACAATGATGTCATTCAGGAATGCGCCAATTTAAAAATGTGGAAATTTTCTCGCGAAGATTTGGAAGAAAGAAAAACCGCGAAAGGCCAATTCAGAACGACTGTTCAATTAACACTTGCATTAATGGTCGTTGGCTTCAGCAAAGAGCTTGAAGAGTGGGCGAAACGATTTATCGGACCTGACGCTTTGGCCGATATCCCCCTTCCAAAAGTGCTGCCTCCACAATTTCAAGAGCCGTCTCCGAGTTAATGCAGTCGTCATTGTTGTAGGCCCCTAAAACCCTAGTAGCGGCCCTAATCATCTCGGGGGTGATTTCGATTTCCATGGAAGGTTTTTCAGCGGACATGGTGGGCCCTCCCGAAGCGTCCACCAGAAATCGCTAATGTTTCTCGTGGCGCATAAAATCGTCGCGCAGCGATTCCGCTGCGGTAGCTAATGTCTCTAAAGAATGACCGCCGCAATATGATTGCAGCCATCCATCAACGGTTTCGGGATGCTCGAAGCTTTGACCCGCATGCCGCTCTCCGACTGGAGACGCTGCATTTTTGCCGCTGATATATCCCAAAACCCAGGAAATGCGTTGAGCGCGAGCCTCTGGCTCGGCGGTGTACTGGCCGCATTTGGTAGTTCCTTCGCTTAGGATCACAACTGAAGAAGAGAAGTCCTTGCTTCCGGCATTCGCGAGCGGCCCGAAGGCAAAACCAAAAAAGGCGGCTATTAGAACTTTGCGCATGATCTTCCTCAATCGCTCCCCGGCTGGCGCCGGGCGATTGACTACGCGCGAACAGTGGAAGCACGTCCCACGTATTCCCCAGGCCATCGAGTCGCCCCGATAACCAAAGGTGTTTTATTCCATGGGTCGCCCGACATAGCGGGAACCCACTGTTCAAAGGCACGTAGCCACGCGAAGAGGTAGTCACACCCCAACACGCAGAGAGAGTGTGCCACAGAACGCCAATTTCAGCATACAGGCCTGTCACGCATTCAGGGTTATGCATCTAGCGCCTCGTTATGGCAAGTATATAATTGCGTGAAACATCGCAAGTGACGCGCGCCAGAATCGCAACACCTGCGCGTCATCCCCGGGCATCCCTGGGCTTGACCCGGGGATCCACGCCTTCCTTTTGGTCCGTGCAAAGACGTGGATCCCCGGCACAAGGCCGGGGATGACGGTTGGGGGACGTAGAGACAGGAAGATTCACCACGAAGGCACGAAGAAAGGCGAAGGACGCGAAGGAGAATAGTCCCTTCGTGACCTTCACGCCCTTCGTGCCTTCGTGGTGAGCCTTCTAAGGCGCGGATGGCCTGGGGCTTCCAAGGCGACGTCATTGCGAGCGTAGCGAAGCAATCCAGAGTCTCGCGAAAGCCCTGGATTGCGTCGTCGCTTCGCTCCTCGCAGTGACGATTAGGCGGTAGGGAGGTCTTACGCCGTCACCGGCGTATTGGCGGCGGGGGCGTGGCCGGCTTGTTCGTTGACCTTGCCCAGCAGGAAGTCGCGGAATACGGCCACGCGCTTTGAGTGGCGCAGCTCTTCCGGATAGACGAAATAGGCGTCGATATTCGGCCCCTTCAGCTCGGGCAGAACCGGCACCAGCCGGTCGGCCTCGCGGCTGAGATAGTCGGGCAGGGCGGCGATGCCGAGCCCGCTCTGGCAGGCGCGGAAGATGCCGTAGACATTGTTGATGGTCAGCGCCGGGCGGCGCGGGCGATCGGGCTTGGCGCCGGCGTCGAGCAGCCAGTTGATGCCGCCCGCCGGCAGCTTGGCGTCTTCGCCGAACACGACCAGGCGATGGTTGTCGAGGTCTTCCACCTTCTGCGGCGCGCCGAACTTCTCGAGATATTCGGGGCTGGCATAGACCTTCCAATGCAAGGTCATCAGATGGCGCTGCACCAGATCGGGCTGGCGCGGCGGGGCAAGGCGGATCGCCACATCGGCCTCGCGCATGGCGAGATCGAGCTCGCCGTCATCCACCACCAGCGAGACATGGATGTCGGGATAGCGTTCGAGGAAGCCATGGATGCGGGGTGTCAGCCACAACGTGCCGAAGGCGACGGTGGTCGTCACCTTGAGCGGGCCGGCCGGGCTCTCGCGCGTATCGGCCAGGCGCGCCTCGGTCATCGCCAGCTTCGAGAACACGTCGCGCGCGGTGTGGTAGAGCAACTCGCCCTGTTCGGTCAGGATCAGGCCGCGGGCGTGTCGATGAAACAGCGGCACCGACAGGCTCTCTTCGAGCGCGCTGATCTGCCGGCTGACCGCCGACTGGCTGAGGTTCAGTTGCTCACCGGCATGCGTGAAGCTTCCCGCCTCGGCGACGGCGTGGAAAACCCTAAGCTTGTCCCAATCCATGATTCAATCGGGGGTAGCGCCGCACATAAAGGCCGGAACCAGGACATTCCCGGTTCGCGGGCGCGGCTATCTCCCCGCCCCTTGTTATTCTGCTGCCGCCGACTGCTGCTGTCCATCATGGTGGGCGATCAGGAAGCGGTCGGCCTCCAGGGCGCCCATGCAGCCGGTGCCGGCGGCGGTTACCGCCTGGCGGAAAATCTTGTCCTGAACGTCGCCGGCCGCGAACACGCCCGGCACGCTCGTCTGGGTTGTACCCGATTTGGTGATGAGATAGCCCTCGCTATCCATCTCCAACTGGCCCTTGAAGAGCTCGGTGTTGGGCGTGTGGCCGATGGCGATGAAGAGGCCATCGACGGGCAGCGTACTGACCGCGCCGGTCTTGACGTTCTTCAGGTTCAGCCCGGTCACCGAGGGCGGCTCGTCGCTGCCCACCACCTCGTCGACCACGCTGTTCCACACGAACTCGATCTTCGGATTCGAGCGCATACGGTCCTGCAGGATCTTCTCGGCGCGCAGCGTGTCGCGGCGATGGATCAGGGTCACCTTGTCGGCCATGTTGGAGAGGAACAGCGCCTCTTCCACGGCGGTGTTGCCGCCGCCGACCACGGCAACGGTCTTGTTCTTGAAGAAGAAGCCATCACAGGTGGCGCAAGCCGAGACGCCGAAGCCCTGGAACTTCTTCTCCGACTCGATATTCAGCCAGCGCGCCGAGGCGCCGGTGGCGATGACCAGCGTCTCACCCGAATAGGTGTCGCCCGAATCGCCCACCGCGACGAACGGCCGCTTCTTGAGGTCGATCGAGACGATATGGTCCTGCATCAGGCGCGCACCCACATGCTCGGCCTGGGCCGTCATCTGCTCCATCAGCCAGGGGCCCTGAATGGCCTTCGCATAGCCGGGATAGTTCTCGACATCGGAGGTAATGGTCAGCTGCCCGCCCGGCTGCATGCCGGCGACCAGAATCGGCGAGAGGTTGGCGCGCGCAGCATAAATCGCAGCGGTCAAACCCGCCGGCCCCGAGCCCAGAATCAACACTTTGGTATGAAAGTTGGTCATGGCTCCTGCCTCAAACCCCCGCACCAGCCCTAATGACCGTTAATATATAGGGTGCCTCCGTGCGGATGCGAAATTTCATTTCAGGCCTTGGATTCGCTGCACTGCACAACTAATATAATTACCGTATTTTGGTCGCCGGAGTCATGAGTGTAATGCAGCGGATCAAACTCGACCGCATCGACCGTCGGATTCTCGATGATCTTCAGTCCGATGGCCGGATGACCAATGTCGACTTGGCCAAACGGGCCGGAATCTCGGCCCCTCCCTGCCTGCGCCGGGTTCGGGCTTTGGAGCAGGGCGGATTCATCCAGGGCTACCATGCTCAGGTCGATCCTCATTCGCTCGGCTTCAATGTGACGGTGTTCGCCCAGGTCGGCCTCAACAGCCAGGCCGAACCGGATCTGAAGGCCTTTGAGGATCTGGTCAACCAATGGCCCGAGGTCCGCGAGTGTCACATGCTGGCCGGCGAGACTGACTTTCTGCTGAAGATCGTCGCCGAGGACTGGGATTCCTATCAGCGCTTCCTGACCACCAAGTTGACGGCGGCGCCGAATATCAGCCACGTCAAATCGGCGCTCTCGATCCGCAGCGGCAAGCTGCTACCCGGCGTGCCGATCATGGTGGATGTGGATGAGGAAGAACCGGCGGCCTAGGCCGCCGCTTAACTGTCCAGACTCTCGATCACCGTCTTGCCGTTCTCCATCCGCGCCCGTCCTTCCGCGACCAGTTTGAGCGCGGCGGGATAGAGCACGTGCTCGGCTTCGAGCACGCGCGCGGCGAGCTTGTCTTCGTCATCGCCGTCCTGCACCGGCACGGCCTGCTGCAGGATCGTCGGGCCGGCATCGAGATCGGGCGTGACGAAATGGATCGTGCAGCCATGGAATTTGTCGCCGGCTTCCAGCGCCCGGCGATGGGTGTGCAGCCCCGGATAGGCGGGCAGCAGCGACGGATGGATGTTGAGCAGCCGTCCCTCCCAGGCGCGGGTGAAGCCGGGTGTCAGCAGCCGCATGAACCCGGCCAGGCAGACCAGTTCGATATCGGCCTTGCGCAGGGCGGCGTCGATCGCGGCGTCGAAGGGCTCGCGGCCGGCGTAGTCCTTGTGGTTGATCACCTCGACCGGGACGCCAGCTTGTTGCGCGCGGTCGATCGCTTTCGCGCCGGGCACATTGACGATGACCAGCGACACCGCTGCCGGATAATCGGGTGCGACGCAGGCATCGAGCAGGGATTGGAGATTGCTGCCGCGGCCCGAGGCCAGAACGGCTATGCGTTTCTTCCGCGCGGTCACGCCGTCCAGGCGCGCTCGGCGCCCAGCAGTCTGACCGACGGTGCGCCGCTGCCGGCCACGATGCGGCCGATGCGGAAGACTTGTTCGCCATGCTCGGTCAGTATCTTCGTTGCATCGGCGGCGCGGTCTTCGTCCACCGCCGCCATCATGCCGATGCCGCAGTTGAAGGTGCGCGCGAGTTCGATCGGCTCCAGCCCGCCGGCGCGCTTCAGCCAGGCGAAGACCGGCGGCAGCGGCCATGCGCCGACGTCGATCTCGGCGGTGCAGTTCTTGGGCAACACGCGCGGCAGATTCTCGATCAGCCCGCCGCCGGTGATATGGGCCAGCGCCTTCACGCCGCCTTTGCGCACCGCAGCCAGGCCGCTTTTCACGTAGATCCGTGTCGGCGTCAGCAACGCTTCGCCCAATGACTTCTGCGTATCGAAGGGTGCCGGGGCGGTCCAGGCGAGACCGGCGCGCTCGGCCACTTTGCGGACCAACGAAAAACCGTTGGAATGCACGCCCGCCGAGACCAGTCCGAGAACCACATCGCCCGGCTTGATGGTCGTGCCGTCGATCAGCTGGCCACGCTCGGCGGCACCGACCGCGAAGCCGGCCAGGTCGTAATCGCCATCGGCATACATGCCGGGCATTTCCGCCGTCTCGCCGCCGACCAGGGCGCAGCCCGAGATGCGGCAGCCTTCGGCGATGCCTGCGATAATTTCGCGACCGGCGGTCACGTCGAGCCGGCCCGTGGCATAGTAGTCGAGAAAGAACAGCGGCTCGGCGCCTTGCACGACCAGATCGTTCACGCACATCGCCACCAGATCGATACCGACGCCGCTATGGCGGCCGGTCTCGATAGCCACTTTCAATTTGGTGCCGACGCCATCGGTGGTGGAAACCAGAATCGGATCGTTGAAACCGGCGGCCCGCAGATCGAACAGGGCGCCGAACCCACCCAGGCTGGCGCCCGTACCCTTGCGTGCCGTTGCTCCGGCCAAGGGTTTGATGGCGTCGACCAGCGCGGCTCCGGCATCGATATCGACGCCCGCCTGCGCATAGGTCAAACCAGTTGAAGAATGGGGCTCGCTAATAGCTTCCTCGCGGGCACGAGCAGCGGTATCTTGGCGCCGCCGCTTCCGGCGCGACCATACTGAAAACGGAACGCTTTGCAATGCCTGATCGCCAGTGCAGATGGGGAATTCTGGCGGTCGCCGCCGGGCTTTTCGTATTGGCTGCCGGTCTGGGGCCGCGTCCGGCCAACGCCCAGGATGCCGACAGTTTCACCGTCCGCGAAGTCCAGGAGGATGTGACCGCGGACAATGTGAACCTTGCGCGGCAGCAAGCCTTTGCCAAGGGCCAGCGCGACGCCTTCGATCAATTGATGCTGCGCTTCACCACGGCCGAAGAGGCGGCACATATCCCGCAAGTCACTGACACCCAGCTCGACGATCTGGTGCTCGATGTCGGCGTGGATCAGGAAAAGCGCTCGAATGTGCGGTACATCGCGACGCTGTCGGTGCGCTTCAAGGCGGATGGCATCCGCGATCTGCTGCGTGGCGCCAATATCACTTATATCGAATGGCGCGGTCGCCCGCCGATCGTTCTGCCGGTGCTCAAGACCGATGCGGGGCCGATCCTATGGGAGGCCAACAACACGTGGCGCGCGGCATGGAAGAGCCCTGCGGTCCAGGGTTTGGTGCCGCTGACCGTGCCGGCTCCGCCGCCTGCGGCCCAGCAGCCCGATGACGCGCTCAAGGCCGCGACGGCGAGCCCCGACAATCTCAATGCCTTCGCGGCGCGCTACAACACGCAGGACGTGCTGATCGCCATCGCTGTGATCGGCAAGACCGACGACGGCAATGCGACGCTGGACGTCACGGTGAGCGGCCTTGGCCCGTTGGCATCCGCCGTGGCGGGCACCAAGACCTGGCAGGCCAATGGTGGCGAGGCGATGGATGCATTTCTGCGCCGCGCTGTGGCCGACATCGCCACCGCGATCAACGCGGCCTTCAAGGCCAACAACATGGTGCCGGCCGGCGATGCGACGACGCTCGCGGTGATAGCGCCGCTCACCGGACTGCCCGATTGGATGCAGCTGCGCGAGAAGCTGGCCCGCGTGCTGGTGGTGCGCAGCTGGGACGTGGGCGCGATCTCGCAAAGCTCGGCATCGCTGGTGCTGCACTATGTCGGCCAACAGCCGCAGCTTGAAAGTGCAATGGTCCAGAACGGTCTGGTTCTGACCTGGGCCGACGATCACTGGGTCCTGCAGGTGGCGATGGCCGCGCCGGCGGGTGGTGCAGCGCCTCAGACGCCTGCGGCCAACCCGCCTCCGCCTCCTGCGGTGGCGCCGCCTGCCGCTTCATCCAATCCCACGGCGCCGGCGACGACGAACCAATGACAACCCGATCCATGTCGCGCGAAACCCGACTGGCCCTATGGCTGGCGGTCTTCGCCTTGTTTATCGTGGCCGTCTGGGCACTGCGCAGCATCCTGCCGCCCTTTGTGGTCGGCATGGCGGTGGCCTATTTCTTTGATCCGTTGGCCGATCGCCTGCAGCGCTTGGGACTGTCACGCCTTTGGGCAACCCTGGTGATCACGCTGATCTTCTTTCTGATCGCCCCCGTGATCATCGGGCTGCTCGCGCCGATCATCGGCGATCAGGTGGCGAGCTTCGCTCAGCGTATTCCGAGCTACGTACAGTCACTCGCTCATTCCGGCGATCCGATCTGGAACGCGCTCAAGAAGTCGCTGTCGCCCAAGGATATCGAACAGATCCGCTCGGCCGCCACCGACTATGCCGGCACCATCGCCGGTTGGGCGGGCGGCTTCGCGAAGGATCTCGTCGGCAGCGGACTCGCGGTGGCCAATGCGCTGTCGCTGCTTTTCATCACGCCCTTCGTGACCTTCTATCTGCTGCGCGATTGGCACCGCGTCACCGCGGCGATCGACGGTTGGCTGCCGCCGCGCCACGCCGATGTGATCCGCCAGCAGTTGCGCGAGATCAATCACATCCTCGCCGGCTTCGTCCGCGGTCAGGCGTTGGTCTGCCTGACGCTCGCGGTCATATACGGCGTCGGCCTGACCGTGGTCGGGCTCGATCTTGGGCTGCTGGTCGGCATCGGCGCGGGCTTCCTGTCCTTCATTCCTTATGTCGGCTCGATCACCGGCTTCTTCATTAGCATCGCGCTGGCCGCCGGGCAGGGGCAGGGTTGGACGTTGCCGGCCGAAGTCGCCGCCGTCTATGCCGTCGGCAACCAGATCGAAGCGAACTTCCTCGCGCCGCGCCTGGTCGGCAGCAAGATCGGCCTCCATCCGGTCTGGGTGATCTTCGCCTTGTTGGCGGGTGGCGCGCTGTTCGGCTTCGTCGGGCTGATGCTGGCCTTGCCGGTGGCGGCGGTGGTCGGCGTGCTCGCACGCTTCGCCATCGCCCGCTATCTCGACAGCCCGCTCTATTCCGGCGATTTTTCCGACGATCCGCCTCCCGCGCCGGGACCATGATGGCCAAGCCGGTGCAGATGCCGCTGGATCTGGCCAGCGCGCCCACCTATGCCGCCGCTGATTTCCTGGTCGCGGAAAGTAATCGCGGCGCCGTGTCGCGACTCGAGCATTGGGTCGATTGGCCGGATTTCGCCTATGCGTTGAGCGGGCCTGACGGCAGCGGCAAGACCCATCTCGCGCATCTCTTCGCCATGCGCATGAACGCGCAGTTAATCGTCGCACGTGACCTACGAGCTGCCGCCGTGCCCGAACTGGCCGAGGCCCATGGGATCGTCGTCGAGGACGGGGATCGCGGCGTCGATGATGAGGCGCTGCTGCATCTCTTCAATCTTCTGCGCGAGCGCGAACGCACGCTCTTGCTGACGGGCCGGGAACCGCCCGCGCGCTGGCCGGTGACACTGCCCGATCTCAAGTCGCGGCTGGCGACGGTCCCGGTTGTAACGATCGGCGCACCGGATGACGCGCTCCTGGTCAAGCTGATGGTGAAGCTGTTCTCGGACCGGCAGGTCCGCATCGGACAGGAAGTGCCGGCCTATGTGCTGCCGCGGCTCGAACGATCGTTTGCCGCCGTGCGCGCGGCGGTCGAGACCTTGGATCGTGCGGCGCTGGCGCAAGGACGGCCGGTGACCGTGCCGCTGGCGCGCGAAGTTCTGAATCTCAGTCCAGATCAACTGGACGAATAAACTCGTCGAGCCGGCTCGATCCGGCGAAATCACTCCAGTCGTTCACTGGCGCGCTGAACACGGCCAAGGCGCAGGTGGGGAATTTCTCCTGCATCCGCGTCTTCATCTTCGGCGCGCCATGGCCTGCCAAGCCGATCGCTAATTCTTCGATCCCCGGGTTGTGCCCGACGATCAATACGGATTCGACGCTCCGATGCAGGCGGCCGATCATCGCCTTCAGGGCTTGCGGCGATGCGCCATAGAGCGCGGCGTCGAAGACGATCTTGGGTTCGCCCAGCGCCGACTGCACGATCTCCAGGGTCTCGCGCGTCCGCGCCGAAGGCGAACACAGCACGATATCGGGCCGCACCTTTTGCGCCTTGAACCAGGCTTCGATGTCTTGGGCGGCCTCGCGCCCACGTTTGATCAGCGGCCGGGCCAGATCGTCATCGCCCGGCACCGCTTTCTGGGCCTTGGCGTGACGCAGGAGGTAAAGGATTTTATCAGCAGTTTCAGCCATATGCCGAGCCTAGCCAGATTGCCGGGCGGTGACAATCGACCCCAAGTTGCGTCCCATGCCATGACAGCCCGCCCGCCCGGCGATATAAAGGAAGGTGAAAGAGTGCGCCATGGCGTCCATCAAACCGGTGACAAAAATCAAAGCCGCGAAAGCAGGCAAGCTGAGCCGCGCCCATCATGCGAAGGCGATCGCGGTGCTAAAGGGCGACGAGCGTCTGGCCACGATCATCACGACGATCGGCGCTTACGAACCGTCGCCGCCCGGCGACGGGTTTTGCGCACTCGTGCGCGCCATCGCCAGCCAGCAGGTTTCCAAATACGCCTCGGATGCGATTCTGGCCCGGCTCTATGCTTTGTTTCCGGCGGGACAGCCCGATGCCTATGGGCTTCTCAAGTTTCGCACACCCAAGCTGGCGGGTGTCGGCCTGTCGCGGCGCAAGGTCGATTATCTGCGCGATCTGGCCCGCCACGTGGCTGATGGCCGGATTGTTTTCGACGAACTGCCGCATCTGCCTGACGAAGAGGTCATCGAACGGCTGACGGCCGTGAAGGGCATCGGCCGCTGGACTGCCGAAATGTATCTGCTCTTCACGCTCGGCCGACCCGATGTACTGCCGCTGGGCGATGTGGCGCTGGTCAACGTCGTGCGCGAACTTTATGAACTGCCTGAGGATGCCGACCACACCCATTTCGGCGCAATCGCCGAAAGTTGGAGGCCCTGGCGCAGTGTGGCCGTGTGGTATCTTTACCGCTCCATCAATCTGCAGCGCGCTGCCGCCAAGGAAGCGGCGAAACTGGCCAAGCGCGCAGCGGCTGTTGCCTGATCAGGACCCGACCGATGAACGTTGCCGAAGCATCCATTGCCGTCACTGAATCCGCATCGAGCGCGATCACCGCTGACTCGCCCGACCGGTTCATCAATCGCGAACTCTCCTGGCTGGCTTTCAATACGCGCGTGCTGGAAGAGGCTGACAATGTCAGTCATCCGCTGCTCGAGCGGCTGCGCTTCCTATCGATTTCGGCCGCGAACCTCGACGAGTTTTACATGGTGCGCGTTGCCGGTCTGAAAGGGCAGGTGACGGCCGGCGTGACCTCGGTCAGCCAGGATGGGCGCACGCCCGCGCAGCAACTGACCGAAATTCAGCATGAAGCGGGCATGCTGCACGAAGCTCAGCAGCGTTGCTGGAGTCGGTTGCTGAGCGAGCTTCGTGAAGCCGGCATCGCACTGGTCGCGACTGACGAACTGTCATCGTCTGATCGTAAATGGCTCGAGACGCGCTTTCTGGAACACGTCTTCCCGGTGCTGACGCCGCTCGCCATCGATCCGGCCCATCCATTTCCCTTCATACCCAATCTCGGGCTGACGATGGTGTTGAGCCTGACTCGGCTCGAAGACGGCGATGCGATGAAGGCGCTGATTCCACTGTCGCCGCGTATCGAGCGCTTTGTGCGTCTGCCGGGCGATGCGGTGCGCTACTTGTTACTTGAGGATATGGTGGGCATGTTCCTCGATCGCCTATTCCCCGGCTATCGCGTCAACGGGCGCGGCATGTTCCGCGTCATCCGCGACTCCGAAATGGAAATCGATGAAGAGGCGGAAGATCTCGTGCGGGTGTTCGAAACCGCATTGAAGCGTCGCCGCCGCGGTCGCGTTATCTGGCTGACGATCGATGCCGGCATCCCCGAGGACCTGCTGAACTTCATCACCACCGAAATGCATGTGGAGGAAAGTGAGATTTTCCTGCTGCATGGTTTGATCGGCATGGTCGATACCTCGGGCATGATCAGCAACGAGCGTCCGGAACTGCTCTTCAAGCCCTATAACGCGCGTTTCCCCGAGCGCATCCGCGATCTCGGCGGCGATTGTTTCGCGGCGATCCGCAAGAAAGACCTTATCGTCCATCATCCGTTCGAATCCTTCGACGTGGTGGTGCAATTCCTGCGCCAGGCGGTGCGCGATCCCAATGTGGTGGCGATCAAACAGACGCTCTATCGCACCAGCCACGACAGTCCGATCGTCAAGGCGTTGGTCGAGGCGGCCGAACAGGGCAAGTCGGTCACCGCGCTGATCGAGCTCAAGGCGCGATTCGACGAAGAGGCCAATATCAACTGGGCGCGCGATCTCGAACGTGCCGGCGCCCAGGTGGTCTACGGCTTCATCGAAATGAAGACTCACGCCAAGATTTCGCTGGTGGTGCGGCGCGAGGGTGCGGCCATGCGTTCCTACGTCCACTTCGGCACCGGCAACTATCACCCGATCACAGCCAAGGTTTATACCGATCTCAGCTTCTTCACCTGCGATCCGGCGCTCTGCCACGACGCAGCCAGCACGTTCAATTTCATTACCGGCTACGCCAAGCCGGTGGAGATGGAGAAGCTGTCCATCGCGCCGATGATGATGCGCGACAAGCTGCTAGGCATGATTGCCGACGAGATCGCCCACGCGAAGGCCGGGCGTCCTGCCTACATCTGGGCGAAGATGAATTCGCTGGTCGATCCCAAGCTGATCGATGCGCTTTATGAAGCGTCGCGCAACGGCGTGCAGATCGATCTCGTGATCCGCGGCATCTGCTGCTTGCGGCCGGGCGTACCGGGCCTGTCCGAGACTATTCGCGTGAAGAGCATCGTCGGCCGCTTCCTTGAGCACGGCCGCGTGATTTGCTTCGGCAACGGTCATAAATTGCCGTCGCGCCACGCCAAGGTTTTCATTTCTTCCGCTGACTGGATGCCGCGCAACATGGACTGGCGCATCGAAGCGATGGTACCCATTGAAAACCCGACCGTGCACCGCCAAGTCCTCGACCAGATCATGGTTGCCAATCTGAAAGACAATTTGCAGAGCTGGGTGCTGAACGCGAATGGAACTTACATGCGCATCCATCCGGCCGAGGGTGAGGAACCGTTCTCGGCGCACACCTTCTTTATGACAAATCCAAGTCTTTCCGGTCGCGGCAGCGCGCTCGATCGCAGCAGGCCCTTGCCAAAACTTGTTCTGAAGGGCAAAAGCTGACGCATGACCGCTGCGCTCGCACGCGAACCGATCCCGTCGTCTTCTGCTCGTCAGAACCTTGCCATTATCGATATCGGCTCCAACTCCATCCGCCTCGTCGTCTATGACGGGCTGGTGCGGACGCCGCAGGTTCTGTTCAACGAAAAGGCCGTATGCGGATTGGCGCATGGGCTCGAACGCAGCGGCCTCCTGAATCCCGAAGGTGTGCCCTCGGCCATGGCGTCGATCGGCCGCTTCATCCGCCTGACGCGCGCCATGCGTATCGGGACGCTCGACATTCTGGCTACGGCTGCCGTGCGCGAGGCCACCGATGGCCGTGCCTTCGTCGCCGAGATCGAGCGGCGCTGGAAAGTGAAGGTCACCGTGCTGGCCGGCGAGGAAGAAGCACGGCTGGCAGCGTCCGGTGTCCTCTGCAGCAGCCCCGATGCTGATGGGTTGGTCGCCGATCTGGGCGGCGGCAGTTTGGAGCTTGTCGCGCTCGATCGTGGCAAGATCGGCAATTCGGCGGCGACTTTGCCGCTCGGCGTTCTGCGCCTGAGCGAGGCCAGTGGCGACGATAACGAACGCGCTGAGGAATTGATCGATCAGCATTTCGATCGCGTCGATTGGCTCGGCAAGCGCAACGGCCGGCCGCTCTATGCCGTGGGTGGTGCCTGGCGTGCGGTGGCGCGTCTGGGTGTCGAACAGGTCGGCCATCCGCTGCATGTGCTCGACAATTTCACGCTCAGCCGGTCCAACGCCACCTCGCTGCTCGGCCTGATCGCGCGTCAGAGCAAGAAGTCGCTGGAAAAGATTCCGGGGCTTTCTCGGAAACGTCTGCCGTATCTGCCATTGGCGGCGCTGTTGCTGAAGAAGGTGATCGAGCATTCGCGCGCTTCGGAGCTCGTGTTCTCGGCCTATGGCATGCGCGAGGGCCAGTTCTTCCGCCGCCTGCCGCAAGCCGTGCGCGAACAGGACCCGCTGCTGGCGGCCTGTGAGCATCTCGCGCGCAGCCAGGGCCGCTTCCCGGCCCATGGCGACGAGTTGGTCACCTGGATGGCGCCTTTGTTCCGCGGCGAGGCCGAGGCGCAACGGCGCATTCGCCATGCGGCCTGCCTGTTGGGCGATCTCTTCTGGAACGAGCATCCGGATTATCGCGCCGAACAGGCGTTCTTACGTGTCATTCGTCTGCCGGTGATGGGGCTCGACCATCGTGATCGTGTCGCCCTTGCCTTGGCCGTGCACTCTCGCTACGAGAGCGACCGCGCCCCGCCCGATGCGGATGCCCTGGCGCTGCTTGACGAAGACGAACAGCGCCGTGCGACCTTGATCGGCTATCTGCTTCGTCTCGGGCACACGATTTCGGGCGGCGTGCCCGGCATCCTATCGGCAACGCGTTTCAATCGCCAAGGCGATAGTCTCGTGCTCACGCTTCCGGCCTCCGATCCGGTTTTCGCCCCTGATCTGGCCGACCGGCGCTATGACCGTATGGCGCGGCTGGCCGGGGCCGAAAAATTCGAGATGAAGCGGAAGTAACGCAGCGCACAACGGCGCTCGCTTGCCTTCGATCCGCGAAGGCGTAAGCTTTCATCCATGGCGAGCAACGCACAATCTCATACTCAGCCGGCTCATACTCAACCCGACGGCGCCAACCGGCTCGGCGTTCATTCGCTCGATCATTTCGCGATCAGCGTTCCCAATCTTGAAGAGGCACGCGGCTTCTATACGCTGTTCGGTCTCGACGTGGTTGCCGATCAGGCAGGGCTCGGTCTGCGCACGCGCGGCGATGAGCGCGATTGGGGCCGCATCGCCGAGGGCAAGGCAAAGCGCCTCGACCATCTCGCCTTCGGTTGCTATCCGCAGGACTACCGCGCCATTCGTCGCAATATCGAAGCGGCCGGCGGCACATTGATCGATGCGCCCCAAGATGCGAATGGCGAAGGACTTTGGTTCCGTGACCCATTCGGTGTGCTAGTCCAGCTGTTGGTCGCACCGAAGCGCACGCCGGATGTGAAGACGCCGGGTGTCTACCATTCGCAGTTGGCGATGGAGCGTGGCGCCGTCTATCGCGGCGAGACGCCGCCAATCCGGCCGCGCCGGCTGTCGCATGTGCTGCTCTATTGTCCCGATGTGCCGCGCGCGGCCGATTTCTATGCGCGCGCGCTGGGCTTGCGCCTGACCGACAGCAGCGGCGATGGCATCGCCTTCATGCATGCGGTCCATGGCTCCGATCACCATGTGGTCGCCTTTGCGAAATCCAATGCGCCCGGCTATCACCATTCGAGTTGGGATGTGCCGGGTATCGAGGATATCGGCCGCGGTGCGATGCAGATGTTCGAGGCCGGCTACACGCGCGGCTGGGGCCTCGGCCGCCATGTGCTCGGCTCGAATTACTTTCACTACGTGCGCGATCCGTGGGGCAGCTTCGCCGAATATTCGGCGGATATCGACTATGTGTCTGCCGATCGCATCTGGGACACGCGCGAACATCCGCCGGACAACAGCTTCTATCTCTGGGGCCCCGCCGTGCCCGAGGATTTCGTAAATAATACGGAAGCCTAGGATGTCATTGCGAGAAGCATCGCGACGAAGCAATCCATGCTCTGCCGCGAACTGGATTGCTTCGCTTCGCTCACAATGACGGCTTTCGTTTATTCCGCATAAGCCGCGTGCTTCACCGCATTCTTGGGCAGCGCGTTCTTGTAGAGCCGCCCGTTCTGCATGATCACGGCGAAGCTGTTCTTGTCCTGCAGCAACGCCACATTGGCGACCGGATTGCCCTTCACCAGCAGCAGATCGGCGATATAGCCCTTGGCGATCTTGCCGAGCTCGTGGCCCATGCCCATCAGCTCGCCGCCGATCCGGGTGGCGCATTGCAGCGCCTCGTTGGGCGTGTAGCCGAACAGGTTGACGAAGTGCTCGATGTCGCGGGCATTCATGCCTTGTGGCACCCAAGCGAAACCATAGTCGCCACCGACGACCACGCGAATGCCGCGCTTGCGCATCTCGGCATAGATCTTCTGGCTGCGCTCAAGGCAGCCGTCGAGGCCCAGCCGGCACGCGTCTTCGTTGGTGAAGCCCCAGGGTGCGGCCTCGTAGAGGCTGCTATAGATCAACCCGATCGCAGGACCGACGAAGATACGGTCCTTGGCCTCTTCGAGCATGTCGAGCGCTTCTTCATCGGCCGAGTCGCAGTGATAGATCACGTCCACACCGCAGCGCACGGCCATCTTCACCGAATCGCCGGCGCGCGCATGGGCCGACACTTTGCGGCCGAAGGCATGCGCGGTATCGACAGCTGCGCGGCACTCGGCCTCGGTCATCACCGTCATCGCGCCGCGCGCCGGTTGGACGAAATCATCGCCCGATAGATTAATCTTCACGTTGTCGACGCCTTCGCGAACCACCTGGCGCACCGTTTTGGTGATCGCATCCGGCCCATCGACCACCAAGCCGAAGCTCGACCGGTTCTGATGGGCGCGTGCTTCGTCGCCCAAGCCACCAGTGACGGTGATCTCGGGCGACGCGGCCTTGAGGCGCGGGCCGGGGATGCGGCCGGCATTGATCTCGTTGCGGATCACCAGGTCGAGGCGCAGCTTGGCGCTGGCCGCGCTATAGACGCTGGTGAAGCCGTGGTCGAGCAGCGTCTTGGCATTGTGCATCGTGATCAGCACATGCTCTTCGGGCGGGATGTCGCCGAGATCGGTGTTGCGCGTCGCCTCGTGGAACGAGATGTGGCCATGGCCCTCGACCATGCCGGGCATCAGCGTCATGCCGGTTGCGTCGATCACCATCGCCTTGTCGTCGGTGATGCGCGTCTTCGACACTTTGGTGATGCGATCACCCGCCACCAGCACGTCTCCGGTATAGGCCTTGGCGCCGGTGCCGTCCCAGACGGAGGCATTGCGGAACAGAGTGCTCGGCTTCATGGTCGTTCTCCTCGGGTCCGGCGCTTCGCGCGATCGCGGCGCCGATTTTTTTGTGATGCTAGGAGCGGTTCGAAATAGCGTCAATCAGTGCTGATTTTTGAGGCGATTCCAGCAATTGACCACCTGGGAAACGGACGCCTATGCTGCGGTTGCGCTAGCGTCCGATCGGGGAGCGAAAGGGCGTCGCAAAACCTCCAGGGGTGAGCATGGTCAACGGGTTGCTGCGGATGTTCAACGATGGTGCGCAAGGCGCGCGCGGTCGGGTGAGCGGCCTCTTCGCCCTGCTGATCGGCTTCAACCTTGCGGCCTGGGCTTGGGCGCTGATCGCCTTCCGCGACAACCCGCTGCTGTTGGGCACGGCATTGCTCGCCTACAGTTTCGGCCTGCGCCATGCCTTCGATGCGGATCACATTGCTGCTGTCGACAATGTGACGCGCAAGCTGATGCAGGAGGGCAAGCGGCCCTTCGCCGTGGGCTTCTTCTTCTCACTCGGCCACTCGACCGTAGTGGTGGCGCTGGCCATTGGTGTTGCGATTACGGCCGCCGCCCTCGAAACCCATTTCGCCGCGCTCAAGGAAATTGGCAGCGTGGTCGGCACGCTGGTTTCGACCGCTTTCCTCTTCCTGATCGCGGCAGCCAATTTCTTCATCCTGCGCGCAGTATGGCGCGAGTTCCGCCGCGTCCGTAACGGCGGCAAGCTGAAGGAAGAGAATCTCGACATGCTGCTGGCCGGCGGCGGCGTGATGACACATCTGTTCCGCCGGCTATTCCGCCTGATCGAGCGGAGCTGGCAGATGTATCCGCTCGGCTTCCTGTTCGGGTTGGGCTTCGATACGGCTACAGAGGTCGGGCTGCTCGGCATCTCTGCGGCCGAGGCTTCCAAGGGCCTGTCGATCTGGTCGATCCTGGTATTTCCGGCGCTGTTCACCGCCGGCATGTCGCTGATGGACACGACCGACGGTGTGCTGATGATCGGCGCCTATAATTGGGCTTTCGCGAAGCCGATCCGCAAACTCTATTACAACCTCACCATCACCTTCGTCTCGGTGATGGTGGCGGTGATCATCGGCGGCATCGAAGCGCTGGGGCTGATCGGCGACAAGCTGGGGCTCGAAGGCGGCTTCTGGGACGCCATCGGTGCGCTCAACGACAATTTCGGCACGTTGGGCTACGCAATCGTCGGCATCTTCATCGTCAGTTGGGCCGTATCGGTTGCGATCTACCGGCTCAAGCGCTACGACGAACTCGGCGCCGACGCGTAGTCAGATTATCCGTCATGCCGGACAAGGGAGCCTCAGCGACCGCTGATCCGGCATCCAGGAGAGAGCGGCGCGAAGCGCCTTCGATAGTGCTTGTGGCTCTGGACCCCGGATAACGCGGGGCGTTTCCGGGGTGACGATTTAGGTGCCGGTTACGCCTTCCACTTCTTCAGGCCCAGCAGCTTCTCACCCAGCGGCCCGAGCTCGGCGCGCGGATAACGCGTTTGCTCCCAGTTGCGCGGGTCGCCGGGGAAGGCATAGCCCTTGGGCGCTTCACGGTCGCGCCAGGATTTGATGCGCCATTCGCGCAGCTGTTCATTCTCTTCGTCGGCCGGCGTCATCGAAATGTACTGCGCCATGCGTACGCGATCGGCAGACCGATTCGGCCGAATGCCATGGGCGAGCAGGCTATTGAAGATCAGCAGATCGCCCGCCTGCATCGTCACATTGACGATGTCGAAGCCGGCGATCTCGGGGATGAAGCCGTTGCGGTCCTTCGGCTGCGCCTTGCGCCAGTCGTCCAAGGTGCGGAACAGTTCGGGCACGCATTGGAAGCCGCCCATCTCGGGATCGGTATCCACCAGTGACAGCACGCCCTGCACGTTCACCGGCAGCGGGTCGAGCCGTGTATCGACGTCGTTATGGATAAAGCCGTTGAAGCCGCGCGCGTTGCGATTGGGCGGGTTGAAATTGGCGCGGTCGATCGTGACCCACAGATCCTCGCGGTCCCAGATATCGACGAAGGCATCATAGATGCGCCGCTTCTGGCGGTTGGCCCAGAGCAGGGGATGATTATAGATCTCGACCATCCCGCTGTTGTTGAGTTCCTTCATCTCGTTCTGGCGCAGCTGCGGCTTGTACCAGGTCGCCTGATCCTTCGGGTCGGCTTCCTGGAACTCCCACAGCAGGTCGCGGAGTTGGACAGTATTCTCGGTGGGCACCGCGTTCTTGACGATCACGAAGCCGAAGGTGGTCCAGTGCTTCCAATCCTCGGGCGAGAGGACGCGCAGCGGCAGACGCTTCTGGATGTCCTTCAACTGGGTCTGGGCGGCATAGGCCACCGACGGGTTGCCGGGCTTATTCTCGCCGTATCCGTAACCGTACCGATCACCATCAGCCATGGACGTGCTCCCAGATTGGTCGTGTTCAGTAAGGCGATGGTAGCGCGCTGGCTCGGCCGGTGTTGTCCCGTCGGGTCAAAAATTGATACTATTCTACCAAACCCACGGCATTAGTTGGGGTAATACGACCAGTATGGCGACCCGCGGGCCCCATTTTGAAAAGATCGCGACGCCCGATCAGGCCTCGTGGCGGCTGTTCGATCGGCGACTCGAAGCGCTGCCCTTCCTCTGGCATTACCATCCCGAATTCGAACTGACGCTGACCCTGAACAGCCATGGCTACCGCTATGTCGGCGACCACATCGCGCCCTATGACGATGGTGATCTGGTTCTGGTCGGCTCCAACTTGCCGCACACTTGGCACTCACAGGGCCGTTATGACGAAGCCGCGCCGCATCGTGCGCTGGTGCTCTGGTTCACGGCGGACTGGATCGCGCGGCTGACCGAGGCCTGCGTTGAGCTCGATGGCGTCGAGAAGATGTTGGCTCAGGCCGGGCGCGGTATCGCCTTCTCCCGCGGCACTGCGCAAATAGCATGTGATTGCATCCTCAGCATGATCGACGGGCCGCCGGCCGCACGCCTGACCGGGTTGATCGATGTGCTGGCACTGCTGGCCGCCGACAAGAAGCGCGCGATCCTGGCTGCGCCGGGTCTGGTTGCTAAGGATGGAGCTGTGTCGGTACCATCGGGCGAAGGTGGGCGGATCGACAAGATCCTGGCCGCCATCCATGACGGCTATCGCGGCGAGTTGCGCGTCGGAGCACTGGCCGATCTCGGCGCGGTCAGCGTTAGTTCCTTTCACCGGCTCTTCAAGCATCACACCGGCGTGACCTTCACCGACTACGTGATGCGGCTGCGCATCGGCCAGGCCTGTGCGCTTCTGGCCAGCGGCGACAAACCGGTCGCCTGGATCGCCGAAGAAGTAGGTTACCGGAACCTTGCCAATTTCAACCGGCAGTTCCGTGCCCTGAAGGGCGTGACGCCACGCGATTTTCGGAAACGGTTCGCGGCCTAACGGCCGTGACTGTGGCCGCGCGCCGGACGGCGCGGGAGCACTATGGAAAAAGAAGGGTCACGGAGGTGATCCGCCCGGCGATTGAGGGGCAAACACAAAGCTTATTCCGCGGGCGGCGCGCCCGCGACCACCTGCAGGCGTGGACGGCGGCGGCGTGCGACCGGCGGGTTGGCGCTGGCCGCGATCTCGGCCTCGGCATCCATCCGGCGCAGCAGATAGGGCGAGAAGTGCCGCCCGTAGCGTTCGCGCAGTTCAGGGCGGCGCCAGTCGTCCGATTTGACCCAGCCGCGGCAGTTCGGTGCGCCGCACCAGCACTGGAATTCGCAATACCGAGTGCTGTCGGTGGTCGCGTAATCGAAACAGATCTCCTCGCCGGTCGAGATCGGCCGCAGTGCCACCAGGGCGATATGACCGAGGACGCCCGCATTGGGGTCGCAGCTATGGTTCACATAGTCCGCGCCGCCCACATCGGAGGGGTCGGTCAGCTGAAACAGGTCTTCGTCGATCTGCAGCATCCAGTGCCGCTTCTCGGGTGCCAGCGCCGCCAGCTCCGCGCCGGTGATGATGCGTCCACCCCATACCACCAGCAACTCGCCCTTGGCGAACGGCCGGGTGGCGAACAGGCCTTTCGCGTCTTGGTCAGGCAAGGACTGAACGTCGAGACCATGGGCTGCGTAATGCATGCGTGTCATCGGCTCCGTCGCAGAACGACGATCAGGCGCCGCGAACCAGGGCTGTCGTCGAAGGGTTGGTCGAAACGGAAGTCGCCCAGGAAACGGTCAACCTCAAGCGCTCCCGAGCGTTTGGCGATAGAGGCAAATTCACGGGGGAGGCGCATATTTTCGCGCGCGTGATCGTGGAATTCCTTGGTCTCGCCATGCTCCTGCACGCGCATGACGATATTGCTTTCGATCGCCTGATTCAGCGCATCCACCTTGCGGCCGTCAGGCACCCAGACGATTTCGACCTTCGTCCCGTTGCGCTCGCCGGCATAGCGGTGATTGCCGTAGTTCCACAGGAAACAGTCGCGCGGATGGGTCAGCTCGAAGATGTAAAGTCCGTCGGGCGTCAGGTTGCGCGCCACGGTGCGGAAATGGTCGATCAGCTCTTCATCGGTCGAGAGGCAGTCGATACTGTCATAGCTGTTCAACGCCAGATCGACCGGCTCGTCGAGATCGAAGCTGCGCATGTCGGCCGCGAACCAGTTGGCGGTCACGCCCGCGGCCTCGGCTTCGTCCCGGGCGAAGTCCACCATCTCGGGGCGCAGATCGAGCCCATGGGCCTCCACGCCGCGCTTGGCGAAAATCCGAGCGTGGTAGCCTGGTCCGCAGGCGATATCGAGCATGGAACGGAGAGGGCGGCCGGCGTGACGGGAAAAGAACTCGCTTAGGAAGTCCACTTCACGCGTGACGTCCCGGCTGAAAGCGATGTCGTAATAACGGGCCCGCTGATAGACCTCGTTGTACTCACCCACGCAGACTCTCTCCTTGTCTGGTCCCCATATTGGGTGAGAACCGAGCATTAGACAGATCGAAGGCGATTACAACCGGATTCACACGGATCGGTCACAATCTTTGTCGCGCGCGGTGCGCGACTCGGATACGGGTCTCAGGCCAGAGTGTCGGCGAGGGTGATCGAGACGCGCCGGTTCCGCGCGCCCTTGCTCTCGATCTTGACGATGGTGACGGGACCGATCTCGGCCAGATGCGCGACATGCGTCCCGCCGCAGGGCTGCAGGTCGACCGACTCGATCTCCAGCAGCCGCACCTTGCCGAGGCCCATTGGCGGCTTGACCGACATGGTGCGGATCAACTCGGGCCGCGCCGCCATCTCCTCATCTGTGATCCAACGCACACCCACTTTGTGGTCGCCGGCCACGAGGGCGTTCAGCTTGGCCTCCACCGCGTCCTTGTCGATCGCGCTGTCGGCGTCGAAGTCGAGCCGGCCCTTGGCCTCGCCGACCTGGCCGCCGGTCACGGGAAAGGGAATTGCCGCGCAGAGAAGATGCATGGCGGTGTGCGCGCGCATGTGACGGTAGCGCCGCGCCCAGTCGATCTCCGCCGATAGGGATTGCCCCACTTCCGGCAACGCCTGACCGGGCTCGGGGATGTGAAGAATCGCGCCGGTCAATTTGTCTTTCCGCGTATCGGCGATGCGCAGTACCTGGCCGTCCGCCAGGGTCAGGGCACCGGTGTCGCCCGGCTGGCCGCCGCCGGTCACATAGAAGACAGTGCGGTCGAGCACGATGCCGGCGGCATCGGCCGCGGTGACGGTGGCGTCGCAACGCTGGAGATAGTGGTCGGCGCGGAACAGCTCTTCGGTCATGGGGTCTCCCGGATTCTGGTGCCCAGGATGCCATCAAAGAAAAACCCCAACCAGCGGTCTGGTCGGGGTCTTTGTCTTCTAACGGGTTTTGGCACCAAGTTTCGCCGACGGGATTTGCCGGCGGAATTTGGTGGAGCCGAGGGGAGTCGAACCCCTGACCTCAGCAGTGCGATTGCTGCGCTCTCCCAACTGAGCTACGGCCCCGCTTGGGACGCGGATAATGGTGGAAGCCCTATCCTCAGTCAAGACTGGCCGCTTGGTATCTGATTCGTATACTGAGCCGCCATTTCGGGAGGATCGGATGTCACAATCGCGGCGCCAGCCAGTAGTCTATGAGGGCGACTTGGCGGGATTGATCGAGCGGGTCCAATGGCTTGCCAAATCGGCGTCCCGTAGCATCCTGGGCATCTGCGGTGCCCCCGGATCGGGTAAATCGACTTTGGCGGACGGCTTGGTCAAAGCCCTGGGCGCGGAAGCGGCCCTGGTTCCGATGGATGGGTTCCACCTAGCCAATAGCGAACTGATCCACCTGGGCCGCCGCGATCGCAAGGGCGCCATCGACACCTTCGATGGGGCCGGCTATGTGGCCCTGATCCGGCGCCTGCGGGCCAATACCGACCCGGTCGTCTACGCCCCCGAGTTCCGCCGCGAGGTCGAGGAGCCGATCGCCGGTGCCATCGCCGTGCCCCAGACGGTCCGACTGATCGTGACCGAGGGCAATTACCTCCTGTCTGATGCCGAGCCCTGGAAGGCGCTCGGGCCGCTGCTCGACCAGACCTGGTATGTGGACCCGGGCGAGGATCTGCGTCAGACGCGCCTGATCGCCCGTCACGTCGCCTTCGGCAAGGCCCCGGACGTCGCGCGGTCCTGGTCCCTGGGCCCGGATCAGCGCAATGCCGACATGATCGCCAGCACCCGCAATGCTGCCGACCTTGCCATCACAAGCGCCGATCTGCGCTCGTGAAGTAAGGCAATCCGCACAAACAAAAACGGCGCTGGGAGGCCCCAGCGCCGTTTGTTTTGGTTTGATCCGTTCGCTTACTGGGCGACAGGAAGGTTCGCTGTCGAACCCCACCAGTAGACCCAAACGAACAGGAAGATCCAGACCACGTCGACGAAGTGCCAATACCAGGCGGCCGCTTCGAAGCCGACATGCTCCTTCGGGGTGAAATCGCCCTTCAGGCTGCGGATGAAGTTGACCAGTAGGAAGCAGGTGCCGACGAAGACATGGAAGCCGTGGAAGCCGGTCGCCATGAAGAAGATGGTCGGATAGACGCCTTCGCGGAAGCCGAAGGCGGCATGGCCGTATTCGTAGCCCTGCAGCCCGAGGAACAGCGCGCCGAGGACGACGGCAACGCCCAGGCCCTGCTTCATCGCATCGCGGTTGCCATGCTTCAGCGCATGGTGCGCCCAATTCACAGCCAGGCCCGAGGTCAGCAGGATGCAGGTGTTAAGGAAGGGAATGCCCCACACATCCATCGGATGGATCTTGGCGGGCGGCCATTGGGTCACGGTCGGGTTGACCAGCAGGCCCGAATTAAAGAAGGCCCAGAAGAAGGCCACGAAGAACATCACCTCGGAGGCGATGAACAGGCCGACGCTGAAGCGCAACCCATTGCGGGCAATGCCACTATGCAGATGCCCGTTCGATTCGATGATCACGTCGCGCCACCAGACGAACATGGTGGCCAGCACGCCCAGCAGGCCGACGATCATGATGATCGGCGTGCTGCCATGGAAGAATTGGACCGCGCCCAAGGCGGTGACCAATGCCGAGACCGAGCCGGCAATCGGCCAGGCGCTCGGATTGACCATGTGATACGGGTGCGGACCGCCCGGCGTTTTGGTTTCGACGAGCTGATGGCTCTCGCTCATGACTTCCCCTTTTTATCGTCAGTAGAGGGCGCACTACCGGCCGGCGCGGCTTGGGCGCCGGCAGTCTGGTTGTGCGACCGGTAGAATGTGTAGGACAGCGTGATCGTTTTGACGTCGAACGTGTCTTTGTCGTTCGCGATCTTGGGGTCGATATAGAACGAGACCGGCATCTCTGCCTTCTCGCCCCCGGCCAAGCGCTGCTGCGTGAAGCAGAAGCACTGGATCTTGTTGACGTAGATCGCGGCCTTGCCCGGCGTCACATTGAATACGGCCGTGCCGGTGACGGCCTCGTTGGAGAGATTCTCGGCGCGGAACAGCGCCAGATTGGTCTCGCCCAACTTCACGGTCATCGCGGTCTGTTCTGGCGCGAACCTCCATGGCACATCGGCCATGACATTCGAATCGAATCGGATCGTTACGGTCTGGGATGTGGTCTGGGCCGTGTCGCTCGACACGATGCGCGGCGTGCCGCCATACCCGGTCACCTGGCAGAACAGCCGGTAGAGCGGCACGCTCGCGGCGACAACGCCGAGCATGCCGGCCACCAAGCCGACCGATAACACGAGTGTACGACGACGACCGTCCATACTCTTTACCCTAACCGCTCTCTACCTCAGCGCCCCCGGCCTTACTCGGCCGGGTGATGCGACGGGCCGCCCGTGATCACGGGCAGCGTCTCGAAGGTGTGGAACGGAGGCGGCGAAGCGACCGTCCATTCGAGCGTCGTAGCACCCACGCCCCACGGATTGGCGGGCACCGGCCGCTTGGCGCGGAATGCGTCGTACACGACGTAAATGAAGAACACCGCGCCGGCGAAGCCCATGAAGGCGCCGATCGACGACACCATGTTCCAGCCCGCGAAGGCTTCGTTGTAGTCGGGAACGCGGCGCGGCATGCCCTGCAGGCCCAGGAAGTGCTGGGGGAAGAAGGTCAGGTTGGCGCCGATGAACATCAGCCAGAAATGAATCTTGCCCAGGGTCTCGCTGTACTGGCGGCCCGACATCTTCGGGAACCAGAAGTAGAAGCCCGCGAACATGGCGAACACGGCGCCCAGGCTGAGCACGTAATGGAAATGCGCGATCACGTAATAGGTGTCGTGCAGGGCCACGTCGACCGACATGTTGGCCAGCACCACGCCGGTGACGCCACCCAGGGTGAACAGCGCGATGAAGCCCAGCGCCCAAACCATCGGCGTCTTGAACTCGATCGAGCCGCCCCACATCGTGGCCAGCCAGCTGAACACCTTCACGCCGGTCGGCACCGCGATGACCATCGTGGCCGCGGTGAAGTAGGCGCGGGTGTCGACCGAGATGCCGGTCAGGAACATGTGGTGCGCCCACACGACGAAGCCGACGACGGCGATCGAGACCATCGCGTAGACCATGCCGAGATAACCGAACACCGGCTTCTTCGAGAAGGTCGAGACGATGTGGCTGACGATGCCGAAGCCCGGCAGGATCATGATGTACACTTCGGGGTGACCGAAGAACCAGAATAGGTGCTGGAACAGCAGCGGGTCGCCGCCGCCGGCCGGATCGAAGAAGGCCGTGCCGAAGTTACGGTCGGTCAGCAGCATGGTCAGCGCGCCGGCCAGAACCGGGATCGCCAGCAGCAGCAGGATGGCGGTGATGAACTGCGCCCAAACCAGCAGCGGCAGGCGGTGCATGGTCATGCCGGGCGCGCGCATGTTGATCACGGTGGTGATGAAATTGATCGCGCCTAGGATCGACGAAATGCCGGCGATGTGCAGCGAGAGAATGGCGTAGTCGACCGAGAAGCCGGGCTGGCCGGTGGTCGAAAGCGGCGGATAGAGGGTCCAGCCGGTGCCCGGGCCGTCGCCGGTCAGCGCCGCCAACAGGAACAGGATGAACGAGGCCGGCAGCAGCCAGAAGCTGATGTTGTTCATGCGCGGGAAGGCCATGTCCGGCGCGCCGATCAGCATCGGCAGCAGCCAGTTGCCGAAACCGCCAAAGGTGGCGGGCATGACGGTGAAGAACACCATCACCAGCGCATGGCCGGTCACGAACACGTTATAAAGCTGATGGTTTGCGCCAAAGCCCAGCACATCGCCATGCGGGTGCATCAACTGCGCACGGATCACGATCGACATCGCGCCACCGATCAGACCGGCACAGATCGAGAAGATGATGTACATCGTGCCGATGTCTTTGTGGTTGGTCGAGAACACCCAGCGGCGCCAGCCGGTCGGGTGATGCGCGTGGCCATGATCGTGATCGGGGCTGTGAGCGTGGTCGTGGGCGGCTGAAGCGGTCATGACGAATTACCTCTGGATGCTGGCGGCGGCCAAAACGGTCGTGCCGGCAGCGGCCGGCTCGGCTTGGGCCGTAAATTGTTTGGAAGCCTTGTGGTCGGCGAGCCACTTGTTGAAGGCGTCGACCGACACGACCCGAACTTCAATCGGCATGAAGCCGTGGTTGATGCCGCACAGCTGCGAGCACTGACCGAAATAGGTGCCTTCGCGATTGAAGTGGGTCCAAGTTTCGTTGAGGCGGCCCGGCACCGCGTCGACCTTCACGCCGGCCGCGGTGATCGAGAAGCTATGGATCACGTCTTCCGAGGTGACCTGGATGCGGACATCGAAGCCGACCGGCAGATAGATCGGGTTGTCGACGCTCATCAGGCGGACGTCGTCCCCCTTGATGTCGGCGTCTTGCTTGATGTTCGAGTCATAGTTCACGCCATAGTCGGGGTAGGCGTAGGACCAGTACCACTGGTGGCCGGTGACCTTCAGGGTCAGCTTGGCGTCGGGCGCGTGGTCTTCAGCATAGAGCAGGCTGAAGGACGGGAAGGCGATCCCCACCAGGATGATCACTGGGATGATCGTCCACACCACTTCGAGGAGGGTGTTATGGGTGCGCACCGACGGCTTCGGGTTAGCCTTGGCGCTGAACTTCACCATGATGTAGCCCATCAGGACGAACACCACGAGGGTGATGACCACGATGATAATCGTGACCGCACTATGCAGGTTGACGATCCGCTCCATGATCGGCGAAGCCGGGGGAAGCGTCCAAAGGCCCCAGTCGTGGGGCACCACCACATTGGCGTCGGACGAGGCGGCCAGAGCCGGGGTTGCGAGCGCGGCCAGACCCAGAAGCGGGGCGGCGGCCAGGGCTGTTAGCAAGCGCGAAAAATGCGATCTATTCATGACGCTAGGGTCTCGTCCGGTTTGTCCGAATAAAGTGCGGCGGGCCCCTATTTTGGCCGCCGTCATACCCCCCAGCAAGGAGAAAATGTTCTTATAAAGGCCAAGGTTAGGCCTAATTTACGCAATTGCGCCTTGCTCGCGGCCAGGGGGTTCGTTATGTTCCCCGCCTTCGCTTGGCGGCGATGCGCCCGTAGCTCAATTGGATAGAGCATCAGACTACGAATCTGAGGGTTGGGAGTTCGAGTCTCTCCGGGCGCGCCATCGCCCCGCAAACCCCGCCAAAGCCGGTCCCCAGTAGGCGCCAAATTGCCAGACGCAGGGCTTAAAAAGCCGGCGTGAGGGGGAGAATTCCCGAATTTTCATCAATTCGACCGGTTTCCGGGCATAGCCACAGCCGAATGCGGGTCTGGATAGGCATGGTCCAAGATGGGCGGTCTGGCCTAGGCCCCATCGTGGTGTATGCTTGCCACTAACGGGGGATTTGATGCGCGTCCGTGTTCCGCTCGCAGGCTTATTGGCGCTGGCTTGCGTCTCGGCGGCTCGTGCCGAGGACTTAACGGTTCATATCGCCGATGACGGGGGCCACCCGGTCGCCGATTCCGTCATTACCTTGATCCCGCAGAACCCGGCGAACGGTCCTGCCGCTCAACCCAAGCCCGAAACCCGGGTCATCGATCAGAAGGACGAAACCTTCATTCCTTACGTGCAGATCGTGCGGCCCGGCGATCCGATTGTCTTTCGGAACAGTGACGATACCCGGCACCACGTTTATTCCTTCGCCAAAATCAAGGCGTTCGAATTCGTGCTCGCACCGGGGGAAAGCTCGGTGCCGATGCAGATCGCAGCACCAGGCATCGCTGTCGTCGGCTGCAATATCCACGACAACATGATCAATTACCTCTTTGTCTCGGACGCACCCTATCTCGCGCAGACTCGCGCCGAAGGCAGCGTCACCTTCGCCAATCTGTCGGCAGGGACGTACGCACTGCACATCTGGCATCCTCAGCTGCATCCAGGCACGCCCGAGATCGTCCAGTCGGTGACGATGGCCGGCTCGGGGCCGGCGCAGACTATAAATGCGACATTGGCGTTGTTGCCTGATCCGCGGCAGCGCATGGACCACGAGCACATGCGGTATTAGCGCCCATGGGCTTTCGGCTCCGCCTCGCATTTTTCTTCGTCATCACCCTGGCGCTCGTCCAGGCGTTGACGGCGAGCCTCGTCTACGAAGTCACGCGGCGCGAACTGATTGCCCAGGGCGAGCGGCAGCTGACCGAATCCGCCGCAACCTTCGTCCATCAGCTCGACGATGTCTCGGGTCGCGTCGCCGACAGCGTCCAGGTTCTGTCGCTCGATTTCGCATTGCGCGCCGCCATCGCGCAGCACGACCGCAGCACCATCATCTCGGCTTTGCGCAACCACGGCCGCCGTGTCGGCGCCGAGCGCATGCTGCTGATCGATCTCGACCGTAAGGTCGAGGCTGACACCTCCGATCCCACGGCCGACGGGAAAGCGTTTCCTTTCTCCGACTTGATTGATAAGGCGCTGCAACGGCCATCTGCGGGTGTCGAGGCCGTTAACGGCAGCGCCTATTGGGTGATTGTGGTGCCGGTTCTGGCGCCGGTCCCCATCGGCTTCATCGCCGCGGCCATTCCGATCGATACGCCATTGCTGGCGCGCATGCAGCGAAGCTCGGGCGGCCCCAAGGCGATCGAACTCGTTTCGACTGTCGACCAGAATCACTGGGCTGTGATCGCGCGCGGTACCGATGCTGTGCCTGTCGCCACCAAGCTGCTGGAAGCGAACGGGTTGCGCGACAGGCCGGCTATGGTCGAGGTGGACGGCCGCGATTTCCTGGCGCTTGCGGTGCGCCTCGACGAATCGGATAAGGCTGCATCGATTGCGGCCGTGCTCTGCTATTCACTCAACGACGCGTTGCGCCCCTATCGTCCGGTCGTTTTGGCTTGGGCCGTGTTGTTGACGTTGGGGTTGGTCGTCGGTCTCGGCGGCGCATTGCTGATCGCGCGCGGTGTGTCGCGCCCGATCGAAATGCTCGCCGCCACGGCGCGACGGATCGGCGCCGGCGACTATCGCGCGTCGGCGCCCCTGTCGCGCCAGGACGAGATCGGCGAATTGTCGGTCGCGTTTGCCACAATGGCGCAAGCGATCGGCGAACGCGAAGAGCGCATTCTTTTTCAGGCTGATCATGATATCGCCACAGGCCTTGCCAATCGCTTCGCCGCCGAGGCAGCAATCTCTCTTGCGCTCGGCCGCGAGACCACCGGCGCGCTGCTCGCACTAGGGCTGACCCGGCTGCCTGAGATCGTCAAAACCATGGGACATGATCTCAGTGACCGTGTGATGCGCCACGCAGCTGAGATCGTGCAGAAAGTGGCGGGCGTGGGTAGCGTGGCGCGGATCGGGGATACGACGCTTTCGGTTTGGTTGTCGGGTGTCGAGCGCACTCATGCGATCACGATGGCCTTCACCATGCTCGACGCGTTACGCGAACCCTATCGCGAGGCCGATCTCGCCATCGATATCGCGCCAGCGGTAGGGATCGCGCTTCATCCTCAACACGGGTCTTCGGCCAGCCTTCTGGTGCAGCACGCCGAGGTGGCGCTGTTCGCGGCTTCGGGTTCCGAGGACCCGGTCGCTGTCTACGATCCTGCCACCGATCCGCACCGACCGGAACGCCTCTCGCTGATGGGCGATTTGCTTCACGCGATCGAACGCGATCACCTGCGCCTGCACTATCAGCCCAAAGTGAATCTGAAGACGCGCAAAATTGATGCGGTCGAAGGTTTGGTACGGTGGACCCATGCGACACGCGGCATGGTCCCGCCCGACGCGTTCATCGGCCTTGCCGAGGAGACGGGCAATATCCGCAAGTTGACGCGCTGGGCGTTGGCCACCGGCGCCGCGCAGGGGCGCGAATGGGCGTCGCGCGGCTGGACGATGAAGGTTGCCGTCAATGTCTCTGCGCGTGATTTGGCCGATGCCGATCTACCCCGCCGCGTCGACGAACTGCTGGCCGTGCATGGTTTACCACCGCACAAATTGATGCTCGAGATTACCGAAAGCGCGGTAATGGGCGAACCCGATGCGGCGATCCGGGTGCTGAAGACGTTGGCCGACCGCGGCATCGATCTGGCCATTGATGATTTCGGTGTGGGCCAATCCTCTTTCGCCTATCTGCGCCGCCTGCCTGTGCGCGAGTTGAAGATTGATCAGACCTTCATTCGCAAGCTCGGCAACGACGCGGAAGACCGCACCATCGTCGCTTCCATCGTCGAGCTTGGTCATCGTCTCGGTTATCGCGTCACCGCCGAAGGCGTCGAAGACAGCGGCGCCTTCGACTATCTGGCCGAGGTTGGTTGCGATCACGCGCAGGGCTATTACATCGCCAAAGCGCTCGCACCCCAGGACTTCGATCGCTTCGTCGGTGGCGCGCGTTGGCCGGTAGCGCGAACCGAGGAAGCGGCATGATCCGCGCAGCCGCATTCGCCGCGTGTTGCTGCCTTGTGGCACACGCGGCGTTGGCGGACGAAGATTTCGAACTGCACGGCTATGGTGATTACCGCCTCGTCGTGCCGGCGCAGGAAACGAGCTGGGTCAACGGTGGCTTGGGCAAAACGCGCTTTGGCGGTGGCGGGGTGGACGGGCGCTTCGGCGCGGCGGGGCTGGTGGGCAAGGCACAACTTGCCCCTGACCTCGAAGCGGTGGCCGATGTTCAACTGACGTCATCGGACTCGGCCGAGCTCGATTTAGCCGAAGCCTATCTGCGCTATCGGCCAGTCTCGACGACGCGCTGGCGCTACACGATCAAAGCCGGCGAGTTCTTTCCTCCGATTTCGTTCGAGAACCAAGGGATCGGCTGGACCAGTCCCTGGACACTGACACCATCGGCGATCAACAGCTGGGTTGGCGAGGAATTGCGCGCGATCGGCACGGAAGCCAGTCTTGAATGGCGTGGTGACGACGAAACCTATGAAGCCGGTTTCGCGCTATTCGGCGCCAACGATCCAGCCGGTACGATTTTGATGGATCGCGGCTGGTCCTTCGACGATCTGGTGAACGGTATCGGCAGCCAGATCCGCATGCCCGACGCGATCGCCAGTCGTACCGGCGATCCAACACCCTACCGCTACGACCCTTTTCTCGAGATCGATAACAAGCCGGGCTACTATGCCGACTTTACTTGGCGCTCGCGCGAATGGGGCCGCGTGACGCTGCTGCGTTATGACAACAACGCCGATCCGTCCGCCGATCTCTCCAATGGCGTCTATGCGTGGCGTACACAGTTCTGGAGCCTGGGTGGGCAGACCCGATTTGGCGATCTCGATCTGCTCGCCCAGGTGATGACCGGCAGCACCCAGATTGCGCCTAGTGCGACGTTCAATCGCATAACCGATTTCCAGGCCGGCTATCTGATGGCGGCGATCACCTTCGGCGAATGGCAGCCGGCCCTGCGCCTCGATCTGTTCGGTACGCAGCAGCCGGGCGTCAGCGGCACGAGTGAACTGAGCGAACACGGTAACGCGGTCACGCTCGCCCTCAATTGGCGGCCGAAGCCATGGTTGCGCTATACGGCAGAACTGCTGCGCGTCGATTCGTGGCGGCTGCAGCGGCTGCAAGAGGGATTGTCACCGCACGCCGTCGATATCCAGGGCCAGTTGGCCACCCGCGTATTCTTCTAGACGCCCACCATCAGCCGCACCACCTCGTCGGGATTGGTGTCGGCCACCTTGCGCTCGCCGGCCAGGATGCCGCGACGCAGAACTGCGATCCGGTCGGCCACGGCGAAGATGTCGGCCAGATTGTGCGAGATGAAGATCACGCCAACGCCATTGGCCTTCAGGGTCTCGATCAGCGTCATCACCTTGCGTTGCTCGGGCACGCCCAGCGCCGCCGTCGGCTCATCCATAATCAGAACGCGCGCTTTCCAGTGGATCGCGCGGCCGATGGCTACGGCCTGGCGCTGACCACCCGAAAGCTGCCGCACCGGCCGGTCGATGCCGGGAATTTCGATGTCGAGCACCGAGAGCGATTTCTGTGCCTCGGCCAGCATGCGCTTGCGATCGATAACCGGGAAGCCGAACACACGGCGCATCGGTTCGCGGCCGAGGAAGACATTGGCGCCGACATCCAGATTGTCGGCCAGCGCCAGGTCCTGATAGATCGTCTCGATGCCTGCGTGGCGTGCCTGATGCGGATTCTCGAAATGCACGGCCTGGCCGTTGTAGCGGATCTCGCCGTCGTCGGGCCGGAACACGCCTGATATAATTTTGATCAGTGTGCTTTTGCCAGCGCCGTTATCGCCGGCCAAGGCCAGCACTTCGCCAGGCGCGAGCGAGAAAGTGACGCGGCTCAACGCTTGCACGCCGCCGAAGCGCTTGGTGACGCGGGCGACTTCGAGGATCGGCTGCTGCGCAGGCTCATTCATCCTGGCGCACCCCGCCTATGCGCTTCTGGCTTTGATCGACCAGCACCGAGATGATGATCACCACGCCTACGGCGACGAATTGCCAGAAGGGCTCGACATTGACGAAGACCAGCCCGTACTGAATCAGCGCGATGATCAGGGCGCCGATCAGCGTGCCGATCAAACTGCCCGAACCGCCGAATAGGCTGGCGCCGCCGATCACCACCGCCGCGATACTGTCGAGCAGCAGTGGCTCGCCGGCTTGCGCAGCGCCAGCCAGGAAGCGGCCCGTATAAAGAATGCCCGAGAGTCCCGCGCAGACCGCCGAGAGGACGTAGAGCCACACGGTCAGCTTGCGTACATCGATGCCGGCGCGCACCGCGGCCGGGCGACTGCCCCCCAGCGCATAGGTGTATTGGCCGAAGCGTGTGTGCGAGAGCATGTAATGCAGCGCGAGTAGGATAACGAGCGCCACGATCACGATCACCGGGATGCCGGCAATGACACCGGTCCCGAAGTAGGCGAGCGGCGCGTTGTTGACGGGGATTGTCGTGCCGCCAGCGAGCAGGAAGGCCACGCCGCGCGCCACACCATACATGCCCAGCGTGCCGATGAAAGGCGGAATACGCAGCCGCGCGATCAAGAGTCCGTTGATCAGTCCGGGAACCGCTGTGCCGACCAAAGCGACGATGACGCCGATCACCAGCGACAACCACGGTCCCACTTCCGGGTCGAGCAAGTTGACCATATGCGACACGATCACCGCGGCGAAGCCCATGGTGAAGCCGACCGAGAGATCGATGCCGCCTGAGATGATGACGAAGGTCTGCCCCAGCGCCAACAACAGCGGCTGCACCGTGAAGACGGCGATCGATTGCAGATTGAATGGGTTGAACAGGAACGTCGTGCCCAGGCGCAGCTGCGCGAAGCCCTCGAAGAAGATCATCAGCACGATCAGGAACAGCCATGCGCGCGCGCTGGCCAGCCAAGCGACGATGCGGGCGGGGCTCGGCGGCGCGGAAAGCTTGTTCGCTGACGTCAACCCTGGCACTCCGGCGACTCCGCGAACGGGCCGCGCTTATCGATTTTGTGATGCAAACCCGGCGACGCCGCTGCGACGCCGCCGGATCGCGATCAGCGACCTTACTCGGAGTAGATATATTTGGCGACGGCCGGGTCGTCGACATTGTCCTTGGTGATGACGGTGTAGCCCGTGCCGATATTCGACGGCACGGAATTGCCGGTCAGATAGGCATAGGCGGTGACCACGCCGTAATAGCCGATCTCGGCCGGATGTTGCGCGATGGCGATATCGACCAGCCCGCTTTTGAGCTGTCCGACGATCGATTTCGGCGCGTCGAAAGCGACCACTCTCACCTTGCCGGTGGCATTAGAGGATTTCACGCCATTGGCCGCGCCGAGTGCCGAGAACAGGTTGGCGCCGAACACGCCCGCGAGATCGGGATTGCGCGCGAAGGTGGATTGAAACTGGCTGGCCGCTTTGTTGGCGTCGTCATCGTTGAATTGCGTTTCGAGTACGGTAATGCCGGAATGCTTCTTCATCTCCAGCTTGAAGCCTTCCTCGCGCTGGTCGGTGGTCGACACGTTCGGCACCGTATTCGAGACATAGACCTTGCCCTTGTCGCCGATCGCCTTGGCCATGGCGCGCGCGGCGATCTCGCCGCCGAGGATGTTATCGGAGGCGACATAAGAAAGTGGGAAGTCGGCATTGCCTGCGCCGGTCTGGTAGTGGCCATCACCGATGAACGTGTCGACGGTGATCACTTTGATTCCCGCATCCACCGCCTTCTTCAGCGGACCAATCAACTGCTGCTTGTCGGTCGGCGCAATCAGGATCGCATCGGGATGGCGCGCGATCACAGCGTCGAGCACAGGCACCTGCAAGGTCACGTTCCATTGCGGCGCGCCCTGGAAGACGAGATTGACACCCAGTGCCTTGGCCGCGGCTTCCGCGCCCTTGTGCATGGTGATGTAGAACGCGTCGGTGGTCAGGCCCGGAACTAAAGCGATGGTGAGCTTCTTGTCTTCGGCGATGGCCGACGACGACGAAGCGAACCCCGCCAATACGCTCGCAGCAACAGCCGCGAGAACGAATCTCCGCATGATTGCTCCTCCCTGTGTCGCGGCCTTTTTGCAGGCCGGTGCGCCACCCTATTCAGGCGGCTTATAGCCAGGGATGGTATGGCGTCGCCACGGCGGAGTCGAATCCGCAGCGTCTATGCGGCCTGCATGCGCTGGGTAGCGACCAGCGACCGGGGCGATTCGGAAAATCGCCCCACCGCCATGGCGCGGCGAGGGAGGGCGCCGCGATGGCGGTGGGGACGGGGCGCAGGCCGGAAGCAGCCCGCAGCCAAAACGAAACGGAGCGCTAGGCGCTCGTATGGACCACCTGGGTCAACAGCCCGGCCACGCCGATGATGATCAGATACAGCGCGACCACATAATTCAGGATGCGCGGGAAGACCAAAACCAACAGGCCCGCGATCAAGGCGACGAGCGGTTGCAGCAGAAGCATGTTGACGACCATCACGACCTCCGGTCCGCTTTATGCGTTGGATCGATTTGGCCGTTGCTTTAGGGCGCGACTAAGGCGTGTTGGGCCACGGAAATGCCGGGGTTGGGGCACGCCGGAATGTGAACCTGGGCATTCCGACGTGAAAAATTAAGGCGCGGTCGAGCCTGCCAAACTTCATCACAAAGAACCTCGTCGCTCATTAGCGGGCGTGCTTTAATTTCGGCAAGTCGTTTTGGGTGGGGAAATCATGAAGAAGATCGTCGTTGTTCTGTTCGCTGCCATGCTCGCCGCCTGCGCCTATAAGCATCAGCCCATCTACAGCCCCTCCGACATGATACCGCCGAATGCTCAGCAGTTGGCGCCAGCGCAAATCGAGGCTGCCATCACCTCGGGTGCCGTGGCTGACGAGTGGAAGGTTCAGCGCGTCGACACCGGCCATCTCGTGGCGACCCATGAGAAGGACCGGCATTCCGCGACGGTCGATATCTTTTTCGATCAGAAAAGCTGGCGGATTGCCTACAAAGCCAGCAGCGAACTCGACGCCGATCCGAGCAAAGAGACGATCCATTCCCACTACAATGTCTGGATCCGGAATCTAGAACGCGCCATCGCCGCGCGTCTGAACGAAGCAAAATAGCGACTGGGGATTGGCCTTAACGGACTGGAGTCGTTCGAAGAGACAAAGCCATGTTCACGGTGCATATCCGGATATGTGTTGTGATAAGCAAATCTCTACAGCCGGTAAGGTACATGCTACTTTAACTTGTCGCGGTACACATGTGCGGGGGCGCAAATCGCGGTGGTTTAAGGGGGGATGAGCTCGCAAAACGGCGGCGGGTTCGTTTGTAATCTATGGCGACAGTCTCGATGCGTGTGAAAGCCTGGACGGCATGGTTGCCAGACCGCGCAGGTGCTGGTTGGCAGGTCTGGGTGAATGGCCGCCCCGTGGATACCGCAGCGCACAACAGCACATCCTCTTCCGGTGAGCCGCCCGTTCTGCTGCGGCGGCGGGTCTCCAAACTCGGGCAAGCAGCACTGCGCGCCGCATGGGAATTGGATGAGTCGGCGACCGCGCGATTGATCTTCGCCAGCCGCCACGGTGAGTTCGGGCGCACCCTGTCGATCTTGGACAGTCTGGCGCAGGAGGCCGAGGTCTCGCCCGCCGATTTCACGCTTTCCGTGCACCACGCCTTGGCTGGGCTTCTGTCGATCGCCCGCAAGAATCGCCAGGGGCATACGACCGTCGCCGCGGGAACCGAAAGCTTTTACAGCGGCCTGCTGGAGGCCGCGATGTGCCTCGCCGAGCGGCCTGCCGAACCGGTCGTGCTCGTCTATTACGATGAGCCGCTGCCAGACCCTTACAATCATTTCTCCGCACCCGGCGAAGAGACCATCGTTCTGGCGCTGGCCTTGACCAGTGATGAAGGCCGCGACGGGTTGCGCATTTCCTATGAAAGCGTGGCCCCCGGCGCCGAAGCCGAGACCAACCCTGGCAACGCGTTTCTGTCCTTCATGACCGGGCCGGCCGCGCGGACGACGGTGGTCGGCGAACGCCTGGCGTGGCGCCTGGAGAAGTTCAATGCGGCTGCTTAACTACTGGTGGCGGCTCGGCGCGACAGGCATTGCTTTCGCCTGCATTTTCTTCGGCGGGGGTGTTCTCGCGGTGACGGTATTGCCGATCATCGCGCTCGCATCCGGGCATCGGCGCGACCATGCTCAAGCGGTCATCCGCGCGCTGTTCCGGATCTATATCAAAGCGCTCCAGGCCTTGGGGCTGATCCGCCTCGAAATCGAAGGGGTCGAGAGGCTGGAGGCGGCCGGTGGTCGGATGATCATCGCCAATCATCCGTCACTCTTGGATGTCGTCATGCTGATGGCGCTGATCCCACGCGCCCAATGCATCGTCAAACACGAGCTGTGGGAGCATCGCTTCCTCGGCCCTGTGATGCGGCGCGCCGGCTATATCCGCAACGATCTCGCTCCCGAAGACATGGTGGCGGCATGCCGTGCTTCGCTGCAGGCCGGTGACAGTCTTATTATATTTCCCGAAGGAACCCGCAGCCGTTCCAATCACCCGGTGCTTTTCCGGCGCGGTTTCGCCAATCTGGCGACGCTGATGGGGGCGCCGATTCAGCCCGTGCTTATCACCTGCGATCCGCCGACCCTGATCAAAGGGGAGCCCTGGTGGCACATACCGCCGCGCCGGCCATTGTTCCGCCTGGTTGTGGATGAATGTATGAATGTCGATGACTACATGAAGTACCCATATCGCAGCATTGCGGCGCGCCGGCTGGTGAAGTTCTTCGAGAACTATTACGCGGAAAAATTGGCCAATGTCAGAGTTTGAGTTGGAAATCAAAAAGCTCATTGTCGATGCACTGAAGTTGGAAGATGTCGGTGCCGATGACATCGATAGTGACGAAGCTTTGTTCGGTGAGGGTTTGGGACTCGATTCGATCGACGCCCTGGAATTGGGCGTGGCGATCCGCCAGCGGTATGGCATCAAGATCGAAGCCGTGAATGACGATGTGAAAGCCAGTTTCGCGAATGTGCGCAGTCTGGCGCGCTTCATCGAGGCGCGACGGGGGATGGCGCAATGATGTCCCGCGACGAAATTCTCGCCAAGCTGACCGACTATCTCGAAGAGATGTTCGAGATTCCGCGCGAAAAGATAATGCCCGAAGCCCACCTCTTCGAGGATCTGGGTTTGGACAGTATCGATGCGGTCGATCTGACGGTGAAGCTGCAGGACCTCACAGGGCGTCGCATCCATCCTGAACAGTTCAAGGAAATCCGCACCGTTCGCGACATCGTGGGTGCTGTCGAAAAGTTGTTGGCTGTGAATGAGACCGCCGGTCAGTAAAGGGTGGGTCGCGCTGGCGGCCGTGGGCGGACTCGCCTACCCCTTCCTCGTCTATTTCGGCATTACTGTCATTCCACCCGCCGCCTTGCTGCTGGTCGCTCTGATTCTGATCGCGGCGCGCATCGTCAGTTTGAGCCGGCTTGTCGGGTCGCGATGGTGGCTGGCGGCTTTCGGCGTCGCGGCGCTGGGGCTGATCGGTCTGCTTGCCGCGGCGCCGGCTTTGGCGGTGAAGGCCTATCCGGTGGCGGTCAGTCTTGCCGTGGCTGCCGTCTTCGCGCTGTCGCTGGTGTTTCCACCCACGCTGATCGAGCGTATCGCGCGCCTGACCGAGCCTGATTTGCCGCCCGAAGGCGTGATCTATACGCGCAAGGTGACGTGGGTCTGGGTGTTCTTCCTCATCGGCAATGCAATCATATCGATTGCCACGGCGCTCTACGGCTCGCTCGAGCAGTGGACGCTGTGGAACGGATTTCTCTCCTATATCGCGATGGGTGCGCTGTTCAGCGGCGAGTTGGTCGTTCGCCGCGTCGTGCGCCGACGTCATCAGGTTCTATCGTGACCTGGCGCTCGCTCTCCCGCTTGTTGATCGAGCCGCGCGCCGATGACGTCGCCGTCGCACTGCGACCGGATGGTGTGGTTCCCTTTGCTCGCTTCCGCGCCGATGTCGCCGCTGCGGTGGCGCAACTCGAAGGGTGCCGCAACGCCGCCGTCCTCTGCCAAGACAGCTACGCCTTCGCCGTTGGCTTCTTCGCCGCTTTCCATGCGGGCGCGGATGTGGTGCTGCCGCCTAACGGCCTTCCCGCGACACTGGACCGCTTGAGTGGAAGTTTCGATCGCCTGATCGACGACGCCTTCGTGGGGCGTCTTAACGGTCGCGCCGCTGAGTTGCATGCGATCGATGCGGAGCGGGCCCAGATCGTCTTCTTCACCTCAGGGTCGACGGGCAACCCCAAGCGCGTTGCACGTAGTCTCGGGATGCTGGAGCGCGAGGTGGCGACCTTCGACGGGATGTGGCGCGAGACATTGGGCGATGGGCCTGTCTTTGCCACCGTGACCCATCAACACCTCTACGGACTGAGCTTCAAGGTGCTGTGGTCCCTAGCGGCAGGGCGTGCCATCGATACCGTGACCCGCGAAATCTGGGAAAATCTATTGGGTGTGATGCCGCCGCGCGCGGTGCTGATTTCGAGCCCCGCTCATCTCTCTCGATTGGCAGGGTTCGACCCCTTGCCGTCTGCCGCGCAGCACGCCGCCATATTCACCGCCGGCGCGCCTTTGACGGCGGCGGCCGCTGCCGATGTGCGTCGCATTCTCGGCACCGAGCCGATCGAGATTTTCGGCAGCACCGAAACAGGTGCCGTTGCCACCCGGCGGCAAATAAATGGAGACGAACCGTGGTCTCTGCTGCCCGGCGTGCTGTTGCGCACCGATGACGAGCAGCGTGTTTCGATCTCGTCGCCCTATGTGCACGACTGGGTCGCGACCGGCGATCGGGTGGAATCCGTGGGCGATGGTTTCCGCTTTATCGGCCGCGCTGACCGGGTCGCGAAAATCGAAGGTCGGCGCATCAGCCTCGCCGATGTCGAGGCGGCTTTGGTTGCGCTGCCTTGGGTGGAAACGGCTGCGGTTGTGGTTCTGCCCGGTGAACGGACGCGCGTTGCCGCTGCGGCGGTCCTGACGGCCGAAGGACGCGCTCGCCTCGACCAGATGGGGCCATTCCGTTTTAGTCGCTTGTTGCGGCGTGAATTGAGCGCGGTCCAGGAATCGGCAGGCCTGCCCAAATCGTGGCGCTTCGTGGCCGCTTTGCCCGAGCGCGCCATGGGCAAACGCAACGACAGCGATGTGGCCGCCCTTTTCGCCGCAGGGGCACCGTGATCCTGCCCGCGATCGCGACCGTCGAGGAAAAGTCTGCCGACGAAGTGGTGCTGATCCTCGATGTGCCCCGTGGCCATTCCGCCTTTGCAGGACATTTCCCGACCCGTCCCATCCTTCCGGGTGTGGTGCAGATCGACTGGGCCGTGCGTCTGGGCGACACCTTTTTGCACACCGGCCAGACCGTGGCGACGGACTTTCAGGTCAAGTTCAGCAAGCTGTTCGAGCCAGGCCCGAATTTGATTCTGCGGCTTAAGCTCGATCGTGCGCGTGCGTCCCTGGTCTTCGAATACTGTGCTGGCGATCAGCCCGTCTCGTCGGGTCGCATCAAACTTACGGGCGCGCCGTGACGCTCTGTGCCATCGTCCCATCCTACAATCATTGGAAGGCGATCGGCGCCGTCATCGCCCGGCTGCATGAATGCGATCTGCCGGTGTTCGTCATCGATGACGGCAGCGTCGAACCGGCGGCGTCGGCGCTCGCCGCGCTTCATGATCCGGCGCGTGGTGTCACGGTGCATCGCTTGCCCGTCAACCAGGGCAAGGGCACGGCCGTGATCGAAGGCTTCCGATTGGCCTCGGCGGCCGGCTTCACCCACGCGCTGCAGGTCGATGCCGATGGCCAGCACGATCTCGACGCATTGGCGGCGATGGTGGCGCAAACGGCCAAGCATCCCGATGCATTGATCTCGGGCCTCCCGCAATACGACGACTCGATTCCCGCGGGCCGCAAGATCGGGCGATGGATCACGCATTTCTGGGTGTGGGTCGAGACGCTGAGTTTTCAGATCGCCGACAGCATGTGCGGCTTCCGCATCTATCCGCTGGCGCCGGTGCGGGCGGTGCTGGAGACGGCGCAGCTCGGCCGCTATATGGACTTCGACACCGAGATCATGGTGCGATTGTTTTGGCGCGGCATGCCGGTCATCGCGGTGCCGGTCAAGGTCATCTATCCGCCAGACAACACTTCGAACTTCCGGCTCTGGCGCGACAATATCCGGATCAGCTGGATGCACGCGCGCCTGGTTTTCGAGATGCTGTGGCGTCTGCCGTCGATCCTACGACACCGCCCGTCGCCTTCGAGCCAATCCGCCCAGCATTGGGCGACTCTGGCCGAGCGCGGCGCGTATTGGGGGCTGCGGTTCTGTGCTGCCGCCTATCAAATTCTCGGACGCAATGGTTGCCGCGTGGTGCTGATGCCGATCGTCGCGTGGTTCTTCCTGGCCGATCAGCGGCAGCGCCGGGCTTCGCGCCTGTTCCTTGATCGCGCTTTGGGCCGCCCGGCCACCGTGTGGGACCAGTATCGCCACTTCTTCAGCTTCGCCGAGCGCGCGCTCGATACGTTTGCCGCCTGGATCGGGGCCATTCCGCCGACGGCGGTGACGATGCTGGATCGTCCGACGCTCAAGGCGGCGATCGACGATCCGCGCGGCGCACTGGTGGTGGTCGCTCATTTCGGCAATGCCGATTTGGCCCGCGCGGTGCTCGATGCGGAGACGCGGGCGCGCCTGATGGTTCTGGTCCACACCCGCCATGCGGCCAATTACAATCAGGTGCTGCGCGAGTTCCGCCCCGAAGCCGCGCTCAATCTGATCCAGGTGACCGAGATCGGACCCGAGACCGCCGTGATATTGAAGGAGCATATCGAACGCGGCGATTGGGTGATCATCGCCGGCGACCGCACGCCGGTGGGCAGCATCGGCCGCGTGGTGTCCGCGCCGTTCCTGGGTACCGATGCGCCATTTGCACAGGGACCATGGATCCTCGCTGCGCTTTTAGGGTGCCCGGTCCATCTCCTGTTTTGCGTCAAGAATCGCGGTGGCTGGGACCTGACCTTGGAGCGGTTCGCCGAGCGGGTGGAATTGCCGCGCGGCGAACGGGAGGCGGCCTTGGCGGGGTATGTTCGGCGCTATGCGGCCCGGCTCGAAAGTTACGCGCGCGCGGCCCCTTTCCAGTGGTACAACTTCTTCGATTTCTGGGCCCATTGAGGAGCGCATGGTTTCCGCTGAAGTCACCGTCCGCGCGCAGTTCTACGACATCGACCCGATGCAGGTGGTGTGGCACGGCAACTATCCGCGCTTCCTTGAACAGGCCCGCTGCGCGCTGCTCGATCTGATCGACTACAACTATCGCCAGATGGAAGACTCGGGCTTCGCCTGGCCGATCGTCGACATGCGCGTCAAATACGTGCGGCCGATCCGCTTCGGCCAGGACGTGATCGTCGCCGCCACGCTGGTCGAATTCGAAAATCGCCTCAAGATCGACTACCAGATCCGGGACCAGACTTCGGGCGAGGTTCTGACCAAGGCGATGACGATCCAGGTGGCGGTGGATCTCAAGACTGGCGAAATGCAGTTCGAGTCGCCGCCTGCGCTCGGCGAAAAAGTGCGGGCACGCACATGATCCGTCGTATCGCGATTGTCCTGCTGGCATTGATTCCGGGCGTTGCAATCGCTGCAGGACCCGATCCAAGCATCCCGCCCGGCCAGATTCTGCGCGGTCTTTTCGTGCAGGAACGTCATCTGAAGGGCTTCAAAGCATCCTTCCGATCCGAAGGCCATTTCGTTCTCGCCCCTGAAAAAGGACTGATCTGGGATGCCGACAAGCCCTTCGTCGTCAACACGGTGATTACGGCGTCGGGCATTGTGCAGGTCGTTGGCGGCAACGAGACGATGCGGCTGAGCGCCGCGCGCCTGCCGTTCCTGTCGCGGCTCTACGACATGATGGGTGGTGCACTGGCCGGCAATTGGCAGGCGCTCGAAAAGGATTTTTCGGTCGAACGTTCCGGCGACGCCAAGGTGTGGACAGTGGTGCTGACGCCGCGCGTGGCCAATGCGCAAATGCCGTTCCGCGGGCTAACCGCGAAGGGCAGCCGCTTCGTCGAATCGGTCGAGATCACCGAGGCCAGCGATGACACGGACGATCTCACTTTTGTCGATCAAACCGTGTCCAGCACGCCGCTCTCTTCCGACGAAGAAAAAGAATTCGCCGCGCTGAACAAATGACGCGCCTCTTCGCTCTTCTGTGGCTGGTCGCCGTCGTGATCGCGGGCGGCTATCTCGCCTATCGCGTCCATGAAGGTCTCGCCTTCCGCACCGATCTCCTGGCGCTGTTGCCGCGCGAAGAGCAGAATCCGGTCCTGCAAAAGGCTGACGATGCGGTGACGCAAGCCCTATCGCGGAAGCTGGTTTTGTTGGTGGGCGATGCCGATCGGGCCGAGGCGCGCGCCGCGGCCACAGAATTGACACAGAGACTGCAAGCATCGGGTGTCGCCGCTATCACCACATCCGGCTTCGATCCGGATCATTTGCGGCAAATGGGCCAACTCTACTTCCCCTATCGGCGTGGTTTGCTGTCCGAGGACGATCGGCGCCTGCTCCAGGCTGGCAAAGGCGAGGAGATCGCCACGCGCGCCCTCTCGCGCGTCTACGGCTTTGTCGGCACCGCCGATCCGCGCCTGATCAAGAGCGATCCGTTCCTCCTGTTGCAGTCCTTTTTCACCGGGCTGCCGCTGCCGTTATCAAAGCTGACCCTGGACGACGGCATGCTCTCGGTGACGAATGGCGGCATGGTTTGGGTTCTGGTCGCGGCGCAGCTGACCGGCGAACCCTATGCACTCGATACGCAAAAGCGTCTCACCACCACGCTCGACATCGATGGGCTCACGGCGCAGCAGCCCGGCTTACAAGTGCTGCGCCTCGGAGCGGTGTTCTTCGCCCAAACGGGCGCCGAGGAAGCGTTGAACGAAACCTCGACCATCGGTTTGCTGTCGACGCTAGGCACGATCCTGCTCGTGCTCGTGGCCTATCGCGCCGTGGTGCCGCTCGTCTCCAGCGTGCTGGTGATCGGCGTCGGGATCGGTGTCGCCTTGGCCGCGAGCTTGGCGATCTTCGGCAATCTGCATGTCGGCGCGTTGCTCTTTGGCGTCAGCTTGATCGGCGTCGCCGTCGATTATTCCCTGCAATACAGCACCGAGGCGTTTGCCGGCCTCGCCACACCTGCCGAACGGCTGCGCCGTGTGTTCAAAGGCATCTGCATGGGCACCGCCACCACGGTGATCGGGTATCTAACCTTGCTGCTGGCGCCGTTTCCGGGCCTGCACCAGATCGCCACCTTTTCGGCTGTCGGTCTCGTTGCGGCTTGGATCACCGTGGTCCTTTGGTTGCCCCGGATCGATCGGGTGCGCGCGCCGCGGCATGGCGCCAAGCCGCTGGCTTGGGCTGGTGCAGCGCTGTCGTTCTGGGAGGCGCCACGCTGGCATCGCGTGCGGCGGGGAATCATGGTCGTCGCGGGCCTCGTGGTCGTGATCGGGCTGACCCAGGTCCACGCCGATGACGAAGTGCGGCATCTCCAGGCAACCTCGGCCGATTTGATCGCGCAGCAGGACCGCATCCAGCATCTGATCGGGTCCTCGGCGGGCAATCAATTCTTCCTGATCCAGGCCAAAGACGACGAGAGCGCGCTGCGGACCGAGGAAGCGCTTGCCGATCGTCTCGGCCCGCTGGTGGCCAAAGGCGCCTTGGCTGGATTTCAGTTGCCCGCGGCTTACATTCCATCGGCGGCGCGGCAGTTGGACAATCGCCACCTCATCGCCCAACAGCTCGATCCGCTGCTGCCTAAGCAGCTCGATCAGCTGGGGCTGACCGAAACGCCACCGACCGCGGATGACGCCGCGCCTGCGCTCACGCTCAATCAGGCATTGGGTGCGAATGGCCCGCTCGCATTCCTTTCGTCGCTGGTGCTCGAACCCGGCCTGCATGTGGCGACACTCGATGGTATTGCAAAGCTGGATGAGGTCGCGGCGGCGGCCGATGGTTTGGAGGGCGTGCGCTTCGTCGATCCCGCCGGGCAGTTCAGCGCACTGCTCGGCAAATATCGGATTCGCGCCCTGGAATTGCTGGCGCTGTCCGCCGCTCTGATGGCACCGCTGCTCGCGCGAGGCTATGGGATCAAGGGCGCCTTCTGGATCATGACGCCGCCCTTGCTGGCCGTCGCGCTTGCCTTGGCGATCCGCGCCCTGGCCGGTGGCACCTTCACCTTCTTCGATGCAATGGGGCTGGTGCTGGTTCTATCGATCGGCGTCGACTATGCCGTGTTCTGCGCAGGGACGTCAGGCGATCGCAAGCCGGTGACCATGCTGGCAGTGGCACTGGCCGCATGCACCGCGCTGATGTCTTTCGGGCTGCTGGCGCTGAGTCGGGTCACGGCCGTCCACGCTTTCGGGGCGACGATGCTGACGGGCATCGTGCTGGCTTTCGTCTTTGCGCCGATGGCCCGATGGGGAGCGCGCGCATCATGATCACGCTGTCGCGCTCTCGTATTGTCGTGGCTGCCGTTGTCGCTCTGGTGCTGGCCGCCTGTGCCACGCGGCAGGACATGGAAGCGCCCGAGGGGACGGTCCGGATCGCGCCTACGCTGTTCATGACCTTGCCTAAGCCGTCCGACCTCGGCCGGTCTGTCGAGACCACGCAACTGGTCACCGCCCATTATCGGGACAAGACGTTCGTCTTCGAGGGCCATATCAGTGCGACGCCCGAGCAATTCCTGCTGGTCGGGCTGGATCCCACGGGCAATCGTGCTCTCACCCTGACTTGGACTGATCAGAAACTGTCGGTCGAAACGGCATCCACGCTGCCATCGCAATTGCACCCGGAAAATATGCTCGCCGATATCGTCATTCTCTGTTGGCCCGAAGACAGTCTGCGCCGTGCCTTGGCGGGATCGACAGGGGTACTGACCGTTACGCCGAACCGCCGGTCGATTACCGTCGATGGGAAAGAGGTGATCCGCGCCGACTACCAAACCACTGACCCATGGAATGGGTCGATGATCTATCGCAATATCGCCTGGGGTTATGAGCTCGACGTCCAATCGGCGGAGCAGGGGCGGTGAGATTCTATTTGAACGAGTGCGGCATCGCGTGTCCGTTGGGTCTCGGCAAGGCCCAAGTGGCGCGCGGCCTTGCCGCCGGGCAGCGGGCTTTGTCGCCGCGAACCGGGCTGGTGCCCGGACGCTCGGTCGCCGTGGGTGCGGTCGACGCGCCTTTGCCGCCTTCGTCCCCGGGCCTCGCTGCACTCGATAGCCGCAACAATCGCTTGATGTGGGCCGCGGTGCTCGAGATTCAGCCGGCTATAGCGGCGGCCATCGAACAGTATGGCCGTGACCGCGTGGCTGTGGTGCTGGGGACCAGCACGTCCGGCATGTCCGACGGTGAGGAAGCGCTGGCGCAGCGGCGGCGCGATGGCCAATGGCCCGCGCAGTTCGAGTATCGGCAACAGGAGTGCGGCAGCCTCAGCACTTTCGTCGCGCGTGCCCTAGGCCTGACCGGTCCCGCCTATACGATCGCCACGGCCTGTTCGTCGAGCGCCAAGGTTCTGGCTTCGGCGCGACGTTTGATCCGCGCCGGGCTGGTCGATGCGGCGGTGGTCGGCGGCGCCGACACGCTCTGCAAGATGACGCTGAACGGTTTCAATGCGCTCGAGGCTTTATCTAAGGATGTGTGCAACCCGTTCAGCGCCAATCGCGACGGGATCAATATCGGCGAAGGCGCGGCGGCGTTCCTGTTGACGACCGAGCCGGGGGCGGTGGAATTGCTCGGCGTCGGCGAAACCTCAGACGCCCATCACGCTACTGCGCCAGATCCCGAGGGCGAGGGTGCCCGCGCGGCCATGGCCGAGGCTTTGGCGGATGCGCATATCGGGGTCGAAGACATCGCCTATATCAATCTCCACGGCACGGCGACGCCACTGAACGATGCGATGGAGAGCAAAGCGATCGCCGCGTTATTTTCCCAATCGGTTCCTTGCAGTTCCACCAAGAGCATGACCGGCCACATGCTGGGCGGCACCGGCGGCGTCGAGGCGGCGTTCCTGTGGTTGACGCTCAATCCGGATACGACATCGGGCTACCTGCCGCCCCATGTCTGGGACGGTGTTGCCGATCCGAAATTGCCGTCCCTAACGATGGTTGCACCCCACACGCCGCTGCCCAATCATCTGGGCCTTGCGATGCTCAGCAATGCGTTCGGCTTCGGCGGTAGCAACGTTTCTGTGATCCTCGGGCGGCCATGACTCATTCGCCCTCTTTTTCGCCGAACGATCTTTTGCTCCATCGCCCGCCGGCGCTTCTGCTCGATGCCTTCATTGGCAGCGACGGCGACTCGATCACCATGGCGGTTGTGGTCCGCGCCGATGATCCGTTTTTTCGCGAAGGACTGGGTATCCCGGCCCATATCGCGATCGAATGGATGGCGCAGACGGCCGGTGCTTTCGCGGGCCTCGACGCGAAGAAAGCCGGCGAAGCGGTGCGTATCGGCTTCCTGCTCGGCACACGCAATTTTCGCGCAAACCGGCCGTGGTTCGCGAAAGGCGAGCGGCTGACGGTGACCGCCAAGCTGATCTTCCGCGAAGAAGGGATGGCGGTTTTCGAGTGCCGCGTCGATGCAGCGGATGGCACCGAAGCGGCCGCTGCGCGGTTGACCGTCTACCAACCCGGAGACGGCGAGCAAAATGGTGGCCAGACCCATGGCTAACGCCCCGGACCGCACGATTCTCGTCACCGGCGCCAGCAAGGGCATCGGCCGTGCGATCGCCATTCGCCTGGCGCACGACGGATTCAAGATCGTCGTCCATTACAGCACCGACAAAGCGGGCGCCGAGGCGACGCTGGATGCGGTTCGCGGCGCAGGTTCCGACGGACGGTTGATCGCCTTCGATATCAGCGACCGCGAGGCCTGTCGTGCGGCATTGGAAGCGGAGATCGCGGCGTATGGGTCTTATTACGGTGTGGTTTTGAACGCCGGTATCGTACGCGACAACGCGTTTCCCGCGATGACGGACAGCGATTGGGATGCTGTGCTCGGCACCAACATGGATGGGTTCTACAACGTGCTGCGCCCGGCGGTGATGCCGATGGTGTCGGCGCGGCGTGGTGGGCGCATCGTGACGCTTTCATCCGTCTCAGGTCTTGTCGGCAATCGCGGCCAGGTCAACTACAGCGCCGCCAAGGCCGGGATCATCGGCGCTACCAAGGCGCTGGCGATCGAACTGGCCAAGCGCAATATCACGGTCAATTGCGTCGCGCCGGGTGTGATCGAAACGCAGATGACCGCGAGTCTGCCGCTCGACGAGATCGCCAAGATCGTGCCGATGCGGCGCATGGGCAAGCCCGAGGATGTGGCGGCCGCCGTTGCCTTCCTCTGTTCGGACGAGGCGGCTTACGTGACGCGGCAGGTGATATCGGTGAACGGGGGAATGGTGTGATGGGGCGTGTGGTTGTCACCGGCATGGGCGGCGTGACGCCCTTGGGCGAGGATTGGCAGACCATCAGCGCCAATTTCGCCGCCGGCCGTACCGGCATTCGGGTGATGGAAGATTGGAGCCGTTTTACTGGGGTCAACACCCGTCTGGGTGCGCCCGTGATCGGATTCGATGTCGAGGATCGCTACCCGCGCAAGAAGACGCGCACCATGGGCCGCGTGTCGCAGATGGCGGTCTATGCCTCCGAGCGGGCGCTGGCCGACGCTGGCCTGCTCGACGATCCGGTCTTGCGTAGTGGCCGCGTCGGTGCGGCCTATGGTTCGTCGTTTGGAAGCCCCGATGCGGTGCTCGGCTTCTTCGAACTGCGATCGGAGGGCGCCTCGCGCAATCTGAACGCACGCAACTACATCCAGATGATGGGCCACACCACGGTGGTCAATATCGGCCTGTTCTTCGGCATCACGGGCCGCATCATTCCAGCCTCCAGCGCCTGCACCTCGGGTAGCCAGGGAATTGGCTTTGCCTACGAGCTTATCCGTTCGGGCAAAGCCGACATCATGATCGCGGGCGGCGCCGAAGAGCTCGACGTCACCAGCGCCGCGGTGTTCGATACGCTCTATGCCACCAGCACCAAGAACGACAAACCCGAGACCACGCCGCGCCCCTATGATCGCGATCGCGACGGGCTGGTGATCGGCGAAGGCGCGGCCACGCTGATCCTCGAAGATCACGATCATGCCCGCGCGCGCGGGGCGCGCATCCATGCCGAGCTCGTGGGTTTCGACTCCAATTCTGATGGCAGCCACGCGACTCAGCCGCAATCCGAAACGATGGCGGCGGTGATGGGGCTGGCGCTGGCCGATGCCGGCTTGGCGCCCGAGGCGATCGGCTTCGTCTCCGGCCATGGCACTGCCACCGAATGGGGCGATCTGGCCGAGACCAAGGCGACCAATCAGGTGTTTGGTCCCAAGATGCCGATCCATTCGCTGAAGGGTCATTTCGGGCACAATCTCGGCGCTTGCGGTGCGGTCGAGGCATGGCTCGGGATCGAAATGATGCGTGACGGCCTGTTCTATCCGACGGCGAATCTGGTCACGGTCGATGAGCGCTGCGGCGAACTCGATTATGTGATGGGGTCGCCGCGATCACTGCAAATCGACCACCTGATGTCCAATAATTTCGCCTTCGGTGGCATCAACACGTCGCTGATCTTCCGGCGTATCACCTGAATTGTTGGCTGCGATCCGGCAGGTGGTGACCCTGGGGCCGAAAACCGAAACCGAGAGGAGGCGAGAGTGCTCGTCGATTTATTGTATGGCATGCCGACCTGGGAAATGGCGGTCTGGGTGGTCGCACTGACGGTGGCGCTGTCGCTGCTCGGTGTGTTGATCACGATCCGCATTCTGCCGCCTGATCTACGCCGTAAGCACAACGAATTCGTCGGTTTCAATTCGGCGCTGGTCGGGGTCTTTTTCGCAGTCCTGCTTGCCTTCATCGCAGTCTCCGCCTGGGAATCATTCGGCAAGGCCGGCGATACGGCAGCCACCGAAGCCTCGCTGACGGGCGATCTTGCTCGCGATGCCAATCTGTTCCCAGAGCCGTTGCGCACCGAGCTTCTGAATGATGTGCGTGACTACGTCGAGATCGTCCTCGACAAAGAATGGCCAGCCATGGCCGACGGGATCGAGCTCGGCGACGAAGGCTGGCGGCCGATGAACAAATTCCATCGCGATCTGGTGTCGTTCCGCACCACCGACCCCATTCAGATCGCCATGTTCTCGGAGGTGCTCAAGCGGATGAATGAGTTCTATGACGCGAGGCGCATTCGAATTCTCGCTGCGGAGGACCATATCGATCCGGCCGTTTGGTGGGTTGTGTTGTTCGGTTCTGCCGGGACGATCGTGATGACCCTTCTATTCGGGATGGAAAGTCTCAAGGTCCACTTGTTCATGACGGGTTCGGTCGCGGCTTCAATCGGGTTGGTGATCGTGCTGATCATCGCGTTCGACTATCCGTTCCGTGGCGAGGTGCAGATCTCGCCCGACGCTTTCCGGAATGTGCGGCACAACATGGAGCAAATGGGCGTCACCTTTACCTCTCATAAGTGAGGGCGACGCTTTGACATGATGGTCTCGATGGCCGTGACCGCCGCTGTGCGGCCATCTTCGGTGGCCATCTGCTTGCCCAGCGTGGCCGCTCGGGCGCGCGTGTCGGTGCGCTCGGCGAAGGCGATGCCGCCGGCCAAGGCGGCTGACGTCAGCGCTTTTGCATTCGTCGCCGGCGCGGCCACGCCGGCCAGTCGCAGTCGGTCTGCCCAGAAGGGCTGATCGCCGGCAAATGGGACGACGACCGACGGAACGCCGGCCCGCGCCGCAGAATGGGTGGTGCCCGAGCCGCCGTGATGAACCACCAGCGATGTTTTGGGAAACAGCCAGTCATGTGGCGTTTCCCCGATGGCAAGGAAGTTGGCCGGCAGTTCGGCAGCATCGACGCCACTCCACCCGCCATAGAACAGGGCGCGCCGTCCCGCCACCGCGGCGATGACCACGTCGAGCAGCTTGCGACGCTCGAAGCCGGCCATGCTGCCGAACCCCACATAGAGCGGCGGTTCGCCAGCGTTCAGGAAATCGCTGAGACTTGGTGGCGGCGTCCACTCTGGCGCTCGGGTCAGCCACTGGCCGCAGACATGGACATCCTCCGGCCAGTCGCCGGGGCGCGGCAGAAGGCTGGGTGAAACGCCGTACAGCATCGGCAAATCGGTCCACACCGCGCGCCGTGGCGGAAGCTTGCAGACAGCGGCCCGCGCCACATTGGTCGCCGTGCGGAATGCGCGCCACACCATCGCGTTGACGAAGCGATGGCTCGGCCGATTGAGCCAGCCCGGGAGTGTCCGTGGGGGCAAGAACGGCGACGCAAAAGCCGCCGTCGGCGTGATCGGAATCAGCCCCAGCCCGATCGCCGGGATGTCGAGGTATTCCGCAACCGAGAAGCCGACGAAAGCGGCCAGGCCCGAAACGAGGATGGCGTCACCGCCTTGCGCGGCTGCGGCGATATCTTTCATCCATGCGGCCGTGTTGGCATTGGCGATCTGCGCGAAGGCGGCAGCCAGATTCCTGACGCGGCTGCCACCGGCCTCGGTGAGGACATTGGTGTCTCGCAACACCGCTTTCATGTCGCCGGCGAGTGCCGTGGCCGGTATGCCAAGGGACGTAGGCGAGCCAAGTGTCGCACCATCGGCAAACAGGCGGACCTCATGACCCGCATCCATCAACCCGCGGCTCAGCGCTGACAGGGGGCGCGTGTCGCCTTCGGTGCCATAGGTCGCGACGACGAACTTCATGAGTGTCTCCGCCGCGCGCTCGGCGGATGGCTTCGCTCCGCACCCTCGACGAACAGTTTGACGGCTGCGCGGAGTTCGTCGTGCAGCGTCAATCCCGGAACGGTCAGCCAGCGCATCAATGCGCCGAGATAGAGATGGTGAAACAGCGTCGCCAAATGGGGCGCCGTAAGGTCGGTTCGCACTTCGCCCCTGCGCTGCCCTGCCTCGATCAGCGCCGCGAAGGTATTGCCGATATTTGCCGTCGCGTCCTGCGCGCCATCGCGAATGGCCGTGTCCGCGCTCATGAAACGAAAGCGCAGATAAGGCGGCATATAGGCCCGATGCCGTTCGCACCATGTCGCCGAAACGTCCAACAGATACGAAATGCGCGATGCGAAGGTGGTGCGGCGCTCGATCTGCGGTGCCAGGCGCTGCAGATCGCGCTCCAGTTGGGCATGAATCCAATGGGCGAGCAGCGCTTCTTTGACCGGGAAGTGGTTGTACAGCGTGCGCTTGGCCACATCGGCTTCGGCCGCGATCTGTTCCATGGTCACGACGTCATAGCCTTGCGCCTCGAACAGGCGCAGCGCCGTGGAGACCAGATGCTCCAGCGTCTGGTGCCGCTTGCGTTGGCGTCGGCTCGGGGTCGTAGCTTCGATTGCGGGTGCAGGCATCGCCTTGCCAAAAGTATACGTCGTATACTTTTATACAGTGTGCATATATTTTTGCAAGAACGTGCCGATGGCAAGCGCCACCGCGGGCCAATGCTGGCCGCGTCCGTTCTGAAAATCAGCGAAGTGTGAAAAATGGTGCCGACGCGCGGACTTGAACCGCGGACCTACTGATTACGAATCAGTTGCTCTACCGCTGAGCTACGTCGGCATCCAGACCGGAGATCCCAGAAAAGGCCCGGGATGGGTCGAGGGGGCGGACCCTAGCGCGTCTTTCCTGCCTTCGCAAGCGCGGGAAAAGCCCTTTCCCACAGTTGTTACGGCCGGCATTTGCGCTTGGTCGCCTGCCTAGCTTCGGCCACAAGAGCATGTTACGGGCAAAGGAAAGGTTAACGGCCCGCCGGGTTTGGTCCGGCACCCGTGAACAGACCGGAGGGCGCGCATGGCGCATGACAAGACTTACACGCTGAGCGGCAAGACGATCCATCTCGCCAAACTCGACCAGCACAAGCGGTTCGACAGCCAGGCCGTCTATGACGACCGTCTGCACGAGGCGCAGACGGCCATGCTGCGGGTGCAGGAGGCCTATTTCCACGAGAAGCGCCGCGCCATCATTGTCTTCGAGGGTTGGGACGCGGCCGGCAAGGGCGGCGCCATTCGCCGCCTGACCGAAAAGCTCGATCCGCGCGGCTGCAAGGTCTGGCCGATAGCCGCGCCGAAGCCCGAGGAGCAGGGGCGGCATTACCTCTACCGCTTCTGGCAGCGCCTGCCCGAGCCCGGCACCATCGCCGTGTTCGATCGCTCCTGGTATGGGCGGGTGCTGGTCGAGCGTGTCGAGGGCTTTGCCAAGAAGCACGAGTGGAAGCGCGCCTATCACGAGATCAACGAATTCGAAAAGATGCTGACCGATGACGGCGTGCGCATCGTTAAACTGTTCCTGCACATCACCGATGATGAACAGCTCAAGCGCTTCATTGAGCGCCTGCGCAATCCCTATAAGCGCTGGAAACTGTCGGGCGAGGATTTGCGCAACCGGGCACGGCGCAAAGATTACGAGGGCGCGATCGACGATATGTTCGCCCACACCTCGACCAAGCACGCGCCGTGGCACGCCATCGCCGGCAATCATAAATGGCAGGCGCGCGTCCATGTGATCGAAGGCGTGGTGAAGGCGCTGTCCGAGGGCGTGAAGTTGAAGCCGCCACCGCTCGATCCGCAGGTTCAGGCGCAGGCAGCCGTGGCGCTCGGTGTCTCGCCGGCCACGGTCACCGGCAAAGACGGTGGCGCGAAGGCCGGCAAAAAGGCCGCAAAAAAGAAGCGGAAAAAGAAGAAGGACAAGGCAGACAAATAGGTCGCTCGACGCCCCGAATCGACGACTGCCGCCGCATAGTGCCGCGCCATCGACGAGTGGGACCCTCGTCCGCCCGACCCGGACTCGACCGTCGCTTACTCGGCGACGCGGTAGAGCCGTGGATCCTTCAGTGCCGTTACCGAAATGGTCTTGGCCGCGGTCAAATCGCCCACGCGCACCAGCCGCGCATGTGCGATGCCTTCGGCATCCTTTTTCAGATCGAGCACTTCCCAAATTGTCGAAGTATCCGTCTGCCGAAACTTCTGTCCCGGCTGCACTTCACGCCGCGCCATGGCTGTACTATCCCTCAAACCCTGTCGTCACGACCGCCGTGCCGCGTCCCCGACGGAACGGACAGTCTCACCACTTCACCAATTGTCAGAGGGTCGTCTTTTTGCGACCCGTTCGATGGGTCTCATTTTGGCAAGTCGCATGCCGCGCTGTAAAGGGTTGCAGCGTTTCAGGACTGTGGCGAATTCATCACTGCGGATTGGCGGGCGAGTCCGCCCGTTCGGCAGATTTTTCGGGATCGGGCATCTCAGGAACCGAGAGATTGGGGCCAAGCGGCGAGTCCGCGCTCGATTTTGGGGGTAAAACGGGTGCCCAGCGGACCCTAAAAAGGATGCAAGATCGTTGTTGCAATGAAAATGTCTTCGCGTATCATCCGCACCTCTTTTGCCGGACCCCCGTTTACCCTTTCGGTCCGGCCGCGTGCGGGCGTAGCTCAGGGGTAGAGCACAACCTTGCCAAGGTTGGGGTCGAGGGTTCGAATCCCTTCGCCCGCTCCAAATTTCGTCGATATTTCAGCCGACTCGCGCGGAACGGCGAGCGCCGCGAATTTTTGCGGTGGACAATGGTGTCCACCTTGATACCCGATTTAGCTTCACGTCGCGTTGCTGGCCCGACGCGATCGAGCGCCAGCTCGCGCATGTTGAGGTGAATTAAGTTCGACGTACCTATTCGGCATACTCACCATCGATCGGAACTTCGTAATAGAGCTGTCCCGTGACGAGACCGGCGGCTTCGAAATAGCCATCGTGCAGTCACGCTCAGGTCGGTCTGCGATCGGACCATGGAGCACAAGCCTCGAACGCGGCAGCCGCCGAAATCACCGTGTGGTCGGCGAGATGGCGCCCCATAATTTGCAGGCCGACAGGGAGACCGTCCTCGGTCCAGCCGGCGGGTACGCTCGCCGCTGGTTGGCCTGTGAAATTCGCGGGATAGAGCGCCGGCGTCCAGGCGTCGTCGGCGACGGCCATCCCGGCGATGGTGCCGGGTCCGGCGCGATCTATGGCGAAGGCGGGGATGGGAACCGTCGGCGTCAGAATGAGATCGAAGCGCTGCATGAAACGCGCGACGCTGTTGACGGCCGCTTTGCGTTGCGTGACCGCATCGGTGAATGCGTCGGACGACCATGATTTCGCGAGAAGGTTTTGCACCGATGGCGACAGGTCTTCCTCGCGTCCCGTCGCCAGGCGGCGAAATCCGGCGAGATCGGTTTCGAGGGCGACGACGGCGCGGAAGCATTCGATGAAGTCGCCGATGGGCGCCGGCTCGAGGCTGACTGTGCAGCCGAGGTCCCGTTCGAACTTAGCCACCGCCGCATCGATGATGGCGCGGACGCGCGAATCAACCGGAACGCCGCCCCACTCGGGGCAGTAGGCGACGCGCAATCCAAGTTTCCCTTGCGATCGTGCTGCGGCCGTCCAACCCACGCCTTCGTTAGGCAGCGACAACCGGTCGCGCGGATCAGGGCCGGCGATGGTTTCCAGCATCAGCGCGGCATCGAGAACGCTGCGCGCCAATGGGCCGATATGCTCGATCGATTCCCAGCCGGAGACACCCGGTAGAGTTTCGTCACGGCAGCCGGGCCACAACGGTACGCGTCCCATGGACGCTTTGACGCCGACCAGGCCGGAGAAGGACGCGGGAAGCCGAATCGATCCGCCGCCATCGCTGGCAACGGCAATCGGGCAGATGCCGGCGGCGACGGCCGCCGCCGATCCGGCACTCGATCCACCCGGCGTCAGGTCGGTGTTCCAGGGATTGCGCGTCGTCGGGAAGAGGGGGTTGTGGCCGAAACCTCCATAGCCGAATTCGGAGGCATTGGTTTTGCCGAGGATGATCGCGTCCGCTGCGCGCAGGCGTTCGACCACGATGTCGTCTTCGGTCGGAATATAGTCGGCATAGAGTTTCGAACCGAAGGTCGTGCGAATGCCTTTGGTGAGGACCAGATCCTTGATCGCCACCGGCACGCCGGCCAACGGCCCGACCGTTTCGCCCCGCGCGATGCGCTGCGCCAGGGCCTGGGCCGTTTGCCGGGCCAGCTCCGGCGTCGGCGTGCAGAAGGCATTGAGCGTTGGGTTGTGCAGGTCGAGACGGGCGAGTGCCGATTCGGCAACATCAACTGGCGACAAACAGCCGCTGCGCACGCGCCGCGCAATCTCCGCCGCGCCGAGAGACTCGTAGTTTTCAACGGATGACATGAAGCCGGCGGTCCATTTCTTGAGCGGGAAGAAGCCTTGCCTCCCGCGACCGTTCGGCCGCGGGAGGAAGCCGTATTGATTATTTGGCCCGTTTGATCGAGCGGTAATCGAGAACCAGGTGGAACCAGTAGGTATAACCTTCGATCGATGGCTGCATCGCAACGTCACGGAAATCGTTGACGAGCGGAATGCGCGGCACATCGTCGAATGCGATCTTGATGAAGCTCTTGACCTCGGTCGCGTATTTCGTCGGATCGGTCTCGAAACGCGCGGCCTCGATCTGCTTGTCCATCTCCGGGTTCTTGTAGTTCATGTCGTCGAACACGGAATTGTTGATGCCGTCATAGGTCCAATAGAAATAGTAGTCGGGATAGTTGAGCCACGCCTTGAAGCTCATGATGAGCATCGGCATGTCCTTCTTGTTCAGGCGCGTGTACCACTCGGCGCCCGACACTTTCTCGATTTGCAAATCGACGCCGATCTTCTTCAGGGCATCCTGCGTAAGCACGGCGATCGGTTCGCGCGTCGTCGAGGTGGTGACGTCGTAGCTGATCGTTGTCTTGAACCCGTTGGGATAGCCCGCTTCCTTCAGCAGTTCCTTCGCCTTGGCGAGATCGGTGTGGTAGGGCGAGGGTTGCGGCCAATCGGTCGTAGTCGGATCGCCCTTGCCGCCGAACATGCCAATGCCGCGGTCATAGAGACCGGTATGCAGAATGTCTTCGTAAGGGATGGCATAGGCCATCGCCTGGCGGACCTTGACATTGTCGAAGGGCGGCTTGGTCACGTTCATATCGATGTAGAGCAACTCGGCATCGATCTGCGTGCCGACCACCTTCAGCTTCCCGGCCTTCTTCAGTTCCGAGAAATCCTTGGGTGGCAGGTTGAAGGACAGATCCGCATCGCCCTTCTCGAGCAGCGCGCGGCGCGTGCCGGCCGATTCGATCTGCTTTTCGATCACCTTTTTCATGGCGGGCAACGGACCCGACTTCCAATTCTCGAATCGCTTGAAGACGATCTCGGTGCCGGGCTTCCAGCTGTCCACCATATAGGCGCCGCCGCCGGCGTCGTTCTTGCCGACCCAGTCGAGCGCCCACGGGTCAGTCGCCGTCGCATGCGCCTTGGCCAGTTTAGAATTGACGATCATCGCGATCGGCACCGCCAGATTGGGCAGTTCCAGCTTGTTCGGCTTCGGGAAATCGACGCGGATCGTGTGTGGGTCGACCACGACGAACTGATCGGGCGTTTTCATTTCGCTGGCACCCATCTGGATGCCGGGGAAGCCGCCGACGGAGACGGCGCGGTCGAAGGACCACTTCACGTCATCGGCGGTGACGGGCGAGCCGTCGTGGAACGTCGCATCTTTGCGTAGATGGAAGGTGACGGACTTACCATCGGGCGCCACGTCCCAGCTTTCCGCCAGTTCCGGCTGAAACTTGGTGTAGTCGTAGGAGATGGTGCCATCGGGCAAGGTCTTCATGCCGTGCGTGATGAGGCGGTCATAGATGTTCCACGATACTTCATGCGTCGGCACGTTCGCGGTGCTGGCGTCGATATCGAGTGTGGCGGGGCCTTCCTCGGCCACGACGATCAAAGTTTCTGCCCGGGACTGAGCAAAAGCGGGACTGGAACCGAATGCTCCAACGGCGGTCAGAATCGCAGCCAGAACGCTGGCTCCCCAAGGGCGGTGCTGCCTGAATGGCATGTTCAACATAGCGATCTCCTTCAAGTCGGATCGCGCCCCGGCGCGACCTCAGCTATATGTGCAACATGATTATTACGCAAGTGTCATGCCAGGCTGTCCGGAGGATTGTTGAGACCCTAAAGGGCTATAATCGCTCATTTTCGCGTTTCTCGTCGATCAATTTAGCACATTACTTGCCTAAAAATCATATTGCGTGCCTAGAATGTGAGCATGACTGCCGATCCTCTCCGGAGCGGCGACGCGATTCCTTGGCAAATTGCGCTGCCATCGATGGCACGGAACTTGCGCCTTCTTCCTTTCGGCGCATGCCCTTGTCGGTGAACGAGCGGGAAAGCGGTTACGGTGTCGATGGTACGATTGATTGCAGGGCGTCTGGCGGCGGCGGTGCCGAATTTGATCGGCGTCATCGTCATCACGTTTATTCTGACTCATCTTTTACCTGGCGATCCGGCCGCGTATTTCGCGGGCCCATCGGCGACTGCGGCCTCGGTCGAGGAAACCCGCCATCGCCTTGGGCTTGACCACAGTCTGATCGAACAGTTCGCACTCTATGTAAAAGGCCTCGCGCAGGGCGATCTGGGAAACTCGTTGATTTCCGGGCAGCCGGTGCTCGCCGATCTGATCAATCGCTTGCCGGCCTCGTTCGAATTGACCTTCGGTGCCCTGCTGCTCGCCGTTGTGATCGGCATTCCGCTCGGCATGCAGGCGGCGCTGCATCCTGGCAGTTGGATCGATCGCCTGTGCAACGCGATCTCGACCTTGGGACAGGCGATGCCGACCTTCTTCCTCGGTCTGCTGCTGGTGTTCGTCTTCTATTATCTGCTGGGCTGGGCGCCGGCGCCGCTGGGTCGGCTCGACAGTATGTTCGAGCCGCCACCGACGGTGACCACGTTCTGGACCATCGATTCGCTGCTCGTTGGCGACCTCTCGCTGTTCTGGGCTGTGTTCTCGCAACTGATCCTGCCCGTCGTGACCTTGGGTTTGTTCGGCGTCGGCCCCTTGGCCCGGATGACGCGCGCCAGCTTATTGGAGGTCTTGAGCAGCGACTATGTTCGTACCGCGCGTGCAGCCGGATTGCCGCGCCACCAGGTGCTGTGGACCTATGCCTTTCGCAACGCGCTGGTGCCGGTGCTGAACACGGCCGGGATGGTGTTTTCGTTTTTGCTCGGCGCCAATGTGCTGGTGGAAAAGGTCTTCGGCTGGCCCGGCATCGGTGCTTACGCCATCGAGGCGCTGTTGGCATCGGATTTCGCGCCTGTGCAAGGCTTCGTCATCGTCATGGCTTTGTTCTATGTGTTGGTCAATCTGACGATCGATGTGGTCACGGTTCTCGTCGATCCACGCGTGGCCTTCGATGCTTGACCAGGCCTCCATCGCGTATCGCTTACGCGCCATGCGGCCCGGATCGCTGATTGCCCTCGCGCTGCTTGCACTTCTAATTCTGGTGGCGCTGATCGGCTCCTATCTGGTGCCGTATGATCCACTGTCGCCAGATCCCAAACACGCGCTGATGCCGCCCAACCCGGCGCATCTCTTCGGCACTGACCAATTCGGCCGCGACATTCTCAGTCGCGTGGTGGTGGCGACGCGGCTCGATCTTGCCATCGCCTTTGCCGCTGTGTTGGTGTCGTTGATCGCCGGCAGCGTGTTGGGCGCTTTCGCCGGCTGGTCGGGCGGTTGGGTCGACCGGATCTTGGGCCGGCTGATCGATACGATCATGGCGTTCCCGCTGTTCGTCCTCGCCGTGGGCATCGCCGCTGGGTTGGGCAATTCGATTTCGAGCGTCGTCATCGCGACCGCTATCGTCAATTTGCCGTTCTATGCGCGGCAGACGCGCAGCGAGGTCAATCGCCGCCGGACCGCCGCTTATGTTGAGGCGGCCTATCTCTCGGGATTCTCCCCTCTGTCGATCGTCAGCCTGCACATCATGCCGAATGTCGTACCACCGTTGATGGTGCAGTCGTCGCTCAACATGGGTTGGGCGATTCTGAATGCCGCCGGCCTCTCCTTCATCGGTCTGGGCGTGCGCCCGCCGCAGGCGGAATGGGGCATCATGGTCTCGGACGGTGCGACCAACATCATCTCGGGCGAGTGGTGGATGTTCGTCTTCCCGGGCGCCGTTCTACTCATTGCCGTGCTGATCTTCTCCCTGGTGGGCGATGCGCTGCGCGACATCCTCGACCCAAAACGCCGATGACGGACGTGACAGCCGATAACGCCGCGATGCTCCTGCGGATGCGCGATCTCTCGATTCGCTTCGGCGATTCCGCGCAAAGACTGCCGACGGTCGATCGCGTCAGCCTCGATATCGCGCCGGGCGAGATCGTCGCACTGGTCGGCGAAAGCGGATCGGGGAAGTCGCTGCTCGCCCATACCATCGCAGGTATTCTCGACCCGGCCGCCAAACTCGATGCGACGACGCTCGACGTCGCCGGGGTGAATGTGCTGGCCGAGGGCTGGGATGGGTTGCGTGGCCGCCGCGTGGGTATCGTCTTTCAGAATTCGCGGGCCGCGCTCAACCCGGTGCGCAAGATCGGCCAGCACATCGTCGATGTGCTGCGGGCACACACGGATGGTAGACGGGGCGCGCGTCGCGAGGCTGCGATCCAGGCCCTAGCCTCGGTGCGTATTCCCGATGCGGTCCGGCGCTTCGATGCCTATCCGGGCGAACTGTCCGGTGGCATGTGCCAGCGTGTGATGCTGGCGCTCGCTCTGGCCGGCAATCCATCGCTGCTGATCGCCGATGAGCCGACCACAGGCCTCGATGTCACGACTCAGGCGGCCATTCTGGCGTTGATCGTCGAACACGCGCGCGCCCGAGGCATGGCGACACTGTTGATCACCCATGACCTCGAACTGGCCCGCGCCTATGCCGAGCGTGTCGTGGTCATGCATGCCGGGCAGATCGTCGAGGACGCGTCGGTCGCGGCCCTTTTCACGCAGTCGCATCATCCTTATTCACGGCTTCTGATCGGGGCAACACCGGCGGCCATCGACCATGTTGAGGCGTTGACGGGCATCCCCGGCACCATTCCGGCCCTCGACACGCAAACCCCGGCCTGTCGGTTCGCCGATCGTTGCAACCGCGTCGACGAACGCTGTCGGTCCACTTTCCCGATGCCCGTTATCGACGCCAACGGCCATCGCTCCATGTGCTGGCACCCGTCATGAGCGCGCTGTTGCAGATTGCGGGCCTCAGCAAACAGTTCCCCGTCGGCGGCGGGCGGATGCTTCATGCGGTCGACGGGGTCGACTTCGAGCTCAAAGAAGGCGAAAGCCTCGGGATCGTCGGCGAGAGCGGATCGGGCAAATCAACATTGGCCCGGCTGATCGCGCGGCTGGCGGATCCGACCGCGGGCGCGGTTCGCTTCGAGGGGCGCGATATTGGGGCAATCCCAGTGCGCAAATTCGCGGCCGATCAGGCGCGGCGGGATATTCAGCTCGTCTTCCAAAGCGCAGGCGACGCGCTCAACCCCGCCTACAGCGCCGCGCGGAATATCGCTGTCGGGCTCGGCGGCTCGCGGCTGAACACCGAAACACGCGCGCTCGTGGAACAGATTGCTGGCGAAGTCGGGCTCGATGCGTCGCTGCTCGACCGCCGCCCGCATCAGTTATCGGGCGGGCAGCAGGCCCGCGTCGGCATCGCCCGCGCCTTGGCTTCCGAACCACGGCTGCTCATTCTCGATGAGCCGACCGCGCCGCTCGACGTCTCGGTCCAGGCGACGATCTTGAAATTGATTGATGGTCTCAGGCGGTCGCGCCGCCTCAGCCTTATCTTCGTGTCACACGATCTCGATGTCGTGCGCCTGATATGCGACCGGGTGATGGTGCTGTATCTCGGCCGCGTTGCCGAGATTGGTCCGGTCGACCAGGTGCTGAAAGCACCGCGCCATCCGTATACGCGTGCTCTGATCGATGCGATGCCCGGCCGTGGTAAGCCCGTCATCTTGGCGGGTGAGGCGACAAGTCCCATCGATCCCAATGTAGTGGCCTGTCTCTTTGCCAGTCGTTGCAGCAAAGTGAATGAAGGTTGCGGCAAGCAACGCCCCCCTCTGATCTCAGTGGGGTCGGATCACCAAGCCGCGTGTCTGCGCCTCTGACGGCGTGCTAATGTCTTAGTGGATTTGCGGCGTGTTGACCCAGACGATCCGCGCGGTCTCTTTGCCGACATTGCGGTAGCTGTTGGGCAAGTACGCCTTGAAGAAGAACGAGTCGCCCGCCTTCATGTGATAGACGGTGCCATCGATATTGAGATCGACCTCGCCAGCGAGAAGATAGCCCAGCGCTTCGCCCTGATGGGTGATCGAATCGTTCTTCTCGCCGCCCGGCTCGATGACGTGGACGTTCCCCTCGAGCAGATTGCCTGCGGCCAGCGGCACCAGCCGCTCGTAGCTGACGCCTTTCCCGCCACGCAGCGCGTCACCGGCGACGACCAGGCGATCCGCGGGTGTCAGCACCAGTTTGTGGGTGTCGATTTCAAGACCGAAGAACGAACCCAAATCGCGATCGAGCACGGTGACGATCTTATTGAGCATCACTAGCGACGGCATGACTTTGCCGGCTTCAATCTTGGATATCATGCTTTCGTCGCATCCAACCTTCTCAGCCAGGTCGCGCATGCGCATGCCCTTCAGGATGCGCGCATGGCGAACGCGCGCGCCCACCTGTAACGCTTCGACTGCCCGCTCGTCCGACTTGTCGTCCATAACGCAATTTGCCGCAGCAAACACACCGCCGCCGGCAACTCCCAGTGGTACCAAACGACTGCACCGTATCGGTTTTAACCGATCGTGCAAGCCCCATGATTTTAAAGCATGAGGCCATGGATTTATGGTCCCCTGGAGTTCTTTGGGAAGCGCGGATCTCCCTGGGTTGGAGGGGACGGCGGAAGGGACAAACCGGTCAGTGCACGTTCCACGAACAGCGGCATGAAGCTGCCGCTCTTCACCGTATTGACGACCATCACATCGGCAACGACGACGCGTCGAGCCGTCGACCCCTCTATCGCTGGAACCTCCTCGCCACGGTCGTAGGCTTGGTGCTGATCTTGACCGAAATAGGAGACCAGCGCGTCTTGGGCGAACACCTGCTTCTGGCCGACGCCACGTCCATCTCCTGTGGAATGGCGCTGACGATCATTGGCCTGACGTTCGCCGTCTGGGCGCGACGAAGACTCGGTATTTATTGGGCCAGCCGCATCGAATTGAAGGAAGCCCATCGACTGATCCAGAACGGACCCTATCGGATCATCCGTCATCCGATCTACGCGGGAATCGTTGTGGCGGCCCTTGGTTCCGTCATCGTCGACGCCGACCTTGACGGGGTGTTTGGCTCTGTCCTGATAGCCGGCAGCTTTTTTCTGAAGCTACGGCGCGAAGAGCGGTTCATGCCGGAGGCCTTTGACGATGATTGGCTCGCATGGCGCACGCGCACTTGGGTAATGATTCCGTATCTCTATTAGGCGTGAGCGCCTAGCTAGGTGATCTTGAAAGTCGAGGTAGATATGTCAGTTCGTTCGCTCAGCCGAACTCGTTCGCGCGAGGAACGCGGAATCTTATAATATTACTCGTGGTCGAAGGCGTTACGGGAAGCCGGCATCGAGGCGATGGTCGCTGTCGTCCTCTCCGCTGGTTCGAACACAACCTGCTTGCAGGAATCTCGGACGCGCAGTGTCGGCATCATGACTAGATGTACTGGATCCGTCGTTGCCTTGCGCGCAAGCCGGTCGAGCAATAGCCGGATGGCCGCGTGTCCGATCTCCGGGATCGGCTGGTTGACCGTCGTCATGCGCGGGGTGAAGGCGTTGGCCCAGCGAAAATCGTCGATCGACACGATTGAAACGTCGCGCGGACACTGCAGACCCAAATCGGCGATGGCCCGCATCACGCCGATCAGCATGTGATTGTTCGCGACGAACAATGCGCTTGGCCGGTCTGACCGGGAGAGAAGCTCTTGGCTGACGGTGAACGCATCTTCCTCGCGGAAATTCCCATCGCGCACGAGGCGACCATCGTATTCGATGCCCTGCTGCTGTAGCGCCAGACGGTAGCCTTCCTCGCGCTCGCTCGCGACGGACAGGTGGCGGGGCCCGCCGATCATGCCGATGCGCCGATGGCCAAATGCCAGAATGTGATTCATGGCCTGCGTCGCCGCCAGCACATTGTCGAGCATCACGCTGTCGAAGGGCAGCAGCGGCAACGCCCTGTCGACCAAAACAACGGGCATCCGCAGCCCATGCATCTCGGCCAGATCGTAATCGTCGGGGCGTCCGGTCGCCGCCAGAATCAGGCCTTCGACGCGATAGGTCCGCATCAACTGCAGATACTCCCGTTCCTTCTGGAATTCCTGATTCGTGTCGCACAACAGGACCGAATAACCCTGCGTCTGCGCCGTCGCTTCGATCACCTGAGTGAGTTCCGTGAAGTAGGGGTTGGTGATGTCGCCGACAATGAGGCCGATCAGATGCGTCCGACCCTGCTTGAGGCTGCGGGCGATCGCGTCGGGCGCGTAGCCGAGTTCGCGCACGGCTGCGATCACCCGTTCCTTCAATTCCGGGCTGACGAACGCGGTACCGTTGAGTGTGGCGGAAACGGTAGCGGTGGACACGCCGGCACGCGTGGCGACGTCCCTGATTGTCGGCATAGGCGAATATCATCCCTTTACGAGCCTGCCCCCCCCGGCACGACAGGGCGGAATTTCCTGTTGCATCTTTGTTGCCAGCAGTCTACTAGTTTCTCTCACCTTAACGTTTAGCTACACGATAAGGTACAAGAAAACGGCCCTAAATCCTGTTGGCCATGGAACGCGCCTGAGACGTTGGCTTAAGCAGCCGGCGCTCTTAAGTCGTCGGGACGGCGGGGAACAGAGGCAAGGACGGCCGATTTAGCGGCTACAGGAGAGGAAAAATGCAGACGGCATCCGTTCCGGAATGGAAGTTCCAGCGCCAGTTCAACTATGTCGAGGGTGTCAGCACCGCTCGCAAGCGTCCCTCCGTGTTTGCTGACGATCCAGTGAAGCTGCTCTCCGCCGAGCAGATCACAAGCTTTCTAGCCAATGGCTGTCTGGTCCTGAACACCGACCTGCCGCCCGACTTTCACCAGGCGATGTTCGAACGATTCAGCCAGCTCATCGGCGCCGACAACGACCACAACCCCGGCAACAACCTGTTGCCGGTGGTGCCGGAGCTGAATCGCGTATTCGAAGACGGTGTCGTGCGCGGAGCGCTAACCAGCATTCTTGGCCCCAACTACATGATGCATCCGCATCGGGTGCTGCATGACAACCCGCCCGGCAGCGATGCGCAGGTCTGGCATCACGACAGCTACTGGGGCTACAAGCGCAAAGTTCATAATCATCGCCCTTGGTGGGTCATGATCATGTATTACCCGCAAAATATTTACGAAGAGATCGGGCCGACAGGCGTGATTCCGGGAAGCCAGTGCATTGCGCAGCGGCTCGACGGCATCGACCAGCTTGGCCGCGCGGCATCCGGGCCGACGGGCACCTGCATGCTGATTCACTACGATATCTGGCACCGTAAGATGAAGAACCTCACCAATTTGAAACGCTTCATGGTGAAGTTCGAATTCACGCGGATGGCTCCGCCGCAGGCCGGCGAATTCCATTTGGACGCCACGCCCTGGCAGCGTCCCGCGGATGCGCCCGCTTACGATATCGAGCCGATGTGGCGGGAGCAGTGGAACTGGCTGGCGGGGCGCAAGCCGGAGCGCTTCGCTCATTCGCTCGATGGCGAGTTGCAGCCGCTGTTGGCGAAGCTCGAGAGCAAGGCGGCCGCGGAGCGCGGAGCCGTGGCGAGGAGCCTTGCCAAGGCCGGCGCCGGCGCACGCGCCGCGCTTCCAGCGCTGATCGCCAGGCTGAACGATCCGTCCGAGCCGGTCGGACTCAACGCCGCCTATGCGCTGGCTGCCATCGGCAAGGATGCCGTGCCGGAACTGGTGCGCGCCATGCTGGACAATGATGGCGAGAATGTCGACGACGCGAGAGTCTTCATCGATGAAGGTCAGCACAGCGAAGTCGAGATGGTGGCGCGCAACGCCGCGCATGGGCTGGCCGCCATCGGCGCCGACGCCGTTCCCGCATTGTTGGGCTGCCTCGATCGGGCGGGGCCTCGCGTTCGGAAGTACGCCGTCTTCGCACTTGGAGAGAGCGGGGCCGACGGGCCTGATGTGGTCGCCGCACTGATCCGTTCCACCAAGGACGCCGACCCGTATGTGAGAATCAACGCGGTCGAGGCGCTCGGTCTCAAGCACGCCACGCCGGAGGCGGTGCGGGCGCTGGCCGCCGCGCTGTCGGATGCGGACGACGAGGTGCGGTTCAACGCGGCGCTTGCCCTCGCGCGGGTCGGGCCGGATGCGGCAAGCGCGGTTCCCGCGCTCCGCGAGTCGCTGGCCGACGGTAACCGCTATGTCGTTGGGTACGCGGTCGAGGCTCTGGAGCGGATTGGCACCCCGGAAGCGCTGGCGGCGTTGGTGCCGTTCCTGAAGCTCGCCCGGTATTGCCCGCTTACATCCATCAACAGCCTGTTCTGATGAGGGGCCCCTTTGGAGTATCCCGTCCGGCGACCGTCTCGCCGGGCTGTGCCAAAAACCAGAAGGAACCCAATACGAATCTGCGTCGGCAGTAATTAGCGCCCCGCTTTGTCGCCGACCGCGACAGGCGTCTGTTGAGACTAAAAAAAACAACGCGACACAGGAGGAAACAAACAATGACTCATTCCAAGATTCGTGCTCGGACTTCCATCGCCATCCTAGCTTTGGTCACCGCGGGTTTATTCAACTCCGCGACGACCATGGAAACATGGGCGGCGGATGCGGCGACTCAGGGCAAGACGATTTCTTTCGTGAACGGCATCGCGGGCAACGCCTTCTATGTGAGCATGGAGTGCGGCATCCGGTCCGAGGCGGCCAAATATGGTTTCAATGTCACCGCTCAAGGGCCGCAGCAATGGGATCCGGCGTTGCAGACGCCGATCGTCAACGGCGTGGTCGCGGCGCATCCCGCGGGATTGTTGATCGCGCCGACAGGCTCGAAGGCCCTGTTCGTCCCGATATCCGACGCCGCGAAAGCCGGAATCAAGGTCGCCTTGGTTGACACGACTCTCGACGACACCTCGCCCGCCATCACGGCCATCGCGACGGACAACACGGCCGGCGGCGCCGCCGCGGCCGATGCCTTGGCCAAGCTGATCGGCGAGAAGGGCAAGGTCATGTTGATCGCCTTCCAGGCCGGAGCCAGCACCTCGGACCAACGCCAGAAAGGGTTCGAGGCAGAGATCAAGAAATACCCGCATATCGAATATGTCGGGTTCCAAATCTCCAACAGCAATCCTTCCAAAGCCGCCGCCGCCGTGGGGGCCACCTTGGCTTCGCATCCCGACCTGGCGGGTATCTTCGCCAATAACAATCAGTCGGCGGAGGGCGCCGCGACCGGACTGCGTAACGCGAACAAAGTCGGTGCGGTCAAGATGGTGGCGTTCGACGCGGATGAAGCCGAAGTCAAGCTGCTCACCGATGGTCTCTTGCAGGCGCTGATCGCGCAGCAACCTTATCAGATCGGCGTTGACGGCGTGGACGCCATCGCCAATTCCTTGACGGGCAAGAGCGTGGAACGCGTGTTGACGACCGGCACCGTGACGGTCACCAAGGACAATCTGGAGCAGCCCGACGTTCAGAAGGCTTTGTACAAGAGCAAGTGCTGATTGTCGCTTGCGCCGGGCCGTGGGCGGGGCGATCCCTACCGCGGCTCGACGCTTGTGAAAGTCGCATCGATTGCGGGACCGCCGCGCGGCGGTTCTGTCCAAGGCTCGGTTTGCAAAGGTTATGGGTATGTCAGATCTACCTCTCATCGAGGCTCGGGGCATTGTTCGCCACTTTGGCCATGTCCAGGCGCTGAAGGGAGCGGACTTCAGCGTCGGGCGCGGCGAGGTCGTCGCCCTCATCGGAGATAACGGCGCGGGCAAGAGCACGCTTGTGCGGATACTCTCCGGCACCGACCGGCCCAATGACGGCGAAATTCGTGTGAATGGCCGGCTGGCGCATTTCAAGAGTCCCCAGGATGCTCGCGCCGCCGGAATCGAAACCGTCTACCAGGATCTGGCGCTGGCTCCCGATCTCGACGCTTCCGCGAATGTGTTCCTCGGGCGCGAGATTTTGAAGTCGGGCCTGCTGGGACATCTGGGTGTCCTGGATACGGCGAGAATGCGGCGCGAGGCCGCCGTGGCCATGGAAAGGCTCGGTGTCGCGATTAATCTTTCCTCCGAGATATTCAAACTGTCCGGAGGGCAACGGCAAAGCGCTGCGGTCGCTCGCGCGGCCATGTGGGCGACGAGCGCCATCTTCATGGATGAGCCGACGGCCGCCCTCGGCGTGGTCCAAACCCTGGGCGTGCTCGATCTCATCCGGCGGGTGCGCGATGCCGGTAAGGCCGTCGTTCTCATCAGCCACAATCTCCCTCAAGTTCTCGAAGTAGCGGACAGGATCATCGTTCTGCGACTAGGCCGGACCGTCGGACAAGTCGCGGCCTCCGAGACCAATGTGGATGATCTCGTGAAGGCGATGACCTCGGGAGAATTGCGGAGCAAAGCAGCATGACCAAGTCGATTGCGCCCATGAATGGACTGACGGCCTCCGCCAACGCGCCGTTGGATATACAGCGGCCCAGCGCTTCGCCCGCGCGTCGGATCGGCGGCGTTCTCAGCAATCAGTCGACGGCACTGTTCATCGTTCTCGTCGTACTTGCCGCGTTCTTCTCGGCCATACGCCCCGACGCTTTCCCTCAGATCGCCAATGTCTTGAACATGGGCGCCGACGCCTCGATTCTGCTCATTCTCGCGGTAGGCAGCACGTTCGTTATCATAACGCGGGGCATCGATTTGTCGGTCAACGGCGTGCTCGTCTTCTCCGGTGTCATCGCGGCCAAGGCGATGGTAGCGATAGGAGGGGAAGGCCCATACGTTCTGCTCGTCGGCCTCGCCTGTGCGATCGCGGCGGGAGCGGCTTGGGGCCTGCTCAACGGCTTCCTGGTCGCGAAGGCCGGAATTCCGCCGCTGATCGTTACCCTTGGTACCCTGGGAATGTCGCTGGGATTCGCGCTGCTGATAACCGGGGGTGTGGACATCTCGGATGTCCCGGAAAGCCTTGTTCTGTCGGTGGGCTCGGGCCGCCTGGCTGGAATCCCCATTCTCGTGATCATCACCGCCATCGTCGCCGTCGCTGGCGCGCTTATGCTCAGATTTACCCGCTTCGGCCGATACACATACGCTGCCGGATCGAATCCCGAAGCGTGCCGGCGAGCCAGCATCAATGTGACCGCCCATCTGATCAAGGTTTATTCGCTCGCCGGTGCGCTCGCCGGCGTCGGCGGTTATACCTCGTTGGCCCGGTTCGCGACGACGACGCTTGGCGGCCATCTGACGGATAATCTTCAGGTGATCGCCGGCGTCGTGATCGGCGGGACCAGTTTGTTCGGCGGAGCGGGAGGCATGGTCGGCACCGTCCTTGGAATTATTATCCCGGTCGTGCTTCTCAACGGTTTTGTTGTGCTCGGCCTCCCGCCGTTCTGGCAACAGGTGGCTGTCGGAGCCGTGCTGATCGGTGCGGTTTACCTCGATCAACTGCGCAGGAAGACACGGGAACGTTAATCAGATTGTCGAGATGACGTGGGGTGTCCGGTCTCTTTCGTCGGGAGTCCGCTTGTGGCACTTCTCGGACTTGTCGGACCTTAGCGCGGACGCCCGCTTTTCTGTCGCTAACAGCGGTGTCGCGACTGTATACGAGAGTTATCACACGCCAAGTCGTGGCTCCTCTTCCTGACGCGGCTGTTTCGGTCTTTATCCCACAGACCGTTTTCTAGCCCTTAGCGGTACGACCGCGCCAAGTGATTGTCCCCCCAATGCTGCCGCAATCCGCGCGGAAACTCTGTTGGCTGCGCGCCGGGCAGGATCGTTCCGTATGTGATAGATCGACGTCGACCGCGCATTCGCGTGTCCAAGGATTGCGCCCGTCATGGCTAATGCTTCGCCGGTCGAGACGGCGATCGATCCAACGGTATGGCGTAGCGACTGAGGCGAAATGCCTGGAAGGCCCGCTCTTTCCACCACTCGAAACCAGACCTACTTTGTACCTTGATAGTGCCCATCGCCACGGACCGCCGGGAACACGAAGTCCGATCCTTTCTCTCGAGCGATGCCCTTCAAGAGCGTTTGTGCAGCAATACCCAAGGGCCGCACCGACTTGCCGGTCTTGGTGTCATCGAGAACGAGAAGGCCACGATCAAAGTCCACCTCGGACCATTTGAGTCCGGCGATTTCGTTGCGGCGACAGCCGGTGAGCGCCCACAGCCGCGCGATATTGGTGGCTTTCGAATTGAAGCCATCAGCATCCAACGATGAGAACGCGGCGCCGAGCCGCTTGATCTCGGCCAGCGTCAGGTAGCGGTCTCGTCGATTGTCAGTCTTTCGTATGGCCGCCTTCGCGCAGGGATTGGCTGAAACAATGCTCCGCCGAAGCGCAAAACTAAAAACGGCGGAGAGGTCGCGCACCACTTTGCGCGCGGCTCCTTCGCCTCCGCGCACGATGATTCTGGCCCTCGGCCCTTTCTTTTTATCCTTCGCAGTTTTTCCGGCTTCGACATCGCGAACGAACCGCTCAATCTCGCTTGCGCCGATCTCGGTAACCCGCTTATGACCGAGCAGGGGAACGGCATGATGCCGCAGGCGAGCCATGGTGTAGGTCTTCGTCCGCGGTTTCATCGGCTCGCCCTGCCGGAGTCCTCGCTGGATGTAGCATCCTTCCGCCTCGTAGAGGTCGATGAGGATCGAAACCGTCATCTCGCGCCGTTTTGCGGAGCGGTCCTGAGCCGAATCATCGCCCGTCATCGCGGCAGCTAGGAGCAGCCTGGCGCGTCGTCGGCCCTGTTCGACAGTTAGCGTGCCGAATCTCGCCCGATGGTCATGAATCGGCGTGGAGCGGTTCGGCCGCCACCATCGGCCCGGTATCGAACGACGAAGGTCTTTGTGCCGCTGGTCTCGATGCGTAAACCGAAACCCGCGAGTTTGGCGTTCCAGAGGTGATAACGGACCTCTTGGGCGGCCGCGCCGCGCGCAATGCGGTTCGTCAATCGAACGCTTGAACCCTTGGGGCGAAGGACGATCAGCATAAGATATTGATAAAGTGCACTTCGTGATAGGGCGGCATGCTACGTCCATACGGAAGTCAGGCAATCATGTAACCTTGCCAAGGTTGGAGTCGAGGGTTCGAATCCCTTCGCCCGCTCCAATTCCCAAGATTGGAAAAACAAATCGCGGCGCCGGCCATTTGGCCAATGCCGCGACTGTCAGTTCGCGCGTCCGGTTTAGCCCAGCGGCGTCGCCGGTTCACTCTTAGCCAGGTTGACGCCGCGCGCCTCGACGCCGAAGCCAGCCAACAGCGCGATCGCCACAGCCACGATGCCGATCACCAGCATCATTGGATAGCCGTAGTTGTTGTCGTTGCTCTCGGCGATGCCCGATTGCAGCGTCGCGTTGTAGGCCGCGATCAGATTGCCGAGCTGATACACCGTGCCGGGGAAGGTGCCGCGCGCCTCGGGCGGCGACAATTCATTGAGATGTACAGGGATCACGCCCCACGCACCCTGAACGCTGATCTGCATCAGGAACGCACCGACAGCCAGCCAAACGGGATCGGACGGCAGGCCCCACAGCGGCAGAACCGGCAGCGCGATCAATGCGGCAATCACGATGGCACGGCGCCGGCCGATGCGCTGGCTGAGCGAACCGAAGATGATCCCGCCGAAGATCGCGCCGATATTCAGGATGACGGTGATGGTGCCGACGGTATGAGCGTCGAACTTGTGCTGCACGCGCAGGAACGTCGGATACAGATCCTGCGAGCCATGGCTGAAGAAGTTGAACGCGGTCATCAGGACGATGGCGTAGAGAGCAATCTTCCAATGCCGCGCAATCACCGAGAAGGTACCGACCGGCTTCTCGTGCTTCCGTTCGGTCCAAACCGGCGACTCAGGCACGCCCATGCGCACGAAGAAAATCAGCAGCGCCGGCAACGCGCCCAGCATCAGCATGCCGCGCCAGCCGATGATCGGGAACAGGAACCAGAAGGCCAACGAGGCCAGCAGATAACCGAAGGGATAACCGGCCTGCAGCAGGCCCGAGACGAAACCGCGCGCCTTGGCCGGAATGGTCTCCATGGCCAGCGACGAGCCCACACCCCATTCACCGCCCATCGCCACGCCGAACAAGGTGCGCAGCACCAGCAGCATGGTCAGGCTCGACGAGAAGCCCGAGGCAAAACCGAGGGCGGAATAGACCAGTACGTCGATCATCAGCGCCGGGCGGCGGCCGACGCGATCGGCGAGGCGGCCGAACAGGAAAGCGCCCACCGGCCGCGCGGCCAAAGTGAGCAGCAGTGCGTAGGAGACGGCTTTGACATCGGTGCCGAATTCGGTGGCGATGTCCTTCAGCACGAAGACCATCAGGAAGAAATCGAAGGCGTCGAGGGTCCAGCCCAGGAAGGCCGCCGTCACCACGAATTTCTGCTGCCGCGTCCACCCCGAAAGCGCTTCGATCGCCATTCTTGCCTCCCAGATACGCGCGGCGCGTTGTGTGGCCGCACTGACTGTTCCGCTTACAGTGTAGCCGTTTCCGCAAAAACCGCAGAGGGGGAAAGCGCATGGCGCCATTCCCACGCCGCCGTGGCAGCAGGTGCAGCAAATCGTAGATGACAATCGGAACGGTGTGCCCATCCACCGAGGGGGGCTAGTGTAAAGCTCGTCAGTTCAAAACATCATCGATTGGATGCGTGAAGGTACCGGTCGATTTCTGCAAATATATCTTCCGAGGATTCGCACCATACGTTGGCGTATTTCCGCTGCCGATCGCTCCAGGGATGTCTGTCCAAATATTGGCCTTTGAGCCAAACGCTCGTGTTGCTCGGGCCACCTTTGCCACCGCGCATGAAGTCGACACGATCAATTTCATCCCACTGCACCCAAAAACCCCAGTCTCTGCACCATAGGCCTTGGTTTCCGAGTTGAACGGCCACAACTGGGTGCTCCACCATTTCCTCGCGCATGTATAAACAATAGCCGGTGCTCCCCAGCAGAGCCATTTGCACACCTAAATACACGATGGTCCCAGCTGTCCGCATCGAGGAGCGGGCGAAGAGCAGTAAAACAAGAAATAGAACCCCACAGATTAATGCAGGTGCCAACGCTTCACGCGGCGATGCGTAAAAGATCAACGGCGCGAGGATGTTTTGGCTCATTCAGATCGTTATTCGTTAGGACGAGATAGTAATTTTGATCTTCTATCAGAAAACTGGTGCGCCCGGCGGGATTCGAACCCACGGCCCCAGGATTAGGAATCCTGTGCTCTATCCAGCTGAGCTACGGGCGCACACGAGGGTCAGTTTAACGCATCGGCCCAAAGTCAGGAACCCGGCAGAGAAATTAAGAGCCGTCATTGCGAGGAGCGCAGCGACGAAGCAATCCAGGGCCTTCGTGACAACTGGATTGCTTCGCGAAGCCTGTCCTCGGGCCGGCCTTTTGGCCGGACCCGTGGGCTCGCAATGACGACGGTGTTGGTTACCGTGCAACCTTCTTCATCCGGTCCGACGCGGATACCAGCGCGGCGCGGATGCCGCCTTCCAATGCGGCATGGCCGGCGTCGGGCACTACGATCAGTTCCGAACCTGTCCAGGCGCGGTGCAACTCATCGGCGCTCCTGATCGGGCAGACCATGTCGTAGCGGCCCTGGACGATCACCGCCGGCGCGTGGCGGATGCGGCGCACATTGCGCAGCAGCTGGCCTTCCTGCACGAAGCCGCGCTTGACCATGTAATGGGCTTCGATCCGCGCCATCGCGAGCGCAGACGGTGCCGTCCGCGGCTCGGCGGGGTCGGGGATCAGGCGCGAACAGGCTTCTTCATAGGTGCACCAGGCCTGGGCGGCGGGCACATGCACCGCCGGATCGGGATCGATCAGGCGGTGGTAGTAAGCCGGTAGGGGTTCGGCGCGCTCATCGGGCGGCAGGAATTCGCGGAAGGCGCGCTCGGCTTCGGGAAAGAACGTGCCCATGCCTTGAAGGAACCACTGCACCTCCCAGCGCCGGAACATGAACACGCCGCGCAGGATATAGCCGGTTACGCGCTCGGGATGGGCCTGCCCATAGGCCAGCGCCAAAGTGCTGCCCCAGGAGCCGCCGAAAGCCAGCCAACGCTCGATGCCAAGATGGGCCCGCAGCACCTCGATATCGCTGACCAGATGATCGGTGGTGTTGTCGATGATCGATGCGGCGGGCAGCGATCGCCCGGCGCCGCGCTGATCGAACAGCACGATGCGCCAGTGCTTGGGATCGAAGAAGCGGCGGTGCACCGGCGCGATGCCCGCACCCGGTCCGCCATGCAGGAAGAGCACGGCAGGACCTTCCGTATTGCCGACTTCTTCCCAATAGATCTTGTGGCCGCCGCCGACCGACAGCCAACCCGAACGATAGGGTTCGAGCGGCGGGTAGAGTCCGGCAGTGTCGCTGCGTTCGCCTTTCATAGGGCGCCCTTCATGGGTCTTCCGTCATTGGCCGCCGCGATCGTCCGACGAGTTCGATCTGTTCGGCATGGTTAAGCACGATCAGCGGTCCGACGCCCTTGCCGATCCAGCCGCGCACGCGCAAATGCCGTCCCACCAGATCGGCGGGATCGGTATCCATCGCATCGGCGATGGCTGTCGGCACGCGAATGCTGAGGTCGCGGTGTTCGTCATCACCGAGGCGCAGATCGACCGCACCGTAGTGCGGGCTCACCGATATCACGGTGCCATCCACCACCTGCCAACTATCGATGAAACGCATGACATCGTCAGCATGACGTAACGCCGTACGAGGATCGCTCCAGAGGCCCAGATGATGGCCGCGCGCCGAGCGTTCGGCGGCGTAGAGTGCTGCGGCCATGCCGGCATGATCGGGCGTGGTGGCCACGCGGGCGAGGCCTTTGCGCAACAGCGCGCCTTCGATCCAAGTGCCGTCTGCGGTGAAGACTTGGGCCACCAGGCGGCCATAACGATCCTGCTCGGGGCCGTCGCTCTTCAGCGCGATCGGATCATGGCCGACAAGTTCGGTCAGGGTGGCTTGGAGATCCTGACTGGCGCGGCCTTGCGTCAGTTCGATGCCCGAAAGCCGCAGGGTGCGACCATCGTTCAATGTGATCGCGCCGCGGTCATCGATCTTGGCGATACTGGCGACGCCAAGATCGACAAGAAGCGACACATCGATCGGCGCAGCCATGGCCGGGGCGGTGCAGAGGACGATCAACGCGGTGAGGGTAAGAAGGCGCGGCGCCATGAGGTCATGTTAGCCGAGGGTTCGCCGAGAGTCACCGCGACGGGTTGTAATGGCGACAGGGCGGCAATGCGTGGGTTAGGCGGCCACCATCGGCGAAAATCAGGCCGACAATGTGCCTTCGAAATCGCCATGGGGGCCGAAACATCCGGCCAGCAGAGGTCCGTCGAAGCCACAGCCCCCGTCGAGGGTGATCGTCAGCTGGGTTTCCTGGAAACCGCCATGGCGTCGGTCATAGCCGCGCACGATCCGGCGATAGTCTTCATAGGGCGAGTCGATGGCGGCGAAGCCGGCGCCGCCCCACCAGAAACTATCGCTTTGCGCCGACAGGGGCCGTTGCGGATCGATGCCCGCATGAACGAACAGCAGCGAGGCATTTTCCACATAGGCCGCATGGCGCAGCGCCGCCATCAGCTGCGCATGGCCGTCATTGGCGCGGAAATTGGCCGAGATACGACTGGTCCAACGGGTCAAGGCGAGGACGCTGTCGCGCGCTGCGCCCTGGGCTTCCTGCATACGGCCGCCATAGCTGTCGATGGTCGGGCCGATGCCTTCATGCTCCATCCATTTGAGCACTTCGCGGGGGTTGGGGGCGAACTGAACCTGAGAGAGTTTCTGCCACATCTCCTCCTGCCCGCCGCGCAGATAGACGATGTGCTCAGGCTCCATGCCGGGGCGCGCCAGAAGGTCGCGGCGGAACAGCAACAGCTCGTCGATCGTCTCGCGCGCTGGAACGCCGTGACCGGTGTAATTGCCGAGATAGACCAATTGATCGCCGACAGCGAATTCGGCTTCGAGCGCATCATGAAGCGCCCGAAGACGGTCGACTTGGCCATGAATCGCGGGAACGGCCCAAATCCGGGTCCCGGCCCGCAGGATCGCGAACAGTGGCTCTCGTTCCGCCATCAACCAGTAAACCGTGAGGTCACAGGAAAGGACGGCACCGGAACACGCCGCCCCGCCGCATTATTACGCGGCGTCGAGCAGGGTTTCCAGCTTCTGCGTCGCCTTGTCGCGTTCGACGCCTTCGACCGCGGCCAATTCGCTCGCCAGACGCTCCAACGCCGCCTCGTAAATCTGGCGTTCGCTGTAGGACTGATCGGGCTGGTTGGCGTGACGGTGCAGGTCGCGAACCACTTCGGCAATCGCCACCGGATCGCCCGAGTTGATCTTGGCTTCGTATTCCTGGGCGCGGCGGCTCCACATGGTGCGCTTCACGCGGGCACGGCCCTTCAGCGTGTTGAGCGCCGAGTCCATGATCGAGCGCGAAGACAACTTGCGCAGGCCCGACTGGCGCGCTTTCGGCACCGGCACGCGCAGAGTCATACGGTCGCGATCGAAAGTGATCACGAAGAGTTCGAGTTCGATCCCGGCAATGCTCTGCTTCTCGATCGATTGCACTTTGCCGACGCCATGGGTCGGATAAACCACATAGTCGCCCTGGGCGAACGGCACTTCCATCTTGACCGGCGGCTTCACCACTTTCAGAACGGGCGGAGCGGCGGGCTTGCCCATGACCGGTTTCCCGGCGGCGGCGATGACAGGCTTCTGCGGCACGGCGACCGGCGCCTTGGGCGGCACGGGGGCGGGCTTGGCCGCGGCGGCAACGGGCTTGGCCGGCGCAGTGGCTTTTGCAGCCGGCGCAGCAGCCTTAGGGGTGGGTTTTGGGGCAGGAGCAGCTTTAACGGGGGTCTTGGCAGCCTTGGCAACCGGCGCTTTGGCCGTCTTCACTACTGCCTTGGCGCCCTTGGCCGGCGAACTCTTGGCAGCCGATTTGGCCGCCGCCTTGGCAGGCTTCGCGGCGGGCTTAACAACCTTTTTCTTCGCATTGGATGCCATTTTGATATCACGGCGTAAAAACGCCGCTCCCCACCCGCGCGACGGCGGGCGAATGGTTAAGACGGACCCGTTGAGGCTATCACCCAACAAACCTTTCTGTGAAAACAGTGGCTTATCGGGCGCGGCGTGATTAACGCCTTAAAGTGTGGTGATATATATCACAAAATAGGCCTAAACGGTAGGCCATTCTGCCGCAAAACCGTAATGTGTCAGGCGAATAACGCCTTAACGCTTCGCTGGTTCCGGGCTCAACAGCGCTGTTTTGTCAGGCTTTCCCTTCCATTCATCGGAATCGGCGGGCGGGGGGCCTTTGCGGGTGATATTGGGCCAGGTGACCGAATATTGCCGATTGATCTCAACCCATTCGGTCGCCCGCTGCTCGGTATCCGGCAGAATGGCTTCGGCTGGGCATTCCGGCTCGCAGACGCCGCAGTCGATGCATTCGTCCGGGTTGATGACCAGGAAGTTCTCGCCTTCGTAGAAACAGTCGACCGGGCAGACCTCGACGCAGTCCATGTACTTGCACTTGATGCACTGCTCGGTAACGACGTAGGTCATAAAACAACTCCCGGGCGGGAAATACGCGGCCGGCGCCGCGTCGCGAAGCGCGCTAGCTACCACAAGTGGTGCCGGGCGACAACCCCGGCAGCCGTTCCAAACCGGTCTCCGATCTACGGAAGCAATTCTTCGTACAGCAACCGTGCAATCGCCGCCGAACCACGCCGCTCGCCCAGCGCCACCACCCGCAGCCGGCGCACGGTCCGCGTCTCGGCATGGTGCCCGAAGGGTACGACGATCTCGTCGCCCGGCATCACGGCGCTCGACTTATCGACCAGCCGTCCGTTGACGGTGACCATGCCGTCATCGAGCAGGCGCTGCGCCTGACTGCGCGTTTTGCAGAAGCGCGCGAACCAGAGCCACTTGTCGATGCGGAGCGTGGTGCTCAAACCGATTGCAGCTGCTTGAGCGCAGCAAAGGGCGAGTCAGGGTTGCGCTTCTCGGCGTGTTGCTTCGCCTTCGCCTGCTTCTTGAGGCGATCGCGCCGCGGGATCGCGGCATAGGTGGTGCCGGTCTCGTTGGTCGTTGCCTTGAAGCCCAATGCCAGCAGGATCGTGCCGGCCTCGGCGGCAGTCGCACCCAGTAACGCGCCAAGATTGCCCGGCGGCGCGAAGGGCCCCTGCCGCGCGAGCGTGCGCGCCTCGAAAGCAAAACGCTCCAGCATGTCGAGCCGGATCATCCGCTCGCCGAGGGCGCGATAACCAATCGCCTCATAGTAGGCCGGCGAGGCGCCCGCTTCCGCCGTCATCATGACACGGCCATTGGGCGGTGCGAGGGACAGCGTAATGTTCTGCGCCGCCGCCCAGAGCAGGCCGCGCCAGCGTTGCGCCGCCGGCTTGAGCAGCGAGGGCAAGAAGATACTCTCGGTGCCGAGCCGCACGCCGAGTTTGGCCAAGGTCTTGCGATCGGCTTCGGTCAATGCATCGACCTGCAGATCGGCGCCCAGACGCGGCATCGAACCCAGCGCCTCGCCCAATTGGAAGGCCAAGCCACGCGCCGCACCGGTGAGCGGAGCGGCACGCAATGCGAAGAGTGGCGCGAGAGTCGATTCGGTTCTTGCTGTTATCCAACGTGTGAGTCGTTCGGCCAGAGTCTTGCGCGCCGCCGGCAGAACGAGGTCGGACTGCAGCGGCTCGACTGTTGGCCGCAATGTCTCGGGTCCTTTGGCCAGGCGCGCGAGCGGTTCACCCCGCCAGCGGATCAGCCCGGCATCGTCGAGCGTGAAAGCGTCGTCTTCGTCTGCGATGATGCGCTCGATGCGGCGCGCGATCTCGCCGCCCAGGGCACGTTCGGCGGCCGAGGCCGCGCGCTGTTGTGCATCGCCGGCCAGACGATCCGAGCGGTCGGCTTTGAAACGCAGACCTTCGAGTTGGCCGACATAGTGGCCGTCCACCACGACAGCGCCACCTTCACCGACGGCCGGTGTCAAATCTGTGCCATCGCGCCGATGCCGCAGCAGCACCGAGGTGCGGCGATCAACGAAGCGCTGCGTCAGGCGTTCATGCAGTGCATCCGACAGCCGGTCTTCGATCGCGCGCGATTGCTCCTGAAAGCCGGCGGCATTCTCGACCCATTCGGCACGGTGACTGACATAGGTCCAGGTCCGAATGTTCGCGATGCGTTGGATCAGCGTGTCGATATCGCCATCGATGCGGTCGATGCGCCGCAACTGGCCGTCGAGCCAGTCGGCCGGCAGACGCCCCTCGGGATCGGTCAGGTGGCGATAGATCGACGCCAGCAGGCGCGCATGCTGCTCGGTGAGGCTCTTGCCGAAATCGGGAATCTGGCAGACCTCCCACAACAGGCGCACACGGTCGCGACGGGTCGCGCGCTGCATGGTGTCGGGGTCGGCGGCCAAAGCGCGCAGGGCGAGTTCGTCATCGGCATCGCGCGCGCGCGTCAACCCGGCCCAATCGGGCGGTAGGGCCAAGGTTCGTTGCAGGGCTTCGACGCTATTGAAGTCGAGTTCGGAGTTGCGCCAGTAGAGCCGTTTCAGCGCCGGGAATTGATGCCCTTCGAGGAGTGTCACCGTGTCAGGATCGATGCCTTCGAGGTCGTCGGTTGTACCAAACGTGCCGTCATTCATATGGCGGCCGGCGCGCCCCGCGATCTGGCCGAGTTCGGAGGCTTCGAGGTTGCGCGGCACGCGGCCGTCGAATTTGCGCAAGCTTGTAAAGGCCACATGGTCGATATCCATGTTGAGCCCCATGCCGATCGCATCGGTGGCGACGATATGCTCGACCTCGCCGGCCTGGAACAGGGCCACCTGAGCGTTGCGGGTACGCGGGCTGAGCGCGCCCAGCACCACGGCAGTTCCCCCGGTCTGATGGCGCAGCCGCTCGGCCAGTGAATAGACCTCGTTGGCTGAGAAGGCGATCACTGCTGAGCGCGGCGGCAGGCGATGAATTTTGCGCGGGCCCGTATAGGCAAGCCGAGAGAAGCGCGGCCGCGAGATGAATTCGATTCCAGGAACCAGACGGCGCAGCAGCGGGCGGATCGTATCCGCACCCATGAACATCGTCTCGGCGCTGCCGCGCGCGTGGAACAAGCGATCAGTGAAGACATGGCCGCGATCGGGATCGGCGCAGAGCTGGATTTCATCGATGGCCAGAAAATCGACCGGCAGATTGGTCGGCATGCTTTCGACCGTGCAGACGAACCAGCGCGGCCGCGCCGGGATAATGCGCTCTTCCCCTGTGAGCAGTGCGACAGTGCCCGCGCCTTTGAGCCGGACAATGCGATCGTAATTTTCGCGCGCCAACAACCGCAGCGGAAAGCCGATCATGCCGGTCTGGTGACCGAGCATCCTTTCCATCGCCAGATGCGTCTTGCCGGTATTGGTCGGTCCCAACACCGCAGTGACTCGGGCGACCGAATGCGACCCCGTGGACATCAGTCCCATAGATTCATAGATCGGCTGTCTCGCCGTCGGTTGCAAGCGTCGCGCGGACTTATCCGCGCTTCGCCACGATTATCTGCTGTGCCTTCGGTCTATCTGCTGTGCCTTCGGTCGCGCCGATCCTTGAGCTGACGTTCCATCGTCTGGAATGCACGTCGCACCGCGCCGGGCAGATCGTGGCTATTGCCGTTCTTAGGCTCCTCAGTCACGACAAGCTCGGTTCCAGGCACGGTCAAATCGATGCGCACGCGCACCGACGCGCGACGAGTCTCGGCCTCGTGGTTGCGGCTCTCAACTGCCACGCGGCAGCCGGTAATGCCTCCGTTCAGCTTTTCGAGTTTATCGACGGCGGAGCGAATGCTCGATTCCACCGCGTCGGAATGATCGATCCCGTGAAAGGCGATCTGCAGAGGAACATCCATACAACCCTCGTTTTCTGTGGGGTTGGCGAAAGGCTCACTTGGCCTCCCATAAAGAAAGGTGGAGTGGTTTTCGGCTCCCGACAACCCCCTAAATTTTATGCGCTTCAACAGGGGCTTGCGCGGAACGCGTTCCTGCCACATATCCAGGCCGGTCCAGGCTGGCGCCGGATTGCCAGCGGACTGTGGATAACTAGAACGGGTCTAAGGACGAGCGTGATGGCCGAAGAGAAACGGGTCTTCCAGGCGGAAGTCAGCAAACTGCTCGAAATCGTGGTCAATTCGCTCTACAGCGAGAAGGAAGTCTTCCTTCGCGAATTGATCTCCAACGCCTCCGATGCCTGTGACCGGTTGCGCTACGCGGCGCTCACCGAGCCAAGCCTCACCGAGGGTGGCGCTGATTTCCGTATCGTCATCACGCCCGACAAAACAGCGCGCACGCTGACCATCGCGGATAATGGCATCGGTATGACCCATGACGAGCTGATCGAGAATCTCGGTACGATTGCACGCTCGGGTACTTCGGCGTTTCTCTCGCAGCTCTCGGGTGATGCGCGCAAGGATGTGGCGCTGATCGGCCAGTTCGGCGTCGGCTTCTATTCTGCCTTCATGGTCGCCGAAAAGGTCGATGTCATCACGCGCAAGGCCGGCGAGACGCAAGGCTGGCGCTGGACCTCGGACGGCAAAGGCGAGTTTACCGTCAATCCAGACGAGTCGGCGCAGCGCGGCGCGCGCATCGTTCTGCAGTTGCGCGCCGGCGAAGACGAGTTCCTCGAACCCTATCGCCTACAGACGATCGTCAAAACCTATTCCGATCACATTGCGCTGCCCGTGGTCCTGGTCGAAGACGGAAAGGAAGAGACGGTCAACTCTGCGTCTGCGTTGTGGACGCGGCCGCGCAACGAGATCACCGAAGAGCAGTATAAGGAATTCTATCGTCACAGCGGGCATGCCTTCGACGATCCATGGCTGACCATCCACTACAAGGCCGAAGGCGCGATCGAATACACCGGTCTGCTCTTCGTGCCGAGCAGCAAGCCGTTTGATCTCTTCGACCCCGGCCGCAAGCAGCATGTGCGCCTCTATGTGCGCCGCGTCTTCATCACCGGCGATACCGAAGGTCTGTTGCCGCCTTATCTGCGTTTCGTGCGCGGCGTGGTCGACAGCCAGGATCTACCGCTCAATGTCAGCCGCGAAATGCTGCAGACGAGTCCGGTGCTCGCCAAGATGCGCACCGGCTTGGTCAAACGCGTGCTCGGCGATCTGAAGAAGAAGGCCGACGACGCAGCGGATGATTATCTGACGACCTTCTGGCCGAATTTCGGCGCGGTGCTGAAGGAAGGCATCTACGAAGATTTTGAGCGCCGCGACGATCTGCTCGATCTCTGCCGTTTCGCGACCACGGTCGGCGACAAGCTGACCAGCCTCGCCGATTACGTCTCGCGGATGAAGTCGGGCCAGGATGCGATCTATACGATCTCGGGCGACGATGTGGCGGCGCTGCGCAACAGCCCGCAGCTGGAGGGCTTCATCGCCAAGGGCGTCGAAGTGCTGCTGCTCTCCGATCCGATCGACGAGTTCTGGCCTCAGGCTGTCAGCGCTTACAAGGAAAAGTCGTTCAAATCGGTGAATCAGGCCGGCGCGGACCTGTCGAAGATCGAAGCCCCCGCCGATGCCGATCAGAAACCCGAAACGCCGGCCACAGATATCGCGCCGCTGATCGAGGCGGTGAAGACGGCGTTGGGCGAGGCGGTGAAGGACGTGCGGGCCTCGGCGCGGCTGACCACCAGCGCGGTTTGCCTCGTTGCCGACGACGGCGATATGAGTATTCATCTTGAGCGCTTGCTGCGCAAGAATCGCGGCACCGATCCAGGCAAGGCGACGCGCATTCTCGAACTCAATCCGACTCACCCGCTGATCACGCGGCTCGCCGGTCTCGCCAAGGACGGCGGCGACAAGGTCACCGATGCGGCCTGGCTGCTGTTCGATCAGGCGCGCGTCGTCGAAGGTGAACCGCCCAGCGATCCCGCTGCTTTCGCGCGGCGTCTCGCGGCGGCACTCGAAAGGGCGTTCTGAGATGAGCGATCGTCAACTGGTCAGCTCGGGCTCGCCGCTCGAACCCGATATCGGCTTCTCGCGCGCCGTGCGCGTCGGCAATTACATCGTCGTCGCTGGAACTGCACCGATCGCTGCGGGTGGCGGCACGGCGGGCAAGGGCGATGTCTATGCCCAGACCAAACGCTGCCTCGAGATCGCGGTGAAGGCGATCACCGATGCCGGCGGTTCGGCGCTGCATGTCACTCGTACGCGGATGATGCTGACCGATATGACGAAATGGCGTGAGGCGGCCCGGGCCCATGGCGAGTATTTTCGCGATGTCCGCCCTGCCTGCACCTTCATGCAGGTGAGCGGCTTCATCGATCCCGATTGGCTGATCGAAATCGAGGTCGACGCCATCATCGCCTGATTACGAACGAAACCAAGGCGTTCGACATTCCCCTGTGTGATCTCGATCACAGATGGCGTTTTCATCAATCAATTTTCTTGATGATGCGCTGCACATGCGCTAAAAGTCGGGTAATTTCCTTACTCTAGCCGTGGGGGCGGCTGGTGCTGGCCCCAGTCAGATGAATATCGATCTCGCCCGCACCTTCCTGGAAATAGCCGAGACCGGCAATTTCAACAAAGCCGCCGACCGTCTCGATGTGACTCAGTCGACTGTCAGCATGCGCATCAAGGCTCTCGAGGACGAACTCGGGCGGCCTCTGTTCAAGCGCGGCAAGGCAGGCACCGAGTTGACTCAGGCCGGGCAGCAATTCCGCCGCTATGCCTCGACCCTCGTGCGCGTCTGGGAACAGGCGCGGCATGAAGTGGCGCTGCCGCCGGGCTATCGCGCGGTGCTCACCGTGGGCGGGCAGTTCTCACTGTGGGATCGGCTGCTGCTGCGCTGGATTCCCTGGATGCGCACCGAGATGCCGAATGTGGCGCTGCGTGTCGAAGTCGGTCTGTCTGATGGATTGATGCGTCAGCTCGCCGAGGGACTGATCGATCTCGCGGTGATGTACACGCCGCAGAACCGGCCGGGCTTCGTCACCCTGCGTCTGCTCGAAGAACATCTGGTGATGGTCTCGACCGCGCCGCGCGATGTGAAGCAGTGGGACGGAACCTATGTTTTCGTCGATTGGGGTCCGGAATACCGCCAGGCCCATGCCCAGGCCTTCCCCGACCAACCGACTCAGTCGGTCTCGGTCAGCTTAGGCGCACTCGGCTTGCAGCACATTCTTGCCAATGGTGGCTTCGGCTACTTCCCGATGCGCGTGGTGCGGCCGTATCTGCAATCGGGCACGCTCCATCGCGTAACCAATGCGCCCGAATTCCGCCGTCCCGCCTATATCGCCTATCCGGCGGAAGACGAGCAGGCAGAATGGCTGCTGACCGCGGTGCGCGGTCTGCGCCATGTCGCTTCCCTCGATGCCGAAGACTGATCTTCCCCGCCGCGTCGTTCGCGCGACTTAACGTCAGCGCGATTTGCGGGCCAGTTTGGCGCGCGCCTCGCCCAGCACCTTCACCAAGTTGCTGCGCTCGATTCCATCGCTCGCCATCAGCCGGCGGGTGATCGGATCGTCGATGAGCTCACGCAATCTCGGCTCATTATTGATCCGCGATAGATCGATGGTCGGATCAAAGAACTTCACGCGTGCGAGTCTCTCTTCTGCCAGGTTCGCCATGATGGGGCCTCCCCTCGTCATTGCGATGCTGCGATGGAAGAAGCGTAACACGCGTGCGTCTCTCGTCTGAAGAACAGAGAGACTAATTTCGTGTTTCAAAATATGTATAGAAAGGCGCTGCGGCAGTGGGACTTAGCGAATTTCGCCGCAGCGCGGCATGATGACTTTGCTGTGACTGCGATCACACAGTGCGCGTAAAGCGTTTGCGTCAGACGCGTGTTTTGTCAGGCGGCGCGTAGCGGAACGGCGCTTTGTGGATCCAAACAGTGGGCACAGAAATCCCATCGCCATCGCCGAAACCGCGAATACGGCGGCGCAACTCCGCTTCATCGATGGTCGGCGGGATATCGCACATATCGGCGTAGAGCGCGCGCGTGCAGCGCCGCGAACCCCAAGTCTCCGGCAAGGTCGGCAAAGCACCGGGCAGGGTGGTCAAGGCTTTGGCGAGACGCCGCACAATCCCCAGCATGCTCAGATATGCCGCGCGCGCGAGATCGTTGCGCGTTGCGCCGTCGGGCACGGGGAAGAGATCGACGGCGATGATGCCGCCATTGCCGTTCTGCCCCGTGATCGAATGCGCAGTGGCGCCGAATTCCTTGGCGCCGTCGTAAATGGCAAACGCGGCCGGCATCCATCCGGGATAAGCAGACGAGCCGGAATGCAGATTATAGGCGCCGTGACCCAGCCCGCTCAGCATCTGTGCGGGTATCGCCTGATCAATATTGAACGTGAGCAAGCGCGCATTCGGCAGGATCGCGGCCTCGACCGTGTCGAGTTTGGCGACATCGTTGTAGTGACGGATGTCGAGTTTCGGCGCTTCGGCGCGCAGCGTGGCGGTCAGGAAGGCCCGCTCGACCTCGTCGGACACCAATAAGACATGGTCGAGCATGACCGCTCCTAATTGAAATCGTGAACTGCGCGGACGCTTACGCGACCAAGCCGCGCAGCACGTATTTCAGGATGCCGCCGTGACGGTAGTAGTCGACCTCGTCCAGCGTGTCGATGCGACACAGCGCGACGAAGGTCGTCTGCTTGCCGTCGGCGCGCGTGACCGAAACCGTCACGTCCTGGCGCGGCTTGATCCCCGCCGACAGGCCGACGATGTCGAAGGTCTCGGTGCCGTCGAGGCCGAGGCTCTTGCGATCCGTGCCCGGCTTGAACTGCAGCGGCAGGATGCCCATGCCGACTAGGTTCGAGCGATGGATGCGCTCGAAGCTTTCGGCGATCACGGCTTTCACGCCCAGCAGCATTGTGCCCTTCGCCGCCCAGTCGCGCGATGAGCCGGTGCCGTATTCCTTCCCGGCCACCACCACCAGCGGCGTGCCTTCGGCCTTGTATTTCATCGCCGCGTCGTAGATCGACAGCGGATCGCCGGCTCCCTTGTACTTGGTTACGCCGCCTTCGACGCCCGGCACCATTTCGTTCTTGATACGGACATTGGCGAAGGTGCCGCGCGTCATCACGTCATCATTGCCGCGCCGCGCGCCATAGCTGTTGAAGTCGGCTGGGCGCACCTGATAGCTGACCAGGAACTGGCCGGCGGGGCTGCTCGCCTTGATATTGCCAGCCGGGCTGATGTGGTCGGTGGTGATCGAGTCGGACAACAGCGCCAGCAGGCGTGCGCCTTTGATATCGGAAAAGCCTTTCGGCGCTTCCTTGGTCAGGCCTTCGAAATAGGGCGGGTTCTTCACATAGGTCGAATGGCCGTCCCATTTGTAGGTCTGGCCCGAGGGAAATTGAACCGCGCGCCACTGCGCCGGACCCTCGAACACATTGGCGTAGCGCGTGCGGTACATTTCGCGCGTCACGTTCTTTGCCATCGCCGCCGAGACTTCGGCATTGCTTGGCCAGATGTCCTTCAGGTAGACCGGCTTGCCATCCTTGCCCGTGCCCAAAGGCTCAGTCGACAGATCCATATTCATCGTGCCGGCGATCGCATAGGCGACGACGAGGGGCGGCGAGGCGAGGTAGTTTGCCTTCACCTGCGGGCTGATACGGCCTTCGAAGTTGCGGTTGCCCGAGAGCACCGCGGCCACCACGAGACCGTTGCCATCTACTGCTTCGACGATCGGCTCATCGAGCGGACCGGAATTGCCGATGCAGGTGGTGCAGCCGAAGCCGGCCAGATTGAAGCCGAGCGCGTCGAGCGCCGTTTGTACGCCGGCGGCCTTCAGATAGTCCTCGACCACCTGCGAGCCCGGGGCCAGCGAGGTCTTCACCCAGGGCTTGCGTGTCAGGCCTTTTTCGACGGCCTTCTGCGCCAGCAGGCCGGCAGCCAGCATCACGCCCGGATTCGAGGTGTTGGTGCAGGACGTGATCGCGGCGATAACCACATCGCCATTGCCGATCGCGCCGCGCCCGTCGGAAATTTTCACCTTCTTGTCGACCGTCGCGCCGGGCGTGATCGTCGGCAGCGCGTCGGCGAAGCCCTGCTTCGCCTTGTCCAGCGCGACACGATCCTGCGGCCGCTTCGGCCCGGCGAGTGACGGCTCGACGGTGCCAAGATCGAGTTCGAGCGTATCCGTGAAGACCGGGTCGGCGCTCTTCGCGTCGCGCCACATGCCCTGGGCCTTGGCATAGGCTTCAACCAGTTTGATGCGCGCGGTTTCGCGGCCCGTCAGTTCGAGATAGCGCAGGGTTTCCTGATCGACCGGGAAGAAACCGCAGGTGGCGCCGTATTCGGGCGCCATGTTCGCAATCGTCATACGGTCGGTCGTCGCCATGTGATCAAGGCCCGGGCCGAAGAACTCGACGAATTTGCCGACCACGCCTTTCTTGCGCAGCATCTGGGTCACGGTCAGCACGACGTCGGTGGCGGTTACGCCTTCCTTGGCACTACCGACCAGTTTGAAGCCGACGACCTCGGGAATCAGCATCGAGGTGGGCTGGCCCAGCATGCAGGCCTCGGCTTCGATACCGCCCACGCCCCAGCCCAGCACGGCCAAGCCGTTCACCATGGTGGTGTGGCTGTCGGTGCCGACCAGCGTGTCGGGATAGGCCACTTCGTCATTGCCGTCTTTTGCGCTCCAGACGACCTGAGCCAGGTATTCGCAGTTCACCTGATGGCAGATGCCGGTGCCGGGCGGCACTACGCGGAAATTGTCGAACGCGGTTTGGCCCCAGCGCAGGAAGGCATAGCGTTCGCCGTTGCGCTCGAATTCCTTCTCGATGTTCTTAGCCAGTGCGTCGGGCGAGGCGTAATAGTCCACCATCACCGAATGGTCGATCACCAGATCGACGGGCGAAAGCGGGTTGACCTTGGTCGGGTTGCCGCCGAGCGCCACGACCGCATCGCGCATCGCCGCCAGATCGACCACGGCCGGAACGCCGGTGAAGTCCTGCATCAGCACGCGCGCCGGGCGGTATGCGATCTCTTTTTCGGCCTTGCCGTGATTGCCGAGCCAGGCGCCGATCGCTTTCACATCGTCGACCGTCACCGTGCGCCCATCTTCCCAGCGCAACAGGTTCTCAAGCAACACCTTGAGTGAGTAGGGCAGGCGGGCGACATCGCCCACACCGGCCTTCGCGGCCGCGTCGAGGCTGTAATAGGTGTATTTGCGCCCGTCGACGTCCAGCGTGCGGCGTGCCTTCAGCGTGTCCTGGCCCATTGATCCCTCTCCTGGAGGTGTGCGGCTGTAGCTTTTGGCGGCTCCCGACCGCCTGCTGCGAATTGTATGCAGCAACCGCTATTTTTCCACGAAATCGGCGCTGATCCAAGGGACTAGAGTTGCAGGCCAGCCTTCCGCAATTGATTGTCCCGGTTTCGACACGAAGACCGTTTCTGGGGACCGTTTCCGGGCTAAGGTCCCGCCCATGGGGGCAATGGAACCGACTCACAGCTTTACGGGCGCAGCCCTGGCCTGTCGGCGTGGCGGGCGGTTGGTCTTTGCCGGGCTCGATTTTGCGCTGGCGGCCGGCCAAGCCCTGGTTTTGCGCGGCCCTAACGGGTCGGGGAAATCGAGCCTGCTGCGCCTGATGGCCGGGCTGATCCGGGCCGAAGCGGGCGTTCTGGCCTGGGATGGGCAGGATGCGCTCGACGACCGCGAGACCCATGCCGGCCGGCTGCATTTTGTCGGCCATCTCGACGGGACCAAGCTGGCGCTGACCGTGGCCGAGAATATCCAATTCTGGGCCCGACTGCGCGGGATGACGCTGGATATGGCGGCTTTAACCACGATCATCGAGCCACTCCGTTTGATGCGGCTGGCAGCCGTCCCCGCGCGGCTCCTCTCCGCCGGCCAGCGGCGGCGTCTGGCCCTGACGCGGCTGATCGCGGCCCCGGCACCGCTCTGGCTGCTCGACGAGCCCTCGGTCGGGCTTGATGACGAATCGCTGGCCGCGTTCGAAACCCTGCTGGCCGCGCATCGTGCTGGGGGCGGCATGGTCGTTGCGGCCACCCACACCGCCATTGCCTTGCCCGAGGCGCGGGAACTGCGGCTCGATGCCTTCGCCCGCGGTGCCGATCTGGATTTGATCGCATGACCGCGTTCTGGGCCGTATTGCGTCATGACCTGCGGCTGATCCTGCGCCAGGGCGCCGATGGGTTGCTGGTGCTGGGTTTCTTCGTCATGGCCACGGCGATGTTTCCCTTTGCCATCGGTCCCGATGCCGGCGTGTTGATGCCGATCGCCGCGGGCGTGCTGTGGGTCTGTGCGCTGTTTGCCGCGACCTTGTCCCTCGAGCGTCTATTCCTGGCGGACTATGAAGACGGCACGCTTGAGCTTCTGGCCCTCACGCCGGCGCCGCTCGAAGTGCTGGTTCTGGCCAAGGCCGCCGCCCATTGGATCGTGACCGGTGTGCCGCTGCTGATCGTCGCGCCGATGATGGGCATGCTGCTCAATCTCCCAGCCACCGCGCATATGGCGCTGTTCATCGCGATGCTCCTGGGCATGCCGACGCTAAGCCTATTGGGTGCGGTCGGCTCGGCGCTGGTTCTGGGCGCGCGCCGCGGTGGCATGCTCCTGACCCTGCTGCTCCTGCCGCTGACCTTGCCTGTCCTGATCTTCGGCGCGGCGGCGGTCGAGGCGGCCCAAGCCGGACGGCCCTGGAGCAGCGAGGTCACGGCGTTGGGGGGCTTCCTGATCGCGGCGCTGGTTCTGACCCCCTGGGCTGCTGCTGCCGCCCTGCGGCAAGCCCTTGATTAACCTTAGGTCTCACCGCATCAAGAAAATATAAAGGAAAATCAGAGCTTTATTGTCGCGCCGTTGTTACTCGCAGCCAATGGGAGTAAACAACCCCGCCGCAATTTGAGGGGATATCGTGCCGGCATCTGAAGACGCGCCGCTACGGGAAGTCGATCTGTCTGAACTCGAAGCGCGCTGCAAGGCGGCCACACCAGGCCCCTGGAAAGTGCTCAGCGATCCTGACGTTGCCTGCTCCTGGCTGAATGCCGACCAGGAAGAGGATCAGGCTGCGATCGCCCTGTTCGACTATCGGCCGCCCGAAGCCAACTTGGCCAATGCCCAATTCTCCATGCAGGCGCGTGAAGACGTACCGCGCCTGATCGCCGAGGTGCGCGCTCTGCGTGGCCGCGTGCGTGAGCTGCTGGAAGCCAACGGCAAGGAAGTTGAACGTCGCACCCAGGCGACCCGCGAGCGCGACGAGGCCCTGGCCAAACTCGGACCGACCGACAAGGCGAAGGGCTGATCGCTGTGTCGATCAATTGGCGTCGCCTGATTCTGGGCAATCCACTCGCCACTGCGGCGATGGAGATGGAGAAGATCGGCAAGATCCGCGCGCTGGCCATCTTCTCGTCCGATGCGCTCTCTTCGGTCGCCTATGCCAGCGAAGAAATCCTGCTGGTGCTCGTGGTGGCAGGCACCAGCGCGATGAACTATTCGACACCGGTCGCGGCGGTTATCTGCGCGCTCCTGGCCGTCGTCACCGCGTCCTATTGGCAAACGATTCACGCCTATCCGAACGGCGGCGGCGCTTTCATCGTCGCGCTCGATAATCTTGGTGAGTTCTGGGGACTCTTGGCCGCCGCGTCGCTCCTGATCGATTACATTTTGACCGTGGCCGTGTCGGTTTCAGCCGGCGTCTTCGCCATCATCTCGGCGATCCCGGCGCTGCATCCCTACACGGTAGGCATCTGCATCCTCTCGATCCTGTTCGTGATGTGGATCAACATCCGCGGCGTGCGCGAGTCCTCGGGTGTGTTTTCGATTCCCACCTACGCTTTCATCCTGCTGATCCTGATCATGGTCGCTGTCGGCGTCTTCGGCATTGTCACTGGTACCTTGGTGGCGCCGCCCGATATCGTCGCCGCCCATGCTGCTGAGAAGGGCGGTCAGGCTCTTGGCCTGGTCCTGCTGCTGCGTGCCTTTGCATCAGGATGTACGGCGATGACGGGCGTCGAAGCCGTGTCGAACGGCGTGCCGGCCTTCAAGAATCCCGCACCCCGCAACGCCGGCTTGACCCTCGTGGCGATGTCGGTGCTGCTGGCCCTCATGTTCATCGGCATCACGGTCTTGGCCGATCATCTCGATGTCGTGCCGCGCGACGAAGAGTCGGTCATGTCGCAGGTGGCGCGTTCGGTATTCGGCCATGGCGCGATGTATTATGCGATCCAGGCCGCCACCGCGCTGATCCTGCTGCTGGCCGCTAATACCTCTTTTGCCGGCTTCCCGATGCTGGCCTCGGTGCTGGCACGGTCGAGCTATCTGCCGCGGCAGCTCGGCAATGTGGGCGATCGTCTCGCCTTCACCAATGGCATCGTGGCGTTGGCGGCGCTCGCCGCCGTGCTGATCATCATCTTCGGTGGCGACACCAATGCGTTGGTGCCGCTTTATGCGGTGGGTGTGTTTATCGGCTTCTCGCTCTCGCAAGGCGGCATGGTCGCGCGCTGGATTCGCATCCAGGGGCCCGGCTGGGCCTCGAAAGCGATCATCAACGGCTTCGGTTGTATCTGCACCACCGTCGCGCTCCTCGTGATCATCGAGGCGAAGTTCACTGAAGGCGCGTGGCTGATCGTTCTGCTGCTGCCGCTGCTTGTCTATCTCTTCCGCGCGATCCGCGGCCACTACGATCGTGTCTCCCGCGAACTCTCGCCGCGTCTCGGCGGCACCGGCCTGTTCCTGCGCCAATTGCAGGCGCATGAGCCGAAAGTGGTGGTGCCGATTTCGAAGATCCATCGCGGCACGTTGTCGGCGCTGAGCCACGCGCGGTCGCTGTCGAAGGACGTGACCGGCGTGGTGGTGAATATCGATGCGCAAGCCACAGCAGAGCTCAAGCTCGCCTGGAAGGCGCTGGGCTTCAAAGAGCCGCTGGTGGTGCTCGACAGTCCCTATCGTTCGATCATCGGTCCGCTGACCGATTATCTGCAGCAGGTCGACAAGCGCGACCCGCATCGCGGTCCGGCCATCGTCGTGCTGCCGCAATTCGTGCCACGCAAATGGTGGCAGAACATTCTGCACAATCAGAATGCGATCATGCTGCGGACGGCGCTGCTCTATCGCCGCGCGGCCGAAGGCTCAGAAGCCCGGATCGTGGTCGACGTGCCGTATCACCTGAAGACGTAAATTAGTTTGTCGTCGCGAGGAGCGTGCGACGAAGCGATCCAGGACTCGTGTGATGTCTGGATTGCTTCGCTCCGCTCGCAATGAAGAAGACTAGTGATCGCCGCCATGCAGGATGTGGCCGGCGCCTGACGTGTCATAGGCCAGGCCTTCCGCTGTCAGGATGACGGCATAGGGATAATTGCCCTTGGTCAGACCCTTGCGGTCCAGCGCCACCCACACCGCCTGATTGTGCAGCCCCGTCGCGTCGCTGCTCGACACGACCTTGGCGCCGATATGGAAGTGATTGCCGTGCGGATGCGGCAGCTGCGACAGCAGCATCCCGCCTGTGTCGCCGGCCGGCTGCGCCAGTTCCGGATACTTCGCGATCTCCTGCAGCAGCGCCAGCGTGCGCAACTGGAGGGGGTTCAGTTTCAGCGGGTTATTCTTCGGCGCCATGTCACTTGATCTCGATCTTGGTCGCGGGTTGCGGTTCGTAATCGGCGGGCAACGTGTCGTCCTTGGCGTCGCGCGCGCCGATCGCGTTGAGCAGCAGGGTCGCCACGATAGCGACGACGATATTGATGATCAATGTGTAGAGCGCGGTATAGCCCGGCAACCCATAGCCGAACAATTTCAGCTGCCAGAAGAAGCCGAAATTGGCCTGGACCGAAACCCAGGTGCCGACCGCGGTGCCGGCGGTCCAGCCCAGCAGCAGCGCCCAGGGATTGAACCAGCGCGTGTACAGGCCCAACACCACGGCCGGGAAAATCTGCACGATCCAGACGCCGCCAAGCAGTTGGAGCTGGATCGCGAATTTGGTTTGCACGAACAGGATGAAGATCAGCGCGCCGAATTTCACGACCAGCGAAATCCATTTCGCCATCTGCGCTTCCTGCTTGTCTGTGGCCGCGCCGTGTAGGAATTCGCGGTAGATGCTGCGCGTGAAGAGATTGGCCGCTGCGATCGACATGATGGCTGCCGGTACCAGCGCGCCGATACCCACCGCCGCAAAGGCGAGCCCCACGAACCAGGACGGGAAGCTGTGCAGGAACAGGGCCGGCACTGCGAAATTGGTGCCGAAGGTTTTAAAGGCGGCAGCGAACTCAGGCATCTTGTCGACACCCGCGGCCACGGCGAAGAAACCGAGCAGGGCCAGCAAGCCAAGCAGGAACGAATAGGACGGCAACAGCGCCGCGTTGCGCTTCACCGCACGGCCGCTCGATGCGCTCAGCACGCCGGTCAGCGAATGCGGGTAGAGGAACAACGCAAAGGCCGAGCCTAAGGCCAGCGTTGCATAGGCACCGTAGCTGCCCCAGCTTCCGTCTGGCGGCGATGCGAGCAGCACTTTGGCCGGCGGCACAGCGGCGAAAATCTTCTCGAAGCCGCCAAGCTGCGTGGGGATCACGATGATCGCGGCAATGGCGGTGACGTAGATCAGCAGGTCTTTGACGATCGCGATCGCCGCCGGCGCGCGCAGCCCGCTCGAATAGGTGAAGGCGGCCAGGATGATGAAGGCGATGATCAGCGGCAGATCGCCAAGCCAGCCTGCGCCCGAGATGCCCAGTCCGCCGATCACCACCTGCAAGCCGACCAGCTGCAGCGCGATATAGGGCATGGTGGCGACGATGCCGGTCACCGCGATGGCTAGTGCCAGCCAGCGATTGTTGAAGCGGCCGCGCACGAAATCGGCGGCGGTCACATAGCCTTTGCGATGGCTGATTTGCCAGAGCCGCGGGAAGACGACGAACAAAATCGGATAGATCATCACGGTGTAGGGCACGGCGTAGAAGGCCAGCGCACCCGCGCCGAAGGCCACCGCCGGCACCGCGATGAAGGTATAGGCCGTGTAGACATCGCCGCCCACCAGGAACCAGGTGACGAGCGAGCCGAACCGGCGCCCACCCAGGCCCCATTCGTGCAGCATGTCGAGATCGCCACGGCGCCAGCGGGCGGCGGCGAATCCCAGCCAGGTGATCAGCCCGAACAGCAGCACGAAGATGATCAGTGCCACCCAGTTCACGTCTTGCACGGCGGTATTCCCCCTCGATCGATATGATGGGCGATAATGGGCTGCGGCTCAGCGCGCCCGGCTGCTGTGTTCGGTGCCGAAATAGACGATGGCGGTCAGAACCGCGCCGATCAGGATCAGCAGCAATTGGCCCCAATAGAAGAACGGCAGGCCGATGAAGCTGGGTTCGGCCATGTTGAAGAAGGGCACGCACAGGGCCGCCGGGAACTGCACGATCAGCAGCAGATACCACCAGCTCCAAACCCGGCTTTTGCGCGGGGTTTCGCTCATGCTCGGTCCTCCCCTTCGATCTTCAGTGAACGGCCTTACGGGCGCGTCGTTGCGCGGATATTACAGGCGGCCAAGCTCTGCCGTCAGCGATTTTTCGCGTTTTTGGCGCTAAAGCAAGCTGGCGGCAATGTTGATTGCGATAGCCAGCACCACGGTATTGAAGAAGAACGCCAGCACGCCCTGAAACAAGGTCAGACGGCGCGTGACGCGGCCGGTCACCTGCACATCCGAGGTCTGGCAGGTCATGCCGACGACGAAGGCGAAGTACAGAAAATCCCAGTAGTCCGGCTTGTCCTCGCCCGGGAACTCAAGCCCACCGCGATGGGTGTCCTTACCATCATCGGGGTCGTCATCGCCGCCGTAGAACAGATGGGCGTAGTGCAGGCCGAACATGGTGTGAGTGACCAGCCAGGCCAGCACGATACTCCCCATCGCCAGGCCCAGATGCCAATGCAGGATGGCGGGCGGTAGATTCTTGGCGTTACGCGTTTCGAGGAAGATGGCGGCCAAGGCCAGGGCGGCGGCGGCAAAAGCCACAATGGCCATGCCCAGCTGGCCTTCATCGATCTCCTGCGCCCGCCGCATCATGCGCTCGTGATTGGTGCGGGCCAGCATCACAGCGGTCAGGATCAGGAACAGTGCGCCGCCGCCATCCAGCGCGACCACAAGACTCGTGCTCTGCGCGATGAACTGGCGCAGCACGAGCCCCAGCACGATGGTAAACGCAATCGAAACGATCAGCCGCGGATACCGGATGACCTGTTTCACTTTGCGTCGATGCTTTCGTCGCGTTCGACCGGGATGGCCGGCTCGATGCCTGGCACCGGGACCACATCGTCGAAGCGCGAGAAGTCGAGCGCCCATCGCCCATCGGGCTGTTCGACGAAGACATCGACATAGCGCGCGTTCCAGGCGATGGCATCGGGACCGAAAGCGGCACGCGCGTGCACTTCCTGCGAGAAACCGCTGTGATGCCCGGCGAAGACCACCACGATCAGCGCGTCCTCGGCCACAAGATCGTCATGAGTCTTGCCGTAGAGCGGGCTCTTGGGCCCGATCTCATGCATCACGGTCCAGGACAGCGCGAAGGTCGGCGAGTTCGAGCGTTCGAGGTGCAGATCATGCAGGCGACGGATTTCGATCCCCTCGCGCGTCACTTCATCGCGCAGCAAGGTCAGATGCACGCGGGCTTCGTGGATGCCGTCGTCGCGCCGGTTGGCCAAGCGCAGCATCAGCATCGGACGGCCATCGAATTCGCTGACCGTGATTTTGGCCGAGAAGCGCACGCCCGCATTGGGCCGCGTGAAGCGCGCGAACATCAGGCCCGAGGCCACCGCAACGCCGAACAGGCCGATGCCGGCCTCGAACGTGACCAGCAGATTGGCCGCCAGACCGATCGGCTCCATGCGGCCATAGCCGATCGTGGCCATAGTCTGTACCGAAAAGAAGAACGCGTCTTCGAAACTGCCCGGCCGCGCATTGGCGATGGCATCGCCGCAGGCAAGATAGCCGAGTGCGAAGATCACATTGAGGCCGAGATAGCCGCCGATCAGGGCGACGATGAAATTGTAAATGGGCGTGTTCAGCAGCCAGTGATAGACGTCGCGCCGGATCGGACCATCGCCGATGCGGCGAACCGTCGTCCAGCCACCCTGGTCGAAAAGCCGGATGCTGCGGCGGCTGATTTTTTTGAGGACGTGGCTCATCCTATCACACGAAGATCACGGCGCCGGTGCGCGAGGCATCGGCCAGGAAGGTGACCAACCCGCCTTCGCTGCGAGGCACGTCGTCGCGCAAAGCCTTGCCTTCCAGTCCCATGGCGCGCAATCCCATTTCGCACACCATGACCGATGCGCCCAGGGTGACGCAAGCGGACAGGATTTCCTCGAACCCGGCCAGTTTGCGTGCGATCAGCTGCGCGTCGGCTTTGCTGGCGGTCACGCCGTCTTCGGTCGGCAGCAGATCATACCATCCGCCTTTGCCGTCCTTGACCGGCAACAGCGCCTTGATTGCGCCCATGGTGAAGAACAGCGTGGCCGGCGTGTTCACCGCCAGTGCCGCCGAAGCCATAGTCAGTGCGTAATGCACTTTGTCATAGGCGCCGGAAAAGACGACGATGGATAGCTTGTCCGGTGATGTTTTGGTGGTGTCAGCAGCCGGCATGGGCGTGGGCGCGATGCGCCGAAAGATCGTGGATGGTGGCCGAGGTGCTGCACAGTGCGCAGGCTGGATCGGGCTTCAGACGCAGCTTGCGGAAATTGGTCGACAGCCCGTCGACGATCAGCAGCGAACCCGAAAGCGAATCGCCGATGCCCAACAACTCCTTCAACACCTCGGTCGCTTGCAGCGTGCCCATCACGCCCGCCATCGCGCCGAGCACGCCGGCCTGGGCGCAGGTCGGCACTTCGCCTTCAGGCGGCTCGGCGGGATAGAGGCAGCGATAGCAGGGGCCGGGCGCCTTGAAGGTGGCCAGTTGCCCGTCGAAGCGCAGCACAGCCGCCGACACCAACGTTTTTCCCGCTAAGCGGCAGGCATCGTTGATCAGGAAACGCGTCGGGAAATTATCGCTGCCATCGGCAATCACGTCATAGCCGGCGATCAGGTCGAGCACGTTCTCGGCGTCGACACGCAGATGATGCGGCACGATCTTGACGTCGGGATTGATGGTAGCGATCGCAGCGCGGGTGCTCTCGACCTTGGCTGTCCCGATGCGCTCGGTGGTGTGCAGAACCTGGCGCTGTAGGTTCGAGAGATCGACCTTGTCGTCATCGACCACGCCGATCGTGCCGACACCGGCAGCCGCGAGATAGAGAATGACCGGCGAGCCGAGGCCGCCTGCGCCGATTACCAGAACCTTCGATTGAAGCAGCCGCTCCTGACCAATCCCGCCCACTTCGGGGAGCAGGATATGGCGAGCATAGCGCCGAATCTGATCTTCGCTGAAATCCATACCCGATTATATGGGATGGAATGCGCAGGGGTGAAGCCGTGTGATCGCTCGAGTTCTCACTCTGCCCCTCACCCTGTCCCTCTCCCACGGAGGGGAGAGGAAACGTTGAAGTGGCGCCCTCTCCCCTTGCGGGAGAGGGTTGGGGTGAGGGGACTAGCCCCCCAACCCCTCGAACAGCGCCGTGGAGAGGTAGCGTTCAGCGAAGCTCGGGATGATCGCCACGATTAGCTTGCCGGCGTTTTCCGGGCGGCTGCCGACTTCCAGCGCCGCGGCCAGTGCTGCACCCGAGGAAATGCCCACCGGCACGCCGTCGAGCTTGGCGGCCTTGCGGGCGATGGCGAAGGCGGTCTCGTTGCCGATCTTCACCACTTCGTCGATGATCGCCCTGTCGAGATTGCCCGGCACGAAACCGGCGCCGATGCCTTGAATCTTGTGCGGGCCGGGCGCGCCGCCCGAGAGGACGGGGCTGTCCTCCGGCTCCACGGCCACCATGCGCACCGAGGCTTTTCGCTTCTTCAGTACATGGCCGACGCCGGTGATCGTGCCACCGGTACCGACGCCGGAGATAACGATGTCGACCTTGCCGTCGGTATCTTTCCAGATTTCCTCGGCGGTGGTCTTTTCATGGATCGCCGGATTGGCCGGGTTCTCGAACTGCTGCAGGATCACCGAGTCCTTGATCTCGCGGTTGAGTTCCTCGGCGCGGCGGATTGATCCGGTCATGCCCTTGGCGGCAGGTGTCAGCTCGATCTGCGCGCCGAGCAGGATCAGCATCTTGCGCCGTTCGAGCGACATGCTTTCCGGCATGGGCAGGAGCAGGCGATAGCCTTTCGCCGCGGCCACGAAGGCCAGGGCGATACCGGTATTGCCCGAGGTCGGCTCGATGATCGTCGCACCCGGCTTGAGCTTGCCGGCGGCTTCGGCGGCTTCGATCATCGCAACGCCGATACGGTCCTTCACCGAAGCCAGCGGGTTGAAGAATTCGAGCTTGCCGACAATGTCGGCCTTCACTTTGGCGTCGGCGGCCAGGCGCTTGAAGCGCACCAGCGGTGTCCCGCCGATCGTGTCGGTGATGCTGTCATAGATACGGCCGCGGAATTCGGCAGGAGTGGACATGATGGCCTCTTGTTCTCGTGCTGCGGATCAGGCGTTGGTCAGATGGTGAAGTCCATGCTCTGCGCCACCTCGCTGACGATCCCACCCTGGAAGGCGCGGGTGCAGAGATCGTCGATGGTGATCGCGTCGAGCCGCTTCATGATTTCTTCCTGCAACTCGGCCCAGGTGGGACGGATCACCTTCTTGCCGAGTTCCGACGAGGGAAGATCTTCCTCCTCCTCGCCCTCTAAGGCTTCCAACGCACGCACCACGCGCACGATCTCGCCGACCGAGATGCGGCGACGTTCACGCGCCAGGCGATAGCCGCCGCGCGGACCGCGCACGCCCATCAGGATACCGCTGCGCACCAGCTGCTGCAGGGTCTGTTCGAGATAACGGCGCGGAATGCCCTGACGCCGCGTGATCTCGCGGCTGCGCACCGGCTCGCCGCCGGAGTGATAGGCGATGTCGAGCACCGCTTCGATGGCAAAGAGCGTCTTCTTAGACGGACGCAGCATGATTACTCCTCGTTAAGCAGACTTGCGACACGTCCGGCGAGACGCGTTGCGATAGCGGATTTGGTCAGGGCTGGCCAGGACTCGACACCCTTCGCGGTGACCAGGTGAACGGTATTGCTGTCGGTGCCGAAAGCGCCGGTGCCGGCATTGGCCTCGGCGCTGACATCGTTAGCGACGATCACGTCGCAACCCTTGGACGCCAGCTTCGCTTTCGCGCCATCGATCACTTTTTCGGTCTCGGCGGCGAAACCGACGACCAGACGCGGACGACGATTTCTAGCCTGCGACAAGGTCGCCAGGATGTCGGGATTTTGAGCGAGGTCGAGCTGCGGCGGTGCGGCGCCTTTCGCTTTCTTGAGTTTCTGTGCGGCGGGTGCAGCCATGCGCCAATCGGCAACGGCGGCAGCGCAGATGGCGACGTCGGCAGGCAGTGCGCCCATGCAGGCGTCCAACATATTCTGCGCCGTCTCGACATGGATGACATTGACGCCGGCCGGATCGGGCAGCGCGACAGGGCCGCTCACCAAGGTCACGCGCGCACCGAGAGCGTGCAGAGATTCAGCAATGGCGTGGCCCTGTTTGCCCGAAGAGCGGTTGGAGATATAGCGGACCGGGTCGATCGGTTCCTGCGTCGGCCCGCTGGTCACCAACGCATGCCGGCCGGCCAACGGTCCATGCGCGCCGAAGAACGTCTCGATCGCGGCGACGATCTCCAGCGGCTCGGCCATGCGACCATCGCCAGTCTCGCCGTCGCCCAATGATCCGGCATTGGGGCCGATGCGCCGCACGCCGCGCGCGTCGAGCTGGGCGATGTTGGCTTGTGTCGCCGGGTGCTGCCACATCCGGTAGTTCATCGCCGGTGCGACCAGGATCGGCTTGTCGGATGCCAGCAGCAGGGCCGAAGCCAGATCGTCAGCCAGCCCATGGGTCATCTTACCGATCAGATCGGCGGAGGCGGGGGCGACGACCACGAGGTCGGAGTCGCGGGTCAGCTGGATATGAACGGTCGCGCCGCCTGCTGTGGTGGCGAACAGGTCGGTATGAACATCGTCCCCAGCCAAGGCCGACAGGCTCAGCGGCGTGATGAAATGAGCGCCGCCCTGAGTGAGCACGCAGCGCAGCACCGCACCGCGCTCGCGCAGACGACGCACGAGATCGAGGCTCTTGTAGGCCGCGATCCCGCCGGAAACCACCAACACAATGCGGCGCCCTGACAGGGTCACGGCTGAGCCCTTTTTCTACGTTGAAGGGATGTAATTAGAATAGTCATCAACCGGCCGATGCGCAAGGCCGTGATAATTATACAGGAGCTACCGTTTTAGAAGCAGGTAAGCGAGGACGGCGACCAATACCCAGGGCAGCCAGCTCGGAAATATACCCCGCCGCCCTCGGGATTGTTCCAAGGCCTTCATCGAATCTGGGTGCAGGCGCAACCCGCCGGCTTTGATGCTCTCGGCCAAGTGCTCGACATTACGCACCAGGCGCGGCAAGCCCTCGATCGTCTCGAACACACCGCCCACCGAATCGCGCAGCCGGGCCGTGGCACCCAGATTCTCGAACATCCATTGCTCGATCAGCGGCCGGGCCAAGTGCCACATGTTGATTTTCGGGTTCAGGATGCGGCCGACGCCCTCGGCCACCAGCATCGTCTTCTGCAGCAGCAGCATCTGCGGCTGCGCTTCCAGTTTGAAGGCGCGCGCCACGTCGAACAACTGGCCGAGCAGGCGCGCCACCGAAATCTCGTGCAGCGGCCGGCCCAGGATCGGTTCGGCGATAGACCGCACGGCTTGCGTGAACAGCTCGACCGACTGATCGCCGGGAATGATGCCGGCGTCGAAATGAATGCGGGCGACGCGGGCAAAGTCGCGATTCAAAAAGCCCAGCAACAACTCGCCAAGGAAGCGGCGCGTTGCCTTGTCGAGGCGGCCGGTAATGCCGAAGTCCACGGCGATGATCTCGCCGTTTACGCCGACGAACAGATTGCCGGGGTGCAAATCGGCGTGAAAGAAGCCGTCGCGGAACACCATATTGAAGAAGGCGTCGGCGGCCAGTTCGACCACATGCGTTGGATCGATCCCGGCGGCGATGATCTCGTCGACTTCATCGACCGGAATGCCGTGGATGCGCTTCAGGGTCAGCACGCGGTGCCCGGTGCGCTGCCAATCGACCTCGGGAATCAGGAAGTTCGGATCGCCGGTGAAATTCTGGGCCAGTTCGGCCGCGGCGGCGGCCTCGAAGCGCAAATCCATTTCGCGCTGAACCACACCTTCGAAATTGCGCACCGAGTCGAGGATATGCAAGCGCCGCAGGCGCGGGCGCAACCGTTCGGCCCATTCCGCCAGCCACAAAAGCAATGCCACATCGGCGCCAAAGCGGCGTTCGATCCCCGGCCGCAGCACCTTGACCGCGACTTCGTTGCCTTCGGTGGTGACGGCGAAATGCACCTGCGCGATCGAGGCGGCGGCAATCGGCGCGTCGTCGAAACTCTGGAACAGTTTGTCGAGCGGCTGTTCGAGTTCGGTCTCGATGATCGCGCGGGCTTCTTCGGACGGGAAGGGCGGCAGCTTGTCCTGCAGTTCGGACAAATCTTCCGCCATCTCCTCGCCGATCAGATCGGACCGGGTCGACAGCGATTGGCCGAGTTTGATGAAGGTCGGGCCCATTTCGAGCAGCGCGGCGGCCAGGCGCTGACCGGGACGTTGCCCCGCAGCGGCACGGCCCTTGCGCCCGCCGGAGATCATGATCGACAGGCGCAGCGACGACGGCGCGTTCAGCAGATCGAGCAGATCATGCTTGGCCAGAATGCGGCCGATGGCGACAAGCCGCAGGAAATTGGTGATGCCGCGGAACACGTCCTACAACCGCCAGCCGGAATGAATCGCGACAATGCCGCCTGACAGATTGGCATAACGCACCTGATCGAAACCGGCGGCGGTCATGCGCGCCACGAGTTCGTCCTGCGGCGGGAAGCGGCGGATACTCTCGGCGAGATATTGGTACGCATCGCGATTGCCGGCGATCACGCGGCCCAGCATCGGCAGCACCGAGAAGGAGTAGCGGTCATAGAGCTTCGCCAGCGGCGGCAGCGCCACCTTGCTGAACTCAAGGCAGAAGAACCGTCCGCCCGGCTTCAGCACGCGGTAGGCCTCTGCCAATGCTGCGTCGATATGGGTCACGTTGCGCAGGCAGAAGGCGATGGTGCAGGTATTGAAGCTCATATCGGGGAAGGGCAGGCTTTCGGCATCGCCGCAGATCCATTCAATGCCTTCGCCGAGATTGCGGTCGATGGCGCGGTCACGCCCCACCTGCAGCATGCCTTGGGTGAGATCACAAACGGTGACCGGCCCGCCGCCGCGCTCGCGCCAGCCGAACGCGATGTCGCCGGTACCGCCGCCGAGATCGAGCAGGGTGCGGCCGGGATGCGGCTGGATACGGTCGAGGAAGAAGCGCTTCCACAGCCGATGCACGCCCATGCTCATCAGGTCGTTCATCAGATCGTATTTGCGCGCCACGTCGTCGAACACGCCGCGCACCAGGGCGGGTTTCTCCGCCGTGGATACGGTGCGATAGCCGAAATGCGTGGTGTCGCCGCCGGAGGGGGCGTCGGATGTGGTCATGACGGGCGCAGAATAGCCCATCGTTCCCACAGCGTCACCCCGGATGCTTGCCAGTTCGGGGCCGTTTCGCCATCCTGCGCGCATGCCAGAGTTACCTGAAGTCGAGACCATTCGCCGCCATCTCGAGGTTGCGATGCTGGGCCGAACCATCAAGGCCGCGCGCACCCATCGCGCCGACCTCAGACGTCCATTCCCGCCGGAACTCGCCGCACGCATCAAAGGCCGACGGATAGAGAAGCTGGATCGCCGCGCCAAATATCTGGTGATCGTGCTGGAAGATGGGCTCGACCTCCTGATCCATCTCGGCATGTCGGGCCGCATCCTGATCGGCCCGGCCGAGGGCAAGCCAGGAAAGCATGAGCACTTCACCATCGATCTCGATGACGGGCGGCGCGTCAGCCTGCACGATCCGCGGCGTTTCGGTGTCGTCGATCTCGTGCTCAGCGCCGAGCGGGAACGGCATCCCTCGTTGCGTGATATTGGACCAGAGCCGCTGTCGAAAGCCTTCACCGGTGCGGTTTTGCATGCGGCGCTGAAGGGTAGCGCGACCAGCATCAAGGCTGCGCTGTTGGATCAGACGCGCGTGGCCGGGCTCGGTAACATCTATGTTTGCGAGGCGCTGTTCCGGTCCGGCATCTCGCCGAAGCGGCCCGCCGGCAAGGTCGATCTCGAACGCGCCACCAAACTGGCCGCGGCGATCAAGCAGGTGTTACAGGATGCGCTGAAGGCCGGCGGTTCCACTTTACGCGATCATCGCTTGCCCTCGGGCGAGTTGGGCTACTTCCAATACAATTTCGATGTCTATGACCGCGAAGGCCTGGATTGCCGCAACGGCCATGGCAAGACGCTGATCAAGCGCATCGTCCAGGGTGGGCGTTCCACATTCTTTTGTGCGGTCTGCCAGAAATAGAGGCCGGAAGGCGGCGGTCAAAAGTAGGTAGGCTGGCATGCGTTCCGCTTGTGGCCGCCGCGCCGCGCCAATGCTATGAGTCGCAGATGAAATCCATGAAACGAATGTCCGTCGCGCTCACCGGCTTCGTGCTGCTGAGCGGCGTTGCTTTTGCCGACGATTCGAAATTCCTTAAAGAGATCGACGATCTGCCGCTGGCGCCCGGGCTGGTCGAACAGCCGGGCGGCACGCTCTTCGATTCGCCGCAGGGACGTATCGTCGAGGCCACCGCCCAGGGCTCGCTGATGGAAGTCGAAGCGCGGCAGTTCTATGACGAAAGCCTGCCGGAACTCGGCTGGACGCCGATCAGTTCGGGCGTCTACCGCCGCGATAAGGAAGTCCTGACGATCGACTATTCCGAAGGCATGCCGATGG
>DASXEH010000011.1:0-2499 GCA_036490215.1 Magnetospirillaceae bacterium
CATGGCGCTGGACAATTTTGGCATCGCCATGGCGGGCGTCACGCTGGTGACTTACATGTCGAGCCTGACGAGCCTGGGCTACACCGCCACGCAATATGCGCTGCTCACCTCGACCTATGCGTGGGCGGGAAAAATCCTCAAAGGCTTTTCCGGCGTCGTGGTGCAAGACCTCAGCGCGCATGTCGGGCTGATGCAGGCCTATGCGATTTTCTTCGTCGGCGCGGGGCTGATCGGAATCCCCGCCCTGATCCTTTTCGAAATCCTCAATGTGAAGCAGCGCGGCGGCGCCCTTCAAATCCCCTAAGCCATTGGGTGCATTGAATTTGCAGGCCCTCGGTCAGTCGGGTACACTAAATATCAATTCGCGTGTTTAGGCCCGCAGGCGCGTTCCAGGCGTTACCGGAAAAGAGGCCCGGCGAAATCAAGGGAAGCTTCGAGTGGTCAATATCCACGAGCCTAGCCCGTTCGAAGGACAACTCGCGCAATGGCCCGTTCTGGCGGTGGCCGGATCGCTTGAGGTGCGGTTGGCGGAAACCCAAAACGAAGTCGAAGCGGCGCAGCGCCTGCGCTATCGCGTGTTCTACGAAGAGATGAGCGCGATTCCGTCGCCCGCCATGCGCGAGGCGCGGCGCGACTTCGACAAGTTCGACGACTTTTGCGACCACATGCTGGTGGTGGACCGTGACGCGCACGACCGCGACGGGCAGCATCGCGTGGTCGGCACCTATCGGCTGATGCGCGATGTCGATGCGGCGCGGGCCGGCGGCTTCTACACGGCCGGCGAATACGACATCGATTCGCTGATGCGCAGCGTCGCCAGGGGCACGCGGCTTCTGGAACTCGGCCGCTCCTGCGTGATGAAGAGTTACCGTTCCAAGCCCGTCACCTTGCAGCTTTTGTGGCGCGGCATCGGCGTTTACACCAAGCGCTTCTCCATCGACCTAATGTTCGGCTGCGCCTCGCTCACCGGCACCGATCCCGATGCGCTGGCGCTGCCGCTGTCTTATCTGCATCACTTCCACCCCATGCCGGAAGGCCTGAACGTGCGCGCGCGGCCCGAGCTTTTCGTCGACATGAATCTGATGGAGAAGGACGCGATTGACGCCAAGGCCGCGTTGCGCGCGCTGCCGCCTCTCATCAAAGGCTATGTGCGCGCGGGCTGCTGCATCGGCGACGGCGCGGTGATCGACCGCCAGTTCGACACCACCGATGTGTTCATCTACGTCCCGGTGTCCAGCATGGACGGCCGCTACCACAGCCGCTTCCACATCGCGGGGTGATCCGTAGGTGCGAAAGCCTCGGTATAACACCGAGGCTCTCAAACCTGCGAGATCCGCCCGACCTCACATCGCTCCGGCAGAATTGGCGGCCCGATCGACCGGGTTGGGTGTAACCGCCGATTTGCTTGCCATCGCGTCCTTGCGCGGGCATCAAATCGGACTCCGGCTTTATCCTCAAATGCAGAAGCCTCGGGGCGGACCGGGTGGAAGGAACATTCAACATGAGCAGTTTGCCTTTTGCGTGGCCGCCGAGCTCTCGAAGCTGGCTTGCGTTGCTGTTCCTTGCCCTCGTTTTCATCGGCCTCGACCCCGTCGCGAATGCCATCGACAAACCGTTGGCCGACGCGTTCGGCCTTCACGCGGCTTTTCGGAGCGAGATGGGGCTGCTGCCTTACGCACTGCTCATGGTAGTGCGTTTGCTGCTGGACCTGCTTGTCGTTGCAGCGGTCTGCAAAATCTTGGGTTGCCGGATATTCGGCTTCCCGCTGATCGGGCCGCAGATGGGGAAACTGACGGCGATTGGGCTGGCGATCGGACTAGCCGTCATGGTCGGCGCCATCCTGGCGATCATGACAATCGGGGACGCCAGTGTCGCGGTGTCAGCGCAATCGCACATGTCAGCGCTGTTGCATGGTGGCGGCTGGCTGATCTTCGACTTTATCGGAGCGACGGGCGAAGAACTTATCGGGCGCGTGGCAATCTTGCTGGTCGCGGAACGCTTCTTCGGATGGCGCGGAGCGGCCATTGTCTCCGGATTGATGTTCTCCGTCTTTCACCTCAGCAATCCCGGCGCGAGTTGGATCTGGCTCGCGCGCCTGTTCTTCCAAGGGGTGTTGTTGGCCTATGCGGTGTACCGGACAGGGTCGGTCTGGTGGTCAGTCGGCTATCATACCGGCTGGAATTGGGCGAGCGCGCCACTGTTCGGAGCTGCGGGCAGCGGTTATCTCGACGAGGGTCATCTTCTGGATTTCACGCCGACCGGATCGAGCCTGATTACGGGAGGGGCCGTCGGGCCAGAAGGAAGCATTTTTGCCTTTGTCGCCGTACTCTGCGCCTTCGGGCTTCTCGTCGTCATGACCCCCCGATCGCAGACTGCTCGCGCGGCGGGTTTAGGTAACGAAAACTTCTAGACGGCAACGGGTACGACTGCGAAGCCGGCCGCGGGAATGCACATCATCGTGAATGCCACTTAGTCCTTCTTCTTTCCCTCGATCGCATC
>DASXEH010000045.1:0-17610 GCA_036490215.1 Magnetospirillaceae bacterium
GATCGACGCCCATCTCATCACGCGCGAGACGACGGCGGGGCTGCCGCATGGCGGCATCAAGCTGTTGCCGGTGGCGAGCGAAACGCCCATCGCGGCGCTGTCGTTGCAGGACTATCGCGTCGCGCCGCCGCGTCTGGCGGCCCTCACCTGGGGCGCGGAGGATTTGTCGGCGGCCTTGGGCGCGGCCACCAATCGCGGCGACGATGGCGCGTTCCTGCTCACTTACAAAATCGTTCGCACGTTGTGCCTGATCGCGGCGAAGGCCGCCGGCGTCGATGCTATCGAAACGCTGCACGCCGATTTCCGCGACACGGAGGGCCTGAGCCGCGCCGCGCGCTTAGCCCAACGCGAAGGCTTCTCCGGAATGCTCGCGATCCATCCCGATCAGGTCGCGCCGATCAACGCGGCGTTCACACCATCCGCGGAAGATGTGGCGCACGCGCAAAAAGTGGTGGCGGCGTTCGCTTCAGGCGCAGGCGTCGCCGCGCTCGACGGCAAGATGCTCGACCAGCCGCATCTCAAGCAGGCGAAGCACGTTCTCGCGCTGGACGAAGCTATCAGGCAACGGGCCTGAAGGCGCGGGCGCGGCGCATGATCCAGCCGTAGAGAATCGCGATCAAGAGAATGAAGACCGCGAGGCCGACTTCATTCATGTAGGGGAAGTCGGCGGGCACCAGCGCGAACGGTGCCTCCTTGTTGGTCGCGGAAATCACGCCGGCGTTGATCACGCCCCACAAACTCTCGCCCACGATCATGCCCGATGCGATGAGCACCGCGAGGCGCTGCGAGTAAGCCGGGTCGGATGTGCGTTTGCTCCACACATCGTAAGCGTATCCGATGATCGCCCCGATCACGACGGGAAGCGTCGCCGACATCGGCAGATAGATGCCTATGCCCACCGCCAGCGGCGGCAGACGCAGCAGCTTCGCCAGCCCCAGCACTTCGTCGAGGACGATCAACACCGCGCCGAGCGCAAAGCCGATATAGAGCATGTTCCAATTGAGGTTGCCCCCGATCACACCCTGCGCCAGCGCGGAGATCAGCGTGGCCTGTGGCGCGGCAAGCGGCTGCGACGTCACGGTGTGAAGGTTCGGCGCGCCCGCGAAGCCGAAAGCGTGGGCAAGAAGATTGAGCACCGGCGGAATGACCGCTGCGCCCGCAATCACGCCCACGATCAGCGCCCATTGCTGCGCGCTCGGCGTTGCGCCCACGAGCTGACCGGTCTTCAGATCCTGAAGGTTGTTGTTGGAGATCGTGGCGATGGCGAACACGATGGCCGTGGCGAACAGCGCGAAAGCGATGAGGGCCTTTTGCGCGTCGGCGCCAGCGGGATGCACCATGGCGACGAATAACAGCGAGCAGAACAGAATCGCCAGAATGCCGACGCCCGAGATCGGCGAGTTGGAGGCGCCGATCAATCCCGCCATGTATCCGCAGATCGCCGCGATCAGGAATCCACCGATGAAGATGAAGGGAAGCGCAGCGATGACCAACGCCGTCGTGCTCCCGGCAAGTGGCGTCGGCGCCAGGAACATCACCAGCAGGTAGCCGATCACGATCAGGCACGCGAGCGCGATGATGCCGATCCACGCCGGCGAAAGATCCGTGTCTTTGCGATCGCCGGCACCTTCTTTCGCCGCGCGCGATGCGGAGAGCGTGCCGAGCACGCCGCTCACCACCGGTCCGATCAGCTTGAGCAACGTCCACACCGACGCCACCGCGATCGCGCCCGCGCCGATAAAGCGCACGTCGTGGCGCCAGATGCCGTCCGTGTAGGCATCGAGCGACCCGACGATGGGATGCAGCGAGGTGAGATAGGGCACGAAACCCACCCACGAGATGAGAAGCCCCAGGAGCATCGCCATGCCGACGGAGATCCCGACAAGGTATCCGGCGCCGATCAGCGCCAGCGAATATCCCATGTCGACGCCGCTGGCCGCACCGCCGCTGACCAGAAAGAACTTTGTGACCTCCGATGTCCCGATGCGGGTGGCGGCGAGGATCGCGAGGCCGGCGGACGCCACCGCGCCCCACACAACCGCGAGCAGGCCTTCGCGCGATTCCTTCGTCGCCTCGCCGCGCGCGCTTTCACCGACTTCGAGCACTTGCGCGGCAGCAACGCCTTCGGGATAGGGAAGATCGGATGTCGTCACCATCGCGCGGCGCAGCGGGATCGTGAACAGCACGCCCAGGATGCCGCCCGAGGCGCAGATCAGGAACGAGGTGAAGAACGGAAAGCCCACCCACCAGCCGACGATCACCAGACCCGGCAGCACGAAGATGATGGCCGACAATGTGCCGGCGGCCGAGGCCACCGTCTGCACGATGTTGTTCTCGAGGATCGTGGAGTCCTTGAAGGCGGAGAGCACCGCCATCGAGATCACGGCGGCGGGGATCGAGGTGGCGAAAGTGAGGCCGACCTTCAACCCCAGATAGACGTTCGCCGCGGTGAACACGAGCGTGATGAGAATGCCCAACACGATCCCGCGAAACGTGAACTCAAGAACCTTGCCACCTTGTGCCGACATGAATGCTTCGCCCCCTTTATGCACCCGCACCATGCCGTGCCTGCGCGCACAAAAAAAGAGGCCAAAAAAAAGAGGGAGGGCATTTAGCCCTCCCTCTCTCCCGGCACATCCCGTTTGCCCCAGGATATGCCTGCGCGGACTAGTAATGCACGATCTGGGCGGTGTTGCCGATCGCGGTGGACTGCAGGGTGACGTTGCCTGCGATGTTCGACACGTTGGCATTGACCGTCGAGTTCATGTTCGACTGGTTGAGCTGCTGGGTCGCCACGTTGCCGTATTTGGCGTTGGTGTCTTCCTCGAAGCTGTTGCCCACCGCGGCGCTGGCGATCGACACGTCGTTGCCGATATTGCCGACATTGGCCGTCACGGACGAAGACGGATCGATGGCATCGCATTCCTGCTTGGACGAGACGTTGGTGGAGGTCGGATCCATCGAGACGCTGGCCGAGTTACACACGGCCTGGCCCGTCAGGCTGACTGTGCCATCGACGTCGTGGACGTTCGCGTTCATGCTCGAGCCGATGTCGACGCTGGTGACGTACTGGTTGTTATCGACATTGGTGTTGCTCATCGTGGTGATGTCCACCGCGTTGCCGCCCGCCGCCGATACCGCCGCCACGTTGCCCGCCGCACCGGTGACATTGGTGTTGAGCGTCGAAGTGCTGACGTGGAAGTCGAGCTGGCCGTTCAGGATGTTGCTCTGGGCCGGGCCGCTATTCGATCCGTCCGCGAAGGCCAGGCTCGTCGGCAGGATCAGCAGAGCTGTAGAAGCGATAAGGATTTTGGTGAGGCGCGTCATTGTGGTTCTCCCTGGGAACTGGGTTGGTTGCGTTGGCTGTGTTCAATTGAACGTGGTTGTAAGGCGAGGCATCGTCCGGGCCGGAAAGCGGGTCTTTGGAGCTTCCGAAATCGGATGAACAGGCTGACATCGGCGTGTGATAGAGGCGGGTGATCATCTCCAGCATGGCGCGTTCGATGACCGAGCGGACCGCGAGCTGGACGGGTTCGAGCGCACTTTCGCCGAGGCTGGCGTCGAAGAACGTGTGTCCGAGGAAGTTGAACACACCCGCCTGTTCCTGGCGGCCGATGATCTGCTTCTGGTAGGAGACAACGTCCACCACCTGAAGCGTGTTGGTATCGACCATGCGAAGGTCCAGACCGACATTCATGACGTAGAGGCTTGCGCCGGCCGTGCCGGTCAGCGAGTTCGTCGCGGTGCCGCCGCCATCGGCATCGGCGCCGACGGAGCGAATGTTGAAGTTGAGCTCGGTGATGCCGCCGACGATGTAGTAGTCGGAGCCCGGGATCGAACCCGCCATGATCTTGCGGTAGTCGCCGGGAACGGGCGGCCCACCGTCGCCGATCAGCTTGTTGTTGGCGTATTTGAGCTCCATCTCCGCAACGGAGGTGTCGAAGCGCTCGACCAACGGCACGCCGGCCTTCGCCAGTGCGCTCATCGCCATCAGCGCCGCGCCCTGCGTGAGCTTGCGGCCGGAATTGTCGGATTCGAGCTTGCCGGTGTAGTCGGCGATCTGGCCCACGGCGATCCGGATCGGATGTGCCGCGGTGAATCTCGACAGACAACGCAACGCCGCCGAGTAAGGCGTCTCATTCGGGATCACCGGCGCATTGCCGATGGGCGCTGTGTAGCGGCCGACAGAGTCGGCGACGGGACTAACGCAGCCCGAGAGGGAAACCATCGCCAGGACAATGACGAGTGGTTTTGCAAGGTGATATTTTCCGCGCTTGGTCATGGGAGAAACTCCCCTTCCTTCCTTCAATTGCCGTTCATATTCGTGGAGGCAGTCTGGTTTCCGTTGTTGGTCTGCGAAGAGTTGACGATCACCGTGTTGCCGCTGCCGGCGGTGATCACGTTCAGCGAGTTGCCGATGGCGGTTGAGCCGCCGTAAGCCGCGCCGCTGCTGCCGCCGGCCGAGACGCCGTTGACCGAATTGGTCAAACCGCCGACTCCACCCTGGCCGTTCACTTCCGGTCCAGGCATTCCGAAGCCGCTCGCGAACTGCGAGCTCTGGAATTGGCCGTCCACCATCGTCAGGTTTCCGTTGCTATCGCGCAGCGAAGCGTTGACGGTCTGGTTCTGCTGGGCTTGCGAGGTCATCCCGAACGGCGTGTTGTAAGAAGAGGAGTCGCCGGCGGGGCCGGCTTGAGCCGCAACCGCGCCGACCAGGATGCTTGCGCCGACAAGTGCGGTAAGTTTCGCGAACATGGGCATGAACGACTGTCCGTTGAATTCCGACAGCCACTCAGCAACCCCCATGCCAGCGCTTAACGGCCCTTAAGCGATCGCGATGTTTCAAAGCGGCACGAAGCCCATTAGCGTTGGGCCGCAAACGGGAGACGAATTTGGCCACGCTTGAGTTTTTCTTTGATTGTTCATCGCCTTGGACGTACCTGGCGTTCACGCGCATTGGCGATGTCGTGGCGCGGACGAAGGCGCAGATCGTCTGGCGGCCCGTCCTGGTGGGCGGTGTGTTTAATGCGGTTAACCGTGAGGTGTATGACAGGCGTGCCAATCCGGAACCGCGCAAAGCGTCTTATTATGAGAAAGACCTGCGCGATTGGGCGTCGCTGGCCGGAATCGAAATCGGCAAGCCGCCGGTTTTTCCCGTGCGCGCCATCGCAGTGATGCGCTGCGCGATCGCTGCCGATGAAGAACGAAAGCTCGTGCCGTTCGCGCGCGGCGCTTTTGAAGCTTATTGGGGGCGGTTGGAGGACATCAGCCAAAGCGAGGTCTTGACGGCGATCGCGTGCAATGCGGGGTTGGATGCGCAGCGCCTCCTCGCGCGTTCCCAATCTGCCGAGGTTAAGGATCGTCTGCGCGCCAACACCGACGAATTGATCGCGCGGGGCGGCTTCGGTTCGCCCACCATGTTCGTCAACGGCAATGACATGTATTTCGGCAATGACAGGCTTCCGCTGGTGGAAGCGGCGCTGGTGCGGGCGGGTTAATTCATCATGGCTTTCCTGCAGGAGACGCCGCAGCCCTTCTTTCGCGTGCCAGCTGTCGTGCCATTGCTGATCGTGTTGCTGGTCGGGATCGAGCTGTCGCGCGAGTTTTTATGGAGCGCCGACACACAGAGTGTTTACGCCAATTTCGGTTTCATCCCGGCGCTGTACTCGCGCGACTTTATAGCAAGCCATCACTACATCGCGCCGACATGGTTCGAATTGGTGCGGCCGTTCATCTCCTACAACTTTCTGCATGGCGGTTTCGCCCATGTCGCCGCCAATTCCATATGGCTCCTTGCATTCGGTCCGGTGGTGGCGCGCCGCTATGGCAGCGTGCTGTTCCTCGTTTACTTTCTGTTGTGCGGGATCGCCGGCGCCGTGGCGGAGCTCATCTCTGCGTGGGGCTCCGTGGTCGTGATCGTGGGCGCATCGGCTGCCATCGCCGGTTTGATGGGCGCATCGTTTCGGGTGATGGGGCCGAACCCGCGGGAACAGGCGCAAGTGCCCGCGTCGCTGCTTTCGAGACGCATTCTTTTGTGGTCGGCGATTTGGCTGGCCGTGAATGTCATTGTCGGTGTGTTGGGTGTGGGGGCGGGACCCGGCATCCAGCTGATCGCCTGGCAGGCCCATATCGGCGGCTATCTCATGGGTTTGCTGCTGGTGGGCCCGTTCGACGCCTTGGTGAGGTGGGCCGGATACAGCAGTCAGGAGCGACCGATCTGATCTGAGAGCTTGAAGCCACCGAACGGCGCCATACATATAAGACGGGCAGGCAAGTGAGGTAATATTATGTCGGACGTTCCCCCGGGCAGCGCGGTTCCTCCCAATGGTGTTGCGGCAATGCCCCAACCTGCGCGCACGCCTTTTCCCGGCGTTCGCCTTCTTTACGCTTTCGGTTTTGCCATCGTCGCATGGTTCGTGCTGTGGATCACGTTCCTGTTGGCGCTTGTCCAGTTTGTTGTTTTCGCAATCAATGGCAGGCTGAATGACGAGTTGAAAAGCTTCTCGCTCAGTCTGGTGCAGTATCTGTGGGAACTGCTCGCCTTCATAACCTTCGTGCGCGATGAACAACCATTCCCGATCGGACCGTTCCCCCGCCAGCAATAGCCCGCTCGGCCATGCGGCTCTGAGTGCGTTTTCGCTCAGCACCGATCGCATTCATCTCAATCACGGCTCCTACGGTGCCGTCCCCCGCAAGGTCCAAGCGGAACAGGATTGGCTGCGCGCACATATCGAGGCGGATCCCACGACATTCTTCGGCGAGGAATTGCCGGATTTGATGCGCGCGCAGGCGGCCCATGTCGCCCGCCATTTCGGGGGCAATCCGCAGGATTGGGTGTTCTGCGAAAATGCGACCGCGGCCGTGAGCGGCGTCCTTGCGTCGTTTTCCTTGCGGCCGGGAGACGAGATTTTGACGACATCCCACGCTTATGGCGCGGTGCTGAAGGCGATGCGCCTGAACGCCCAGCGCCGCGGCGCGATGCTCACCGTTGTCGAACTTCCCGCGGCGGTCGAGAGCGAAGATCAGATCGTAGAGACCGTGCGCCAGGCATTCACACCCCGAACGCGGCTGCTGGTGATCGACCACATCTCTTCGGCCACGGCGCTGATCTTTCCCGTCGCCCGCATCGCCGAGGCGGCGCGAGACGCAGGTGTCGCGGTTCTCGTCGACGGCGCGCATGTGCCTGGGCATTTGCCGTTGGATGTGCCCGCGCTTGGGGCTGACTGGTACACCGGCAACGCCCACAAATGGTTGTTTGCGCCCAGAGGTTGCGGGCTGCTGTGGTCGGCGCCGGCGCGTCAGAGCCAGACCTCACCGGCCGTTCTGTCTCACGGCACCGGCGAGGGCTACACAAAGGCTTTCGACTGGATCGGCACGCGTGACGTAACACCTTGGCTTTGCTTTGAAATATCGGCCAACCTGCATACGGAATTTGGCGCAGGCGCCTTGATGGCACGAAATCGGGCGCTGGCGTCGGAGGGGGCATCGCTGATCGCGGAAAGATTGGGGAGCAAGATTGCCGTTCCCGAGAATCTGCGCGGAGCCATGGCGGCCATTCCCATGGCGGCTACGACTGGGTCGAGCGATGTTGCCATGCAAATGCGCCAGGCGCTGACGCGTGAGCACGGGATTGTCGCACCGATTTACGAATTCGGCGGCCGTATCTGGGTGCGGATATCGGCTCAGATTTACAATCAGATCGAGGATTATCCGCTCTGCGCTGAGGCGCTCATTAAGTTGCGCGTGCGCTACGGCGGCTAGGTCGGCGGCGGGTCATTCCATCGAAATTCGAAAAAGCGGTTTGGAACTTGACGCGCGGTCCGGCTGGCAAAATTCAGTGTGGCTTTCCGGGTACATGGGTGCACGAAATGATTCAGGAAAATCGGTTCGCGGATAATGTTCTTGCCCGTTCCGCCGGGTTCCACCTATCGTTTGCATAGTGCGAATTAGGCGAGGTGACTCCGCTCTTGGGATTGGAGCGGTCGCTGCGTCGAGATAATTGGCCATCAGGCCTGATTGCAACGGGGAGTACAAAATGTCTGCACATCGTACGGTGTCGGCTGGCCGTTCCTTGACGTTCGTCAGCACGCTGCTTTTGACCACCGCGCTGGCCGCGCCAGCGTTCGCGCAAGTCGAAGAAGTGGTCGTGACCGCGCAGAAACGAGCGGAAGACGTTCAGACCGTCCCGATTGCGATCTCCGCCTACAGCGGCGAAGATTTAAAGGCGCATCAGATCGATCAGTTCAAGGATCTGCAGTTCAACGCCCCGAACACTACATACACGGCGGGCAATTTCGGCGGTGCGGATTTCCAGATTCGCGGTATCGGTATCACGGCGGTCGGCTACGACTCCGAATCAGGCGTCGCTATCAACCAGAACGATGTCTATCTTGCCGATCCGCAGATCACGGAGGGCAGCTTCTACGATCTGGCCGACCTCGAAGTGCTCGCGGGTCCGCAGACGACCCTTTATGGACGCGGCGCCACAGGCGGCGCGATCAACGTGAACTTCGCCAAGCCTGATCTTTCGGCATTTAGCGCCAGCGTCATCGGAAGTTACGCCAATTATAACGCGATGACGGCGACCGGAATGGTCAATATGCCGATCATCACCGACGAACTCGGCATCCGGCTCGCCGGCGACTGGTACAAGCGCGATGGATTTGTCGAAAACATTTTCAACAATAGCCGCGTCGATAGCCGCGACGATTATTCGATGCGTGGCTCGCTCAGGTGGCAGCCCACCAACAAGACGACGATCGACATCACCGGTCAGTTCAGCAACGAAAACGACAGCCACATGCGTTCGGACAAGCAGCTTTGCACGACCGATCCGACTGGCGTTCTGGGTTGTCTGCCGACATCGGCGGGGACGCAGCCGCTCAATGCGTTTTCGACGCTATCGACGATCGCGTCGAGCCAGCAGACCTTGACCTCACTTTTGGGTCCGGCGCTCGGTCCGGTGCTCGGGTTATACAATCTCGCATCGACGCCTACGCTGCCGCCCGGGTATATCGATCCGGCGGGTGCGCGCCAGATCAACACCGATTTCACGCCGATCTATAATTCGCAAGACAATTTTATGTCGGCAGAGTGGAATCAGGGCCTCACGCCGTGGCTGAAAGCAACTTTGGTGGGCGGCTATGATCATAATGCCTATTTCTCGGAAGAAAGCTACAACAACATTCCCGGCGGCCCGCTGCCCAGCAACACCGCAGGCTTCCCCGCAAATTGCGGCGCGGCGGTGGCCGGAAGTCCAAACTTGCAATGCGCGGCAACCGAGTTCCTGGGCACGCTGTCCGCTCTCGCCGGGCCGGCCTACGCCGCCAACTACGCCCCGTTTTTCGCCAACGCTTTCGGTGCGAATCCGGAATTGCCCATTTCGAGCACCAAGAATCTTGGGATCACCGGTGGCGACTACACCTTTACGCCTAATGCGGAAGGATATGATCGCTCTGACGGCCGCTCCTCCGAATATTCGGGTGAGGTCCGATTCTCCACAAGTTTCAGCGGTCCTCTTAACGCAATGATTGGCGGCTACTATCTGCACACGCACGTGTCGGGCGACTATTACGTGAATTCGGACACGCTGGATTATCCGGGTATCGTCCTCGGCGCGTTTTCGGGGCTATCCAATCCTGCGCTATGCTTCACAACTGGCTGCATTGAAGGGCCAAGCTTCTATCATAACTATGGCGAAACCGACCAACTCACGTCGAAGTCGGTGTATGGCGAGCTGTATTACGATCTCGTGCCAGACACATTTAAGCTGACCGGCGGTCTTCGCTACACCGATGACCAGAAATACCAGCAAGGTCGCATCGAGCTGTATGACGGTTTGATTCCCATCGGCACAACGAATGAGGCAGCGGCTGAAACCGCCGTTCGCTGTCCGACCGGTCCGACGACGTGCGCGGTTCCGCTTTTCGACACGACGGATCAGGAATTCACAAACGTGTCCGGGCACATCACGGCGAACTGGACGCCGAAGACGGACTTCACCGATCAGACACTTGTCTACGCAAGCTATTCGCGCGGCTATAAGGCGGGTGGCGCCAACCCCGGTATCGAGCCGGGCTTTGGCGCTGGGCTACTGGTGCCCAACACTTACGGGCCTGAAATCATCAACGCCTATGAAGTCGGCACCAAAAATCAGCTGTTCGGAAACACGCTGCAGGCCAATGCCGACGTCTATTACTATGATTACAACGGCCTGCAGGTGTCCTCCATCGAGGACAACACCTCGGTCAACCAGAATATCGACGCGAAGATCTGGGGCGAGGAGGGGCAATTCCTCTGGGTCCCGAGCGACCGTTGGCAGTTCGGCTTTAATATCGCTGCGGAGCAGATGGACGTTCAGGGACAGGAGGTCGATCCTCGCAATCCGACCGGTGGCGATCCTCATACCCTCCTCGTGAAGGACGATACGCTCAGTGCGGACACCGGTTCTAACTGCGTATTGTATTATACAGGCGCGTTCCCTGGGCTTCCCGCCGGGTACACGGCTCCCGCAGCGGGCATTCATTCGCTCGCTAGCCAAGGCGTGGCGAACGTTGCTTTCGGATCTTGCGCGATTACCGCGGCGCAGGCGAAGACAGCTGGGTATAGCTTGGTCGATCCCTCGAATCCGAACAATACGCTGGGTGGCGTGCTTACCAATCTCAATGGCAACGAACTGCAGAACACGCCATCGCTCAGCCTCAGCCTGAGCGGCCAATACACACAGCCGTTGAGCCGCGATTACAACCTCATATTCCGCGCCGATTATCACTGGCAGTCGCACATGTGGGGGCGCATCTTCGAAGACGGCGCCGACTACATCAAATCCGGCGACGTCATGAACCTGTCGTTGCAGCTGAACTCGCTGAACGACAATTGGTACGCGCAGGGCTTCGTCAAGAACGTGTTCAACAAGAACAACATCACCGGCGAATATCTGACCAGCGCCACCTCGGGTCTGTACACGAACGCCTTTTATGGCGACCCGCGCATGTATGGCATCGAAGTCGGCGTGAAGTTCTAAGCCGCCTGAACAACGCAAGCTCCAGGGCGCCGGGAAACCGGCGCCCTTTTGCTATGTGCGCGCAGACTGCGAGGGCAGGCGTTTGGCTGAGGACAACTATTCGGCGGGGCTCGGCTGCGGCGCCGCGCGATGGGCGCCGCCCCAGCGGGAAATCTTCTCGCCCAGCTCATCCAGGTAAATGTAGATGACCGGAGTAATGTAGAGCGTCAGAAGCTGCGACACCACGAGGCCGCCGACCACCGCAAGACCGAGCGGCTGGCGCGTTTCGCCGCCTTCACCGAAGCCGATCGCAATCGGAAGCGTGCCCATCAGCGCCGCCATCGTCGTCATCATGATCGGCCGGAAACGCACAAGCGCGGCTTCCTCGATCGCCTTTTCGGGCGGGATGCCCTCGCCGCGTTCGCGCGTAAGCGCGAAGTCGATCATCATGATGGCATTCTTCTTCACGATCCCGATCAGCATGATCATGCCCACGAACGCATAAAGGCTAAGCGGCGTATTGAAGACATACAGCGTGATCAGCGCGCCCACCGCGGCAGCCGGCAAGCCCGACAGAATCGTCAGCGGATGAATGAAGCTCTCATAGAGGATGCCAAGAATGATGTAGACGGTGATGATCGCCAGAACGAGCAGCAAGCCGATGTTGCTCACCGAACTCTGGAATGCTTGCGCCGTGCCCTGGAAGCTGCCGCTGATCGTCGCCGGCAAGCCGATCTTGCCCTGAACTTTCTCGATGGCCGAAACTGCGTCGCTCAGCGCCATCCCCGGTCCCAGATCGAACGACACGGTGACGGCGGGCAGCTGACCCAGATGATTGATCACGAGCGGCATCGTGCCGCTTGTGATGGTGGTGACCGCTGACAGCGGCACGAGGTTGCCGTTGCTGGAGGTGACATACAGGCGGTCGAGATCGGCCGCTTTCGATTGGTAGCTGGGCGTCAGTTCCAGCATCACCCAGTATTGACTTGAGCTGCCATAGATCGTGGACACCTGCTGGCCGCCAAACGCGGCGCCCAACGCGGTTTCGATCGCGTTTGGCGTCACACCGAGTGCTGCCGCCCTGTCGCGGTTGATCTGAACATCTACCGCAGGCCCCGCCGCGGCCGCATCGCTGGTGACGTCCTTGAATCCGGGCTGCTTGGACAGCGCTGCGTCTATCTTGTTGGTGTAGACAAGCAACTGATCCTGATCGAGGCCCTGCAGCGCGTATTGATATTCCGCTTTGGTCGAATGTCCGCCGATGCGGATGGACGGCGGATTCTGCAAAAACACCTGCAAGCCGGGAAGCACCGCAAGCTTGGGGCGCAGCTCGTTGATGATCTGATCGGCCGACAGCGGACGATCGCCGCGCGGCTTGAGATGCAGGATGATCCGGCCTTCATTGACGCCGGTGCGCGCGCCGCCGCCGACAAAAGACAGAACGCCGCCGATGTTCGGATCTTTGGAGATGATCGCCGTCGCTTCTTTCTGATATTTCACCATCTGGTCGAAGGACGTCGAATCGGAGGCCTCGCTGAAGCCGCTGATCATGCCCGTATCGGATGTCGGGATAAAATCTTCCTTGCTGATCATGAACAGTCCGACCGTCGCCAGAAGGCTGGCAAGGAACAAACCGAATATGATTCTGTGATGTTCGATGCCCCAATGCAGGCTTCGGGCGTAGCCGTCTTGCACGCGGTCGAAAGTTCGTTCGCTCCATTCGTAGAAGCCGCCATGATGGCTGCCCTTGCCAGGCTTCATGAAGCGGCTGCACAGCATGGGCGTCAGTGTCACCGACACAACGCCCGAAATGACGATTGCGATGACGATGGTCACCGCGAACTCGTGCAGCAGGCGCCCCACGATGCCTCCCATGAACACGACCGGAATGAACACCGCCGACAGCGACAGCGTCATGGATAGAATCGTGAAACCGATCTCGCGCGAGCCTTTGAGCGCTGCTTCGTGCGGCTCCTCGCCCTCCTCAACATGGCGCGTGATGTTTTCGAGCATGACGATGGCATCATCGACGACGAAACCGACCGACAGGGTCAGCGCCAAGAGCGAAAGATTGTCGAGGCTGTAGCCGAACAGCGCCATTCCCGCGAATGTCCCGACGATCGCCAGTGGCAGCGCCAGCGATGGGATGATGGTGGCCGAGGCCGTGCGCAGGAAGACGAAGATCACGCCCACCACCAGCGCCGCGGCGATCAGCAGCGTCGCTTGCACGTCACTCACCGATGCGCGAATCGACTCGCTGTGGTCGTGAACGATCGAAAGTTTAAGCCCGCGCGGGAGGTTGCGTTCGAACTGGGGCAAAATCCGATAGATCGAATCCACCACCTGGATCGTGTTCGAGCCGGCCTGCCGCCGCACCGCCAACGCCACCGAGCGCTGGCCGTCGTACCAACTGGCCACCAGATTGTTCTCGACACTGTCGATCGCATGGCCGACATCGCGCACCCGCACGGGCGCCCCGTTCTGGTAGGCGATGATCTGGTTGTTGTACTGGCTCGCGTCCTCGAGCTGTCCATGGGTATGGATCACCGCCGCGGTCTTTGGCCCGTTCAGCGTTCCGCTGGCGATATCGACATTGGAATTCTGCAGCGCCGTGGAGACCTGGTCGATGCCGATGCCGCGCGTGGCAAGCTTGTTGGGATCGACCTGGACGCGCACGGCGTAGATCTGGGAGCCGAACACGTCGACTTCCGAAACGCCGTTCAACGTCGATATCTGCCGCGCCAGCAGGTTCTCGGCATATTTGTCCACTTTGTAGATCGGCATGGTGTCCGATCCCAGCGACAGGAACAGGATGGGAGTGTCCGACGGGTTCTCCTTCCTGAGTGTCGGCGGATTGGGCATGTCGTGCGGCAACTGTCTCGAAGCTGCCTGGATCGCGGCTTGAACGTCTTCCGCGGCGCCGTCGATGTTGCGGTCGAGATCGAACTGCAGCGTGATCTGCGTCGTGCCCGACGAACTCGACGACGTCATCGAGCTTACGCCCGCGATATTCGAGAACTGGTTTTCGAGTGGCGTGGCAACCGCCGAGGCCATGGTTTCCGGATCCGCGCCCGGAAGACTCGCGGACACGTTGATGGTGGGAAAATCCACGTTCGGCAGTTCGCTGACCGGCAAGGTCGTGTAGCTGAAGGCGCCGAAGATCAGCAGCGCCGCCATCAGCAGCGTCGTCATCACGGGCTTTCGGATGAACGGCTCGGAGATGCTCATTGCGCCCCTTCCGGGACCTGCGTCGAGCTGCCGGCGGCTGTCTTCTTCACAACGACCTTTATGCCGGGAACCAGCCTGAGCTGGCCTTCGGTCACGACTTTGTCGCCGGCCTTGACGTCGCCTTTCACGGCGGCTTCGGTCCCGTTGTCGTAAAGCGAGGTCACGTCCACCATCTTCGCCGTCATCTGCGGCGTGACGACATAGAGATAACTTGAATCGGGTCCGACGTTCACGGCCTCATGCGGCACCACGGTGGCGTTGTCGATCTGGCTCAGCGTTACGGCCACATTCACCAATGCGCCCGGCACAAGCGCGAGATCCGCATTCGGATATGTCGCGCGCAACTCGATCGTGCCGGTCTTATTGTCCACGGTATTGCCGAGGAAATCGACCGGCGCCGTCAGCATCTTGCCGCCCTGTCCATCGACTTGGACGGTGGCCGACATATTGTGCTGGCCCATGCGCGCCTGGATCTGCGGCAAGTCCGTTTGCGGCAGGAAGAACGAGACCTTCACCGGCTGGATTTGCGTGATGACGACAAGCGCGTTCGTGCTGTCGGCAGTGACGAGGTTGCCCGGCTGGATCAGGATGGGGCCGGTCTTGCCGTCGACGGGCGAATAGATTTTCGCGTAACTGAGATTGAGCCTGGCCGCATCCAGCGCGGCTTTGTCGGACACCACGGTCGCGGCCATCGCTTTCGCCGTGGCGACGGCTTGATCGCGTTGCTGTGCGGATGCCGCACCTGACGCTGCGAGTGTTTTGTAGCGCACCGCGTCGTGCTGATCGCTCACCAGGCTTGCCTGGTCGCGCGCCAAGGTGCCGGCCGCCTGCTCGAGGGCGGCTTGGAATGGTCGGGGGTCGAGCTGGAACAGCAGATCGCCCTTGTCCACCATCTGGCCTTCTTTGAACGCCGCCGACACCAATTGCCCTTCGACCCGGGAGGTAACCTGCACCGTCGCGTTCGCGATGACCGTGCCGTTGGTATGTTCGGAGACCGTCACCGTCTTGCGGATGGCTTGGGCGATATTCACGGGCGCTGGCGGCGTCTTGGTGACCGGCGCGGGGGTGAAAATCCTGACCAATATCCAGATCAGGATCAGCACGGCGACCAGCCCGAGAAGGCCCCAGATGAGACGCGAGCGCAGCGTGGCGCGTTGCCAGCGCCCGGGGAAGTCGGCGACCGCGGCCGGCACAGTCTGGAGCGTCTCGGGTATGCGGATATTCATAGAGCTGTTGATCCTGGTCGCGGCCGAGGGCGATCACGACCCTTCAGCGTCAAAAATGCCATATCGGAAGGCCAAGCTTCCGATCGCTCCCGGCCGCTTCCTAGCACGGCACCTTGGCCTTGCGAGCCTTTGACACTCCGTTGCGACGCTTTATTACAAAATGTCGTAGGTGAAAGGTTGAGGACCGCAGGATAAGCGGGGCAAAAGCCGGCCGGTTCCATCGCCGGCTGGCATTCTTTGACCGGTCTGCGGCCCTGGGGAATAAAGGAGCAAGGCTTCGGAATGGTGAGGGAAAAGCACGTGGCAGATCGCGATAAAAAGCTTGGAGTTGCAATGACTTGCTCGGATTGGCGGCTCCATCAGCCCAAGGTCGATTTCAACCGCCAGATCGGCCAGGCGATGGGCGTGGCGGGGGTTGACCTGGTGGCGCTTCCCGGCCCCGATGGCCTGCTTCTGGCCTCGCGTGGCGGAGAATGGAAGGCGGCCCAGGCCCAGGTGAAGCTTTTGGCCGAGGCCCATGACGCCGTGGCCATTTCTGTGGTCGCCCATCAAAAGTGTGCCGGCCATGCGGTGGACGATGCCCAGCATGACAAGGACGTGGCCGAAGCAGCGAGGGCCCTGAAGGAGGCGCTAGGGTTCGGGGGGCCGGTTTACGCGCTGGTCGCCACCTATAAGAGCGACTCCGACTGGGGATTGAAGGAAGTCGGCCGCTTTTAGGCCTTGTTTGCGGTTGCGAAGGCGCCCGTCTATAAGCCGCCCACTTTCCCCAAATCGGACGCGCCCGTGGAACTCCGTAATATCGCCATCATCGCCCATGTCGACCATGGCAAGACCACGCTCGTGGACCAGCTCCTCAAGCAGTCCGGTTCCGTGCGCGACAACCAGCACATGGACGAGCGCGCCATGGACTCCAACGATCTGGAGCGCGAGCGCGGCATCACCATTCTGGCCAAGTGCACCTCCGTCGAATGGAACGGTACGCGCATCAATATCGTCGATACGCCGGGCCACGCCGATTTCGGCGGCGAGGTCGAGCGTATTCTGTCGATGGTCGATGGCGTGGTGCTGCTGGTGGATGCGGCCGAGTCCGTCATGCCGCAGACCAAGTTCGTGCTCTCCAAGGCGTTGCGTCTCGGATTGAAGCCCATCGTCGTCATCAACAAGATCGACCGCCACGATGCGCAGCCGAAAGAGACGCTGGAAAGCATCTTCGATCTCTTCCTCGCGCTCGAAGCCAACGACAGCCAGCTCGATTTCCATCATCTCTACGCCTCGGGCCGCGCCGGCTGGGCGGTGAACGATCTCGCTGACACGCCGAAGGATCTGACGCCGCTGTTCGAGCGCATCGTCGCCGATGTGCCGTCGCCGAAAGCGCAGGCGATGGCGGGCGAAGAACATCCGTTCACGATGCTGGTGACGACGCTGGAAGCCGATCCGTATCTGGGCCGCATTCTCACGGGTCGCGTCGAGACCGGCTACATCAACACCAATCGCGTCATCAAGGCGCTGAACCGCGACGGCAAAGAGATTGAGCGTACGCGCGTGACCAAGCTGCTCGCGTTCCGCGGTCTGGCGCGCGTGCCGGTGGCGCGTGTGGACGCCGGCGACATCGTCGCCATCGCGGGCTTGCCGCAAGCAACCGTCGCCGACACGCTATGCGACGTGCAGGTCGAGACACCGATCCAGGCGCAACCGATCGATCCGCCGACGTTGGCGATCACATTGTCGGTGAATGACTCGCCGCTGGCGGGCCGCGAAGGCGACAAGGTGCAGAGCCGCGTCATTCGCGACCGGTTGCTGCGTGAGGCCGAAGGTAATGTTGCCATCAAGGTGCATGAAACCGGCGAAGGCGCTTATGAAGTGGCCGGCCGCGGCGAACTTCAGCTTGGCGTTCTGATCGAGCAAATGCGCCGCGAGGGTTTCGAGCTTTCGATCAGCCGCCCGCGCGTTCTCTATCAGACCGGCGACAAGGGCGAGCGCCTCGAGCCGATGGAAGAAGTCACCATCGACGTGGACGATCCGTATGCCGGCGTGGTGATCGAGAAGATCTCCATGCGCAAGGGCGAGTTGCAGGACATGCGCCCGACAGGCGCGGGCAAGACGCGGCTGGTGTTCTTCGCGCCGGCGCGCGGGTTGATCGGCTATCACGGCGAA
>DASXEH010000047.1:0-19728 GCA_036490215.1 Magnetospirillaceae bacterium
CGGGCAAGATCCTGCAGGACGAGACCGTCAACAAGCGCATCGTCGAGGCATTCACCGACGAAGGTGCCGATGCCTGGTTCTCGTCGCCGGCGTCGCGCTTCCTGGGCGACAACCGCGACCCAGCCGATTTCGAGCAGGTGAAGGACATCCTCGACGTCTGGTTCGAGTCGGGTTGCACCCATGTCTTCACGCTGGAAAGCGGTGACTGGGATCTGCCTTGGCCTGCCGATCTCTATCTCGAAGGCTCGGATCAACACCGTGGCTGGTTCCATTCGTCTCTGCTCGAAAGCTGCGGCACGCGCGGCCGCGCGCCGTACAACGCGGTGCTGACCCATGGCTTCGTGCTCGACGAAAAGGGCTACAAGCAGTCGAAGTCACTCGGTAACACCGTGGCGCCACAAGACGTGGTGGCGCAGTCGGGTGCCGACATCCTGCGTCTCTGGGCCGCGGCATCGGATTACGCCGAAGACATGAAGCTGGGCCCCGAAATCCTCAAGACGCAGATCGACGCCTATCGCCGCCTGCGCAACACGTTGCGCTATCTGCTCGGCGCGCTCGAGGGTTTCGACGAGGCGAAAGAAGCGGTGGCGGACAAGGATCTGCCGCCGCTCGAACGCTGGGTGCTGCATCGGTTGTGGGAGTTGGACGGCGTGGTGCGCCGCACTTGCGACGACTTCCAGTATCACGTGATGTTCAACGAGCTGCACAACTTCTGCGCGGTGGACCTTTCGGCCTTCTACTTCGATATCCGCAAGGACTCGCTCTACTGCGACCATCCGGCCGATGCGCGGCGCCGTGCGGCGCGCACGGTGATGGCCCGCGTGTTTGATCATCTCGTCCGTTGGCTGGCGCCGATCCTGTGCTTCACCGCCGAAGAAGCGTGGCTCGAGCGGCATACGGAAGAGGGTGCGAGCATCCATCTTGAAACCTTCGCCGACGTGCCGGTCTCGTGGCGCGACGATGCATTGGCGGCGCGCTGGGCGGTGATCCGCACCGTGCGTCGCGTCGTGACAGGTGCGTTGGAAGTCGAACGCGCCGCCAAGCATATCGGCTCGGCGCTCGAAGCTTCCCCGCAAGTCTTCATCACCGCGGCCCAGGCCGAGGCGTTGCAGGGCATCGATCTGGCCGAGATTTCGATCACCTCGTCGATCAAGGTCGAGATCGGCTCTGTGCCGTCCAGTGCGTTCACGATCCCGGACGTTGCGGATGTGGGCGTCATCTTCGCGAAGGCCGACGGCGACAAATGTGCGCGCTGCTGGCGGGTACTGCCCGAGGTCGGTCATCACGGCCATGACGGGTTGTGCGGGCGGTGCGGCGATGCTGTCGGCCGGTTGGCGGGCTGACGATGCGCCTGTCCAATCGCCTGCCCTTGGGGTTAGGGATCGCTGTGCTGACCCTGATCGCCGATCAGGCGAGCAAATGGGCGATTCTTGCGGCGATGCGGCCCGAGGGCGTGACCGAAACGCCCTTCGTCGGCAAGGGGATGGTCTCAGTCCTGCCTATCCTCGATTTCGGCCTTGTGTGGAACCACGGGGTCAGTTTCGGCGTCGGCAATACCGGCTCGATGTGGAGCACCATCGGTTTTGCCGTGATCGCCGTTCTCGTGGTGGTCTTTCTTCTGGGTTGGATGGCGCGTACGGCCAAGATTTTATTGGTTGTATCCCTGGGTCTTATCGTCGGTGGCGCACTCGGTAATCTTTTGGACAGGCTGCGGTTTGGCGCTGTGACCGACTTTATTTACGTCCATATCGGCGCATTCGACTGGTTTCCCCTCTTCAATGGGGCGGATTCGGCGATTACCGTCGGTGCCATATTGTTGGCCATCGATTCCTTGTTCGGCGGCGACGAATCGCCTAAAACGTAATCCCATGGTTCGCACCTCTATCGCAAAACCCGCTCTGCGGGCCGGATTCGCCCTTATGTTGGCCCTGCCGTTCCTTACGGGATGCGGCGAAGATACCAAGCGCGAGCTTGGCTGGGAGAAGACGCCTCCCGATGAATTCGAGGTCACGACGCGCGCGCCCCTGTCGCAGCCGCCGGACTACGATCTGCGTCCGCCTGCGCCGGGTGCAGCCCGTCCGCAAGAAGCGGCCACCGATCGCGCCAAGAAAGTGCTGATTTCGTCCGTAGGCGGATCAACGGCCAATGACAAAGCGTCGTCGGGCAATTCGGCTCTGGATGGACTATCGGCAGGCGAAGGCGCGTTGATCAAGAAGGCGGGTGCCGAAAATGCGACTTCGGCGATCCGCAAGCAGGTCGACGAAGAAACCACCGCGCTGGTTGAAGAGGGCAACAGCTTCACCGATGACATCCTGTTCTGGCAGAAGAAGCCCGAGCCGGGTGAGATTATCGATCCAGTGAAGGAACAGCAGCGCCTTGAGGTGAATGCCTCGCTGGGCAAGTCGGCAACCGATGGCGATTCGCCTCAGATCACGCGTCGTCAGCGCGGCTGGCTCGAAGGTATTTTCTAAGCCTTCCGAAGCTCTACTCTTTCGGATTTTCGCCGGGGAGCGCCGTTCCTGTTATGCGGGCATAGAGGCGCGCGACCGATATATCGTCGTCGCGGCTCATGCCGGCTGCGGCGGTCATCAGAAACATCTGCAAGGCGGCCCCAGCGATCGGCACCGGAAACTTCTCGGCACGCGCCATGTCGATGACGATCCCAAGATCCTTGGTGAAAATCTCGACGGCGCTTTTCGGGCTGTAATCGCCGTCGAGTACATGCGGCACGCGATTCTCGAACATCCATGAATTGCCGGCTGAAGCCGTGATCACTTCATAAACTTTTTTGATGTCGAGGCCTTGGCGCGCGGCGAACGAGATCGCTTCGCCGGCGGCGGCGATGTGCACGCCGGCCAGAAGCTGGTTGATCATTTTGAATGCCGCGCCGGTGCCGGGCGCATCGCCGAGTTCGTAGAGCTTGGCCGCCATCGCATCGAGGGCAGGCCGGGCAGCAGCAAAAGCGGCGGCGCTACCCGAGGCCAACACCGTCAGCTTGCCCTCAGAGGCGCGTTGCGCCCCGCCGCTGATCGGTGCATCCAGATAGAGCCGGCCTTTCGCTTCCACCTGGGCGGCCAGTTTGCGCGCGATCTCCGGCGCCATCGTCGCGCATGACATGAACACCGCGCCCTCGGCCAAAGCATCCGCGCAGCCATCCGGCCCGAACAGGATCGCCTCAGTCTGCGCCGCATTGACGACCACCGAGACGACAATGGCCGCGTCCGCCACCGCTTCTGCTGGCGAGGTAGCGCCGCTCCCGCCTTCGCCCTTGAAACGCTCGACCACGGCGGCGTTGACATCGCAGCCGGTGACATCGAATCCGGCACGCTTCAGGGATTGAGCCATGCCATAGCCCATGGAACCGAGACCGATCACGGCGACACGACGATTGGCTGATGCTGCGTTCATGACGGTCCTCATTCCTTCGATCCGGCGCGGCATTTGACGGCGCCATGGTTTGAGCCTTATGGCGAAGGTATGTCCGACCGCCTGGGTGACGCAATCCGGGGAAAGCCTATGGCAGGTACCATATTGGTTTATCGCGATGACGGGGCGGGGCCGCACTGTTAGATCGTTCTGAGTATCGAGTCTGCCGACCGAGTTCGGACGCTTTTGCTGAAATCGCTGCCGCTTTAGGCTGAATCCGGTCCCGGTTACTCATGTTGCCGCAAGTTCAGGGCATCGCTATAAGGATACGGGGGCTTCGCTGCATCGGGAGAGTTATGACAGCGCGTTCCCTTGGTTTTGCCCTCATTCTCGTCGCTTGCGTCGCTGTGAAACCCGCCTTCGCGCAGGTCTTCGGCGCCGAAGCCTTCACCTTGCCCAATGGCATGCAGATCGTGGCTGTGCCCAATCACCGGGCGCCGGTGGTCAGCAGCATGATGATCTACAAGGTTGGCGGCGTCGACGAGATGCCAGGCAAGACCGGGCTCGCCCATATGGTCGAGCATATGATGTTCAAAGGCACCAAGACGGTGCTGCCCGGGATGTTCTCGCGCATCGTCGCCGCGAACGGCGGGCGTGACGATGCCTTCACTAGCGAAGACTACACCGGCTATTACCAGGACATCTCGGCCGACCGGCTGCCCGAGATCATGCGCCTCGAAGCCGATCGCATGGTCAACCTATCGCTGCACGAAAAAGACTTCACACCGGAGCATCAGGTGGTGCTGGAAGAAGAGCGCATGCGTGTGGAGAACTCACCCGAGGGCAAGTTTGACCAGCAGATGAACGCGGCGCTCTACCTCAACGCGGCTTACCATCACCCCGTGATCGGCTGGAAGTCCGAGGTGGAAGGCTTGACGCTGGCGGATGTGATCGCTTTCCACGACAAGTGGTACGCGCCGAACAATGCGGTGTTGATCGTCTCGGGCGATATCACCCTGGCGCAGCTGAAGCCGATGGCCGAAAAGTATTTCGGGTCGCTGCCGGCACGCAAGCTGCCGCCGCGCCTGGTACTGGAAGAGCCGCACCCGCTCGCTGCACGTAGTCTGGTGATGAAGGACGGCAACGTACATCAGCCTTCGTGGAACCGGATGTATCTCGCGCCCAGCCATCATGCGGGCGACACCCAGTTCGTCTATCCGCTGGAAGTGCTTGCCCAGATCGTCGGCAGCGATACGACCAGCCGTCTCTATCGTCATCTGGTGATCGAACAGAAATTGGCTTCCGAAGTTTGGGCCGGGTACAGCGCCGATGCACGTGGGCCGACCAGTTTCGATTTCTTCGCCAGCCCTAATCCCGGCGTGGATATCGATAAGATCGCCACTGCCATGGATGCCGAGATCATGGCAATCGTCGAGCAGGGTGTGACACCCGAGGATGTGCAGCGCGCCAAAACCAAGATGCGCGCTGAGGTGGCCTATGCCCGCGACTCGTATCAGACCGGCGCACGGGTGCTCGCGGGCGCTCTGGCCACAGGCGGCACGATCGCCGATGTCGAAGAATGGCCGCAGCGCATCGCCGCCGTCACGCCCGATCAAGTCAACGAGGCCGCGCGCGCGATCCTGCGCGAGGAGCGCTCGGTTACCGGCGAGTTGTTGCCGGCGAAACCCGGCGAAGGACCGCCGGTCGAACCGGGCAGCGAAGTGCCGCCCGAAACCCTGGGCAAGTCACTGCGATGAACGTGCGCATTCTCGTCAGCGCGGCTGTGCTCGTCCTCGCCTGGATCGTGCCGGCGCAGGCGGCAACCAAGATCGAGGAAGTGATCAGTCCGGGTGGCATTAAGGCCTGGTTGGTGGAAGACCATTCCAACCCGATCATCGCACTCGACGTCTCGTTCTCAGGGGGTGCGTCGCTCGATCCCGAAGGTAAGGCTGGACTATCGGATTTCGTCTCGGACCTACTCGATGAAGGCGCCGGCGACCTGGACTCGCAGACCTTCCAGGGGAAACTCCAGGATCTCTCGATCCAAATGTCGTTCAATACGGCCCGCGATACCTTCGATGTCGGGCTCAAGACGCTGACCGACAACCGCGACACGGCGTTTTCGATGCTCGGCTTGGCGTTGACCAAGCCACGTTTCGATCCTGACGCCATCGAGCGCATCCGTGAGCAGGTGCTCTCGAACCTGTCCGACGCAATCGACAGCCCCAACAGCGTCGCCAACCGCACGCTCGCCGCGCTACTGTTCCCGAAACATCCTTATGGTCGTCCATCGGACGGCGATCCCGATTCGATCAAGGCGATCACGCGTGACGACTTGGTCAATTGGGTCGGCCATCACCTTGGGCGGGACACGATGATCGTGTCCGTGGTCGGCGACATCACGCCCGGCCAGTTGAAACCGCTGCTCGATTCGACCTTCGGCGGATTGCCCGCGAAAGCCGATCCGATTGCGGTGCCCGATACCACCCCGGCCATCGGCATCGTCAAAGTCGTCCATAAACCCGTGCCGCAAAGCGTGGCCGTCTTCGCCGAGCAGGGCGTGAAGCGTAACGACCCCGATTGGTACACCGCGCTGGTGATGAACTACATTCTGGGTGGCGGCGGGTTCTCGTCGCGCCTGATGACCGAGGTGCGCGAGAAGCGCGGCCTTGCCTATCAGACTGACAGTTACCTTCTGCCGCGCGAGCACGCGGCGCTGATCGGCGGACAGGTTGGCACGCGCAACGATCGCATGGCCGAAAGCCTGGCCGTGATCCGTGCGGAGTGGACCCGCATGGCCGAGAAGGGCGTCACCGATGCTGAACTGGCCGGGGCGAAGAAATTCTTGAACGGCTCGTTCCCGTTGGAGCTGGGCTCGACCGGCGCCATCGCGGAACTGCTCGATACGCTTCAGCGCAACAAACTCGGTATCGACTATCTCGATCGTCGCACCGGTCTGATCGATTCGGTCACGGCCGCCGACGTCAAGCGGGTGGCGCACAAGCTTTTGGTCGAAAACCAGCTTGTCGTTGTCGTGGTGGGTAATCCCAAGGGTATGGAGTGAACTGACGCAGGGGGCAATCATGCATAATCACCGATCGATCCGTTCGGTTCTCATTCTGGCTGTGGTGTCTTCGATCAGCATTGATGTGGGAACGCAGGCCTCTGCGGCGGACAAGATCGGGATTGTGCTGATGCACGGGCTGCAAGGGTCCCCGCTCAAAGTGATCAATGGCCTTGCATCGACGTTGCGCGATGCGGGCTATCTCGTCGAAACCCCCGAGATGTGCTGGTCGCGGGCGCGCGTCTTCGATCGCACGCTGCCCGATTGCTTGAAGGATGTCGATGCGGCGGTCGCCAAGCTGAAGCAGCAGGGCGCCACCGCGATCGTGGTTGGGGGCGAGAGCTTGGGGGGCGATTCGTCAATCGCCTATGGCGCGATGCGCGACGACGTAAAAGGCATCATCGGTTTGGCGCCCGCCGGCGATCCGCAGCTTCTCCTCAGCGGCAGCAAAGGGAAGAAGGCGGAAAACGCCGAAGAGGTCTCGGCGAGTATCGCCAAGGCGCAGGATCTGGTGGCGAAAGGCAAAGGCGATGAGAACGGTTTCTTCGTCGACATCAACCAAGGCCGCACCTTTTCCGTCTCCACCTCGGCGAATATCTATCTCAGCTTTCTCGGTCCCGACTCGCTGGCGCGGATGCGAACGACTGTACCGAAACTGAAGGCGCCGATCCTGTGGGTTGCCGGTACGGCTGACCCGTCGCAGGCGAGCGGCCGGTCCTATGCCTTCGACAAGGCGCCGGCCAATCCCCTCAATCGCTATGTCAATGTCGACGCCGATCATCTCGGCACACCCGATGCGGCGCGCGAGACAGTGCTGGCCTGGCTGAAAGAGCTCGCCGCGCATTAGGGCGACAAAGTTGGCCCCGACTCGGTCCGCATGCTATGGTGCGCCGCCGGGCTGGACCCGGGCAGTCTGGAAAAAGCGTTGAGTAACAAAAAGTTACACCTCGACCAATCGACTTGGACGCTGGTCCGTCGCCTGGTGCGTGAAGGCGTCAGGCCCTATGTCGGCCGCATTTTTATCTCCTTCCTCTTCATGGCGGTTGTGGCCGCAACCAGCGGTTTGCTGGCTTGGCTGATGAAACCCGTCGTCGACGAGGTTTTCGTCAAACAAGAAGCGGACATGCTTTGGCCCATCGCCGGTGCCGTGGTGGCTGTTTCAGTGCTCAAGGGCATCGCGACCTACTATCAGTCCTACTTCATCTCCTGGGTCGGCTTTCGCATCATCAACGATATGCAGAACCGCTTGTTCACCCACCTGATGCGGATGGATCTGCAGTTCTTCCATAACAACGCCACCGGCACGTTGGTCTCGCGCTTCACCAATGACATCAACCAAATGCGCGCCGCGGTATCGAACGCGCTGGCTGGCATCGGCCGCGATTCGCTGTCGGTGATCGCGCTGGTCGGCGTGATGTTCTATCAGGACTGGCGCCTTGGCCTGATCTCGTTCTTCGCTTTTCCCACCGCAGTCTATCCGATCCAACGCTTCGGTAAGCGTCTACGCCGTGTGGTCGTCAACACGCAGGAACATCTGGGAGACTTTGTCTCGCAGCTTGACCAAAGCTTCCAGGGCATGCGCGTGGTCAAGGCCTACGGTATGGAGCGCTACGAGGAAGGGAAGGTTGCGGGGATCACCGAGACCATTTTCCAACTTGTGTTCAAGCAGAGCCGCGTGCGCGCGCGTTCCAGCCCCATTATGGAAGCGCTGGGCGGTATGGCGATCGCGGCCGTGATCGTTTATGGCGGCTTGAGCGTGGTCCATGGCACCACGACACCCGGTGCGTTCTTCTCCTTCATGACCGCGTTCATGATGGCCTATCAGCCGGTGAAGAATCTTTCTAACCTCTATCCCAGTCTTCAGGAAGGCTTGGCCGGTGCAGAGCGCCTCTTCATCATCCTCGATATCGAGCCGACCATCCTCGAAAAGCCCGACGCCAAGCCGCTCGCGATTCGCGGCGGCGCCGTGCGGCTCGAGAACGTGCTGTTCAGATACGACGAGTCGCGCCGCGCACTCGATGGCATCACACTCGATGTCCCGGCTGGCAAGCGAGTCGCGTTGGTCGGGCTCTCGGGCGCGGGCAAATCGACGGTGCTCAATCTCATCCCGCGCTTCTACGATGTGAACGAGGGGCGCGTGCTGGTCGACGGCCAGGATGTGCGCGACGTGACGCTATCCTCGCTGCGCGCCGGTATGGCGCTGGTGAGCCAGGAGATTCTGCTGTTCGACGATACAGTGCGCGCCAATATCGCCTATGGCTGCCCGGAAACCACCGATGCCGATGTCGAAGCGGCGGCGCGCCACGCGGCAGCGCATGATTTCATCGCTGCTCTTCCGCAAGGTTACGACACGATGGTGGGCGAGCACGGCGCGAAGCTTTCGGGCGGTCAGCGCCAGCGTCTCGCGATCGCACGCGCCATGCTGCGTAATGCGCCGATCCTGCTGCTCGACGAAGCCACCTCGGCGCTCGACACGGAGTCGGAACGTCAGGTGCAGACTGCGCTGGAAGCGTTGATGGAAGGCCGTACGACGATCATCGTTGCGCATCGCCTGTCTACGATTGCCGATGCCGATCTGATCCATGTGATTGATCGCGGTCGCGTCGCCGAGTCCGGCCGTCATGGTGAGTTGATGGCGCGCGGCGGATTGTATGCGCGGCTCTATGCGGTGCAGTCGGCGGAAGACGATGACACCACGGCTTCGCCGCCGCGGGTTGCTCTGGGGCATCTGGGATAAAAGATCATGGGGCTGCTTAAAGCCCTATCACGCAGCGATGCCGTACGCCGGCCGCTGTGCTGGGTGGGGGCGCAATATATCCGGTTCGTGCGCATCACCAGCCGCTGGGAGGCGATCGGTGCCGAACTGCCGGCGCAGTTTTGGGATGATGGCCAGCCTTTCATCCTGGCCTTCTGGCATGGACGCATCCTGATGATGCCCTATTGCTGGCGTCGTACGCAGCCGATCCGCATGCTGATCTCGTCCCATCGTGATGGCCAGATCATCGCGCGCACTGTCAGCCATTTCGGCATTGAAACGGTGCAGGGCTCCAGCAGCAAAGGCGGCAGTGCCGCACTGCGCGCCATGCTGAAGTCGCTGAAGGACGGCGTCTGCGTCGGCATCACGCCCGATGGTCCGCGCGGCCCGCGCATGCGTGCCTCAGAAGGTATCGTGCAGGTGGCACGGCTCTCGGGCGCGACAGTGATCCCATGCACTTTCTCGACGACGCGGCGCAAGGTCCTCGGAAGCTGGGACCGCTTCCTCCTGGCTTGGCCTTTCACGCGTGGCGTGTTCGTCTGGGGGGCGCCGATCACCGTGCGGCGCGATGCCGATGACACTGCGCAAGAGTCAGCCCGTATCGCGATTGAACGCGCGCTCAACGCGATCACCGAAGATGCCGATGCGCGCATGGGCCATGCGCCATTGCAACCAGCCGAGGCGCTATCGTGATTCTCTCGCTCTATCGTGCCGTCACGACGCTGGGCGAGCCTTTGATCTCGGCCTATCTGCGCCGCCGCATGGCCGATGGTAAAGAAGATCGCGCGCGCTTCCCCGAACGCCAAGGGATCGCCAGCCAACCGCGCCCCGAAGGCCGCGTGGTGTGGTTGCACGCCGCTTCCGTGGGGGAAGCCGTGTCGGTTCTGCCCGTGCTCGAACGTATCCAGGCGCGGCCCGACACCACCGCGCTGATCACCACCGGCACGGTCTCCTCGGCGACGCTGATGGCCGGACGCCTGCCGGCGGGCGCGATTCATCAATATGTGCCGGTCGACCGTATCGCCTGGGTGCGGCGCTTCCTCGATCACTGGCGGCCCGATCTGGCGTTGTGGCTCGAGTCGGAATTCTGGCCGAACATGCTTACCGAGACGGCCGAACGCAACATTCCGATCCTGTTGCTCAATGGCCGTATCTCGCCGCGCTCCTTCGGTCGCTGGCAGCGCAACCCACGACTCGCGCGGCACATCCTGTCGTGTTTTCAGCTCTGTCTCGGCCAAACCGAGGCTGACGCGGAACGGCTGCGGTTGCTGGGCGCGAAGAAAGTGGCCGCACCGGGCAACCTGAAATTCGCGGCACCACCGCTGCCGGTCGACGACGCTGAGTTGGACCGGCTCTCGCGTCTGATCGGCAACCGGCCTCGCTGGCTGGCGGCAAGCACCCATGTCGGCGAGGAGTTGATCGCGGGCCGGGTGCACGCGGCGATCAAATCGCGTTTCCCGAATCTTCTGACGATCGTTGCGCCGCGGCATCCGGGACGCGGCAAATCGATCGCCTCCGAACTCCGTGGCCTCGGTCTCACCGTGACGCGCCGTTCCGCTGGCGAGCCAATAATGGCATCGACCGATGTTCTGCTGGCGGACACGATCGGCGAGTTGGGTCTGCTCATCCGTCTCGCGCCCTTGGTGTTCATGGGCAAAAGCCTGACCGCGCGCGGCGGGCAAAATCCGCTCGAACCCGCGCGGCTCGAAGCCAGCGTACTGTTCGGACCGCTGATGGACAATTTCGATCAGGTGGCTTCGCGCATGGAGGCTGCCAAGGCAGCGCATCTCGTATCCGATGAAACGGCGCTAACCGAGGCGATTGCGTTGCGCCTGGCCAATCCTGCTTTGCTCAGAGATGAAGGTGCACGCGCCGGCGCCTTTGCCAATACCGAAGCCGGTGTTCTCGGCCGTGTCCTCGATCTGATCGAGCCGTGGCTGGCGCCTGGTGCGCCGGCTTCCGCCGTGGCGGCCTCGTGAAGGCGCCGGGTTTTTGGTATTCCGGTGGACCGACGTCGCTGGCCTTGGCGCCGCTTGGCGGTCTATGGGCAGCGGGAGCATCGTTGCGTGGCGCCTTCCACGCGCCGGCGCATGCACCGGTGCCGGTCGTCTGTATTGGCAATATCGTCGTCGGTGGTGCAGGCAAGACCCCGGTGGCAATGTCGCTGGCGCATCGCCTGCCCGGCGCGCAGTTCCTGTCGCGCGGTTATGGCGGCAATGAGATCGGACCGATTCTGGTCGATCCCGATCGCGATGATCACCGTCAGGTCGGTGACGAGCCACTATTGCTCGCCCGGATCGCCCGGTGCTGGGTCGCACGCGATCGCGCCGCCGGCGCGCAAGCGGCGGCGCTCGAAGGCGCTTCCTGTGTGATCATGGATGACGGTTATCAGGACCCCGGCCTCGCCAAGGATATCTCACTGCTCGTCGTCGATGGCCATGTCGGTTTCGGCAATGGCCGCTGCATTCCCGCAGGACCGCTGCGCGAGCCGGTCGAGCGCGGCCTGAGCCGGGCCCAGGCGATTGTACTCTTGGGTGAAGACCGTGTCGGCGTGACGCGCCAGTTCGGCGGCGTTCCCGTGTTGCGTGGAATGCTTGAGCCCGAAACCGAAGCTCAGGCGCTGCACGGTCAGCGGGTCGTCGCTTTTGCGGGCATTGGTCGACCGGCGAAATTCTTTCACACGCTCGAAAAGCTGGGCGCGACTCTGGTCGAGACCCGGTCTTTTCCCGACCATCATCCCTACACGCCGGTCGAAATCGGGCATCTCGTCGACGCAGCGGAATTGCATGCCGCGGCGTTGATGACCACCACCAAAGACTATGTCCGCGTGCCGGCGCATCAGCGGGAACATATTACCGTGTTGCGCGTCGCCGTGACTTGGGAAGACGAAGCGGCCTTGATGCGTGTGTTGGCGCCCATTCTCAAAGCAGCGCGATGACCCGCACCCAATTCCGCAACCGGATCGAAGCCGTGATCGCCCGGATCGTCTTCACGATCTTCCAGACCATGCCCGTCGATATTGCGTCCGCCATCGGCGGATGGTTCGGACGCAATCTCGGCTATCGCCTGCCGGTCACGCGGCGGGCACGGCGCAATCTCGCCATGGTCTATCCGGCCATGGGCGAGGGCGAGCGCGAGGCGCTGTTGCTCCGTATGTGGGACAATCTTGGCCGTACTGCTGCTGAGTTCGCGCATTTGCATCGGATGCGTATCGGTCCCGGCGAACGGATCGAGGTCGACGGGATCGAGCATGTCAGAGCCGCGCAAGCGGTCGGCAAGGGCATCATCTTCTTCAGTGCCCATTGCGCGAATTGGGAAATGTTCGGTCCTCTGGCCAAGTCGGCGGGCCTCACGATCAATCTCGTCTATCGTGCGCCCAACAATCCTTATCTCGACTGGTTGTTCTCCGAACGCGGCAAAGACGTGGGCACCGAAATGATCCCGAAGGGATCGGTCGGCGCGCGCCGGGTCATGCAAATTCTGCTCGAGAAACAGGTACTCGGCCTATTGCTCGATCAGAAAATGAACGACGGCATTCCGGTGCCGTTTTTTGGCCGCGATGCGATGACCGCGCCGGCCGTCGCCCAGTTCGCGCTGAAATATGGCTGCCCCGTCGTGCCCGCCCATGTTATCCGCTTGAAGGGGGCGCGGTTCCGCCTCGTGGTCGAACCGCCGATAGATATCGCCCCCAGCAGCGACCGCCATGGCGACATTCTGCGGGTGATGACCGAGGTCAATCGCATCATCGAGGGATGGATTCGCGCGCACCCCGACCAATGGCTCTGGGTGCACCGCCGCTGGCCGGATTGACGCGCTATTTAACGTGCGACCACACGTCGTCTTTGGGCTGATAGCCGATCAAGCGCTTCGTTGTCTCGATATCCCAGGGCATGTCTTTGTTGGCCGACATGCCGTTGACGGTGATGCCGGGCTCGGGCCAGCCGGCCGGATCGGCCACCAGTGCGCGCTCGAACAAATTGAGGAAGTCGCGGTTCGATAGCCACATGCTGCGGAACCACTTCAGATCGCGCGCCTCGTCGGCATTGGCGGGTGGCGGCGCGTCGGCTGATGGGGTGCCGGATAGGTTCATCGTGCGCGGTTCGTTGGCACCCGGCTGGCACCAACCGATGCGCGTTGCCACCGTGGTCAGCTTGCCATTCGTCGCGAGGGCCTTGGCGCGGCATAGGCGTTCGCCCATCAGCTTGGTGGTGGCGTAGGGGGTCGAGTCACTCGCGCGATCGCCGACGCGGACCTTGGTTCCCGGTGCGGGCATGAGCGCCGTCGTCAGTGTGCCCCGGCCGATCGTGTTGGCCAGCGGCGCATCTTTGTAGCCACCCATCACATGATTCGATGTCGCGAAGACGAATCGACGCACACCCGCTGCCGCCGAGGCTTCGAGCAGATTCGCGGTGATATCGATCGAGACCGAGACATCGATCCAGTCTGCATCTTCATACGGGCGCTGAGCCGCGAAATGGGCGATGCCCTCGACGCCAGACAGCGCATCCTTCCAGCGGCGGTCGTTCCAGTCGCGCGGATCGCCGAAGACGATTTGCACGCGTCGGTCATGCTTGGCGAAAGGCGCCGCGTCACCCGCTATGTCGACCCCGACGATACTTTCGCACCAGGGCAGGGTGAGAAGATGGTCGATCAGTTTGCGGCCGAGATTGCCCAAGGCGCCGGTGATCAGCACCTTGCGCGGCGGTGCGAAAGCCATCCACTCCCTCCGTCTATTTTTTACGGCGTTGGCCAGTTCGGATAGGTGCCGCGCCAGTTCTCGTATGTATAGGCCAAACGCAGCACGCCGGCATCGTCCCAGCGCGGGCCGACGATCTGCAACCCGATCGGCAGACCGTCTTTGGTGAAGCCGCAATTGATCGAAACGGCAGGCTGCTCGGTCATGTTCCACACGACTGTGAAGCCGATATGCTCGAAGGGCCGCTCCGGATCGTGGATCGGCGAGGCCAGTTCGGCCTTGAAGGTGGGCACGGGCGAGGTTGGCGTGAGAAGCACGTCAACCTCTTGGAACTGCGCACCGGCCGCCTTCATCATCGCGAAGGTCTGGCCGAAACCGCGTAGCGCCTCGGCGCTCGAGACCCGCTGGCCCGACTCGGCCCAGGCGCGGATATAGGGCAGGATCTTGTCGCGCCGCGGCATTGATAACGGTTCGACATCGGCCCAGGCGCGGGCGCGCCAGAATTGATCGAGCCCATCGAGCATCGCGCGAGTCAGGATTGGCTTCACTGGGATCAGCTTGGCGCCATGTTGCTCGAACAGCTTGGCTGCCGCTTCGACGGCCGCACGCGTCTCGGGAATCACATCGAGCCCAGCGCCGATATCGAACTGCAAGCCGATACGCAAACCCTTCACATCGATATTGCGCATCGTCCAATCGATGCTCTCAGGCTTCAAGCTGGTACCGTCGCGCCAATCGGGCTGGGTGAGCACCGACATCGCCAGAGCATTGTCGGCCACGGTCCGCGTCATCGGCCCGGCCACGCGACCAACATAGGGTGGATCGATCGGAATACGGCCCAAGCTCGGCTTCAACCCGACCAGCGCGCACCAGCCCGCGGGCAGGCGCACCGAACCGCCGATATCGGTACCGATATGGATCGGCCCGTAACCGGCCGCACCCGCGGCAGCGGCACCGGCGCTCGAACCACCCGGGTTCATCGCCAGGTTCCAAGGATTGCGCGCGAGTTCGTGGAAGCTCGACAGGCCCGACGACAGCATGCCGTAGTCGGGCATCGTGGTCTTGGCCAGGATCACCGCGCCCGATTCGCGCAGACGTGCGGCCGGCGGCGCATCGGCGGCGGCCGGCGTGTGATCGGTCGCGGCGCAGCCGACAGGAACCGGCACGCCTTTGGTCGCGATGTTTTCCTTGATCGTGACTGGAACGCCGTCGAGCGGCCCTTGTGGCGCGCCCTTGGCCCAGCGTTCGGTCGCGGCCTTCGCGGCAGCGCGCGCGCTATCGGGATCGTAGGCGTAGAGCGCCTTGAGGCGCGGCTCCCATTTGCCAATATGATCGATCACCGCATCGCAGACATCGCTGGGCGACAGGGTACGGCGGCGGAACTGATCCACCATCTCAGTGGCGGAAAGATACGGGAGCGCTGTCATGGCCTCGGGTGTTTCGGTGCGGATGGGAAAGACGGTTCGATCATCGCGGAAAGCCGCCGGGCCGCCAACCGCCAATCCGCACATATGTTCCGTGCGCGGCGTGCACGCTGCACTGCATCACGCGCTGAAAACGGCATCCATGCGTGCCAGCAGAGCACTCATTTCTTTGCGATCGATCACGGTCGCCTGCACGGTCAGCGTTGCCGGATCGATGCCGCGTTCAGCCAGCGACTCCTGCTCGACCCAGACATTCTCGACATCAAGATCGGCCAGTTCGCTGAAGCCTTCTTCGAGCGGGCGGCGGCCAAGCAGTTCCGGCTTTTGCCCAGATACGAGCTGAAACACGCCGTCGTCGAGGAAGGCGAGATGGACCTCCTGATCGAAAGCGCCGGCGATCAGCACCGCCTCCAGCATCTCGGCGGCATGGCCGCTGCCCCAGGGCGCGCGGCGGCAGAGAAAGGCGAGGCTCTTAGGTTTCGGCGCGGCCATCGCTCAGGCTCCGAACGGGATCAAGCGATCGGCTTCGATCACCGACTCGACCATCTGGCCGAGGCCCGAGATGCGAAAGCCCGGCGCCAGATTGGCTTCGCGCAGCCCACGCCGGCTGCCGGCGTTGATGCAGACCACCAAGTCGATGTTCTTCTCGGCAGCCAGTTTCGACCAGTCGCGCACCAGATTGGCTTCGCCGTTGGGCGGCGCGGCGAGGCGGTTGGCGTTGTGCACGCCGTCGCAATAGAAGAACACGCGATCGATCTGATGTCCGCGCGCCAGAGCAGCTTCGGCGAAAGCGAGAGCAGAAGCTGCCGCTTGGCCGCCGAATGGTGCTTCGGTGACGAGGATCGCGAATTTCATGAGCGCCTATCAGGCGCAGGGGTAAAGAAGATTTGGCGTGTTGGCAAGAATGTGGGCGCCTTGCAACGCACACAAAATCCGCTGCCCCACTCGTTCGCGAAAGAGGCGCGGGGAAACTTAAATGGCAGAGCCGATCAATTCGTGCCGGTCGGCTGGGTCGGTTGCGACGAGCCCGAGGCGACTTGGTTGGAGTCGCTCGCATTGTCAGCGGCGTTAAACGGGCAAGCGGTGGCGGCGGAAGCGACCAGAACCATCGACGCGAAGACGGCGGCGGTTAGAATGGCTTTCTGGATCATGCAGCCCTCCCTAGACGTGGGTGCGATACTCAAAGCACCCGATTCACCTAATTTAACGCTTTTAAGTCGGAATTTCCAGTCGCGCGTCGGAGGTGGGGGGAGTGTCAAAAATGGTGCCGGTTGAGAGGATTGAACTCCCGACCTTCGGTTTACAAAACCGCTGCTCTACCGCTGAGCTAAACCGGCGCCTTTTTGTGCGCCGCAGGGTAAGGCGATGCCGCGGCCCTTTGCAAGGGCCGGTGCGCGTTCTTTACCGAAAAATCAGGCGGCTTGCTCGAGATGGCTGCGCAGCATCAGGCATTCTTGCCGTGAATCTGCATCCGCCGCACCACCAGCTCGTGATCTGCGAATAGGCTCTCGACCATTTGCTCCGCTGGCAGAACATGCGTTTCCTCCTCGATCGCCGAGAGGTCGCTGAACTGCATGAAGCTCGCCGGCGCGAACAGACCGATGGCGCGCACGTGCTTCGTGGCAATGCTGTGGTGAGTGGCCGGCGCCACAGTTGGCCGGCCGCTGGACCTACTGATGCCACATTCTCAAACTACCTATCGACTCGAGCGACATCATGAAACGCCATACGAAACGCCGCAGCTCATCGCATCAACCTCCAGGCAAAGGAGACGCTGCCATGAACGACACCGTTAAAGCGAAGTCGGAAGCCGTCGATGTCGAAGTACTGAAGGACGAGATCGACTCCCTGCGGAAAAATATCGCCACGCTTGCGCGCCATGTCGGCAACGGCACCGGCGGCAAGATCATCGACGAAGGTCAGCATCTCTATGGCCGACTGCATGACGGCAGCGAACGCGCCATCCGTGTGGCCAGCCATGAAATCGAAGAGCGGCCGCTCACCAGCGTGCTGATCGCCTTTGCGGCCGGGTTCGTCGGCGGAAAACTTCTTTCGCGCTGACGATCGCACCGGCTCAATCGCACGGCATCCCTCATGGACGTCCGCACGATAACGCAGGTTCTGTCGACACTGGCCGAACTCCGGACCGCCAGTAGTCAACGGCCCGCGGCGCGATTGATCGCATTTGGTACGGTCTGCTTCATCCTGGCGATGTGGGCCGGTATTGCAGCGGTCGGTTGCGCCGCCGTGGCCTTGTGGTCCTACGCCTTGCCCTATACCGGGCCGGTGTGGACGCCGCTGATCGTCGCCGCGGCTTTCATCATCGGCAGCGGCGGGCTGTTGCTTCTGGGGCGAATGGAGTGGTCGCGCAAGGCGGCACCGCCGCAGCCCAATCTTGCCGAGCACGCGTTGAAGATCGGCCAGCAGTTTGCGCAGTCCATGCCATCCTCTGAAGAGTTAGAGCGGATGGTCAAGGATCACGCCGGCACGCTCGCCATCGCCGCGCTGGTGGCCGGAATCGTCGCCGGGTCGAGCAAGCGGTAAACGGCGCGGCGCTAGGCAAAGCCCCCCAACTGGTCAAAGCTTGGGCCATGGGCTACAAAAGTCCCATGGATCAGGACGAAACCTTCCTTCGCCAAGCGATCGAACTCTCCCGTCGCAACATGGCTGGTCAGGCTGGCGGGCCGTTCGGCGCTGTGGTGGTGAAGGACGGCAAGGTTGTTGGCCAGGGCTGGAATCGCGTCACCGAGACGCATGATCCGACCGCCCATGCCGAAGTCACCGCGATCCGCGATGCCTGCAAGAATCTCAGCACGCACGCGCTACAAGGCGCCGTGCTTTACACGAGTTGCGAACCGTGTCCGATGTGCCTCGCCAGCGCCTATTGGGCGCGGGTCGATCGCATCGTCTGGGGCAACACGCGAGAGGACGCCGCGGCAATCGGCTTCGACGACGACTTCCTTTATCGCGAAGTGGCGCTGCCGCCCGAGAAACGCGCGTTGCCGGTGCGCGTGCTGCTGCGCGACGAAGCGCGCGCCGTGTTCACCTCCTGGGCCGCACGGCCCGATAAGGTGATGTACTAGCGTCGAATTAATTCGTAGAGCGCCACTGCGGCGGCATTGCTCACATTCAGGCTTTCCACCGCATCGGTCTGCGGCAGTTTGACCAGCAGATCGCAGCGTTCGCGCGTCAGGCGGCGCATGCCTTCGCCTTCGGCCCCCAGCACCAGTGCGATTTTCCCCGAGAGCTTGGCGGCGGCCAGCGTCACCGGCGCGCTGCCGTCGAGGCCGGCGATCCAGAAGCCAGCGTTTTTCAGATCGTCGAGGCCGCGTGCCAGATTGATCGTGCGCACCAGCGGCACGCGTTCAAGCGCGCCCGATGCGGATTTGGCCAGCGTGCCGGTCTCGCTCGGAGCGTGACGATCGGTGACGATCACACCCAGCGCGCCGAATGCAGCAGCCGAGCGCAGCACCGCGCCGAGATTGTGCGGATCGGTCACCTGATCGAGCACCATGATCACCGCTGGATTGCGTCCCTCGGCGGCTTGGATCAAATCCTCGATGTCGAGATCGGCCAAAGGCTCAACGGCAAGCGCGAGGCCCTGATGCACTGCGCCGGCGGGCAGCACCGCATCGATCCCGCCGCGTTCGACGGTCTCGATATGAAGCTGACGTTCCCTGATGAAAGGCTCGAGTGCAGCCGCGTGGGTCTTTTGCGCTTCACTGGTTGCCAGCAATCGGCGGCAACGGCGCGCTGGATTGGCCAGTCCCCCCAGCACCGGGTGCACACCCCACAACCAGGTGGTGCCTCCGCCGCCGCTCGCGGGGCGGGCAGGGCTGCGGTTGTCGGACGAAGGGTGCGGGCGATGGGGGCGTTTGCGGCTCATGACCCCTGCTTAACGCGTTGATCGAACCAGCGAAAGCCCGATTCCATGATTAACATTATAGCGGGCACCCTAAGCGCTTGACGGGCTAGGTCATAAAACGTATCACACCGGCTCCGCGCGTACTGAGGCGGAGGGGTGGCCGAGCGGTCAATGGCAGCAGACTGTAAATCTGCCCTCTTCGGAGTTCGTAGGTTCAAATCCTACCCCCTCCACCAGTCGCCAGGGGGGCATAGGTTCGGAGGACGAGTAGTTTAGGCGGGTGTAGCTCAATGGTAGAGCAGAAGCCTTCCAAGCTTACGACGAGGGTTCGATTCCCTTCACCCGCTCCATGCTTTTGATAACGACGCGTACTGTCCGAGTTTAACCGCAGCAGCACCCAACCAACGGAAGCGAGAACATGGCTAAGGCTAAATTTGAGCGGAACAAGCCGCACTGCAACGTCGGGACGATTGGTCACGTTGACCATGGCAAGACGAGCTTGACCGCGGCGATCACGAAGGTTCTGGCTGAGACGGGCGGTGCGACGTTTACGGCGTA
>DASXEH010000079.1:0-5552 GCA_036490215.1 Magnetospirillaceae bacterium
CGCGCATCTCGAACATCATTTGCGCTTAAGCCCGTCGCGGAACGTGATCGCTTCGAGTTCGACCCGGACCGCGTCCATAACGGGAACGACAGGTCGTGCCTCAAATACAAAGGCAGGCAACATCGAGCAGAATTTGTGAACCGCCAGGGGATCGTCGCAGTCCAACATCATATAACCGCCCCAGTCGCCCACGCGGATGACGAACAACTCAATCTTGAAATTGTCGGGCGCCTTCCACTGCGTGAAAACCTCAAGGATCCGCTTTTGCGCGTTCTCGTATTCCATCGGCGATCCTTGCGGACGCTCCGACCAACTGAGCATATATTTCATCAAAGCCCCCGTTTGTGCCGAAATTCTCGAATCGAATAATCGGCGTAATCACATAATCGCGAATTCGCTGTTCTTGCGGTCCGTCACCAGCATGCTGCCGGGATAATGCGTGATGCAGAATTCCGGTTTCACTGTCGCGACCACGGACTGCGGTGTTACCCCGCAAGCCCAGAAAACCGGCAATTCATCGTCATGGACGGGCACGGCATCGCCGTAGTCCGGCTTCATGATGTCCTTGATCCCGATCATGTCCGGTTTGCCGACGTGCACGGGCGCGCCGTGCACAGAGGGAAAGCGCGTGGTGATCTGGATGGCACGAATGGCGTCGGCGGGTTTCATCGGGCGCATCGACACCACCAGCGGACCGTGAAACGGGCCGGCCGGCTGCGTTGCAACCGACGTGCGATACATCGGCACGTTGCAGCCTTGCGTGATGTGACGCAGTTCGATGCCGTCGCTGATCAGCGCTTCCTCGAAGGAAAACGAGCAGCCGATCACGAAGCTCACCAGATCGTCGCGCCATACCTCGCGGATGTTCTCGGGTTCGGCGACAAGCTGCCCGTTTTGCCAGACGCGATAGCGCGGAAGATCGGCCCGAATATCGAGGTCTTCGCCCAGCTCCGGCACGCGCCAATCGCCGGGCGCCGAGGTGCCGATCAGCGGGCAGGGCTTGGGATTGAGCTGGCAGAAGCGCAGGAAATCGGCTGCCAGCGCCTGCGGCAGGATGGCGAGGTTGCCCTGCACGTACCCCGGCGCCAGACCCGCGGTGGCGCCGCGATGGCGACCCTCGCGCACCGCAAGCCGCGCCGCTAAACCGCCGCTGGAGGCGGCCGCTTCAGTTCGACGTATGGGGGTAACCGCCATCGCGATCTCCATTTGCCGCGCGCTGCGCGTATCGTTTTAACATGGGGCCACTTTCACCGCACTGCACATTTCTCGGGCACCTATGCGACGATGTGAGTGGCCGTCCATCCATACGATAAATACCGGTTGAAACTGGCAATGGGATGGCGTTTCCTTGGGGCATAAAGTTTGAAGAGCCTGAACAAGGGCCGCCAGGGGAGTGAGTGGGAATGCTGCTTCATGTCGCCAAAGTAATCCGTGTAGTGGCCGATCTTGCGCCCTTGCATTTCGCCGCGCATGTCGCCGGCACAATGCAAGGGCGCAGAGCTAAATGCTTTCGATTCCGACAAGCTGAAATCCAGTGGGAGGACTATCGATGACTGAAAAATGGCAAGACGAGTCTTGGGCGCAAGACTATTGGTACACCGGCAAAGTCACTCGCCGTACCGTCGTGGGTTGGGGCGGCGGTGCGATCGGCGCGATGATGCTGGTGCCGGCACCGTGGCGTGAAGCTTTCGGCGCAGCAGCGCCGCTCAAGATCGGTTCCGAGCAGCCGCTGTCGGGCCCCGGCGCTGCCGGCGGCAAGACCGCGGTGGTCGGATTGCAGATGGCGGCCGACCGTATCAACAAGAACGGCGGCATCAATGGCCGGCCGGTGCAACTGGTCATCGCGGACGATGAATCCAAGCCCGATGTCGCGCGCCGCAAGACCGAAAAGATGGTGCAGGAGGACAAGATCGACGCCCATGTCGGCGGCTTCCTGTCCAATATCTGCCTTGCCTGCATGCCGGTCTGGGAAGAGGCCAAGATCATCAACATGATCAGCGTCTGCCTCGACACCACGCTGACCACCACGCATTGCAATCGCTACAGCTTCCGTGTTCACGACTTCGCGCCGGCGCAAGCGGTCGCCTTCGCGCCCACGCTCACCAAGATGGGCAAGAAATGGCACCTCGCTTATGCCGATTATTCGTGGGGCCAGTCGACGCGTGACGCTTACGCCAACGAAATCAAGAAGAACGGCGGCGAAGTTGTCGGCACCACGGGCATCCCTCTCGGCACCGCCGACATGACGCCGTTCCTTTCGAAAATTTCCGGCAATTTCGACGGGTTGTTCGGAATCTTCTTCGGCAAGGACGGCGTGACCATCGGCAACCAGGCCTACGATCTCGGCCTGACCAAGAAGTACAAATGGGCCGGCGACGGCTCCATTTCCGAAGCCAGCAATCTGCCCGGCCTCGGCCACAAGATCGACGGCTTCGTTGCCATCAACCGCTACATCCCGATCTTCGTGGGCACACTCGACACGCCCTACCACCACGCCTGGTTCAATGAGGCGAAAGCGCGTCTGGCCAAAGTCGATCCGTCTGGTCCGCTGCCGGATAAATACGTGCAGTCGAACTACGAGGCGCTCAATGCCTTGAAGATCGGCATGGAGAAGGCGAAGTTCCAAAGTCCTGCGGATACGATGAAGGTGGTCGAGGCGCTCGAAGGCCTTGAGATGGAAGCCGGTCCGGATTTCATCCAGGGGCCGAAGACGCTGCGCAAGGCAGACCATCAGGCCTTCTTGAACGAGTTCATCTTCGAGGTGAGCAACGGGACTTACCACCTCAAGGAGACGGTGCTGAAGGACAAAACCCTCGTTCCGCCAGCCTGCAAGTTCCCGGCGGCGTAGCGCATAATCCCGAAAAGTAGGAACCAATTTTCGGGCAAGAACATGCGCAAGCGAAAGTCTAAGTGAGCGTGGAAACCTCGATCGACAAGCGCTCCCCGGCGGAGAGCCGGGGAGCGGCGTCGCCCCCTATCCTCATGACCGAAGGATTGACCGTCCGTTTCGGCGGCCTTGCCGCGCTTTCTAAGGTCAATTTCAAGCTGCAAGCCGGCAAGACCCACGCGATCATCGGGCCGAACGGGGCCGGCAAGAGTACATTTTTCAACTGCCTGACCGGCGTGCTAACGCCGACCGGCGGACGCATCATTTTCAACGGCGAGGACGTCACCGGACTGCCCTCGAACAAGATCTCGCAAAAAGGGATCGCGCGCTCCTACCAGATCACCAACATCCTGCCCAACGCCACCGTGCTGGAAAACGTGCGCATCGCCGCGCAATCGCGCCGCCATGGCTGGAACATGATCGCCCACCATTCGGCCTTCGCCGACATCAACGAAAGCGCGGAAGCGGCCCTTGCCTCGGTCGGCCTGCTCGACCTGGGCGACGAACTCGCCTCAAATCTCTCGCATGGCGCGCAGCGCAATCTGGAGATCGGCATTGCGCTTGCCACCGAGCCGCGATTGCTGTGCCTCGACGAGCCGACCGCCGGCATGAGCGCGGCGGAGACGCGCCAGACCATGGAATTGGTGCGGCAAATCGGCAAAAATCTCACCATCCTCATCGTCGAGCACGACATGGAGGTGGTGATGGGGCTGGCCGACCGCATCACCGTGCTGCACTACGGCGAAATTCTCGCCGAGGGAACACCGGCGGAAATCCAGCAGAACCCCAAGGTGCTCGAGGTCTATCTCAAGACATGAACGCAACCGACACCAACGCGCAGCCGCTGGTCTCGGTGACGGACCTGCACACCTATTACGGCAAAAGTCACATCCTCGACGGTGTGTCGCTGCACGTCGGTCGCGGCGAGGTTGTCGGTCTGCTCGGCCGCAACGGCGTCGGCAAATCGACGACATTGAAGACCATCATGGGACTGGTGAGCGCGGCCGCAGGCAATATCCTGCTTGAAGGGCAGAGCATTACCGGCGTGCCACCGCATAAGCTCGCGCGCATGGGCATCGGCTACGTGCCTGAGGATCGGCGCATCTTCCGCCTGCTCACGGTGATGGAGAACCTGCGCATCGGCCTCGATCGCCACGGCGTGAGCGAGGAACGCAAGCGCGAACTGCTCGACAAGGCATTTACCTATTTCCCGCGGCTTGCCGAGCGGCGCAGCCAGGCCGGCGGCACGCTATCGGGCGGCGAGCAGCAGATGCTGGCGATCGCGCGCGCCATGATGCTGGAGCCAAAGATCATCCTGCTGGACGAGCCGACCGAAGGTCTGATGCCGCGCATGGTGTCGCAGATCCGCGAGATCATCGAGGTGCTGCACAATGAGGGCGTCGCCATTCTGTTGGTCGAGCAGAACGTGCCGCTGACGCTGGAAGCCAGCCAGCGTATCTACGTCATGGAGAAGGGGGCCGTGCGCCACCATTCCGCCGCGTCCGAGCTCAGCATCGAGCACGCCGTCATCAAGCAGTTTCTGGGGGTGTAACGGTGCACGCGCTCGTCGCCTTCTTCCACGACATCCCATTCGATCTCATCCTGATCCAGACGGTGAACGGCATCGTCACCGGCATGATCCTGGCGTTGGTCGCCTCCGGCCTGACGCTGATCTTCGGCATCATGGACGTGGTCAATTTCGCGCACGGCGAATTGTTCATGCTCGGTGCCTTTGTCGGCGTCATCGTCATGACGGCGACGGGAAACTTCTGGCTGTCGCTGATTGCATCTTTCCTTGTGATCGCCGTCCTCGGCGCTGCCCTGCAGACCGTCATCTTGCGGCCGCTGATCGGGCGCGACCCGCTCAACACGATCCTCGTCACCTTCGGCCTGTCGCTCATCTTGCAGAACTACGCGTTGTGGGAGTTCGGCCCCGACTCGCGCCGCTTGGCGGCGCCGATTACCGGCCACTTCACGCTCTTTTACCTCGACTATCCCTGGTACCGGCTGGTGGTCGCGGCGATGTCGGCGGCGATCATCGGAGGCTTCTGGCTGTTCCTCAAGTACAACCGGTTTGGCGTCTGGATCCGCGCCACCACGCAGGATCGCGTCATGGCGCAGGCCATGGGCATTCCGGTGCCGTTGGTGCTGACCGGCGTCTTCGCGCTCGGCGCCGGGATGGCGGCGGCGAGCGGCGTGCTGTTCGCGCCGCTTGGCGGCGTCGACTACAACATGGGTCTCGATTGGGTGCTGAGGGCCTTCATCGTCGTGGTGGTCGGCGGCATGGGCAGTCTTAGCGGGTCGGTGGTGGCCGCTATCTTCATCAGCCTGCTGGAGGCCTACGCCTCGATCTGGGTGAACCCCTCGCAGGCGGTCATCGTCTCCTTCGTCGTGCTGATCCTCACGCTCCTGTTCAAGCCAACCGGGCTATTTGCGGCACCCAAATGAAGAAACTCGACCGCCATACCGTGATCTACTGGACCGGCTTTGCCGTCATCATGGCGGTGCTGATCGTGGCGCCGCTGGTTCTGCCCCCGTTCTGGCGCCGCTTCCTGACCGAGATCCTGATCTGGGGTCTGCTGGCAATGTCGTCAGATCTGTTGATTGGCTACACTGGCATGGTCTCGTTCGGTCACTCGGCGTTTTTCGGCCTCGGCATGTATGG
>DASXEH010000004.1:0-1857 GCA_036490215.1 Magnetospirillaceae bacterium
CGGTGTGAGCCGGATCAGGTTCAAAGGGATCCGCGACCATTCGCGATCTCAGCCCTTTCGGGCGCCCCTGGGAATGGGGGATCGTCAACACCCGGGCACCGATGTCAATCCGCTCCGAGCGGCGGCACCCATCCGCCAGACAGAAAGCCTGCAAGATACATTTTGCCCATCACATGAACGACATCTGTCGAACCGGCGCACTCGCGCGCCGCATGACGAAATCATCACGGCTCGGAACCGAGAGATCGCGATCGCATTGGGTTCGGGCTGCATCGCGGAAGCACTGAGCAGGACGCCCGCATAATACAGCCGAGTCAGCGCGCGGATCGATGCGAGACGACTGACGAGCGACGCTTCCGGCCGGCGGCCGAGCCAGGCCTGCAGCAAGATATCTTGCAGTTGGGATGTGGGTGCAAAATTGTCGAGCATGATGGCGACATCGACCAGCGCATCGTCGCGATACGCCGACTCCCAGTCGATGAGCCAAAGGCGCTCGCCGTCGAACAGGCGGCCGCTGGGCGATGAAATGCGTCACCGCGATGCCGGTCTCTTCATCGATATGACGGCATCGGGCCGTGGGGTGCCTAGAACATCGACCAGCGCCGCTTGGACCGCTTCGTGCTTGGCGGGGGGATGACATTTACTAAGTCGTCGTGCATCGCATCGCGCCCGCCAGCCAATGGTTTTCGTTCGGCCTCGGGGGCACTATAAGGCTCGAAGCAGCCATCCCTGGAGTTCATTTGGCCCCCCGAGCCGCCGTCCTCTATGTCCTCAACGGTCCGAACCTCAACCTGCTCGGCGAGCGGGAACCGGAGGTCTATGGCCATACGACCCTCGCCCAGATCGGCAAGCTGGTTTCCGCTCGCGCAAAAACACACGGGCTAGGGGTCGAATTTCGCCAGTCCAACCACGAAGGCGAGCTGGTGGATTGGCTACACGAAGCCCGCAAGAAGGCCGTCGCCGTCATCCTCAATGCCGGCGCCTACACGCACACGTCCGTCGCCTTGCTGGACGCCTGCCGCGCGCTAGCTAAACCTTTGATTGAAGTTCACCTCTCAAACCCTTATGCACGCGAAACTTTCCGGCGCCGCTCCTATATCTCCCAAGTGGCGACAGGCGTGATCTGCGGGCTCGGCCCTGACGGATATGTTGCAGCCGTCGATGCGTTGGCCCGTTACCTCAAGGAACATCGAGCATGAGCATGAAAGGCATGAAGCAGATCGGGGAGCGGCTGGCGAATGGCGGCAAATCGAAGGCCGCTGTCGACGCTGCCGCGATTCGCGAGCTTGCCAGCCTGCTCTCCGAGACGGGGCTGACCGAGATTGAGGTTGAACAGGGCGGTATGCGGCTGCGTGTCTCCCGCCAGGCAACGCACCTGGTTTCGCACGGTGCGCCGATGGCGACCGCGCCCGTCGCGCCTGCCGCACCCGTTTCTGAGGCAGCCACAAAGCCATCCGGCCCGCCGGCTGGCGCCGTGCCCTCCCCTATGGTTGGCACCGTCTACTTCTCACCCGAACCGGGAAAACCGCCTTTCGTGACGGTCGGCAGCACAGTTAAAGAAGGCGACACGCTCCTCATCGTCGAGGCGATGAAGACAATGAACCCGATCCTCGCGCCGCGCGGCGGCAAGATCACCGAAATCTGCATCAAAGATGCGCAGCCGGTCGAGTTCGGCCAGACGCTGATGATCATCAGCTGATGTTCGAAAAAATCCTCATCGCCAATCGCGGCGAGATCGCGCTTCGCATCAACCGCGCCTGCAAGGAAATGGGCATCTCCACCGTGGCGGTGCATTCCACCGCCGATGCCGATGCCATGCATGTGCGCCTCGCCGACGAGAGCGTGTGCATCGGGCCG
>DASXEH010000055.1:0-124052 GCA_036490215.1 Magnetospirillaceae bacterium
AACGCCGATCCCGGCCAGAACCTCGGCGGACCCGATACCGGAGACCTGCAGCAGCCGCGGCGTGTTGATGGTGCCGCAGCACACAATCACTTCGCGCCGCGCCCGGACCAGCTTTTCATCCGATCGGCTACGGTCGGCGGCATAGCGCACGCCGGTCGCGCGCCGGTTGTCGATGACGATGCCGGTGGCTTGCGCATGCGTGCGGATGTCGAGGTTCGAACGTTTGCGGGCGGGATCGAGAAAAGCGCGCGCGGTGCTGACGCGCTTGCCGTTGAAAATGGTGCGCTGGTAGTAGCCGACACCCGCCTGCTGCGCGCCGTTGTAGTCGGGATTCAGCGGGATGCCCAAACCGACCGCACCTTCGACGAAGGCTTGGCAGACCGGATGTTTCCAATCGAGATCGGTCACGCTCAGCAGCCCGTCGGACCCACGATAGGTCGGATCGCCGGCGCCGACACGGCGTTCGGCGCGTTTGAAGTAGGGCAGGACCTCAGAATAGCTCCAGCCGCGGTTGCCCATCTGCGCCCAGCTGTCGAAATCGCGCCCTTGGCCCCGGTTGTAAACCAGACCGTTGATCGCGCTCGATCCGCCTAAGGTCCGGCCCTGGGCCGTGGCGATGGAGCGGTCGTTCGCACCCGCACTCGGTTCGGTGCGAAACGGCCAAGTGTATTTCGGGTTGAACAGCGTCTTGATATAGCCGGCGGGGATATCGATGAACATGCTGTCGGGTGGCGGTCCGGCCTCGAGAAGACAAACGGAGAACCGCCCGTCCTCGGACAATCGGTTGGCGAGAACGGCCCCGGCCGAACCGGCGCCCACGATCACATAATCGAATTCGCCCGCCAGGGCGGGTTGGTTTCCCGAAATGATGGTCCCCTCCCGAGGGCTTGTGAACCGGTTTGCGGCTTATGGCGACGCCGCGTGATAGGAGAGCTTAGAAAGGCCATAGCCGCAACGCCAATCGCCTTAGGCGAACCCCACCATCATTCTGGAAGAATTGCAGAAAATGCCGATAGAATGCTTTTGTCCGCTGATGGCGAAGGCGCGTATACTGGTCAGTAGGAAAAGTCGTTAACGAGTGGAAAAGACCGAAAAGGTCGCTCATCGGACGAGGGAGAAAACGCGTGAGCGAACTTAATCTGAGCTCGTTGATCCGTCGGGTCGATCTTTTGACCCTGCGCCTGTTCCTCACCATCGAGGAAGAGGGCCGGCTGGGCCGCTCGGCGGTCCGCGAGAATATCGCCGCCTCGGCCGTGACGAAGCGCATTCAAGATCTCGAAGACATGGTCGGCGTGAAACTGTTCTACCGCGAACGCGACGGCGTGGTTTTGACGCCCGCGGGCCGGGTGGTGGTACGGCACGTGCGGAGGATTTTCGACACGCTGGATGCCTTGCGCCGCGAGGTTGCTGAGTTCGCCGACGGCGTCCGCGGTCATGTGCGCGTCAGCGTGACGGATGCGGCATTGGTTCAGTTCGTGTCCGGAGCGATCGGCGAATTCGCGCGGCAGTTCCCGCTGGTCGAGGTCCAGTTGCGCGAAGACACGAATCGCAATGTGTTGCGCGCCGCGATGACCGGCGCGGTCGAAATCGCCGTCTATTGGGCGACCAGCGACGCCGTCGAGGATGGTGTCGATACCTATCCGTTCCGCTCCGACCGGCTCATGGTCGTTCTGCCCTGGGATCATGCGCTCGCGGGGCGCGACGCGCTGTCGTTCGCAGAGATTCTCGGCGACGATCTGATCCTGCCACCAGAAATGATCGCGCTGACCGGCGTGCTCAGCGGCATGGCCGATCGCTTCGAGCGCGACCTCAATTGGAGATACCGGGTCGCCGCCAAGGAAGGCGCGCTCAGTTTGGTCGATGCCGGCCTCGGTCTGACGATTCAGCCCGAAGGACTCTTAGCGTCGGGCGCCGCCGGCCGCACCAAGGCGATTCCCTTGTCGGATAGCTGGGGCACGCGGCAATTGCGGATCGCGGTGCCGCATCGCATGCCCGTGACCGAGGCGACGCAGGCTTTGCTCGATCAGCTCTTGGCCGAAGATCAACACCTGCACGCGGAGGCGAGGGGAGACACTGGAAAGCCTGCCGCCCAAGACTCTGATGCTAGACGCCGCCAATCCGGCAGCCGCACCTGACCGAACTCGGGATCGACAACGAGAAAATCGCGCAAGCCGCTCCCGCCCTGCGATTGGGGCGTCCGGAAGGATTCGGCGCGCTCGCTGCTTTTCTGGCGTCGGAGCAGGCAGGCTACATCAACGGCCAAGCGATCGCATGCGACGGCGGCTTCTTGCGTTCGATCTGACGGTCAAATCGGCAGTCGATTCGTGTGCTTCACTTCGTTCATGGCGAAGTGGGAATTGACGGAGCCGATCCCCGGCAGATGCAACAGTGTTTTCTTAAGCAGGACCTCGTAATCCTTCGCGCCTTTGCAGACGACCCGAAGAAAATAATCGTGATCACCAGCGACGGAATAGCAGTCCATGATCTCGGGCTGTTGTTGAACGCGTTTCTCGAAATCGAGTAAAGTGCGTTCGTCGTGCTGCTTCAGGCGAACCTGGACCAGAACCACGACGTCCAAGCCCAGGGCCTCGCGGTCGAGGTCAAGGCTTCGCCCGCTGATCACGCCGGATGCTTCCAACTGACGCACGCGCCGCCAGCAAGGCGTATGGCTCAGCCCGACTTTGCGTCCCAGTTCTTCCATGGAGATGTTCGGCGCCCGCTGATAGGCCCGCAGGATGCTGCGGTCGATGTCGTCGACCTCGTCGGCCATGATCATCTCCGTACTAGGATACTTATCCTAAAATAATATCATATTTTAAGAATTTATCCTAATGCTGCGGTGCTTCGAGCACAAATGTGAAACCTCTCCCCCACGGTGCGCGGCTAGCCTGAACCCATCGGTTTGCGGTTGGGAGCGCGGATCATGAAACACTTCGATGCGGCCCTTGACGATCCGTTCACCCGATCTTCTGGTTCGGTGTTCATGAGCGGCCTTCAAGCGCTCGTCCGACTTCCTCTCATCCAAATCGCGCGCGACAAAGCCGCCGGGCTCAACACCGGCGGCTTCATTTCTGGCTACCGCGGTTCGCCCCTCGGTGGCTACGACCAGGCCCTGCAACGAGCGCATAAGTTGCTCGACGCCAATGGCATTGTCGTCCGCCCCGCCGTCAACGAAGAACTGGCCGCCACAGCGATCTGGGGCAGCCAGCAGCTTCATCTCTCGCCCGGTGCGGCGAAGGATGGCGTATTCGGCATCTGGTATGGCAAGGGCCCCGGCGTCGACCGGTCTGGCGACGTGTTGAAGCACGGCAATGCCGCCGGGAGTGCGCCCCATGGAGGCGTGCTTTGTCTGGCGGGCGACGACCACAGCGCAAAGTCGTCCTCCATCCCTCACCAGAGTGACCACGCTTTTATGTCGGCGCTGATGCCGGTGCTCTATCCGTCTACAGTGCATGAATTCGTGCGCATGGGCCTGATTGGTATCGCCATGTCGCGGTATTCCGGGTGTTGGGTCGGTATGAAGGTGATCGCCGACACAGTCGAGACCAGCGCGACGGTCGATCTCGGCCTGGAGGCGCTTCAGCTCTCGAGCCCCATCGATTTCGAATTGCCGCCCGGTGGATTGAACCTGCGCTGGCCTGATGACCGTTGGACGCAGGACCATCGTTTGCAGACCTCCAAGGGCTATGCCGCGATCGCGTTTGCGCGGGCCAATGGCGTTGACCGGGTCGCAATGGATGCCAAACGGGCACGCTATGGGATCGTCGCGTCGGGCAAGGCTTTCGAGGGGGTTCGCGAGGCGCTGAACCTTCTGGGTATCGACGCGGCGATGGCCGAAGCGCTGGGACTGCGGCTGTTGAAGATCGGCATGCCATGGCCTCTGGAGCCCGTACGCGTTCGTGCGTTCTCCGAGGGGCTGGAAGAGGTTCTGGTCGTCGAGGAGCGGCGCGAGATCATCGAGTACCAGATCAAGCAACACCTGTTCAATTGGCGCAGCGACGTGCGGCCGCGGATCGTCGGCAAGTTCGACGAGCACGAGGTGCCGTGCTTGCCATTGGATCACGAACTTTCGGCTGACATCATCGCCGAAACCCTGGTGGCACGTCTGCTGCGGCTTGAGATGCCGGAGGGGTTTCATACGCATATCGAGCGGCGGCTGAAGGAATTGCGGGCGAGGCACGTGGCGCTGCAGAGCGTCGTCGCGCCCCTAGCACGCCTGCCGCACTATTGTCCCGGGTGTCCCCACAACACGTCGACGCGCGTGCCTGAAGGCAGCCGCGCGCTGGCGGGTATTGGCTGTCATTTCATGGCGCAGTGGATGGATCGGCGGACCGGCGCGTTCACCCAGATGGGCGGCGAGGGGGTGCCATGGGTCGGAACCGCGCCCTTCACGACGGAACGCCACATCTTCGCCAATCTCGGCGATGGAACCTATTTTCACAGCGGCATTCTCGCTATCCGGCAGTCGATCGCGGCCGGCGTCAACATCACCTACAAGATACTGTTTAACGGCGCAGTCGCCATGACCGGTGGCCAGCCGGTCGATGGCCAATTGACCGTACCGCAGCTCAGCCACCAATTGCGCGACGAGGGCATCCAGACGATCTATCTCCTTTCCGACGACCCAGACCGCCATCCGCCAGCCCTCCTCGCCCCAGGCGTGATCGTAGACACACGCGATGCGATCGACCGGGTGATGGATACGCTGCGGCAACTACCCGGCTGCACGGCGATCATCTATGACCAGAGCTGCGCGACGGAACTGCGCCGCAAACGGTCTCGCGGCCTAGCGCCCAAGGCGGAGGAGCGCGTCTACATCAATCCGGCTGTGTGCGAGGGCTGTGGCGACTGTTCGACTCAAAGCAACTGCATTGCCATCGATCCGCTAGAAACGGCATTCGGCCGCAAGCGTGCGATCAACCAATCGGCGTGCAATTCCGATCTGTCATGCCTCAAGGGCTTCTGCCCCTCGTTCGTCACGGTAAAGGGCGGCGCCGTGCGCAAGGGCAACGGTATCGGCTTGCCGGACAAGCCTTTGCCCGATCCGATCCCTGTAGAGGAGGGTGGTCGGTCGAGCCCTTACAACATCGCTGTCGCGGGCGTCGGTGGGACGGGCGTCCTAACGGTCGGACATCTACTGGGGATGGCCGCGCATATCGACGGGTTGGGTGCCACAGTGCTCGATATGGCCGGGCTTGCGCAGAAGGGTGGGGCGGTCATCAGCCACATCCGCTTGTCCCTCGATCCCGACCTCGTCTTGGCTCCGAAAACGCCGACGGGAGAAGCCGATCTTCTTTTGGCGCCCGACATGGTGGTCGCGACCTCTCCTGATTGCGCCAATCTGCTGTCCTCCGTTCGCACGAATGTCGTCATTGATACGCATATCACCCCGGTTGCGGATTTCGTCCGGGACCGCGACTTCGACTTTCAATCCGCGCGATGCCTGAAACAGATTGCGCGAATGACACGAGCAGGGGCGACGCGTATCGATTTCAATGCGCTGGCGATTAAGGTTCTCGGCGACGCGATCGCCGTCAATATGATGATGGTGGGTGCTGCCTATCAGCGCGGCTTGTTGCCGGTGTCGGAAGCCGCTTTGCGGCGCGCGACCGAGCTCAACGGTGTCGCGGTCGCCTTCAACCTTCAGGCATTCGCGTGGGGGCGCTATGCCGCCGCTTATCCCGATGAATGCGCGTCGCTGCTCGACGGCAACAGGGCTGGGAGCCCGCGCGCCGAGATGAGTCTCGACGCGTTGATCGCCCATCGGATCGCACATCTGACTGCATATCAGCATCGGGCCTGGGCGCAAAAATATGTAGCCGCGGTCACGCAGATCAGAGCGCTTGAAGAGCGTGTGACCGGGACCGAGACCTTGACGCGAGCCGTAGCGATCAATTACGCAAAGGTTCTGTCGTATAAGGACGAGTACGAGATCGCTCGCCTCTTCAACGCTCCGGAATTTAGCAAGGAGTTGGACGCAACCTTCGACGGCAAGATCTCGCTTGCCTTTCATCTCGCGCCGCCGCTGCTCGCGCGCTTCGATGAAAACCTAGGTCGCCCGCGGAAAATCGCGCTCGGCGGTTGGATGCTACCGGCTTTTCGGTTGCTCGCTCGCTTGAAGTGTCTCAGGGGAACGCGGTTCGATCCTTTCGGCGCCACGACCGAGCGACGCTTGGAGCGGGCATTGATCAAGACCTATGAAGAGGGCCTTGCCAAAATTTCGTTGCAACTGAGCGGACAAAACCAAGCTGCCGCTGTTGCCTTAGCTTCCGCACCCGATATGGTCCGCGGATTTGGGCCGGTCAAACTGGCCGCGCTCAAAAGATTTGATCAGCAATGGCGTGAGCGCCTGGCCGATATGGACTTCGGCCCGGCTCCAGCCCGCGCGGGGGAAAGCGCCGGCGTGTAGCTTCAAAGAGAGTGAGCATTTACTGCCACCGACTTCTCACTCGGCGAAAACTACTCCAGAGTTCTATCGGAGCGATTGGGAATTGGCTCCCCGGCGAAGGAGACATAAGAAGGGCTCGCAGCCCGTGTTATCGGCCATTTACTGATGACTGATCATTCGTCGGGGGCCCCTCAAGCGGTGTGCATCAGGCGCTCGGGTTCTGCGTTAAGCTCGGCAGCAATCAGGACGGCGTAGGTGTTCGAATAAGCTTGGCCAAAACGACGATGGCGCCGATTCGAGCTTCACTTCAAGCCCGCGGCCGCAGACGCAAACGGGAGAAGGCGGCCTGCCTTATCGGAAACGCGTATCCCCGGCTGGCCACGCTCATTCCAAACTGCGGCATAGATCGGTTGCCCGCTAAGGCAGTTAGGCTTCGTTACCGCGTGCAATAAACTGTGGATTGAGGTTCGTCGTTTTGGGGCAGCCGATCTGCGCCAGAATCAGGGCGAACTCTCGGGCGAAAATATCGAGTGCCTTTTTGATTCCTGGACGTCCTGCGGCAGCGGCGCCGTACAGTGTCGCACGACCCGAGAAGACGAAACGCGCTCCCAAACACAGAGCGATAGCGATATCGGACCCGCGGCGAATACCGCCATCCAGCGCGATTTCGGCCCGTTCACCAACGGCGGCATGAATGGCAGGCAATGCGTCAAGCGGCGACTGGGCGCGGTCGAGTTGGCGACCGCCATGGTTGGAGACGATAATCCCGTCGGCGCCGACTTCGACGCTGTGGATCGCGTCGTCGGGATGCATGATGCCTTTCACGAAGAGCTGGCGCGGCCACAGTCGGCGGACCTGTTCCAGAAACGTCCAGGTTAGGGTGGGCGCTGGAAACTGCTCTACAAACAGATCGGCGACACGCGCGGGTGACGCATCTTTTCCCGCGTAGGGTCGGAAATTACCCATAAAGGGGAGGCCGCCATGGCCGAAATAGTCCAGCGTCCAGCCGGGATGCATGAGCGCCTGGATGACCATCGACGGCGTGATCTTGAGCGGATGCACAAAACCACTGCGGCGGTTGCGCTCTCGGTTCGAATGCGTCGGGACATCGACCGATAGGACGAGCGTCTGCACACCCAGATCGGCGGCGCGGCGGATCAAATCCTCGGAGGTGGCGAAGCTGCGCGTGCCATAGAGCTGGAACCACGCGTGATCCGGCGCCACTTTCATCACCTCTTCGATTGAGGCATTGCTGGCGCCGGACAAGATGAACGGCACATTCCCCGCCGCCGCTTCGGTGGCAAGCAGCCGATCGGCGTCGTGCCGGAACATGCCCGCATTCCCGGTCGGCGCGATGCCGAAGGGCATGGCGAAGGTGCGGCCCGCCAGCGGCGCGGTCAGGTCGCGCTCGGAAACATCGACCAGGTAGCGCGGGATAAGACGATAGCGATTGAACGCGGCTTCATTTTCAACCAAGCCCAGTTCGTCATCGCAGCCGCCCTCGATATAGTCGTAGGTCATCCGCGGCAGACGCTTTTTGGCCAGGTGCTGGAGATCGGCAATGTTGATGGCCCGGTCGAGAGACATGCTTTGCTTTTTCCTTTGGACCGGCGATGGGAAGCGGTGCCGTGCGCGCCGATCAGCGCCCGATCTCTAGAATCTGAGGATCTTTCCCGGATTCATGATGTTGTCCGGGTCCAGCGTGTGCTTGAGCTGGCGCATCACCTCGACACCCTCACCGTGTTCGGCGACGAGAAAGTCGATCTTGCCGCTCCCGACGCCGTGTTCGCCGGTGCAAGTTCCATCCATGACAATGGCGCGTTGAACCATTCGTTCATTGAGTTGGCTCGCTTCCGCGAATTCTTCCGGCTTGTTTGGGTCGAGAATGAAGGCCACATGGAAATTGCCGTCACCCACATGCCCCAAGAGCACCGATGTCAAATCGGATTGGTCCAGGTCGCGTTTGGTTTCGGCGATGCATTCGGCCAGGCGCGATATCGGCACGCAAACATCGGTCGCCCATCCGGTCGATCCGGGCCGCAGGGCCAACGCCGCGTAATAGGCGTCGTGCCGGCCTTTCCACAGCTTGCTGCGCTGCTCCGGAGTCTCCGCCCAGCGGAAGTCGCGCCCGCCATTCTCGCCGGCCAGATCTTTGACGATGCCCACCTGCTCCTCGACGCCGCGGGCGGTGCCATGGAATTCGAAGAACAGCGTCGGGGCGACGACATAATCGAGCTTGGCGTATTTGTTGACTGCGTCCAGTTGCTTGGCATCGAGCAGTTCGATGCGGGCGACGGGCACGCCAGCCTGAATGGTGGCGACAACCGTGTCGACCGCCGCTTCTATGGACGGGAAGGGGCAGACGGCCGCCATCATCGATTCGGGTATGCCGTAAAGCCGCAGCGTAACCTCGGTGATCACGCCCAGCGTACCCTCGGAGCCCACGAAGAGCCGGGTAAGGTCGTAGCCTGCCGCCGATTTCCGTGCGCGCCGCGCCGTGCGAATGATGCGGCCGTCGGCCAGAACCACCGTCAGCGACAAGACGTTTTCGCGCATCGTGCCATAGCGGACGGCGTTGGTGCCCGAGGCGCGTGTCGCCGTCATCCCGCCCAGCGACGCATCTGCGCCGGGATCGATCGGGAAGAAGAGGCCGGTGTCGCGCAAATATTCGTTGAGCTGCTTGCGCGTCACGCCGGCCTGGACCGTACAGTCGAGGTCGGCGGGCGACACGCGCAGAACCTTGTTCATCTGCGACACGTCGATGCAGATACCGCCTTCGAGCGCGGCCACATGACCTTCGAGGGACGTACCCGTGCCGAACGGAATCACCGGCACCTTGTGCTGTGCGCAGAGCCGGACCACATCGGCGATCTCTTCGGTCGTCTGGGCGAACACCACGGCATCGGGCGGCGCTGCGGCGTGATAGCTTTCATCCTTGCCGTGCCGGTCGCGGATGCCCGCCGATGTCGAAATGCGATCGCCGAGCCGGGCGCGCAATTGCTCGACGACGATCTGGACCGAGGCGTTGCGCGGAGAAACGGGAGCGTTCATGGAGCGGGCGATCCGCGACGGCTCACGACATGACCGCCGGCAAGGGGGATCGCGGCGCGGCATCGGGCACGGCGGTCCATACATTTTCGGTAGAGCGCACATGTGCATAGGCCGCGCGGCGTGCCGCCTCGGGATCGCGCGCGCGAATCGCCTCCAGGATATCGAGATGTTGCTGTTCGACGTCGATCTTGCCTTCTTTGGCATTCGTCGACGACAGAATGATCTCATAGCCGCGTTGCACGAAGACCTTGATCAACTTCGATAGCCCGTGGGTCGTATGCACAAGCGCGATATTATGCGAAGCCTCGGCGATCGACTGATGGAAGTCGAGATCGCGTTTGGCCAGCGTGGCGATGTTTTTGGAGCGGCCCTGCATCTGTGCGTCCAACGCGGCCTGAAGCTTATCCAGATCTGCCCGGGTCGCCCGTACCGCCGCCAGAGAAGCGGCATGTGCTTCGATCACGACGCGCATTTCGATCAGATCGCGAATCGCAGACGGGTGCCGTTCCAGCATTTGCGACAGCGGTTCGGTGACTGTGGCCTTGGTCAGTTCGGTGACCACCGCGCCACCGTTGCGCGCCGGCTCGATCAGGCCGCGGGAACGCAGCTCGGAGAGGGCTTCCCGCAACGATGGACGGGACACACCGATCTGTTTCGCTAGCTCTCGTTCCGAGGGAAGCCCTTCGCCAGGACGCAGCCGACCCTCGACGATCATGTGTTCGAGCTGGCGGGCAATGACATCCGACAGGCGCAATGTAGGAGGCAACGTGATCGGCTTGAATATCAAAAATCTTCTCCTGCGTGCCCGACGCCAATCTGACGCGTGAGTACGAAGAACCCCGGGACGAGTCGCGGCGCAGTTATAGCAAGACCGTCGCTGGCGCTGAACGGTGACAGTCGTTGGACGACATAGCCGATCACCATTCCTCCTCGTCCACTCGACTCTTGACAGTAGCATTTGCTCTGTGGTCGTAATGGTCTGACCAGTATTACCAAAAACGACCTGGCGTACAAGCCGGATATTGGGGAGGACGGGACGTGTCAGGAGCGGTTTGCCGCTTTGCATCGCTGCGACCAAGCGTGATCGCACATGTCGTGACGCACCCCCGCGCAGGCGCATGATGATGGGCGGTCTTCTTCAGCGCGCACACTTCACCCAGGAACGAATCGTCTTCGCGATCACGGTCGCGCTGTTCCTGCTGTTTGCGGTGACGCTCGACCGCTTCCTGACCTCGGTCAATCTGCTTTCGCTTCTGCAAAGTGTTTCGGTGCTCGGCATTCTCGGTGTTGGTATGGCGATCGTGGTGATCGGGCGCGGCATCGACCTGTCGATCGTTGCGACGATGGCGATTCCCGTCGCCTGGGTTCTCTACATGATGAACCAGGGCGTGCCGATTGCCGCGGCCTTCGGGTTGGGCGTCGGATTCTCGATCGGCGTCGGCCTTCTCAACGGCTTTTTCATTGCTTATGTCGAGGTTCCGGCGTTGTTCGCGACCTTGGCCATGGGCGCCTTCGTCTACGGCTTTGGACGTTCGCAACTCTTCAATCAAGACATCATCTATCTGCCGACCACATCGACATGGATCGCCGATATCGGTCGTATGCATGTGGCTCAGATTCCGATAGCGGTGTTGTTCTTCGCCGTCGTCTGCGCGGTCGCCTATCTCGGTCTTAAATACACGAAGATCGGCCGCTTTTTCTATTTGATGGGCGAAAATTATCTGGCGGCACGCATCACAGGTATCCCGACACGCCCGATGATCGTCATTCAATATGCGCTGTCGTCCCTGATCGCATTCATCGCGGGCATCGTCACTGCCGCTGCGGTGACCAGCATGAACTCGCGCGTGGTCAATTCGACGCTGATCTACGACGTCATTCTTGTCGTCGTGGTCGGCGGTATCGGGCTGAGCGGCGGCAAGGGCGGCATTCGCAACGTGATTGTCGGCACGCTGCTGATCGGCATCCTGCTCAACGGGATGACCATCCTCGATATTCCCTTCACGCTCCAGAATCTGATCAAGAGCGCCATTCTTCTCGTGGCGATCCTGGTCGACAGCGCGATCAACCCACGTGATGAACAAACCAGTCAGCAGGGGGATATCTGAGCGTGCGACCGCCAACCGGTGCGGCCGCGATCCCATCAATTCAACGACAATAAAGTCTCGAACACGGAGGAGGAAACTATGGTACGCGGTAAATTGTTAGCAGCGCTCTGCGCGAGTTTTGTCTTGAGTTCATCGGTCGCGATGGCCGATGGTCTGGTCGATCCGGGCCGGGCCCCTTATGTCGATGCTATGAAGGGCAAGAAGGTCGTTTTCTTGCCGTTGGCGATGGGTTTCGATCTCGCCGAAGGTTGGACCAGCGGCGTTCGCCAGACTGTGGTGAGTAATGGCGGTACCTTCTCGATCCGCGACCCGAACTGGAGCACCGACGCCGGCGCCCAGGCGCTGACCGAACTGATCGCTGAAAAGCCCGATCTGATCGTCGTGCATAATCCCGACGTCCAGTCCTATGCGCGTCTGAACGAAAAGGCGGAGAAGGCCGGCATCTATATCGTTCAGGTCAACATGCGCTCCAGCTATTCGACCGACGGCTATGTCGGCGCCGACTGGCTGAAAGTAGGTGAGGCCGAGGCCAATGCACTGGTGAAAAAATGCGGCGCCGGCACTTCGGGCAAGGTTGCAATCGTTCAGGGCGTGCTGACCGCCGCTACGAGCGTCTATCAGATCGGACCGATCCTCGACGTCTTCTCCAAGCATCCCGAAATCAAGGTCGTCTCGAACCAGGCGGCGGATTGGGATGCCAGCAAGGCCAAGGCTCTGACGACGACGGTCTTGCAGCAGAACCCGGATCTGTGCGGTCTGATCAGCTTCTGGGACGGCATGGCGATCGGCAGTTCCGCCGCCATCCGCGAGGCGAACAAGACCGGCAGCGTCTATGTCGTCACCAACGGCGGCGGCGAAAAGATGGCCTGCGACAATCTCGAGAACGGGAACTTCGATGAATATGTCAGCTTCGACGTGCCGCGCCAGGCCGCCGATATGGGCGACATCATCAAAACCCTGTTCCAGAGCAAGCTGAAGCCGGGCACGATCAAGGTTTCGCTCTATACGCCGAATCAGATTTTGACCAAGGCGAGCCTGAAGCCTGACACGTGCTGGAACATGAAGGACCTTCCGAAGTCCTGATTGGATTGTGGGCGGCCGGCTCGCTCCGGCCGCCCTCCTGTGCGAAAAAGATCGAGGTTTCTGTTCATGGCCGGTACTGATGCCTTCGTGCGCTGGCGCTATCGCTTCGTGCCGGATCACGTCGTTGGCGAAATCCTATCCAAGCGGTGGACCGACAACCTCATCCCGCTCTTCTTTCTGCTGATGACCGTCCTCGTCTTCGGCGCGGCGATCCAAGACTTCTATTCCCTCGGTTACCTAATCACCGCAGCCCGCCAACTCGGCGAGTTCCTTCTGATCGTTATCGGCTTGCTGATCGTGATGCTGGGCGGCGGCATCGACCTTAGCGTCGGCTCGAATTTCGCGCTCGCCAATATCGTCGGCCTGATCGCCATGAACGTTCTGGGCTGGCCGGTCTGGACGTCGCTCATCTGCACCATTCTGGCCACCGGCGCCGTCGGCCTGATCAACGGCATTCTGGTCGGCTATCTGCGTCTGCGCGCCTTCCTGACGACGCTGGTTACGCTGATCATGGTGCGTGCCGTCGTCGATATCCTGTTGCTGAAATTTTCCGTACCGATTTCCGGCGCCACACCTGATTCCGATTTGTGGGAATACATCGGCGACGGGACGATGCTTGGTTTGCCGTTCAGCTTCGTCGTTGCGGCAGCGATCGCGATCGTCGTTCATATTTTCCTGAGCCGCTCGCGCCCCGGCTGGCATGTGGCCGCCGTGGGAGGATCGCGGCGCTCGGCTTTCAATATCGGCATCCCGGTGCGCCGCACCGTGTGCATGACCTATATCCTGTCTGGCGCCTTGGCGGGGATCGCCGGATTTCTCTACGCGGCGCGTCTGGGTGGCGCCGGTGCGGACACCGGCGTCGGGCTCGATATCGGCGCTTTGACGGCGGCGGTTCTCGGCGGCAACAGCCTTGGCGGCGGCCGCGGATCGGTCGCCAAGGGCATACTCGGTGCAATCATCGTTCTCGTGATCACCAATGGGCTGGTGCGGCTTGGCTTCCAGAGCGGCGCGACGTCGATGTTTCTCGGCGCGATTTTGCTTCTGGCGGTTTCGATTGATGTGCGCTGGTTCAAGAACCGGCACAAAGTCCTATCGAAGGTCTATGTGTCGCCGACCTATTTCCAGCTTCCGCCGCGGCCATCGACGCTGCCTGATTCGGGCTCGCCCTATGCGCTGAATGACAAGCTGCGCAATGTAGAAGTCATCGGCCTCGACCAGATCGAGGGTCCGGAGGATGTGATCCTCGATCGCGACAACAATCTCTATTGTGGATCGCGCCACGGCGACATCATCAAGTTTTTCGGGCCGGATCACAAACGGTCGGAAATCTTCGCCCATATCGGTGGGCACCCGCTGGGCATGGCCTTCGACCGCGAGGGCAACATCCAGGTCTGCGTCGGCGGTATGGGTCTTTATGCCGTTTCGCCCAAGGGCGAAGTGCGCAAGATGACGGACGAGACCAACCGGTCACCGCGGTCGATCGTCGATGACGCACGCGTGCGGTTCGCCGACGATCTTGATGTCGCACCCGATGGTCGGATTTTCTTCAGCGAGGCCTCGATCCGCTATGAGTCGCAGGATTGGGCGGTTGACGGCGTCGAGTGCCGGCCCAATGGCCGCGTGATCTGCCATGACCCGCGCAACGGTACGACGCGTACGGTGTTGCGCAATATCCGGCTCGCCAACGGCATCTGTATGGCGTCGGACGGCCAGTCGCTTCTGCTCAACGAAACCTGGGCTTGCCGTGTGCTGCGCTATTGGTTCGATGGTCCGAAGGCCGGCAAGGTCGAAGTCGTGCTTGAAGGACTTCCCGGATATCCCGACAACGTCAATCGGGCGTCGGACGGCAACTACTGGCTCGCCCTGGTCGGGATGCGGACGCCGGTGCTCGATCTGGCTTTGCGCAAGCCCGGGTTCCGCCGCCGCATGGCGCGCCGCATCCCTATGGACGAGTGGCTGTTCCCCAACATCAACACGGGCTGCGTCGTCAAATTCGATGAGCAGGGCAACATCTTGGACGCGCTGTGGGATCTTGGCGGCCAGAATCACCCGATGATTACCTCGATGCGCGAGCATCGCGGGCACCTCTATATCGGCGGCATCTATAACAACCGCATTGGCAAGTATCGCATCCCCGGCGCCGACCCGAACTGGACTGCCCAAGACCACTATTGGGGGCCTGTGCGATGATCATGGGGCCGATCCGTCGCGCGATCGATCGCTTCCGGGGCGCGGGAAGTGCCGCCATCACGCTGCCCCCAATGGATGGCGCGATCAGGCCGAACCAGGCGATCGAGGTGGCCACGCTGGTGCTTGAGATCGAAGCGCCCGACAATCTGGTCTTCGACGGGCGCAACATCTTCTTTTCGAACGGCGCCGCCGTGCTGTCGTTCGATCCGGCGGCGACGACACCGCGGCCGGAAACCATCGCTACATTCGATCATCCGGTCACTTGTCTGGCCGCGAGTGCGGAAGGGACTGTGATTGCCGGCCTGAACGACGGCGCCATTCTATTCGCTGCGGGGCCGCGCAAAGGCCAGCGCTTGGCGGAGGTCGGCGCGAAACCCTCCTGTCCCACGGCGCTGCTGATCGATGGCGGAACGCTGATCGTGTGCCACGGCTCGCGGCAGAACGCGCCGCTGAACTGGAAGCACGATCTGATGCAACTCAACGCCAGCGGTTCGGTATGGCGGATCGACTTGGCCGGTGGAGCGCCCACATGCCTTGCCGATGGGCTGGCCTTTCCCTATGGGCTCGCGGCCGACAGTGCCCGCGAGATCGCCATTTCTGAAAGCTGGCGGCATCGGGTCGTTTCCGCCCGGTCATCCGACACGCCGCTGCTCGACAATCTTCCCGGTTATCCGGCGCGGTTGGCGCCGGCGGTTGGAGGCGGGTATTGGCTGTGTGTTTTCGCGCCGCGCAGCCGGCTGGTTGAGTTCGTGCTGCACGAACGTGACTTCTGCGCCGACATGTTTCGCGAAGTCGAGCCTGACTACTGGATCGCGCCCTCTCTGACATCGGGGCGCAGCTTCCTCGAGCCGCTGCAAGGTGGCGCGATCAAACAGCTGGGCATCCTGAAGCCGTGGGCGCCCAGCCGGTCCTACGGCCTGCTGATCCGCCTCGATGCCAAATTCCTGCCGGTGGCCAGCTATCACAGCCGCGCGGATGGCGTACGCCATGGTTTGACCAGTTGCGTCGATCTTGGCGATCGGGTGCTGGTGGCCAGCAAGGGCGGCAATGCGATCATCGCGCTCGATGCTGCGGCCCAGGCCGGAGACGCGCCATGAACCCCTTGCTTGAGATGCATGGGATCACCAAGGAATATCGCGGCGTTCCTGTGGTCAAGAATGTCGACTTTACGCTGCTGCCGGGCGAGGTCCATGCCCTGCTGGGCGAGAACGGCGCGGGCAAATCGACGCTGACCAAGATCATGGCCGGTGTGGTTCAACCGACTGCCGGCGTGATCCAGCTCGACGGCAAGCCGGCTACTTTTGCGACACCCGCCGTGGCTCTGCAAAGCGGCATTGCCATGGTGTTTCAGGAGACCACCTTGGTCCCCTCGATGACGGTGGCGCAGAATCTGTATCTGGGTGAGGAGAAATTCCTCAACCGGTTGCGCGGCATATACATCTCCGCACAGCAATTCCTTCAGTCCCTCAATTTCCATGTCGATCCCACGGCCACGGTGGCGTCGCTGGGTGCCGCCAAGAAGCAAATGGTCGAGATAGCGCGGGCTGTACGGCACAACGCCCGCATCATTATCTTCGACGAGCCGACCGCGACGCTGACGCCTGAGGAGAAGCATCACTTCTTTGCGCTCGTTCAACGCTTGAAGGGGCGGGGCGTATCTGTCGTCTTCATTTCGCATGCTCTGGAAGAGGCGCTCGATATCGCCGACCGCATCACCATCCTGCGCGATGGCGAGCACATCGTGACCGATGTCATAGGTGCTTTCGACCGCGACAAGATCATCAGGTCCATGGTCGGGCGGTCGTTGTCCGGCGAGCTTTATCGCCGCCGCGAACAGGCGCAGGTGCGCCCGGCCGGCCGCCGGATACTCAGTGTGCAGGATCTGACGATGGGCAGCATGGTGCGCAACAACTCCTTCTCGGTCTATGAGGGGCAGATCACTGGCCTGTTCGGCTTGGTTGGATCGGGGCGATCGGAGACGGCGCGTATCGTTGCCGGTGCGGTCAAACGCGATTTCTTCCATGGCGGCGAAGTGCGCTTCGAGGATCGTCCGGTCCGATACAAGGTACCCGCCCCGGCGGTGAAGGACGGCATCGTCTATGTCACCGAGGATCGAAAGCTTGAAGGGTTCTTCGAGACCATGTCGATCGGCGACAATATGTACGCGGCCATGCTGGCGCGGAATCTCAATGCCGGCGGCTTGTTCGTGAACATGGCCGAGATGCGTCGGCTGGCCGATGAATGGACCCAGACTCTGAACATCCGTGCGACCAATAAGGGCGTGCGCGCGGTGGAACTGTCTGGCGGCAATCAGCAGAAATTGGTGATCGGCAAGGCGCTGCTGCAGAAACCCAAGCTGATCATTTTCGACGAGCCGACGCGCGGCGTCGATGTCGGGGCCATCGGCGAGATTCACCAGTTGATCAACCGGCTGGCCGATTCGGGATTGGCCGTGGTCATGATCTCGTCCTATCTGCCGGAGATCATGAACTTGTCCGACCGCATTCTCGTATGCCGCCAGGGCCGGGTGGTGGAAGAGTTCACACCTGGACAGGCGACCGAGGAAAAGGTCATGTATGCGGCCGTGCATTGACGGGTGGCGGTGACTGATATGAAAGACGCGATGGGCGAGAACGCGATCAAGGCGGCCGAGATGCTGATGAACGAGCATGTCAGCGGCGCCCGGTTCCATCCCTTTGCCGCGGGCGCCGGTGCTGCCGACCTTGCGGGCGCCTACGCGATCCAGCGCGAATATGTGCGCCTACAGATGCAGGCGCGCGGCATTGGCGCTGCCGGCTACAAAGTCGGCCTCACGTCGCCGCGCATGCAGGCCATGTGCAAGATCGACCGGCCGATCGCGGGCGTGGTTCTGAAAGATCGTGTGCATCGTTCGGGTGTAAGTCTCGAAGCGTCGCGTTACGGGCGAGTCGGCCTTGAGTTCGAGATCGCCGTGCGCCTAGGGCGCGATCTGAAGCCGGGTGATGACGTTGCAGGGGCCATCGAGGCCGTTTGTCCGGCTGTCGAGATCGTGGACGATCGGCATTGCGATTACGCGACGCTCGATGTGCTGTCGCTGGTGGCCGACAACTCCTGGAACGCCGGCATCGTGCTGGGTGAATTCTCCATGTGCTGGCCGGATCTCGAAACCATCGAAGGCGTCGTTTCGTCGAACGGGCAGGCGGCCGATCGGGGATGGGGACGGGATGTTCTCGGCCATCCCTTCAATTCCGTCGCGTGGGTGGCGCAGCATCTTGGCGAGACAGGACAGGGGCTGCACGCCGGCGATATCGTCATGACCGGCAATCTGGTGACGACGAAATTCCCCGCCGAGTCCTCCATCCATCGGTTCGAGTTGCAAGGTCTCGGCTTCGTCGAACTCTCGATCCGCGTATAATCTCGGCATGGCGGTCAATGCAGCGACCTGTGGGAGGATCGCGTGGATTTAGGATTGAAGAACAAGTGTGCGTTGGTCACCGGCGCATCGCAGGGTCTGGGCAAGGCGATCGCCGGCAGCTTACGCGCCGAGGGCACCGCCGTGGCCATCTGTTCACGCGATGCCGCCAGGATCGAAGCGGCAGCCAAAGATATCGGTGCTGTCGGGCTGGTCAGCGATCTTTCGGCGCCGGGCGCGGCGGATGCATTGTTGCGGCAGACGACTGAGCGCCTGGGTTCCGTCGACATCCTCGTCGTCAACACGGGCGGTCCGCCGGCCGCAACCTTTGACGGCGTCACCGATGCGATGTGGCGCGAGTCCTATGAAGGGCTCTGGATGAGCACGGTGCAATTGATCCGCGGCTGCCTTCCCGCCATGAAGAAACGGCGCTGGGGGCGGATCATGATCGTGACCTCGATCTCGGCCGGGGAACCGTTGCAGAGTCTGATGATCTCGAACGCGTTGCGCCCCGGCCTGCACGGTCTGGTCAATGCGTTGAGCCGCGAGGTCGCTGCCGACGGCATTACCGTCAACGCGATCATGCCCGGTTTCACGGCCACCGAGCGCTTACAGAAACTTGGTCTCGACGACGAGAAGATCAAATCAATGGTCCCCGCCGGCCGGCTGGGGCGGCCGGAAGAATTCGGTGCCTTGGCCACGTTCCTGGCGTCGGAACAGGCGAGCTATATCTGCGGCCAGGCGGTTTCCTGCGACGGCGGTTTCCTGCGGTCGATCTAGAAAGCGATCAGAGCGGCAAAAGGCCGGAGTGCTTCACTTCGTTCATCGCGAAATGCGAATTGACCGAGCCGATGCCTGGTAGATGCAGGAGCGTCTTTTTGAGAAGGACTTCGTAGTCCTTCGTGCTTCTGCAAACGATCCGCAGAAAATAGTCGTGGTCGCCGGCCACCGAATAGCAATCCATGATTTTGGGCTGCTGATCATCGCGGCTGCGCCTTTTTCATAGCCTCGGCCAGCGGGTCAGCGGCTTCGTCGATCCGGGTGCCCGACGCCATGATCGTTGCAACCGCCTTAGCTTCCGGCGTGTCGAGTACCGTGTTCTTGCCCTTGAGGCCCCACAGAGTCTTGTTCGCCGTGATCAGGTCGGCGATGCGTTGGGGCAGGCCCTTGGCTTTGGCCAGCCGATCGAGATCAGCCGTATTGGCGATCAACGCGCTGAGGCGACCATCCATCAGCTTGAACTCGTCATCCGCCTGCTGCCAGCGACTGTCGTCGCCGGTGGCCAGGGCAATCCAGGACTGCATGCGCGCATGGTACAAATGCTTTTCGGTCTGCTCGTCGAGCACTTCGTCGCTTTTCGCCTGGAAAGAATGACTGCTGGGCCAGTGTCGTATGAAGTTGGAGGCGCGCGTGATTGAGGCTCGACTTAATCGTGCCGAAGTTCGGCCTGCCATAACCAATGCTGTCTCGCGTGAAATCGGTGCATCCAATCTGCGCCACCAAAGCGGGCCTCAGTCGACGCGAGCGGCGCCGCGATCACAGAATAGCCGCAGTTGGTACATGGCGGCAGGTATAGACGTTGTGTCGGTCGTAATATGTGTGCGCGAACGAAGTCTCACCGGTGCATCGAGTAAAAAGTGAGGGCCGAATGCAGAACTATCGAGTCAATTTCGTCGATAAAGATAGTGTTGTCCTTCTCGCCCAAGATTTCGAAGCCCAGACGGATGTTTCCGCAGTATTGGTAGCGGATTGGCTATTTGATGCGTGTTCGGAAGTTTATAGCGGCTACGAGTTATGGTGTGGCGCGCGCCGCTTCATCCCGCTTGCCCATATGGGTGTCAGTTGGACTTCCCTCGCGCTCAGCGCGAGCGAAGACAGTATGCGCGCGGTCCAGCAGATTGTGGCGGACCGCGAACGCACGATCCTCGAGAGTGGCGAGGTGATTGCGCGCAGCAGGCGGCTACTACGAGCCACGGCCAGGCTCGAAACCACGCTTGCAACGCGCGAGGCAAGCTAGGCCCGGCTACCGGCGGCCGCGGCGCGTTACCTTCAGCTGTCCCCGCTTTTGCGAGCGACGCGGCCGGATTTGGGCCGGTATCGTATTACGTGCTGCTGGCAGCATGATCGTACAGCGGAAACCCGTCCGAGTATTTTCGACCTGAGCCTCTCCGCCAGTCTCGGTGCGGAGGCGTTGGTTGATCAAATCGATGTTGAAGTCCGGGGAGGGCGCCTTGGCCTTTTTGGCCGTTTCAGCTTTGCCGTTTTTTTCGATCCATCGCAATTCAAGCATCGACTCGAACGCCGTATTGCCGACGGCCCATCGAATCGAGAGAGAGCCGCCGGGCGTGGATAAAGAGCCGACCTTCGCCGCTCTTCGGACAAGCTCATGAATAGCGGCGCCAATGGCCAGTGCCGCATGAGAAACCAGTGACACGTCGCCGCCTTTGAGCGTGACGTTCTTTCGTGCTGCGCCACGAACATAGGGCGCCAACTCGGCCAGCATCAGATCGCGGATGGGCACGCTGGTCCAATTGTGACGCGACACGATGTCATGAGTGCGCGCCAGAGCTGCCAGCCGATCGGGTGCGTTCTGGGAGAATGTTTCCAAGCTGTCCGAGCGCTTCAGTGTGTTGCCGACAATCGAGATGACCGAATCGAGCACGTTCTTGACCCGATGATTGAGCTCGGACACGAGTATCTTTTCGTGCTCCTCCGCCTGGGTGACATTCGAGATATCGACGAAGGTGACAAGTGCTCCTTTGATTTTGTTGTCGGATGTGCGGAAGGGAATGATCCGCATCAGGTAGTGAACCTTGCCGCCGTCGCTGGTCGCGCGCTTCTCGATCACTTCGCCGCGGCTGATAACCGTACGAATGTCGCGCTCCAGATTGGGCTGGTCGAGGCGGCTCACGATATCGGTTAGGGGGCGTCCCCGATCGCTGGGGATGAGGTTGAAAATCGCCCCCACCGCCGGCGTAAAACTGCGGATGGTCAAGTTGTTGTCGAGCATAATGGTCGCGACCTGGGTGCTCTCGAACAGGTTCTTCAGATCGACATTGGCACGATCGAGCTCCTCGACCTTGTTGCTGATCTCGGCGTTGACCGTCTGCAGCTCCTCGTTGATGGATTGAATCTCTTCCTTCGAGGTTTCCAGCTCCTCGTTAGCCGACTGCAGCTCCTCGTTGACCGACAGCAATTCTTCGTTCGAGGATTTCAGTTCCTCGCTCGATGTGTCGAACTCCTCGACGGTCGTCTGAAGGCGTTCACGCGTGAGCTGCAATTCGCGCTCAAGCTGCTGCACCGTGTTGTCACGATCGTCTTTACCAGGCTCATCCTCGGAATCATCGCGATGGGTGATCTGGCCCAAATCGGTAAAGACGATAAGATAGAGCGTCTCGCCGCTATCGCTCACCGGCTGGACGACAAGCTTGATCAGTTGCGATCCGCCGTCGATCTGGACGGAGAGGCGTTCGTGCGCAACCGTCTCACCGCTTTCCCGCGCCCGATGCAACGCGGCGCGCAGGTCCAGGCGCAACCCCTTGCGCGCCATGCTCACAAGATCGCGATTGGGCGGCCCTTCGGCGGCTTCCAGGTATTTCCCCGTCCGACCCGAGTAATAGACGACCTCACCTGCCTTATTCGCCACGACATAGCCAGGCCCGTAATGCTCCTGCACGGTCGTGGCGATCTGGCGCAAAACCATCTGCAGCGTCGGGCCGCTCTCGCCGGCGCCGCTGATGGGGTAGAAGGTCGGCCCGCGATCGGCCCGCAGGCCGCCTGCCGATCGCGCCAACATCGGAAAGGGCATTTCCGGCCGGGTCACCAGATTGAGGCGCTCGAACACGCGCCAGCGTTTATCCAGCGCTGAGAAGAGATCGCCATGCCGGGACACATTTTCCGATGTGCCGAGGAAGAGAATGCCGCCGGGCCGCAACGCGTAATGGAAAAGAGGGATCACCTGCGTCTGCAGATCGGTGTTGAGATAGATGAGAAGATTGCGGCACGAGATTAGGTCGAGTCGGGAGAATGGCGGGTCCCGAATAAGGCTGTGAGACGAGAAGACGCATAAATCGCGGATCTCTTTGACCACGCGGTAGGAGGTTCCTTCGCGAAAGAAGAACCGCTTCAGCCGGGCTGGTGGGACATCGCTCAACACCGATTCGGGGTAAATGCCGGTTCTCGCGATCGCCAAAGCATTCTCGTCGATGTCGGTCGCGAAGATTTGAATCTTCGGTGCCGATGCCGTCGCGTCCGCATGCTCACGCAGCACCATCGCCAGCGAGTAAGCTTCTTCGCCTGTGGCGCACCCCGTCACCCATACGCGCACGAATTCGTCGGCGCCTTTGCCCTCGAACAAGCGGGGAAGGTGTGTTTCAAGGGCCGTGAAGGCGTCGCGATCGCGGAAGAAGTTCGTGACACCGATCAACAGATCGCGAAACAATTGCCCGGCCTCGTTCGTGTCGGCCTTGAGGCGTTCGGTGTAATCGTCGAGTGAACTGACCTGCAACACCTGCATCCGCCGCTGTACGCGACGCAGGAATGTCCTGTCCTTATAGCGGCTGAAATCATGCCCCAAACGCGTGCGGAGCAATGTGTAAAGCGTCCGCAACGCAGGTGACGGCCGTTCGCCGGACGCTTTGTGCCGCTCGTCCAGTTCCAACTGCCGGTTGGCGAAGTCAATCAACCGTCTCGGCATATCCTGGACAGGCAGCACGAGATCAACCAAGCCCGTCGCGGCTGCGTTTGCCGGCATTTCTTTGAAGCGCGCCTCGGTTCCGTCGCTGCCTTGCGAGAAGGTCAGGCCGCCATATTCTTTGATGGCTTTGATGCCGATTGAGCCGTCAGCGCCGGTGCCGGAGAGGACGATGCAAACTGCGTTCTCCCCTTGGTCTCGGGCCAATGACGCCAAGAAGGTGTCGACCGTAAGAGTGTCTTTCGGGCTGGTCCGGCGCCGAACATGCAGCCGCCCGCCGCCGATCGTCATCACGGTATCTGGAGGGATGACGTAGATTTTGTTCTGAAGAACGCTCTGCCCTTCCTTGGCGACAATCACCTGCATTTCGGTCCAGCGACTGATGACGGTCCCCAACATGCTTTCTCTGTTGGGATCGAGGTGAAGGATAACCACGAACGCCATACCGCATTTAGACGGCATATTGGTGAAGAAAGTCTCGAGGGCCTCGATGCCGCCTGCAGACGCACCTATGGCGACGATCGGAAAAGTGCTTCGCGCGGCGTCCCTAGAGGGTTCGGAGGGATGTCTTAGCGCCGGTCTAGCAGGCTTCGCCTTCGATCTGGGAACCGAGCCGCCGGAAGAACGCTTAGCCATATAGAAACACCAAGAGGTTCAATGGCCTAGAAAGAACAAGCCATATGGTCATAAGCCGGCCAGCAGGACAAGACTTTGCACCATGCGCGGACGCTCAACGTGACGAACGCAAAACGATCACTAGAGCCGATCCTTTCGCGAATCGAAATCCCACGCGCGGCAATATCTGAAGTAGACCGACGCAAGATGTAGCTTCGGTCGTTGGCCGTCGCGCAGGGCAGCAACGGCACATCTGTCTATAATTTTCAGCATGTAGTACGCTGGCATGTGCTCGACAGATGCCGGGCGCTCCAAGGGGAGACGATGGAGTACCGCATTTTCTTCCTCGACGACCACGAATCGATTCGGGCGAAAGATGAATTCAAGGCAGACATGGATAGCGCCGCTATTCAGGTCGCCGACCATCTATTCGATGCCTGTTCTGAGGACTTCAGCAGTTACGAACTATGGTCAGGCTCTCGATGCCTCATGCCCGCTAATAACGTGAGGGCGCGGGAGCGCCTGGCGATCGGCAGTGCAGGCAGCATTTCCCACGAGGCCCAACTCATCGTTGCCGAACGCGAACGTGTATTGTTGGACAGCGGTGGGATCCTCGCGCAGAGCCGCAAACTGCTGGAAAAGACGAAGGCGTTGCACACGGTCCTCAACATACCGATGTCACCGGATAACGCCGCTTAGCGCGACGGGGCCCAGTCGCATGAAAGTCGGGCTTCTTCAGCGATTGCGATCTTGCTTTGGCCGGGCCGCTTTTTCTCACATTTGTGATGGCCCAGGGACTCGATAGAGGGCCTGTTTGCAGCCGAATTGGCAAATTTTCTCTGAAGGCCTTTTCAGCGACCAAACCATCAGTTGGGTTTTTCTCGTTCTCTCCGCTGCTATGTCGTCGAGTTGACCCCAGATGACTCGGCGAGTAGAAGGGGCTGACACTCCCTCCTGCTCAAGAGTTGATGGCGTCATCCATGGCGCGGCAGACCACCAAGCACGGCGCCCATCGGAAGCCTTCCGCTCGTCTTCAGAGCGCGAGCCAGGTCACCCGCAACGATGTTGCACGGTTGGCGCGCACATCGACGGCTGTCGTCAGTTACGTCGTCAACGATGGGCCTCGGCCCGTTTCCGAGGCGACGCGCGTACGAGTGTTGGCCGCGATCAAAAAGCTCGGCTATCGCCCCAATCGTTTGGCCCAGGCGCTGCGCAAGCGCCGCAGTGGGCTGGTGGGATTGATCTTGCCCGATACCGAAACACCTTATTTCAGTGCATTGGCTACTGCTGTTGAAAGCGAATTGTTCGCACGCGGCCTCTTGGCGTTGATCGGTAGCTCGGGTTTCGATCACTGGCGCGAGACGCGCTATGCCGAAGCTTTCGCGGACCTTCAGGTCGACGGGCTGCTGATCGCCAGTGTCGGTCCCTCGGACGGGCAGGCGAATGGCCACACGCCCCAGGAGACGCCGACCGTCTATATTCACCGCGCGGGGCCTGATCCGTCTTGGCCACTGGTGGCCCATGACGATGTTGCCGCCGGCGATGTTGCCACTCAGCATCTGCTGGACCATGGACATAAGGCGGTGTTGTGCGTCGCTGGTTTGGCCGACGGGCCGATTGGTGATCGCGTGATCGGCTGGGAACGAGCGTTGCGCCGTGCCGGCATCAAGCGCAAGGCACCGATGCTGCTGCGCATTCCTAACAACCGCGCCGAGGCAACGCGCGCAGCCGTGGCATGGCTTGCCGACAATCCGCAGGCGAGCGCCGTGTTCGCCGCCACTGACGAACTGGCCTTCGGCGTTATACGCGCTGCCGCCACGCTGGGCCGCCGCATCCCTGACGATCTTGCGTTGATCGGCTGCGACGGGCTGGAGGAGGGCGAGCACTCGGTTCCGCGCTTGAGTTCGGTACGCCTGTCGTTGCGCCCGATGGCCGAAGCAGCGATCGGGCGGCTGCTGGGCGAGAGCCAAAGCGATGTGCCAGCGCGCATCACTATTCCCGTTACGCTGATCACGCGCGAAAGCTGCGGCTGTCACCGCTGATCTGGGGACGGGCTTCTGCGCGCCCGTTGACAATCTATCTACACGAGTAGTATTTGTGACAAATCACGTTCGACATTGGGCTGGAGCGTGATTGACATTTATGTAGCGTCTATATCTACACGTGTAGATTCTTAATGAGAGGGAGTCGCTGCCATGTTTCAACCATTTAGCCGCAGGTCGTTTCTTCAAACCGGCGCCGGTCTCGGTACCGCCACGGCGCTCGTAGGAGCGGGAGTTCCCGGCTTCCGCGCCGCCGCCTTCGCAGCGGGCAAGGATCTCGGGCCGATGGTCTTCCAGCTTCCCTGGGTGAAGAACGTGGAATGGGCCGGCGAGTATTTCGCCGACAAGAAGGGCTACTACAAGGCCGAGGGCTTCTCGTCGGTCAACCTGTTGCCGGGCGGTCCCAACGCAGCGCTGGGCGAAACGGTGATCAGCGCCGGCAAGGCCTTCGCCTCGATCAGCAGCCCGGCTACGACGGCCAATGCGATCCTGAAGGGCGCAAAGATCAAGACGATCGGCGTCCAGTATCAGACCAGCCCCTTCATCATCATCTCGCTGGCCGACAAGCCGATCAAGACACCACAGGACATGGTGGGCAAGAAGATCGGCGTGCCCGGCGGCAACGAGCCGACTTGGAATGCCTTCCTGAAGGTCAACAACATCGATTCGAAAAGCCTGACCGCCGTCACGGTCGGTTACACGCCTGCGCCGCTGACGACCAAGCAGGTGGACGGGCTGATGGCTTTCGTAACCAACACGCCTGGGCCGCTAAAGCGCGAAGGGATCGAGACCCATTATTTCGGGCTCGGCGAATTCAACTATCGTCTGGTCAACAACAATTACATCGTTACCGATGAGTCGCTCGCCAAGCATCGTGACGCGGTGAAGGCGCTGCTGCGCGCCGAGATCAAAGGCTGGAAGGACAGCCTGGCTTCCGTCGAGGAGAGCGCTAAAATCACTGTGGAAGAGTATGGCAAGGATCTCGGTCTTAAAATCGACGACCAGATCGACCAGAGCAAGGTCCAGAACACGTTGATCGTCTCCGATGAGACGAAAAAGCTCGGCCTGTTCATGGCATCGCCGGCGCAGGTCGACAAATGCATCGAGCTTCTCAAGGTCAGCGGCGTCGAGATTGCGGCCAAGGACCTATTCGATCTCTCAGTGCTCGAGGAGATCTACAAGGAAGACCCGTCGCTGAAGTAAACGGCGCATCCCGGTTCAGGTGAAATCTTCGAGGTGCGGCAGTGCCATCGAGTGGGTTTGATATCGCTGGTCTGTCCAAGGACTTCCGCCTGGGCCGGGACACAGTACAGGCATTATCCAACTTCGATCTGGCAACCGGTGCGGGATCGTTCGTCGCGCTGCTCGGCCCTTCGGGCTGCGGCAAGTCGACGGTTCTGCGCACGATCGCCGGGTTGGAAATGCCCGACGCAGGCCGCGTGTTCGTGCATGGTGAGACGGCGGAGGATGTCCGCCGCAAGCACAAGCTCGGCATAGCATTCCAGGACCCCGCGCTGCTGCCCTGGCGGTCAGTCGAGTCCAACATTCGCCTGCCGCTCGAAGTGAGCGGCGCGGCGGTGAGCGACAAGGCGATCGCCGACCTGATCGCGCTGGTCAATCTGAAGGGGTTCGAGAAGGCGCGGCCGGCGCAGCTTTCTGGCGGCATGCGGCAACGCGCCGCGATCGCTCGAGCATTGGTGGTCGATCCCACGGTGCTGCTGCTCGATGAGCCCTTCGGTGCGCTCGATGATATGACGCGGCAGCGGATGAACATCGAGTTGCAGCGGATTTGGTCGGAGCGGGCGGCGACCACACTGCTGGTCACCCATTCGATCGCCGAGGCAGTGTTCCTCTCGGACACCGTGGTCGTGATGACGGGGCGGCCGGGACGCGTCCTGGCCAATGTTACGATCGACATGCCGCGGCCGCGCACCATCGATATGCTGCGGAGCGAGATCTTCCACCGCCATGTCGATCGGCTGAACGAACTGCTGTTCTCGGGGGCGGGTGGTGCGGACCTCTGAACTTCCACGCTGGGTACCGGGGGCGAGTGCCGTGATCGGCCTGCTGATTCTGTGGCAGGTTCTGGCGATGACGGTGTTCGCCGGCGCTCATGTTTTGCCGGGACCGATTGCCATCGCCAAGGGGCTGTGGAGCGATCGCACCTATTACGCGGCCAATATCCTGCCCACGGTGATCGTGGCCGCGAAGGGCTATGTCTTCGGCAATCTGATCGCCATCGTTCTGGCGCTGATCGGCACGGTCTATCCGCCGACCGAGGGGCCGATCATGCGCGTCGCGCTGGTGGCCTATGGCACGCCGCTGCTGGCCGTCGCGCCCATCCTGGTGGTGATATGCTCGGGTGATGCGGCACGCGTGATCCTGGCGGCGCTTTCGGTCTTCTTCACAACCTTGGTCGGCGTACAGACGGGGCTGCTGCAGGCCGACGCAACCAGCCTCGACGTGATCACCGCCTATGGTGGGCGGCGCTGGTCGCAGTTGTTCAAGGTACGGCTGTGGTCTTGCCTGCCGTCGCTTTTCGCCGCGCTCAAGATCGCCGCGCCGTCTTCGCTCTTGGGCGCGATCATCGCCGAGTTCCTGGGTGCAGATCGCGGATTGGGAATCGGCTTGGTAGTGGCCGAGCAGAATCTCGACAGTGTTCGCACCTGGGGAATCGCGGTCGTTGCTACCGCCATCGCGGGCGTCGCTTATGGGATTGTCGACCTGATCGGGCAGTGGTCGATGCCGTGGCTGTCGCGCAGCGCGAACCGCTCATGACGCCATTATTTCACCGCCTTCTGTCGATTGCGGTCACCATCGCCGTTGTGGTCGGTGTCTGGTGGGCTGTGGTGGTCGGGCTTGAACTCGATCCGCTGTCGGCGAAGACACCGCTCGATGTCTGGCATTATCTGATCTCCGCGCAGGATGCGGGCGATCACCGCCTGGCGATGGCCGAAGCCTTGGCTGCCACCCTGAGGGACGCCGCGCTCGGCTTCCTGATGGGCGTCGTGGCCGGCTGCGCCTTGGCCGCCGCGACCTCGCTTTCACGGTTGGCGCGGCATGCGATCCTGCCTGTGGCTATGGTGCTGCGTTCGGTGCCGCTGGCCGCGCTCAGCCCGATCATCACGCTGGTCTTCGGGCAGGGTGTGATGGCGGTAACAGTGGTTGCGGCGGTGGTCGTGTTCTTCCCGACCTTCGTCAATGTGCTGGTCGGTCTTGCCTCGGCCTCGAAGGAGGCGACCGAGTTGTTGCGCGCTTATGGCGCGACGCCGGCTCAGACCTTCCGCAAGGTCCGCGTGCCTGCCGCCATCCCCGCACTGATGGCCTCGGCGCGAATCGCGGTTCCGGGATCGCTCATCGGCGTGCTGGTGGCCGAATGGCTGGTCAGCGGCGACGGCATCGGTCAGTTCATGATCTGGGCGCAGGACACGCTCGACTACGCCGCGCTGTGGTCGGCGGCGGTGGTGCTGACGGTGACATCGGTCGTGCTCTATGCGCTGGTCGGCGCGGTGGAGAAGCGCGTGTTGCCATTGGTCGCCGCGCCGGGGGTCCGCTGAGCCATGGGAAGCAACGTTCAGCCGCGCCGCGTGATCATCGACACCGATGGCGGGGTCGACGATGCCGCCGCACTGTGGTGGGCGCTGACTGACCCGCGCCTCGATCTGGTGGGTGTGACGACGGTGGGCGGCGTGGTCTCAGCGGCCGAGGCCGCCGGCAATGTGCTTCGCATCCTCGACGCCGCCGGGCGGCGCGACATTCCCGTTGCTGTCGGCGCCGATCAGCGGGTGGGGCTGGCGCCCTCGCTGCGGCGAGCTGACTTCATCCATGGTGACGACGGCCTCGGCAACACGCAGCGGCCGATGCCGCAAGGATTGTCCCCATCGCCGGAATCGGCGCGCGATCTGATGCTGCGTCTCTGCGCCGAAGCGCCGGGCAAAACCTCGATCGTCGCGCTCGGACCGTTAACGAATCTGGCGATGGCGGCCGCCGATGATCCGGCTTGGCCGGCGCGGGTGCAGGAGTTGGTGGCGATGGCCGGCTCCGCGCGTAGCGGCGGGAATGCGCTGCCCATCGGCGAGGCCAATGTCGCCCACGATCCAACCGCGGCGATGCGGGTGGTGGAGGCGCATTGGGCGCGGCCGCCCCTGATGGTCGGGCTCGATGTCACTCATCGCGCCACCCTGACCGATGTGGAATTCGCGCTGCTGGCGGAACAGCGCACGCCCGCTGCGGCATTCCTCGACGCGCCGCTGAACTTTTACCGAACCTACGGCTCGACCTTCACCGCCCCCAATTGCCCTTGCCACGACTTGTTCGCGGTGCTGGCGCTGGCCGAGCCCGGTATCGTGACAGACGCGCCAGTCCTGCCTCTGGCGGTGGACACCGGAATGGGTGCGGCCTGGGGGACCACGGTGGTCGATTTCCGCGCCATTGCGTTCGCACGTGTCGCCGGATCGACACAGGAGCAGCCAGCCGGCTTCCATCCCTGGCGGATCGCACTCGACGCCGATGTGGTAAGATTCCGGGCCGCACTGCGCGGGCTGTTCGGGGAAGAGTAACATGCAGCTGATCGCGGACGTCACCGCAGTCACCGTGAATGAGAAGCGGCATATCGTTGCCGATGCCGCGATCGCGGTGGACGGCGCGAAGATCGTCGAGGTCGGCAAGGCGCCGGCGCTCCGCGCGAAATACGCCAATGCGACGGTGACCGACGGCCGGGGAATGGTGGCGATTCCGGGCCTGATCGATACCCACGGCCACGCGGACCAGTCTCTGCTGCGCGGCTTGGGCGACGCGATGCACTGGATGCCGTTTCTCGACGATGTGATCGGTCCTTATCTGGCGAACCGCGATCCAAGCGACGCTGTCACCGCCTACACCCTGTCAGGCCTTGAGATGATCAAAGGCGGCACGACCTGCTTCGTGAGCCCCAATGTCGATCCGCGTGACGATTACGCGGCATTGACGGCGGCGATTGGGCGGTTGGGTCTGCGGGCGATCCTGGCCCGCTTCGTCGTGCCACGCGACGGGCCCGACAATGCCGAGGCGGCGCGCGCGGTGATGACCGAGGCGGCCGAGGATGTGCGCCGCTGGAATGGTGCCGAAGACGGGTTGATCCAGATGTGGTTCGGCGCGGCGGTGCCGCGGCGTCCGGGCGAGCCCTACACGCCGCGCTATCACGAAGAGATGGGTGCGCGAGCGAAAGAACTCGGGATCGGCATCGTCTACCACTTTTGCTCTGAGATCGAGGACTCGTTCTTTTTCGACAACCAGTTCGGCATGCGGCCGACCGAATGGTCGCGGGCGCATCACCTGACCGGACCGAACATCCTTCCGATCGGCGGTGCCTGGATGACGCCCAAGGAAATCCGCATCATGGCCGAGACGGGAACGCCGCTGGCGCATAGTCCGGTCGCGAATATGAAAATGGCCACCGGCATCCTGCCGCTGCCTGATGTGCTGGAGGCGGGCGTCACCGTCTCGATCGGGACCGACGGCGCGCTCAACAACAACACCCACGACATGTTTGCCGAGATGAAGACGGCCTGCCTGCTGCAGAACGCCGTGCGTCACCGCGCGGGAACGCTCTCGCCCTATACAGCCTTCGAGATGGCAACGATCAACGGCGCCAAGGCAATCGGGCGCGCCCATGAACTCGGTTCGCTGGAAGCGGGGAAGCTGGCCGACATCGTGCTGGTCGATCTCAAGCGGCCGCAGACGGTTCCGGTGTTCGACGTGATATCGAATCTGGTTTTCGCCGCCAATGCCTCAAACGTCGACACTGTGATGATCAATGGCCGCTTCGTCATGAAGGGCGGCAAAGTGCCGGGCATCGACGAGGCGGCGCTCTACGCCAGGGCCGAAGCCACCGCGCAAAAGCTGGTCGCCGGTCTCAAATTCACCACCCGTTCGAAGTGGCCGCTGATCTGAGGGAACCGACTCATCATGGAAGATGACTTTTCCGTCGCCGCTGTCGATTACCGCGATCCGCGTGCGCCGGCGCTATTCGCCGACTCGCTGCATCGCACCGGCTTCGGGGTTTTGCGCAATCATCCGATCCCGCAGGCGATGCTGGAGGATCTCTATAGCGAATGGCTGGGCTTCTTCGACGGCCAGACCAAATACGCCTATGCCTTCGACCGCGAGAAGCAGGACGGGTTTTTCTCGACCGCAGTCTCCGAGACGGCCAAGACCCATCATGTGCAGGACCTCAAGGAGTACTATCACTATTACCCCTGGGGCCGATATCCGGCGGAACTGCCTGACACTGCTAAACGCTATTACGATCAGGCAAACAGCCTCGCGCGCGAATTGTTGGGCTGGGTGGAGGCGAACACGCCGGACGATGTACGCGCCCGCTTCGCTATGCCGCTTGGCGCGATGATCGAGGACAGTCCGCTGACCCTGTTCCGCATCCTGCGCTACCCACCGCTGACGGGAACCGAACCGCCCGATGCGCTGCGTGCCGCGCCTCACGAAGACATCAATTTTCTGACGATCCTGCCCGCGGCCAACGAGCCGGGTCTGCAACTGCTCGACCGCGCCGGGCGTTGGGCGGATGTCCCCTGCGATCCTGGCTCACTGGCGATCAATGTGGGTGACATGCTGCAAGAGGCGTCGGGCGGCTATTACCGTTCAACGACCCACCGCGTCGTCAATCCGACTGGCGAGGGGCGGTTCCGCTCGCGCGTATCATTGCCGCTGTTCCTGCAACCGAGGCCCGATGTCGTGCTGTCGGAACGATATACGGCAGGATTTTATCGTGACGAGCGGCTGCGCGAGCTTAGGCGCGGAAAGTGAGTCCATTAGATGATGATGTGATGTCCCCCTCCGTTTCCAGGCGGCGCTCGGGTCTATGACGATCTCGTTGAAGAAACTCGCCCACTAAGCCGCCGCCGCGGCGATCGCCATTGGGTTCTCGACCGGCGCGGCCTCGAGCGCAGACCAGTCCACTGGCTGCCGGCGCCAGTATATCGTACGACGCAACTCCTCAAGCCCACCGATCTCATCTGGCGATGAAGGCGTTTCCCGGTCGCGGAAACCAGCCTACCCGTTTGGATCTCACGGAGCGTTCTGATCCTGGCGCAGTCTGAAGCGTTGGACCTTGCCCGTTTCGGTTCGTGGCAAGTCATCGACGAAGACGATCTCTCTCGGATATTTATAGGGCGCGATTTGCGCCTTGACGAAGTCCTGCAGCTCCTTGGCCGTCTGCAACTGATCGGTCGACGCCTCCTTGAGAACGATGAAGGCTTTGACGATCTGGCCCCGGCCCGCATCCGGCACGCCCACCACCACGGCTTCCCTTACCTTGGGGTGTTCGAGCAGTACGCCTTCGATCTCCGGCCCGCTGATGTTGTAGCCGGACGAAACGATCATGTCGTCGGTTCGGGTGTGGTACCAGAAGATGCCGTTTTCATCTAAGCGGAACGCGTCGCCCGTCAGGTTCCAGCCGTCTTTCACATAATCCTTCTGCCGGTCTGGATCAGCCAGGTAACGGCAGCCAGTAGGGCCGCGCACGGCCAGCCGGCCCACGGTGTTCGCAGGCACTGGCCTCATCTCGTCATCGACCACCATGGCGCTGTAGCCGGGCACGGCGTACCCAGTCGCACCATGGAGCGCATCGCCCACGCGGGTCGAAACAAAGATGTGCAACATCTCGGTCGAGCCGATCCCATTGAGGAGGGTGATGCCGGTCGCGTCGCGCCAGGCTTGTTGAACCGGCGCCGGCAGATGCTCGCCGGCCGAAACGCACAGCCGCAGGCTCTTGAGATCGAATGCCGCGGCGTGTTCGCTCATGGCCCGGTACATGGTGGGGGCCGTGAATAGAGCCGTAACCCGGTGGTCCTGAATCGCCTGCAACAAGATCGTCGCCGTGCACTTCTCCAGCAGCAGGGTCGATGCACCGACGCGCAGTGGGAAAAGCAGAAGACCGCCCAAGCCGAAGGTAAAGGCGAGTGGCGGGCTGCCGCAAAAAATGTCGTCCGATGTCGGGTTGAGAATATTGCGGGCATAGCCGTCGCAGATCGCCAGTACGTCGCGATGGAAATGGACCGTCGCCTTGGCCTTGCCCGTCGTGCCCGAGGTGAAGGCGATCAGCGCGACATCGTCATGGGACGGCACGATATCGGTGAAATGCGGCGACTGGCGCTGCATCCGCATCTCGATGCCGGTCGGGGCCGTCGTGTTGAAGTACGCGATCGACCGTAGGGCCGAAACGCCTTCGCGCGCCGCCTCGATCTCCTGCGCCAGACTTGCATCGCAGAGGGCCAAACTGACTTGCGCCTTGTCGACGATGTAGGCGAGTTCGCGCGAACGAAGCAGTGGCATGGTCGTCACGACGATGCCGCCGGCCTTGAGCACCGCAAACCAACACGCGACCAGCATCCGGTTGTTGGCCGAACGCAGCAACACGCGGTTGCCCGGGCGCAACCCCATTTCCGTGACCAGCAGGTTGGCGATGCGATTAGCGTGGTCCCGAAGATCGGCATAGTTCCAGACGGTGCCATCGGATGCGCGAATGCATGGACGCGCACCAAATCCCTTCTCGACCATCGCATCGAGCAGCTCGACGGCGGCATTGATTCGCTTGGGATACCCGAATGCTCCCAGCGCTTCGGTCATTTCCGGCCAGAGATTTTCCGGCGGCAGATGATCGCGTGCAAACCCGTCTTCGTAGACACTTGGATCGAGCACTCTTCACTTCCTTACATCATGCGGAACGTGCGTGCTGCCGGCCGCGGCGATGGCCGGCGATTAAAGCCTCTGCAACCAGGTTCGGGCTTGCGGCACCCACGGGCCATCGACCTCGCCGCCGGCCAGGCTGGCCGTAAAATGATCGCGGTCGGTCATGACGAGACGAGACACTTCGCCGCCAGCGTTATGCAGCGCGGTCTCCATCTCGGCGCCTTGGGTCATCAGGTGTGGAAAGTCCCGATCACCATGGGCAATGAAGAACGGCGGGGGCGCGCCCTGAATATTGAGGACCGGACTCGCCGGCGTTTCCGCGCTGCTGTCCTCGGGCCCAAGAAACCGCGGACGCGCAGGAAGGCCAGACCCGGTGCCGAAGCGGAAGACCCCTGAAATCGGCAGGCAGATTTTGATGACGTCGATCGGCAGACCGAGCTTGGCCTGCCAGTCGCGTTTGACCGCCAGCAGCGAACCGTAGTGTCCGCCGGCCGAATGCCCGCCGACCGCCAGGCGTTTCGGATCCGCACCGAATGATGCCGCGTTTTTCCAGAGATACTGAACGGCTGCCGCGCAATCATCGTAAGCGGCGGGGAAAACATATTTCGGCGCCAGCCGATATCCGATGCTGGCGAAGGTGATGCCGACCGCGGTAAAGGCCGGCGCCATGAAGCTCATCCATTCCTTGTAGCCGCTGACCCAGCCGCCGCCATGGATGAAGGCGAACAGCCGGCCATCGGGTTTTGCGGGCGAATAGATGGCGATCGATTGATAGGGGTCCGAGCCGTATTGGAAATCTGAGAACGGCACGCCGAACGAATTCATCATGCATGCGTCGCGGTAGGGCGTGGCGACGGCCGAGACCGGCTCTTGGGGTGGATAATCCTGGGGGCGCATGGGACTGACTCTTTTCAGTGACGGACGCGGGCGACCTTCATCTTCTCGTCGACGATCTTCCCTTTGTGAATGATCGTCTCGTTGTCGAGAATGAGGGTGCAGTCGCGCATCGGCACGTCGTAATGGCCGCGCGTGCTCCGCGTACCGCCGCCCTCGGTGTTGGGGCCGGTTGAGAAGAGGAAATTACCCGGGAAGACGCGCGCGGCAGCACGGGCGCGCTCCGGCGTGTCGCCTTGCAACCCCATCCAATACCACGGCGCCTGCGGGTTCAGGCCCCAGCCCAGATGCGAGACTGCGAATGGATCGCGGTCGGCGTCGTTTTCTTTGTTGTCTTCCAGCCAATCGCGCATCAGCTTGGCGTCGAGACCGCCATCGATCGTGACGATAAAGCCATCGCGGATCGTCAGCCTGACCGGGTCGACCACATAGCGGCAATAGGGCAAAATCACGATGTCGCCCGGCTGCATCACCACCACGCCATTGGCGGACAATTCGTTGGGGAAGGTGTGCACATGGCCGGCGCCCCAATGGTCGAACCGGCCGGGCAGATCGGCATAGCCGTATTGGCTCATCACCGGATAGTCGCCGCAGCGATACCGCAGATCGGTGCCAGCATCGGAGATCACACGGACTTCCTTGGTCTTGGCCAACAGATCGTGCGAATACAGAACGGCTTCACGCAGACCGGGCGGCGATTGAAGCTGCTCGAGATCGTCCGGCGCATCGATGATCATGAGCACGCGCGCGCCCGCTTGCCGCACGATCTTGAGCCATGAGGCAAACAGCGGCACATGGAAGATCACGATCAGATCGGCGACCTTGAGCGCTTCCAATGTTCCTTTGCACTGGCCGATGGTCGGCACGCCAACTTTCGTCCATCCGGGAATCATGTTGACGCACAACTCGTAGACGTCAGCGCCCAACTCCTCGGCAGCGGCGAAGGTCGACATGACGAACTCGCGCCGTGTCCCCAAGTCGGAAACCACGGCGACCGTCTCGCCCGGCTTCACGTTGCACATCGCTAACTGCGCCTTGAACAGGCTCGTCATCTTGCCGGGATTCATTTCCTGCGATCGGAACGAGGCCTGCATCGACGTCATGATTCTGCTCCTGCCAATCGGCGCGGTTGGTTTCGCCGTTGTTCAAACGAGTCAAAGCGCCACTCGGCCGATGATACGCCGCGATCACGTTCGGTCAATAGAGAATGATATTCGGTATTGATGTCGCCGGGCCATTTGTCGCATCATCCTAGGCGTGAGGCGGGCTTGAGCATAGTTGACGATTTGGTCAACAAACATGCCAAGTCAAAGCGATTCCAATGCTGCGCTGCGAAGGGCAAAGGGAAAGGCTTAAGCCTATCCATAAGCGAATATTATTCGCTTTACACCTAAACTATCGGCTGCCTACACTTGCTTTCCGGCCGGTTCACGAGTCCGGCTCAAGCCTTTACGCTCGGGGGAGAAAGCTATGGTCAAGACGCGGTGGATTTTGGCTTTGGCAGGAGTGACGCTCGTCGCAGCGTCGGCTCATCGCATGGCGATGGCGGATGGCGATCCGATCATTATCGGTTTCGATATGCCGTTCAGCGGCTGGTTTCAGCCGATCGACGACGGCACCGTGAAGGGTGCGCAGCTCGCCATCGACGACATCAACAAGGCTGGCGGCGTATTGGGCCGTCAACTTAAAGAGGCCGACTACGATATGAAGTCGGAACCACCACTTGGCGCTGACGGCGCGATCGATTTAATCTCGAAGGGCGCAAAGCTGATTCTGGTACCGAGCGATTTCGATTTCGGCGGCCCGGGTGCCAACGTCGCGCAGTCGAAGAACGTGCCGGTCTTCTCAGGCGCGTCAGACTCCAAGTTCGGCGTCGCCGGCATCGGCAGCATGGCCTACAGCGTCTCTGTAGCCAGCCAGCCGCAGGGCGCGTTGATGGCGGAATGGGCCTACAACAAGAAAGGCTGGAAGACCGCCTATATCCTGATCGACAACACGATCAACTTCACCAAGTCGCTCTGTGGTAATTTCGGCGACCGTTGGAAGAAGCTGGCCGGTGCCGACAATCTCCTGGGTACCGACACTTTCCTCAACAACGATCCGTCGATCGCGACACAGGTGACGCGTATCCAGTCTCTGCCGAAAAAGCCGGATCTGATCTTCCTCTGCTCCTACGTTCCGGGTGGGCCGAGCGCGATCAAACAGCTTCGCGCTGCGGGTCTCGACCAGCCGATCCTGACCGGCGAATCGATGGATGGCGATTACTGGCTGGGTATGGCGCCCAACCTGTCGAATTTCTACATCGCCGATTACGGCTCTTTCGCCGGTGATGACTCCGATAAAGCGGTGAATGACTTCTACAGCCGTTTTAAGGCCAAGTTCGGCAAGCCTGCCGATGTATCCTATGTGCTGCGCGGCTATTCGGAGATCGAGGCTTTCGCTCATGCGGCGACCAAGGCCAAGTCGGTCGACGGCGCCAAGGTCGCGGCGGCCTTGGATACCTTTAAGAATGAGCCTCTGGTGATCGGCCCGACCACCTTTACCGACAAGCTGCACATCCAGATCAACCGTCCGATGAGCATTCTTGAAGTGCAGCAAGGGAAGTATCATTTCATCGAGAAGTACGCCGTCAAAGAAGTCCCGCCGATGCAGTACTGATCGGCTTGCCGGGGAGCGCCAATGACACTGAGGGCCGCGGATATCACCGTTAAGTTCGGCGGAATCACGGCCCTCAGCAATGTGGAGTTGGCGCTCAATCCCGGCGAGATTTTGGGACTGATCGGTCCGAATGGGGCCGGGAAGACGACCCTGGTCAATGTGCTCAGCGGTTTTCAGCGGCCCCATTCCGGCAACATCGTCATCTCGGGCGATGTCGCCACCCGCCACACCAGCCATCATTTCGCCCACGCCGGCGTGGCCCGCACTTTCCAGGCGGTGCGTCTGTTCCGCGGCATGACGGTGGCGGAGAATGTCGAAGTGAGTTGCGTCAGCGCCGGCCTGTCGCGCGCCGCTGCGCGCAAGCGGGCGGTGGACCTGCTGGACTGGATCGGGCTCGCCGAGCACGGGCATCGGCTGGCTTCGACTCTGAACTATAGCGACGAGCGTCGCGTCGGCGTCATCCGCGCGCTGGCGTTGAACCCAGCCTTCCTGTTGCTCGACGAACCGGCCGCTGGTCTGAACGCGTCCGAGGCCGACGAGTTGCGTGCTCTGATCGGCCGCATTCAAGCCAGTTTCGGCTGCGCCGTATTGTTGATCGAGCACAATGTCGGGCTGGTGATGAAGCTTTGCCATCGTATCCATGTCCTCGAAAGCGGGCGCACCATCGCGGTGGGTACGCCTGCCGAGGTGCAGGCCGAAGCCCGCGTCCGCGAAGCCTATCTCGGTTCGCAGGCGCATTAAGCCATGACGGCGCAAAGCTCAGGCAACGCCACGGCCACGATGGGCAACCCGACGCCATTGCTCGCGGTGAGCGATCTGCAAATCAAATATGGCTCCATCACCGCCTTGCGCGGCCTTTCCATTCACGTCGGTGGCGGCGAAATCGTGGCGGTAGTCGGACCGAATGGCGCCGGCAAATCGTCACTCCTTTGCGCCATCGCGGGCGTGGTGCCCAGCGCCAAGGGCGCAATCACCTTTCTCGGTAAGCCGCTGATCGGCTTGTCCCCGGAGGATATCCTGAGGCGAGGCATCGCCATGGTGCCCGAGGGGCGGCATATTTTCGGCAGTATGACCGTCGACGAAAACCTTCGCTTGGGCGCAACCGTCCGGACCGATCGCGGCGCCATCGCCAAGGACATAGAAGAACTGCTCGAGACCTTTCCCATTCTACGCGAACGCCGCAAGCAGCCGGCCGGCCGGCTGTCGGGCGGGGAGCAGCAACAACTCGCCATCGCGCGCGCGCTGCTCTGCAAGCCGCGCCTGCTGATGCTCGACGAGCCATCGCTTGGCCTGGCGCCCATCGTGATCGATCAAGTCTATCAGATCCTGACCATGCTGCGTCAGCGCGGGATGACGATACTGCTGATCGAACAGAATGCCACGCGCGCATTGAATACCGCAGACCGGACCTATGTGCTCAGTGCGGGGTCGCTGCGCCTGAGCGGAACCAAGACCGAGCTGCTGAACAATCGCGATTTCGATGCCGCGTATTTCGGCGTCGCCGAGGCCGAAACGAGGGTCTTGCCGTGATCAACCTGGTTCAGAATGTCGTCGATGGCATCAGCGTGGGCAGCCTCTACGCGCTGACGGCGCTCGGCATCGGCCTGATCTTTGGCGTGATGCGCCTGATCAACGTCGCCCATGGCGAGCTGATTACGGCGATGGGCTACACCATGTTGCTTTTCGCCAGCCAGTCGGTCGTCGTCGCGATGATCGGCGGCATGATCGCCGTGGTGCTGCTGGCTCTGGTTACCGAACGTGTCGCCTTCCGCCCGCTGCGCAGCGCCGATCCGGCAACCTTGTTGGTCGCTTCTTTCGCCGTCAGTTTCTTCTTGCAAAAGTCGATCGCGCTGGTGATCGGGTACAGGCCCAAGGGCATCAACATTCTGCCGAGTCTCGGCCAGCAGGTGGTTGTGTTCGGCGTGAGGCTGCAGCTTCTGAAGATGGCGACCATCGCCGTCGTGGCCGTGATGCTGATTCTGCTGACGTGGTTTCTCAAGCGCACGCGATTCGGTTTGGAAATGCGCGCTGCCGCCGAGAACTTCCGTATGGCGCAGTTGCTTGGTATCCGCGGTAATCGCGTTATCGCGATGGCATTTGCGCTCAGTGCGATTCTTGCCGCTGCCGTCGCGGTTCTGTTCATCTCGCAAAGTGGCTTCTTGACGCCACGCATGGGGCTCCAGCTTGTGGTGATCGCGTTTGTCGGAACCGTGATCGGCGGGTTGGGAAGTCTGGTCGGCGCCGCGGCCGGCGGTTTTTTCGTCGGTGCCACGACGGTGTTCCTCCAGGCCGTCCTGCCGCCCGATCTCCGCCAGCTGCGCGAGGCCTTCGTCTATCTGGTGGTGATCTTGGTCCTGTTGCTGCGGCCGCAGGGTCTGTTCCCGGCGTCGGGCCTCAAGGAGCGGGTATGAACCGCGTCCTGCGCGCGCTCTGGCCTGTTCTGTCACTGATGCTGCTGGTCGCGGCCATCGCGGTTGCGGCGTCCGGCGGATCGGAGATCGTTCAACGCCAGGTGACCTACGGGCTGATCGAGTTGATCGCCGTGGTGGCCCTTTACATCTTTGTCGGCAATTCGGGTCTGCTGTCGTTCGGCAATGTCAGCTTCATGGCGATCGGGGCCTACGTGTCGGCGCTGCTGACCATGCGGCCGGCATCCAAGGGCATGTTATTGCCGGGGCTTCCCGAATTGATCAGTTCAGCACAATGGCCAGTGATTCCCGCAGCGATCGCCGGTGGCTTGGTTGCGTCCGCATTCGCCTTCCTTGCTGGCATCCCGCTGATGCGGCTCTCGGGGATCGCCGCCAGTATCGCCACCTTCGCGGTCTTGGAGATCGTCTATATCGGTGCCGGCAACTGGACCGATGTCACGGGCGGGCAGAATTCGCTGATCGGCCTGCCGATCTATTCCGATATATGGGTGTGCCTTATATGGTCCTTGATCACGATCGCGACCGCCTTCATCTATCAGGAGACGCGGTCGGGCTTGCTGTTGCGCGCCTCGCGTGAAGACATCGTAGCGGCACGGGCCGCCGGCGTGAACGTTCATCGCCATCGCCTGGTCTCCTTCGTCATCAGCGCCTTTTTCAGTGGCATCGCCGGCGTACTGCTCGGTCACTTTCTCGGGACCGTGCGGATCGAGACGTTCTATCTCGACCTCACTTTCGCGATCCTCGCCATGCTGGTGGTCGGCGGCATGGGCAGCCTGGCCGGAGCGGTCATCGGCGCGATCGTCATCGCTGTGTTGACGGAGGCACTGCGCCGCGTAGAGGCGGGGGTCGACTTCGGGATATTCGCGGTCGGCGCATTGCCTGGGCTGGGCGACGCCGTGCTTGCTCTCGCGATGCTGCTGATTATCCTGTTCCGGCCAAAAGGCTTGAGCCAGGGACGGGAGATCACTTGGCCGTTTCGTGCGGAACGCCCATCTTCTTCAAAGAACCCGAGCGAATCGCTCGCGGACGGCAGCCGTATGGCGCCGCGCCCTATGATATCGAAGCCGGAAAGTTGAAATCCGAAGGATCAGGAGACGCATCGATGAGCACAGAAATCATCGGCAACGTGGCCGCCGTGACGCCGCCATTGCCCGTTGTTCACGCGGACGATATTTACGAGCTGGTCGCCGGTGTCTGGATCATTCCGGACCATCGCATTCCGCTGGTGCCCAATATCGGCATCATCGAGGGCAGCGATACGGTGCTGGTGATCGATACCGGCATGGGCCCCGAGAACGGCAATCGTGTCTTGAAAGCCGCGCAACGTATCGCCAAGGGGCGGCCGTTGATCACGACGCTGACTCACTTCCATCCCGAGCACGGCTATGGCTGCCAAGTATTCCGCAACCATTCCATCATCGTCTATAACCGCGCGCAACGCGATGACTTGGTGAACAAGGGCCTGGCCTATCTCGACATGTTCCGCGGCTTCGGACCCGGCGTGAAGGATGCGCTGGAAGGAACGGAGCTCGTCATGCCGCATGTCATCTATGACGGCGAGACGGCGGAAATCGATCTGGGCGGCCGCAAGGTCGAACTACGGACTTGGGGCAAGGCTCATTCCAGCGGCGACCAGATTGTCTATCTGCCGGCCGAGAAGATCTTGTTCACCGGCGACCTAGTCGAAGAACGCGCCTTTCCAATCTTCCCGTGGTTTCCGCCGGATGACGTAACCATCGATGCGGCACGCTGGGTCGATGCCTTCAATGCCATGATCGCAATGGCGCCGAAGACTGTCGTGCCCGGTCATGGTGATTTGGGCACCACCGATATGATCGGCGATATCCGCGATTACATGCACAAGATCAAAGCCGAGGTCGGCAAGCGGGCCAAGGCCGGTGCGTCGCGCGATGATATCGTCAAGGACCTCGCACCCGAAATCAAAGCGCAGTATCCGGATTGGCATTTCCCGGAATGGATCGATTTCGCCATTAGATATTACGCCGACACGAACTGAATGGCACCAAGCCGTCGGTCTCAAGGAACGGAACGACGCGCGTCATTCCGTTCCTTCTCCGGAGACTGAGGCCGGCGCTTGTGGCAGGCTGACGGGTGCTGCTGGTGCGGCGGGGTTTTACTGGAGAACGCTTTGGCTCAACGAAAAAAAGCGGCGGTCCGCGCGGCTATCCTCGAATCGGCTTTCCAACTGTTTTCCGAAAAAGGCTACACCGGCGCTACCGTTCCGCAGATCGCGAACAAAGCCGACGTATCGACGGCCAATGTCTATTCGTATTTCGGTTCCAAGCTCGAAATCGTCTTTGCGATTTACGAACCTTGGCTGCGTGACCGTATGGTGGCGCTGGAACATGAATTGTCGCTGATCAAGGAACCGGCGCGACGTCTGCGTCATCTGGTCACGGCACTTTGGCGCGACATCCCTGCTGCCAACAATGGATTTACCACCAATATCATGCAGGCGATCTCGGCGGGCAGCGCGGAACAGGGTTATGAATCGAATCTTATCAAATGGACGGAAAGCCGAATCGCCGAGATGTTACGCCACACGTTGACGGAGGCCGGAGCGCCGTCGGCCGATTTCGGCCAACTCGCCCATATCATGTTCATGGCCTTCGATGGGTTTTCGATCAATTTCCATCTCAACCCTTGGGCAACGTGTGGGGAGGATGCCATTGACCAGTTTTGCGAAATACTTATGCGTGGCGCGGCTAAACCGTCTCGGCAGAAGAAGGCGGCACGGAAAAAACGTCGGACTACGAAAAGCGCCTGAAGGGGCTTATCTGTCCGCCAAACCTCTGCCAGTATTGGTGCCCGCTGCCGGACTTGAACCGGCACGACGCTGTCACGTCATCCTTTCTGGTCTATGGATTTTAAGTTCGTAAGACTTTTATCGGCGGGGGAGCCGCTATGGGCTCTTGGCGAGAGATTCGGACTTAGAATCTAAGACGTCCGGTACCAGAACTGGATATGCACGATTTTATCGAGGGTGCTTTGGCGTCCGAGCACCTATTCGGCGCTGCCGGATCGGCTGCTTTGGGCGACATGGTTTGAGGCGTGATGGCTCCCAGTGTCGGCGCTTTTGATGCGGGTGGGGCTGGTCGTGATCCCGCCGACATGGGGCACCGCGTTGTTCTGAGCATGGGCTATCGGCACGGTCGCCTGAAGCGCGCCTAAGATTAAACTTCTGATTCGCATCGCCGTGGACCGGCCGGAAATGTCAGAGGCCGCATGCCGGGTTGTTCCAACAATCGCGTCCGGAAGCGATGGTCATTCCATTTCTCCCTACTCGGGGGAGGAACCCGCGCGGGCGATGCGGCGTTTTACCTTTCACAGCCGAAGCGTTGCGTCGCCGCAAGATCAGGACCATCCCGGTCAAGGAAGGATACCGCTATGAATAACCGTCTCGATCAAAAGCGAATCGCGATTGTCGCGACCGATGGGTTCGAGCAGTCGGAGTTGTTCGAGCCGCGCAAGGCTTTGCTCGAAGCCGGCGCGGTCGTCGAAGTGGTGGCGCCGAAGGGTGGCAGCATTCAAGGCGTCGTCCATGGCAAGAAGGGCAAGATGATTGCCGTCGATTGCGAGATCGATGCGGCGAATGCCGACGATTATGCGGCTTTGGTCCTGCCGGGCGGCGTCGCCAATCCTGATTCGCTGCGTATGGATGGGCGCGTGGTCGATTTCGTTCGGCATTTTGTCGAGGCGCATAAGCCTATCGCGGCGATTTGCCATGGCCCTTGGACCTTGATCGAAGCTAAAGGCGTCAGAGGACGGAAGACAACCTCGTGGCCGTCGCTCAAGACCGATCTGGAAAACGCCGGCGCGCAGTGGGTCGATCAGGAGGTTGTTGTTGAAGACAAGCTGATCACCAGCCGCAAGCCCGAGGATCTGCCGGCATTCTGCCGCGTGATCGTCGACGAATTCGAGGCGGCCTGATATGGCAACCGTGAAATCGCCGCGCGCTCGTGGTGCGAAGTCCGCCGCCTCGCACAGCCGCCGTAAGACGGCGAAGAGTAAGACAGCGGGCACGAAGCGCTGGTCTGCGCACGTGATGCAGACCAGCGACGCTATGGATATTCAGCCCCGCGCCTTCGCGTCGAAAGACCCGAAGAGGATCGCCCGCTCCTTGAAGCGGTCTGCGGAAAGAAGCTCTCGGCGTAAGGCCGGCCCGTATCAGTCGGCCATGTCGATGTTGAACTTCTACATCAACCGTGGCGGCAAGAATCTCACGGCCAGTCAGAAGAAGATTCTGGAACAGGCGAAGGTGGAGCTGCGGCACGTCTTCGGCCGGACTTAAAGCCGCGGCTCGGTCAGCGTCAGGAGATATGAATCTGCTGGCCGATCTGCTGTGCCTTCTGCAGATGCATCTGGACCGTCGGCAGGGCCTTCGCGGCAAAGGCACGCAGCGCCGTATTGCTGCCGGTCTGACTGTAAGCCTGAAGCAATTTCTCCATCATCTGATGACCCTGGATCTGGGTCCGAACATAGGCCTGGTCGAAATTCTCGCCCGATAGGCCCTTCAACTTGTGGAAAGCTTTTCTGTGTTGCTCATCAGGCATTGATGGCAGCGATGGCTCCAGTTTTCCCGCAGCCATGGCATCGAACAGTTGATTGGTCGATGCCGTATGATCGGTGACCATCATGGCGCCGAACGCGCGGATCTGATCGTTTTTCGACTTTTGCTGCGCCAATTTACCAGCCTGAACTTCGAACGCGTCGCTGGCCGCGACCTGATGAGCGAATTTGGACGGGATCGACGTTGCGGTCGAATTCTCCAGCGGCTCTTTGGGACCACCCTGCGCCGGTCCGCTCGGCGGCGGCGCGTTAGGCATGGGGCTCTGGCTGTCGGGCATCAATTGCTGTTGCTGCGCCATCGCCGCCGACGAAATGCCAAAGACGATAGCCGCTGTGATTGCGGATACATGCTTCATGACCGTACCCCTTCAGTATCGGGAGATACGGGGTCAACGACCCTGATTGAGGAGCGTTCCATAGCGGAAGAATTGGCCAGGAGAAATGCTTCCCGAAGGTCACAGGAATAGGGAAATCGGCTTGGCAACTGCGATTGTCGTTAGGAAAGGCTTTTGATATCCAGCGCCTTCAATGCCGTCTGTGACAATGTTTGGTCGCGTGCGGCCCTGCGATAGTCCTGCCAGCTCTTCCACGTCTCAAGACGCTCGGATGCGTCATCGATGCGCATGGCGTCCGCAGATCTGACCGTCTTCAATTCATCCCAATCCAGCGGCCAGGCAACCGGCGCGCCGGAGCGTGCGCGAAGAGAAAAGGGCGCGACCGCCGTTGATCCGCGCTCATTACGCAGATAATCGATGAAGATGACGCCCTTGCGCCGCGCCTTTGTGGCCGTGGCGATATAACGGTTGGGAGCGTGCTCGGCGAATTGCACCGCCAGCGCTTTGGTAGCCGCCTTGACCACATCCCAGTCTGGACCAACTTTCATTGGCGCGATGACGTGGATACCTTTGCCGCCGCTCAAGAGCGGGAAGCTCGCGAGACCTAGCGCGTCCAGAGCGTCACGAATTTCAGTCGCAGCCTGCCGGACCTTCGTAAATGATACGTCGTCGCCGGGATCGAGGTCGAAGACGAGCCGTGTCGGACGCTCGATATCGTTGACCGTCGAGCCCCAAATGTGCAACTCGACCGCATCCATCTGCGCGGCCGCCACGAGGCCCGCGACGTTGTCGATATAAAGATAGTCCTGCCGTTCGCCGTTCTTTTCCTCGATTTTGCAGCGGCGAAAGGCATCCGGCGTGCCCGCTTGCGGATGCTTCTGGAAGAAGTTCTTCCCACCCGACGACGTGCGAAGAAGCGATAACGGGCGATTGCGGGTGAACGGTAACATATGCGGCGCCGCAGCCTGGAGGTATCGCGCGATATCGAGCTTGGTTGCATCCGATCCGGGAATAATCATTTTGTCCGGATGCGTCAGATGCACACCGGCGACCGTGTTGCCGCGCGCCTTGTCCTCGGTTTCGTCGGCAGAGCGCTTTTTCTTCGCCCCGCTCCGAGCAATCTTCTTGGTGTCCGCAGCGGGTTTCCGGTTGATACGGGAGGCGCGGCCCTTCGCCTTGCCCTCCGCGATGCCCGTCAGATCCCGGCCGGTCGAAACGCTGGTGGTGAATTGGTTCAGCACATCGCCCTTAGCTTTGGCCACGTCGTCCCGCTCTTTGATCAGCAGCCAGTTCTCACGCTTCTGGTCCTGCTTGCCACGAAACCGTACCAGCGCCCAATCGCCTTGCAACCGTTCTCCGTCGAGATGGAAGGCCAGTTTTCCCTTGGCAAGCCCATCATGCGGGTCGCCGACCGCCTGCCATGTGCCGCGGTCCCATAGAAGCACGGTGCCGGCGCCATAATTGCCCTCGGGGATCGTCCCCTCAAAGGTAGCGTAATCGATGGGGTGGTCCTCGGTACGGACGGCCAACCGCTTTTGGCTGGGATCAAGGCTCGGGCCTTTGGTGACAGCCCAACTCAGCAGAACGCCATCAAGCTCAAGCCGCAGATCGTAGTGCAGCCGGGTCGCATCATGCTTTTGGATCGTGTAGGTCGAACCGTGCCGCGACGAAGCGCGACCGCGCGGCTCGGGCGTCTCCCGGAAGCGGCGTTTGGCATTGTAGGTTGCCAGCGCGTCGTCATCATGATGGTTGTGGCGATGCTGTGGCATGGACGGGCCCCATATCGTGACGATCATGTCTGTACGTGACGATCATGTCTTTAACGGTGCGCTACTTCGGCCGGTTCCTTCTTGGGCCTTCAGCTGGCGTGGCGGCTATCGGCAGGTGACGACGAGTGGCCACAGCGGAACCGAAGGGATCGCGGGTCGTTTCACCAAGAGGTGAGTTGTGCCGTATATCCGGGAGGATCGTCTGTGGCCGATACAATCCCAAGGGTGGCCGATACAATCCCAAGGCATGAATTGGCATCGGAAAACAGTCGGCCCAAGGTGAGTCGCCGCTGGCTGCTCACTTCGGGAGCGACGGTCGCGGCCGCGGTGCCGATTGCGGTACGCGCTCAACCCGCGCCGCAGGAAGCACCCCAACCGCAGCGGCAGATCGCCGAACGCTTCATCGGCATCACGCTGGATGTGAATGGACAGCGGCATACGGTGGTGCTCGACCCACGTACGACTCTGCTCGACGCGCTCCGCGAGCATCTCGGGCTGACCGGCACCAAGAAAGGATGCGACCACGGACAATGTGGTGCGTGCACCGTTCATGTCGATGGTAAGCGGGTGCTTTCCTGCCTCACCCTGGCCATATCGGTGCGCGATCCAGTTACGACGATCGAAGGACTCTCTGGCGCGGTGGGTGGGCTGCATCCGATGCAGCAGGCCTTCATCGATCAGGATGCCTTTCAGTGCGGTTATTGCACGCCGGGGCAGATCATGTCGGCTATCGCTTGCATCAAGGAAGGTCACGCCGAGACCGATCGCGATATTCGCGAGTATATGAGCGGCAATCTCTGTCGCTGTGCGGCTTATCCGCACATTGTCGCGGCCGTGAAACAGGCACGCGAAAAAGTAAAGGGGGCGTAGATGCGACCTTTCCTCTATCAACGTCCCGCCGATCGCGCGGCCGCGGAACACGCAATCCTTGCCGAGAACGCGAGCATCTTGGGCGGCGGGACCACGCTTCTCGATTTGATGAAACTCGACGCCATGCGGCCCGACGTTGTGGTCGATATCAATGACCTCGCGCCGGGCGCGGCAGGTATCGATGCCAGCGCCGGCGGCTTGCATCTCAGTGCCTTCGTGACGATGGCCGAAACCGCCGCTCATCCCGATATTCTGCGGGACTATCCTGTCATCGCGCAGTCTTTGCAGTTGGCGGCAAGCCCGCAGATCCGCAATATGGCGCGGCTTGGCGGCAACGTATTGCAGCGGACGCGGTGCTCCTATTTCCGCGATGGCTGGACGGCCTGCAACAAGCGCAGTCCCGGCAGTGGCTGCGCGGCGCTCGACGGCGTGAATCGCAAACATGCTGTGTTAGGTACGAGCGACTCCTGCATCGCTACCTATCCTGGCGATTTTGCGCAGGCGCTTGTTGCCCTCGATGCGTTGATCGAGATCACAAGCGAACGCGGCCCCCGCAATATCCGCTTTGCCGAGCTGCATCGGCTTCCGGACGATACCCCACATCTCGAAACGACGCTCGCGCCGGGCGAGATGATCACCGGCTTTTTCGTGCCCGCCGGGGCTTGGACCCGGCGCTCGAAATATTTGAAGATTCGTGATCGCGAGTCCTACGAGTTTGCCTTGGCTTCGGCGGCCGTCGCGCTGGATTTGGACGGTACGGTCGTGCGGCAAGCGCGCATCGCCCTGGGTGGAGTGGCAACCAAGCCTTGGCGTTCCGCTGAGGCGGAGGCTGTGTTGGTTGGCAAGCCCGTCTCCGAAGCCAATGCCCACGCCGCGGCGGAAGCGGCCTTTGCGGGAGCTAAGGCGAGGTCCGGTAATGGCTACAAGATCGAACTTGGCCGCCAGACGCTCGTACGCGCCGTGATCGAAACAGCCGCTTTACAGGTGTAGCCATGCCCGAAGGCAGCAATCCAACACGGACTGGTATCGGCACGGCCGCGCCCCGCATCGACGGCCGGCTCAAAGTCACGGGTCAGGCCGCTTATGGTTCTGACGCCGTATTGGCGAATCCGGCTCATGCGTATCTTGTCACCAGCACCATCGCGCGCGGCACCATCCGCGACATCGACGATACCGAGACGCGAAAGGTGAACGGCGTTCTTGATATCCTGACCTATCGCAATGTCGGCGACCGGGTTCAGGCCGGGCAGTTTTTCTCCAAGGGCGGCTACTGTGGAACGTCGATTCAGCCTTTGGCATCGAACCATGTCTGGCATGCCGGGCAAATCGTTGCCATCGTGCTGGCCGACAGTTTCGAGGCCGCGCGCGAAGGGGCGTTTCGGCTCACCGTCACCTATGACGAGCAGAAGCCGTCGGCCGGATTTGATGCGGCTGGTGTCGAGATCAAAACCGGTGCAGAAGCCAGCAAGGAGCATCAAGACCCGAAAGTCGGCGATGCGGGGACCGCGTATCAGAGCGCGCCGGTGAAACTCGACCTGCGCTATTCGACGCCGACGCAGCATCACAACCCGATCGAACTCTTCACCACCGCTTGCGCGTGGCAGGGCGGCAAACTGACCGTGTGGGAGTCGAGCCAGAATGTCTATGGCTTCCGCTTCGGCTTGGCGCAGCAGCTCGGCCTCGACCCGGATGATGTGCATGTCATTTCGCCGTTTATCGGCGGTGCTTTCGGCTCGCGCGGTTCATTGACGCAGCGGACGGCGCTGATTGCTTATGCGGCGCGCCTAATCGGGCGGCCAGTCAAATTGGATGCCACCCGCGATCAGGGTTTCACCATTGCCACCTATCGTGCCGAGACACGGCACCGCATCCGCATCGCCGCTGATCGGCAGGGCAAGCTGGTCTCGCTCAATCACGAAGGCTGGGAAGTCACCAGTCGCGCCGATGATTACATGGTCTCGGGAACCGACGCATCGACGCGCCTCTACGCTTGCCCCAATGTCTCGTCGAATGTGTCGATCGTGAAGGCCGACCGCAGCACGCCCGGCTTCATGCGGTCGCCGCCAGAGATGCCGTACATCTTCGCCCTCGAATGCGCGATGGACGAATTGGCCGTGGCGCTGAACATGGACCCGGTCGAGTTGCGACGGATCAACGATACCAGAGTCGAGCCGATCAAGGGGCTGCGCTATACCAGCCGATCGCTGATGCAATGTTTCGACGAAGCGGCGAAGGCGTTCGGCTGGCAGAGCCGCAATCCGCGCCCGGGTTCGATGCGCGATGGCGACTGGCTGATCGGCTGGGGCTGCGCCACCTCGACTTATCCATCGCAGATCGCGCCAGCGACGGCACGTGTGATTCTAACGCCCCAAGGCACAGTCAAGGTGCAAACGGCGGCCCACGAGATCGGCAACGGCGCGTATACGGCGGTTGCGCTGACAGCCGCGGATCGCTTGGGCATCGAGCTCGAGAGGATCACCGTCGAACTGGGTGACAGCGATTTGCCGCCGGCGCCAGTAGCCGGTGGTTCGAATACCACCGCGAGCGTCTGCAATGTGGTCGCCATGGCTTGCGGCCAGATTCGCGACCGGATCGCAACCGCGGCCGTTACCACGAAAGACGCGCCTTTTTTTGGACAAGACGCAAAAGGCCTACGCCTGGTCGCGGGGAGCCTACAAAGCACGGACGGCAAGTCCGAGCCGCTGGCCGACGCGATGCGCCGCGTTGCCAATGGCGCGATGGAAGGCTATGCCGAGAACATCCCGCACGGTGGCAAGCCCGACAGCCTGGCCAAACTCTATCGCGGCATACAATCCCTCACGGGCGGCGCGAAGATGAAGGATCGCATCCAGTTCGCCTATGGCGCCGAATTCGTCGAACTGCGCATCAATGCACGGACGCGCGAAATCCGCTGCCCACGCATGGTCGGCGCTTTTGCCGCCGGGCAGATCGTCAATCCGCTGACGGCCAAGAGCCAATTGGTGGGAGGGTTGATCTGGGGTCTGTCGTCCGCGTTGCACGAAGCGACCGACATCGATCGCCGCGCCGCCCGCTTCACCAATGACGATCTGGCCGAATATCTGATCCCCGTGAATGCCGATGTGGATCAGGTCGAAGTGATTATGGTGCCCGAAGAGGACCACGAGATTAACGAGCTGGGTATCAAAGGGCTGGGCGAGCTCGGCAATGTTGGAACGGCGGCGGCCGTTCTCAGTGCCGTCTATCACGCGACGGGTATCCGGCTGCGCGACCTGCCCGTGCGGCTGGAGCACATCCTTCCCGGGATCGCGGCCTAGGCGCGTTTCCGTGCTTTTGACGGGGCTTTTGACTGGCGTTGATTGGAATTGGCGGGGCGATTGCCACGCACGCTGCGTTTGAGCGCATCGACCAGATCGACGATCTTGTTGTCATCCTCTGGCAGTTCCTCGGCTTCGACAGTCACCGGACCGCGACTCTTGCGCTTGCGATCGATCAATCGGCGCAAGGCTTCCGTGTAGTGATCCTTGAAATGCTTCGGATCGAAGCGACCGCTTTTTCGCTCGATCAGGTCTTTGGCCATGTCGAGCAAGTCACTTCGGACTTTCCCGTCGCCGATGCCTGAGAAGAACGGCGCTGCGGCGCGAATCTCGTCAGGATACCGCAAAGTGTCGAGCATCAGCCCGTCGCCGGAGGGCTTCAGGGCGACGAGATATTCATGGCCGCGCATCACCAACTGCCCGATACCCATGCGGCTGGTCCGGCGCATCGCATCGCGCAGCACGCAATAGGCCTCTTCGGCCATATCGTCGTCGGGCAGGACGTAGTAAGGACGATCGAACCACACCGGATCGATCGCGCAATGTTCGACGAATTGGACGAGGTCGAGAACGCGCGAGGCCTCGACCTTAACCGATTCGATCTCGGCATCCGTCAGAAGAACGTATTTGCCGCGGCCGATCTCGTAGCCCCTGACGATCTCATCGATATCGACCGGGCCGATGCCCGGCACGACTTTCTCATAGCGGATGCGCTTGTGCGATTTCGCGTGCACCTGATGAAGATTGAGCCGCGCACCCGACTTGGTTGCCGGATAAATCCGCACGGGTAAAGCGACGAGAGCGAGACGCAACTGGCCCGACCAGATCGGCCGCCCGCTGCTGCCGGCGAATTTATGCTCCCGCTTGGGAGCCGATCGTTTCTTCGCTGTACGTCGCGCGGCCATGGGATACCGTCAGGTGAACTGCCGAATCGTGTTGCGGATCATCTGGGCCTTGTCGCTGTCGTCCTTGAACAGGACCGAGGAGAATTTGCGCGCTTCATCCCAGCTGATATGAGGCGGCAATGGCGGCACATTGGGATCGGTCTTGGCTTCGATCACCACCGGACGCCGGGCCGACAGGGCCGCTTCGATCGAAGGCCCGATCTGATCCGGATCATCGACGAAGACGCCCTCCAGACCGATCATTTGTGCGAATTTATGATAGGGCACGTTGGGGATGCGCTGCGAGTCGTCGAATTTCGGGTCGCCTTGCATCACGCGCTGCTCCCAGGTGACCTGAGTCAGATCTTCATTGTTGAGCACGATGCAGACCCAGACCGGGTTCACCCAGTCTTTCCAGTATTTGGCCACGGTGATCAGCTCGGCCATGTTGTTCATCTGCATGGCGCCATCGCCGACAAAAGCGATCACCGGGCGATGGGGATAGGCGAATTTGGCGCCCAACGCGTAAGGCACTGCCGCCCCCATCGATGCCAGACCACCCGAGAGCGAGCACATCATACCCTTGCGGATTTTCAGATCGCGCGCGTACCAATTGGCGCAGGAGCCGGAATCGCTGGTGATGATCGCGTCCCCAGGCAGGCGGGGTGATAGTTCCCAGGCCACGCGCTGCGGGTTCATCGGGTGCGCGGGGACCATCGCCCGACGTTCCATCAGCTTCCACCATTCGGCCGTCCAGCCTTCGATCTTCTTGCGCCAGCCATTGTCGCTCCTGCGATGGAGCAGCGGCAGCAGCGCTTCCAAGGTCTCGGCGCTGTCGCCGACCAAGTTGACCTCCATCGGGTAGCGCAGGCTCAACATCTCGGGATTGATATCGATCTGCACGCCGGCGGCCTGGCCGGCCTTGGGCAGAAACTCGGCATAGGGAAAGCCCGACCCGACCATGAGGAGCGTGTCGCATTCCATCATCATGTCGTAACTGGGCTTGGTGCCGAGCAGGCCGATCGAACCGGTGACCCAAGGAAGGTCATCGGGCAGGGTGGCCTTGCCGAGCAACGCTTTGGCCACGCCGGCACCCAGCATATCGGCAACGGCCGTCAGTTGATCGCCAGCCTCCAAAGCGCCAGCACCGGCCAGGATCGCGACACGTTCGCCGGAATTGAGGACATCTGCCGCCTGTTGGAGATCGTCCTCGTAGGGCACAATGCGCGGCGCGTGATAGCCAACGCCGCTATGGACGGTCCCGTGCTTGTGTGGCGGATCCTCATAGGGCAAATCCTGAAGATCGTTCGGCAGGATCAGCGCCGTCACGCGGCGTTCGCCCAGGGCGACACGGATCGCGCGATCGACCAGATGGCGCACCTGCGCAGGGACCATCGCTTGATAAGCGTAGGCACCCGCCACGTCGCGGAACATATTGGGCAGGTCGATTTCCTGTTGATAGCGTCCGCCGATCGCCGTACGTGCCTGCTGGCCGACGATTGCCAGGACCGGTTGGTGATCGAGCATCGCGTCGTAGAGACCGGTCAGCAGATGCGATGCGCCTGGCCCCGAGGTGGCGATGCAGACACCCAGATCGCCAGTGAACTTGGCGTGAGCCGAGGCCATGAAGGCGGCCATCTCTTCGTGACGCGCCTGAATGAAAGCGATATCGCCGCGCACTTTGTTCAGCGCGCCGAACACACCGTTGATGCCGTCACCGGGATAGCCGAAGACACGGCGGACGCCCCAGGCATGCAGGCGTTGAATGACGAAATCGGCGACGGTGATGGCCATGATATCTCTCCCGAACGTGGATGCTGGGCGGTCGCGGAGATGAAAGACAAAGAGGAGGACCTTCACGATGTGCCGCGAGGTCTACCCGCCGCAAGTAATAACCGGACAGTCACAGCATTATCGTTGCGCCGCGTATCGCCAATGCGAATCTCGACTGTATGCCGTTCCATCCCGATTGGGGCGATATCGCCCTGCGTCTTTTTCTCACTGCCGTCACGGGCGCGATCATCGGCTTTGATCGCGGCGAACACAGCCGGCCGGCGGGGCTGCGGACGACCTTACTCGTCTGCCTCGCCGCATCCGTCTCGATGGTTTTGACCAATCAGCTTTTGAATATGACTGGCAAGACCGCGGACTCCTTCGCGGTGGCCGATGTGCTGCGCTTGCCGTTGGGTATCCTATCGGGAATGGGCTTCATCGGTGCCGCTGCCGTCGTTCGTCGCGGCGACCTTGTGCTTGGCGTCACCACCGCCGCCACGCTCTGGTTTGTCACGGTGATGGGTTTGTGTTTCGGCGGTGGAGCGATTCGGCTGGGTCTGGTCACCTTCGCTTTGGGTTTCCTCACGATCTGGGGATTGAAATTTTTAGAAAAGCGCATGATCACGCATCATCGCGCGACTTTGACCGTCGAAACCGAGAACGGCGGCCCGACGCAAACCGACATTCAAAACCTCATGCGTGAGGCCGGTTTCCGAACCGAAATTCTGTCCACGAAATATCACGACCATGGTCGAATCTGCTTGATTCGGTACGTCATCCGCTGGCACGCCCGCCTAGGAAAGAAAGAGGCTCCGGCGGTCATCGACGCATTGGCGCGCCGCGACGGCGTGGTCATGGTCAGCTGGTCGGTCTAGGGCGTCCGCAGGGAACCACGATCGCCACAGCGCGTTTCGTAAAAGAACAAGAAACGGCCATGAGGTAGGCTTATGCAGCAGTCCAGTCGACGCTGGTTTTTACTATCCAGTGCCTTCGCGCTGTTGTGGAGCTCTACCCACGCTCTCGGCGCCACCATTCGTGGTGCGCTTCCCTTTTTCTCCAAAGCCAGTCCTCCGGAACGCGTCGTTGCCGGCACGTGGAAGTATTTCACGTCCGACGAGGCGACGCTGATGGAAGCGCTGGTCGATCGCATCATCCCGACCGACCCGGAGACGCCCGGCGGCAAGGATATCGGCTGCGTCGTCTTCATCGATGCGCAGCTGGCAGGCCCCTATGGCGATTCGGCGTGGCTCTACACCAATGGCCCGTTCCATAAGGGAACGAAAGAGCAGGGGCCGCAATCCGCCGACCCCCCCGCCGTGCAGTATCGCAAATTCCTGGCGGCGCTCGATCATTATTGCCGCAGCTCCGGCACTCCCTTCGTCCGGTTGGGCGACGACAAGAAGGATGAGATTCTGCATGGGGTCGAAGACAGTAAGATCAAATTCGATGGGATCGACGCCAAGGCGTTTTTCGCGACGCTGGTCAAAGACACGCAGCGCGGCTTCTTCGCCGATCCGATCTATGGTGGCAATAAAGATATGGCCGCCTGGAAGATGATCGGCTTTCCCGGTGCGCGCTACGACTACCGCGACTGGATCGACCGTCACAACGAACGCTACCCCAACCCGCCTGTCGGCATAGCCGATCATCCCACTTGGTCGGCATCGCGCTGACCTTTCGTCCCGCCACCATAGGAAATCCATGGCCACCAAACTGCCGCGTAAGGACGTTGCCATCATCGGGCTGGGTTGGACCGGGTCGATCCTGGCGCACCAACTGACCGAGGCCGGCCTGGACGTGGTGGCGATCGAACGCGGCCCATGGCGCGACACGGCGACCGATTTCTCGCCGGCCTATATGCAGGACGAATTGCGCTTCCGTATCGCTCATGAGTTCTTTCTACGCCCGGCCCAGGCCTCGTTGACATTCCGGAACAACGAGAATCAAGAAGCGTTGCCGGTCCGCAGCTGGGGCGCTTTCATGCTCGGCAATGGGGCCGGCGGAGCGGGCATTCACTGGAACGCCGAGACTTGGCGCTTCCTGCCGACCGATTTCACGGCGCGCTCGCATCTCACGCAACGCTACGGTACTGAGTTTCTACCCAAAGATATGACGATCCAGGATTGGGGCGTCACCTACGACGAACTCGAGCCGCACTACGACAGTTTCGAATATCTTTGCGGCACTTCCGGCGCGGCGGGCAATCTCAAAGGTGCCGTCCAACAGGGCGGCAACCCATTCGAAGGCGTGCGATCGCGGCCTTATCCGACCCCGCCGCAGAAGCAGGGTTTCGGCCATACCCTATTCGGCAAGGCGGCGGCGGAACTGGGCTATAAGCCGTTCCCGCAACCATCGGGCAACCTCTCGGAGGCCTATACCAATCCGCTCGGCGTCAAGATGGGGCCGTGCACCTATTGCGGCTACTGCGAGTGGTTCGGCTGCGGCAACTATTCCAAGGCCAGTCCGCAGACGACGATCCTGCCTGTCTTGGTGCGCAAGTCGAACTTCGAGGCGCGGTGCGAATGCGAGGTTACGCGGATCAATCTCAATGCGGCGCGCGATCGCGCCACCGGCGTCACCTATGTCGACACCTCGGGCAATGAATGGGAGCAGCCGGCCGATATTGTGATCCTGGCCGCATTCCAGCTCTTCAACGTGCAACTGCTGCTGCTGTCCGGCGTCGGGAAGATGTACGATCCCAAGACCGGCGAAGGGCAGATCGGCCGCAACTTTTCCCATCAGACGATGTCGAGCGCGACGGCGTTCTTCGACAAGACCAAGTTCAACTTCAACCCGTTCATCGCGTCGGGCTCGATCGGCATGTGCATCGATGAGTTCAATGGCGACAATTTCGATCACGGGCCGCTTGGCTTCGTCGGTGGCGGCTATATCGGCCAAGTGCAGACCAGCGGCCGGCCGATCGAGAATGCACAGGTGCCATTCGACACGCCGGCTTGGGGCGCGAAATGGAAGCAGGCGGTGAAGGACAACTATCTCAGCACCATTTATGCGCCCTCCGCGTGTCATGGCTCGTGCTATAGCTATCGCACCAATCACATCGATCTCGATCCCACCTATAAGGATCGCTTCGGTCGTCCGCTGATCCGGATGACGATGGATCTGCATGACAACGAGCTCAAGATGAGCGCGTTCTTGACCGACAAATATGCCGAAATTCTGCAGCATATGGGCGCCAATCGCGTGGAGAAGACGCCGCGCAAAGGCCCCTACGATGTCACCAAGTACCAGACCTCACATCTCTGCGGCGGCGCGATCATGGGCGACAACCCCAACAACAGCGCCGTGAACCGTTACCTTCAGAGTTGGGATGTGCCCAACCTCTTCGTGCAGGGCGCGTCCGCCTTTCCGCAGAACGCCGGCTACAACCCGACCGGCACCGTGGGCGCGCTCGCCTTCTGGTCGGCCAAGGCGATCAAGGAGCAGTATCTCAAAAATCCGGGGCCGCTGGTCCATGCGTAAGCGCCGCGCCGTCCTGTGCATGTCGATGGCCCTGGCCGCGGTGGGTGTTGTTACTGCCTGCGCCTACGCCGCACAAGATAATCAGGTCGCGCGGGACAGCGAGGATTTCTCCGCGATCGAACGCGGACACTACCTGACCATCGTCGGCGATTGCGCGGCGTGCCACACCGGACCCGACGGAAAGCCGCTTGCCGGCGGCCGTCCGATCGAAACGCCCTTCGGTTATTTGCGGTCGCCTAATATCACGCCCGATCGTCAGACCGGCATCGGTCAGTGGAGCGACGACGAATTCGTATCCGCGATGAGCAAGGGCGTCGGGCGCGATGGGCGGCATCTCTACCCGGGCATGCCCTACACCTATTACGACAAGGTCGACCGCAAGGATCTGTTGGCGATCCGCGCCTATCTCCAGACTATCGCGCCGGTTCGCAAAGCCGTGGATGTCAATCAGCTCCACTTTCCCTTCAACATCCGCGCGAGCATGATTGCTTGGGATGCGCTGTTCTTTCATCCCGCGCCGTTCAAGCCCAAGGCGGAAAAATCCGCCGATTGGAATCGCGGCGCCTATTTGGTCGAGGGGCTGATGCATTGCGGCGCCTGTCATACGCCGAAGAACGTGCTCGGTGCTGACGAGGCGAGTGCGACCTTCAAGGGCTCGCCACTCCAAGGCTGGTTTGCGCCCAATCTCACCACGGACCAAGCCAAGGGTGTCGGTGCCTGGTCTGACGACGATCTGATCACATTCCTGAAAACGGGCCATAACCGCATGGCCGATGCCTCGGGGCCGATGGCCGAGGTGGTGGCGCGATCGACCTCGCAGATGACCGACGCCGATCTGCGTGCCGTGACGACCTATCTGCGCGACCAGACCCCGCCGCCGCCATCTATGGCGACGCCATTGGCGCCCGACGATGGTGCGGTGAAGATAGGCGCGGCGATCTACCGCGACGAATGCTCGGCGTGCCACAAAGCCGACGGGCATGGTGTCGCCGGATTATTCCCTGCGCTCGCCCATGCGCCTTTTGTCGTGTCTGACGATCCGACATCGCTGCTGCACGTCGTCCTGCGGGGTGGGCAAAGCGTGGCCACCGATGCCGCGCCGACCAGTCCGGCCATGCCGCCCTTCGGCTGGCTTCTCACTGATGAGCAGGCTGCGGCCGTGGTCACCTATATCCGCAATAGTTGGGGCAACGTTGCCTCGAAGGTCGATGCGGATACCGTGGCGCACGAGCGCGCCGATCTGGCCAAGCGTACTGACTGAGGCGCGACGTGTGAGAACCAAGACTTAGGTTTCACGCTTCACATCGCGCGCGGCTTTGTCTTCACGCAGCCCGTGAAACCGCCCTTGCCGAACCAATCCATCGCGCGTGAAATCGGCGAATCCGATCTGCGCCACCAAATCAGGTTTCAGCCAATGCGCACGGCGCGCGATCTCCCGCGGTGGTTCATTGGAGAATGGCGAGCGCCGCGCGGCGAGTTTGGCAAAGCGTCGCGACAAACTCTGAAGAATCTCCTGGGAAAAACCGCTGCCGACCTTGCCGGCGTAACGCAGGCCGTCTTTGTCGTTGAGTCCCACTAGGATCGATGCGAAAGCACGGTCCCGGTCCGAATCTTCCCAGCCGCCGATCACGAATTCCTGCTCATGGCTGCATTTGATCTTCAACCAGCCATGACCGCGGCCACTGCGATAAGGCGCGTCAATCGGCTTGGCGATGATGCCTTCGAACCCCTTCTCGCACAGTGTCTCGAAAAGCTCCTGACCGCGGGAGCGGATGTGTTCCGTATAGCGGATCGCACCGTTACGGCCCATCGGCGCGAGAAGGGCCTTGAGGCGCGCCTTGCGGTCCAGGAGCGGCAGGGCGCGAATATCCTGGCCTGCATCGACCAGAAAATCGAAGGCGCAAAAGATCAATTCGCCTTTGCCATCGGTCAGGGCCTCCTGCAGCGCGCCGAAGTCGCTGCGACCTTCATCATCGACGACGACGATTTCCCCGTCGACTAGCGCGCCATTGAAGTCGTGACCCGCCGCCGCTTCGGCCAAGGAACGGAAGCGGTGGGTCCAGTCGAGGCCGCCGCGCGTGTAGACGCGGACATCGCTTCCGGCTGCGGCCAGCAAAGCGCGATAGCCATCGAACTTGACCTCGAATAACCAATCAGAACCGCCCGGCACTTCATCGACCAAATCCGTCAGCTGAGGTTCAAGGAATCGTGGCCTTCCGATCTTCTTCTTCGCCGCCTTGGCCGACGCGTTTCTGTGGCGATGTTGAGGCATGGACGAATCCCGTTGCATGAATACCACGTCTTCAACGGCGCGCCGAACGGGTCGATTCCGCGGCTCGAAGTGCTTTCATATCACGTAGATTTTTGATTTCCGGAGCGGCGGAACGAGGGGACCTCTTATGCGTTTCCAATTAACGGCCGAAACCATTGGAGCTGAGGGTCTGATGACTTATTTCGTTTGCACGAATATCGCGACCTGCGAGCGGCTGGAGAAGCCCTTTCCCACATCGATGGAGGCGCTCGACTTCGCGGCGCTCAACAGCGACGTCGAGACCCAACAGATCGCCATCATCGACGACCATGGCCAGTCGGTCGTCACCCGTGACAGAATAGCCCAGCGCGCCCGCGAATTGGGCCGCGACTTGCCGCGGTACTCGACCACCGAAGACTATGACAAGGAGAGATTGGAACCGAAACGCGACGCGACCGAAGATGACGCATGAACGAGCTTCGCTTCAGGTCCGCGGCCGCAGAGGGGGGAAGGTCGATCTCGTTGTCGGAGCAGTTATCTCCGTCTGCGATTTCAACCTTCCCTGGCCACGCTATGCGTTAGCAGAGACCGGCTCGCCTTGACGCAAATGGTGGCCGGTAAAGCTACGGGTCTGGGGCGCCGGCAGATCGCCGGATTTGAAATCGGCGAGAAGCTGTTCCTTCCTTTGCGCGATCTGCTGACCGAGTTGCTCGATGTCGAGCCCCGCCTCGCGCGCCTGCGCGAACATCCCTTCCGACCGCTGTTCCTCCTCGTGGACATGGTGCTTGATCAACTCGGAGAGCACTTTGACCTTGGCGGCATAGAACTCGTTGTCAGGTGACGCCTCCAGAAGCTCGGCAATGATCACCTTGGCGCCATCGTGTTCGACATAAGCCTCGTGAACTGTATCGTCTTCGATCGCGCCCGCGCATGCGGGATAGAAAATTTCTTCCTCAACCATCGTATGAACAACCAGCTCGGTGCAGATTTCCTTCACGAGGTTGGTCTTGGTCCGGGAGTCTTTGGTCTTCTCGAACTTTTCGAAGAGTCCTTCCACTTTGCGGTGGTCAGCCTTCAGCAAGGCGATGGCATCGTTTTTCTCGGACATGGTTCCGATCCTCATCTGGAGTTTGGTTACTAAGGAACGGACCTGGCGCGACCCAGTTCCAGATTTTTATTGGTGCGAAGCAGCTACTAGCTGCCGGCGAAGGATTCGAAACTTAGAGTCTGTGATGCTCACTGCCAGAATTGGATATGCTCGATGTTATCGAGTGGTGCTTTTGGGTGCTGCGATTTCGGAGTCGGCTGTTTGCCGAGCGAGTAAGAATCCTGTTCCAAAATGTCCCAAGACATTCGGTAAACAGAGGACAAGTCGGCAGCTATCGGTAAATGTAAGAGGCTGATTTCAAAGAGCCGTCTAGCTAAGCCCTTGAATATCAAGAGGCTAAAAACACCTTCCTAAGCTTATGGCGAGGGTTCGATTCCCGTCACCCGCTCCAGCAAAATCACGCGTCTTCTCGAGTTCGGGGTTCTGTCCTCGCCGATATGCTGGCCGAACGCCTACATTTGGCCAAGTCGCCAGGCGCGGGCGAGCAGTTCGTCGAGCGTCATGACATCGGCGATGTATTTCATATTCTCAAGCGAGGCATGGTGCAGTTCGTCGCGGCCGGCAGAGCAGGCGTCGGCCACCACGGCAACCTCATAACCTGCATCGGCGGCGTGACGCACGGTGGTTTCCACGACCGAATTGGTGGAAACCCCGGCGATCACCAGCTGCTCTGCGTTCAGCGCGCGCAGCGTTTCTTCCAAGTTCGTTCCGTAGAAGGCGTTGACCCGGTTGTGCCTGATCACCGTTTCGCCTTGCACTGGGCCCAGGCCTTCGTGGAATTCCGCGCCCCAGCTACCGTCGACCATCGAATTGTTGGCGACGACGTCGCGGAAGATTTTACAGTTCTGGATCACGTCGGTGTGACCAGCGGCGAAAGCGATCCGGACATGGACGATGGCAATGCCATCGCGCCGCGCCGCAGCCAACATCGCGGCGCCTTTGACGCGGACCCGGCTCCGGCTGTCGCTGCCTTCGGCCACACCCACCTTGATGTTGCCGCGTTCGTGCAGAACCTCGTTCTGGTAGTGCAGCGGCAAAAGGACCGTGCTCATCTTCACCCCTTTTCGATGGTCTCCTGGTCTAGCGGATGGGCGGGTGTGCGTTCAAGGAAATCGGAACCTCCCCACGTTACTTGAAGTATAAAAAATTCTGATTTTCGTCGAAAAAGGGCTATATTTATCTGTATACAACGTGCTTCGCGAACTGGCGGGGGCCCGGGCGCGACGACCGTCTTCGAGACCGACTTTCACAGGGGAGAATTCAGGATGAGCGGGAAGCCTTGGGAGATCGTTGACAAAGTACCAACCTACAAACTTTTCATCGACGGCAAGTGGGTCCAATCGTCTCGCAATTCGGTGGTGGACGATTTTAATCCCACCAATGGCGAGCTCTTTGCCCGGATTCAGCAGGCTGGTCCTGAAGAAGTCGAGGCCGCGCTGGCTTCGGCGTATCGCGCCAAAGATACTTGGGGCAATAGCCTGGTGGCCGAGCGCGCCGGTGTGCTGCTCAAGGCCGCCGATGTTCTGGCATCGCGGGTCGACGAAATCCGCGAAGTGTTGATCGACGAATCGGGTTCGACTTTCGGGAAGTCGATGTTCGAGGTGTTCTATTGCATCGACCTGCTGCGCAGCGCGGCCGGCGATGCACGCCATGTGTTCGGCGAAACCATGCCGATGACCCAGCCCGGCCAGCTCTCGATGACTGTGCGCCGGCCGCTTGGCGTGATCGCAGGCATCGCGCCCTTCAATGCGCCCTTCCTTCTGGCGCTGAAGAAGGTTGCCCTGGCACTCGCGGCAGGCAACACCTTCGTGCTGAAGCCGTCGGAAGAGACGCCGGTTACCGGCCTCAAGATCGCCGAAATCTTCGAAGCAGCCGGCTTGCCGGCGGGTGTGCTGAACGTGATCCCCGGCCCGGCTTCGGAAGTCGGTGCCAAACTGGTGAGCGATCCGCGCGTGCGCATGATCACCTTCACCGGCTCGACCAAAACCGGCCATTATCTGGCTGTGGAAGCCGCCAAGAACCGCAAGAAGTTCACCCTCGAACTTGGCGGGAAGAGCCCGCTGATCGTGCTCAAGGATGCGGATATCGACTATGCGGTGAACGCCGCGGCCTTCGGCATCTACTTCCATCAGGGCCAGGTGTGCATGGCCAATTCGAAGGTGATCGTCGAGGAGCCGCTCTACGACCAGTTCTGCGAGAAGTTCGTCAAGAAGACCCAGACCGTCAAAGTAGGCGATCCCCACCAGCCCGACACGGTGATCGGGCCGCTGATCCGCAAGAACCAATGCGGCTTCATCGACGGTCATATCGAGGACGCCAAGCAGAAGGGCGCCAAAGTGTTGACCGGCGGTACCCACAAGGATCAGTTCTACAGCCCCACCGTGCTTGCGGGTGTCAGCGACGATATGCGCGTCTATCACGAGGAAAGCTTCGGCCCGGTCGTCTCGATCATCAAAGCCAAGGATTCCGAGGATGCGCTGCGCATCGCCAACGACACCTCCTACGGCCTGTCGTCGGGTGTGATCACCAACGATATGCAGAAGGCGTTCGACCTCTCCATGCGCATCGAAGCCGGCATGGTGCATATCAATGATTGCACCGTGGCCGATGAGCCGCATGTCCCGTTCGGCGGCGTCAAGAATAGCGGCGTCGGACGAGAAGGCGGCCGCTATTCGATGGACGAGATGACCGAGCTCAAGTGGATCACGGTGCAGATGGGGCAGCGCCAGTTCCCGTTCTGACCGCAAGCTTTGGGCGGTCCGGCGCTAATGCGCCAGGCCGCCCAGATAGCTCGCCCGCACATGCGGGTCGGTCTTGAGATCGGCCGGCGAACCTTCCACGGTGATCCGGCCGTTTTCCATTACATAGCCATAGTCGGCGATGTTGAGCGTGCCCATCAGGTCCTGCTCGACGATCAGAATCGAATGACCGTCGTCGCGGATGGTCTTGATGGTGTCGAACATCTGCGCAGCCACCTGAGGCGCGAGGCCCAAACTGGGCTCATCGAGCAACAGCAGGCTCGGTTCCGACATCATACCGCGCGCCAGAGCCAGCATCTGTTGCTCGCCGCCCGACAGCGCGCCGGCCGATTGCCGCCGCCGCTCGCGCAGCTTGGGAAACATGGCGTACATCTTCTCGAAGCGCGCCGCCCGGCCCTTACGGGCCCGCGGCGTGTACGCGCCGAGAAGCAGATTCTCTTCCACCGAAAGATCGGGAAACACTAACCGTCCCTCGGGCACCAAGGCCATGCCGGCCGCCACCCGTTGGTCCGGCCCTGTGCGATCCATGGGATTGCCCGCGAACAGCAGCGTTCCAGCAGTATGCATAAGCACGCCGGCGATCGTGCGCATCAGCGTCGTCTTGCCGGCGCCGTTGCTGCCGAGCAAGGCGGTGATCGAGCCCTTGCGCACCGTGATCGACACGCCGTGCAGCACCTGGATCTCGCCATAGCCCGACACGATGTCGCGGCATTCCACCAGCATGTCGCTCATTGTGCCGTCACCCCCAGATAGGCGCTCAGCGTCTTGGGATCCTTGGCAACTTCGGCGGGTGTTCCCTCGGCGATCTTCTGGCCGTGATGCAGCACGACAATGCGCTGGCATAGCGCCATCAGCGCACGGGTGACGTGCTCGATCATCACGATGGTGACCTCGTGGCTTTTGTGGAACTCGCGAATCACATCCACGGCCGCGGTCACTTCGGTCGGTGTGAGGCCGGCGAGAACCTCATCGAGCAGCAGCAGACGCGGCTCGGTCGCCAAGCTGCGGGCGATTTCGAGGCGCTTGCGGCCAGCCAACGTCAGGTGTCGGGCCAGCAGATCGGCGCGGTCGGCGAGGCCCAGGCGTTCCAGGATCGCCATCGCTTTCGCTTTCGCTGCGCCGGCGGACCGTTCGCGACCCCGGCCATAGAACGCGCCGAGCATCACATTCTCCAGCACGGTCATATTGCCGAAGGGACGGACGATCTGGAAGGTGCGGGCGACGCCGCGGCGGCTGATATGGTCGGGTCTCAGCCCATCGATGCGTTGGTCGGCGAAAGTGATGGTGCCGCGATTGGGCCGCAGGTTGCCGGCGATGACGCTGAACAGCGTGGTCTTGCCCGCGCCATTGGCGCCCATGATGCCGACGAACTCGCGCTCCGCGACGGCGAAAGAAATATCGTTCAGCGCCACCACGCCGCTGAATGTCTTGCCGACGCTGTCGATGGTAAGCAGGCTCATGTGGGTCTGGCCGCTGTGGGTTTAGCCGCGAAGGCGCGCTGCAGCCGCCCATAGACGCCGCCCGGCATCCAGATGACGACGCCAATCAGCAACACGCCGACGATGATCATGTAGAGTTGCGGCAGGTTGGCCCACAACAGTTCCTGCAGCACGACCAGAAGCGCTACGCCCAAGAGCGGGCCGAACGGCCGGTCGCTGCCGCCGATGACGGCCATGGTGACGATCAGCACCGAGGTCTGCGGGTTGAAGATCTGCAACGGATCGAAATAAGTCGAGCGCAGGATCAGCAGGCTACCGACCATGCCGGGAATGATCGCCGAGAGGACGAAGGCTGCCAGCTTGAACCAACTCACCGACACGCCGATGGTCTCGGCTGCCTCCTCGTTTTCGCGGATCGCGCGCAAACCGGCGCCGAAGCGTGAATCGCGCACCAAAAGCGCGATCATCACGCTGGCCCATGCCAGCCCCAGGCCGATGAAATAGAGGTCGTTGATGTCGGGCGCTGCGAAAAGCGTACGGCCGGCCTGCGACAACGCCGACTCGATATTGACGATGATGAACTTGACCAGTTCCGATACGCCGAAGGTCAGGATGACGAAATAGGGGCCGCGTACCCGCAAGCAGGGATAGCCGATCACCGCCGCCAGCGCGCCGGCCGACAAGCCCGTCAGCGGGATGATCGTCCACAGCGGGATCTCCATCCAGGTCAGCGCCGCGACATAGGCGCCCAGTCCGATGAAGACGACATGGCCCAGCGAGACGTAGCCGGTCATCCCCGAGATGATGATCCAGCTCTCGGCCAGCGCGATCCAGGTGACCAGTTCGAAGAAGAAGCCGGTGTAATAGTCATTGCCGAGCCAGGGCAGGGCGATCGCGAGGAGTGCGACCAGTGTGACCAGGCCCAGCGTGCGGTTGAGGTGTGGGTTCATGTGCGGGCCCGTTTCGTGCCGAACAGGCCTTGCGGCCGCAGCAGCAGCACAGCGATGAACACCGCGTAGATCATGATGGACCGGTAGCTGGGTGCGGTCAGGGCCACGCCGAAAGTCTCAAGCACGCCCAGCAGCAGGCCGCCGAAAAGGCTGCCGAGCATATTGCCCAACCCGCCCAGGATCACGACGACGAAGGCAATCACGGTGAAGGGAAAGCCCATATAGGGCGAAATCTGTTCGGTCATGCTGACCAGCACGCCGGCCAGGCCCGCCACGGCGAAACCGAGGCAGAAGCAAATCATGTCGATCCGCGCCACCGGAATGCCGACCAGGGCCGAGGCCTCGCGCTGTTGGATCAGCGCCTTGATCGCGATGCCCAGCGTGGAGAGACGGAAGAAGGCAACGGCACCGATGCAGACCGCTCCGGCGATGGCAAGCGCCACCAGCTTACTGATCGGCGTTTGCGCTGGCCCGATATGGACGATCTGCTCGAGATAGTGATAGGCGCGCTGATCGGGCGTAAACAGCAGCGCGGTCACATTCTGGATGATGATCGAGGCGCCGAAGAACACCAGCAGCGAGTTGGCTTCGATGCGCTCGACGAATTCGCGCGAGCGCATGGCGCGTTTGAAGATGCCGAAATAGAAGGCTGCGCCCAGCGCCACAGTGAACGGGATGGCAAGAAAGATCGCGATGATCGGGCTCAGGCCGAGAAGGGTGATACCCCAATAGGCGATATAAGCGCCGATCATCACGAACTCGCCATGGGCGACGTTCAACAGCCGCATGGTGCCGTAAATCAGGTTCAACCCCAGCGCGATCAGCGCATAGAGCGACCCCTGAACCAATGCAGCGATCAAAAGTTGGGTGGACATGCGCGCCTGTCCTGCCCCTACCCCACAAGACCGTTCAAAAAGAACATCACCAAGCTGGCCCGCGCGCTGACCAGCACCACGTTACTTCATCTCCAGCTTCGCCGTAGCGGCCTTTTCCGGCCACACGATCTGGTACTGGTCCTTCTGGTACTGGAGGAACATGGTCGGCGTCGTGGCATTGACCACGCCGTTGAACTTCACCGGCCCGTCAATGGTATCGAAGGTATCGGTGGCAAATTCGGTCTTGAGCTTCTCGTGGTCGAGGCCGACCTTGGCCACGGCCGCCTGGAGGATCTCGCAGGACTCGTACGACAACGACGAGTCGAGATAGTCAGGCGCGTCCTTATACTTCGCCTCATAGGCGTCATAGAATGCCTTGGCTTTCGCATTCAGCGACGGGCTCCAGTGGCCCATCGTGATCAGGCCTTCGAGCTTGTCGCCGAAGATGTGCGTGAAGAACGAGGCGGTCGGGCCAACCAGCATGAACTGGACCTTCGGATGAAGGCCGAGCTCGGCTGACTGCTTGGTGTAGAGCACCGAGTCGCCCGGCATCGAGAGCGAGATCTCGGCATCCGGGTTGGCGGCCTTCACCTTGGTGATCACGGCGGTCATGTCTTTGATGTCCACCGGGTAGTCGGCTTCGGCGACGACCTGGATGCCGGCCGCCTTGAGGCCTTCCATCATGTATTTCTTGTTCTCGAGCGAGAAGATGTACTGCGCCGTGGTGACGGCAACGGTTTTCACGCCCTGGCTCTTGAGGAGCAGCGGAAGCTGCTTGCCCATCTCGTCGGGCAGTGCCGAAGTCGGGAACCAGATATAGCCCGGCTTCATGCTGCGCAGAATGACCGAGGCGGCGGTGTCGCCCACCATCGGGAACTTGTGGCGTTCGAGAACGCCGGCCACGGCGATGTGGTGCGGCGTGCCCCACGGGCCGAGCAGCAGATCAACCTTGTCCTCGACGATCAGCTTTTCGTAAATCTTCGCGGCCTGTGCCGGATCGGACTGGTCGTCGTATTGCACGAACTGGACGAGGCGCTTGCCGCCACCGGCGACTTCGATGCCGCCCGCGGCGTTCACCTGGTCGCGCCACAAATCATAAGCCTGCTCCTGCGAAGGCGCGGCCGGCGCATAGATACCCGTCTTCGGAAGCGAAAAACCGATCTTGATCGGATCGGCAGCATAGGCGCCACCCACGAAAGCAAGTGACACAGCAGCGGCCGCAGCCGCCGTCAATAAACCTTTCATCATCCCCCTCCCTCTGCAAACCGTCACCGCACGGTCCGGAAACCACCCGACGCGAAAAATTCCGGAAGCCCGGTCCCGGGTTTGAAACGCTAAGAAATCCGCACCGCAAGCCTAGGACAAGATATTTTAAGTGTCAAAGATAGAGACGCACTTGAGTCGTCGAATGGTCGCTTTGTTATCTATTCCGAGAGCCGGCCCATGGCAGGCTTGCCGCCATCCGGGCCGATCGAGGCATAGCCGCCATCGACCGGCAGATCGACGCCGGTGATGAAGGACGCATCGTCGGAGCAGAGATAAAGCACCGCCTGGGCAACCTCTTCGGCATTACCGACGCGGCCCAGCGGATGATAGTCGCGCGCCACGCGATCCGCCTTGGCGCGGTCGCCCTTCGTGGCGCGATCGATGGAAGCCGACCACGTCCAGCCCGGCGACACGGCGTTGACGCGGATATGGTCAGGCGCCAATTCGACCGCCTCATTGCGGGTGAGCTGGAAGATCGCGGCCTTGGCAGCTGGATAAAGCGCACGCCCCGCTTGCCCAAACTTGCCGGCGACACTGGATAGGTTGACCACCGCACCGCCACCGCGCCGCTTCATCTCGGGCGCTACGGCGTGCACGAACATTGCGCCGCTCACCAGATTGACGTTGAGTGAGGCCAGCCATTCTTCGCGTGTCGATTGCAGGCCGCGGTCGAGATAGCTGACCGCGCCGTTGACCAGGAAATCGACGCCGCCGAAGGCGGATACCGCTTCGGCAATGCAGGCCGCGATGCCTTCGTCACGCGTGACGTCGGTTCGCTTGAACCGGGTATTCGGGCCAAGCGCCTTCGCCAAGGCTTGGCCTTGCTCCTCAGCGATATCGGCCACGATGGAGTTTGCACCCTCTGCATGGAACGCACGCACCACCGCCGCGCCGATACTGGTGGCGCCGCCGCTGATGATGGCCGTCTTGCCTGCGATCCCCTTCATAGGAACAACTGAATGCCCTCCATCGGCGCGTCGCAATTGATCAGGTCGATCCGCTTCATCGCGATCTTCCAATCATTGCCGGTGCACCGCAGCCAATGCCGCGCGATGCCGCCGAACATACGCTGGTCTTCCTTGCGGAACTCGAGGATATGGGCGGTGGAGCGTACCACCAGATCGGCGCGCGGATTCGTTCCGCCATCGCTGGCCGCACCATCGGGATCGATCATCACATTACCGACCACATGGCTCATGCGCACGGGCATGTCGCTGCTGAACGCCCGCGGATGGGTTACCCGGATGATCCGCATCTCCATGCGCATCCGGTCCTCGGCATAGAGCGACACGGTTTCAACCGGGTCTTTCTGTCCCATTACCGAAGGCACCCAGTAGAAGCAGTCATCGGTATAGAGCGCGAGCCATTCTTCCCAGCGTGCCTCATCGAGCAGTGCCGCCTCGCGATAGAGGAATCGCTCGATGGCACGAATATCCGTATCGGCGCTGGCCAGCATCTCAGGCCTCTTGGGTCATGTAGCGGGCCCAGGCTTGATACTGGTTGCGCATCGGCATTTCGCTGGTGCCGGTCGAACTCAGCCAGTCGCCTTCGCGCGTGTCGCGGCCGGCATCGCGATCGAGGCTGATCCAGTCATTGGCCTGCGCCACCAGCCCTTCCTGAACGCGATTATAGGCTTCGTGGTCGTCAGTCATGACGATCGACGAGGGCGAATTGACCATGTTCGAATAGATCAGCGTATGTCGGTAAAACTCGTCCGGCGCGCCGATCAGTTTGAAAGCGTAGACGTCCATCTGGGTGCGGTCGACCGAAACCGGCCGGATCACGCGCACCTGCTGATAGCCCGATTGGAACGAGACGTTGGGGTAATAGATGGTGTTGTGGCGATCGACCGACAGAATTTCCTCGGTCTTATCCTTACCGTAGGATTTCTCCATCGCCTCGACATAGGAGAGGAAGACCGGATCGGTGCGCCGGGGCGGGAAGATGCCCCCCATATAGCTATGGCCGTTCTTGTGGCCTCTCAGGGTCAGCTTCTCCCAGAAGGCATACGGGAAACCGTTGTTGCGCGTGAAGCGGACGGGCAGGGGATCAGGTGCACCCTCGGGCAAATGTTGCTTAGCCCAAATCTCGCCGGCCTTGACCGACGATTCGTGCACCACCATCGGATGCATGGTGTCGTTCAGATTCTCGAGGAAGATTTTCCAGTTGGCGCGGAACACGGCGCGGAAGCAGCCGCCGACCACTTCGAGCCGGCCTTCGGGCGCGCGCTCGACCATGTTGTCGATCGAAGTCGCAGCGTCGCCAAGATACTCGACGAGGCCGGGGCCGGTCGGGCTCATGCTCCCGAACACGAAGCCGCGATAGATCTCCATCCGCGGCACTTTGCACATCCCGTATTTAGGGTCCTTCATATCGAGCCGCGTGTCTTCATAGCCGCTCGCCATGGGAATGCCGGCAAGCGAGCCATCGGGCTTGAAGGTCCAGCCGTGATAGCAGCAACGGAACAGCTTCACATTGCCTTCCCGGTCGCCGACAACCTTGGCGCCGCGATGGCCGCAGCGATTGAGGAGGAGATGAATTTTTCCCTGCGCGTCGCGGCTCATCACCACGGGCTGTTTGCCGATGGCGGTGGTGACATAGTCGCCCGGATTCTTCACTTGGCTCTCATGCCCGACATAAATCCAGGCATGGCCGAAGATGCGTTCCATCTCCAGGTCGAAAAGCGCCGGATCGATATAGAGATTGCGATGAACGCGGTCGGGCTCGACCAAGGACGCGATCGTCGCTGAATCATAGCGCATGCCGTCCGTCTCCCGTCCTCTCAACGAGCACAATATGTGCATTTGCACATTTCTCATGCTAGCGTTGCTTTGCGCGTACGGTCAACTTGAAACGGTCATGGCGCGAAACCTGAGCGCAGGGCGGGAGAATCACGTGGCAAGGCGGAAACAGCAAGAATCGCCGGTGCTTAGGATGGCCCCGCGGCGCGAATTCCATTTAGAAAGCCACGTCTTCTTTCTGTTCACCCAGATTTTCGGCCGACGCAACCGACAGCTGACCGACGCGTTGCGCCCGCTCGCCATCTCCATCCCCCAATGGCGTGTGCTGGCGGTGCTGCACGAATATGCCGATATCAACATGAACCGGCTGGCCGACCTCACCACGGTCGACCGCACTACGCTCACCCGCGCGCTCGACAATCTGGTGAAGCGCAAGCTGGTGGAACGACGCACTGCCCCGGACGATCGGCGGCATCTGCGGCTCCATCTCACCGAAGCGGGACAGATTTTGTTCAATCGTGTTTTGCCGCGCGTGGTCGAGCAGAACGAACGCGCGCTCACAGGCCTCGACAAAAGCGAGTTCGCCACATTGGTTTCCATGCTGCACCGCATGGTGGACAATCTCGATGGCTCGGCGCCGGGCGAGACTCGGGTGAAGCGCAAGCGTGTCGGCTGATCTAGCCGAGCGCGAGCTTCGGTGCCGGCAAAGGGCCGACGGCCATCTCTGCGGCCAGGCCCAGCCCGAGTAGCGCTGCGTCATCGCCGGTCATCCCATCCAGCTCAAGTCCGACAGGCATGCCATTCGGCGCAAGACCGGCCGGAAATGTAATGCCCGGCGCCCCGATGGCGCAGGTGATTCCGGTGTTGCGGATCAGCACGAACAATTTGCTCACCGATTTACCACCCACCAGGATCTCGTCCTCGAAGCTGTCGCCGTTCTTGGCGATCAAGGGAGCAGTCATTGGCTCAGACGGGAAGGCGATGGCTGAGATCCCATGGGAACGGAACAATTCGCGATATTGCTCTTGAATACGTGTGCGCAAGATGGTCTGTGCCGCCTTGGCGTCGGCGGGCGATAGGACGGCATCGCGCGACATGGTGAACAGGTGCTTGGTATCACGGCTCTCGATGCGCTCGATCACTTCGCGTGCATCGAATTTCAATCCCTGGTGTGCGAAGTAAGCGGCGAGATCGCCCTTGAAGCCGATGGTCAGCAATGTCTGGAACACGGGCAGCGCTGCATCCATCATGGAGCGCCAATCCACATCCACGAGAACCGCACCCGCATCGCGAAGCTTATCGAGCGCAGCCTCGGAAACGGCGCGCACATCATCGTCCAAATCGTCCCAATAGGGTGCGCGCGGCACGCCGATACGCGTTCCTTTCAAGGTTCCTTTGCTGACGATCTGGCCCGTAATCGTCGAATGCAGCAACGCCACGTCGGCAAGGTTACGCGCCATCGGGCCGATGGTGTCGAGATTGTTTACCAGCGGCACCATGCCGTCGTCGGAATAGAGCTTGCCGCCGGCGATGGTGGGACGCAGCCCCGCGGTGCCTGACAGGGCCGAAGGAATACGCACCGATCCGGCGGTGTCCGAACCCAGTCCGGCGGGCGCGATGCGCGCGGCCAGTGCTGCGGCTGTGCCACCGCTCGAGCCACCGGCAATGCGGGCCGGGTCGTGTGGGTTACCGACTGCGCCGAAGGCTGGGTTGGACGACGTGCCGCCGCCGGCCAGCTCATGCATATTGGCTTTGGCGAATAGATAGGCGCCGGCCCTCCACAACGCGGCCGCCACCGGCGCGTCGAATTTCGGCATCAAGGTCTTGAGGCCGCCGGTGCCCGCACTGGTGGGAAACCCTACCGTGTCGATATTGTCCTTCACCACGACGGGCAGACCGGCAAGCGATCCCAGCGCTTCTCCGTGTTGGCGTTTTAGGTCGACCGTGCGCGCGGCTTCGAGAACCTTCGCTTCATCGATCCAGGTCAGCGCGTTGAGATGACGCAGACGGCCATGCTGTTCCAAGGCGCGCGCGGCATAAGCTTCGGCCGTTATGTCGCCGCGCTTGATTGCAGCAACCAGCTCGACCGCGCCTAGCGCCAGCACGTCTGCCAAGTCACGCGCCCTTGGTTTGCGTGGCGCGCTGACTCCACGGCGCGAGATGCTCGGTGCCGGTGGGAATGTGATTGGCGGCACGAAACACCTGCGCTGCCACCCACGGGTTGCCCATAGCGCCGCGTATGGTCATGGTGCGCACATCGTCGGGCAGGAAGGTCACTTCGCCGTAGAGCTGCGACCATTTCTGGCAGTGCTCGACCAGCGGCCGCTCCTTCTGCTCCCAAGCCTCCAGCGCGGCCGGAATGTCGCGGGCGCTGTCGATCTGGTCCAACGCCACCGCCATGGCGAGTCCATTCTGCATCGCCATGCCGCCGCCTTGGCCGAGATTGGGCGGCTGTGCGTGCGCCGCGTCGCCGACGATAGCGGCATGGCCGACCGACCAAGTCTTGGTCTTGGTGACGCTATAGACGCCCCAGCTGATGTCGTGGGTGCCGATACGCTCGATCAGGTGCTTCCATTGCGGGAAGCTGGCGCTCCACAGCGCCTTGTCGACGGTGGTGTTGCTCGCGGCCTTATCGGTGTGCGGGCAGGTGAGCGCGAGATAGATCTCGTTGGCGTTCATCGGCGTCACCAGGAAGCGCCGCTCGCCATTCCAATTTTCGATGTACTTGCCGGCATCGGCTGGCGCGATATCGCCAGGCTTGCCGACCACCGTGGTACGCAGTGCGCCCTCGATCGTCTGCTCGTGGAGCAACTCGAGGCCGAGCGTCTGCCGGACCCGCGACCAGATGCCATCGACACCTACAGCGAGATCTGCGCGCACAGTCTGTCCGCCGGCAAGAGCGAGTTCGCCACGCGGCGTGGCGGCCACCACTTCGGTCTTGGTCACGATCTTCACACCTGCCTTGAGGCAGGCATCGCGCAGTGCACTGAGAAGCTGGCTGCGCTGCACGGTGATCAGGCGTTTGTCGGAGGGGATGGGCGCTGATTCGATGATCTGGCCCTTATTGTCGCGTTGTTCAAAGAAACGGCCGTGGAACGCGTCCTTGACCGCGTCGTCGTAAGCGCCCAGCGCCTCAAGTACGCGCAGGCCGTTCTCCCAGATATAAATGCCTGAGCCGATGGCGCGCAGCTCGGTCTGCCGCTCATAGACCGTGACGGTCCAACCATGCTGGGCCAATGCTGCGCCGGTGGCCAGGCCGCCGATGCCACCGCCGGCGACGATGGCTGTCAGGTTCTTGCTCTTCATCGCGGCGCGTCTCAGACGGCCCAGACCAGCGGCATGCCTGCCTCGGCAGGGTCTGGCTTGGCTTCGCGGCGGACATACCATTCACTGTGCTGGCCATCGGGATCGACAAGGAAGATCGACCGTTTCCAGGGCAGATCGACGGTCTTCACCGGCTTGATGCCACGTGCGGCGAGGCCCTTCACAGCGCCATCGAGTTCGGCGTCATCCTTCATCTCGAAGGCCACGTGGTGATAGGCGGGCGCATCGCCGTTCACAATAACGAGGTTGAAGGGATAGGTAGAGAGCGAGCCGCTGAGATAGCTGGCGCCATCGTGGCTCGCCACGACGCGGAGGCCGCCGACGCGCTGATAGAAATCCAGAAGCGCATCCATCTTGGTGGTCACCAGAACTGCGTGGGTGACGCGGTGCGGATGCATCGGCGCGGCATCGAAACGGTGTAGTTCCGGACGGTCTTCGCATAGGCTTTCGGTCGCGGGCGAGGGCACGTCCGGATTCCAGTCGCTGGTGATCAGCTCCATCGCACCATGCAGCACCGAGCGCCAGTTCTTCACCGTGTCGCAGTAGAACTCGTTGTAGTTCATGTCCGGGTCGAACATATAAACGCTGTGCGCCACCTGATGGTCGACCGTCAGGTCTGTCGGCACTTGATCGGCTTTCAGCCGCCGCCAAGCCGCCACCAGATCGGCCTCGGTCTCCAACTCCCAGGCCAGATGGTTCAGACCAGGCTTAAGGCCGATCGTGCCGGGCAATTGAAGCAACCCATTGCGGCCATAACGGTCCTTGCCCTTGGTAGTCTCCATCATGCCCAGATCGTGGGGCGTGTGGCCGGTCCCAAGGAAGGTCGCGATCAGGTCGGGCTCGGTGAACTCCACCGTCAGACCACAGGTCTGATTGTAGAAACGTTCGGAGCGTTGCAAGTCGTCAACCCAGAGGTTCACATGCCCCAGCCGGCGCGACTTGAAGTAAGTTCCTGAATTGGCAGCGATATTGGCGGCAGTCAAGGTTTTCGTCTCCCCGCTGGCGTTGTGCCATGCACACGATGGCTTCGCGACAATCCTTTATATCTATAACAATTAAAGGACGGAAGAGGCATTGGTTTGGGCGCCTTGCGCGGACCCTTGTGCCCTCCGAATCTGGACGTATCTTCAGTTTTGTAGAGAATCATCTCGTCACGATGTGACGGGTTCCGCAGGCTGCGGCCTCGTCAGTATCATGCCCTCCTCCTGCAACATGTGCAGGAGGTACAGCACGATGTGTATCGGGACCAGGTAAGGGGCGGCAGCGCGCAGGCCGGGCAGCGCGTAGAAGCCCAAAAGCGCGATGATGTTCCCCACGATCATAGGGTGCTTGATCAGATTGTAGGGGAACCGGTGGAGCGTGAGCGGTTCGCAGCGGCCAAGTTCCGCGGCAAAGTAGGTGCGCTCTATCCCCAGTGCGCGGGTTGCGATGGTAGATAGGCCTAAGCCCACGGCGATGAGCGCGAGCGAGAGCGGATCGAAACTCGCATGACGGAGATAGAGATAGACGAGTTGCGCCGCTGCCACGCTTCTGTAGAACATCGCGCGGCGCTTGAAGGTATAGAATGCCACATCATCGCGCGCGTAGTAGACGGCCATATAGAGCAGGTGGTGGATGAAGCTGGAGCCGTAGAGAAAGATCGGCGCCGAGAACACCTTGTCGGCCAGGAAGAGCAGCGAGAGATAGGCAATGCTGCCGCCGCCAACATATTCCGCAAGAAAGCGATACCCACGCGTGGTGAGCAGGATGATGCGCGCGAGCAAGCGCTCGATGAGGCGTTGGGGCCGCAGCGTCTTGAGGAAGAGCCGGCGGGCGGCCACATCGTATCGCGTGGTCAGACTCGCGAGGGCCCGCCCATACCAGCTCAAGCGCTTGGGGTAGACGCAGTAGTGCAGCTTGAGCGTGATGCGATGACCGGCATTTTCCGCACCGGCGTTGTGCTCGATCCGATGAATCTCGCGGTTGAAGTCGAAGCCACCCACGTCGCCCGTCGTTAGCGTCACCGCTTCGGGCGTCATCGGAAAACTGGTCCTGATCTGCACGTTTTCGTTCAGCGCGACGATGCAGCGATATACAGCAGCGAAAGGGTAGACCATGTACGGCCCGTCGATGTGCTGCGTATAGAACACCGTGTCGGAGTTGCTCCGATGCGTCTTGCTGGCGACGTAGATCTCGTTCATGTCGTGCAGCGGCTCGACGGCGAACAACGGCTCGCCGTAGCGGGCACGGAACATCTCCACCATCTGGGGCGAGTTCGCTAACCGCTCGGCCGCCTGACGCAGAGGCGATTCCAGCGCGTTGCACCACCAGTGAGTCGTTACGTCCGTGGCGGGATTCTGGGCCTCGACCCAATCTTTGACCGTGGCGAGATCGAGGCGATCGCCCGGAGAGTCCAGACGCGCGCGAAAGAGTCCGCCCTTGGGGGTAAGCCAGACGAGGAATGCCTCGATAATGTGCGCGTGCCCAGCCGCGTCCAGGCACAGAGGAAGCAGATAGAACGTGTGTTCGAGGAACTGCTTGAGCCAGGAAGGATGACCTTTATAGCGGCTCTGAAAGGAGGGTTCGCCCGAGAGGTAATGGGCCAGATCCTGGCCGAGATAGCAGATCGCGAGCCCCGCCAATGATTGAAGCAGGCCAAGTTCGAGATCCCACGACATATACAAGAGCAGCGCAATCGTCAGCGCGGTGAGCGTCCACAGCCGCCACGGCAGGATCACAAGCAATAAGGCGAGATACGCAGCGCTCGCCATTACGGCTACCACGGGGTTTGCGCGCCAGAGCAGAGAGAGGAAGCAGATCAGGCCGAGTGGCGTGGTAACGAGGTGCAGCCCCGCGTTCAGGGCCTCGCGATGGCAGGCCCGAAACTCGCTCGACAACGCCTGGAATTTAATCTCACCCTCCCCCCGGGATATATGGCCGTTTCGAACCAGCCATCCTTTTACTCTCCCCCGGGGAGCAGATGCCAGTCGTGGCTGACACAATTCACAATTTGGGCACCCGTCCCTGAAGGTGAAAGCATTGATTACTGGAATAACGGCGGTGATCGAGGCCTTAGTCGGGAAATCGTGGCGTCGAACACATATGTGACCAAAGGCGGTGACACGCGGTGTCGCGGTTTCGTACAATCCGTTGGGCGAAAAGCCGAACGCCCGTGGGATTTGTGTGGGGAATTGTCAATGCGCATCGGCTGCGACTTGATCTCGTTGCGGTTGGTCCGGACGGGCTTGGAATCGCTTGGATTCGAGCGGGGATCACTCATGAGCGATAAGGGTGACGTCTGTTCCATCCGCCGCGGCGACGACGCGTTGGCGACGGTCGTTATTTCCTGATGAGCACACAGCACCTTCCGTTGTGGGAATCCCGATCATCCGAGATCTTCGGCCCGGCCTTCGGTGGACCCGCGCTGGTTGAGACGATCCGGCGGATTCGCGAGCCGGTTTGGGTCGTGCGTTCGCCCGATGGCCTGCGCCTCGGCCTTCGTCTCGGCGGCGCGCCCGCGGCCGACGCCGTGGCGAACCTGCCGGCGATCTATCCTGAATGGCTCGGCGAGCGTGCGTTTCTCGAAGCGCATGCCGTGCGCTTTCCCTACGTGGTCGGGGAAATGGCACGTGGCATCGCGACCGCGGACATGGTCATCGCCGCCGGTGGTGCAGGACTGTTGGGATTTTTCGGCGCGGCCGGTCTGGCACTGCCGGAGATCGAACGCAACCTGCATCGGATCGCGCACGCCGCTTCTACCAAGGCGTGGAGTTGGGGTTCCAACCTGATCCATTCTCCCACCGATCCCGCGCTCGAAGCGGCCACCGCCGATCTCTACGTGCGGTGTGGTGTGCGCCGAGTCTCCGCCTCAGCCTTCATGGCACTATCGCCTTCGGTTGTGCGGTATGCGTTTCATGGTGTGCGCATCGCGCCCGATGGAACAGTCACGCGCGCCAACAGTGTGTTCGCCAAAGTGTCTCGCCCTGAAGTTGCGGCGCAATTCATGGCACCGCCGCCTGCGGCGATGCTCGATACGCTCGTTGCCAACGGCGCTTTGACCGCGCAGGAGGCCGAGATCGCGCGACACCTTCCCGTTGCGGAAGACATCATCGCCGAGGCCGACTCCGGCGGGCACACCGACAATAGGCCGCTGCCGGTCCTGATTCCGCTTCTGATGGCGGAACGTGACCGGGCAATGCAGCGTTTCGGCTATGCGCGTGCGATCCGTGTCGGCGCCGCGGGCGGGATTGGCTCGCCGGCGGCTGTGGCCTCGGCTTTGGCGCTTGGAGCGGCGTTCGTGTGCACCGGCAGCGTCAACCAGGCGTGTGTCGAGTCAGGTCTAAGCGAGTCTGCCCGCGCGATGCTCGCCGAGGCGTCCTCTACCGACGTGGCCATGGCGCCGTCGGCAGACATGTTCGAATTGGGCGTCAAGGTTCAAGTCCTTAAAAAGGGCACGATGTTCGCGATGCGGGCCCAACGCCTCTACGATATCTATCATAGGGCTGGTGGCCTCGACGATCTTTCGGCAGAGGAACGGGGGCAGCTCGAGCGCGACATCTTTCGCGCGCCACTCGATCAGATCTGGAACGAGACGCGCGACTATTTCGCCGCGCGCGATCCGGCACAAGTCGAACGAGCCGCGCGCGAGCCGCGTCACAAGATGGCGCTCGTATTTCGCTGGTATCTCGGACGCTCGAGCCGTTGGCCGATCGAGGGTGCTGCCGATCGGCGTCTCGACTATCAGATGTGGTGCGGCCCGGCGATGGGCGCTTTCAACGATTGGGCCGCGGGTTCATTCCTCGCAGCGCCCGCCAACCGGACGGTCGTACAGGTGGCGCGTAATTTACTTGAAGGCGCAGCCGTGTGCACCCGCGCCCAACACTGCCGGGCCGCCGGCCTAGCCGTTCCGACGGAAGCCTTCCACTTTTCGCCACGCCCGCTCACCTGATGCACAAACCGGTTTTATGAACATGTCGCATGATTCGAAATTGCCGCCCATCGCGATCGTCGGGATCAGCGCACTCTTCCCGCGCTCCACTACGGGCGATTCATTCTGGCGGAACATCCTAGCTGGCAGGGACTTGATCACCGACGTCCCGCCGGGCCATTGGCTGATCGACGACTATTTCGACCTCGATCCGACGAAGCCGGGCAAGACTTATGCGAAGCGTGGCGGCTTTCTCGATCCGATCCGATTCGATCCCCTGGACCACGGCATTCCGCCGGCCAATCTCAGTGCGACCGACACGGCGCAGCTGCTGTCGCTCGTCGTGGCCAAGCGCCTGCTGACCGAGAGCGGCTTCGACGCGTTGTCGAAGACCGCGCGCGAGCGGGTGAGCGTGATCCTCGGCGTCGCCTCGGCGACCGAGCTCGTGAATACGATGTCGGGCAGTCTGCAACGTCCGGTCTGGGTCAAGGCTCTGCGCGAAGAAGGATTGCCCGAGGATCAGGTGCAGGCGATCTGCGACCGCATGGCCTCAAATTATGTGACGTGGACGGAAAGCACATTCCCCGGTCTGCTCGGCAACGTGGTCGCCGGGCGGATCGCCAACCGGTTCGACTTCGGCGGGACCAATTGCGTGGTCGATGCGGCGTGTGCGGGTTCGCTCGCTGCCGTGCATGTGGCGATGGGGGAACTCGCGGCCGGCACCAGCGATCTTGTGATCACTGGCGGTGTCGATGCACTGAACGACATCTTCATGTACATGTGCTTCAGCAAGACACCGGCCATGTCGCTGACCGGTGACTGCCGTCCCTTCTCGGCAGACGCGGACGGGACGTTGCTCGGCGAAGGCATCGGCCTGTTTGCTCTGCGCCGGTTGGAGGACGCAGAACGCGACGGCAATTCGATCTACGCGGTGCTGAGCGGCATCGGCTCATCTTCGGATGGCAAGGCGAAGAGCATCTATGCGCCGCGGGCCGAAGGACAGGCGCACGCGCTGCGGCGGGCTTACGAGGCAGCAGGCTACGGCCCGGAGACGGTCGAGTTGCTCGAAGCTCACGGGACTGGCACAGTCGCGGGCGATGCGGCGGAATTCGAGGCTTTGCGCACTGTTTTCGCAGGAGCCGGACGCGGCGACGCGCAATGGTGCGCGCTGGGATCGGTCAAATCGCAGATCGGACACACCAAGGCCGCGGCCGGCTCGGCTTCGTTGTTCAAGGCGGCCATGGCCCTGCACCACAAGGTGTTGCCGCCAACCATCAAGGTGAAGGCGGTCAATCCGCAACTGAAGCTCGACCAGAGCCCGTTCTATCTCAACACAGCGGCACGGCCCTGGATTCGGGGGCAGGCACATAAGCGTCGTGCGGGCGTGAGCTCCTTCGGCTTCGGTGGCAGCAACTTCCACCTGACGGTGGAGGAATATACAGGGCCGGGACGACGCCCCGCGCGCGTGCGCGCCACCACGAGCGAATTGTTCCTGCTCTCGGGCAGTGATCCATCGGCTGTGATTGCCGAAGCCGAACGTACGGCGGCCGATCCAACCCTCGACACGGGATTTGCGGCGCGCGCCCGCGCGAGTCAGACCGCATTCAGTCCACAGGCCGAATGCCGCTTGGCGATCGTTGCCGGCAGCGCCGCGGAACTTGGTGAGAAGGTCAAGGCGGCCGCACAGCTTGCCAGAACGCCTGGCTATAGCATGCGTATGCCAGGGATTTTCTATGCCATGGGTACGGCGGTAGCCGGCAAAATCGCCTTCATCTTCCCGGGCCAGGGCAGCCAGGCTTTGGAGATGGGCGCCGAGCTTTTGACCACGCTCGATGCGGCCCGACGCGTTTGGGACGAACTCGTCGACGTAGACGGTGCCGACGGTGCCACGCTCGCGCGCACCGTATTCCCGCCGCCGGCATTATCGCCCGAAGAGCGGTCGCGCCAATTGGCGCGGCTGGTCGAGACGGAGTGGGCGCAGCCGGCGATCGGTGCCACCAGCCGTGTATACCAGAGCCTCGCCGCCGCGTCGGGTCTCCGGCCCGACATGGTGTGTGGGCACAGCTTCGGCGAGCTGAGCGCTCTCCATGCGGCAGGCGCTATCGACGCACCTACTTTCCACCGCTTGGCGCGGCGGCGTGGGTTGCGGATGGCAGAAGCGGCGCGCAACTCGCCGGGCGCGATGCTTGCCGTCAAAGGACCCGCTGGCACACTCGATACCGCAGTAACGCTTGCCGGTCCTGCGGTCGTCGTCGCCAACCGCAACAGCCCGGAACAACTCGTATTGGCAGGGCCACTTGCCGCGATCGAGGACGCGGCCGATCTGCTGCGTCAGAAAGGGCTGACCGTGGCCCGTCTCGCGGTATCCACCGCATTTCATTCACCGATCGTTGCCGCTGCCGCTACCACGTTCCACGACGATTTGAACACGGCCACGATTGCGCCACCACGTCTGCCGGTCTATGGCACTGCTACCGCGGCGCCTTATCCGAGCGCCGTTGATAGCGTGCGCGACGCGCTGGCACGTCAGATCGCGCAGCCGGTTCGATTCGTCGACCAGATCGCGGCGATGTATCGCGACGGCGCTAGAATCTTTGTCGAGATCGGTCCCGGCCGCGTGCTCACGGATCTTGTCAGGCAATGTCTCGTCGGCGAACCTCATCTCGCAGTAGCGCTCGGTGCGCAACCGCAGGAGTCGTGGCGATCGTTGCTGGCGGGTCTGGGCCAGCTCGCCGTCGCCGGCGTGCCACTCGATCTCGCGTTCCTGTGGGACGGTTACGATGTGCGCCCGCCGGTGGCCGAACGTCTTTCTGCCGCCGCCGTGGACCTCGATGGGTCTAATTACGGCAAGGTCTATCCGCCGAAAGCGGGGGCGGACGCTCTGCCGCGTCCCAATCCGCCACAGCAACGGATGCCCATGCCGGCGGTCTCCAATCCGGCGCCGCAACCGACCCTGCCGACTCCCGCGCATACGCCGACCGTCGGCGCACCCGGCCCATGGCTCGAGGCGATGCGCGATATCCAACGACAGACGGCCGAGGCGCATCAAGCGGCGCAGAAAGCGATGGCCGATGCGCACATTGCCTATCTGCAGGCCTCGCAAGCCATGATCCAGGACCTATATGGGGCGATGGAAGGCGGCGGGACTCTCCGCGTGCCTCAGCCTGCAGCCGCTTGGCCGCAACCCCAGGCCGTGGCCGCGCCGACGGCGCCCGTGTTTGTGGAGACGAGTCCGATCGCTGCTCCGATCATGGCGCCTGCGGTGCCGCAGTCCGCCGCAGCGCAGGTCGTCACCGTGGATCGCCGTGTTGTGCTATTGGCGGTGGTCGCCGAGAAGACCGGCTATCCGGTCGACATCCTGCGGACCGACATGGAGTTGGAGGCCGATCTCGGCATCGATTCCATCAAGCGCGTCGAGATTCTCGCTGCACTGCGCGAGCGTGTGCAGGGTCTGCCAGACGCCGCGATGGAAGAGCTGACTGGCCTGCGCACGATCGGCGCCATCCTTGAGGCACTGGAGTCAGCGGCACCGGCATCTGCGCCTGTGGCTCAAACCGCCGGTCCGGCCATTACGCCGGTTGCCACCAACCTCGCCGCGATATTGTTCACGGTCGTCGCCGAGAAGACGGGTTATCCGGCAGAGATTCTGCAGCCGTCCATGGAACTCGAGGCCGATCTCGGTATCGACTCCATCAAGCGCGTCGAAATCCTGGCGGCGTTGCGCGAACGACTCCCAGGTCTGCCCGAAGCCGGGCTAGAGATCGTGAGCAGTCTTCGGACGCTGGGAGAGATCGTTGCCCACTTGGGCAGCGGCACTTCAGCGTCGGCCGATCAAATTCGCCCCACCGCTGCTGCAGCCATAGCGCCGAGTGCGAAATCTGCGAATACCGGTGGTCTGGCCCGCGTCGGCTTGCGATTGCAGATGGCGCCCCGCCGGGGAGCAGACCGCGCCATGCCTGCGGGCGGTCGCGTTGCTGTCATCGACGCCGGCAGCGGCTGGGGTCAAGATGTCGGCGCGGCGCTGGCTGCCAGCGGCCTGCGCGTCGAAGAAGCCATCGCGCCGAACATCGACGCCGTCGTCTATCTCGGTGGTCTCTGTACCGACACCTCGTTCGAGGCCGCAGAGCGTGTGCATCGCGACGCTCTGCTGGCCGCGCGGTCATTCGCGACGCGGGCAGCAAAGCCGGGCGGCGCGTTCATCACCGTGCAGACGACTGGGGGCGATTTCGGTCTGTCCGGCCGCGCCGGCGAGCAAGCTTGGCTCGGTGGTCTTTCTGGCCTGATTAAGACCGCGCGGCTCGAATGGCCGACGGCTGCGGTCAAGGCCATCGACATCGATCACGGAGGAACAACCCAGGCGCTGGCTGCGCAACGGATCGCCGACGAAGTGATCGCCGGTGGTGGTGCCATTGCGGTGGCTCTGTCGGCGGACGGCACACGCGCTGTGCTCGAAGATGCGATCATGCCGCTTTCTGAGAATGCGACAGCCAGCGAATCCTGGCACAACCGCGTCATCGTCGTAACCGGTGGCGCGCGCGGCATCACTGCATTGGCGACGGAACAACTGGCGATGCGTTGGCAGCCGAGGCTGCTTGTGCTTGGCCGTACGCCGTTGTCGCCGGAGAATCCACGAACAGCAGGCGCGCTCACCGAGGCTGCGTTGACGCAGGCCGTCGCGGCGCTGGCCAAGGCCGATGGCGTGCAACCGACGCCACGTGAATTATCGATGCGCGTGCGCCAGATTCTGGCGCAGCGTGAGGTGGCGGCAAACCTGGCCCGCTTCGAAGGGGCCGGGGCCAAGGTGCTGTATCGGGTGCTCGACATCCGTGATCGGCGGGCGCTGGCCGCGATTCTGGCCGAGACGCGGTCGCAGTGGGGCCCGATCGAAGCGCTGGTTCATGGTGCCGGTGTCATCGCCGACAAGCTGATCGCCGACAAGACGCGGGCCCAGTTCGACGAAGTTTTTTCGACCAAGGTGGCGGGGCTGCATGCGCTGCTTGCCGAGACGGCGAGTGATCCGCTGCGCGCCCTGTTCCTGTTCTCCTCGGTAGCCGCCCGCTACGGGAATGTCGGGCAGTCAGACTATGCGATGGCCAACGAGGTGTTGAACAAAGTGGCGCTGACAGAGGCTGCGCGGCGCCCCGATTGTCTCGTCCGCGCGCTGAATTGGGGGCCGTGGGAGAGCGGCATGGTCACGCCGGCTTTGCGTCAGCGTTTCGAAGCAGCCGGAGTTGGCCTGATTCCGGCCGTGACCGGGGCCGAAGCATTCCTGGCCGAATTTTCTGGCGCCTGCGCACCCCGTGAAACCGACATCGTGCTGGCTGCGCATCCAGCGAGTGACCACGCGTCCGACCGTGTTGCGGCCGCAGGCGATAACGCCGGCGAGTGATGGTCTTTCCCAGTATAGCGATCGTCGGTCAGGGCTGCGTCCTTCCGGGCGCTCTCGATCCAGACGCCTTGTGGCGTGCGATTCTGAGCGGCGATGATCTGCTCGCGCCGGTGCCCGAGCAGTTCTGGCGTGCGTCATCGGCACGACTGCTGAAGGGACTGCAAAGAGGCGAGGAAGGCTGCGCGACCGATCGCGGCGGCTTCGTCTCCGGATTTGAAGATGTGTTCGATCCGCACGCCTATCGGCTCGATCCGAAACTCCTGCTCGAACTCGATCCGCTGATCCAGTGGATCTGTCATGCCGGCGGGCAAGCTCTGGCTGGAGCAGGGGTGGATGCAGATCACCGGCTGCGGGCTCGCACTGGCGCGATTTTCGGTAATCTTTCTTATCCGACGTCCCGGCTTGCCGAGTTCGCTGAGACCGCTTGGATCGGGACTCGCGGCAGCGGGCCGCACGCGCCGCGTCAGACGCACCCGCTCAACCGGTTTTCCTCCGGTCTGCCGGCTCATCTTCTATGTCACGCATTGGGCCTTGGCGCTGGCAGTTTCGCCCTCGATGCCGCCTGCGCGTCTTCCCTCTATGCCATCAAGCTGGCCTGCGATTGGCTGCACGACGGACGGGCCGATGCGATGCTCGCCGGCGGCGTCAACGCGATCGATGGGCTGACTCTGCACGCGGGGTTCACGACTCTCGGCGCGCTCAGCCCAAGCGGCCGCAGCCGACCGTTCCACGCCGCTGCCGACGGATTGGTGCCCGCTGAAGGCGCCGCGTTTGTCTTGCTGAAGCGCCTTGCCGACGCGGAAGCCAACGGCGACCGCATCCTCGGGGTCATCCGCGGGATCGGCCTGTCAAATGATGGCCGCGCGGGCGGTATCCTGACGCCGGACCGCGCCGGCCAGGAACGGGCGATCAAAGCTGCCTATCGCCAGGCTGAGCTTCAGCCGCGGGACATTTCGTTGATCGAGTGTCACGCGACCGGCACGTTGGTCGGCGACGCGACCGAGATCGCCAGCACCGGCGGGGTGTTTACCGGGCTGCGAGACATTCCGATCGGCGCGCTCAAATCCAATCTTGGCCACTTGGTGACCGCTTCGGGTGCCGCGGGCTTGCTCAAGTTAGTCGCTGCCATGCATCATCGGCAGATTCCGCCGACCATCCATCTCGATGCGCCATCGCCGACGCTGGGTGCATCGCCGTTTCGCGTGGTGACCGAGGCTGAGCCGTGGCAAGCCAGTGGTCCCTTGCGCGCCGCTATCAGCAGCTTCGGGTTCGGGGGTAACAACGCGCATCTGATCGTCGAGGAGTGGCAGCCGCCCGTCGCCGCTACCAGGCGTGTTGTTTCGCCACCGTCGGCGGCGCCGCGCCCAAGGATCGCCATTGTCGGCATGGCTGCGCAGGTCGCCGGAGGGCAGTCGCTCGATGATTTCGCGCGTGACCTGATGGGTGCGCCACCTTCGACGATCGAGGGCAAAGCCACTGCAATCGAACTCCCGGCGCACGGGCTTGGCATCCCGCCCAAGGATCTGGAGAAGACGCTGCCGCAGCAGCTTCTGGCGCTGAAGGTTGCGCGCGATGCTCTTGCGCCGTTCGCGCCAATCGCCAAGGAGCGCACCAGCGTCGTCATCGGTATGGGCTGCGATGCCGAAGGCTGCCGGCTTGGCCTACGTTTGCGGCTGACGGATCTCATCCCCGAGACCGACCAGCGCGATGCGGTGGCGCCCCGCGTGGATGCCGCGATGATCATCGGATGCATGCCCAATATTCCCGCCAACCGAATCGGGCGGCTGTTCGATGTCGAGGGTCCCGTCTTCACGGTCTCGGCCGAGGAACTCTCGGGCGTGCGGGCGATACAGATCGCGGTACACGATCTGGAGACCGGCGCTGTCGATCTTGCGCTGGCTGGCGCGGTCGATCTGTCCGTTGAGCCGGTGCATGCAGCCGCCGCACGTATAGTGCTCGCGGCCGACCGGCATGTGCCCGGTGACGCCGCCTGTGCCTTTGTACTCAAGCGCGAGGCCGATGCGATCCGCGATGGCGATCCGATCTATGCGTTGCTTGACTCGGATTGCGGTCACGCCGTTGTGTGGGATGCCGGCGCCGTAGTGCGTGCCCGGTTCGGCCATGCCCACGCGGCATCCGGCGCGCTTGAGATGATGGCGGCGGCGGTTGCCTTGAACGAAGGCGTTCTGCCGCATGTAGATGGCAAGGGGACGCCTTGGCTTCCGAATGGACAGACGCGCGCGATCCATCTGGAGATGGCCGGACTCGGCGGCGCGCATACCGATATCGTCCTGCGCGAGCCCGCGATCCACGCGCCCCGTGTCCGCCTGACGCAGCCCGACCTACCGGACGTGTTCGTCTATCACGGCCGTACATTGGCCGAGCTGCACGACGCGGTGGCGCAGGACCAGCGCGCGGCGCTACCACTGCCGGCGGGGCCGCGCCTGGCATTTGTCGCGACTGCAGCCGAGCTCGACAGTATCCGGCGCACCGCGGTGGCGCTCCTGTTTCGCCTACGGGGTGGTGCGACACCGGCAGCGGCGCCGGAGATCGAGTTTGCTGAAGATGCAAATCCCGGCGAGGTGGCGTTCGTGTTCACGGGCGCAGCCGCGGCCTATCGCGGCATGGGCGCCGAACTTCTCGCAGCGGCACCACAGCTGACGCGGGGGCTGGCGACGCCGCAACTCGGGCGGCGCTGCGGTTGGATTTACGAGTCCGGGCGCGGCGAGGGGCCATCGGCATTCGAGCAGCTATGCGGTGCGTCCTTTCTGAGCCAGATACACGCCGAATGGACCTTGCGCGTGCTCGATATCGCGCCTCAAGCGGCGATCGGCTTGTCCTCGGGCGAGAGCAACGCCCTGATGGCTCTCGGTGCGTGGAGTGATTTCGATACGATGCTCGACGAGATCGAGCACGAGCGTCTTTATGAAGAGCATATCTCCGGCACCTATGGCGCGGCGCAGACGCACTGGGCAGAGATGGGATGGCCCGGCGGGAGATGGGCCAGCTATGCCGTTCGCGCGCCGGTGGCCGAGGTCGAAGCAGCGCTCAAGGGCGAGGACAAAGCCTATCTGCTGATCATCAATTCACCTGGCGAGGTGCTGATCGGTGGCGAGGCAGCCGCCTGCCGGCGAGTCATCGACCAACTGCCGCGTGCGGATGCCGTGCCGCTCGAGGAGGGCGTGATCTGCCACACGCCGGCGCTGATGCCGTCTCGGGACCTGTGGTATCGCCTGCATCGGCGCGAAACACGCCCTTTGCCGGGTGTGCGTTTCTACGGCAATGCCCATGGCGAAGCCTATGCGGTCTCCTCGACAGCTGTGGCTGAGGCGCTGCTGCTGCAGGCCGTGCGTATGGTGGATTTCCCTCAAACCATCCGCCGCGCCTGGGATGATGGCGTTCGTATCTTCATCGAGCATGGGCCGCGCGCGCTCTGCAGCCGCTGGATCGGCGAGACGCTCGCGGGTCGCCCACATGTCGCCATCGCGCTGGATGCCGGCGGTGGCAATGCCTTGCGCAGCGCCCTCAAAGCGACCGCGCGTCTTATCGTTGCGGGTGTGCCGGTCAATCTTGAGAAGATGCGCGCGCTGTTGGCCCGGCCGCAGCAACGGGAAACACCGCCTGCCGCCATGCAGAGCTTTCCGGCGCATTGGCCGAGCTTCGATCTCAGCCGACCTGCAGCGGATATAGCCACCGAGGGTCATCAGATTATGAAACCGCCGCCGGCGTTGGCGCCCGTTCTCGAGCCCTTAGTCCTGCAGTTGAATAGCAGGCCTACAGTCCCGGCGGAGATGTCACCGGCCGTTGCTCGTGCGCAAATGATCGTTGAGATGCATCACGCAATGACGCGCGAACACGTCGCTTACCTGGCGCAAGCGAATGGCATGCATCGTACATTTCTCACCGGGCGCGCGCGCGCCGGCTTGGCCGTCTTGCCGTCGACCTCAGACTCACCTGTGCCGCAGCCATCCGCCCTGGTAGCGCCGCTAGAGAATCGTGCGCCTAGCTCCATACGCCAGACGCCAAAGCCGATTCCCGCATCGGCCTCGTCCCCCGCCGTCCGCCGTCCACGCCCGCCGCAGGGGCCGAGTTTCGACCGCCAGCAGCTTGAGCATCTCGCCACAGAGTGCATCTCGGATCTGTTCGGGCCGCAATTCGCCGCACAGGACATCTATCCGCGCCAGGCGCGGATGCCTCAGCCGCCGCTGTTGCTGGCGGACCGCATCCTCGGCATCGACGCAGAGCCATTGTCGATGGGCACCGGAACTATTTGGAGCGAGACAGATGTCACCGCCGATGCGTGGTATGTGCATGATGGGCATATGCCGGCGGGTGTCTGCATCGAAGCCGGTCAGGCCGATCTGCTGCTGATCTCGTGGCTCGGTATCGACATGCACGCGCGCGGCGACCGGGTCTACCGGTTACTCGGCTGCGACTTGACCTATCACGGCGGCCTGCCGGCGGTCGGCGACACGATGCATTACGAGATCCAGATCGACGGACACGCCGCTCAAGGCGACGTGCGGCTGTTTTTCTTTCACTCCGATTGCTTCATCGACGGTGCGGTGCGCATGAGCGTGCGCAATGGTCAGGCAGGGTTCTTCAGCGATCAGGAGCTGGCGGGGGCAGATGGCATCTTGTGGACGCCGGAGAACGGTGAGCACACGCCCGATGGTGCGGCGCGACTCGCCCATTCGCCACAACTGACTGAGCGTCGCACATTCTCGGTTGGCGACATCGATGCATTCGTCGAGGGGCGCCCCTACGATTGCTTCGGACCCGGCTTCGAAATGGCGGCGGCACATAAGTCCAGCCCGCGCATCCCAGGCGGCCAGATGCGCTTTGTGCACGACGTGATCGAATTCGACCCGCAGGGCGGCCCATGGCAGCGCGGGCATCTACGTGCGAGATTTCTCATTTCGCGGTGGGACTGGTTCTTCGCCCCGCATTTCAAGAACGACCCTTGCATGCCGGGCACCTTAATGTTCGAGGGCTGCATGCAAGCGCTTGCGATCTATCTCGCGGCGCTCGGCTTCACGATCGGTCGGGATGGCTGGCGGTTCGAGCCAGTTCCTGACCAGAATTATCAGCTGCGGTGCCGAGGCCAGGTGACGCCGCGATCAAAGGTCCTCGTCGCCGATATCTACATCGACGAGATCGTGGATGGGCCGGAGCCTATGATTTTTGCCGATGTGCTCGGAACCGTCGATGGCCACAAGGCTTTCCATGGCCGGCGCCTTGGACTGCGATTGGTGCCGGACGTGCCACCGCAGATGGAAGTCAAGGCGATAGCTCCATCCGCTAGTGCATTGCCCGCGGCACAGGCTGAAGGCGTGACGCTCGACTATGCCTCGCTGCTCGCTTGCGCCTTGGGCCGTCCAAGTGCGGCGTTCGGACCGAAGTTTGGCCGCTTCGACGGTGCGCGGCGGCTGCCACGGCTGCCCGGTCCACCATACCATTTCATGAGCCGTGTCATCGGACTCGATGCGCGGATGGAAGAATTGCGCGCGGGCTCGAGTGTTGAATCGGAATATGACATCCCCTCGGACGCTTGGTACTTCGCCGAGAATGGCTCCGGCGGAACGATGCCCTGGTGCGTGCTGCTTGAGGCCGTGTTGCAACCATGCGGGTGGCTGGCGTCGTTCATCGGTGTTCCGCTGACCTCCGAGGAGGATCTGTTCTTCCGTAACCTCGACGGTGCGGCAACGGTGCACCGCGAGCTTGGTCGAGAGGATGGCACGTTACGCACGCGCGCCAAACTGACGTCGATCTCCCGCATGGGTGAGATGACCATCGTCGCGTTCGAGGTGCGCGCCGCGCTGGCTGGCGGCGAATCGGTTCTAACGATGACAACCGCATTCGGCTTCTTTCCGGCGCGGGCGCTCGCCAATCAATCCGGGATTCCCGCGCGCGCCGAAGAGATGGAACGTCTGCGTCGGCCCTCAATGCCGACTGGGGATGACGATGTCGATCATCTCGCGCTGTTGCGTCCGCGCTTAGCATCGGGTTCGCTCCTGATGCTCGACCGGGTAACGGTGATCGACCTCCATGGCGGCCCGGCAGGGCTGGGGGCTGCATATGGCGAGAAGGATGTCCGCCCAGGAGAATGGTTCTTTAAGGCGCACTTCTTCGGCGACCCGGTACAGCCGGGCTCTCTCGGCCTTGAGGCTTTGCTCCAGCTTCTCAAAGCGCTCGCCTTGGCGCAGGGCCTCGATCATGACATTCCGACGGCGCGATTTGAGTCGGTGGCGCTCGATGGACGCATCAATTGGAAATTCCGCGGCCAGGTATTGCCGACGAATAAGCTGATTTCGAGCGTTGTCGAGATCACCGAGGTCGCGCGCGACGGTGCCTCCGTAACAGTAACGGCCACGGGTTCGCTGTGGGTGGATGGCCTGAAGATCTACGAGGTGACGGGCCTCGCCATCCGCCTTCGCTCGGGCGAGGAGCGCGTGGCTCTTGTGCCAGATGTGATGAGGCCAACCGAAGTTGCACAACAGTCGCTGGCCCCGTCGGTTGCCCAAGCGTTCCAGGGCCCATCCGACCTCCCGCAGATCGGTGCATTCTGGCGCACGGTCTCCAGTCTCGAAGAATGGCCACTCGCCGACCTGCATCTCGGCCTGATCGACCTGCTCGTCGAGCGCGTCGACATCGAATCGCCTGAAGTCTACGACCGGTTGCGCGGACGCCCAGTGCTGTTCATCGCCAATCATCAGGTCGGTATTGAGTCGATGCTGTTCAACGTGATCGCCAGCGCAATCCTCGATATGCCGACGCTGACCATCGCTAAAGCCGAGCATCGGACAAGCTGGATGGGCGAGCTGACGGCGCTGGGACAATCATTTCCGGGCGCCCGGCAGCCGGATCCTATCGCGTATTTCGAACGCCAAAATCCGCAGGACCTGATCGATGTTCTGGCGCGCTACAAGACCGACGGCGGTCTAGCGACCTCGCTGATGCTTCATGCCGACGGTACCCGCGCGGTAAGCTGTTGCACGCCCGTCGCCAAGCTGAGCACGGTGTTTACCGACTTGGCTTGCAGCCTCGACCTGCCGGTCATCCCTGTGCGTTTCGTGGGTGGCTTGCCGGCAGACCCTGCACCGCAGCGCCTCGAATTCCCGATCGGATTCGCCAAGCAACGCTATGTGCTCGGTGCGCCGATCCTTCCCGATGTACTGCGTGGCATGCCATCGCCCGACAGGGCGCGCCGTGTGGTGGTGGCACTCAACGCTCTGTCCCCGCACTGCGATGATGAACGTCCCGGCGAGCCGCAGCCGGAGCTCGAGGCCGCGATCCGGCGAAGGATGGCGGAAGCACGCGTCGATGAAGCACGTGCCGTCGCGATCGAGGTGTTGCTGCGATCGCCGGCGCGTGATCCGCTCAGCCTTGCCATCCGCGAAGCATTGCACGGGCGGGCCGTGACGCTGCCGGCCGGTACATTAGGCATGTGGTTGGGACGTTTCTTGTCATGGCTCGGGGTGCCATCCGCACCCAACGGCGCGTGATGGTTCGGCAACCGCCAATGCCACTTGCACCACCAATTCAGGTCAGTATGCTGCGCGCCAGGAGCGGAATAATGCACGGCGAAACCATCGACCCGCACGCTTCGGCCTCGAGCGCGGCAGCCGACGTTTCACCGGCGATCCCAGCCTCACCACCTGTTCCCCTCTGTCCTTGTGGCGTGAGCCTCTTCAGCGCGTCCTTGGATTGCCCCTTCGCGATTGCACCCGATGATCTCCACTCGATTGTGGTCCCTGCCGGGCTGACACTGATACCGGCCGGCAGCCCGCACCGAGCGCTTGAGCTGATCGCGCCGCCGCATATCGAACTCGCCAGCAGCGATCCTCACGCGGTGTTCGAGATGCTTCGCTATGCCGGGGCGCGCTACGCGGCATCGGATTCACCGGCGGCATCCGCCGCGCTTCAGGTGTTCGATGCGGGACGAATGTTGGGCCTGAGCGGCCCATATGATGCGATCACCTTCGACTGGGATCACACCTTCGGCAATCATAAGATCGTCGAGGACTTGCTGAAGCTCATCAAGACTCGTGGACTCAAGTCAGCACCCTCGGCCGCCATGAGCGCGACGCCTTTGGTTGCGATTGAGACGGCTCGGCCGTTCATGACCGAGTTGGTCTTCGGTATCATGGCGGGCTTCGCTATCCGCCAGGGGCTGACTTATCTTTCGGATTGGGAGCGCTATCGCCCCATGGTTGGTCTCGCGACCCACACCTGGCCGGATCGGCTTGCGCGTTCTGCGCTCTTCGCGCCGATCCTTCCGCTGATGGAAGGCCTGTTGCCTGGCGCACCCGCGGTCTATGAGCGTTTCAGGTCGGTGGATGTCCGGTCCGTCATCCATCTGCACCATTTCCTCGATCACGCAACAAGCCTGATCCGCCGCTTCGACGCGCACGGCTTCGCGGCGCTGACGATGGACCAAGCCTACGAACTGATGCGTTCCTTCGAGGACGGCGGGGCTCACCACCGCAAACCGTTGGGCACTTGGGCAGCGCGTGGCTGGATGCCGGAGCGGCTGCTGCATGTCGACAATTCGCGAATGCTGGTTGCCGATCTAACCCGCGAGGCCGCGCTTGGCAAACATGCTGCCACGCGCTTCCTGCACATTCCGCATCTACATTCGCGCGTGTTCGCGGAGATCAAACCGTGGCACATGATGGCGTTGCCGGCCATGTGGCAAAGCCGCCCCAAAGCGCTGCACAGCGCTGCAGCCCATCTTGCGCGTAAGGAATGGACGCGCTCCGCTGTTCCCGACCTGCTGCATCGGCTGGGACATCCATTGGCAACCGACGGTGTCGTTTGGTCGAAGGGAGAGCTTCCGACAGGGACTGAGATGGCGGTGTATCGGGCGACCACCAGTCTAGGCGAGTTCTGGGATTACTATGTCGAACCGGTGGTCCGTACACAGGCGCTGATCCGCGACGTGAAGACGCGGCATGGCGGGCTGCGAGCCATTCGGCGAGCCTGGCGCGCGGTTGCGCCACATGGGGCAACAATCAATGCGGTCGATGCTCATGAACCGCGACGAGATGAGGTGGCATAGTCGATGGGCCCACGCCTAACCCTGCTGGAGCGATTCGAAGAGGCGTCGTTCCGGTTTTTGACCGGCCGCAATCTCGTCTACAACACGTCGTGGGAAGATCCGGCAGTCGATCGCCGTGCCATGCGGCTGACATCGGATAGCAGCGTGCTCGCGATCACCAGCGCCGGTTGCAACGTGCTCGATTACGCACTCGAAGCACCCGAGCGCGTCGTCGCGGTGGATATCAATCCACGCCAAACCGCGCTCCTCGAGCTCAAGATCGCGGCCATCCGCCGCCTGTCCTATGACGATATGTTCGCGCTGTTCGGATTGGGCGGGCATGCCGAGTTCACGGCCTTGTATCGCGATGCGCTGCGCAACGATCTCTCGCCCTTTGCGCGTGAATACTGGGACCGCCGCCCACACTGGTTCGCGGCCGCAGATGGCAATTTCTACACGCGTGGGCTGACCGGGATGGTAATGCGCTGCCTGCAGTGGCGGCTTCATGCCCAGCGCACCTTGGCGCCGCTGGTCTACGCTCTTTTCGACCAGCCCGATATCGAAACACAGCGTCGGTTCTATCTGGACAAGGTACGGCCGCGGATCTGGACGCCCTTTGTGCGCTGGTTCCTGTCCACGCCGATGTTCACTTCGCTCGTCGGTGTGCCGATGGCGCAGCGGCGTCTCCTCGAAGATGGCCCGCGTGGCATGTCGGCATCGCTGCGCGAGTTGATCGACGAATTGTTCTGCACGGTGCCTGCCAACGACAATTATTTCTGGGGCGTGTACGTCTTCGGCCATTACCATCCCAACCGTTGCCCGCGCTACCTGACGCCGGACGGATTTGCGCGGCTGAAGGCTGGGTTGGTCGACCGCATCGAGTTTTACACCAGTACGGTGACGGAATATCTTTCGCGCCCCGGTCCGCAATTCACCCATGCCGTGCTGCTCGATCACATGGATTGGATGAGCTCCTATTATCCCGAGGCCCTGGAGCAGGAATGGGAGGCGCTGATGCGACGCCTGCGGCCGGGCGCGCAAGTTCTGTTCCGCTCCGCACATGTCGCGCCACCCTTCCTCGACACGACGATGGTGGGGCCCGAGCGCACGCCGCTGCGCCAACGCCTCGGTTTCCGTACTGATGAGGCGCAAGAGCTGTCCCGCGCCGACCGTGTGCACACCTATGCCAGCTTCCACATTGCCATCGTGCCGGGGGCGACGTGATGGGTGGGGGCCTTGCACCGGCTCGCGACTGGCGCAGCGATCTGCGGGTCTTGCTGCAGTTCTTGCGTGGCAATAGCGGCAGTGGTGACCACGCGGCGAGGCTGAACGCCTTCTATGGGCCGCAGGCGCAGGCCTATGATGCGTTTCGCGAACGGTTGCTGCCGGGGCGGCGCGCGTTCATGGAGGCTCTGCCGCTGGCCACAGGCGCCCGCGCGATCGATTTCGGCGCTGGGACCGGGCGTCACTGGCTCTATATCGGGGACAAGCTGGCCGATATCGCCCAGCTCGATCTCGTCGATCTTTGCTCCCCGCTGCTGGACATCGCCAGGACCCGTTTCGCGAATCAGTCGCAAGTCCGTATCGTTCTGGGCGACGCGACGACGTGGCAAGCTGCCGCGCCGGCCGATGCGATCATTTTCTCCTATTCGCTATCGATGATGCCAGACTGGCGGACTGTGCTAGCGAACGCCTTGGCACAGTTGAAACCTGGAGGGGTCCTTGGCGTGATCGATTTCTGTACTTTGCCCGTAGTGCCGCCAACGCCGCTGCGGCCGATGTCGCGCTGGAGCCGCTGGTTCTGGCCGCGCTGGTTCGCCCATGACGGGGTCTGGCTGCGGCCGGATGTGCTGCCGGCACTGATGGCCTCCGGCCCGACGCTGGCACTGGAGCAGTCGGCAGCCGCATTGCCGTACTTGCCATTTATACGTGCGCCGTGGTTCCTTTGGATCGGCCGCCCGAAACCTCAAGCGAAGTTCACATGACCGAGATCGTAGCTAAAGCACCCATATTCGCGTCGAGCCCCCTGTTGCAGGGGCTGGACGACGCCCAGGTCGCGGTGCTGCGCACGGCATGCGCGGTACGAGACTATGTTGCGGGCGACGAAATGCTGGCCGTGGGCACGGTCAGCGACGGCGTGCAGTTCATCGAGAGCGGTGCGGCCGAAGTGCTGGCAACGAGCAATGAAGGGGGCCGGCTGGCCGTGGTGGCGACACTCGGGTCCGGACAGGCCTATGGCGAATTGTCCGCCCTGACCGGCAACCCGGCAATTTCGACCGTGCGTGCAGCGGAAACGCCGACGCGGGTTCAAACCCTCGCGCTTGATCGCCTCGATGAGCTGTCGGGCGGACTCGCGATCAGTCATACGCTTGTTCGTAATATCGTCCGGGTCAACCAGTCGCGCCTGTCGGCCACGAATGCGAGCTACGCCAAGCAGCTTGAGGAGACGCTGCAGCTTCTCGCGCTGCGCACATCATCGGCGCGGTTTTTCATTTTGGCGCTGAGCTTGATGAGCATCACGCTGCTCACCAACCACTTCTTATCGCAGCGCCCCGGCTTCGATGTCTATTCGGCCAAATTTGCTTGGGTGATGCTGATCACGCTTGTGCTGCCGACTTTCGCCCTGGCCTGGTACGAAAAGTTTCCACTGGAAATCTTCGGTATCACCACGCGCAACCTCGGTCGCGACCTCAAATGGAGTTCCATCATCGTCGTCGTCGCGATCGTGGTCGGGGCTGCCGGGCTGTGGGCGGTCGGCTATCCGGTCGCCCAACGGATCAGGTGGGATTACCTCTACGAATACGGGCCGCTTTACCTGGTGCACAGTGCCCTGCAGGAGTTCATGGGGCGCGGCGTGCTGCTCGGCATGATGCTGCGCGTCTTCGAAAGCCGCACCTGGCGCCAGCGCCAGTTCGCCAATGTCGCGGTCAGCATGATGTTCGCGCTGGTACATATTCATTTCGGCCTTCAAACGGTCGCCATGCTCGGCGTGTTCAGCCTGCTGCTCGGGAGCTACTTTCTGATCTTCCGCAATCTCGCGGGGCCGATCCTGATCCACTGGTTGCTCGGCCTTGTGGCGTTCAGTATGGGGCTTCTTTGAGAAACATACGGCGCTGAAAAGGGCCTACATCTGCATCGCTGGATTCATCGACGCCATGTTGTGATTCAGATGATCCATGATCCACAGCGAGCCGCCGATCAGCAGAAGAACGATCAGCACGCCGAAGGCTAGTGCCATCACGTTGTTGACGTTGTCGGGTCCGCTGGTGATATGCAGAAAGAAGACCAGATGCACGCCCATCTGAGCGATGGCCAGGACGATCAGCGCCACCGGGATACTCGGCTGCCACACCAGGGTGGTGCGGACGATGAAGAACGAGACGACAGTCAGCAGCGTTGCCAGGCCAAGCCCGATCAAATAGCCGCCGAAACCTTCGCTTTCACCATCGCGATCGAAGGCCTCGTCTCGCCTCTCGTGTTCGCTCATGACCGGACTCCCATCAGATAGACGACGGTGAACAGCGCAACCCAGATGATATCGAGTGCATGCCAGAAAAGGCTAAAGCACAGCATGCGGCGCAGGATGTCGCGGCGATACCCCTTGGCGTAGACCTGCGCCATCATCGTCAGAAGCCACAGCAACCCGCAGCTCACATGCAGGCCATGCAGGCCGACAAGGGTGAAGAAAGCTGAGAGGAAGGCGCTGCGAGAGGGGCCGGCGCCGCGCGCGATCATGCCAGCGAACTCGCTGATCTCTAGGCTGACGAAGGTTGCGCCAAGAACAAAGGTGGCCGCCATCGCAGCATAGAACCAATTCGCCTTGCGCAGCGCGCCGATGCTAGCGATGCCGCAGGTGAAGCTTGAGAGCAGCAGGCATGCGGTTTCGATGCCAACGTTGCGCAGATCGAAGAGGTCTCGCCCGCTCGGCCCGCCCGCGGTGTCGTCCGAGAGGACCGCGTAAGCGGCGAAGAATGCCGAGAACATGATGATGTCACTGAGCAGGAAGATCCAGAACCCGTAGCCGACGATGATTCGCTTTCGCGGAATCGCCTGCGGCGGCGGGCGGTCATGGCCGAGGCGGTGGGGATCGGTCGGTGACGCAGCCGCTTGGGCGACGCTCATGACGACGCCCCGGTATTGGCAAACGCGCTTTCACGGGCGTTGCGATTCATCTCGTCGATGTGTCTAGCTTCGGCCGCGGGCACAACGTATTCGCTGTGGTCGCGCCAAGCGAAGACGACAAAGGTAGCAAAGGCGCCCACCGCCGCCGCGATCGCCATCCACCAGATGTGCCAGATCAGCGCGAAGCCAAGGATCGCGGCGAAGAAGGCGCAGACAAAACCGGTAGGGCTGTTGCGCGGCATTTCGATATCGTCGTAGTCGGGTCCCTCGTTTCGGTCCGCGTGCTCGTGCGCACGCTGCTTCATGCCCCAATAGGCTTCCTCGCCTTCGACCTGCGGCAACACAGCGAAATTGAACGCTGGCGGAGGCGATGCGGTCGACCATTCCAAAGATCGCCCGTTCCAGGGATCGCCGGTCAAATCGCGCAGCTCTGCGCGCTGGCGGATACTGACCACGAGCTGCGCGACTTGGAGGACGATGCCGGCCAGGATCACGATCGCGCCGGCCGCAGCTGCGATCAGCCAGGGATGCCAGGCCGCCACGTCGTAGTGCTGCATCCTTCGGGTCATCCCCATCAGACCCAACACATAGAGGGGCATGAAGGCGAGATAAAAGCCGACGATCCAGCACCAGAACGCAGCTTTGCCCAGGCCTTCGTGCAAGCGGAAGCCGAAGGCTTTGGGGAACCAGAAATTATATCCGGCGAAGGCGCCGAACAGCACGCCGCCGATGATCACATTGTGGAAATGGGCGACGAGGAACAGGCTGTTGTGCAGCATGAAGTCTGCGGGTGGCACAGCCAGAAGCACTCCGGTGACGCCGCCGATCACGAAGGTCACCATGAAACCGACCGACCACAGCATCGGCGTCGTGTAGACGATCCGGCCGCCATACATAGTGAACAGCCAGTTGAACACTTTCACGCCCGTCGGCACGGCGATGATCATCGTCGCGATGCCGAATACGGCGTTGACGTCGGCGCCCGCGCCCATGGTGAAAAAGTGGTGCAGCCAGACAAGGAAGGAGATAAGGCAGATCGCCATGGTCGCGATGACCATCGAGCGATAGCCGAATAGTGGCTTGCCCGACATAGTCGAGACGACTTCGGAAAAGACGCCGAATGCGGGCAAGATGAGAATATAGACCTCGGGATGCCCCCAGGCCCAGATCAGGTTAATGAACATCATCACATTGCCGCCGGCATCGTTGGTGAAAAAGTGAAAGCCGAGATAGCGATCGAGCAGCAGCATCGCCAGCGTGGCGGTGAGGATCGGGAAGGCGGCGACGATCAACAGATTGGCGGCCAAAGTCGTCCAGCAGAACATCGGCATGCGCAGATAAGTCATGCCGGGCGCGTGCATCTTCAGCACCGTCGTCACCAGATTGATGCCGGCCACCAACGTTCCCGCACCTGAGATTTCGAGCGACCAGAGGTAATAGTCTACGCCAACACCTGGCGAGTATTTAAGTTCGGAAAGCGGCGGGTAGGGAAGCCAAGACGTGCGTGCGAACTCGCCGACCAGGAGCGAGATATTGACCAGCAGGGCGCCCGTGGCTGTCAGCCAGAAGCCTACCGAATTGAGTGTGGGAAAGGCGACATCGCGGATGCCGAGCTGCAGCGGCACGACGAAATTCATCAAGCCGATGATGAAGGGCATGGCGACGAAGAAGATCATCAAAGTCCCATGGGCCGAAAATATCTGGTCGTAATGTTCGGGTGGCAGGAAGCCTGGCGAGTGAAACGCCATCGCCTGCTGTGCGCGCATCATCAAGGCATCGATGAAGCCGCGCAGGAGCATCACCATCGCCAGCAGCACATACATCACGCCGATCCGTTTGTGATCGACGCTGCAAATCCATTCGCGCCACAGATAGGGCAGCCAGCCCTTAATGATCACCCAGGCCAAGACGGCAACAATGACGACGACCACCATGGCGGATGCGGCAAGCGGAATCGGTTGATCGAGGGGGATCGCCGACCACGTCAGTTTGCCGAAGAGGTTCATTGCGGCGCTTTCATTCTGGGCCGGGCCCACTGGGCAGGCTCTGTGTCGCGATCTGCTGGAAGAGATCGGGTGCGACGGTTTTGAATGCGGCGGGTGGAACATCGCTGCTTTGCTTGAGCAGCGATTTATAACTGGGGATGTCTAAGCCGGCCTTGGCCTTCTGTGTCGCCTCGATCCAGGCCGCAAATTGCTCCTTCGGCAGGGCCTCGACTTGGAAGTTCATGCTTGCGAAGCCATCGCCGCTGAAATGGCTGGAGAGGCCGAGAAAGGTGCCGGGCTCATCCGCCTGCAGGTTGAGATGTGTCGTCATCCCATTCATCGTGTAGATCATGCTGCCCAGCCGGGGGATGAAGAACGCATTCATCACGCTGGCCGAAGTCAGATCGAAATGGATCGGCGACCCGGCGGGAATGACGAGGCGGTTGAGGCTGGCGATGTGTTCGTCGGGGTAGATGAAGAGCCACTTCCAGTCCAACGACACGACTTGGATCTCAAGTGGCTTTGTATCGGAAGCCAGCGGCTTCGCCGGATCGAGCTCATGCGATCCGATCCACGCCACGCCGCCCAAGAGGATGACGGTCAGCAGAGGGATCGACCAGACGATGAGCTCGAGGCGCCCCGAATAGGCCCAATCGGGCCGGTAGCGCGCCTGGGCATTCGATCGCCGGAACCACCAGGCAAATGCGAAGGTGGCGGCGATCGTGGGAAGGGCTATCGCCAGCATGATCCCGAGGGAATCGATCAGGATCGTCTTGTCGGCGCTGCCAACGACCCCGCGCGATTCGAGGACGTCGAGCTGGCAAGCCGTCAGGGCGAGGGGGACAAGACAAACGAGAAGACGCGGGCTACGCTTCACGACGGCAACCGATCGTCGTTAGGAGTGGCTTTTGATATCCAGCGCCTTCAGCGCCGTCTGTGACAATGTTTGGTCACCTTCCGCCCTTGCGACGGCCTTGCCATTCTTTCCAGCTCCCAAGGCGTTCGGTCGCGTCATCGATGCGTAGGCATTGGCCGACAAGAAACCTACCAGCAGTCGGCGCTCGAGATTAGCATCCGCTTGGGCCCGACGCGTGCCGATTGATCAGGTTGCATAAGCGCCAGAGCGCTGCTAGAGCATCGTCGTTGCTCGCGTTGCCATTATTCTGCCCAGGCTATGGACCAAGTCGAATTCATCTCTGGCCGCACCCGCATCTACGGGATCGTCGGCCATCCGATCGCTCAGGTCCGTTCGCCCGAGATGATCACCGCAGAACTCTTCAGCCGTGGCCGCGATGCGATCCTGATTCCAATCCATATTTTGCCCGCCGACGTGGAAACCTGCGTGCCGCAGGTGATGCGCATCCAGAATCTGGACGGGCTTGTCTTCACCACTCCGTTCAAGCAGATCGCCTGCGCTTTCGCGGATGAACTCGGCGCCCAGGCTCTCGCGGTCGGGGCCATCAATGCCCTCGCGCGGCGTTCTGATGGGCGCTGGGTGGGTGATATTTTCGACGGTCTTGGCTGTGTCGAGGCATTTCGCCGCCGCGGGCATTCCTTCACGGGAAAGCGTGTCATGCTAATCGGCGCGGGTGGAGCGGGCAGTGCGATAGGTGTTGCCGTCGCGCACCAAAGCCCGGCCGTTCTGCGCATCTTTGATATCGATTCCGCGCGTGCGGCGTCGCTTACGGAGAAGGTGCGTCGCGTCGACCCCAGGATCGAGATCATCTGCGATCAACCCAACGTGGATGGCATCGATATTCTGCTCAACGCATCGCCGGTCGGGATGCTCGACGATCCTCGCATGCCAATTGCGGCAGAGACCATTCCGGGAAACGTTGTCGTATTCGACGCGATCGTCAAACCGGAAGAGACCAAATTGCTTCGTATCGCAACGGCGGGTGGTTGCGAAACCATCCGCGGCCGCGAGATGATGAGGGGCCAAATCGCGAAGATCGTCGATTTCTTTCTCGTGTAGCGATTTGCCGACTATCATAGAGGTAGGCGAGGGGCACTCATGTTTCAGGCAAAGCCCATCGAAGGCGAGGATAAACCAGCCTTCTATCGCGATCTCCACGCCCAACTTCGTGCATTGTTGGGCAACGAACGGGATATGGTATGGTCGCCAATGCGGCCAATACCGCGGCTTTGCTGTTCGACGCATTGCCCAAGATCAATTGGGCAGGCTTCTACTTTCTCCGCGACGAGAACGAGCTCGTGCTTGGCCCCTTTCAAGGGAAGCCGGCTTGCGTGCGTATCTCCGAGGGCCGTGGCGTCTGCGGTGCGGCCGTTCAACGGCGGCAAGCGGTTTTGGTCGAGGATGTTCATACCTTTCCCGGTCATATCGCATGCGATGCGGCGTCGCGTTCGGAACTCGTGGTGCCCCTCTTGAAGGGGACACAAGTGATCGGCGTGCTCGATCTGGATAGCCCTGACGTCGCGTGTTTCGATGCCGAAGATCAGAGCGGCATCGAAGGAATCGCCCGCATTTTCGTTGCATCCAGCTTCTGAAGAGGTCGCAGCTTGTGGCGACCTCGGCCCTGCATATCGCCGCGGCTGTCATCTTCAGTGTCGATAGCAAGACGCTTCTGGTGCGGAAGCGCGGCTCGCCGTTCTTCATGCAGGCCGGCGGCAAGATCGAACCGGGCGAGCAACCGCTGGCGGCGCTGATTCGAGAATTGGGCGAGGAACTGGGGCTGGTTGTCGAGCTGCAGCAGGCTCGATGGCTTGGGCGCTTCGGTGCGCCAGCCGCAAATGAGCCAGGGCTTCATGTCGAGGCCGAACTTTTCGAAATCGCCGGCCGCGGAGACGTGACGATCGGCGCAGAGATCGACGAGATTACCTGGATTGACCCGTGGGCACCGGGCAGTCTCAAACTCGCGCCGTTGACGCGCGGTACGATATTGCCACTCTGCCAAGCCTTGTTGCGCGACCGGGCGGGTTAATCCAGGCGCCGGTTTTGTGACGGTTCTATTTTGTCCCGTCTCAGGGCAGATTGGGAATATTCTGCCCTTTCAGGGGTATAGCCCCTATCTGGCGCCACAGACGTAACCATATGGCTCCCCGCGTCGAATCGACTGATGATGGAGCGTTTCCATCGCCGCCGAAGGGTTGAGGAGGACGTTATGATCTCAAGACGGCTTCTATTGTTGTCGGGCGCTGCAGTGACAGCATCGCTGGCCAGCCGCCATTGGGCCGTTGCCGCCGAAGCCAGCGAACAATTCGCCGTCACCCACACCGAGGCTGAATGGCGGAAGCTTCTGACGTCTGAACAATATGATGTGTTGCGGGAAGCCGGGACCGAGCGGCCTTTCACTAGCCCTTTGTTGAACGAGCATCGCAAGGGCATCTTCGGGTGCGCCGGCTGCAATCTCGATCTCTATTCCTCGACGACGAAGTTCGAGAGCGGCACCGGATGGCCCAGTTTCTGGCAGCCGCTCGACAAAGCCGTTGGTGAAACCCATGACACGTCTTTTGGCATGGTGCGGTCGGCAATTCATTGCAGTCAGTGCGGCGGCCATCTGGGCCATGTCTTCGATGACGGCCCGCCTCCGACGGGTCTGCGCTATTGCATGAACGGTGTTGCGCTCACCTTCAAGCCGGCACTGGCTTAAGTCCATCGTCTCAGGATCATCGTAGAACACCAACATGCTTCTCTTCGCCATTTCCTATCTGGGCGGCGTTCTGACGATCCTCAGCCCTTGCATCCTGCCGGTGCTGCCGTTCGTTTTTGCCCGCGCCGACAAGCCCTTCATCAAGAGTGGCCTTCCGTTGTTGCTTGGCATGGCGGCGACTTTCGCCCTGGTCGCGTCGATCGCGACTTTGGGTGGCAGTTGGGTGGTGCAGGCCAACGAATATGGGCGTTATGTCGCCATCGTGTTGTTGGCGATCTTTGGCATCACCCTCCTCTTGCCTCAGATTGCGGATCGTCTGACGCGCCCGCTGGTTGCGCTCGGTGACCGGCTGTCGCAATCGACAGGGCAGGAGCCGTCGGCCGTTTCGTCATTCGTCCTCGGCATAGCGACCGGTTTGCTCTGGGCGCCCTGCGCCGGTCCTATCCTCGGCTTGCTGCTCACGGGCGCAGCCCTTCAAGGCGCGAATGTTCATACGTCGCTCCTGCTGCTGGCTTATGCCGCCGGCGCAGCCACGTCTTTGGCGGTGGCGTTGCTGATCGGCGGGCGCGTTTTCACAGCGATGAAGCGCTCGCTGGGTGCGGGTGAATGGATTCGCAGAGGGCTGGGTGTTGCCGTTCTTTGCGGCGTCGTCATCATCGCATTGGGTTTGGATACCGGGTTCCTGACTCAGGTGTCGCTGGCCAGCACAACCGGCCTTGAACAATCCTTGGTGAACACCGTCAAAGCGCCGCCGCAGCAAAGCATGGCCGCGGCAGAGCCCGCACAACCCACGCCGCCCGCCGCCGCTTCTGTCGCCCCTGATGCGACGGCAGCGGCGGCCACATCTGCGCCAGCGGAGCCGAAGGCGGCTGCCGCCGAACCACCTCTGCCAGTCGAAGGGCAGATGCCGGCGTTGACGGGTGCGGTCGAGTGGATCAATTCGCCGCCGCTGACCAAAGAAGGGCTGCGCGGCAAGGTCGTGCTCGTCGACTTCTGGACCTATTCCTGCATCAACTGCCTTCGCGCGCTCCCCTATATCCGCGCTTGGGCCGAGAAGTATAAGGATCAAGGATTAGTGGTGATCGGCGTCCACGCGCCAGAGTTCGCCTTCGAACGGAAGCTCGCGAACGTCCATAAAGCCGTCGATGATTTGAAGATCGGCTACCCTGTGGCGGTGGACAACGACTATGCCATCTGGCGCGCTTTCAATAACGAGTACTGGCCTGCACACTACTTCTTCGACGCGCAAGGCCGGCAGCGTCATCACCATTTCGGTGAAGGCAATTACGACGAATCGGAACATGTGATTCAGCGGCTGCTGGCCGAGGCCGGCAACACCAACGTGTCGAGTGGTGTTGTGCAAGTTGATGCGCAGGGTGCACAAGCGGCTGCCGACAAGTCCGATGTGAAATCGCCAGAAACTTATATCGGCTTCGATCGCGCCGACAATTTCATCTCGCCTGGCGGTTTCGCCGAGAACAAGCGTCATATTTATGCTGCCGGTAAGCAGCCGAAACTGAACGATTGGTCGCTAACCGGCGATTGGACGGTCAGCGAGGAACAGGCCGCGCTCGATAAACAGAATGGCGGCATTGTCTTCCGCTTCCATGCCCGTGATCTTCACCTCGTGCTGGGGCCGGGAGTCGACAAGAAGCCTGTCAGATTCCGCATCATGATCGATGGCGCGTCGCCGGGCGCCAATCATGGTATGGACGTGGATGCATCGGGGCGGGGCACTGTGACGGAAGAACGGCTCTATCAGCTTGTCCGGCAGGATGGGCCGGTCGAGGATCGGACCTTCGAGATCCAATTCCTCGATCCCGGCGTTCACGCCTACTCGTTCACCTTCGGCTGAGTCCTAAGACGCCTTCTTGCCTTCGGCATCCAGGGTAGCGAATTCGCTATCCGTGAGCGTGATGGCGGCTGCGGCGGTGTTCTCTTCGAGATGGGCGACGCTACCAGTGCCCGGAATGGGCAGCATTACTTTCGAACGCTTCAGCGTCCAGGCCAGTGCGATTTGTCCCGGTGTCGCCTTGTGGTTCGTGGCGATCTTTTCGAGCGCGGTGCCCGGTTTTGTCAGTGCGCCGAAGGCCAGAGGTGCCCACGGGATGAAGCCGATATTGTGCGTCTCGCAGTAGTCGAGCACCGCCTCGTTTTTGCGGTCCACCAGATTGTATTGGTTCTGCACCGTGACAACCGGGAAATACTTTTGCGCCGCTTCGATCTCGTCGACATTGACCTCGCTCAGGCCGACATGGCGGATCAGTCCGTCCTTGCGCATGGCGGCGATGGCATCGAATTGCTCATCACGCGGCACTTTGGCATCGATGCGGTGAAGCTGCCATAGGTCGATGCGCTCGACGCCCAAGCGCCGCAAGCTCATCATCACGCATTGCCGCAGATATTCCGGACGGCCGACCGGCAGCCAGATGTTCGGCCCATGCCGGGTCAGGCCGCCCTTGGTGGCGATCAGCAGGCCCTTGAAAGGATGAAGGGCCTCTTTGATCAAATCCTCACTGACGAAGGGGCCATAGCTGTCGGCGGTATCGATCAGGTTGATGCCGAGCTCGGGCACGCGCTTTAGGGTCGCGCGCGCCGCTTTAGGATCGGAAGGGTCGCCCCAAATGCCTGACCCAGTGATGCGCATCGCGCCAAAACCGAGCCGATTGACGGTGATATCGCCAATTCGGAATTGACCGGATGCTGTTGCCGATACGTTCGATGACATGAACTGTCCCTTCTTCACGCATTTGAGGTGTCATCGAATTTTGGGTGGGCAGGGCCCGGATACCAGTACCGATATTGCGTGCAGGTCATGCCTGGCGCGCGCGGCGGCCTGAATTCCATGTTTTAGGCGTGTTTAACGGCTCCGTCAGTGCACGGCCGCATACATGATTTTTTCTTCAGTAGCCTGATCGGGCGTGAATTCCTCGACGATCCGGCCCCGTTGCGAGACGAGGATGCGATCCGAGATGTTGAGAATCTCCGGTAGATAGGACGAAATCACGACCACGGCCAAGCCTTCATCAGCCAGGCGGTTGATCAGTTGGTGAATCTCGGCTATGGCGCCGACGTCGACGCCGCGCGTCGGTTCGTCGAAGATGATCACTCTGGGCTTCTGCGCCAGCGACTTGGCGATCACCACTTTCTGCTGATTGCCGCCCGAGAGTTCAATCACCCGGGCATTGGCGTTGATCGCCCTGATATTGAGCCGCTTGGTCCATTCTTCGGCGAGCGAATACATGTCGCTCATACGGACGATGAAGCCTTTCGATTGTCCCGAGCTCAATTCGTTCAGCTGGAGATTTTGGGCAATCGACATGGTCTCGAAAAAACCTTCGATCTTGCGATCCTCGGTCACGTAGCAGATCCCGTCCATCACTGCTTGGCGCGGCACGCGATAGCGGATCGATCGGCCGAACAGGCGCACCTCGCCGCCATGGAAGAAATCACGCTTGGCCACGCCGGTAATGATCTTCGCCGTTTCGGTACGCCCTGATCCAATCAGGCCGAAGATGCCGGTGATCTGGCCGGCATAGATGGAGAACGAGTTGTTGCGCACCAGCTTGCCCATCGACAGATTCTGGACGCTCAGCACGCGCTTGCCCGGCCGCCGGGCGCCGCCGCCTTCGTGACGGTGATAGAGTTGCTCCGATAGGTTGCGGCCGACCATCGCGCGGATGATCTTGTCGCGGTCGAAATTCGCAGTCGCATCGGTAATCACATGCTCGCCATCGCGCAGGATGGTGATCCGATCCGATACCTCCAGCGCCTCTTCCAGCGCATGCGAAATAAAGACGATCGAGACGCCACGCTCCTTGAGACGTTGCATCAGCGAGAAGAAATGGTGCTTTTCTTCTGGCGTCAGCGAGGCAGTGGGCTCGTCAAAAATGATAACGCGCGCGTTATGGCGCACGGCGCGCGCGATTTCGACCATCTGCTTGCTGGCAGCGCCGAGCGTCGCCACCGTAGCCCATGGATCGACATTGAAATTCAGCGACTGCAGAAATTGCTGCGCGGCGATGTAGAGGCCGCGCAGGCGATTGAAGAATTTCTCATCGCCGAGATAGAGATTCTGCGCCACGGTCATCGACGGCACCAAGCTATTTTCCTGGAACACCATATTGATGCCGTCGCGCAGAGCTTCGGCGGGCTTTTGATACTGCGCAGGCTTTCCGTCCACCAGCATCTCGCCGCTGGTCGGAGTAGTGACGCCGGCCATGATCTTGGTCAGGGTCGATTTGCCGGCACCGTTCTCGCCCAGCAGCGCGTGGATTTCTCCACGCTCCAGCACGAAACTGACGTTCTTTATCGCGGGCACGCCGCGATATTCCTTGGTGACGTTCCGCATCTCGATAAGAGCTGCCATCGGTCTGCTCCTATACGCCGGCCGCCAGAGGAATCGACACGATCGCGTTGCCGCCTTTGCTGGTGGCCAACAGCCGGCCGCTGACTTCGACGCAGCTGGTGATGCCGTGGCGTCGCCCATCGGCGCGGCTGTGAAAACTGACCTGGGGCTCGAACGCGCCGTCGAGATTGACGACCAGGCCATATGACCGTGTCGGTGCCCAGGGTTTGAGAATGCCAAGCTGTTTGAGACCGCCGAGCTGCATCGGCTCCAGGAAGGACTGCGTTGCAGATAGCGAAGGGGCGATCCAGAACTGCGGATCGATTTCCTGAATCATCTGGTCGCAGTAGTCGGGCTCGTGCAGTACGAATTCGAGGAGTTGGCTGCGCGGGGCGAAGACCGCGAGCCATGATCCGGCTCCATCGGCGGTCGGCGCCAGTCGCGCCGGATAGCCGGAAATGTCGCTGAGTTCGACCTTCGGCTTTCGATTCGGGTGAATGCGAATCAGTTGGTTGCGCCAGCTTTCCGACACGACCACGCCGCCATCACCGGCTGCGAGAAGACCATATGGATAGGCAAGGCGATCTGCGAAACAGGTCGCCTTGCCGTTCGTAAGGTCGACCTGCCAGACGGAACCGCTGGCATTGCGTTGCATCAGGTCGTGTTTCCATCGCTCTGGCGCGTTCTGCTGCGAGCCGAGGGCGACCAATAGCGTATTCTCATCGGTAAAGAGCAGGGCGGTGGGGCAAAGGACGGGGCGACCGCCGAGTTCGGTGATCACCTTTCCGTCGTGCTGGCCGCCACGCAGCTCGAGTCCGCGCCCTTCCAGACCAATGGCCATCGCGCCGCCAGGATGCAGGGCGAGCGCCGAAACTGGGCGGTCAAAGGCGGCAACGGATTCGGTGCCGGTGGCTTTCATCGCATAGACCGTCGAACCGGATGAAAACAGCAGCCGCGTTCCGTCATGCACCAAGTTGTCGGGCGCGGCGATCTCCAGAAGAACCGGTGCTTCCTCGATCGCCTGATTAGGACGCAAAGCGCCATCCATGGGCGGCACAGTCACTGCCGACGGACCACTCCCGCGCCAAGCATCGAAGGCGCGTTTGACAAGCGCGATCATGGCTTGGCGCCCCAATATGAACCCTGATTGGTGAAGTTCGGATCGGCGCCCGGAACTTTGTATTTGCCGACGCGATTGTTGACGATGCCGCCGAGATAGAGATAGCCCTTGTGCTCGTTGCACGAGGTCAGCATCGGGTGGTTGACACCGCGTTTGTCCCAGAGGCAATCGATCACTTGGCCGCTTTCGGTGAACTTAATTACGGTGCCGGCATTCATTTGCGGGAACAGCCATTCGTCTTGGGCTACGCGCTGCACCATGCGACGGCGGAACCCGGGCTTGCGTAGGGCCAAATCGAAAGCGGGTGTACGCAAGCCGACCAGCGCGACCCAGTAATTGCCGTCGGAAGAACGATTGATGTTGTCGGGATAGCCGGGCAGATCGGCGATGATGGTTTCGGTGGTGCCCTTCTTCTGCCCTTCGAGCCAAAAGCGTTCGATGGTGCAGCCCCAGGTGCTGGCATAGAAAATCGATTTGCCGTCATGGGCGACACAGATGCCGTTGGGAAATTTGATCTTCGGCAAGACCGTCTTGGTGGACTTGTCGCGTGGGTCGTAGCAGATGATGCGGCCGTTGCCGCGCGCTTCCAGCCCATCGACCATCCATTCATAACTGTCGAAGCGGATGGTGGCTTCGCTGAAGAAGATGCGGCCATCCGGAGCGATGTCGAGGTCATCCGGCAGGCGCATGCGCGAATCATCGACAATCGAGAGCCAAGTGCGATTGGTCTCATCGGTCAGCTTGACGATCTTACGCGTGTCCTTGACGACCTTGTAGAGGCCCATGCCGGCGACGCAGCACAGCAGGTTGCCGTCGCGGTCGAAGGCCATGCCCAGCGGCATGCCCCCGACATGGACATAGACCTCCCAGCGCTTATGGTCGGGGCCGAAATAGCGGATGATGTCGCCTTTCCGGCTGCCGAAGAACAGGTCGTCGTTGATGTCGAGGATCGGGTCCTCGGCGGCATCGATCTCGCCCAGGCCGATCAGTTCGACATCATGCAGCTTGTCGTTGAGCGCATAGGATGAGCCGGAGCCTTCGGTGATGGACGGGCAGGGCGGCAGCTTGAAATAGGCCGGCGAGACATAGACCTTAGACAGAACCTTGTGCCGATTCTTCAGCCAGCGCACGTCTATCGCCACGGCAATCAGAAGTACGACACCTAACGCCAGTGACCCGGCGCCGCTCTTGAGGCCGAGGCTGATCAGCCCGTTATTGATGATCGTCACCGTCAGCGCGCCGAGTAGCGCCTTGACCACCGAGCCGCGACCACCGCCCAGGCTGTTGCCGCCCAGCACCGCTGCGGTCAGAGCGGTGACCTCGAGGCCGACGCCGGTATCGCCCCCTGCCGTACCGAGACGCGAGGCGTAGAAAACGCCGCCGGCGGCCGCGAGGATGCCGGACATGACATAGGTCATCGCCACGGTGCGTCGAACAGGAATGCCGGCATTGTGGGCTGACCGGCGCGAACCGCCGACGGCCAGGATATGCCAGCCGGGCCGCAACCGCGTCAGCAAAACATGGCCGACTGCCGCGATGACGATGGCAACAATGAAAGGAATCGGGATTCCGTAGATATCACCGTCGCTAATGAAGTCCCAGACCTTCGACTGCGTGATCGGAACGACAACTTTGGTTGAATATTGGATCACGAGTGTGTCGTCGATGGCGCGGATGATGATCAGCGTGACCAAAGTGGTCAGAAAGGCTCGGAGTCGCAGATAGCCGACGAGAATCCCGTTGAGCAGGCCCACTGCTGCACCGGCCAGCAGCGCGCAGAGCACGGCAAGGCCGATCGGCCAGCCCTGCCAATTAAAGAGCGCCAGGGTGATGAAATTGCTAAGCGCAAAAGTCGAGCCGACGCTGAGATCGATCCCGCCTGCCAGCATGACGATGACCATGCCCAAGGTGACGAATATGATTTCGCCCAGCTCTCGTGCCATGTCGCCAAGGCCGCTGAGCAGAAAGAAATGGGGGTTGATGAACGCGAAGAAGGCGATGGCGATGATCAGGAAGGCAAAGGGGATCGCGTTATCGATCCAGGTCTTGGACAGAATCTCCCCGAGGATGTGGTCGGGAATCAGGCGGTGGCGCCATCGCGCATAAACCTCTGACGCCGACATCCCAATGATCTCCCCCTGCAGAACGAAAAACCGGCGGCACGAACCCGAGGGCCGTGCCGCCGTTACGAAAACTTTAGATCAAGCTCCGTTGGCCTTGATATCCTCGATGGTCCAGCACGAGCCCGTGGACATCGTTTCCTTGGTGATGATCTTAAGCGAGCTGTAGACGCCGACAGGGTGAGAACCAGCCTTCTCGGAGTCTTGCAGCAGCGACACGACCGAACCCACTAGGTCACGGCCCTGGCCCTTGCCGTCATAGCTGACGTAAGCGCTGTAGCTGCCATTGGCGATGTAGTCGCAAGCCGCGGCCTGACGACCGCCGCCCGAGGTCACCAAATAGACCTTGCCGAGCAAGCCGGCTTCCTTGATCGCAGCGGCCGTACCGACATCCTGGCCGTCCCAGGTGCCCGGGATGCCGCAGAGATCGGGATGTTGCTTCAGGATCGTAAGAGCCACGTCATGCGCTTTGGTCGGGTCGTACTCGGCGGCCTGGGTGGCGACCACCTGCAGGTCGGGGTATTGCTTCAGCTTGTCGTTGATCGCCTGCGTGCCGACCATCTGGCCCGGGTTGGTGGGAATACCAGGGATCAAGGCGATCTTGCCGTTCTTGCCGGCAGCCTTGCCGCAAGCCTTCTCCATCAAATCCATTTCGGTGGCGGCAACGTCGTACCAGTCCGATCCGACATAGGCATCGCCGTGCGTCACCGATTCCATATTGATCTGGACGACCTTGGTGCCTTGATCGAGCGCCTTCTTAATCAGCTTGGCATAAGATTGGGGATCGAAGGGTTGGATGACCAGCACGTCCGGCTTCTGCGCCAGCAGTTGGCCGATCGCCTGCACGCCGGCCGATGCACTCCAGTTGGGGTCGTTGATCACCAGCTTGTAGCCCCACTTGTCGGCCGACTTCTGCATCGCCGCCGCCCAGCCCTGCGCCAGATCGAAGCCCATCGAAATCGGTACATAGGCGACGGTTTTGCCCTTCAGCGCTTTTGCAGTCATGCCCCACTGGCCGTCATCGAAATGATCGGCATGAGCGGCCGTGATGGCCACCCCAACCATGGCGAGCGCCGTGGCGCCGGCCAGCACGTACTTTTTCAGACTCATAGCTCTCCTCCGTGTGTAGACGCTTTTGGTTCAGGCTCTTCGGTGGGACGCGTCAAATATCCCCCTGTTGCGAAGTCTGTTCGTCGCGCGGGTTCAGAAGCGAATCCGTGACGATGGCGATGAGCAGGATCACGCTTTTGACGATATTCTGCAGCGTGTAGGGCACGTCCAGGATGGTCATGCCGTTGAACAGCGTGCCGATCAGCAGAGTGCCGACGATGACATTGCGCACGCTGCCTTTGCCGCCGCTCAAGCCGACACCACCGATCGCGACCACAAGGATCACGTCATAGACCAGTGTGGAATTGGCGACGCGCGTGTTCATCGAATTGACCAGCGTTGCGGTGATGATCCCGGCAAGGAAACCGATCAACGATGAAATCAGATATTGCAGGACGATCATCGGGCGCACCGGAATGCCCGCGATGCGCGCTGCCAGCGGATTGTCGCCCATGCCGAAGATGAAACGTCCGGGCCGGGTAAAGCGTAGGAACAGGAATACAACGGCACAGAGCGCGATCAGCCATAGCACCGGACTCGGGATGCCGAGGACGCTGCCGCCACCGAGCGCCTTGAACCATGGATCGGCATTCGGCAGGAAGATCACATCGCTGTTGACCAAGATCGAGTGCCCGAAGCCGTAGACAGCGGTGCCCATCGCCAGGGTCGCGAAGATTGCCGGAATCTCCACATAGGCAATCAGAACGCCATTCAGCAGCCCAATGGCCAGATTGAGGCCAAGTCCACAAAGAAGAGCAGCCGGCAAGGAGACATGCTGATTAGCTAGGTATAGGACCCAAGCGACCGAGATCGCCATGTTGGAGACGATCGACAGGTCGATGCCGCGCCCGAAAATAGTGAGCGCCATGCCGATGCTCAGCACGCCAAGGATCGATACGCTTTGGACCAGGGAAATGACATTGCCGGTGGTCAGGAAGCCCTGCAGCGTTGCCGAAAAGACGACGAACATAACGACGGCAATCGAGAAGACGATCTTCTCTTGGCTGAATTGAGCGGATCGGAAAAAACGTCCGATGTCCTGGCCGTTCATACGACACCTCGATATCCGCGCCAGCGGCCTTTGATATCAACATAGATATCGCTACTATTCCGTTCAAAGCCGTCTACAGGCTGTATGGAGGAAGGTTTCGCGGGATCCGCGCTCTGATGCGTTGATCTTGCCCAAGCGTCCGAGGTTGTTCCGTGTCTGGCAAATTTCTGTCCAAGATCACCGCCATGCTCGAAAAGACGATGCTTGGCGCGCGCGACGCCGAGATCACGGCGATGGTCGAGGCGTCGCGGGAGGGAACGGCGGCCTTGGGCAGCGCCCAGGATTTCGAACGCCTGCATCTGCACCTGAACGCCGTAGCGCAAGGTATCCGCGACCGCGAAGTGACCGAGCGCGCCCTCAACCTCCTGATCGACACAACCCACGATCTCTCCAGCACGCTTTCGTTGCAGGACCTGCTGGGTACGATCGTCACCCGCGCACGCAATTTGGTCGGCGCCAACATTGCGTGGCTGACTTTGCTCGACGAGGAAAGCAACATCCTGCACACCGTCAACGCCGAAGGGCATCTTTCGCCGGCGACGGCCGAGATGTCGGCGCGCGTGGGCTATGGCGCTGTCAGTCTGATTGTGAACACCAAGAGTTTCTTCGACACGCAAGATTATCTGGGCGATCAACGCTTCCGTCATTCGGCGGCGCTGGACCGCGTTTTCACGGCTGAGAGCATCGCATCGCTCGCCGGTTTCCCGATTCTGTCGGAAAACAAACTGCAGGGTATTCTGTTCGTCGCTGACCGCTATCGTCGCAAACTGTCGGGACGCGAGATTTCGGTTCTCGGCTCCTTTGCGCTCCATGCCGGCGTTGCCATGCGCAACGCTCAGGCCTTCAAGATGCTGTCCGAAGCGCTTGCCGAGGCCGAACGCAATCGCAAGGCCCTGATCGACTACATTCAGCGTGTCGATGCGTCGGCCGCCACCCATGACGAGATGACCTCGCTCCTGGCCACGGGCGCGGACTGGCCGCTCTTCATCCAGCGGATGGCCAACCAGATCGATGGCGCCATCGTTCTGTACGACGAGACTCTCACGGTCCGCGAGCGCTTTGCGTCGACCGGCTATCGCGGACAACTGGCCGAGGGGCTTAAGAACGGCAAGATTGACTCGGCCACGCTCGTGACCGCGATTTCGCAATCGCGCCACAGCGGGAGATCGGTTGTCATGCTCAGTGCCGATGACGAGCATTGCCGCGTTATGGCTTTGCACGGCGGCGCCGGCCGCGGTGAAAGCCTGATCATCTGCCACCAGGGGGAACTCGACCCGATCGATATCCGCAATCTCGAGCGAAGCGCCGTGGCGCTGTCGATCGCCAAGCTGTGGAGCGAAAAACGCGAGACGGAAAAGCTGATCGCTTCGTCCACCCTGTTGCGCCATCTTATCTTGGTCGATCCGCCCGACGACTCCGTGACCTCGGCCGTCAGAGACCGTTTGGGGATCAATACGGATCAACCGGTGACAATGGTCCTTTTCGCGATCTCGGGGCTCGATCGCGCCTCGCAGACGGCTACGATCCGGACTGCCGCAGCGCGTATCAACCTTCTCGTCGATCTGGTCGATGACGCTTACCTCGCCATCGGGCTTGAGAAGCACGTCCAAGCCTTCATCCAGAATCTGACCAAGCGCAAGAAGGGATGGGAGATCGGCGGTATTCTGTCGGATTGCTTCTCCGACTTGACGCAGACGTCGATCCATTATTCCAGAATCGAACGGATATTCCGTGTTTTGCGCAAAATGAAGCGGCTCAATCGGTTGATCGAGCAATCGCAGGTTAGTCTGTTCGCGAAGATGTTCGAGTCGGGCGACGCTGTTCGCATCTCGCGCTATGTCGATTCGATCTTGCAGCCGATCGAGGAGCGCGACCCGAAGCAGAAGACAAATCTCAAGCAGACGCTGCTGTGCTTTTTCGACAGCCAGTACAACATCGCGCGCACGGCGGACTCGCTCGGTATTCATATCAATACCGTCCGGCAAAGACTGGACACGTTACGCGAAATCACCGGCGGTTGGGACGATCCTGTTGCCGCCCTGGAGTTGCATGTGGCATTGCGTCTCGATGCAATCACCGCGTCCCCCTGATCAATGGATCGCCGCGTGGAGAATTTTCTCCGCGCTGGCTTCCGATCGCGTGAACTCCGCGACAATTGTTCCGCTTTTCGCGACCAGGATGCGATCGGATAGATCCAAGATCTCCGGCAGATAGGACGAGATCAGCATCACGCCGGCGCCGCTGTCGGCGAAAGAGCGGATGATCTGCCGGATCTCGGCGATCGCGCCGACATCGACGCCTCGGGTCGGTTCGTCGAAGATCACGAGCTTGGGCTTTTGCGCCAGCGCCTTTGCGATGACGACCTTTTGCTGATTGCCGCCGGAGAGATAGAGCGCCGGCTGATTCTCCCCGATGCGGCGGATCGCCAAACGCTCCTCCCATTCACGGGCCAGGGCGCGCATTTTGGCCCGCGGCGCCAGAGGCTTGCCGCGCCCGAATTTCGCCAGCCATCCGAGCCCGATATTCTCCGCCACGCTCATCGTATCGAAAAAGCCATCGAGTTTGCGATCTTCGCTTACATAGGCAATGCCGTCCGCCACAGCCTGAGATGGCACGCCGTAGCGAATCTCGCGGCCTTCGAGCCAAATGCGGCCACCACCGAAATTGCGCTTGGTGTGGCCCATGATGACCTTGGCGACCTCGCTTCGGCCCGAGCCGATCAGACCGGCGATGCCGGTGATCTCGCCGGGAAAGATCGAGAACGACATGTTGTTGACCATGGCGCCCATGCGGATGTTATCCACCCGCAACAGCGGTAACGCTGCGCGGGCCGCATCGGCTTTTCGCGGCGCCGGAGCGTGAGCTTTGAGCTCGTCACCAATCATGTAGTAGATGAGGCTGCTGCGATCGAACTCGCCTGCGGGTCCGACCTTCATCAGCTTGCCGTTGCGCAGCACCGAGATGCGATCTGCGTGGGTCAGCGCTTCCTCGAGCGCGTGAGAGATGAAGATCATCGCCACGCCGCGGCTCTTCAAGGTCCTCATCAGTTCGAAAAGATGATCGGTTTCCTCGGGCGTCAGCGCGGCGGTTGGCTCGTCGAGAATGATCACGCGCGCATCATTGAGAACGGCTCGCGCGATCTCGACCATTTGCCGTTTGGCGGCGGAGAGCGAGCTTGCCAGCTGCGAGGGGTCGATATTGAAATTCAGCCGTTGCAGAATCTGCCGCGCCGCATTGCGCACCTTGCGCACCGAGTTGAATGCGCGCTCGCGGCCGAGAACCATATTCTGCGCCACCGTGAGCTGCGGGACCAGACTGGTTTCCTGATAGACCATCGAGATACCGTAGCGCGTCGCATCCTTCGGCGCTGTCAGTTCCACCATCTGACCGTCGATGCTCAGACTGCCTTCCGATGGCGCTATGACGCCGGCGATCAATTTGCACAGCGTCGATTTACCCGCGCCGTTCTCCCCAACCAAGGCATGGATTTCGCCAGGGCGCAGCTCGAAATCGACTTTGTCTAATGCGGCGATACCGCCGTAGCGTTTGGTCGCGCCTTCCAGGCGAATGATCGGCTTATCGCTCATGGCACGTCCTGACGCGCAAGTTTCAGGATTTCATTGCTGGCGCGGCTAACTGCGATCAATGAGCCGTTCCAGAGCATCACATCGCTAATCGCGTGGCGTACCCCATTGGCGCGGGAATGCGCCGAGCCGATCGGCATGAGGTCCGGATTTGTCTCGATCACCAATCCGTAGGAGAAAGACGGCGCCCAGGGTTTGACCTCTCCGAAAAGCCGTGTCGCACCCAGTTCGATGGGGAAGTCGGGGCTGAATTCCGGCGTTGCGCGTGGCCCGATCCAGTATCGCGGATCGATATTGGCCTTCATCCGCGCCACGAATTGGCGTTCCGTCTTCAGGAATTCGATCAGCGGATCGCGCCGCGCAAGACACGCTAGCGCATAGCCTTCACCGATCTTGCGGATTCGTCCGAGATAGGCGGGATAGCCGGCTTGTATAGTGCGTCCCGACGTCTCGATAACGCGCGCGCGCTCGAATTCGGTAACGATCAGCGCGCCATTGATATGGGCCGCGATCCCCATCGGACAGTGTAACCCCGTGGCGATTACCCGCGTCGCGCCCGTCTGATTGACGGCGATCACCTGACCGCGCGCTTTGGAGTCCCAGGGCGCAAGGGAGAGCAGGGGCTCGTCCGATCCATACCCATGATCGACGATGGCGATCTCGTCGCTTGGCAGGAAGAGACAGTCGGCGACCGCGCGCGGCGGTGTCGATGGTATCCAGCCTGACAGGGGCTTGCCCGCCTCATCGAGGACGACGATTTGTCCGTCCGCAAGTCCCACCGCAAGACGCCCGTCTTCGCTTGCGGCAAGGGCCGACACAGGCGTTTCGAAATTTGCCCAATGCGCGGGTGTATAGCCCCATTGCGGCAGGCGGAATACGTCGCGCCCCGAAGAGAGCATCAACTGCCCAGACCGGTTGACGCAGATCGCCTCGGGCGCTGCGATGCGCACGGACTCGGCATCGTCGAGCCGGCTATTCGGGCCGAGCGCGCCCTCCAGCGTCATCGATACAGTGCCTTGCCTGCGACGTCTGAAAAACATCGGCTAGGCCTTCTTCCAGTAGCTTCCGGGGCCGGTCCATGCCGGGTTAGCACCCGGCAGAACCAGTCGGCCGATCTTGTTGTTGGTCACGCCGCCCAGATACAGCACGCCTTTGTGCTCACGCATCGAGGTGATCATATAGAGCGGGCCATCCGGCGCATCCCAGAGCGCGTCGCGGATATGGCCTGCGCCATCGATCTTCAGCACACCGCCGATGTTGAGATTGCCGAACAACCAGTTCGTCGGCGGCACCCGCTTCGTCATACGCCGCCGCAAGCCCGGCATTGTCATGATCTCGTCCAGGACAGGATTGCGCATGCCCGCCAAAGCGATCCAATAGCCACCATCGGAGGCGCGATTGATATTGTCGGGATAGCCTGGCAACCCGCTCAGGAACACACGTGGCCCGGCAGCCATGTTCTTCAGATCGAAGATCAGGATCGAACAGGTCCAGGTGCTGGCCACGAGAAGGTGGCCGCCGTCATGGGTCACGCAAACGCCGTTCGGGAAAATGAGATTGTCGCAGACGGTCTTAGTCTTGCGCGACTTCGGATCGTAACTGAGGAGACGTCCGTTGGGGCGCGCTTCGAGCAAATCGAGGCCCCAATTCCCGATATCATAGCGTTTGGTCGCGTCGGTGAAATAGATCGCCCCATCGGGCGCGATGTCGAGATCGTCCGCCATGCGTATCGTCGTGTCGTCGTAGACGCTGAACAGGCTGCGATCGGTCTGGTCGGTCAATAACTCGACCTTACCGTCCAGGCTCACGCGCAGGAGGCCCATACCGGCGACGCAGGTGACGATGCGCTCTTCCGCGTCGAAGGCGAGACCGAGCGGACGACCGCCGATTTTAGCCAGCAGACTGACCTTGGTCAGGTCCGGTGCGGCAAATCGCATGATGCGTCCGTCGCGCGTGCCGCAGTAGAGGTTGCCGTCGCTATCGAGAATGACGTCCTCGGGGCCGTCTACCTGTCCCGATCCGATCAGCGTGGCATGTTTCAGCTTGGGTGCGATGGCATGCGGCATAAGGCCGTCCACGCCTTTGGCCGGCTCAATGCCGAGCGCCACGGGATCGAGATAGGTCGATGCCAGAAGACGATGACGGTTTTTGCGGAATTTGACGTCGATGGCCAGGATCACGGCGATGATGGAGCCGAGCGCGAATTGGACGAAGTCGCCGCGAAGGCCCGAGTTGATCATCGCGTTGGTCAGCAGATAGATCGTCACGAATCCGATCAAGACGGAAACGACGGCGCCGCGGCCGGGCACGAAGCCGCCGAGACCCACCACCAGCGCCGTGAGCGCTGCGAATTCGAAGCCAATGCCTGTGTCCGACCCGACGCTATTCTGTCGCGCGGCAAAGAGAAAGCCCGCAAGCCCAACAATCAGCCCAGCGAGAATATAGGCGAAGAAGATGGTGCGCTTGACGTTGATGCCGCCATGGCGTGCCGCCTTGCGGTTGCCGCCGGCCGCGAGAACATGCCAGCCGAAACGCGATTGGCGGAACATCAGGAACACCAGAACGGCGACGATGGCGAGCACCCAGAAGCCGATCGGCATGCCGAGAAGCTTATCGAAGCCGATCCAATCCCAGAGATCGTCGCTGCGCGTGCTGGTCGAGATTTCCACCAGCCGGGCCTGCGAGGCCAATGTGTAGAGACCGCGCACCGTGATCATGGTAGCGAGCGTCGTCAGCAATGCGCCACAGCCGACCAATCCGGCGAGGATGCCGTTGATAGCACCGATCAGTGACCCGCAGACCAGGCTGACGATGAGGACCAGCCACACCGGCAGTCCCAGAATGTGAAAGGCATAGAGCGACACGAAGGCCGACATGGCGAAATTCGATCCTACCGACAGGTCGATGCCGCCGACGGCAACAACGATCAGAAGGGCAAGGACCGTGAGGCCGCCATCGGCGGCGTATTGCGAGAGGTCGGCCAGATTGGAAGGCTTAAAGTAGCCGGTGGTGGCGATCGATATGCCGATGAGTACGAATATAAATGCTGTGAAGGGGATTGCGCTCTCGACCCAACCCTTCGACAGGACGTCGGACAGAATCCGACGCGGCGAGACCACAATCCGTGGAACTCGGACACGCGGCAAACTGGCGAAGTCGATCTGGGTGGTCAACGCGATTTCCTTACCTTGAGAAAACCGGGGCCCCATACGGGACCCCGATTTCCGTCTCCGTTACATCTTCCAGCAGAGGTTGCGGTTATAGGTCGGGCCGAGCTTGATGATCTTCATCGGCGATTCGATCTTCAGCATCGTGTGATCGGCAGCAGCGCCACCCTGGAGCAGCACGTCGATCATGGTGCCCGCATCACGGCCCTGACCATCGGCGTCATAGCTCCACACGCGATCGAGGATCTTGTCTTCGACGGCTTGGCAGGTTGCGTCGTCGCCACCGCCGGTCGCGTAGACGATAACCTTGTCTTCGAGATGCGCTTCCTTGACCGCCTTGCCGGCGCCCATCGTGTGGACGTCCCAATGGCCGAAGATGGCGCAGAGGTCCGGATTCTGCTGCAACACCGTCGCGGTGATCTGGCGAGCCTTTTCCGGCTCCCAGTCCGAGGCTTGGTTCGACACAACCTTGATCTCGGGATGCTTGGCGAAGACCTTGAAGGCGGCTTCGTTCATCATCACGCTATCCGCTGCGGTCAACTGGCCGGGGATGATCGAGACCTTGCCGGACTTGCCGCTGCCGGCGCCGCATTCCTTCACGATGTCTTCGGCGATCTCGGTGCCGATGCGCGTCCAGTTGGCACCTACGAAGGCGGTCGAGGGCTGGTTCGACTGCAGGTTCAACTGCAGCACTTTGATGCCCTGCGATTCGGCCTGCTTGATCTGGCGGGCGAGAAGCTGAACGGTCGGGTTGTGGACGACGAGCACATCCGGCTTGTCGCTGATCGCCTTCGCGAGCAACTCGGACATGGCGCCTGTGTTGAACGCCGCGTCACGCACATCGATGCTATAGCCATAGATGGCGGCATGTTCCTTCATGCGGCGCAGCCAGCCTTCGGTGAGCGAAATGCCCATCGAGATCGGCACGAAAATGACTTTCTTGCCGGAGATGTTTGGGTCGGCCTGTGCGGTTCCGACACCGAGCGCAAGTGCCGCGCAGAGTGTCATGCCTGTGGCCGCGGTAAGCATAGTCTTCTTCATTCTGGACAACATGGTTTCCTCCTCCATTAAACCTTGTGATTAAAGATCGCCGACTGTGTCGGTCTCGGTATCCCTGGGGTTGAAGTAGTTATCGGTGACGATGGCGACGACCAAAACGAGCCCCTTGAGCACGTCCTGCGTTTGGCTTGAGAAATCGAAAAGCGTCATTCCGTTGCGCAGAACGGCAATCAGGGCGACGCCGACAAGGATGTTACGCATGCCTCCGCGCCCGCCACGCAATGGAATGCCGCCGAGCACGACGACGAGGATCACTTCGAACAGCAGGCTGCCATTCGTGACGGTTCGGAAATCGACCGCGCCACTGGCCGAAGAGGTGATCAGTCCCGCCAGAAGCGCGGTCAGTGCGGCGAAGACATAGATCATCACGGTGGTGGGGCGAACCGACAGGCCCGTCAGGCGCGCGGCTTGGAAATTATCGCCGATCGCGTAAGTGATCCGTCCGGGCGTGGTGTAGCGTAGGAGAAGCCAGCTCACCACGAAGGTGATGATCATCAAGGCCACTGGCGTGGCCAGTCCGGGCAGAAGATCGGTGGAGAAGAGCATCACCGCAGGATTGGTCTTCGGCAGCATCAGGAGGTATTCGCCGCGCAACACGAAAAAGCGGAAGAATCCGGTGAAGACCATGGCTGAGGCGAGAGTCGCCAGCATTGCCGATATCTCGAGGTAGGCGATGAGGATGCCGTTCACGGCGCCGACGATGATGGCGGTGATCAAGGTCAACCCGATCGCGAGGGGTCCCGAATAGCCGGCACTGATCAAAACACCGAAGGTTGTCGCGCCTGCCACCATCGCCGCGATCAGCGACAAATCCAGTCCGCGCGAGATGACAACGACGCCCATGCCGCAGCTGAGAATCATCAGCGCCGCAGAATTCGAGGCGACGACGCGGAGATTGCCGAGCGTGGCAAAACCATTGACGAAAATGGAGAACAGGATGATGGCCGCGACCGTAACGCCGATGACGACGTATTCGAGCAGACTGCCGTTACGCCGCGTTCCCTTGCCTTGGTGGAGTGCCTCAGCCATGGAACGCCACCTTGTGAGCGCCTTTGGTCTGCAGGATCTCGCGGGCTTCGGCCGGGGTGGCAATTTCCAGCGATAGCTCTTCAAGCAGGCGTCGGATCTTCAGAACCTGCGCCGCGCATGAGGGCGCCAACTGGCTGCGGCCCAGGAACAGACTATCTTCGAGGCCGACGCGAACATGGCCGCCCATGATTGCGCCCATTGTGACCAGCGACATCTGATTCCGACCCGCGCCGAGCACTGAGAATTCGTAATTATCGCGCCCGAACAGCCGATCGGCCGTGCTGCGCATGACGAAAAGATTCTCGGGGTCGGCATTGAGCCCGCCTGAAACTCCGACGGCGCACTGAATGAACAAGGGGCCTCGAACAAGGCCTTCTTCGACGAACAGCGCGAGATTGTGAAGATGGCCGAGGTCGTAGCATTCGAATTCGAAGCGTACATCATGCGTGTCGCCCAGATAGGCGAACACATCCTTGATGTCGCTGAGCGTGTTGCCGATGACGACACCTTCGGACTCTTCAACGTAAGACTGTTCCCAAGGGAACTTCCAGTCGGTGATCCCGCGCCAGGCCCGATGGAGCGAAAGATTGATCGACCCCATATTGAGCGAGCACAGTTCAGGCTTTGCCTGCAGCGGATAGGCTAGGCGCTCGTCGAGCGGCGTGTGCGTGTAGCCTTCGGTCGTGATGTTGATGATTGCGTCCGTTTGCGCGGCGATCTGCGGCACGAAGCGATCGAAGACGGCCGGGTCCAGGCTTGGGCTTCCATCCTCTGGATCGCGGGCATGGAGATGAAGGATCGAAGCGCCCGCGCGGGCCGCGTCGACCGCCTGCTGTGTGATTTCTTCGGGCGTGAGCGGCAGATGATCGGACATCGATGGCGTATGGGCCGCCCCGGTGACGGCGCAGGAAATGATGACCTTGCGCTTCTTCAGGTTCACGGTTTCCGCTCCGTCGCGGTCGGATCAGAGATATTCGACATTGCCGTCGACACTGATGACTTGGCCGGTGATGTTTCGCGCCAGATCCGAGGCCAGAAAGAGCGACAGGTTGGCGATATCGCCGGCGGTGACCATGCGGCGCAGTGAAATCTTGCGCAGGTACTCTTCCCGCATGGTCTCGAAGCTGACGCCGGTGGTCTTCGCGCGATCGGCGATGACACGGTTCATCCGCTCGCCTTCCACAACACCGGGCAGGACCGCATTCGCGCGGATGCCGGTCGGGCCGAGTTCGACCGCGAGCGACTTCACGAGGCCGACGATCGCCCATTTGGTCGCCGCGTAGGGCGTCCGAAACCCGTAGCCCAGCCGCCCGGCGACCGAGCTCATCGCAATGATCGACGGATTTTGCGTCGACGCGCGGAGCAGGGGCACGAAGCGCTTGAGGTAGTAGAATTGCGACGCAAGGTTGACGCCGATCGTGCGTTCGACATCGTTGTCGCTCAGCGCATCGACCTGGCCGGTTGGGCCGGCGACGCCGGCGTTGTTGATCAGGACATCGAGACCGCCCAAACGGGCCGAGACGTCCTTGAATGTGCGGTCCACATCGTCAGGTGTCGATGCGTCACCCAGCGTTCCCGTGAGGCCGGGCACGGCTTCCATAGCCGAGACAAGTGCCGACTCGACCACGTCGGTGACGTGAACGAGCGCGCCCCCGGCTTTGAAGCTTTCGGCAACCGCCCGCCCGATGCCGCTGCCACCAGCGGTCACGAGCACGCGAAGGCCGCGCACGTCGATGACGAGCTTGCCGTCTATAGACGTCAAAAAACGCCCCTCCCCAATGTGACGGGCTTTCCGCCCGCGTTGGGGTTAGTAGACGCCGCTTGGGAGGACGAATTATATGTTCATTAGATATATAGACGTGTCTATTTTATAAGCTATGTATCTAATTAAGGTCGAAATAGCCCTCTGCGATAAAGGTTTAGCCGACGCCCTGTAACAGTCGCGCCGCCACCGAAATCGCGATCTCGGCTGGCTTTTTACCGCCTACACCGGGAATCCCGATTGGGCAGATGACACTATTGATTGTCTCGTCGCTGAAACCGTCGCGCGCGAGGCGGTGGCGGAAGCGCGCCCATTTCGTGTCACTGCCGATCAACCCCACCGATGCGAAATCTCCACGGCGCAGCGCGGCCGATAGGACCGCGTAATCGAGATCATGGGAATGAGTCATGATCAGCACGTGGCTGTCACGCGGCGCCAGGGTCACTTCTGCAACGGGATCGGTCGCGGTGACGGCGCAGACTCCAGCAGTCAATGCTTCTGGAAAAGACTCATGTCGTGGATCAACCCAGATGACGCGGACGCCGGTTCCGTCGAGCACGCGCACCAAGGCCTGGCCCACATGGCCGGCGCCGAAGACCGTCACGGTCGTCGCAGCCCAGCCCAGGGGCTCGAGGAACAGCGTTGCCCCGCCGCCGCAGCACTGACCGAGATCGGGGCCCAGCAAAACCTTTTCGGTGACCGGCTCACGAAC
>DASXEH010000067.1:0-1510 GCA_036490215.1 Magnetospirillaceae bacterium
TTGTGGGTATCGATACGTCGAAGCTTCGCAATGCGGTGGCGGTTGCGGAAGGTGGGCGGAACGGCGAAGTCCGGTATCACGGCGAGATCGAGAACACCGAGGTGGCGACGGGCAAGCTGGTGAAGAAGCTTGCGGCGCAGCATCGGCGACTGACGTTCTGTTATGAAGCCGGACCGACGGGGTATGGGCTGTACCGGCTGATCAAGGCGCTTGGTCATGAGTGTGTGGTGGTGGCGCCATCGTTGATCCCGAAGAAGCCGGGTGACCGGGTGAAGACCAATCGGCGCGATGCGCTCAATCTGGCGAAGCTGCTGCGCGCGGGGGAGCTGACAGCCGTCTGGGTTCCGGATGCGCGGCACGAGGCGATGCGGGATCTGGTGCGGGCGCGCGAGGCTGCCGTCGACGATCTCAAATCCAAGCGCCAGCAGGTTTTGTCGCTGCTGCTGCGGCTCGGCCGGCATTTTGCCGGTAAGCGAACCTGGACGCGGGCCCATATGAACTGGCTGGTAAGCCAGAAGCTCGCCCACCGCGAACAGCGCATCGCATTCGAGGAGATGCTGTTGGCGGTGCGGCAAGCCGATGCGCGCGTGATCCGGCTCGAGAAGGCGATCGCCGCGGCAGTGCCGGACTGGTCGCTTGCAAAGGTCGTGATGGCACTGATGGCCGTGCGCGGCCTCGATCTCATCTCGGCCACGATCTTCCTTGCCGAGATCGGCGACCTCTCGCGCTTTGCCAGCCCACGCCAATTGATGGCTTATCTCGGCCTGGTGCCGGGTGAAGCGTCGACCGGTGACAGGGTCTGGCGCGGCGGCATCACCAAGGCCGGCAACCACCGGGCACGGCGCATTCTGGTGGAGTGCTCCTGGAGCTATCGCCATCCCCCGCGGGTCGGCAAGAAGAAGCTTGCCAAGGTTGAAGCCGCACCTGCCGCCGTCCAGGAGATCGCCTGGAAGGCGCAGGCGCGCCTGACCGCGCGCTACCGCGCATTGGCACGGCGCGGCAAGCGGCCGACCCTTGTGGTGACCGCGATCGCGCGGGAACTGTCGGGCTTCATCTGGGCCGTCAGCCGCGCCGTCGGCGCGCCCGCAACGCCGGCGACTTGAGCCCATCGACAGACACGACCAGGAGCCAGCAACCGGACCGCGATCCGGACAAATATCGTGCAACGGCGGGGGCGAAGCCACGGCAGGGGAATTCCCGATGTCGCTTTGTGGCCGATCAAGCGATCGACGCCCGCGCGTAGACAGCGGAAAGCCCCGGACGAAATCTCGGAACTGCGGTTTAAACCCGCGTATCAGAGCTTGATCACCGACGTCTTCAGGCTTCGCCCCCACCCTTGCACGATCATCCCGGCCGCGCACCCAAGCGAACGTCGCAGAGTGACGATAGCTCATGTTTAAAACACTTGACGAAGGACATCAGAGCGACATCCGGGACCCGCATGTCGCGGAGCCTGTCATCGGGGGCGCGTTCGCGCGACCCGTTGGCTCATGCGGGCTACCAGGCCGCG
>DASXEH010000090.1:0-13226 GCA_036490215.1 Magnetospirillaceae bacterium
AGAATAGCCACTGCCGCACCGGAGCCGCGCAAACGGCTTCCGAGTCCTACCGCCCCTGCTTTATTCACTTCCCCACCCCATCTACTTCAGCGCACGCAGAATACCGGTCCGGCCACAGATTTTCAACGAAAGCTAGGCTCCCGGCAGGTTGACGAATGTGTTAGGCGCCGCCAGCAGAACCCCCAGACCAGCGCATAAGGCCGGCCCGAACGGGAAATAGGTGCCGCGCCCGCTCAGCCGCCAAGCCAATCCAAATGCGATGCCGATCAGTCCGCCCAGGACCAGAAGTGGTGCCAGCCCCGTGGCGCCGACGTAAAGCCCTGCCAAAGCGATGAATTTCACATCACCGAGCCCCAAGGCATCGACGCCGCGCAATGCCTTGAACCCCGCGCGTACCCCATACATGACGGCGCCGCCCAAAACGACGCCCGCGATCCCATCGATCCAATTCAGGCCAAGATGCCACCGCCAGAGGATCGCCAGCGGAATCATGGCCAGCAGCGCCTTGTCGGGAATGATGCGAGCCTCGAGATCGGCGACGGTGATGACCATCAAGCCCAGAAAGGTTACGGCAAGAATCGCCGCGCGCAGGCTATCCGCGCCGCCCAAATGCCATGAGAGGACGAATAACGCCGTGGTGATCAATTCGATGGCCGGATAGCGGGCAGAAATCGGGGCGCGGCAGTAACGGCATTTCCCGCGTCTCGCCAGCCATGAGAAGACCGGCACCAGGTCGACTGGCCCGAGAACATGGTTGCATTGCGGACAGCGCGACCTGTCCACGGCCAGGGGTTGATCGTTTGCCAAGCGATAGCTGGCGGCGGTGGCGAAACTTCCGGCGACCAATCCAAGGACAGCGAACAGGATTCCGCCGGCCGGTCCTGCGAAAGGGTTCACGGATTAGGGCGAGGCGTACCCGCGGAGACGGCGGATGGCGCCTGAGTTTGAGAGGCCGGCGGGGCAATGCGCTCGACGATGACCGCTTCGCGCGGTGCGGCGCTGGCCTGAGGCCCGTCTTCCACACGCTGCGGCGCTGTCGCGCTGGGGCTGGCCGGCGTGGTTTTGGGAGCGGCATTCGGAGTCGCGGACGGCTGTTTCTTTTTGGCCGCTGCCGGATGCTTGATTTTATGCATCGCCGCGCGGGCGGAGGGCTGCGCCGGGACTACGGCGACGGCCTGAGTCGAAGTGGTCGTCGAGGCGGACGGCGGTGACGAAGTGCCGGTCGCCGCCGGCGTGGCCGAAGGTGCCGCCGCTGCTATCGGTGTCCCGGCTGCTGGCGCGGCCGTTGTAGGGGCTGTCGCGGCGGTTTCCGTTTTACGGGCTTCGGCGGGTTTCGTCGCTTCGATCGCGGCGGGTGCCGTTGGCGCGGCCGGAGCCGGAGCTGCTGCCGGGGCAGTCACGGTCACCGGGGCGACGACGGTAACAACCGCGGCAGCGGACGGCGCTTGCGGCTTCGCGTCAGAAGCCTGAGCGGCCGGTGCCGGTTGCGGTGCTACTGCTGCGGCAGGCGATTGCGCCGGCGTAGGAGGTGTTGCGGCTGTTGTCGCCTGTGGCGTCGTTGCAGGCGACGGTGTCACCGTTTGGGTCGGCGTTGTGGCTGGCGCTTGCAACGCAGCGGTGGTCGGGCTGGACCAGAGGGCAATACCCGCCGAATGCAAGGCGGCACGGATATGGGAACCAGTTTGTCCCGCAGGTACGATCGCCAATATCGCCACCGCGGCAACGGCAATTACGAAAAGGCCGCCGATATAGGCGACGGCGCGGCCGAGCAGGCGCCGCAGCAAGCCACCACGCGGCGCGACCGGATTCACCAGCGCGGGCGATTCCTTGAGCGCCTCGGTGACATGGGCCGGCTGCACAACGGGCGACCCTGCCGCGAATGCGGCGAGGAGGCTCTTGTCGGCCACGATGTTGATGACGCGCGGAACGCCCCCGCACGAGCGCGACAGCAGATCGATGGCGCGATTGGTGAAGACGTCGTAGATGATTCCTTCGCGCCGCGACACACGCAGGCGATGGTTGATGTAGTTTTTGCTCTCCTCGATCGTCAGCGGCTTGGTCGCCAGCGAAAAGGCGATGCGCTGGGTGAGCTGGCGCAGCGACGGATCGGCCAGCAATTCGTCGAGTTCGGTCTGGCCGAACATCACGATCTGCAGCAGCTTGCGCTTTTCGGTCTCGAGATTCGAGATCAGACGGACGAGTTCCAGTCCTTCCTTGCCGAGGTGCTGGGCCTCGTCGACCACGAGCACGGCCAGGTGGTTCTTGGCATGTTCCTCGACCAGAAACTTGTTGAGCGCACCATAAGCGGCGTCGGCGTCGCTGACCTCGATACCGAATTCCTTGCACACCGCCAAGACGATCGAATTGGCATTGGCGCGCGGCGCGTTGATATAGGCGACCGCTTCGGTATCGACCAATTTCTTGATCAGCAGGCGGCAAAGCAGGGTTTTGCCGGTGCCCACCGGGCCAACAACTTTGATGATCCCGGTGTCGCGGCGGAGCGCGAACTCGACCGAGCCGATGATGTTGGCGTGTTCCTGCGTCGGGAAGAAATAATCGACGTCGGGCGTCAGCGTGAACGGATGTTCTTCGAGCCCGAAATGCGCCAGGTAAGGCATGGGATCACCTCGACCGCAGGTACCGCAACCGCGCCCTGATGGAATCGATGGGGATCGGCAGCTGCGTATCGGTGCTCAGGCGGTCGAGCGCGGCCTGATACGAGGCGGCGGCCTCAGCGGCCATTCCGGCGCGATCCTGAAGAACCGCGAGATTCAAGCGATAGAGACCATTGTCCGGCGACAGCTGGATGGCGCGACTGAACTCCACCATTGCGCCGGCCACGTTACCGCCTTGGGCCTCGATCGAGGCGATTTGCGCCGAAATCGGGCTGAAAGTCGGATTGGTCTTCTGCAACTCACGCAGCTCGTGTAGCGCCGTCGTGGGGGCCTGCGCGGCCGCGATCGCCGTCATATTGGTGAGGGCTTCGCGATTGTTGGGATCGAGGGTCAGGACGCGCTGGTACAGAGGACGCGCTTCGGAAAGGCGGCGCAGCTTGTGGAGTGCGATAGCTTTGCCCAACAGCGCCGGCAAGCTGTCTGGATTGGCCTTCAGCGCATTGTCGTAGAGATCGAGCGCGCCTTCGTACCGTCCGTGGAGCAGTAGGTCATAAGCCTGCTCGGCGTCATCGCGTTCGGTTGCCGATTCCTGGGTGACCGACACCATTCCGGCCGCCGCCGATTGATTGGCGGTATCGGAGCTACTCGCTGCCGTCGGCGCGCGGTCGACTACGGCGCGCGGCTGAAGCGAACTTCCTGTCCGCTGTTGGCGAATACGGTCGAGAACCGCTGGCAGATTCTGGTCGGGGGTGACCGCCGCGGTTTTGACGGACGCGGCTGGCTGGGCAGGCGTAGCGGCGGAAGCGATGGCCACAGGCTGGGCGGACTGAGCCACAGCAGCTGGCGCCGGAGCGGCGACCGGCGTCGGAGCGGTTGCTGCTCCTGGGGCAGCTGCCTCTGCCGGTGCCGAAGTTGTTGCAGCGGGCGCCGGAACTGCAGGTGTCGCAGCGGCTTGCGCTGCTGGCTGCGCTGGTGCCGGCACGGCGGCCGTTGTACCGGATAGCGGCGCCGAAGCCGCTGGCGCAGGCGTGGCGGCGGCTTCAGCCGCGGGTTTCGCGGGGGCCGGGGCCGGCGTTTGGGCGATTTGCGGCTGGCTTTGATCGCCGTAAAGGACGACGTTGATCGCGTCGGTGATATCGTCACCGAACGCGACATACGCGCCGCCAATGATCACGACGATCAGAATTAAATAGATCAGAGGGCGCGGAATCGACCGACGGCGCCGTGACATAACGGCCGGAACTTGGGCTGCCGCCATACCCGAACCCTGGGCAGACTCGCGAGCCTTCGACGCACGCGCCAAAGCTTTATAGAGAACGCTCATTGTCTCAGCCCAACTGTGGGCGCCCCCAACAATGTCTGCCGATTAATGGACTGCCCGGCCCGGGAAATAAAGGAGATTCTTGCATAGTTTACGCATAGTACCGATTGACTCTCGAATTTTCGGAGCTTTGTCATGAATGTGTGAGGTGGATTTTGAACACCTCGGGCGGGCTGGCGATGTTTTTCATCTTGGGGATGCCGACGCTCTGGAAGCCGGCTTCCACCTTGCCCTTGATCGCCTCGTAAATGTCCTTGGAAATCGAGATACCGCCCGGATCGGTGATCGATTCCATACGGGCGGCAATATTGACGCCTTCGCCGAAGACGTCCTTCTGAGTGACGATCACTTCGCCCTGATAGATGCCGATGCGGACCAACAGATGGTCGTTGGCTGCCCGCGGCTTATTGAAGTCGAACAACCCTTTCTGCATGGCCATGCCGCAGCGGACCGCATCAATCGGATGCTGGAACACCACCATGAACGCGTCGCCGATCGTCTTGATTTCCTTGCCGCGGTTGGTGGTGATGGCGCGGCGCATGATGACATTGTGCTCTTTGAGCAGAGCGAAGGTGGCGGCTTCGTCCTTTTCCATACGCGCGCTGTAACCTTTGATATCGGTCATCATGATGACCATGGTCTGCTTCGATTCGCCTTCGCGGCGAACCACATCGAAAGGTTGGCCGTCGCCCGAAGCCGCGGCGCCGGCGCCCCCCGCCGATGCGCCACGAGCCGGGGAGTAGCCACCACTGCGTGCGCGACGGCGGCGCCACCGCAGCAATCCACCAATGATTCCGACGGGAACCCAGAACGCGACCAGAAGATAGACGGCGATGATATAGGCCGCGTATTGCCCGTTATTGATGGCGACGATCAGCTTCTTCGAGACCGGAATCAAACCCGTGTGCAGGTCGATCGGGTCGGAATGCGGAAAGATGCTCATGAAGGGCTGGAAATGGACCAGCTTCCAATAGAGCCCTACATAGGCAACGTAGCGGATCAGCCAGCCGAAGAAACCGCCGATATAAATGCGAATGAGGATAAGCACGATCGCGATGGCGACGATGACACCGATATCGATGGGCATGGCGGCAAAGCGTTGCACCACGCTGATGGCAGCGTGGAGATAGTCTCCCGCCAGATGACCAAGATTGCCCCACATGCACGGCTTCCCCCGCGGTCCCACCGACCGCGCGCGGATTGTATATGAGGGCTAGCCCCCTCTACCAGTGGGCAACTTTGGCATCGTGGGGTGCATGCAATCCGCCCCGAGTCACGATGAAATCGACGATTTCCGGGACGCCCTTGCCCTCGTGCAGATTGGTGAACAGGAACGGCCGCTGACCGCGCGATTTGCGCGCATCGCGGTCCATCACCTCGAGATTGGCCCTAACCAGGGGTGCCAGATCGATCTTATTGATCACCAGCAGGTCGGACCGGGTGATGCCCGGGCCACCTTTGCGTGGGATCTTTTCGCCGGCCGCAACGTCGATGACATAGATGGTGATGTCGGCCAGTTCCGGCGAAAAGGTCGCGGCCAGATTGTCGCCGCCCGATTCGATGAAGATGACATCCAACGCGTGGAACTTGGCCGACATATCGGCTACCGCGGCCAGATTGATCGACGCGTCTTCGCGGATCGCCGTATGCGGGCAGCCGCCGGTTTCCACGCCCATGATCCGTTCGATCGGCAGCGCGCCCGACCGCGCCAGAATCTCGGCATCCTCGCGCGTGTAGATATCGTTGGTGATCGCGACGATGTTGTAAGGCCCATGCATGATGCGGCACAGGCGCTCCAGCAGCGAGGTCTTGCCGGCGCCGACGGGGCCGCCGATGCCGACGCGAAGCGGAGATGATGAAGCGCGAACCGGAGCGTTCATGAGCGGAACAACCTTACATGCTGGGTTTCATGGGCAATGGAGAGTAGATCGATCAGCGGTGCGGCAGAGCCAAACTGATCAGGCGTGCGCACCAGCGACGCGGCAGCGGCTTCAGCGATCGTGGCCTCGAGCGCGGCCAAGGTTTTCTGGCCGACGGTTTGTCCGAGTGGCACCAGGCGCACCGCGGCGCTGACGAGAGCGGCTGCAAAGGCGTGGAGATAGGCCGACAGCGTTGCCTCGAGCGGCACGCCGTGGGCGGCCGCCGCGAGACCGATCGCGACCGGATAGGCCGGCGCGCGGCTGGTGGCGCGCAGCAGCGCGGTCCAATGAGCGAGCGTCTCATTCGGCCAAGTCGCCGACACGGTGGTCAGGAAACTTTCGCCTTGCTGTAAGCTCTCCAGCGCAAGTTCGGGTGTGCCGCGCATGGTTGCGCCCAAGGCGATCGCGCGCTCGAACGCGACTTCGTCACCCGCCATCACGGCGCGCCAGGTGTCGCGCAGCAGATCGGCATCGACGCGGGCAGGACCATAGATCAGCGCGGCTTCGATCCATGGGCGCAAGGTCTCGCCATCGGTGATCGTGCCTTCCTCGACGGCGCGCTCGACGCCGTGCGAATAGGTGTAGCCGCCGACCGGAAAAGCCGGCGACAGCCAGGCGAGCAGCCTGACCAGCGCACCGCTGTTCAGTGTCGGCTCAGTGGGCGTGTCCATGACCACCATAGGCGCCGCCCTCGGGATGAAAGGGCGCGCGGGCGCGCGTCGCCTTGGCACCCAACCCTTCGACCATCGCCGCGATCACATGGTCCCAGGTGATGCGCAAGCGCAGTTCTTCGGGGATGATCTCGACCGGCAGATGGCGGTTGCCGAGATGCCAGGCCACGCGCGCAAGATGGGTTGCGTCGGTGCAAGTGATGTCGGCCACGTCCTCATTGGCCGCCATCACCTTGATGACGCCGCCACCGTCGAGCGCCAGCCCATCGCCATGCGCCAGCGACACGGCATCCTCCAGATCGAGCAGGAAGTCGAGCCCCGCATCGTCGGCCAGCACGATGCGGCGGCGATGGCGATCGAGATAGGCGAGCGTCACCGTGCCCACCTGTTTGTCGGTAGCCCAAGTGCCTTCGTGCAGAATTTTTCCAGCGCGGCGCATGACTAGATACCCCCCATCCTAACCTTCCCCCTCAAGGGAGGAAGGGACGCACAATAAACTCCCTCCCCCCTTGAGGGTGCGTGGGCTGCGAACGCTCCACTGGAGCGTTCGCGGGCGCCCGACGCAGGAGAGGTGGGGGGTACTAACACCAAAATCGCTCCTGAACTCAAAATAGAAAATAGCGCTGCGCCATCGGCAGCACGGTTGCTGGTTCGCAGGTGAGCAACTCGCCATCGGCGCGCACCTCGTAGGTCTCGGAGTCGACCTCGACATTCGGCGTAGCGCCGTTGAGGACCATGTCCTTTTTCTTCAGCTTGCGCGTGCCGGAAACCGGCAACACCATGCGGTCGAGCTTCAACTGCTTGGCGATGCCGGCCTTGACCGCCGCCTGTGAGACGAACGTGACGCAGGACGAAGTCAGCGCGCGGCCGAAGCTGCCGAACATCGGGCGATAATGGACCGGCTGCGGCGTTGGGATCGAGGCGTTGGGATCGCCCATCAGGGCCGCGGCGATGGTGCCGCATTTCAGGATCATGTCGGGCTTCACGCCGAAGAAGGCGGGCTTCCACAACACGAGATCGGCCAGCTTGCCTTTCTCGACCGAGCCGATGTGCTTCGACAGGCCCTGGGCCAGCGCGGGATTGATCGTGTATTTGGCGACATAGCGGCGCACGCGGAAATTGTCGTTGTCGCCTTTCTCGTCTTTCAGGCGGCCGCGCTGCACGCGCATCTTGTGCGCCGTCTGCCAGCACCGCGTGATCACCTCGCCGACGCGGCCCATCGCCTGGCTGTCGGACGAGATCATCGAGATCACGCCCATGTCGTGCAGGATGTCTTCCGCCGCGATCGTCTCCTTGCGGATACGGCTTTCGGCGAAGGCCACATCTTCGGTGATGCGTGGATCGAGATGGTGGCAGACCATCAGCATGTCGAGATGTTCGTCGAGCGTGTTCACCGTGTAGGGCCGCGTCGGATTGGTCGAGGATGGCAGCACGTTCGGCAGGCCGCAGACCTTGAGGATGTCGGGTGCGTGACCGCCGCCCGCGCCTTCGGTGTGGAAGGCGTGGATGGTGCGGTTCTTGAACGCGGCGATCGTATGCTCGACGAAGCCGCTTTCGTTGAGCGTATCGGTATGGATCGCGACCTGAACATCCATCTCGTCGGCGACCGAGAGACAGTTGTCGATGGCGGCCGGCGTGGTGCCCCAATCTTCGTGCAGCTTCAGGCCGCAGGCGCCGGCCTTGACTTGCTCGCGCAGCGAGTCCTTCTGCGACGCATTGCCCTTGCCGAAGAAGCCGAGATTGATCGGCAGGCCTTCGGCGGCTTCGAGCATGCGCGCCATGTGCCAGGGGCCGGGCGTGCAGGTGGTGGCGCTGGTGCCTTCGGCCGGGCCGGTGCCGCCGCCGAGCATCGTGGTGACGCCGGAATAGAGTGCGTCGTCCACCTGCTGCGGGCTGATGAAATGGATGTGTGAGTCGATACCGCCCGCCGTGACGATGCGGCCTTCGCCGGCGATCGCTTCAGTGCCGGGGCCGATGATGATGTCCACGCCCGGCTGCACGTCGGGATTGCCTGCCTTGCCGATGCCGGCGATGCGGCCGTCCTTGATGCCGATATCGGCTTTGACGATGCCCCAGTGATCGATGATCAGCGCATTGGTGATCACGGTGTCCACCGCGCCTTGGGCACGCGTGCGCTGCGACTGGCCCATACCGTCGCGGATCACCTTGCCGCCGCCGAACTTCACCTCTTCGCCATAGATGGTGAAATCCTTCTCCACCTCGACGATCAATTCGGTATCGGCCAGACGCACCTTGTCGCCCACGGTGGGGCCGAACATGCCGGCATAGGCCGCGCGGGAAATCTTCGTCGCCATGATCAGCGCCCTCTCTTTTTGGCCGCAGTCGCGGCGGGCTTCTTAGCGGGTTTCTTCGCAGCAGGCTTCTTGGCTTTCGCCTTTGCGGCTGGCTTGCTCTTCTCGAGTGCGCCGTTGATCAGGCCCTGAAAGCCATAGACCTTGCGATCGCCGGCATAGGCGACGAGGCCGACCTCGCGCGTCTGGCCGGGCTCGAAGCGCACCGCTGTGCCCGCCGCGATGTCGAGGCGGAAGCCGCGCGCCTTGTCGCGGTCGAACTTCAGTGCGGGGTTGGTCTCGAAGAAGTGATAGTGGCTGCCCACCTGGATCGGCCGGTCACCGGTATTGGCAACCGCGAGTTTGATCGTGGGGCGGCCGGCGTTGAGTTCGATCTCGCCCGCCGCGGGAATGATTTCGCCTGGAATCATTTTTGGCCTCTCAGCGTACGGGATGGTGGACGGTGACGAGCTTGGTGCCGTCGGGGAAGGTGGCTTCCACCTGCACCTCGTGGATCATCTCGGGCACGCCTTCCATGACCTGATCGCGCTTCACGACATGGGCGCCGGCCTGCATCAGCTCGGCCACCGAGCGGCCGTCGCGCGCGCCTTCGACCACGAAATCGGTGATCAGCGCCACCGCTTCCGGATAGTTGAGCTTCACGCCCCGGCCGAGGCGATTGCGCGCCACCTGGGCGGCCATCGCCACCAGCAGTTTGTCTTTTTCACGCGGCGTCAAATTCATGCGTCAGTCCCCCAAATTTGGTTCGTCATGCCCGCGTGGGCGTTTTTCTACAACCATCCAATTCGTCACTCCCGCGAAAGCGGGAGTCCAGAGCCGTTTCCCGTGAGGCCCTGGATGCCCGCCTTCGCGGGCATGACGTTGAGAGGCAGCTCAATCTCACTTCACCGGCTCAACTAAATATGCCAAAGCGGCGGCAGGCGTGCGGGCAACCCGCCGGCCTGTGCCCTTAACAACGTCCATGCCGCGCCGTAGTGGCGGCGTAGTGCCAAATTATCCCAAGCCAGCCAGCGCGCGATCAGCAGACCGGCGACGGCAGTCGCGCCGAAGCGCACACCTTCTGGCGGCTCAAGTTCACGAAGCGCATCGCGATAGGTGGCGGCGTCGGGCGCGTGCAGGATCAGCAGTCCCGATGCGCTGGCATCGGCGAAGGTGGTCGGGTGCGCGAGCGGCGTGCGCAGATCGCCTTCCATATGCAGCGCATCGGCCCAGATCATGCGGCCGCTGCGCGTCACTTCGATCACGTCGCGGATCAGGCCGGTGTTGAGCGACTCGCCATGGGCCTTGCGGCCGAAGACCAAGATTTCACCCGTCAGCGTCCGCGCCGTCTCGGCGATCTCGATGCGCGCGCGGCGCGCGAGCTTCGATCCGTCGAATAGGATCGTCTCCTGCGGCATCCATTCGAGCCAGGAGTCGCTCTCGGCGGTGAGCTCGATCTCCATCACCGCGGTCTCGCCATTGGAGCGATAGATCTTCTCGGCGGCCTGGCCCATCGCGAGAACCTGCGCGCCGGGCATCGCGGTGATGCGCACGCAATGACGATCGCCGCCGACCACGCCGCCTGATGTGTTGGTCAGGCAGGCGGTCAGCGGTTCGTCTTCGGGCACGCGCGGGAACAGAAGGCGCAGCGGCGCGGCCTGGGCCAGATCGGCCAAGCGCGTGACGCCGTCCTCTTTCTTCACGGCCAAGGCCGCATAACCGGGGCGCATGCCGGCACGTTGCCGCAGCGGCGCCCCGATGTAACTCACGCCTTCGTTCCCTTGTAGGGATGCTTGGCGATCCAATGCTTGGCGATGTCGAGCCTTGTACAGACCCAGGCCTTGTCGTGCTTCTGCACATGATCGAGGAAACGCATCAGCGACGCCGCGCGCCCCGGACGGCCGACCAGGCGGCAGTGCAGGCCGATCGACATCATCTTCGGCGCGTCGGCGCCTTCGGCATAGAGCACGTCGAAGGCGTCGCGCAGATAGGCGTAGAACTGATCGCCCGCATTGAAGCCGTTGTTGGTGGCGAAGCGCATGTCATTGGCGTCCAGCGTATAGGGCACCATCAGCTGCGGCCGGCCGTAGTCGTCGTTCCAATAGGGCAGATCGTCGGAATAGCAGTCGGCGCAGTAGAGGAACCCGCCTTCCTCGGCAACGATCTTGATGCTGTTGGGACCGGCGCGGCCGATATAGGCGCCCAGCGGCCGGTCGCCGGTCATGCGCTGCTGCACCTCGATGGCCAGGCGCAGATGTTCGCGCTCCACCGCTTCGGGAATGTCCTGATAGTTGATCCAGCGCCAGCCATGGGTGGCGATTTCCCATTTGGCGTCCATCATCGCCTTCACGATCTCGGGATGGCGTTCCATCGCCATGCCCACGGCGTAAACGGTGACGGGCAGGTTACGCTGGGTGAACATCCGGTGCAGGCGCCAGAAGCCGGCGCGGCTGCCGTATTCGTAGATGCTCTCCATATTCATATGGCGCTGGCCGACAAAGGGCATCGCGCCGATGATCTCGGACAGGAACGCCTCGGAAGCCGCATCGCCATGGAGGATGTTGTTCTCGCCGCCTTCCTCGTAGTTGATCACGAACTGCACCGCCACGCGGGCGCCGCCGGGCCAGGCCGCGTTGGGCACGTGCTGGCCATAGCCCACCATGTCGCGGGGGTAAGCGGGAACCTTCGAGGACAATGACATCTCCCTTTTTGGATCGTTATTTGGTGCAAGGCGCGCGCCAATCGACTTCACCATTTTTTCCCACTGCCAACAAGCGGTCAAAGGATACCGATTGGAGCAGGATCGGGCCTTGCCAGCCTAATTTCGAGGCATACACTGGCGGGCACTCTGGGGTGTTCAGCAACCGATGGTCTCCATGTCAGAAAATCCGGCTACCAAGATCGGAACCCATATCGTTGATCGGTGCGTCGCGTTGGCGGCGCTGACCGAAGAGCCGGACGTGATGACGCGCACCTTCCTGACGCCGATGCACAAGGCGGCCAACGAAAAGGTGGCCGGCTGGATGCGCGAAGCGGGGATGACCGCGCAGCAGGACGCGATCGGCAATATGGTCGGCCGCTATGAGGGCACCAAACCCGATGCGCCGGTGGTGATGATCGGCAGTCATCTCGACACGGTGCGCAATGGTGGCCGCTATGACGGGATCATGGGGGTGATCACCGGCATCGCGGTAGTGGAAGCCCTGCACAAGGCCGGGCGGCGCTTGCCCTTCGCGGTCGAGGTGGTGGGCTTCGGCGATGAAGAGGGCGTGCGCTTCGACGCCACCCTGATCGGTAGTCGCGCCATTGCCGGCACGCTGCCCTCATCGATTCTCCAGGCCAAGGATGCCGAGGGCACCACGCTTGCGAAGGCGCTTACCGAATTCGGCCTCGACCCGAAAAAGGTCAACGATGTGGTGCGCCATCGCGGCGATCTGCTCGCCTATCTCGAAGTGCATATCGAGCAGGGGCCGGTGCTGGAGCGCGAGAATCTGCCGCTGGGCGTGGTCACCGCGATCTGTGGCGCGACGCGGCGGCGCTTCCACTTCACCGGCGAGGCCGGGCATGCGGGCACGGTGCCGATGAACGCGCGAAAGGATGCGCTCGTGGGCGCGGCCGAGGCGGTGCTGGCCGCCGAAGCGGTAGGGCGCGAACACGGCATCGTGGCCACCGTGGGCCGCATCGCCGCCGAGCCGGGGGCGATCAATGTGGTGCCGGGCGGCGCCAGCTTCACCCTCGATCTGCGCGCCGATGCCGACACCAAACGCGCCGCCGCGCTTGCCGATCTCGACACGCGCATCAATCAGATCGCCAAGCGGCGCAGCCTCGCGATGACCGCCGAAACCTTCCACGACGCGCCGGCCTCGCCCTGCGCACCGCATCTGCAAGAGCTGTTCGGCGGCGCGATCGAATCGCTGGGTTTCAAATCGATCAAACTGCCCAGCGGCGCCGGCCATGACGGTATGGCAATGGTGGCCATCGCGCCGATCGGCATGCTGTTCGTCCGCTGCGCGAAGGGCATCTCGCACAATCCCGCCGAGGCCGTGATCGCCGATGACGTGGGGCTGGGTGCGCTGGCGCTGAGCGCCGCGCTGGAGAAGTTGGCGGGGAAGGCGGGATAAGTAGGCTCTCGAACCTTCTGGGAGACTTAAATGCGTGTCGCGCCGCTAGTGGTGCTTTGTGGTCTCGCTGTCGCTACTTTCTGTCTGAGCTATCGCGGGGCTTCGGCGGCCCCCAGCTTTGATTGCGGGAATGCCCGCACCACAGTTGAGAAGGTCATTTGCGACAGTCCGAAATTGTCTGACCTCGATGCTGATTTGAAAGTCGCTTACGACACACGTCTAAATCAATTAAGTGCGGCCGAAAAGAAAACGCTCGTTGAAGAGCAGCGAACTTGGCTCAAGAAGCGG
>DASXEH010000010.1:0-2806 GCA_036490215.1 Magnetospirillaceae bacterium
GCCCCAAGAAGTAAGAGGCCTTAGCGTATGTCCCGTCGAGCCCAAGCGCCGGTCCGCACCATCCTGCCGGACCCGAAATTCAACAGCGATATGCTGGCCAAGTTCATGAACGTCGTCATGAAGGACGGCAAGAAGTCGGCCGCCGAGCGCATCATCTACGGCGCGCTCGACCGCATCACGGAGAAAACCGGCAAGAAGGGGTCGGAAGCGATCGAGGTGCTCTCCACCGCGCTCGACAACGTGAAGCCGGTCGTGGAGGTCAAGTCGCGCCGCGTCGGCGGTGCGACGTACCAGGTGCCGATTGAAGTCCGGGCCACGCGCCGCCAGACATTGGCCAAGCGCTGGATGATCGAGGCCGCTCGCGACCGCAGCGAGAAGTCGATGGCGTTTCGTCTCGCCCATGAATTGATGGATGCCGCCGAGAATCGCGGCGCCGCTGTCAGGAAGCGCGAGGACACCCATCGCATGGCGGAGGCCAACAAGGCCTTCGCGCACTACCGCTGGTAGCAGCCGGCGGGGCGCACGGCTGGCAGGCTCAAGAGGACGTAGTTCACCGTGGCACGCGCGACGCCCATTGAGCGTTATCGGAACATCGGCATCTCCGCGCACATCGACGCGGGGAAGACGACCACCACCGAGCGCATCCTTTTCTACACGGGCGTGTCGCACAAGATCGGCGAGGTTCACGATGGCGCGGCCGTCATGGACTACATGGAGCAGGAGCAGGAGCGCGGCATCACCATCACCGCCGCGGCCACGACCTGCTTCTGGAAGGGAATGGAGAACAGCTTCCCCGAGCACCGCATCAACATCATCGACACCCCGGGCCACGTCGACTTCACGATCGAGGTCGAGCGCAGCCTGCGTGTACTCGATTCCGCGGTGGCGCTCTTCGACTCGGTAGCCGGCGTGCAGCCGCAGTCCGAGACCGTCTGGCGCCAGATGAACAAGTACCAGGTGCCGCGCCTCGCCTTCGTCAACAAGATGGATCGCGCCGGCGCCAACTTCCTGCGGGTCATCGAGATGATCCGCGCCCGCCTGCGCGCCAACCCGGTGGCGATCCAGATCCCGATCGGCGCGGAGGAGAGTTTCGAGGGCGTAATCGATCTCATCCGCATGAAGGCCATCTACTGGGACATGGAAACCCAGGGCATGCGTTTCGAATATCACGACATCCCGGCGGACCTCAGGGCCCAGGCCGAGGAGCAGCGCACGCGCATGATCGAGGCGGCCGCCGAGGCCAACGACGGCCTCATGAACAGGTATCTCGAGGGCCATGCTCTGAGCGAAGCCGAGATCCGTGCCGGTCTGCGCGAGCGCTCGATCCGCAACGAGATCGTGTTGTGTCTGTGCGGCTCGGCGTTCAAGAACAAAGGTGTGCAGGCCCTGCTCGATGCCATCATCGAGTTCATGCCCTCCCCGATCGAGATGCCGCCCGTCAAGGGCATCGATGATTACGGTAAGCCGGCGACGCGCAAGGCGGGCGACGAGGAGCCGTTTGCCGCGCTCGCCTTCAAGCTTCTCAACGACCCGTTCGTCGGCAACCTGACGTTCTTCCGCGTCTACTCGGGCGTGCTCAACTCCGGCGACACGGTGTTCGTGCCGACGAAGTCGAAGAAAGAGCGCATCGGACGGCTGCTGCAGATGCACGCCGCCGAGCGCAACGAGATCAAGGAAGTGCGCTCCGGCGACATCGCGGCGGCTGTCGGCCTGAAGGATGTCATCACGGGCGATACGCTGTGCGATCTCGAGAAGGTGATCACCCTCGAGAAGATGGAATTCCCGCTGCCGGTGATTTCCGTCGCTGTGGAACCCAAGACCAAAGCCGACCAGGAGAAGATGGGCGTCGCGCTGCAGCGCCTGGCGAAGGAGGATCCCTCCTTCCGGGTCAGCACCGATCAGGAGTCGGGGCAGACCATCATCGCCGGCATGGGCGAGCTGCACCTCGAGATCATCGTCGATCGCATGAAGCGCGAGTTCAAGGTGGAGGCGAACGTCGGCAAGCCGCAGGTCGCCTACCGCGAAACCATTCGTGGCAAGGTGGAGTCGGAAGGCAAGTTCGTGCGCCAGTCGGGCGGCCGCGGCCAGTACGGACACGTGTGGCTTACGATCGAGCCCAACGCCACCGGCAAAGGCTACGAGTTCGTCAACGGCATCGTCGGCGGCTCGATACCGAGGGAGTTCATCCCGGCGGTCGACAAGGGCATCAAGGAGGCCGTCGAGACCGGCGTCATCGCGGGATACCCCGTGGTGGATGTCAAGATCACCCTGTTCGACGGCTCGTACCACGACGTCGACTCGAGCGAGATGGCGTTCAAGATCGCGGGCTCCATGGGCTTCAAGGAAGGCTTCAGACGCGCCAAGCCCGTGCTGTTGGAGCCGATCATGAAGGTCGAGGTCGTAACGCCTGAGGAATATTCCGGCGATGTGATCGGCGACCTCAATCGCCGGCGCGGACAGATCCTCGGCATGGACGAGACACCTTCCGGCAAGGCCATTACGGCCGAAGTGCCCTTGTCGGAGATGTTTGGTTATGCGACGACCGTGCGCTCCATGAGCCAGGGCCGCGCGACATTCACCATGGAATTTGGCAAATACACCGAAGTGCCGCCCAACATCGCGGACGGCATCATCAAGCAATGAGATTCGTAAGGTAGCAAGCAGTCATGTCCAAAGAGAAATTTGAGCGTAACAAGCCTCACGTGAACGTGGGGACGATCGGGCACGTGGACCACGGGAAGACGACGTTGACGGCGGCCCTGACGAAGGTGATGGCCGAGACGCACGGCGGTCAGTTCATGGCGTA
>DASXEH010000034.1:0-171022 GCA_036490215.1 Magnetospirillaceae bacterium
AGAGCACGTCTTCCACTTCGATCGACGAGATGTTCTCGCCGCCTGAAATGATGATGTCCTTCGATCGGTCCTTGAGCTGCACATAGCCGTCGGGATGGATAACGCCGAGATCGCCCGAGTGGAACCAACCGCCTGCAAAAGCCTTGTCGGTGGCAGTCTTGTTCTTGAGATAGCCCTTCATCACCACATTACCGCGGAACATCACCTCGCCGATGGTGATGCCGTCGCGTGGCACGGGCGTCATCGAGTCTGGGTCCATCACGTCGAGCGCTTCGAGCATCGGGTAGCGCACACCCTGACGAGCCTTGAGCGCGGCCTGCTCATTCGCAGGCTTCGCATCCCAGGCGCTGTGCCACTCATTCACCACTGCCGGGCCGTAAACCTCGGTGAGCCCATAAAGATGGATGACATTGAAGCCGGCGGCCTTCATCGCGGCCAGAATCGCCTCGGGCGGAGGGGCGGCCGCCGTAAAGAACTCGACGGTATGGGGCAGGGGCCGGCGATCGCCTGGCGCGGCGTCGAGCAAGGTCGACATCACGATCGGCGCGCCGCACAGATGGGTCACCTTGTGGTCGGCGATCGCGTCATACATCGCCTTAGGCCGGACTTGACGCAGACAGACATGGGTGCCGCCGGCAATCGAGATGGTCCACGGGAAGCACCAGCCGTTGCAGTGGAACATCGGCAGCGTCCAGAGATAGACCGGGTGGCGGCCCATGGCGCCGACCAGAATATTGCCGGTCGCCAGCAGATAGGCGCCGCGGTGGTGATAGACCACCCCTTTGGGATCGCCGGTCGTGCCTGAGGTGAAGTTGAGCGCGATAGCGTCCCACTCATTGCGGGGCGGGACCCCGACATAGGCTGGATCGCCACCGGCGAGGAAGTCCTCATAGGTCGTCGAACCGATCCGGTCGCCCAGGCCATCGTATTCCGGATCAAGGTAATCGATGACCAGAGGTTTCACTTTAGAATTTTCCAGCGCCTCTTTGATTGTATTTGATAATTCACGATCGACGATGACGACTTTGCTATCCGCGAAATCGAGCTGGAAGGCGATCAGCGCGGCATCGAGCCGGGTGTTGAGCGCGTTGAGAACGCCACCGCTCATCGGCACGCCGTAATGGCATTCGAGCATCGCCGGTGTGTTGGGCAGCATGACCGTGACCGTATCGCCGCGGCCGATGCCGTGTTTGGCCAGGGCCGAGGCCAGACGGCGCGCCCGTCCGTAGAAATCACGATAGCTCCAGCGCCCGCGACCATGGATGATTGCCGTGTGGTCGGGGAACACCGCCGCGGCCCGCTCGAGGAAGCCGACCGGGCTTAGAGGCTGGAAATTGGCCGGATTTTGATCGAGATCGCGATCATAGGGTGTATCGGCAGTCATTTCGTTTTCTCCCGGCCCCTCAATAGGCTTGTTCCGGACCTGTCTATCAGGTCTGGCGCCCGTCTCTCAATGGCGCGGAAACTGAATGTGGCACTAGTATTTCAAGAGGTTAGGGGACCGGCGTTAAGCGGTTGTTCACCTCTGCCAAGCGACACTCATCCTCGGGCGGATTGGACCCTGCGATGACGATGGATGTAGTGATGGCTCAGGCACAAATGGCTCCGGTGGCAACCGCCGCCGTATCGCTTCGACTCGACTTGGCCGTTCTTGCGGCCGGCACGTCGGTCGAGTGGGCCTCCCGAGCACACCTCCTCGGTTGCGATGTGACGCCCGATCTGGTCGCCATCGATACCCAACTGACCGAAGCGAGCCTGGTTCCCGTCCAGCACTTCGCCATCGAACTTGCGCTTTGGGGCCGCCTCAATCCGCAGACGACGACGGAAGTGCGTGTTGCCCATGCCCTGGCCGCCGCCCGCGCGACCGACGCCTTTATCAATCTTCACCCCCGCGCCGAAGCCGAAGCGATGCGCAGCGATCTGCCGATCGCGCTGATCCGCCTGATGGCGGCCGCTTCGAAGCCTACTTCGCCTGACGATCTCGCCCAGGTTCTCGAGGCTTCGGATATCGTCGATGGCGCGGCACTGGTCGCGAAGGACTCTTGGCGCCTCTTTTCGCAATTGCGCCCGATCGCACTGCCGGCGCAGGCCTTGATGCTTGAAGCCGGCGACAACCGTCTCGATCTCGATCCGGAGACCGGTTGCAACAAATACGGCGGCTCGCCATTCCCGCGCGCCAATGTCACCGAGTTTTCGTCTTCGACCGCGTCGGACGTGTCGACGGAGGCTTTGGCCGAGGCCGAAGCGCTCCGTCGCAAACTGATGGCCGCGATCGCCCAGGGCGACGGCAAACTGGCCACCCGCATTGCCGCAGAGACGATCAAAGCCGATCTCCTCAAGGCGATGGGCATGGAGAACGACGACACCGTCGTTCCCTTGCTGGCTGCCTCAGGCACCACGGCGATGTTGTTCGCGACTCACATCGCGCTGGCCGGCGATGGCCGTCCTGCTCTGACCTTGATCGTCGGCCCCGACGAAACCGGCCGCGGCGTTCCCTGCGCCATCACCGGCCGCCATGCCGCGCCGTGCACACCGACCGGTGCCGTTGTGATGCAGAACGAAGTGGTCAACGGCTTTCCCGAAGGCATGAAGATCGAGCGGCTGGCGATCCGCAACAGCCAGGGTCGCCCGATTCCGCCGGATACGTTGGCCGAACCGATCGCCGGGGTGATTGCACGCGAACGCGCCGCCGGACGCCGCGTCATTCTCCATGTGCTCGAAGGTTCGAAGACCGGGCTCGTGGCGCCGGGCGTCAACGCTGTTCTGGCGCTCAAGCGCTGGTTCCCCGATCTGGCCGTCGTCGTCGACGCGTGCCAGTTGCGCACCGGGGTGGCCGTCCTGCGCCGCTATCTCAGCGCCGGCTGCATGGTCGCCGTATCGGGCTCGAAGTTCATGGGTGGACCGCCGTTCAGCGGCGCGCTGCTGGTCCCGAACGGCGTGTTCGATACGATGGCGGCATTGCCGGCCGGCATGGCCGACTACGCTTGGCGCAGCGATTGGCCGGTCGCCATGGACCAGGACGACCATCGCCTCGATGTGTTGCCGGAGACCAGCAATCCCGGCTTGTTGTTGCGCTGGCGCGGTGCGCTTGCCGAGATGAGCGCGTTCAACACGATGGGAATGACCAAGGTCGCCGGCCTGCTCGACGAGATCGGCCGGACGGTGCGCGCGGCATTGCTGTCGAGCCCGGCCTTGGCCCAGCTTCCCGCGATGCCGGCAATCGGCGCCGACTCCGAGTCCTGGGCTGCGCGGCCCAGTATTTTCACCTTCGCCGTGCAAGGCGCCGATGGCCGTTGGCTCGATGAAGCCGGCCTGCGCCGCCTACACATCCAACTCGCCAGTGATGTTTCGAAGCGCCTGCCGGCCAATGCCAGCAGCGAAGACTTCCGCCTGGCCGCGAAGGTCTGCCATATCGGCCAGCCCGTCGCGTTCCCCGGCGGGATCTATCCGGCCGGCCTGCGCATCTCGGTCGGTGCACGGCGCATCGTTGCCGCGCTCCAGCCGGGCGGATTCGATGCACTGCGCCGCGAGCTTGACGACACGCTCGCCAAACTGCGCCTTCTCACGCAGCTCGCCGGCTAAGCGCGATCAGTGATGATGGTGGTCTGCCGCGTCGGGAGATGCGTCCGGGCCATATTGCGCGGCCAGAGTTTCGATCAATCCTGATTGCGGATTGATCAACTTGTCGCCCGAGACCGGGTGATGGTGATCGCCATGGCTGACCACGAGCGCCGGCACGCCGCGCAGGCCCAGCCGGTGCATCATGATCTGGCCCTTGTGCACGGTCTCTTCCATCGCTTCATCGCCGTCGGCGCTGTCATAGGCGGTCTCGAACGCTTTGCGATCCAGACCGATATCGGCGACGAGCGTGAAGATATTGGCCGTGTCGAACAGGTTCTTGCCTTCGACGAACCGCGCCTTCTGTAGCCGCGCCAACAGATCGAGCCCGCTATCGGCCTTCATCGTCTCCGCGACAGCGATCGCCTTGGTTGCCGGACCGGAATCGAATGGCGCCGAGAAGTTCGACAACACGTCGTCGTAATAGGTCTGGCTGAACGGTTGTCCGGTCATCTGGGCGATGCGCTGATCGTTGCTCCAAGCGTAATCGCGGAACTCCGGCGTCATCGGCGTTTGACCATCGCCACCGAACAGACCGGTCGGTAGACCCTGGACCTTGTCCTTACCCACGGCTTCGCGCAGCCGCGCGATCTGCGGCGCGGCGGCATAGCACCAGCCGCAAAACGGATCGAAGAGATAGAGGATGGGTGCAGTCACGGTTCAGGGTCTCCAGAGATCAGTAGCCGACGGTGAAGCGCTGCCGGATGTGCTTGGGCTTCTCCAATTCATCGACCAGCGCCACGGCATAGTCTTCCTCAGAGATGAAGCTCTTGCCATCGCTGCCGACCAAAAGTTGGTCCTTGCCCAAGCGGAACGTGCCGGTGCGTGTGCCGGGGCCGATCATCGCCGAGGGCGAGAGGAAGGTCCATTCGAGATCGTTCTCACCGCGCAGCAGCTTGAGGTATTCGTAGCCGGATGTCGCCTCGGCTTTATAAGCGGCCGGGAATTCGGGTGTCTCGATCAGCGCCACGGCCGGCTTCACCTCAAGACTGCCGGCGCCACCGACAACGATGTAGCGCTTCACGCCAGAGGTCTTCACCGTATTGATCAGCTTCTTATGATCGAAAGCGGTGAAGTGGACCGCGCTGATCACGGCGTCATGACCGGCGAGCAGCTTGGCCAAGCCGGCCTCGTCGGACACATCGCCTTTCTTCGCGGTGAGCTTAGGCTGTGCTGCCAATTTCTCCGGATTGCGGGCGATGCCGGTGACGTCGTGGCCCCGGTTCAGAAGCTCGGCCAGAATCTTGATTCCGCGCGCACCCGAAGCCCCGATCAACGCCACTTTCATGGGTCACCCTCCTAGTTATCGAAAGTAACTAGATACGCATAGCGCCTGTTGGTTTAAAGGAGGTATGATCGCGTTCGCAGGTCACATCCAGGGAACCGCGCCATGGAAGGCTCAGTAGCATTGCGCCCCAAGGGGAAAATCTCCGCCGAGACCCCGAAATGCGCCATCCGCGATGTGTTGGACCGCGTCGGCGATTCCTGGAGCGTGCTGGTGGTACTGCGGCTGGGTGAAGCACCGCGGCGCTTCAATGAGTTGCGCCGGCAGGTGGGCGGCATCTCACAGCGCATGTTGACCGTGACGCTGCGCCATCTTGAGCGCGACGGGCTTGTTGCCCGCAAGGTCATCCCGCACACGCCGCCGCAGGTCGAATACCGGTTGACGGAGCTGGGGCGCTCGCTGCTCGGCGCGATCGAAATCCTATCGAAATGGGCGACCGATCATCAGCCGCAGATCCAGATCGCGCGGGCAGCCTATGACGGCCGCGGCGAGGCCGAAGCAGCGGAGTAGTTCAGGCTTTGGCGAGACGGGAGCCGGTGGCCGCGATCGTCTCGGCCATCAGCACGAAATCGCTATCGCGGCTGCGGTGATTGGTGATGCAGACACGGATCGCCAGTTTCCCACCGATGCGGCAGGACGAGGGGACGGCGACACCGCTTTCCTGAATCGCGACGATGATCCGCGCATTGAGATCGTCGAGTGCCTTGTCATCGAGACCCGGCGCGCGATAGCGGCAGCAGACGATATTGAGCGAGACTGGCGCCAAGACTTCGATCGCCGGGTTCTTGCGGAGCAGACCCTCGAAGAGCTTGGCTTGGGCGCAATTGCGGGCGATCGCTTCGCCCAGGCGCGCGGTGCCGTGCTCTTTGATCGTCCACCAGACCTTGAGGGCGCGAAAACCACGCGAGAGCTCGATGCCAAGATCGGACGGCCAGGCTTCGCCGGCACCGAGTCCGCCGATCGATGCCAGATAGTCCGGACGGCCACCAAAGGCTGCGATTTGTAGGGCCTTATCGCGCACCAGCACGCAGCCGGCGTCGTAGGGCACGTGAAGCCATTTGTGGAAATCGAAGGCAATCGAATCGGCTCGCTCGATACCGGCGGCGCGCGACGCCAGTGTTGGATTGAGCATCACCAGCGCCCCAAACGCGCCATCGACGTGGAGCCACAGCCCTTCGGTTTTGCAGAGATCGGCGATGGCATTCAGGTCGTCGAACGCGCCGCTATTGACCGAACCGGTATTGGCGATGACGGCAAATGGCTTTTGCCCGGCCGCGCGGTCGGCGGCGATGGCCTTGCGCAGCGCGGCCACATCCATGCGCAGATCGGCATCGATCGGTACCGAACGCAACGCCGCGCGGCCGAGGCCCAGAACTTCAAAAGCCTTGCTGACCGAGAGATGCGCTTCGGATGAGGCATAGGCGACCAGCTTCGCATCGCCATTGCCGAGCGCACGCACGTCGTGGCCGGCCTTGTGGTGCCGCGCGATGGCCAGCGCCAGAAGATTGGCCATCGAACTGCCGCTGACCAGCAGGCCACCGGCCGTGTCGGGCAAGCCGAACCACGACCGCGCCCAATCAACGACAATACGCTCTAACTCGATGCCGACATGGTTGCGCCCGCCGCAATTGGCATTCAGCGCCGCCGCCGCCATCTCGGCCAGCATGCCGCCCGGTGTGCCCGTGCCATGGACCCAGCCCCAGAAACGCGGATGCGTGTTGCCGACCACATAAGGCTGGATCAACTGGCCGAGCTCGGAGCGCAGTGTCTCGACTGCCGAAGGTGTTTTGGGCGATGGCGTCGCGAGCGCGTTCTTCGCTGCATCCGGCAAAGGCTGCCACACGGGACCTTCGCCCGCGTGCTGCAGATGCCCGATCATCTGGTCGAGCAGGGCGTGGGCTTCGCTTCGGAACGCATCCCAATCGGCCGGATCGAGCAGACTTTTGTCGGGCTTGGGCGTGTCGCCGCTCATCAATGCGCCGCCAGCGCCATCTGAGCCGAAATGCGGTTCTCGATCATCTTGCGCACCGCCTCGAAAATACGCGGCACGTATTTGTGCTTGTAGGCATGGCGGACCGGATCATCCATCACATGGACGATCACGCCGACATCCACTTCGAACAACAGCAGCCGGCCATCGGGCGCGATCGAGCAATCGACGCCGAAAAAGTCGAGGCCGAGACGCCGCGCCATCTCAGCGAAGGCTTCGCGCAAGGACGGCGAGAAGACATTCTCGAACTCGGCCAGGAAGTGCTCTTCCTCGCGATCCATCGCGGCGGCATCGTCATTGACCGCGTTGTAGTAGTGCACCAGCCAGCGCTTCGAGACGGCCATATGGAACGGGTAGGGTGTTCCGTCGACCACGATCACGCGGTATTTGCGGAACAGTCCGTCTTCGTTGCGATAGTCGACATACTGGGTCGCGTAGACCTCGCCGCCCGCGCTCGCTTCAAGCACCGGCGTTGCCGCAGCACGATCTTCGACAAGGTGAACGCCTTGGCCCGCATGGGTGCCGGTGGGACGCAAGATCATCGGAAAACCGATGCGGCCCTCGGCCAATGCAGCGTCGAGCGCCGCTGCTGCGCCAGAAGTCGGCAGACGTAGCGACGCGGGAATCTGCATATGCGGCACGTCAGCCAGCGCGGCGGCGACGTCAGCACGGCCCGTCTTCGCAACGCGATCGGGGAAGTTGAGGGTGGGCAGATGCAGGCTGTCGATGATCTTGTGTGACGTCGCCAGTTCGCCACGCGTCAGGTCAGGTTCGGCGACCGCATTGAACACGGCATCGCTGAACGGAATGTCTTCCGGTGGCGGCGGGCCGTCGGGTGAGACGAAATAGTGGTAGACCGCCCCCCAATCATCGCGGCGGATGATGAAATCGGTCGGCAGATTGGCTTGCCAATCGCCGGCGGCTTTCAAGATCAGCAAGTGAGGGCGCAAGCCATCGGCGCCGCGCTCGGTGAACAGACGCGTCACCTCCAACGCCTTGCGCTGATGCTCGAGCGCCAGATCGCGCTGGCCGACGATCTGCGCCATCGTATGGATGCGCATATGGACTTCGGCGCGCGCGGGATCGATGGCGACGCATTTGCACAGCGCGTCCAAAGCCTCGGCGAAACGGTGCTGCTTGAAATGCATATTGGCCAAGGTTTCCCACGCATCGGCGTTCTGTGGGTCCTCGGTCACGGTGCGTTCAAGCAATTTGACGGCGCCATCGACATCGCCGTCTTCCTCCATGACCAGGGCGAGGCTTGCGCCCATCACCTTGTTGCCATGAACGCCGACGCCCCAACGCAGGCTTTCCAGTGCGATGTCGAGGCGCCCCATGCGCCGCGCCACGTCGGCCAGGTTGTGGTAGGGCTGCTTGGCTTCCGGCGCGATGGCGATCGACTTGCGGAAAGCATCGACCGCCTCGTCAAAATGATCGAGCTCGGCTTCAGCCTGACCCAACGCGTTGAAACCGCCAACGACGAAGGGATTCAGCGCCACGGCGGTCTTGAAGCTGGCGACCGCTTCTTCGTTGCGATTCAGTTCGCGCAACGCCACGCCGAGATTGCAATGCGCCTGCGCGTTTTTGGGATCGAGTTCGAGGCCGCGCTTGTACATCTCCACGGCTTCTTCGGTCTGGCCTTCCTTCTTGAGCATCAAGGCCAGGTCGATCAGCGCCTCGGCGTTATTGGGATCTGTCTCCAAGCAGCGACGGAACCAGGCCGACGCGGCACGCACATCGCCGCCGCGGTAGCAAAGCATACCGACCAGATGAAGGGTCGATGGGTCTTGGGGATGCTCGGCGAGAATGCGTTCGCAAGCCTCGAGGCAGGTATAGAATTGCCCCGTCAGGTAAAGCTTACTCGCCTCGTCGAAACCGGGTGCGGCCATGCCCCTGTTATACCTATCTTTTCCGGCTTCTGCCCAGCGCTTTATGGAAACAGAATATGGCCCGATCTATCTCAGTTCGGGAAGGCACGGACGATCTGCAGCGCGCCTATTAGCGCACCGACCGACAGGACGACGGACGCGATCATATAGGCCGCGCTTGCCATGACCTGGTTACGCTCGATGAGGTACCAGGTGTCGAGCGAGAAGGTCGAAAACGTGGTGTAGCCGCCGCAAATACCGACCGTCAGGAAAATACGCGCGACCTGCGGCAAGTCCCACTTGGTGGCAAAGAGGGCAACAAACAAGCCGATCAAAAAAGAGCCGGTTATATTGATGATCAGTGTGCCCCAGGGGAAAGCCATGCCGAACAGCTTGCCCGCCGTAATACCGACCAGATAGCGCGCGACCGATCCGATCGCACCGCCGGCTGCCACAGCGAGAATGAATTGAGGGTTCATAGCCAAACTCCTACCTGCGCAGTTACGCGCATCCAGTAGGAGTCATCAGCCACAGCGGCGGTTTCGGGGGACCCCATCCCCATCGCGAAAATCGTAGCGGCGTTAGCAGCCCAAATCAACGGGCGTTGGCGGTCTTCGGGTTCTCTTCCATGCGCGCCTTGACGATGGCCGTCACAGGCACCAGCACGAACCCCTTGCTCTTCAGTTTCGGCAGCCATTCGGCGAGGGCCTTGATCGTCGCGTCGCGCGGATGGCCAATCGCGATGGCGTTGCCCTTCTTGCGGGCGACTTCCTCGAGCTTGCCGAGCTCGAAATCGACAGAAACCAGATCGCCGGCATCGTCGAGGAAGACATTACGGCCAGCGGTCGGCACGCCATAACGCCGCGCCATGGCCAAGCCGACGCTCTTATCGGTGGTCAGCGAATCGATGAACAGCAGACCGCGTTCACGCAGGTCCTGCATCACGATTTCCATGCCTTGCGCATTGGCCGTGAACTTGCTGCCCATATGATTGTTGATACCGACGATACCGCCGAATTTGGCAAGATCGGCGTCGAATGTCTTACGCACATCGGCCTGCGACAGTTTGTCGGTCAGCACGCCGGGGCCCGGATCCTGGCGAGGATCGATCGGCTCCATCGGGACATGCATCATCACTTCGTCGCCCTTGGCTTTGGCTTCGGCCTCTTGATGGACCATATCCTGGGCGTAGGACATGAACGAGATCGTCAACGGGCCGGGGAGTTCGAGGATTTCCGCGCTGCGCCGGCGGTCCAGGCCCATATCGTCGATGATCACCGCGATCATCGGATGTCCTGCGGTGACAGGCGCATTGACGGCGAGACGTTGCCAAGCCGGCTTGGACCCGGCGGCCACGGGCGGTTCAGGCGCGGGCGCAGGGGTGGCGGTGGCGGCCGGCGCAGGGGCCGGACTCTGTGCTGTATCGGCGGCGGGAGCCGGCTTGGATTCTGGTACCGCCGCGGCGACTGGCGGTTCTTGAGCAGAGGGTGGCGACGCCGATGCTACCTGCTGCTGAATCAACTGATCCATCGTGACCGCTTCGCGCGGCGCGGGTGTGGGCGGCGGCGGCTCAGTATCGGGCAAAGGCGTGTTGGGTTCTTCCTCGACGACCGCCTTGCCGGTTTCGGTGGCCGGCGGGTTCGGGCTCTCGGATGTCTCGAGCGGCGGATGAGGCGCCGCGGCGACTTGCTCGGCCGAAGGAACCGAGGGCGTCGATGCCACCGCCGGCGCGGCCGGCGGAGTCCGCAGTACGAGATGGTGTGAAGAGATCAGACGCAGCACGATAATCGTGCCCAGCACCAGCGCGACGAGGATAAAGGGCACGATGACCATCATCGCCCAGCGGAAGCGGTTCGATTTCGACAATTTCTTCCAAGAATCAGACACTTATGCAACTTCCTTCACTGCCCCAGAGAGGCAATCCGTCACACCGAACGATCGGTCTTTGGTGCGCCCCCCTTGCTCGTCACACCATATCTAGAAACCGCGCCCAAGTCACAAGTTGATGGCGCGAAGACGCAGTGCGTTGCCGATAACCAGCACGGAACTCACGCTCATTGCGGCGCTGGCGATCATCGGGTTGAGCAAAAGGCCGAACCAAGGATAAAGGATACCGGCCGCGATCGGAACAGCGAGAAAGTTAAAGACGAAAGCGAAGACGAGGTTCTGGCGGACATTGCGCAGCGTCGCCGCGCTTAGCTGCCGGGCCCGGACGATGCCGCGCAGATCGCCTTTCACCAAGGTCACAGCGGCGCTCTCCAAGGCCACATCGGTTCCGGTGCCCATGGCGATCCCCACCTGGGCCTTGGCCAGGGCAGGCGCATCGTTAATCCCGTCGCCGGCCATTGCCACGAACCGGCCGAGCGCCTGAAGCCGTTCGATCTCGGCGGTTTTGTTGACGGGCAAGGCTTCGGCCACCACGTCTTCGATACCGAGGGTACGGGCAATCGACCGGGCCGTCGCGCGTGCATCGCCGGTCAGCATGACAACGCGTATACCTTCCGCGCGCAGGGCGCGGATGGCTTCCTGACTTCCCGCCTTGATGGGGTCTGCGACGGCCACGAAGCCGGCGGCCCGACCGTCGACCGCAATCAGCATCGCCGTCTTGCCCTGGCGCCGGTGCGCTTCGGCCAATTCGGGAAGATCGCGCGGGTCGATGCCTTGAGCCTCAAGCAGCGCCAGATTGCCGACCGCGACGGATCGTCCGTCGATGGTTCCAACAATGCCCTGACCCGTGATCGATCGGAAATTGCTAGCCTTGCCGACCGGCAGCCGCCGATCTTGGGCGCCTTGAACGATGGCGGTGGCCAGAGGATGCTCGCTCGCCTTTTCCAGCCCGGCGACAAGGGAGAGCAGTTCGTCTTCAGCAAAACCGCGTAGCGCAAAGACGCCATCCAGGCGCGGCTTGCCTTCGGTCAGCGTGCCGGTCTTGTCGACGACCAACGTGTCGACTTTGCCCATGAGCTCCAGCGCCGCCGCATCACGTACTAACACACCGGCATTGGCGCCGCGGCCCGTCGCCACCATGATCGACATCGGCGTCGCCAGGCCGAGCGCACAGGGGCAGGCGATGATCAATACCGCCACGGCGTTGACGATCGCGAAGCTCATTGCGGGCGCGGGGCCATAGGCCGCCCATATGCCGAATGTCGCCAGGGCGACGAGGATCACGCCAGGCACGAAGAAGGCCGAGACGCGGTCGGCCAGACTCTGGATCGGCGCGCGGCTGCGCTGGGCCTTCGCCACCAGATCGACGATGCGTGCGAGAGTCGTTTCGCTGCCGACATGCTCAGCGCGGATGACGAGCGATCCATTCTTATTGAGCGTCGCGCCGGTCACGCGGTCGCCGGACGCCTTCTCGACAGGCATTGGCTCGCCGGTCAGCATCGACTCGTCGACCGTGCTCTGACCTTCGATGACTATGCCGTCCACCGGAACTTTTTCGCCCGGCCGCACGCGGAGCCGATCGCCGATCTTGATGCGGTCAAGCGGCACATCTTTCTCGCCCCCGTCGTCATGCATCACGCGCGCCATCTTGGGTGCGAGATCGAGCAGGGCGCGGATGGCGCCGCTGGTCTGCGCCCGGGCGCGTAGTTCAAGCATCTGCCCGAGCAGGACCAGCGTCGTGATCACCGCGGCCGGCTCGAAATAGACGTCGACATGGCCATCCGCGCCGCGGAAGGCCGGTGGAAAAATCGACGGGACCAGGGCGGCGACGAGGCTGTAGACATAGGCGACGCCGGTGCCCAGCGCGATCAGCGTGAACATATTAAGGTTGCCGCTGATCACGGACGCCCAGCCACGCGCAAAGAACGGCGCTGCCCCCCAGGACACGACGATGCTGGCAAGAACGAGTTCGATCCATGCCGGCGTCTCTGGAACGGCCATGGCAAGGACGACAAGCGTAAGACTAATCGGCAGCGACACCCAGAAGCGGCGCCGCATCGACGACAGTTCCGGATTGACCTCCGTTGCCACCCCGGTCGGCGTCAGCGGCTCAAGCGCCATACCGCATTTGGGGCAGGAGCCGGGCTTGTCTGTACGCACCTCGGCGTGCATGGGACAGGTCCAGATCGCACCCAGCGGCGCGGCGTCGTCCTTGGGTCCCGATTTTGGCTGAAGGTACTTTTCAGGCTCGGCTAGAAACTTCTCGCGGCAGCGCGGCCCGCAGAAATAGTGCACGGCACCGCCATGCTCTGCGGTGTGTTTGGCAGTAGCCATATCGACCGTCATCCCGCAAACAGGATCGATCGCTTTACCGGGCGCAAGGGTGGATGCATCGCCCGCGGCAAGCGCGTGGTCGTGATGATCGTGCGCATGCTGATGCGCCTGGGACTCGGACATGGGTCTAGGTTATCGCTTTGTTCGAAGGCCGGAGCAACCGGCTGGATCAGAATTTGCTCTTGAGACCAGAGATAGACCTTCCCATTATAGGAAGGTCAAGGCCCAAACGAAAACCTCCATGGAGTGCCTATGAATATCGGTCAGGCAGCCTCAGCGAGCGGCGTCAACGCCAAGATGATCAGACACTACGAGAGCATCGGCCTGATCAAAACCGCCGCGCGCAGCGACGGCGGTTATCGCACCTACAGCACTGACGATTTTCACATCCTCGCCTTCATCAAACGCGCGCGGAAGTTGGGGTTTTCGATCGACGACATCAAGCGGCTGCTCGCGCTGTGGCAGGGCCGGAAATCCAGTGCCGAGGTGAAGAAGGTCGCGATGGCTCATATCGAGGAGTTGGAGGCACGCATCGCTGAGTTGCATGGAATGCGCGGCACGTTGCGCCATCTCGTGGATCATTGCCATGGCGATGCGCGGCCGACCTGTCCGATTCTCGATGATCTGGCCGGCGTGGCGGGCGATCAGCCGCGGCGAGCGGAAAAGGCGACGGCTTCTTCGGCAGCCCGCAGCAAAGCCCGCGCCTTGCTCCACGATTCCTGATATTCGGCCTCGGGCACCGAATCGTAAACCACGCCGCCGCCGGCCTGCACATACATTGTGCCGTCTTTCACCAGCGCGGTGCGCAAGGCAATGCAGGTGTCCATCGTGCCATTGGCGGCGAGATAACCGATGCAGCCGCCGTAGTAACTGCGCCGGATCGGCTCAAGCTCGTCGATGATCTCCATCGCACGAACCTTGGGTGCGCCCGACACAGTGCCGGCCGGAAATCCGGCGAAGAGCGCATCCATGGCGTCGTGCGGCGCGTCCAGTTGCCCATCGACATTGGAGACGATGTGCATGACATGGGAGTAGCGCTCGATGACGAATTGCTCAGTCACCTCGACCGTGCCGACTTTCGACACACGGCCGACATCGTTGCGGCCGAGATCGAGCAGCATCAGATGCTCGGCCAGCTCTTTCGGATCGGCGAGCAACTCTTTCTCCAACACCTGATCCTCGATATCGTCCTTGCCCCGACGCCGTGTTCCGGCCAGCGGCCGGATCGTTACTTTGCCGTCGCGCAGGCGTACCAGGATTTCCGGGCTCGATCCGACCAGTGCGAACTCGCCGAAATCGAGGAAGAACAGGAACGGGCTCGGATTGGTACGGCGCAGGGCGCGATAGAGCGAGAAGGGTGGCAGGCGGAACGGCACTGAGAAGCGCTGCGACAGCACCACCTGAAAGATATCGCCGGCGCGGATGTAGTCCTTGCTCTTCTCGACCATCGATTTGAATTCTTCGGCGGTCATGTTCGGAACCGGCGTTGGCGGCGGCGCGCCTTCCCCCAGCGCATCGCGGCCATAGGGCAGCGCGCGCTCGAAATCGGCGACAACATCGGCCAGGCGCTCGCAGCCCTGATTGTAAGCGGCTCGGGCGTTGATCCCGGCCTGCGGCCGGACCGGCGTCACGATGGTCACAACGTCATCGACATTGTCGAAAATCGCCATCACCGTCGGACGCAGGAACATGCCGTCCGGGATGCCGAGCGGATCAGGATTGTCGTCCGGCAGCCGTTCGACCAGCCGCACCATGTCGTATCCCATATAGCCGACCAGCCCCGCGGCCATCGGCGGCAGATTGCTGGGAATCTCGACACGCGACTCATCGACCACGGCACGCAGGCTGGCCAGAGCGCCGTTGCGCTCGGCAATCGGGCAGGGCGCGAAAGCATGGGAATCGAAGCGCGCCTGGCGGTTGATCTCGGCTTTGTTGCCTCGGCAACGCCAGATCAGATCGGGACGCATCCCGAGAATCGAATAGCGGCCGCGCTGTGCGCCGCCTTCGACCGACTCGAGCAGGAAGCTGTTCGGACGCCCATCGGCCAGCTTGAGCATCGCCGAAACCGGCGTCTCGAGGTCGGCCACCAGGCGCGTAGAAATGACCTGCGCCTGACCCGCCGTGTATCGGGCTTCAAAATCGGAAAACGCGCCCGTTACTTTCATTGGCCGGAGCTGAACTGCTGATCGATCTGCTGCCGATTGATCGTGACGCCGATCTGCTTGTCGAGCGCGATCACGAACTGACTGTTGAGATCGGCGCCGATCATTTGCTGGACCTGGTCGCGTACGTCTTCGACGCCCGGTGCATCGGCTTTTGGATCGGCGCGCAGAATGCTGTCCAGCTTAACGGCGTAGACGGTGGCGTCGACCGGCACGGCCACGGCTTTGCCGGCTTCGAGCTTGAACGCGGCCGCAGCGACCGGCGAGGGGACTTTATCGCTGCCGGTGCGGACGAAGGGCTCGGTGGTTTCGGGCTTGATCGACCCTGCAACGGCATTGACCTTGTCGCCTTTGTTGAGACGGTCGACCGCATCGTTGGCGGCCTTCTGCGCCTCTTCCTTTTGGCGATCGAGCGTCCAGGCGGCAAGTACGTCGTTTTTGGCAACATCGAAGGGCTTCAAGGCGGGCGGGGTCACGTCATCGACGCGGACCAGGAAATAGCTGGTTTCGTCTTGGTCGAGCGGCGCCAATTCGCTGATCTCGCCCTTGGCCGTCTTGAACGCCGTCGGCAGGAAGGATTGCGACTTGGGCAGATCGGCAACAGGTTTGCCGTCGAGACCCAGGCCGGTCGCGACGACGTCCTTCACCTTGATCAGCTTGGTGTTGGCGGTCGTTGCGACTTCCTCAAGGCCGGCGCCGGAACCCAGCGTGTCCTCGATCTTGGTCGACAGCGCGTTGAGGCGCTGGCTGGCTTCTTCCTTGGTCAGCGCGGCAACCAACTGGTCTTTCACTTCGGCCAACGGCTTCACCTTGGCCGGCTGTTTGTCGACAATGTAAAACACGTTCCAGCCCAGCGGCGTCTGCACGGGACCGACGACACCGGGAACATTGGCGGCGAAGGTAGCGACCGCCACTTGATCGATCGGCAACGACTTGCGCGTCACTTCGCCAAGATCGTCGACGCTCTTGCCCGCGGCTTTGGCGGCATCGGCCATCGACGCGCCACCTTTGACCGCGTCATAGAGCTTTTGGGCGCTGTCTTTGTCCGAGAAGAACACCTGCTGCAGATGGCGGGTTTCTTCCGAAGTGAAGTCGCCCTGACGGTCCTGATAGGCCTTGGCCAATTGATCGTCCGTCGGCTTGTAGTCGGCGACCAGGTCGGACGACTTGACGACGATGAAGCTCAATGCCCGGCGCTCGGGCGCCATGAATTGGGCGGAATGTTCCTTGTGATAGGCCTGCAGAGTCGCATCGTCGGGCGCGGCCGGTTTAGGCATGGCCGAGGCGGCGTAGGCGATCAATTCGGCAATCCGCTGCTCATGACGATAGCGGTAAATCGGATCGACCAATGGGTCCGGCGCCACAGTGCCCAGAGCAACCGTATCAGTCAGGCGCGCGCGCACGATGTCGACCCGTTCCGACTCTTCGAAGCGCTGTTCGGTGAAGCCATTGGAACGCAGAATGTCGTGATACCGCTGGGTGTCGAAATTGCCCTTGTCGTCCTTGAATGCGCCGATCGCGCCGATCACGTTGCGAAGCGTCTGGTCATCGACAGCCAATCCAAGGCGCTTGCCCTCCTGATCGAGAAGGGCCTGGCTCACCAGCCGCTGGATCGTCTGCTCCATGAAGCCCATTTGGCGCAGCTGATCGGCTGTGATCTTGCCTCCAAACTGCTGGCGCATCCGGTCAGCGTCCTGACGAAAGTCATCCGCCACTTGCGCGGCGGAAATCTTGACATCGCCGACGCTGATCGCTGGCTTGGTATCCGCCCGCATGCGAATGACGTCGCCGATGCCCCAGCCGACGAAGGTGATCCCCAGCACGCCGAAGAATATCTTGGCAACCCAGGTCTGAGAGGCTTTGCGGAATGAACTGAGCATGACGTCACTTTTCTGCGATGAAATGGGGCGAAACGAAGCGCGCATCATAAGAGCGGCCCCATGCCCCGGCAACCTGGAAAAGCCCACTCGCACCTAAGGCCTGGGCGTGCTAGAGGGCTGTGTCCAAGATCGAAAATCAAAAATCGGAGCGTCCATGTCCACCCGCAAACTCATTGTCGGCAACTGGAAGATGAACGGCCGCAAGGCCGATGCCCTGGCCTTGGTTAACGATCTCCTGAGTCGGCTGAGTCAGGCCACACCGCATTGCGACCTGATGGTTTGCCCGCCGGCGGTGCACGTCGATGCTGTCGCGGCGGCAACGGCCAGCAGCAAGCTGGGCGTAGGTGGGCAGGATTGCCACGCGGCGGCTTCCGGGGCGCATACCGGCGATATCGCCGCGCCAATGCTGAAGGATTTAGGCTGCGTGACCGTCATTGTCGGCCACTCGGAGCGTCGGACCAATCATGGCGAGACCGATGCGCAGGTGAAAGCAAAGGCAATTGCAGCACGGGCAGCGGGTCTGCTGCCAATCGTCGCCATCGGCGAAACTCTGGCACAGCGCGATGGCGGTCAAACTTTATCTGTCGTTGCCGGCCAATTGCGCGGATCGCTGCCGGATGGATCGGATGCCTCGAATACAGTCGTCGCTTATGAACCGGTTTGGGCGATCGGCACCGGCCGCACCGCGACCGTGGAGCAGGTGGCGGAGGTCCATGCCGCGATCCAGAAAGAAGCTGTGGCAATCATGGGCGCGGACAAGGCCAAAGGGCTCCGCATCCTTTACGGCGGCTCGGTCACCCCGGCGAATGCCCAGGCACTGCTGGCCCTGGCCGATGTGGGCGGGGCGCTGGTCGGCGGCGCGAGCCTGAAAGGCGATCAATTCTGGGCGATTGCCGAGGCTTGCCCGCGCTAAACAGCCCCCTGTAGGCTCGACTAGAAAAGCCACTAGCAATTGGTGCTCGGGCCCGTTAAAAGGACCCGTCGCGACCGAGATTAGATCCCATGCTCAACGTCCTCCTCGTCATTCATCTCCTGATTGCCATTGCTTTGGTCGGTGTCATCCTCCTGCAGCGCAGCGAGGGTGGGGCACTGGGTATTGGTGGCGGCGGTGGCGGTGGGTTGATGACGGGCCGCGCAGCCGGCAATCTGCTGACCCGCGCGACCGCCATTCTCGCGACTGTGTTCTTTCTGACCAGCCTCGGCCTGGCGCTGATCGCCAATGGCCATGGCAAGCCGACCTCGCTGATGAATCAGACGCCTGCCGGCGCGCCGGCGCCGGCTAAGCCTGCTCAACCCGCCGCGCCCAGCGCGCCGGCGGCTCCGACCAGCAAGTAATCCGATGATGCAACCCAGCGATGCCGCCGCCTCTCTTGGGCGGGATCGCCTCCTGTTGTATAAAGGAACCCCATGACCCGGTTCATATTCATCACCGGCGGCGTGGTTTCCTCCCTCGGCAAGGGTTTGGCCTCGGCGGCACTCGGTGCGCTTCTGCAAACGCGCGGCTATAAAGTGCGCCTGCGTAAGCTCGATCCGTATCTGAATGTTGATCCGGGGACGATGAGCCCGTATCAGCATGGCGAGGTCTACGTCACCGACGACGGCGCCGAGACCGATCTCGATCTTGGCCATTACGAGCGCTTCACCGGCGTCGCGTCGCGCAAGTCCGACAACATCACCACCGGCCGCATCTATTCGAATGTGATCGCGCGCGAACGCCGTGGCGACTATCTCGGCGCGACGGTGCAGGTGATCCCGCACGTTACCGACGCCATCAAGGAATTCATTCGCTCCGACATCACCGACGAAGACTTCGTTCTCTGCGAAATCGGCGGCACGGTCGGCGATATCGAAAGCCTGCCGTTCCTCGAAGCTATCCGCCAGTTGGGCAATGAACTCACGCGCGACCGCGCGATGTATGTCCATCTGACGCTGCTGCCGTACATCCCGACCTCGGGCGAGTTGAAAACGAAGCCGACGCAGCATTCGGTGAAGGAACTGCTGTCGGTGGGGATTCAGCCCGATCTGCTGCTGTGTCGTTCAGACCGCGACATTCCGCAATCCGAGCGCCGCAAGATCGCACTGTTCTGCAATCTGCGCGAAGAAGCGGTGATCCCGGCGCTCGATGTCAGTTCGATCTACGAAGTGCCGATCAGCTATCACGCCCAGGGCCTGGACGATCAGGTGGCGCGCCACTTCCATCTCGATCAGCCCAAAGAGCTGAAGCTCGACCGCTGGACCAACATCGTCAAACGGGTCAAGGACCCGGAAGGCGAAGTGCGAGTGGCGGTGGTCGGCAAATACACGAGCCTGCCGGACTCCTATAAGTCGTTGGCCGAAGCGCTGAACCATGGCGGTATCGCCAACAACATGCGCGTCAACATGGACTGGATCGATTCGCAGATCTTCGAAAACGAAGATGCGGTCCAGCATCTCGAAGGCGTTCACGCGATCCTGGTACCGGGCGGCTTCGGCGAGCGCGGCTCTTCAGGCAAGATCGAAGCCGTGAAATTCGCGCGCGAGCGTAAGGTGCCGTATTTCGGCATCTGCTTCGGCATGCAGATGGCGGTGATCGAAGCCGCGCGCAATCTGGTCGGCTTGGCGGAAGCCAGCACCACCGAATTCGGCCCGACCAAGCAACCTGTTGTCGGGCTGATGACCGAATGGCTCGCGGGCAATCAATGGGTGCGCCGCAACGCCAGTGACGATCTCGGCGGCACGATGCGCCTCGGCGCTTATCCTGCCAAGCTGGTTGCCGGTTCGCGTGTGGCCGATATCTATGGCTCGATGGACATCAACGAGCGGCATCGCCATCGCTATGAAGTGAATATCGAGTATCGCCAGCGCCTCCAGGACGTTGGTGTGATCTTCTCCGGAATGTCGCCCGATGGCGTGCTGCCCGAGATCATCGAACGCGCCGATCATCCCTGGTTCGTCGGCGTGCAATTCCATCCCGAATTGAAGTCGAAGCCGTTCGATCCGCACCCGCTGTTCAAGTCGTTTATCAAAGCAGCGGCTGACCAATCGCGACTGGTGTAAGCAATGACCGCACACAAGGTTAAGGTCGGCTCCTTCGATATCGCCAACGATCTGCCGCTGACGCTGATCGCCGGCCCGTGCCAGCTCGAAAGCCGCGAACACGCGCTATCGGTGGCCGAGAGCCTGAAGGCGCTCTGCGCCCGCGAAGGCGTGTCGCTGATCTATAAGACCTCTTTCGACAAGGCCAACCGTACCAGTGTCTCGGGTCAGCGCGGCGCGGGGCTCGAAGTCTCGATCCCGATCTTCAAGGAAATCCGCGATCGGCTCGGCATCCCGGTGCTAACCGATGTGCATCTGCCGGAACAATGTGGCCCGCTCTCCGAGGCCGTCGATGTGCTGCAGATTCCGGCTTTCCTTTCGCGCCAGACTGACCTGCTGCTCGCGGCCGGCAACACTGGCGTTGTGATCAACGTCAAAAAAGGCCAGTTCCTCGCGCCGTGGGACATGGCCAACGTCGTCAAGAAGATCGAAAGCACGGGCAACAAGCGCATCCTGCTGACCGAGCGCGGGGCCAGCTTCGGCTATAACACCCTGGTCGTCGATATGCGCTCGCTGCCGATCATGGCGCAAACCGGATACCCGGTCGTGTTCGACGCGACTCACTCGGTGCAGCAGCCGGGCGGGCAGGGGACCAGCACCGGCGGTCAGCGCGAATTCGCGCCTGTGCTTGCGCGTGCCGCCGTAGCCGTAGGCGTGGCCGCCGTCTTCGCCGAAACCCATCCCGATCCCGACAATGCCCCGAGCGACGGGCCCAACATGATCCCGCTCGCGCAAATGCCCGACTTCGTTTCTTCACTGGTCAAATTCGACCGTCTGGCCAAGAACCGTACTTCGGCCTAATAGGGGCCTAATACGGGCCTCATCACATCCAAGCGTTTCAGGGAGAGCGCCGATGACCGCGATCATTGATATCCGTGCCCGCGAAATCATGGACTCGCGCGGCAATCCGACCGTCGAAGTCGATGTCCGCCTTGAATCGGGGGCTTTGGGCCGCGCCGCGGTGCCGTCTGGCGCTTCGACCGGCAAGCACGAAGCGGTCGAACTGCGCGATGGCGACAAGAAGCGCTATGGCGGCAAGGGTGTGCAGAAAGCCGTCGAGGCTGTAAACGGCGAAATCTTCGACACGCTGTCGGGCCTCGACGCTGAAGAACAGCTCCATATCGACCGCACCATGATCGATCTCGACGGCACGCCCAATAAGGCCCGCCTCGGTGCGAATGCGATCCTCGGCGTATCGCTGGCCGTGGCGAAGGCCGCAGCAGCGCAGGCCAACCTGCCGCTCTGGCGTTATGTCGGTGGCTCATTCGCCCACACGCTGCCAACGCCGATGATGAACGTCATCAACGGCGGCGCCCATGCCGACAACCCGATCGACATCCAGGAATTCATGATCCTGCCGGTTGCGGCGCCATCGGTCGCCGACGCGATCCGCATGGGATCGGAAGTGTTCCAGGCGCTGAAGGGCCAGCTTAAGGCCGCCGGGCACAACACCAATGTCGGCGACGAGGGCGGTTTCGCCCCCAATCTCGCCAGTGCCGCCCATGCGCTCGACTTCATCGTCAAGGCGATCGAGAAGGCCGGCTATCGCGCCGGCCAGGACATCTTGCTGGGCCTCGATGCCGCCTCGACCGAATTCTACAAAGATGGCAAATACGTCATGGAAGGCGAGAAGAAGGAGTTCGACTCGAAGGGTATGGCCGACTATCTGGCCGGCCTCGCCAGCCAATTCCCGATCGTCACCATCGAAGACGGTATGGCCGAGGACGATTTCGAAGGCTGGAAGCTGCTCACCGACCGCCTGGGCGACAAGATTCAGATCGTCGGCGATGACCTGTTCGTCACTAATCCCCAGCGCGTGAAGATGGGCATCGAGAAGGGCCTCGCCAACGCTGTGCTGATCAAGGTGAACCAGATCGGCACGCTGTCCGAAACGCTCGAAACCGTCGAAATGACCCATAAAGCCGGCTGGCGCACCGTTCTGTCGCACCGTTCGGGCGAAACGGAAGACTCGACGATTGCCGATCTGGCGGTCGCCACCAATGCCGGACAGATCAAAACCGGCTCGCTATCGCGCTCGGATCGTATGGCGAAATACAACCAGCTGATCCGCATCGAAGAGGAATTGGGCCCGGCAGCGCGCTACGCCGGCATCAACGCGCTGCGCCAGCAGTCCTGATCGAAATCGTGCCGGGGCGACGCTTCGAGAGAGTCGCCCCGGCAAATTTCTGAGTCGGATCCGAGTCTTACGACTCACTTCTCAGGAACTGAATCGAATCTCAGCTTGTGCCTATGCTGCAGCGCGATTCGAAAAACTGAATCTTGCCACAGTTTTTTGCGGAACTTTGTTGACGCGTGGAATCCGAGTGTGATTCCATCCGCGACATGAAGATCGCGACTGAGATTCGGCGTCGTCTGCGCCAGGTGATCGGCCCCTTGCTGGGTCTGAGCGCGATCGCATACTTCGCCTATCACACGGTCGAAGGCGACCGTGGCTTGCTTGCCTGGTGGCAACTCAATCGCGATATCCATACCGCCGAGTTGACCCTCGCCGATCTGCAAACCGAGCAAACGGCGCTCGACCAGCGCGCCGGTCTGCTGCGTCGCGATCACCTGGACCCTGATATGCTGGAAGAGCGGGCCCGGGCGATGGCCGATGAAGGCCATCCGGACGAAGTGATTATTTTGCGGCCGACCCAGCCGAAATAATCGGCCATTTTTGGCCCCTGCGGCGATCAAACATTAGCGCCGTCAAATCGTAATATTGCGTTGCAAAACAACATTTTTCGGGAAGGCAGCCCGCTTGCGCCAAGCGCCAAAAGGGGCTACCTAAACCTCATTGTTTTATCGCCCTTTGGGAGAGAGCGATGGCCACCGCCAAAGGCAAGACTAAATCAGACAATTCATCTCGCGACGCCGAACGCCTCCTCGGATTTTATCGTGACATGCTGCTGATCCGCCGCTTCGAGGAGCGTGCGGGGCAGCTCTATGGCATGGGTTTGATCGCCGGTTTCTGCCACCTCTATATCGGCCAGGAAGCCGTGGTGGTGGGCATGCAGGCCGCGATCCAGTCCGGCGACTCCGTGATCACCAGCTACCGCGATCATGGACATATGCTCGCTTGCGGCATGGATCCGAACGGCGTGATGTCCGAGCTCACCGGCCGCTCCGGCGGCTATTCGAAGGGCAAAGGCGGCTCGATGCATATGTTCAGCCTGGAGAAGCACTTCTTCGGCGGACACGGCATCGTCGCGGCTCAGGTGCCGTTGGGCACAGGCATCGCCTTCGCTCACAAATACAAAAAAGATAACGGGCTTTGCCTGACCTATCTCGGCGATGGCGCCGTGAACCAGGGTCAGGTGCAAGAGTCCTACAACATGGCGTCGCTCTGGAAGCTGCCGGTCATCTACATCATCGAGAACAACAAATACGCGATGGGTACGGCGATCGAACGCTCAAGCGCCAACACGCACCTCTATAAGCGCGGCTTGGCCTTCGACATTCCCGGCGAGCCGGTCGACGGCATGGATGTGCGCGAAGTGTTCAAGGCCGGCGAGAAGGCGGTCGCGCATGTGCGCGCCGGCAACGGCCCGTACATCCTCGAAATGAACACCTATCGCTATCGCGGCCACTCGATGTCGGATCCGGCCAAGTACCGAACCAAGGAAGAGGTGGCCAAGATGCGCGAACAGCACGATCCGATCGATCATCTGAAGAAGACGCTGATCGAGGACGGGCTGGGCACCGACGAGGAGTTGACCAAGATCGACAACGATATCCGTCAGCGTGTGACGGAATCGGCCGAGTTCGCGCAAAAGAGTCCCGAGCCCGATGCGGGCGAATTGTGGACCGACGTTCTGATCGAGGCGTGAGGGAACCCATGGCGATCCAAATTCTGATGCCGGCCCTTTCGCCGACCATGACCGAGGGCAAACTCGGCAAATGGCTCAAGAAAGAAGGCGATGCGATTAAAAGCGGCGACGTGATCGCTGAGATCGAAACCGACAAAGCCACGATGGAATTCGAAGCCGTCGACGAAGGCACGCTCGGCAAGATCCTCGTCGCAGAAGGCACCGAAGGCGTGGCCGTGAATGCGCCGATCGCCGTGCTGCTGCAGAACGGCGAGAGCAAGGATGCCGTAGCCTCGGTTGCGTCAGCAAAGCCGGCCGCATCGACTCCTCCGGCCCCTGCGGCCAAGGAAGCGCCGGCACAGGCTGCGCCTGCTGCTACCACTGCGCCGACGCCGGCGCCCGCACCGGAAGAGAAGACCTACGCCAAGACCGTCAAGCAAACGGTCCGCGAATCGCTGCGCGACGCGATGGCCGAAGAGATGCGCCGCGACCCGACCGTGTTCCTGATGGGCGAGGAAGTCGCCCAGTATCAGGGCGCGTATAAGGTCAGTCAGGGCCTGCTCGACGAGTTCGGCGCGCAGCGTGTTGTCGATACGCCGATCACCGAAATGGGCTTCACCGGCCTTGGCGTCGGCGCGGCCTATAACGGCCTCAAGCCGATCGTCGAATTCATGACCTTCAACTTCGCCATGCAGGCGATCGACCAGATCGTCAACTCGGCGGCCAAGACGCTCTACATGGGCGGCGGTCAGTTGCCCGTTCCGATCGTGTTCCGCGGCCCCAATGGGCCGGCGTCGCGCGTCGCTGCGCAGCACTCGCAGTGCTACGCCTCGTGGTACGCCCATGTGCCGGGCCTCAAGGTCGTGGCGCCGTGGTCGGGTGCCGATGCGCGTGGTCTGCTCAAGGCCGCCATCCGCGATCCAAACCCGGTAATCTTCCTCGAACACGAACTGCTGTATGGGCAGAGTTTCGAAGTGCCGGATGATCCGGATTTCACCATCCCGATCGGCAAGGCCAAGATCGAACGCGCCGGCGAGCATGTGACGATACTCGCGTTCTCGCGCATGGTCGGCTTCGCACTCGAAGCCGCCGAGGCGCTGAAGGGCGAGGGGATCGAGGCCGAGGTCATCAATCTCCGTTCGCTGCGTCCGCTCGACACGGCCACCATCATCAACTCGATCAAGAAGACCAACCGCGTCGTCTCGGTCGAGGAAGGCTGGGGCTTCGCCGGCATCGGCTCGGAGATCGCGGCCATCGCGATGGAGCAGGCTTTCGACTGGCTGGACGCACCGGTTGCCCGCGTCTACGGCAAAGATGTGCCGATGCCCTACGCAGCCAATCTCGAAAAGCTGGCGCTGCCGCAGATCGTCGATATCGTCGCCGCCTGCAAATCCGTCTGCAATCGCTGAACGCGCTGGAACCGGGGAACGATCCGCTATGCCGATCCAGATACTGATGCCTGCTTTGTCGCCCACCATGACCGAGGGCTCGCTCGGCAAGTGGCACAAGAAGGAAGGCGACAAGGTAAAGAGCGGCGACGTCATCGCCGAGATCGAGACCGACAAGGCGACGATGGAATTCGAGGCGGTGGACGAGGGAACGATCGGCAAGATCCTGGTTCCCGAGGGCACCCAGGGCGTCGCGATCAATACCCCGATCGCCGTACTGCTGACCGCCGGCGAGAACGCGTCGGCGCTCGCGAATGTCAGCGCCGCTCCGGCGCCCGCCAAAGCGGCGGCACCGGCTCAAGCGGCAGCGCCTGCTGCGGAAGCCCCCAAGCCCGCGCCTGCGACCCCTACGCCTGCAGCAGCGCCCGCCACTGCGCCAGCTTCGGCTCCGTCTGGCGGGCGTGTTTTCGCGTCGCCGCTGGCCAAGCGCATCGCCAAGGAAGCGGGGATCGATATCGCCCGACTGACCGGCAGTGGTCCGCATGGCCGTATCATCCTGGTCGATGTCGAGAAGGCAAAGAAGGGCGGCGTTCCGGCTGGCAAGCTAGGCGTCACCGCACCCGCCGGCGGCCCGGCCTATCGTGAAATTCCGCTCAACAACTTCCGCAAGGTCGTCGCACGCCGCCTGACCGAGGCGAAGCAGACGGTTCCGCACTTCTACCTGACCATCGACACGACCATCGACAAACTGCTGGCCCTGCGCGCCGAGGTGAATGCGAGCCTGGCCGCGCAGAAGATCGACGCCAAACTCTCGGTCAACGATTTCGTGATCAAAGCGGTGGCGCTAGCTCTGCGCAAGGTGCCGTCGGCCAATGCGTCCTTCACCGAAACGGCGATCCGCGAATATACCGACGTGGATGTCTCTGTCGCCGTGGCCACACCGAACGGGCTGATCACGCCGATTATCCGTCATGCCGACCAGAAGAGCCTGGTGCAGATTTCGACCGAGATGAAGGGTCTGGCCGCGCGGGCGCGCGACAACAAGTTGAAGCCCGAGGAGTTCCAGGGCGGCACCTTCTCGATCTCGAATCTCGGCATGTATGGCGTGAAGCAGTTCGAGGCAATCATCAACCCGCCGCAGGGCTGCATCTTGGCGGTCGGCGCAGGCGAACAGCGCCCCATCGTGAAGGATGGGCAGTTGGCTATCGCCACGCAAATGAGCTGCACGCTTTCCGTCGATCACCGGGTTGTCGATGGCGCAATTGGGGCCGAATTCCTTCAGGCCTTCAAGCCGCTGATCGAAGACCCCATCGCGTTGCTGCTGTAATTCACCTCATCACATCGTCATTGCGAGGAGCGATAGCGACGAAGCAATCCAGGATCGCGGTACATCCCTGGATTGCTTCGCTGCGCTCGCAATGACGGACCGAAACGAATAGACGAAGGTCAAACTCCATGGCTGATGCTCCCAACACCTCTTTCGATCTCGTCGTCATTGGCGGCGGACCGGGGGGCTATGTCGCGGCCATCCGCGCGGCCCAACTGGGCATCAAGACCGCCGTGGTCGAGCGCGAACACATGGGCGGCATCTGCCTCAATTGGGGCTGCATCCCGACCAAGGCGCTGCTACGCACCGCCGAGGTCTACCGCAATATGAAGCACGCCGAGTCCTATGGGCTCTCGGTCCAGGGCGCGAGCTTCGATCTGGCCAAAGTCGTGGCCCGCTCACGTGCCGTGTCGAAGCAGCTCAGCAATGGCGTCTCGTTCCTGATGAAGAAGCACAAGGTCACCGTGTTCGACGGCCAGGGCAAACTGGCCGGCAAGGGCAAGGTGGCCGTGACCAAAGACGGCAAACCATTGGCCGACCTCACGGCAAAGAACATCATCCTCGCCACCGGCGCGCGGGCGCGTTCGCTGCCGGGCCTGGAACCCGATGGCAAGCTGGTCTGGACCTATAAGGAAGCGATGGTTCCCACCACCTTCCCGAAGAAGCTCCTCGTGGTCGGCTCTGGCGCGATCGGCATCGAGTTCGCCAGCTTCTATAACGCACTCGGCGCCGAAGTGACCGTCTGCGAAGTCATGGATCGCGTCCTCCCCGTGGAGGATGAAGAGGTCTCGAAGTTCGCTCAGAAGGCCTTCCAGAAGCAGGGGATGAAGATCCTCACTTCGGCCACGGTGAAGAAGCTGACCAAGGGCGCCGACTCGGTGACCGCCACAATCGAAAGTGGTGGCAAGAGCGAAGAGCTGACCTTCGACCGCGTCATCTCGGCGGTGGGTATCGTCGGCAATGTCGAAAACATCGGCATCGAAGGTACGGCGATCAAAGTCGAGAAGACCCATATCGTCACCGACCAGTGGTGGGCGACCGGCGAACCGGGCGTCTATGCCATCGGCGATCTCGTCGGGCCGCCATGGCTGGCCCATAAGGCGATGCACGAGGGCGTGCTCTGCGTCGAAAAGATCGCCGGCATCAAAGACGTCCATCCGATGAACGTCCACAACATTCCGGGCAATACCTACTGCCATCCGCAGGTGGCCAGCGTCGGCCTGACCGAAGCCGCGGCCAAGGCGGCCGGCAAAGAAGTGAAAGTCGGCCGCTTCCCCTTCATCGGCAACGGCAAAGCCATTGCCATGGGCGAGACCGAAGGGTTCATCAAGACCGTCTTCGATGCCAAAACCGGCGAACTGCTGGGCGCCCATATGATCGGCGCGGAAGTCACCGAGTTGATCCAGGGCTATACGATCGGCAAGACCCTCGAAACCACCGAAGCCGAGCTGATGGCCACCGTCTTCCCGCATCCCACCCTGTCGGAAATGATGCATGAGGCGGTTTTGGACGCTTACGGCCGGGTGATGCATATCTGACGCGCGTTAACGAACCGGGCGGGGCTTGACCGCACCACCCGGCAAGAGCCATATCAATGCCATGAGCGATCAAGCGCTCCGCCATCCCGAAAAGGCCCACCGGCCCGACAACCCGTCGCCGCGCAAACCGGCCTGGATTCGCGTCAAGGCGCCCACCTCGGCCGTCGCCGCCGAAGTCCGCCAACTGATGCGGTCGAAGAATCTCCACACGGTCTGTGAAGAAGCGGCTTGCCCCAATATCGCCGAGTGCTGGGCGCAGAAGCACGCCACCTTCATGATCTTGGGTGGCATCTGCACGCGCGCCTGCGCCTTTTGCAATGTGGCCACCGGCAAGCCCAACGCCGTCGATCTGCAGGAGCCCGAGCATCTGGCCGAATCGGCCGCGGCCATGGGGCTCAAGCACGTGGTGATCACCTCGGTCGATCGCGACGATCTGGCCGATGGCGGCGCCTTCCAGTTCATCGCCTCGATCGAACGCCTGCGCGAAATGGTGCCGGGCACGACGGTCGAGATTCTGACCCCCGATTTCCGCGACAAGGCCGGCGCCGTCGATGCCGTGGCCCAGGCGCGGCCCGACGTGTTCAATCACAATCTCGAGACCGTGCCACGGCTTTATCCGACCATCCGTCCCGGCGCGCGCTATTTCACCTCGCTGCGCCTGCTGCAGCGGGTGAAGGAAGTCGATCCCGGCATCTTCACCAAGTCCGGCCTGATGGTCGGCCTGGGCGAAGAGCGGCACGAGGTGCTGCAGGTGATGGACGATCTGCGCGCCGCCGACGTCGATTTCCTCACCATCGGCCAATACCTGCAGCCGACGCAGAAACACGCTGCCGTAGCAAAGTTCATCACGCCTGAGGAATTCGAGGAATATGCCTCGATCGCCCGCGCCAAGGGCTTCCTGATGGTGTCGTCCTCGCCGCTGACGCGGTCGTCGCACCATGCCGGCCGCGATTTCGAAATGTTGCGCGCCGCGCGCGAGCGCGCCCTCGGGCGTGACGCCTTGGGTCATCAGACGGCCTGACATGCCCACCCACGCCGAAACGAAACGCCTGCCGCAATCACCGCAGCAGCTTTTCGATCTCGTCGCTGATATCGAGAACTACCCGAAATTCCTGCCCTGGTGCGTGGCCTGCCGTATCAACCGCCGCGACGGCAATGTGATCTGGGCCGATCTCATCGTCGGCTTCAAGATGCTGCGCGAGAAGTTCACCTCGAAGGTGACGCTCGACCGACCCAACCGCATCCATGTCGAATATCTGGAAGGCCCGTTCCGCTATCTCAACAACCACTGGACCTTCACGCCACTGCCTGACGGCGGGACCGAGATCGGTTTCTACATCGACTTCGAGTTCCGCTCGAAGATGCTGCAAGGCCTGATGGGCGCCGTGTTCAACGAAGCGGTAAAGCGGATGGTCGGCGCCTTCGTCAAACGCGCCGATGAGGTCTATGGCGGGGCGCCGCAGGGCGCGACGCCCACCGCACGTTAACTCAGGTTATCGCCCTCAGGTGATGGTGAGGCCACCATCAATCGCGAAGATCGCGCCCGTGGCCCATTCGGATTCCTGCGAGGCCAGGAACACAGCGATCCCGCCCATATCCGAAATCTTACCGATCCGCCCCGCGGGATAGATACGCTTCACCAATTCGGCCATCGCCTGCTGCTGCTCAGCGGGCAGAACCTCGATCGACTTGCGGCGCAGCGGCGTATCGATCGTGCCCGGCGCGATGGCGTTGACGCGAATGCCACGGGGCGCCAGTTCAAAGGCCATCGCCTTGGTCAGCGAGTTCATCGCACCCTTGGTCAGCGAATAGATGCTCGACGGCCGGCCCGGCAACATCTTCTGCGCGAAATAGGACGAGATGTTGATGATCGCGCTGCCGCTCGGCATCAGGGGCACGAGCGCTTGGCCGAGGAAGTAGGGCACGGTGACATTGAGATTAACGCCCATATTGTATTGTTCGCGCGACGCCTCGAGATAGCGGACGAAGGTCGCTGTGCCGGCATTATTGACCAGGATGTCGAGCGGCCGGCTGAGCGCCTTCACGGCCTTGGCAATCTGCTCGACCGAGTCGGGCTTCTGTAGATCAACCGCGATCGTGTCGACCTTGCCGCCCAGCGCTTCCAGCTTGCCCTTCGCGGTGTCCAGCTTCTTAGCGTCGCGCGCCACCAGGCAGAGCGAAGCGCCGTTCTGGGCATAGGCCTCAGCGATGCCGTAACCAATGCCGTCCGAGCCGCCGGTGATGAGTGCGAATTTATCCTTGAGGCGCATTTTTGCGTTCCTCTCTCAGTTGGATGTTTCCAATTGGCGAATGAGCAGATCGAGCGCCGTCATCGCCGTGGCCAGGCGCACGGCATCGCGATCGCCGGGGAAGATATGACGCTCGCTGAGCGTCGTGCTGCCACGCTTCGATGTCGCGAAATGAACCAAGCCAACGGGCTTCTCGGGCGAACCGCCGGTCGGGCCAGCGATCCCGGTCACGGCGACGGTTATGGTGGCACGCGAATGCTTCAGCGCCCCTTCAGCCATGGCACGCGCGACTTCGGTACTGACGGCTCCGACCTTCGCGATCAGATCGGCTGGAACGTCTAACATCTCAGTCTTGGCGTCGTTGGAGTAGGTGACGAAGCCACGATCGACAGTGGCCGAGCTGCCTGAGATCGCCGTCAGCGCCGCGGCAATCAACCCGCCGGTACAGGACTCGGCGGTCGCGATCAGTGCCTTGGTCTTGGCCGCGGCGGCTAGAACGGCCCGGGCGCGTTCTTCCAGCGACGGGGGCAACGTGCTCATAGGCCGGGGATGAAACGGTGATAGAGGATCATGACAATCAGAGCGTAACCGGCGGCCATCACGTCGTCGAGCATCACGCCCAAGCCACCCTTGATATTGCGGTCGGCCCATGACGCTGGCCAGGGCTTATAGATGTCGGCAATGCGGAACAGGATGAAGCCGACCAGAAAGGCCAGCGGATCGGTCCCGACTGGGATCAAGGTCATCCATTGGCCAGCCACTTCATCAATGACAATCGAGCCGGGATCTTGGATGCCCGTCTGCTTCACGGTCTCGCCGGCCGCCCAGACGCCGAGGGCAAAAACCAGGATCGTGGCGGTCAGCAGCGCGATCCAGCCACCCCAGTAGGAAATCACCCAGGCGAAGGGCAGGGCGGCGAGCGATCCCCAGGTTCCTGGCGCGCGCGGCAGCAGACCGGCGCCGAACCAGGTCGCGAAGACCCCGGCTGGCGTTTCCAGGGACGGCCGTGACGAACTCACGCGGAGATCGCTCGCGCGAAGATGGCCGGATCGGCATTGCCGCCCGAACAGACAACGGCGACGCATTTGCCCTTGATCGACACGCGCCCGGTCAGCACAGCCGCCAAAGCCGCTGCGCCGCCCGGCTCGACGACGATATGGAGGGCCGAGAAGGCGGTGGCCATCGCCGCCAAAGCTTCGTCGTCGGACACGGCAACCGCGCGCGCCTTGAGCGCCTTCAGGATCGCGAAGGCCAATTTACCGGGCGAGGGCGACATCAACGCGTCCAACAGGCTGGCCGTTTTCGGCTTGTTGATCACGCGCCGGCCCGATTTGAGCGAGCGGACCATATCGTCGAAGCCTTGCGGCTCAGCCGCGATGATCTTGGTGCGCGGTGAACGATCGGCCAGCGCGATGCCGATGCCCGCCGCCAGACCGCCGCCGCTGGCCGGCACGACAACGGTATCGAGCATTGCACCCAGCGCCTTGGCTTGCGCGACGATCTCGAGCCCACAGGTACCTTGGCCGGCGATCACGTCGAAATCTTCGAAGGGGGGCACAACGGTCGCACCTTGCTCTTTCGCGATCTTGGCGGCGATCTCTTCGCGCGATTCAGTGAAGCGGTCGTAGAACACGACCTTGGCACCAAAGCCGCGCGTGTTAGCAATCTTCACCGCCGGCGCATCCTTGGGCATCACAATGGTTGCGCGAATCTTGAGCTCGGCCGCGGCAGAAGCGACGCCTTGCGCATGATTGCCCGACGAGAACGCAACCACGCCGCGCTTGCGCTCGGCCGGCGTCAGCTGGGCAACGCGGTTGTACGCGCCGCGCAGTTTGAACGAGCCGGTGCGCTGCAGGCACTCGGCCTTCACCAACAACCGCCCACCCAATTGGGCATTGAGCACAGGCGATTCGAGCAGGGGCGTCAGAGTTGCCACGCCCTCAAGCCGCTTCGCAGCGGCTTCGATATCGCCGATCCGAGGTAGACGTTGGGAGGAAGTCACCGCTGTAGAAGTCCGGTCAGTTCGGCCAGGGTGGTTATTTCGTTGTGGGGGCCCGCGGGCAGAATCTCGCGGGGCGCCTTGCGGCGATTCACCCAAACGGTCTGGAAGCCGAAAGCCGAAGCGCCGGCGATATCCCAACCGTTCGAGGAGATGAAGGCAATCTGAGTCGGCTGGCAATCGAAAGCGTCCGTTGCCAGGCGGTAGACCGACGGATGCGGTTTGAAGACGCCAACCGTCTCGACCGACAAGGGCTTGTCGAGCAGGTCGTTGAGGTTGGCGCCCTTGATCGCCGAGGTCAGCATGGTCGGCGAGCCATTGGAGAGAATCGTCAGCTTGAACTCGGCGGTGCGCAAACTCTTGAGCGTGGAAGTCACATCATCGAACGCAGGCGGCGACAGATAGGCTTCCATCAGCTTGGCGCGGAGGGAGGGATCATCGATGCCGAGGCTGGCCAAGGCATAGTCGAGGCTCTCGCCGGTCACATGCCAGAAATCGGCATGTCGGCCCATCAGACTGCGGAGCCAGGAATACTCAAGCTGCTTGGCGCGCCAAAGCTGAGAAAGCGGTTTTTCGCGGTCGCCCAAGGCATCGCGCGCCACGGATGCGATCTTGTCGAGATCGAACAGCGTGCCATAGGCATCGAAGACGCAGGCGACGATTCCCGAAAGCATCATGCGCTCAATCTTTCCGCGAGCGTTTCAGATCGCTATCCAGAGTCAAAGCCAAGCCAGGAGCGGGTGTTCCCAGCCGCTGGCGGTAAACCTGTACACCTTCCATGACGCGCTGCACATAGTTGCGCGTTTCCGAAAAGGGGATGCTCTCGACCCAGTCTACAGCGTCGACATCATGCGCGCGCGGGTCGCCATAGTCGCGAATCCATTTTTCGACACGGGCAGGGCCGGCATTATAAGCAGCAATGGCCAGAATATAGGAACCATCGAACTGGTTGAGAAGGTCACCGAGATAGGCACTGCCCAGCTTGAGATTGAGATTGGGGTCATGGGTCAGGGCCGAGTTCAGGGTGTTCTTACGCTTGAACACCATCTTGTAGGCCCGCGCCAGTTTCGCGGCTGTAGCCGGCATCAGCTGCATCAGCCCGCGTGCACCGGCCGAGCTGACGACCGTATGCTGGAACCCGCTCTCCTGTCGAACGAGGCCAAGGACTAGGGCGCGTTCGGGCTTATTGCCGACCGTCAATTGCGGTAGCGGATAGCCGGCGGCGATGAGCGGCACGCCGTCATGTTCCGATTTGTGCGCGACAGTAATCGCGATATCGGTACGGCTCAAATTCGTCGCCAAAGCCGCCGCCTGAACCCGCACGCCGGGGGAATGATCGATTTCGACAAGGCGGAGCAGGAAGGGCCGCATCAGGTCGGTCTGGCCGATCTGGCCCAGAAGGCGCGCGATATGGGCCAATTCGTTGTGCTCGAAAACCCGCTTTTCCTCGTCGGTCGGTACAGGATCGTCGAGAATGATTCCGCCGTCGCCGATCTGCGCCGATGCCAGCTGCCCGTAGAACGACGTCGTGTTGGCGGCCGCCAGCTCATACCAATGATGGGCCGCCAGTTTATCGCCGGCCGCCTCGAAGGCACGCGCGGACCAATAGGCGCCACGCCCTTTGCCGATCGGCGTCACGACATGCTGATAGAGATTGCCGAAGTGAAGTTCGGCTGCGGGTGCATCATGCAGGAAACGCAGCGCGATCCAACCGGCCAGCCACTCGGCTTCGGCATAGGGTTGGCCTTCGAGCGCGCCATGCACGCTGGCGATCTGGTAGGCCTGGGTGATATTGCCCTTCTGCAAAGCGTAGCGGGCCAGCGCCGCGCGCTCGGTCCACCATAGGTCGGGGCGCCCTTTGTCCGCCGCGGCAGACTTCAGCAGCGGGATCGCGTCATCTTCGTGATCGCGTTCACGGCGATAACGGATCTGCTCGTAAACAAGGCCCGGGTCCTGGCGATCCGTAGGGAAAAGATTAGCTGCCACATTTTCCGCGCTCGACCGGTCATGGGCAAACGCCATGCGGGCCCGGGCGAGGCGCTTATGGCCCTCGTCGACACGCCGCATCTGCGACTCGACGGCTTCGTCCTGATGGTCCCACAGCAAACGGTCGAGACGGGCGTTGTCGTCTTCGGGACGGATCAGCCTGGCGAAATGCGCCAGCACTTCCTTTTCCTGAAGCGGGCCGAAGCTGTTGTTGATCCAGGCATGGCGCAATACTTCCGCGGCCTTGTCGGTCTTGCCGTCGTCCATCAGAACGCGGGTATAGGCGATGGCGCCATCGGCACAGTTGGGGGGATTGGCCTCGAACCAGGGCCGCAACTCACTGTCAGGCGTAGCTGCCGTCATCGCCTCTTCAGCGCGCCGCACGAGGGTCGGGATCAGCGGCCAAGTCGGGTTCTGACGAATGAAATCGGCAATTTGCTCGAAGGTCGCGCCCGATCCGGGTTTTTGAAACTCGTCCCAGAGCAGGACGCGGATCAGGAGTTTGTCGGAGGCTTTATGAACCAGGCCACGAGCATAGTCGAACTTACCCTCATCCGCCGCCTGGAATGCCTGGCGGTAGAGCTTTTCGTCGTCTGACGACAGACCTTGGGCGTGTGCCGCCCCCAAACTTGCCAGGCCGATCGAGGCCACCAATAGGCCCGCGGCCACCCACCTGCGCACCGAACTCACGCCCCAACTATCTACCCAAACCGCGCTCCCCAGGCGGATCGAGGGCAGTTTACCGGCTCAAGATGTGCCCGGGCAAGGCAAACCACGGATTTTACGCTTGTTTTGCCGTGACAAATGCCACAATCGGGTTCGCTTGCCGCCCAAGCGGCGCGTCGCTATGGTGCGGGTTCCAACACTTAGAACGGCCGCCAAGGCCAAAGGTCTATCGCCATGTTTAAGGGTTCCATCACCGCGTTGATCACTCCGTTCAAGAACGGTGCGGTCGACGAGAAGAGCTTCCAGTCCTTCGTCGACTGGCAGATCGCGGAAGGGACCGACGGCCTTGTGCCAGTCGGCACCACCGGCGAATCGCCCACGCTGTCGCACGACGAGCATAACCGCGTGGTGGAACTGTGCATCGAGGCGGCCAAAGGGCGAGTGCCCGTGATTGCCGGCGCCGGATCGAACTCGACCGAAGAGGCGATTTCCCTGACCAAGCACGCCAAGAAGGCGGGCGCGGCGGCGGCGCTGCATGTGGTGCCGTACTACAATAAGCCGACCCAGGAAGGCATGTATCAGCACTTCAAGGCGATTCACGACGCCGTCGATCTGCCGATCATCATCTACAACATCCCGGGCCGCGTTGTGGTCGAGATGAATATCGACACGATGGCGCGGCTGGCGAAGCTGCCCAACATCGTCGGCGTCAAGGATTCGACCAACGACGTGTCCCGGGTGACGCGCACGCGCGTCGCGATTGGCGAAAAGTTCTGCCAACTGTCAGGCGAAGACGCCAATATCACCGGCTTCCTGATGCAGGGCGGCCATGGCTGCATCTCGGTGACGGCGAATATCGCGCCGGGTCTTTGCGCCAAGCTGCACGACGCCTGGGCAGCCCGTGACCTCGACACGGTGGCTACAATCCGCGATCGCCTCGCGCCGCTGCATGACTCGATGTTCGTCGAGACAAACCCGTCACCGGTGAAGTACGCCGCCAGTCTGTTGGGCAAGTGCGCCGAAGACGTGCGCCTGCCGATGGTTGGGGTCTCCGATGCCAACAAGCAAAAAGTACAGGCTGCGATGCGGAACGCCGGCCTGATCAATTGATCGGGGGCCGAGCATGGCGCGTCCGACACTGATCGCCGGACGGATCGCGGCGGAAAACCGCCGCGCCCGTCGCGACTACGAGATCAAAGACACGATTGAAGCCGGCATCGTTTTGGAAGGGACGGAGGTGAAATCCCTCCGTTCCGGCCGGGCCAATATCGGCGACAGTTTCGCGGGACAACAGGGCGATGAGCTGTTCCTGTTCAACGCCTATATCCCCGAATACCAGAACAGCAGCGTCTTCACCCATGAGACCCGCCGGCCGCGCAAGCTGCTGGTGCGCCGGCGCGAGATGAACAAGCTGGTGGGCGCGATCACCCGCGAGGGCATGACCTTGGTGCCGTTGACGATCTTCTTCAATGATCGCGGCCTGGCCAAGGTCAGCCTAGCTTTGGCGCGCGGCCGCAAGAACTACGACAAACGCGCAGCCGAGAAAGAACGCGATTGGAAGCGCGACAAAGCGCGCGCCATGCGCGACCGCGGTTGAGCTGTATCATGGTTCGAGGCCCGCTAACGCGGGCACCTCACCATAAGGCTTTTGGTAAATCCTCATCCTGAGATGCGCGGAACGCGCCTCGAAGGATGGCAACACGGAAGATGTCGTGGCCGATCCCAACGATCCGATCCTCGATGGCGCGCTCAAAGAGAAACTGATCGCCGCCAAGCAGCGCTGGGCCAAGGAAGGGCGCCTGCTGACGGGCAATGCAGATCCGACGCACAGTAAACGCCTGCCACCCGGCCAACGCCAGGTGACCGATTGGCCCGTGCTTGATCTTGGGACGGTGCCGCGGCTCGATATGGACAATTGGTCGCTCGCGGTCGAAGGCGCCGTGGAACAACCGCTGCGCTGGACCTGGGCCGACTACATGGCTCAGCCGCAAATCGCCCTGACTGTCGACATGCATTGCGTGACGGCCTGGAGCCGCTTCGACAACGGTTTCGTCGGCGTGCCGGCGCTGCATTTGCTCGACCTCGTCAGGCCGCTGCCGTCGGCGCGGTATCTGATGCTTCATTCCTATGACGGCTATACAACGAATCTGCCGCTGGCCGACTTCGCCGACGATGATGTGCTGCTCGCCCACACCTGGGAGGGCAAGCCGATCACGCGTGACCACGGCGGCCCGATGCGGCTGATCCTTCCCAAGCTCTATCTGTGGAAGAGCGCAAAATGGCTGCGCCGCATCACCGTGATGGAAGGCGACGCACCCGGTTATTGGGAGCAGCGCGGCTATCATATGCGCGGCGACCCGTGGCGCGAAGAACGCTACGATACGGACTGACGCGAAACGGGGGAGCCTTCGATGGCTGACAATACGGGATCCGCTTGGGACTTTTCCTTCGAAACCTTGACCGGCAAGCCACTGCCGCTGTCAGAGTTCAAGGGCAAGGCGGTGTTGGTGGTGAACACGGCCTCGCAATGCGGCTTCACGCCGCAATACAAGGATCTCGAGGAACTCGCCAAGAAATACAAAGGGCAGGGGCTCGTCGTGCTCGGCGTGCCCTGCAATGACTTCGGTGGCCAGGAGCCCGGCAGCGCCGAAGAGATCGGCGCGTTCTGCGAGAAGAATTACGGCGTCAGCTTCCCGATGGCCGGCAAGGCCAAAGTAACCGGCGGCGACGCGCATCCGTTCTACGCCTGGGCGCGCAAGAAGGTCGGCATTCTCGGTTCGCCCAAGTGGAACTTCCACAAATACCTGATCGCGCCCGATGGCAGCTTGGCCGATTGGTTCTCGACGCCGACCAAGCCGACGGCTGACAAAGTTTCGCGCGCGATCGAAAAAATTCTGCCGAAGACGCCGTAACGACGATGACTGGTGACAGCACGCCCCGGCACACCCCGGTCGAGCGGGCGATCGAACACACGCTGTTCGCCAGTCGATGGATTCTGGCGCCGGTCTATCTTGGCCTGGCGATCGGACTGCTGGTCGTACTCGCCAAATTCGTCATCGAAGCCTACGAGCTGATCACGCATGCCTATTCGGTCGATATCGATGCCGCCACCGTGGGCGTGCTCTCGCTGATCGATCTATCGCTGATGGGTAGCCTGATCCTGATGGTGATGTTCGCCGGCTATGAGAATTTCGTCTCGAAGATCGATGTCGGCAGCCATAAGGATCGGCCGTCCTGGATGGGGCATATCGACTTCAGCGATCTCAAGCTTAAGTTGATCGCGGCCATCGTTGCGATCTCGGCGATCCGGCTGCTCGAGAACTTCATGAACATCGACACGCTGAGCGACCGCGATCTTGCCTGGAGCGCAGGCATCCACGCTATCTTCGTCGTCTCGGCGGTTCTATTGGCGCTGACGGATCGCCTGACGTCCGGGAAGCATCCTTAGCCGATTACGGCTTTGGCCTTCGCCACCACGTCCAGGAACATCGCGTCGGTCAGGCGCCCGGTATTCGTGTTGAGCCGCGACGAGTGGTAGGTGTCCACCATCGTCAACGCGTCGGGCAGAACATGCACGGCGCCATGGGCGAATTTGTAACGGCTGCGCACCAGCCCCTTAGCCGACAAAATCGCGCTATGGGCGATGCCGCCCAAGGCGAGGATACATTTCAGGCGCGGCATCGCCGCGAGCTCCTTGGTGAGGAACGGGCGGCAGGCAACGATCTCTTCGGTCGTCGGCCGATTTGCCGGCGGCACGCACCGCACGGCATTGGTGATGCGGCAGTCGACAAGCTCGAGTCCATCGTCCGGCCGCTCGTCATAAGTCCCGCGCGCCAGACCAAGCTCGAGCAGGGTGCCGTACAGAAGATCGCCGGCCCAGTCGCCGGTGAACGGCCGGCCGGTCGCATTCGCACCCCGCAAACCTGGGCCCAGGCCAACGATCAAGAGCCGCGACGAAAGATCGCCGAACGACGGCACCGGTCCATTATGCCAAAGCGGGTACTTGACGCGATTGGCGTTGCGGAACTCGACGAGGCGCGGGCACAGAGGACAGTCGCGCCCGGGAGCCTGGGCGCTGAACGCGTCGGCGGCAGGCATGTCAGTCGTCCATATGCGCGGGCTGGCGATCGTCTCGATTCATCTGCTGCGGCCGCGCGACCGACGAAGCGAGATCCTGCAGTTCGACGAAATTGTCGCATTCGCGGCGCAATTCGTCGGCGACCATCGGGGGCTGCGAGCGGATCGTGCTGACCACGGTCACGCGAACGCCCTTGCGTTGAACCGCTTCGACGAGGCGGCGGAAGTCGCCATCGCCGGAGAACAGGACAATGTGGTCGAGATGCGGCGCCATCTCCATCACGTCGATCGCCAGTTCGATATCCATATTCCCTTTGATCTTGCGGCGGCCGAGCGAGTCGGTGAATTCCTTGGCCGGCTTGGTCACCAGCGTATATCCGTTATAATCGAGCCAATCGATCAACGGACGAATCGGCGAGTATTCCTGTTCGTCGACAAGCGCCGTGTAATAAAACGCGCGGATCAACCGGCCTTTACTGGCGAAGAGATCAAGCAATTTGCGGTAGTCGATATCGAAGCCCAGAGCGCGCGCCGCGGAGTAGAGGTTCGCGCCATCGATAAAAAGAGCAAGGCGCTCCTCAGGATAAAAAAGCATGGGCATAAAAATCCTTTGCCAATAACACCAGCCCTAGAATAGGCGAAGATTATGCGCCCCTCGGGCCGCCCGCAACAGCGATGGAGCAGGACGCGCCGAAAAAGCACTTCGACGGACAACCTGCCCCATTTGGTTGCCCGCCCTTCACGAAGTGCCGTTATAGCGCTGACAGCCGATACTCGATTTTTACGCGCCGATCGATGCCACTTAACGTAATTGCGCGTGCACCGTCTCGACCGCCAATGCGTCCGCGATCGACAGGCTCGCACAACCGATGAAGAGGGCAGCCTCGGAATGACCGAGTTTCATCGCCTGATCGTAAAGCCTATGCAGTGACTCACTCAGATCGGCCACCGCCGTCTTTGATGCGTGTACCGCGCCGAAATTGGACGCCACCAATTTCGGCCGGCGGCCTCGGTCCCCGGATGCATGCGTGAAGGCCATCGTCGGGCCGCCGCAAAAACCTTCGATGTCGACGAGTCCCACAAGACTGGTCCCCACATCGAGAAGCGTACCCGAATCAGGACGCGGCATGAGCATCCTCCCAATAGCCGGGCGTGTCCCAGTCGCCTTCACGCCGCACCAGAACGTAATGATCGCTTTCCAATGACAAACGATCATTGCGCGCCGGCATTTCCCCGAACATGGGAACCACCGTTTTCCCTTTGCAGTCGAACGCTTCGTCGTACAACGGCTTCATCATGCCGCGGCCGACTTTTGACCAGAAAGGAACCAGGTCTTTGAGGGCGTGACCGTAGAAGCGGGTGAAACCCTTTTTTAGGCAGAACTCCACCCCACGGTCACACAACGCAAATGCGACGCCCTTCTGACCAAAACGTTTGCCGCGGAATTGTGGCAGAACAGCCAAGCGTTCAAATTTCACGAAGTCCGCGAAATAGCGGATTCTCAGGCTTCCAGCCGAATTCCCGCCCACTTTGCACAAGAGATGGGTGGCGCTGAAATCATTGCCGTCCCACTCTTCAGAAAAGTCCCAACCGGCCTCGCCGATATAAACAGCACTTCTAATCGCCACCGACTGTATGATTTCGTCAAACGTTCGAGCCACATCGACAGTAATAGTTTCATCCATAATATTTTCCTTCTAATATTACACTTCCCTCGATCAATTCTTTGAGAATAGCGATTGATTTTTGCGCCACCAAATTCCAATATTTACATCCTCTGATAGGGGGAGTTATCACATGGCGATCGAAATCAAGGACTGGGAGCTGCTGCGCGTGCTGCTCGAAACGGCACGAGCAGGCAGCCTCCGCAAGGCCGAGGCCGTGCTGGGCATCACCCAGCCGACGATCGGCAAGAAGATCGATCGCCTCGAGCAGATGGTGAACGCGAAGGTCTTCTACCGGACGAAAGCGGGCATGGCGCTGACGCTGGTCGGCGAGACGCTATTCCATCTGGCCGAAGAGATGGAGCGCACCGCCGAGAAGGTGCAGCCCAATCTGCACGGCGCCAAAATGGGCCTGACGGGACAACTGCGTATCGCCGTTACCGATGGCGTAGCGGGATATTGGCTGCCGCATCGGCTGCGTCGTTTTCATCGCGAGCACCCGAACGTCTTGCTCGATGTTCAGTGCATCGATCCCGGTGTCGAGGTCGATCTCAGCAAGCGCGAGGCCGATCTGTCCGTGATGTACACCTATCCGACCGACTCGGATGTGGTGGTGCTGCAGAAGTCCGAGATGGTGCTGGTTCCCGTCTGCACCAAGAGCTTCATCGAGGAACATGGCCGTCCCAAGAACCTCGAAGATGTCCTTAATTTCCCGGTCTGCGCCCATCACATGCATTACCGCAAACAGGGCCCGATGCGCCCCTGGGCCGAAATGCTCGAGCGGCACACGATGGTCATCTACCGTACCGCGTCATCGATGGTGTTGGGGCAGGTGACCAAGATGGGCATCGGGCTCAGCCTGCAACCGATCGGCGTCATGGACCGCGAAGATGACGCCGTAATGCTTGATCTGGACGGGTTCCGCAGCTATTTGCCCTTCTATCTGGTCTGCCACCGCGACACAAAAGACGTGCCCGTGATCCGTTCGTTGATCCAATATTTCAAAAATAGCCTTTTCAAGGACGACGGAGCCGGCAGCCCGGCCAAATCCGGAGATCCCTCGGCCGAGCGCTCTTTGGTCGCATAGGCCCACTTAAAGCCCCGGCGCTGCGGCAAAAGGCTTGTTTTCGCGTCCCCAAAACGTATATATCCTGGTGGTTTAGACCGCCGTTTAGGAGCGTTGTGGAATGGCTCGCGTTACCGTCGAAGATTGCGTTTTGAAGATCCCCAACCGGTTCGAATTGGTTCTGCTGGCGGGCCAGCGGGCGCGGGGCATCTCTGCCGGCGGCAAGCTGACCGTCGAACGCGACAACGACAAGAACCCGGTCGTGGCGCTGCGCGAAATCGCCGACGAAACCGTTTCCTTCGATTCGCTCCGCAACGAGCTGGTCCAGGGCCTTCAGAAGCATGTGGAGCCCGACGAGCCGGAGGAAGAAGAGATCGACGTCCTCGCCGGCCGCGAACTCGAGCTCAAGGGCTCGGTCATCAACGAAGGCGAGATGGCCGATGGCGGCATGTCGATCGAAGGCGATGACGAAGGGGACGACGAACCCGAGGCGGATATCGAGCCGGGTGACGTCGCCGAAGAGTGAGGCCAAAGCCGGCCATTCGGCCGATTAAGGGCCGCGCCGGTCGCCTCAAAAGTGTCGAGGGCGACCGGCCATGATGCGTCAATTCGAACTGGTCGAACGCGTCAAATCCTACGATCCGGGTGCGGACGAGGATTTGCTTAATCGCGCCTATGTCTACACCATGAAAAAGCACGGGGCGCAAAAGCGCGCCTCGGGCGACCCTTACTTCTCTCATCCCATCGAAGTCGCCGGCGTCCTCACCCGCTATAAACTCGACGCGGCCTCGATCGTCGCGGCACTGCTGCACGACACGATCGAAGATACGGATGCGACACGGGAAGAGATCGAGAAGCTGTTCGGTGCCGATGTGGCGCGCTTGGTCGACGGCGTGACCAAGCTGTCGCGCATAGAGTTGCAGTCCGACCGCACCAAGCAGGCCGAGAATTTCCGCAAGCTGGTCCTCGCCATGAGCGAGGACATCCGCGTGCTGCTGATCAAGCTCGCGGACCGGCTGCACAACATGCGCACCCTGGTCCATATCAAGGACCCGGATAAGCGGCGCCGCATCGCGCTCGAGACGATGGAGATCTATGCGCCACTCGCCGAGCGCATCGGCATGTCCGAGATCGAAAACGAACTCGAAGACCTGGCCTTCGCGGAACTGCATCCCGATGCGCGCGATTCGATCGTCGCGCGTCTGAACTTCTTGCGCGAGCAGGGCGGCGGCCTGATCGATCGCATCATCTCAGAACTGAAGCACACGCTGAGCGAAGCGGGTGTGCAAGCCGAAATCTCCGGCCGCGAGAAGATGCCGTATTCGATCTGGCGCAAGATGCAGCTCAAGAACGTCACCTTCGAGCAGCTGGCCGACATCATGGCCTTCCGCGTCACGGTCAAAGACGTGGGCGAGTGCTATCACGCGCTGGGCGTGATCCATAGCCGCTATCCGATGGTACCGGGCCGCTTCAAGGATTACATCTCGACGCCCAAGCCCAACGGTTATCGCAGCCTGCACACCGGCGTTTTCGGTCCCGAGCGCCATCGCATCGAAATCCAGATCCGCACCAAGGAAATGCACGAGCAGGCCGAACTCGGTGTTGCCGCGCATTGGAGCTACAAGCAGGGCGGAAGGCCAACCGACGGCACGCAGTACCGCTGGCTGCGTGAAATGCTCGAAGTGATGGAGCACGCTTCGACGCCGGAAGAATTCCTCGAGCACACCAAGCTCGAAATCTTCCAGGACCAGGTGTTCTGCTTCACACCCAAGGGCGATCTGATCGCGTTGCCGCGCGGCGCGAGCCCGGTCGACTTCGCTTACGCGGTTCACTCGAAGGTGGGGGACACCTGCGTCGGCGCGAAGATCAACGGCCGCATCATGCCGCTGCGCACGCCGCTCAATAACGGCGATCAGGTCGAGATCATCACCTCGAAGGCGCAGACACCCAATCCGACCTGGGAACGCTTCGTCGTCACCGCCAAGGCCCGTGCGCGCATCCGCCGCTTCGTCCGCATGAAGCAGCGCACTGAGTATGTCGATCTTGGCCGCTCGATCCTAAACCGTGCCTTCAAGCAGGAAGGGTACGAGCTGACGGACAAGGCGTTGGACGGCGTCCTCAAGATATTCAAGGTTGCGAGCACCGAGGACCTGATCGTCGAAGTGGGCGAGGGCACGATCACCGGCCACGATGTGGTATCGGCCATCTATCCCGAGCTCAAGAATCCGCAGGCCAAGGGCGACAATGTGGTTGCGCTCAAACGCGCACCCAAGAAGCCTTCCAGCGCGCCTGCGGTTCCGATCCGCGGTCTCATTCCTGGCATGGCGATGCATTTTGCTGCGTGCTGCCATCCGCTGCCCGGCGACCGCATCGTCGGTATCGTCTCCACTGGCAAAGGCGTGACGATCCATACGATCGACTGCGAGATGCTGGCCCAATTCGCTGAAACGCCGGAACGCTGGCTCGACATCGCCTGGAACGAGAACCCCGAGGATGACAAGGTCCATGTGGGCCGCATCAATCTCGTCGTCGCCAATGAGCCGGGCAGCCTCGGCAACCTCTCGACGGTGATCGCCAAGAATCTCGGCAACATCACCAATCTCAAGATCACCAATCGCAGCACCGACTTCTTCGAGATGCTGCTCGATATCGAAGTGCGCGACGTGAAACACCTGACCAATATCATCGCCGCGCTGCGCGCCACACCGGCGATCAATTCAGTCGAACGCGCCCGGAAATAACCCTCATCTCACGGCTCGATATGGCTCAGCGACTTCGCCTCGGCGTCAACATCGATCATGTGGCCACCATCCGCAACGCGCGCGGCGGCCATCACCCCGATCCTGTGCGTGCGGCCAAGACAGCGGCTCAAGCCGGTGCCTATGGTATCACAGCCCATCTGCGTGAGGATCGCCGCCACATATCGGATCACGATATCGCCCGGCTGATGGCCGAGATCGAACTGCCGCTCAACCTCGAAATGGCGGCGACCGATGAGATGGTGAAAATCGCGCTGATGCACAAGCCGCACGCGGCCTGCATCGTTCCCGAGCGCCGCGAGGAGCGGACCACCGAAGGCGGCCTCGACGTTGCCGGCGGGATCGAGCGTCTGCGCCCGACGGTCGGTCGCCTGGTCGACGCTGGCATTCGCGTCTCGATGTTCATCGAAGCCAACCCGAAGCAACTCGATGCCGCACGAGCCATCGGTGCGCCGGTCGTCGAACTCCATACGGGTGCCTATTGCGAGGCCCAAGGTGCGGAGCGTGAGCGCGAACTCGCGCGGATCGTCGAAGCGGCAAAGCATGCGGCCAATATCGGGCTCGAGTGTCATGCCGGCCATGGCTTGGCATTCGACACGGTGATCCCGGTCGCGATGATCCCAACGATTGCCGAACTCAATATCGGCCACTTCCTGGTGGGGGAGGCCATCTTCACCGGCTTCGAGACAGCGATCCAACGGATGCGTGCCCTGATGGATCAAGCGCGGACTGAACTGCGTGGCAAATTGCGTTCTGAGCAGCCGGCATGATCCTCGGCCTCGGCTCTGACATGATTGATATCCGGCGGATCGAAAAGACGCTGGAGCGTTTCGGTGATCGCTTCGTCGACCGCATCTTCACACCTGACGAACGCCGCAAAGCGGAACGCCGCGCCGGCACCGCGCGCGGCTTGGCATCGACCTATGCGAAGCGCTTTGCAGCCAAGGAGGCATGCTCCAAGGCCCTGGGCACTGGATTCCGCCGCGGTGTGTTCTGGCGCGATCTCGGCGTCGCCAATCTGCCCTCGGGCAAGCCGACCATGCGGCTCTCGGGCGGCGCCGCTAAACAGCTTGAACGTTTGCTGCCGGCCGGCATGAAGGCGCAGATCGACCTCACGATGACCGACGATTATCCGTTGGCCGAAGCCGTGGTGATCATCTCGGCCGTGCCAGACACCAGCACTTAAGCCTTATCGCCCAGATCGAGATTGCTCAGCGCGTAATCGGGCAGGGCACTGCCGTTCCCCGGAAGCGGTTCGGCATGATAGGTGAGGGGGCGGGACACTTTGCCGCCCTGGGGCGTCTGCAGCTCGACATTGCCCTTCTTGGTCCACAGCGTCATGTGCACAACGCCCAGCACACTGAAAGGCGCCGTGGGCTCCAGCAAAATCCGGCCATCCGGGCTCGCCTTGGGCAACGAGGTATGGCAAATCCAATTGTAGCGCGCCGGCAATAATGCGGTGTCGATTTTGTCGGTGTGGACGACCATGTTGAAGGCCGTCTGATCAACATTGAAATCGATCTCGGGCTTCGTCGAAGCACCCAACCAATCGTCAACGCGTTTGCTCCAAACCGCCCAATGTGGCGCCTCGGCGGCGCCTGCAAAGACGCCCAGATTGATTGGCGCGGTTCCTTCGAGAGCCGCGGCGATTTCCGGTCCGAACCAGCTGCGGATCTTGCGGTGCGCGGCACCCAGCTCGCGATTGTTGTAGCTGGGATGAGCCTCGGGCGTGACCGCGAAGCCCTTGTTCAGCGCCATGCGATGATAGGTGGCCACGGCTTCGACGGTCTGGGGCCAGGCGTCGGCGTCAATCCAGAGATAAACCTCATGGCCCGGGAAATAGCTCGGGATGCGCGGGCGCGCGGCCAGCATGGCCACATATCCGGGTACGGAACGGCTGTGGGGCCATTGGGGCGTGGCAATTGTGGCATTCTGTTTTGCCAGCCACTGCTTCTGTTCCGCCGTCAAACCGGCATCGAACACGTAGATCGGCACGCTTTGCAGGTCGGCCGATTCGCGAATAGCGCGTATGGGCCCACGCATCAGGTCGAAATAGGTGGCGTCGGAGCCGGTAACTACCGCCAAGGTACTGGTCATAAAGGCACCTTAGCCGGGTTGGACATACCCGTCACCTCGGTCCGACGCTTGACAGGCGGCGTCCGCTCGGGCTTGATCTGCCCACTTTCTCGCCGCCTTTCGCGCGGTTTTCCCCCGTATTTCGGCTCCATGGCATCATCGCGTAAAAAATCGAGCGGTTTCGGCGAAACGATCAGGACGATCATCTATGCGATCGTCATCGCGCTGGTAGTCCGCACCGTCGCCTATGAACCCTTCAACATCCCATCGGGATCGATGATCCCGACCCTGTTGGTCGGCGACTATCTGTTCGTCTCGAAGTATTCCTATGGCTATAGCAAGCACTCCTTGCCGCTCAGCCTGCCGATCTTCAGCGGGCGCATTCTGTTTACCGAGCCGAAGCGCGGCGACGTGATCGTCTTCAAGCTGCCGAGCGACAATCGCACCGACTACATCAAGCGCCTGGTCGGTCTGCCGGGCGACCATATCCAACTGGTCCATGGCGAGTTGAAGATCAATGGCCAGACCGTGCCGCGCAAGCAGGTCGATGACTTCGTTCAGCACGACGAGTCGGGCAACACCTCGCGTACGGCTGAATATATGGAAACCCTGCCAGGTGGCGTGACGCATCCGATCCTGCGCCGCCCCGACAGCGACGAAGATCCGAACAACAATACGATCGAATATGTGGTGCCGCCCGGCCATTACTTCATGATGGGCGACAACCGCGACAATTCCGCCGACAGCCGGTTCCTGAACCAAGTCGGCTATGTGCCCGCGGAGAACTTGGTCGGGCGCGCGGAATTCATCTTCTTCTCCGCCGAAGGCGCAGCCTTGTGGGAAGTGTGGAAGTGGCCGTGGGCGATCCGCTGGAGCCGCTTCTTCTCGGGAATCCACTAGGCGCTGCGATGCGCGGGGCCAAGGACGACGCTGTCCAGGACCTCGGCAAGGCGCTCGAGTATCGTTTCAACGAGCCGCAATTGCTGATCGGTGCTTTGACCCATCCCAGTGTGGATAGCGGACGCGGACAGGTATCCGCCTTCGAGCGCCTAGAATTTCTGGGCGATCGTGTACTGGGTTTGGTGGTGGCCGATATGATTTTCAAGCGTTTCCCGAACGAGGCCGAAGGTCATCTGGCGCGCCGCCAGGCTGCTTTGGTGCGTCGCGAATCGCTGGCCCGCGTGGCTCGGACCTTGGGTATCGACAAGGCGGTTATCCTGTCGAAAAGCGAGGACGAGGGGACTGGGCGGTCCAATCCCGCTCTTCTGGCGGATGCATGCGAAGCCGTTCTGGGAGCCGTTTATGCCGATGGCGGGCTCGAACCGGCCGCTATTATCATCCGCAAACACTGGGAACCCTTGGTCGCAGAAGCGATCGCCCCGCCGCGTGACGCCAAAACGGCGTTGCAGGAATGGGCACAGGGGCGCGGCCTCCCTCTGCCGGTGTATACTGTTATCGATCAGGCTGGATTGGCGCATGAACCGATGTTCCATGTCTCGGTCATCGTCGAAGGCGAGAAGCCCGCGAATGGCAAGGGCACCTCGAAGCGCGCGGCGGAACAGGCCGCTGCCGCCTCACTACTGGATCAATTGACACGATGAGTGACACGGACGCCCTTCAACGCTGTGGACTGGTTGCCGTTGTCGGCCCGCCGAATGTCGGCAAATCGACGCTGGTCAACCGCTTGGTCGGCAGCAAAGTCTCGATCGTTTCGCCCAAGGTGCAGACGACCCGCACACGGGTGATGGGCATCGCCTTGGTCGATGCGACTCAGATCGTCTTTGTCGATACACCGGGCATCTTCGCGCCCAAACGTCGCCTGGAACGCGCCATGGTGCGTGCCGCTTGGGATGGCGCCGGCGACGCCGACGAGATCATCTTCGTGGTCGATGCACTAAAGGGCATCGACGATGTTTCGCGCGCGGTGGCAGACAAGATGAGAGCGGCCGGCCAGAAGCCGATCACGGTCATCAACAAGATCGACGCCGTGAAGCGCGAGACGCTGCTTGGTGTGGCTGCGCAGATCGCGGCGCTCGGCTTCGACGAACAAGTCTTTATGGTCAGCGCGATCGGCGGCGATGGCGTGCGGGACCTCCTGCCGGTCCTGGCGTCGCGCCTGCCCGAAGGCCCATGGCTGTTTCCCGACGACCAGGTTTCGGACATGTCCGAACGGCTATGGGCAGCGGAGATCACGCGCGAACAGGTGTTCCTGCAACTCCATGACGAGTTGCCGCACTCTACCGCCGTCACCACCGAGTCTTGGACGGAGCAGGGCGACGGATCGCTCCGCGTCGATCAAGTGGTCTATGTCCAGCGCGACGGCCAAAAGGCAATCGTGCTGGGCGCCGGCGGACGGCGGATCAAGGAGATCGGATCGCGGGCACGCGTCGAGTTGGAGAAACATCTCGAGCGGCGCGTCCATCTGTTCCTCCAGGTAAAGGTCGATCCACGCTGGCCCGATGACCGCGGACAATTCTCGTCGATCGGCCTCGACTATGATTCATGAGGCATGTGGCGTAACCGCTCCATTCTGCTTTGCCGGGCCGAAGCCACCAAAGCTGGCAATGTCGATCGCATCGGCCGCGAAATCCTCGATGGCTTTCGTGCCAATGGATGGATGGCGGTCGATCACATTATCGACACAGCCAATCTGCGCGAGGCGAAACCCCAGATCATCGAGCGCATCGCATCAGGCGAATTCGACCTCATGCTCTCAGTTCAGGATATGGGGGCGATCGATGGGGTAACGGCCAGCGGTCTCTTAACGCAAGGCGGCACGCGGCGTCTCTATTGGGCGCTGGATCATCCCTATTCGGCCTGGACCTCGGTCGCCAAACTGCCGACCAATGCTATCGTGACCTATCCGACTCGCAGCAATGTCGCCTGCTGCCGGAATTATCTCCGTTCGGATATCACGCCTCTCTGCGTGCCGCATGCGACCGTCCGTCAGACATGCAAACCATGGAGCGAACGGCATACCAAAGTTTTTTTTGTCGGCAATGCACCAAAGGAATCGCCTGAACAGATACGCAAGTCCTGGCCGAGCCGCTATCCGCCGCTCTGGGCGGGCGTGCTGGAAACCATGGCCGCTCTGTTCGAGATCAACACCACACCGACCTTGGAAGGTCTGGCCGAAGGGGCTTTGCGCGAAAAAGGCCGCAATCCCAACACCATCAAGAAAAGCGATTTCATGCTGCTGCTGGCGACCTTCGACGCCTATGCCTGGGGCGTCGTGCGGCACACTTATATGGACGCCTTCCGCGATCTGCCGCTCACGGTGGTCGGGCAGGGCTGGGATGCTTTCGCCGGAAAGTCGATGCGCGTCTTGGGGCCGATGGAGACCGGCGCATCGCGGGCACTGATGGCCGAATCGAAACTGATCCTCAATCTCCAGTCGCCCTGGTTCCGCTCCCATGAACGCATCTACGAAGGTATGGCAGCCGGATGCGCGGTCGCGGCTGTCGGCACCGGCGTTTTTGCGAATGTCAGCACCGTCGCTGATGACCCGGCCGATCGCACGGCGATCGCCTATCTCGGCGCGCCGGAAGAGGCCGCGGCGAAAGTGTCGGCCCTGCTTGGCGATGATGCTGCACTCGAAACCCTGGCCGACGCTGGTTGGACCGAGCAACAGGCGCGTCATGGCTGGGATAATCGCGTGAAGACCTTGCTCGATGCAGTCGAGCAGGCGCCGTAGGATACGGCGATGGAATGGACCGACGACGCCATCGTGATCGCGACGCGGCCGCACGGCGAGACCTCGGCGGTGGTGACAGCGCTGACCAAGGATCATGGCCGCCACGCGGGATTGGTGCGCGGTGGTGCCGGCAAACAAGCACGCGGCGCAATCCAGCCTGGCAATTACCTTCGCCTGACGTGGAGGGCGCGGCTGGCCGAGCAGCTTGGCAATTACACTTGGGAATTGCTCTCACCCGAGGGCACGCGCTGGCTGGCGGATTACGGGCGCCTCGCGGCGGTATCGTCGGCATGCGCGCTGATCGAAGCGACTTTGCCGGAACGCGAAAGCCATCCCACGGCCTATGTCGGTCTCGCGACCTTGCTCGCGGTCTTAGCCGATGACGATTGGGCCAGCCAATATGTGCGTTGGGAACTCGATCTGCTGGCCGAACTCGGCTATGGGCTCGATCTCTCATCCTGCGCCGCGACCGGTACCAACGACGACCTTGCCTATGTCTCGCCCCGAAGCGGCCGGGCGGTCAGTCTGTCCGCCGGTGAGCCCTATCGCGACCGGCTGCTGCGGATGCCCCCGTTCCTGGGATCGGATGTCGCGGCCGAGCCGGGGGAGGTGGTCACCGGGCTGGCGCTCACCGGTCACTTCCTGGAAAGGTGGGTTTTTGCAGCCATTGGCAAGGCCTTACCACCCGCGCGGGCACGTCTTGTAGCGATCTTCAAGGCGTGAAATACTACCAATAGATATTTTCCAGGAATAAACTGTGAAAAAACCGACGAACGTTGTTCTGGCTGAGATTCATGACACGCCCCTGGCGAACGCGCTGGGCGAGCGCTATTTGGCCTATGCGCTGTCCACCATCGTTTCCCGGTCGCTGCCCGATGTGCGCGACGGCTTGAAGCCGGTCCATCGCCGGCTGCTGTTCGCGATGCGGGAGTTGAAACTCGACCCCGCGGGCGGCTTCAAGAAGTGCGCCCGCGTCGTCGGCGACGTGATCGGTAAGTACCATCCGCATGGCGACGTGGCGGTTTACGACACGATGGTGCGCCTGGCCCAGGACTTCGCCGTGCGCTATCCGCTGGTCGAAGGGCAGGGCAATTTCGGCAATATCGACGGCGATAACGCCGCCGCGATGCGTTACACCGAGGCCAAGCTGACGACAGTGGCCGCAGCCCTGATGGAAGGCCTCGACGAGAACGCTGTCGACTTCCGCCCGACCTATGACGGCAGCGAACACGAGCCTGTGGTCATGCCGGCGGCTTTCCCGAATCTGCTGGCGAATGGCGCGGCCGGTATCGCGGTGGGTATGGCGACCAACATCCCGCCGCACAATGTCGGCGAGATTTGCGATGCGCTACTGCATCTCATTAAGAATCCGAAATGCGAAGTCAAAGAGTTGATCGATCTCATGCCGGGCCCAGACTTCCCGACCGGAGGGCTACTCACGGAATCGAAGTCGACGATCGTCGAGGCCTATAGCACCGGCCGTGGCACGCTGCGCCTGCGTTCGAAGTGGAAGCAGGAAAAGCAGACCCACGGCAATTGGCAGATCGTCGTCACCGAGATTCCGTATCAAGTGCAGAAATCGCGCCTGATCGAGAAGATCGCTGAGCTGATGGATTTGCGCAAACTGCCGCTGCTGGCCGATATCCGCGACGAATCGACCGACGAAGTGCGCATCGTGCTGGAACCGAAGAGCCGCGCCGTCGAGCCGGCCGTATTGATGGAACAGCTGTTCCGCCAGACCGATTTCGAGGCGCGCATCTCGCTCAATATGAACGTACTCGACGCCAATTCGGTGCCGCGCGTGATGAACCTGAAGGAAGTGCTGCGCGCCTTCCTCGATCATCGTCACGAAGTGCTGGTGCGCCGCTCCAATAATCGCCTCGAGAAGATCGAGAAGCGGTTGGAGATCCTCGAGGGCTATCTGAAGGCCTATGTCGACATCGACAAGGTCATCCGGATCATCCGTAAGGAAGACGAGCCGAAGCCCGAGCTGATCAAGGCGTTCAAGCTGACCGAGAACCAGGCCGAGGCGATCCTCAATCTGCGTCTGCGGTCGTTGCGCCGTCTCGAGGAAATGGAAATCCGCGGCGAGCACAAGACACTGTCGACTGAGCAGCAGGAGATCAAGGACCTGCTGGGCGACGACAAGAAGCGCTGGCGCTCGATCGGCAAGGAAGTGGCCGAGATCCAGAAGGCCTTCGGCAAGGACACCGTTCTCGGCAAGCGCCGCACCCAGCTAGGCTCGGCGCCGAAGGAGATCGAAGTCCCGATCGAAGCCATCATCGAGCGCGAAGACATCACCGTTGTCCTCTCGGACAAGGGCTGGATTCGCGCCATGAAAGGCCACACGGTCGAGGATTTCAGCTTCAAAGAAGGCGACAGCCTGAAGTTTGCGATCAAGTCCTCGACCACTGATAAGTTCCTTCTGTTCGCCACCAATGGCCGTTTTTACACGCTGAGCGGCGACAAGCTGCCGCGTGGCCGCGGTCATGGCGAGCCAGTGCGCCTGATGATCGACCTGCCTAACGATGCGGATATCGTGCAGGTGATGATCTTCAAGCCGGAACAGAAGCTGCTGGTCGTCTCGGCCGAAGGCAAAGGTATCGTCGTGAAGTCGGACGAGGTGATCGCCCAGACACGCGCCGGCAAGGTGGTGTTGAACCTCGACGACAACGAGGAAGCCGCGCTCTGTGTACCGGCTGATGGTGACTCAGTCGCCATCATCGGCCAGAACCGTAAACTTCTGATCTTCCCGCTGTCCGAAGTGCCCGAACAGGCGCGCGGTAAGGGCGTGATCCTGCAGAAATACAAGGACAGCAAGGTCTCCGACGTTCAGGTGTTCAACAAAGCCGATGGCCTATCCTGGATGCAGGCGGAACGGCTACGCACCGAAAAGAACATCAAGGAATGGATCGGCCAGCGTGCCCAGGCCGGCCACCAGCCGCCGCAAGGTTTCCCGCGGTCCAATAAGTTCCGCTGAGGATGGCGGCGCCGGAACTCTCGCCGCTTGCCGTCGAGGTCCACCGCCATGATCGCGATCGGTTCGTAACAACGCTCTTCGCGCCAACGGAATGCCGCGAGGCGCTGCTGGCGCTTTACGCCTTCAACCTTGAAGTGGCGCGGACACGGGAATCGGTCAGCGAAATCTTGCTGGGCGAAATTCGCCTGCAATGGTGGCGTGATGCGATCGACAAGCTCTATCGCGGTGAAGACCTGGCCCATCCGGTCGTCCAAGGCCTGGGCGCCGCGATTCGCACGCACACCCTGACTCGCGAGCCTTTTGACAGGCTGATCGATGCACGCACCGCCGATCTGAGTGACGGACCGCTGGAATCTTTGGCCGGACTCGAAAGCTATGCCGAGGGCACTTCGGCGACGCTGGTCTCGCTGGCGCTGGCGACTCTCGATGGGCGTGACGAAGCCGCGGCGCGCCTCAGCCAGCTAGCGGGGATAGGCTGGGGCCTGGTCGGTTTACTGCGGGCGGTGCCGTTTCACGCTCGCGAACGGCGGATCTATCTGCCCGCCGACTTGCTGGCCGAGTATCACCTGACCTTCGAGGATGTGGTGGCGCGCAAGCCGTCCCAGGGATTGGCTCGCATCGCCGAGACCATTGCCGATCGCGCTTGGCATCACTTCGCCGAAGCCCGGATGATGCAGAACGACTTGCCGCGCCGCGCCCGATCAGCGCTGCTGATCGTTCAACTGGGCGAGACCTATCTGGCGCGGCTGCGCGCCGCGCGTTTCGATCTCACCGATCTGCATTGGTCAGCGGTGCGCCCGCCAATGTTGAAACTGGCCTTCCGGTCGCTGACTTCAGGATATTAGGTGGGGGTTACTGAGCCGCCTCTAACGTGCCGCCGTTTTCGGCGATCCACGTGCCGAGATCAGCCTTCGCCCGCGCCGAATAGAGCTTCTTACGGTCGCGCCCTCGGATCGGCCTGCCGCGCTCGTCCTTGACCTCCGGCAGTTCGGGGAACAATGCGAAGGTCACGTTCATCGGCTGGAACGAGTCGGAAAATGCGCCGCCCGTGATATGGGCGAGCAGGGCGCCGATAGCCGTTGTGTGCGGCGGTAATGCCGGCGCACGGCTCAGGCGTTCGGCGGCTGCAAAGCGTCCGGCCAGCAGGCCGATGCTGGCACTTTCGACATAGCCCTCGCAGCCGGTGATCTGGCCCGCGAAGCGCAAGCCCGGCCGCACCTTGAGCCGCAGAGTCTGATCGAGCAGGCGCGGGCTATTGAGGAAGGTGTTGCGATGCATGCCGCCCAGGCGCGCGAACTCGGCATTTTCGAGGCCGGGCAGGGTGCGGAAGATGCGAGTCTGATCGCCGTGCTTCAGCATGGTCTGGAAGCCGACCATGTTGTAAAGCGTGCCCAATTTATTGTCCTGGCGCAGCTGCGCGACCGCATAGCTGCGCTTTCCCGGCACGTGCGGATTGGTCAGGCCGACCGGCTTCATCGGCCCGAAGGCCAGGGTGCGCCGACCACGCTCAGCCATCACCTCGATCGGCAGGCAGCCTTCGAAGAACGGCGTGCCCTCCCAATCCTTGGGTATATGCCGCTCGCCACCCAGCACCGCATCGACAAAAGCTTCGTATTCGTCGCGCGTCAGCGGCAGGTTGATGTAATCGGTGCCGTCGCCCTTGTCATAGCGGGATTGGAACCACGCCTTCGTAAAGTCGACGCTCTCCTTCACGATGATCGGGGCGATCGCGTCGAAGAAGGCCAGCGAATCGCTGCCCGTGAGTGCCGAGATGCCTTGCGCCAGGCGCGGCGCCGTCAGCGGCCCGGTGGCGATAATCACCGAATTCCAATCCTCGGGCGGCAGGCCGGCGATCTCCTCACGGACCAGGGTCACCAGCGGATGGCTGAGAAGGGTTTGTTCGACAGCGACCGAGAAACCCTCCCGATCCACCGCCAAGGCGCCACCGGCTGGCACCCGGTGCTTGTCCGCCGCGGCCATGATCAGCGAGCCAAGCCGCCGCATCTCATCGTGTAGCAGTCCGACCGCATTGTAATCGGCGTCGTCGGACCGGAAGGAGTTGGAACAGACCAGTTCGGCCAGCCGGTCGGTAACATGCGCTTGAGTCCCGGTAACCGGGCGCATCTCGTGCAAAATGACTGGAATACCGGCATTAACCAGCTGCCAAGCGGCTTCGCTGCCGGCCAATCCGCCGCCGACGATATGGATAGGTTCGATCATCATTCGATTTTAATGCCTATGCCGTGCAAGGCCAACAATTGCGGGAAGAGCCAAGTTTCGATAAAACTGGAACAAGAACCCTTGGGGGCAGAATGGTCGAGACCCGGTATAACGTGATCGGCGGCGAGTACGCCGATACCAGCTTCGCTACCTTGGCTCCCGGCACCGTACAGCAACGTTTCGGCCCCTTGTCGCATGGCGAGGCGATGTCGCTGTGGCGGTCTCTGTCCGCGAAATCGGTCGACAACTGCATGGTGCGCTTCTATGTGCGTGCCATTGAAGAAGACGCGATCGAGGCGTGGTTCGTGGCTGGCGGCGAATATGCCGATACCTCGTTCCATAAGATCGCGACCGGCCTCAAGCTCGAAATCTACGGGCCGTATCAGGATCGCAAGGAAGCGCTGGTCGTCTGGCGCGCCATCACGGCCAAGACGGTTGACGATGCTCTCCACCGTTATGACATCGTCAACGGCGGGCGGCTCGAGGAAATGAAGAAAACCGCCTAAGCCCGAATAATCCGGGCAAGGGTGGCGAGGGACTCGCGCAGCTTGGCGGCGATCTCAGCGTCTGAGGCCATGCCACCCTCGGGCAATTTGCGGCCCATCATCTGTACCGCGACGAAAGCCTCTTCGATCAGCCGCCCGGACATGGTCCACAGAACTTCCATGATCGCCGCCTGAGCATAACTCGACCTTGGAGAGGGATTGATCAGGGCGATCGGCTTCTCGACCAATTCCCCGCTGCCAACCACCCAGTCCAGAGCGTTCTTCATCACGCCGGGAATGCCATGGGCATATTCCGGCGTGGAGATCAAAACGCCGTCAGCCTCGGCCAAGGCCGCGCGATAGCGGCCGACCGACGCGATTTCGTCGCTCTCGATATCCGGATTGAAATGGGGCAGGGCGCCCAGCCCGTCGAACAGCGTGACCGCCATGTCCGGCGGCGCAAGTTGAGCCATCGCCTGCAGCATGGCCGTGTTCGTCGAACCGCGGCGCAGGCTGCCGGAGATCGCCAGCACCTTCAGAGGGCGCGACATCAGGCGCGCTTCTTAGCGGCCTTGTTGCGCAGATAGGGCGCGAGATAGCGGCCGGTATGACTATCGCGCGTGGCCGCCACGCGCTCCGGCGTGCCCGTCGCCACCAACTGACCGCCGCCGACGCCGCCATCGGGGCCGAGATCGATGATCCAGTCGGCGGTCTTGATCACTTCGAGATTATGCTCGATGACCACGACCGTGTTGCCCTGCTCGACCAGCACCTGCAGCACCTCGAGCAGCTTGCGCACGTCATCGAAATGCAGCCCCGTCGTCGGCTCGTCGAGGATGTAGAGCGTGCGGCCGGTAGCACGACGCGACAACTCCTTGGCCAGCTTCACGCGCTGCGCTTCGCCGCCCGAGAGCGTCGTTGCCTGTTGACCAAGATGGATATAGCCGAGGCCCACATCGCGCAGGGTCTCAAGCTTGTCGCGGATCGTCGGCACCGCCTTGAAGAAGTCAGCGCCCTCATCGACCGTCATGTCGAGGACATCGGCGATGCTCTTGCCGCGGAAGGTGACTTCCAAGGTCTCACGGTTATAGCGTCGGCCCTTGCAGACGTCGCATTGCACATACACGTCGGGCAGGAAGTGCATCTCGATCTTGATCAGCCCGTCGCCCTGGCAAGCCTCGCAGCGGCCGCCCTTGACGTTGAAGCTGAAGCGGCCGGCTTTGTAGCCGCGCGCCTTGGCTTCCGGCAGTTCAGTGAACCAATCGCGGATCGGCGTAAAGGCGCCGGTATAGGTGGCCGGGTTTGAGCGTGGTGTGCGGCCGATGGGCGACTGGTCGATATCGACAATCTTGTCGATATGCTCGATGCCGTCGATCCGCTCATGGGGCGTCGGATGTTCGCGTGAGCCATTGAGGCGGCGCGACAGGGCCTTATAGAGCGTCTCAATGACTAGCGTCGATTTACCGCCGCCGGAGACACCGGTGACGCAAGTGAAGGTGCCGAGCGGGAAGTCGACGGTGAGATTCTTCAGGTTGTTGCCGGTCGCGCCGACTACGGTGATCTTGCGATCGCTAGTCCGGCGCCGCTCGGGCACCGGAATTTGTTTCATCCCGGTCAGATACTGGCCGGTGAGGCTGGCCGGATTGGCCATGACCTTTTCCGGCGTGCCCTGGGCGACGATCTTGCCGCCATGGATGCCTGCACCGGGACCCATATCGACCAGATAGTCGGCCGTGCGGATCGCATCTTCGTCGTGTTCGACGACGATGACGCTATTGCCGAGGTCGCGCAAGCGCTTCAGGGTCGCCAATAGACGGTCGTTATCGCGCTGATGCAGGCCGATCGACGGCTCATCGAGCACATAGAGCACACCGGTCAGGCCCGAGCCGATCTGCGAGGCCAGGCGGATGCGCTGGCTTTCACCGCCCGATAGCGTGCCAGAATTGCGCGCCAAGGTGAGGTAGTCGAGGCCGACATCGTTCAAGAAGCCGAGGCGTTCGTTGATCTCGCGCAAAATACGCCGCGCAATCTCGCGATCCTTGGCCCTCAAAGTCGGTTCGAGGGTGAGGAACCAATCCTTGGCCTCGGAGATCGACTTCGAGCAGACCTCGGTGATGTTCAGTTTGTTGATCTTGACCGCCAACGCCTCGGGTTTCAGGCGGGCGCCTTGGCAGGTCTCGCAGGGCGTCTCGACCAGGAACCGGCCGATCTCCTCGCGCACCCAGGCCGAGTCGCTCTCTTCATAGCGGCGGTCGAGATTGGGGATCACGCCCTCGAACGGCTTCTTGGTCGTATAGGCCCGCGCGCCGTCTTCGTAGCGCATCGGCACATCATCCTTGCCTGAGCCATGCAGGATCACGCTGCGCGCCTTCTCGGGCAGATCCTTCCATGGCACGTCGAGGCGGAACTTGTAATGCTTGGCCAGGCTTTCGAGGGTCTGATGGTAATACTGCGACGAGGAGCCGGCCCAGGGGGCGATGGCGCCCTCGCGCAGAGTCTTGCGGTCATCCGGAACGACGAGGTCTTCGGAAATCTCCATGGTCACGCCCAGGCCGTCACACGCGGGACAGGCGCCATAGGGATTGTTGAACGAGAACAGCCGCGGCTCGATCTCCTCGATCGTAAATCCCGAGACCGGGCAGGCGAATTTCGAGGAGAAGAGGGTGCGTTCCTTGCCGTCGGGCGTCTCGGCGATGGCAATCCCGTCGGCCAGACCCAAAGCGGTCTCGATACTGTCGGCCAATCGCGTGCCGAGATCGGGTTTGACCACCACGCGGTCGACCACGATCTCGATCTCGTGCTTCAGCTTCTTATTGAGGGCTGGCACTTCGCCGATCTCGTAGAGCTTGCCGTCGACTTTGACGCGCTGGAAACCCTTCTTCTGGAGCTCTTGAAGCTCCTTGCGATACTCGCCCTTGCGGCCGCGCACGATGGGGGCCAGCAGATAAAGCCGCGTGCCCTCGGGCATGGCGAGGACGCGATCAACCATCTGCGAGACGGTCTGGCTTTCGATCGGCAGACCGGTAGCGGGCGAATGAGGCACGCCGATACGCGCATAGAGCAGGCGCAGATAGTCGTAGATCTCGGTGACCGTGGCGACCGTCGAGCGCGGGTTGCGCGAGGTGGTCTTCTGTTCGATGGAGATGGCCGGCGACAGGCCCTCGATCAGGTCCACATCGGGCTTGGACATCAGTTCGAGGAACTGTCGCGCATAGGCGGAGAGGGACTCGACATAGCGTCGCTGTCCCTCGGCATAGATGGTGTCAAAGGCCAGCGACGATTTGCCCGATCCGGACAAGCCGGTGATCACCACCAGCTGGTCGCGCGGTATATCGACATCGACGTTCTTGAGATTATGTTCGCGGGCACCGCGAACGCGGATCGAGCCAGTCATCGGCTCATAATATGGGTTGGAAACCGGCTGGCGCAATCGCAGGCCACGCAGGGCGGAGATATCCACAGATCACTTGCGTTATAGCGAGAATCGCATTTCCTGCATTCGAGCGGCGGTCTAAAGTTCCGCCACGTATAGCCGGCAATTGTGCCGATGATCGGATGGAGGAAATTATGGCGGGCAGCGTCAACAAAGTCATTCTCGTGGGCAATCTGGGACGCGATCCAGAAGTCCGCTCGACCCAGAACGGCGGCAAGATCGTCAATCTCAACATCGCCACCTCCGAAAACTGGAAAGACAAGAACTCCGGCGAGCGCCAGGAGAAGACCGAATGGCATCGCGTGGTGATCTTCAATGATCGCTTGGGCGAAGTGGCCGAGCGTTATCTGAAGAAAGGCAGCAAGGTCTATATCGAGGGCCAGCTGCAGACACGGAAGTGGACCGACAAGGACAATCAGGAGCGCTACACGACGGAAGTCGTGATCGGCCGCTTCAAAGGCGAGCTTACGCTGCTCGATGGACGCAGCGGTGGTGGCGCCGGTGCCGATATGGGCGGTGACGAGCCGGCGATGAGCCGTCCCTCGTCGGGTAGTGGTAGCGGCAAATCTTCGTCGTCGGGCGGTAATGGCGGCGGGGGCTGGGAAGCACCGGCCGATCTCGACGACGAAATCCCGTTCTGAGGCCTGATTTCAGGCACTCAATCGAGCCGATCAGAGCGGGCTTGAGGGGAAACCTTTAAGCCCGCTTTTTCATGGAAAAATAGGGGCTTAAATGAAAACGGCGGCCACTGGGGCCGCCGAAACCCGCCGGCCATGCGGGAGCATGACCGGCGGTTCGAAGCAATAGAGAAGAATTACTTCTTCTTCTTCGCAACCTTCTTCTTCGCAGCCGGCTTCTTGGCCTTCGTGGTCTTCTTCGCGGCGGTGCTCTTCGACTTCGTTGCCTTCTTAACCATATTAAGCCCCCTTAGTGGCTATCGGCACGGTCCGACTGTGTCGGGGATGGTGCCTATGTTGAACCAAAGGTGGTGAGGGAGAAAAAACTAAAATCACCACCAAGACACTTACACTCAGATGTCGTCACTCGAAACGACTCGCCTCGGAACCAACCGCGACACCTCTCCAGGTGAGGAAGGGAGCTTCACAACATCGAACACAACAAGCGCTCGACGCGAAAACTCACTCCTGTTGTCTACCCCGTCGACGTCTCCGCCGACACGCGATTAGGTGGTTGACGACGACAGCATACTACCACTAGCGGCGAGTTCTGCAATAACTCTCTGCGTAGATTCGCAATTTTTTTTGAAAATCGCGAGTCGCGCACCGCGATGACGACGATGGAGTGCGTCTCGCACGTCGTGCAGAATGCATTCGATGTGCAGTCGCTTCCCTCTCTCACGCACCGTCGACGAGATCGGCAAACTGTTTCGCGTCGCCGGTCCGCTCGTCAACACAACGCCGCGCTACAACATCGCGCCGACGCAGAACGTACTCGCGATCATTCGCGAGAACCCCACGGGCACAAGGGTTTTCGCAATGCTGCGCTGGGGCCTCATTCCGCATTGGGCGAAGGATGCGAGCATCGCGACGAAGCTGATCAACGCGCGCGCCGAGACGCTCGCCGACAAACCATCCTTCCGCGATGCCTATCGTCATCGCCGCTGCGTGATCCCCGCCGACGGTTTCTATGAGTGGACGCGTGACGACCGTCACGCGCCCTTCGCGGTCGCGAAAAAAGATCGGACACCGATCGGATTCGGGGGACTCTGGGAGGAATGGAGCGATCCGACGAGTGGTGAGCGGATCAAAACCTGCACGATCATCACCACCGAAGCGAACCCGACTTGCGCTTCGATCCACGATCGCATGCCGGTGATCATCGCCCTCGACGACATCGCGCGATGGCTCGGCGAAGAGCCGGCGAGCAATGCGATGATCGCCGCGATGCTGCGTCCGTATCCCGCGAATGATCTCGAGGTTTTTGCCGTCGACAAGCGCGTTGGCAATGTGCGCAACGACAACCCGTCACTCTTTCAACCGAAAGCGGTTTCTGAGGCCGAAACCAGCCTCAAGTATTCGCCGCGGCTTCTATAGCAAAGGCCGACCGGGCACCCGCACCCGGGTCCTATAGAGAGAGGTGGTCGCGGTCATAAAAAGATCGCGGAAATCCGCCCCGCCGAAGGTGAAATTGGCACATTTCTCAGGAGTCTTAACGATTCCAATGAGTTGACCCATGGGGTTGAAGACCTGAATGCCGCCTTCGCCCGTACAATAGACATTGCCGAGGCGATCGATCTTCATCCCATCTGCGGCCCCGGTTTCCGTCCGTTTCACCTCAGCCCACACCGCGCCACCCGAGAGACCACCGGCCGCATCGACATCGAAAACACGAATGTGCTGTCCCATCGTGTCGTTGATAAAGAGACGGCGCTCGTCGAGGGAGAAGATCAGTCCATTGGGCTGGTTGAAGTCACTGCCGAGCAGAACGGGCTCTGGTTTACCCGGATCGATGCGATAGACACCGCGAAAGGGCAGCTCCTGCTCGCGGCGAATGCCGAAATACTCCATCCGTCCGAAACTCGGGTCCGTAAAGAAGATCGCCCCATCGCTTCGTACAACCACATCGTTGGGGCTGTTGAGCTGCTTGCCCTGATAGTGGCTCGCCAAGATGGTGAGGGCGCCGTCGGCCTCCTCGCGGACCACGCGGCTGGAGGCATGCTCGCAGGTAATGAGGCGGCCCTGCTTGTCCAAGGTGCTGCCGTTCCCCTTGTTGCTGGGATCGCGGTAGACCTCGGTCTTGCCCGATGGATGCCAGCGGTGCATCCGACCGTTGGGAATATCGCTGAAGGTGAGGTGCTGCTTTGTCGGATGCCAGACCGGCCCCTCGGTGAAACCGAACCCCGTCGCCAGGCGTTCGAGTTCCGCGGAGTCACCAACGACATCGCGAAACCGTGGATCGCGGATTTCGACGGGCATCATGAATCTCCCTTTAGCGGCCGATCCGGATCGTATCGCGACCTGTGCGGCCCGCCAATGCGCGCCACCTCAGCTTTACGGGGTGTCTGGCTTCGCCTAAAGTCTCGCCCGCATTGATCTTTCGAGGTTCCGCATGCGTCGTTCCAGCTATTTCCTGCCCACCCTTAAAGAGAATCCCTCCGAGGCGCAGATCGTCTCGCATCGTTTGATGCTGCGCGCGGGGATGATGCGGCAGTCTTCTGCCGGCATTTATAGCTGGCTGCCGCTGGGCTTCCGCGTGCTGAAGAAGATCGAACAGATCGTCCGCGAGGAACAGGATCGCGCTGGCGCACAGGAATTGCTGATGCCGACGATCCAGCCCGCCGAGCTGTGGAAGGAAAGCGGCCGCTACGAGGATTACGGCAAGGAGATGCTGCGCATCACCGACCGCCACGACCGCGAAATGCTCTACGGCCCGACCAATGAAGAGCTGATCACCGCGATCTTCCGCGACAGCGTGAAGAGCTACCGCGAACTGCCGCAGATGCTCTACCATATCCAATGGAAGTTCCGCGACGAGGTGCGCCCGCGGTTTGGTGTGATGCGCGGCCGCGAATTCCTGATGAAGGACGCCTATTCCTTCGACCTCGACGCGGCCGGCGCGCGGCGGTCTTATCAAAAGATGTTCGTCGCCTACATGCGCACCTTCGCCCGGATGGGGTTGAAGGCGATCCCGATGCGCGCCGATACCGGCCCGATCGGAGGTGACCTATCCCATGAGTTCCAAATCTTGGCCGAGACCGGCGAATCGGCCGTATTCGTCGACAAGGCCCTGCTGGAGGTCGATTGGGCAGGGCGGGAGGTCGACTATTCCAAGGACCTGACCCCAATCGTCGAGGAATTGACCGGCCATTATGCTGCCACAGAGGAAAAGCACGATCCGGCCATGGAAAAGACTCTTGGCGATCGTCTGGTGGCGGCCCGCGGCATCGAAGTCGGCCATATTTTCTATTTCGGCACCAAATACTCGAAGCCCATGGGCGCGGTTCTGCCCGGTCCGAATAGCGAGCAGATCACGGTGGAAATGGGCTCTTATGGCATCGGCGTGTCGCGCCTGGTGGCCGCGATCATCGAAGCCAGTCATGACGATGCCGGCATCATTTGGCCCGAGCCCGTGGCCCCGTTCCGTGTCGGCCTGATCAATCTCAAGCCTGGCGATGCGAAATGCGACGAGGCCTGCGAGACAATCTATCGCGCACTCGGTGACGACGTTCTTTATGACGACCGCGACGACCGCGCCGGCGTGAAATTCGCGGAGATGGACCTGATCGGCCTGCCTTGGCAGGTGGTCGTCGGGCCGAAAGGCATCGCCGGCGGCACTGTCGAGGTCAAGAAGCGCGGCGCCACGGCCAAGGAAGAAATGTCGGTCGATGCGGCCTTGGCGCGTTTCGCCAAGCCAGCAAAACTATAAGAAAAGGGGTCCGCCGCTTGTTTTCGCCGTTCGAACGGATGGTCGCGCTCCGCTATTTGCGGTCGCGGCGGCGCGAAGGTTTCATCTCGATCATCGCCTGGTTTTCGCTACTCGGCATCGCGCTTGGCGTCGCGACCTTGATCATCGTCATGTCGGTGATGAATGGGTTCCGCGCGGAACTTATGGGCCGTATCCTCGGCCTCAACGGTCATGTCAGCGTCTATGCCGCCGGTCCGAGTGGGATCACTGACTTTGACACGCTTGCCGGTACCATCGCCAAAGTGCCAGGCGTGGTTTCCGTCACACCCATGGTCGAAGGCCAGGTGATGGCCACGTCAGCGGTTGGCGGCGCGTCCGGTGCCCTGGTCCGCGGCCTTCGTCCCAACGATCTGATGGCGCGCGATATCATCCGCAAGGGTATCCAAGGCGACGCGAAAGCCTTTACCGGCGATGATGCGGTAATCGTCGGCGACCGGCTGGCAGAGAAGCTCGGCCTCAAGATCGGCGATCCGATCACCCTGATCTCGCCGAAAGGCAATGCGACCGCTTTCGGGACCGTGCCGCGCGTGCGGGCCTATCATATCGTCGCGACCTTCAATGTCAGCATGTACGAGTATGATTCGAGCTACATCTTCATGCCGCTCGACGCCGCCCAGGTCTATTTTGGCCTGCCGCAGAAGGTCAGCGAAATTCAGGTGATGGTGAAGAATCCCGACGATATCTCCACCGAAACGCGGGCCATCTTCGACGCCACCAAGGGGACGGTGCGTATCGTTGACTGGCAACGCGCCAATGCCAGCTATTTCAATGCCGTCATGGTCGAGCGGAACGTGATGTTCCTGATTCTGACCCTGATCATCCTGGTGGCCGCGTTCAACATCATTTCGAGCCTGATCATGCTGGTGAAGGACAAGGGGCGGGACATCGCCATCCTGCGCACCATGGGTGCGACGCGCGGCATGATCATGCGCATCTTCTTCCTCGACGGCGCGTCGGTCGGTCTGGTGGGAACAGGGGCCGGGCTGATCCTCGGCATGGCCTTCGCGTTCAACATCGAGAGCATCCGCCAATTCTTACAATCGCTGACCGGCACGCAGCTCTTCTCGCCCGAGATCTATTTCCTGAGCCAGCTGCCGGCCAAGGTGGAATCAGGTGACGTCATTACCGTCGTTCTGATGGCACTGGGCCTGTCTTTCGCCGCAACGATCTATCCGTCCTGGCGGGCGGCGCGGCTCGATCCGGTCGAGGCCTTGCGCTATGAGTGAGCCGGCTCTCGTCCTCGACGGCGTAACGCGTGGTTTCAAGCAGGGCCGCGATGAGTTGCGTGTGTTGAATGGCGTCGATCTGGCAATCCGCGAAGGCGAGATCGTCGCCCTGGTGGCTCCGTCCGGCGCCGGCAAATCGACGCTGCTGCATATCGCCGGCCTGCTCGAACATCCGGGCGAGGGCGATGTGCGGATCGGCGGCACCGCCTGCGGCAAGCTTCCCGATGACCGCCGTACCGCGATCCGCCGCAAAACACTCGGCTTCGTCTACCAATACCATCACCTGCTGCCCGAGTTCTCGGCGCTGGAGAATGTGGTCCTGCCGCAGATGATCGCCGGCAAGTCGCGGCGCGATGCATCCGTCCGCGGCCTCGAATTGCTGGACCGCCTGGGCCTGAAACCGCGCGCCTCGCACCGGCCCGGTCAGCTCTCCGGTGGCGAACAGCAACGCGTCGCGATTTGCCGCGCGCTGGCCAACAAACCGAGCGTGCTTCTGGCCGACGAACCGACCGGCAATCTCGATCCGCATACCGCCGACACCGTGTTCGACGAGTTGGTCCAGTTGGCGCGCAGTTCAGGCCTAGCGGCGCTGATCGCGACCCACAATCTCGACCTCGCCCGCCGCATGGACCGGGTGATGCGCCTGCAGGACGGCAAGATCGTCGCGGCCTAGCCTTCGGCGGAGGGACGTCATGGCCCACCATTCCGTCTATGTGACTGCGCCCGACCACGAGACCGCGCTCAAGATCGCCCGAGCGATCGTCGATGAGCGGCTGGCCGCCTGCGCCAATATCCTTGGGCCGATGACCTCGGTCTATCGCTGGGAAGGCAAGGTGATGGAGGAGGGCGAGGTTTCCTTCATCGCCAAGACGACCGAAGCGCAATTGCCGGTCCTGATCGCGCGGATCAAGACACTACACCCCTATCAGGTACCCTGCATCGTTGCCTGGCCGATTGCGGCCGGGCATCAACCCTATCTCGACTGGATCAGCGCCGAGACTCGTGTCTAGGACGGCCAACGCCTCCGCGTTGGCCCGCTCAAACGCCGCGCGGGCTTATTATCCTGACGGTCGCCACGGCCTGAGCGGCAATCCCTTCGCCGCGGCCGGTGAAGCCCAATTTATCCGTGGTCGTTCCTTTGACGCTGACACGGCCTTCCTCAATCCCGAGGATATTGGCAATCGAAGTCGTCATCGCTGCCGCGTGCGGCGAGACTTTCGGCTTTTCGCAGATCACGGTCACATCGACATGCACGATGGTCGCGCCAGCCTTGGCCGCCAGTGACGCGGCATGAGCCAGGAACTTCGATGAGGCTGCGCCTTTCCATTGCGGGTCGGAGGGCGGAAAGTGCCGGCCGATATCGCCGGCCGCCACGGCGCCCAGGATCGCATCAGTCAGCGCATGCAGCGCGACATCGGCATCGGAGTGGCCCTCGAGCGACCGGTCGTGCGGCACGCGTACGCCGCCGATCATTACATGGTCGCCCGGCACGAAGTGGTGCACATCGAAACCCGTACCGACGCGTGTCTCGCCGTGAATCATCAGCCGCTCCGTAGCCCGTTCCAAGTCTTCGCCGGTAGTGATTTTGATGTTGTCCTCACTGCCAGGAACGATCGCCACGTCGAGTCCGGCATGTTCGAGAACGGCCGCATCGTCGGTCAGTTCTTGTCCCGCGGCGGCGCGATGCGCCTTCAGGATATCGGCGAAGCGGAAACCCTGTGGTGTCTGCGCACGCCAGAGACCGGCGCGCGGCACTGTCATTTCGATCACGGTGCCGTTAACGCGCTTGAGCGTGTCGTGAACCGGCTGGGCGGGAATCGCGCCTGGATGAACTGCGAGCGCCGTGATGACACGATCTATTGTAGCGGCATCGACGAAGGGGCGCGCGCCATCATGGATCAGAACCAGATCGGGTTTGTCATCGGCAACGGCTTCGAGTCCGAGCCGCACCGAGTCTTGCCGCGTCGCACCGCCGGCGATCGGCTCGCCGATACTCAGCCCGGCCGCGGTCTTTTCAAGGAGAGCGCGATCATCGGGGTGGATGACCACGCGCACGGCCGCGATCGAAGGATGTGACGAAAACACATCAAGGCTGTGCCGCAACACCGGCCGCCCGGCGAGATCGAGCCACTGCTTCGGCATCGGCCCGCCCATGCGGCTGCCGCGCCCCGCCGCCACGATCAATGCGACACACCGACCCATCATGCCCCCAAGGAACAGGCGCGTAACCTAGCTGGGCCAACGGGCGCTGCCAAGGCGCTTCGGCATCCGATTGCCGTTCCCAAGCCGCGCGGCAATCACTATATCAGGACGGGCAAAATCACAGCCCATCACAACGCGGGTCTGAACCGTATGGCAGCCAAAACCGGGCGTATCGAGCTCATCCTGATTCTCGGCTCTCTCGCCGCCTTCGGCCCACTCGCCACCGACATGTATCTGCCGGCGCTGCCCGAAGTGGCACGTGCGTTGGGCGGTACGTCGTCGCAGGTGCAGATCACGGTCGCGACCTTCTTCTTCGGCTTTGCCGCTGGTCAGCTGATATACGGCCCGCTCTCCGATCGGTTCGGCCGCAAGCCGCCGCTCTATTGGGGGCTCGGGTTGTTCACCCTAACGTCCGGACTGTGCGCGCTCGCGCCGTCGGTCGACACGATGATCGCGCTGCGTTTCATCGAGGCGTTCGGCGCCTGCGCGGGAACCGTCATATCGCGCGCCATCGTGCGCGATCTCTTCAAGCCCGAGGAGGGCGCTCGCGTCTTCTCGACTCTGATGTTGGTGATGGTCATCGCACCGATCGTCGCGCCTTTGATCGGCGGCTATCTTTTGCTGTGGTTCGATTGGCAATCGATCTTTTGGGCGATAACGCTCGCCGGAGCGCTGTCACTGGCCTCAGTCGTATTCCGCTTGCCGGAAAGCCGCAAAAGCGATCCCGAGCATTCACTCGCGCTGGGCAACATCGTCAAAGTGTACGCTAGCCTTCTCATGCAGCGCCGCTATTTGATGGTCGCGCTGTCGGGCGCGTTCGGATATGGCGGGCTCTTCGCCTACATCACCGGCTCACCTTTCGTCTTTATCGAAGGCTACAAACTCGCACCACAGCATTACGGCTGGCTTTTCGCGATCAATTCCGCAGGCATCATGGCGGCCTCACAGATCAACCGCGCGCTGATCCATCGCTTGGGCGCCGCCACCATGCTCCGTGCCGCCGGCGCGTTTCAGATGCTCGTTGGCGTCGCCATGTTCATCGTCGCCGTCACACAATGGGGCGGCATGATCGCCTTCGTCGTGCCGCTGTTCCTCTATGTCGCCTGCAACGGCATCGTGATGCCGAATTCGACTGCCTTAGGTTTGGCAGATCAGCAGAAGAACGCAGGCGCGGCCGCAGCCCTCATGGGATCGATCCAGTTCTCGGTGGGTACCATTTCGGCGCTCTCGATCGGCGCGCTGCATGCCGTAACGCCACTGCCTGTGGCCGCGGTCATCGCGCTGGCGGGTACCCTGACAACGCTCGCCCTGTTGGCCGCGCGGTAGCACTCTGAGCCAGCCGCGGTTATAGTCGCGCCGTGCCGAACGCGATTTATTCGATCATTGCTCTTCTTTGTATGGTGCCGTCGATGGCTGTTGCCGCGCGGCGCGAGCCGGAACGCGATAGCCGTTTTTGGTTGGCGCTCGTGCTGGGCGTCGCCGGTCCGACCGTTTGGGCAGCCGCGCAGATTGCTGACAATTGGAATGCGTCTCTGTCTGCCACGCTGTGGGTGGGGGTTGCGGCCGGAATGATCGTGTTCGCCGATACGGCGCTGATCAACCGACAGGCCTGGCGTTTGGCGCCCTTGCTGGTGCCGTACCTCTTTATATGGGGACTGTTCGGCTGGGCCTTCTCATCGGTGCCGGTCGTCCCGGTCAATGAACCCGCCGCCACATGGTTAGGTATTCATATCGCCGTCGCCGTCCTGACTCTGGGCCTGCTGACAGTCGCCGCCGTTGGCGCCTTGGCCTCTTATATTCAGACGCGGGCCCTCAAAGCGAAACGGCGTGGATGGCTCTCTAACCGCCTTCCTGCCGCTGCCGAAAGCGACCGCCTTTCGGCTAACCTCTTGATCATCGCCGAGATTATCCTGGCGATCGGGGTTCTGACCGGCATGGTATTAGAGCGGGCCGCGACGGGGCGGCTCCTGGTGGCCGATCACAAGACGATGATGATCCTCTCGGCCTTCGTCATTATCGCGTTGCTGCTCCTTGGCCGTCGCTTATTGGGGGTGCCGGGGCAAGTGGTGGCTCGGATTGTTCTATTGGCCTATTTGCTGGTCGTTCTCGGCTATTTCGGCGTCAAGTTCGTCCATCAGATGCCTATCATCTAAGCGACAATCTAGAGTTGCTGAAAAATTAGTCACAACGCAGTTGCCAATGCTGCTGTGCACAATTAGGATTTACCTCATTCCGTCATAGGCGAAGTCATGTCCCTGCGTATTGGTCCTGTCACGCTTGATAACCCAGTCATTCTCGCCCCCATGTCGGGGGTGACGGATATGCCGTTCCGCCGCTTGGCCCGCAGGCTGGGTACAGGGCTGGTTGTATCCGAAATGATTGCCAGCGAAGCGGTGATCCGCGCCAATCGCCAGACCCAGCGCATGACCACCATCGCATTCGACGAGGCGCCTGCCTCGGTCCAGCTTGCCGGCTGCGAACCCGAAGTGATGGCCGAAGCCGCCCGCCTCAACGAAGACAAGGGCGCCGCCATCATCGATATCAACATGGGCTGCCCGGTGAAGAAGGTCGTCAATGGTGACGCCGGTTCGGCGCTGATGCGCGACGAGACATTGGCGTCCAGCATTCTCGAAGCCGTCGTGAAGGCGGTGAAACTGCCCGTCACGCTGAAAATGCGCACCGGCTGGGACGATGCCAATCGCAACGCGCCGAAACTCGCGAAGATCGCCGAAGAGTGCGGCATCCGTATGGTCACGGTGCATGGACGGACGCGTAATCAGTTCTATACCGGTCACGCTGACTGGGCCTTCATCCGCAAAGTGAAGGAAGCGGTGAGCATTCCCGTCGTCGGCAATGGCGACGTGACCACGCTCGACGGCGCGAAAGAGCTTCTGGACGCTTCAGGCGCCGATGCAGTGATGATCGGCCGTGGCGCCTATGGCAAGCCCTGGTTCCCGGGCCAAGTCGCGCATTTCCTGGCCACCGGTGAACGCCGTGCCGATCCGCCGCTTGAGATGCAGCGTGCGATTCTGCTCGAGCATTTCGATGCGATGATCGAACACTACGGCGTCGAGATCGGTTGCCGCATGGCGCGCAAGCATGTGGCTTGGTATTCGGGCGGCCTGCGCGATTCGGCGAAATTCCGTGCCGCGGTCAACCAATCGCTCGATGCCGATGTGGTACGCCGGATGATCGAGGAGTTCTACGACGCGCAACTCCAGCAGCCGGAGTGCGAAGCAGCGTGAGTCGCCGTCTCGCTTTCCTGCGTCGCAAGTCGCCGCCGACGCCACCCGATGCTGTGGCGATCCTCAACGCGCTCAATTCGCCGGTTCTCGTGCTGGATGAAGAGGGCGTGATCCAGCAGGTTAATTCCGCCGTTGAAGCGCTGTTCGATTCAGGCGCGGCCCATCTCGTCGGACGCGGCTTCGATACGATCCTGCCGTCCGACAGTCCGGTCTTCTCGCTGATCGAACAGGCGCGCGACACGGGCGCCAGTGTATCCGAGCATGGCGTCACACTCGACTCGCCGCGCACCGGCCATCGCGTGGTCAATATCGAAGTCTCGCCGATGGCCGAAATCCCCGATTGGGTGGTGGTGTCGTTCCACGAACAGTCGTTGGCGTTGAAGATCGGCGCCAAACTAACCCATCGCAATTCGGCACGCTCAGTGACGGCCATGGCTGCGATCCTGGCGCATGAAGTCAAGAATCCGCTGTCGGGTATCCGCGGCGCGGCACAGTTGCTGGAGCAGGGATGCTCGGCCGAGGACCGTACGCTAACGCGGCTGATTTGCGACGAAGCCGACCGCATTGTGGCGTTGGTCGATCGCATGGAAGTGTTTTCCGATAAGCGCCCGATCCAACGCAATGCGGTCAATATTCACAGCGTGCTCGAACATGTGCGCCGCATCGCCCAGGCGGGCTTCGGCCGCCACGTTCGATTCATCGAGACCTACGATCCTTCGCTGCCGCCGGTGTTCGGCAACCGCGATCAGCTGATCCAGGTCTTCCTCAATCTGGTGAAGAACGCTGCCGAAGCCGCGCCGGACGAGAGCGCCGAGATCGTGCTCACGACGTCGTTCCAGCACAGCATCCGCTTGGCGGTGCCGGGCAGCGATACTCGGCTTCATCTGCCGTTGGTCGTCGGCGTCCAGGACAACGGTCCCGGCATTCCAGACGATATCGGCCAACACCTTTTCGATCCCTTCGTCACCACCAAGCCGACCGGTTCCGGCCTCGGCTTGGCACTGGTCGCCAAGATCATCGACGACCATGGCGGCGTGATCGAGTTCGATGGACAACCCCGGCGATGCGTGTTCCGCGTCTTGCTGCCGGTGGTGTCGGATCAGGAGCCTGAGGCGTGACCTCGACCATTCTTGTTGCTGATGACGACCGCGGCATTCGTACCGTTCTGAGCCAAGCCCTGGGCCGCGCGGGCTATGACGTGCGCACCACAGGCAACGCCGCAACCTTGTGGCGCTGGGTAGCCGATGGCGACGGCGATCTGGTGATCACCGATGTGGTGATGCCCGATGAAGACGGGCTCGAACTGCTGCCCCGCATCAAGCGCCTGCGCCCCGAGCTGCGTGTCATCGTCATGAGCGCCCAGAACACGCTGCTGACTGCCGTCAAGGCGACCCAGCGCGGCGCTTTCGAGTATCTGCCGAAGCCCTTCGATATTCGCGAATTGGTGAGTGTCGTCGAACGCGCACTTTCGGCGCCGAGTCCGGCATCCAGCACCCGCAGTGAAGTCGCCGAAGAGAAGCTGCCGCTGATCGGCCGTTCGCCGGCGATGCAGGAGATCTATCGCACGCTGGCGCGCCTGATGGGCACCGATCTCACCGTGATGATCACCGGCGAATCCGGCACCGGCAAGGAACTGGCCGCCCGCGCGCTCCACGACTACGGCAAGCGCCGCACCGGGCCGTTCGTTGCGATCAATATGGCCGCCATTCCGCGCGAGCTGATCGAGTCTGAATTGTTCGGTCATGAGCGCGGCGCCTTCACCGGCGCCACACAGCGCGCGACCGGCCGTTTTGAACAGGCCGAGGGTGGCACGCTGTTCCTCGACGAAATCGGTGATATGCCGCCGGAAGCCCAAACCCGTCTGCTTCGCGTGCTCCAGGAAGGCGAATACACGACGGTTGGCGGTCGTGCCCCGATCCGCGCCAATGTGCGTATCGTCGCCGCGACCCATCGCGATCTGACCCAGCTGATCCGCCAGGGCCTATTTCGCGAAGACTTGTTCTACCGTTTGAACGTCGTGCCGATCCGCTTGCCGCCTCTGCGCGAGCGCACCGAGGATATTCCCGAACTCGCCAGCCACTTCCTGGCGCAGGTGGCCGCCGAAGGGCTGCCTAGCAAGTCGATCGATACCCAGGCGATGGAGCGGCTCAAGCGTTATCGCTGGCCGGGCAATGTCCGCGAACTCGAAAACCTCGTCCGCCGATTGGCAGCACTGTATTCGCAGGAGCTGATCGGCATCGATGTCATCGAAGCCGAACTGTCAGGCGCAGCGCCAGGCGCCGAAAAGGCGGCGGCGGTGGACGGCGAGGGTCTTTCGGCCGCGGTCGAACGCCATCTTCGCGGCTATTTCGCCGCCCATACCGATGGTTTGCCGGCGGCCGGCGTCTATGACCGCGTTTTGCGCGAGGTCGAGCGGCCCCTGATTACGATCGCGCTCGAAGCGACCCGTGGTAACCAGATCAAAGCAGCTCATGTTTTGGGACTGAATCGGAATACGCTGAGGCGTAAAATCAGAGACCTCGACATTCAGGTCGTCCGCGGGGTCAAATAAGGCCCGAATGGCCACAACGTCTTCTACTGAGGCTGCGTCGCCGCGGCCTTTTACCGCTCGTCTATGGGATGCCACGCAGCGCCTGCGGGTCGGCCGTGCACTGACTGCGGCTTTGGCGCTCGCGGTCGTGCTGGCCGGCATCGCTACTTATGTCGCACTTGCCGGTGGCAATGCCCTCGGCGGCACAGCGCCCAAAGGCGTCATCGTCCTTCTGGCGATTGACCTTGTCCTGATCCTTCTGATCGGCGCACTGGTCGTCTTGCGCATCGTCCGGGTTTGGATCGAGACACGAAGCGGCGCGGCCGGATCGCGGCTCCACGTCCGTCTCGTCGTTATGTTCTCCGTCGTTTCGGTCACGCCCGCGATCGTCGTGGCAGTTTTATCCGCACTGCTGATCCAATTCGGCATCGAAGAGTGGTTCAACGCCCGCGTCAGTACAGCAATTCAGGAATCCTCGGCAGTCGCTAACGCCTATCTCGAAGAACACCAGCAGGTCATCCGTGGCGATGCCCTTGCAATGGCCAATGATCTGAATCGGGAGAGCCTCTCCCTGGCTCAAGCGCCGGGACTGTTGGGTCAGATTCTGTCGGCGCAGGCTGCGGTTCGCACCCTAAGTGAAGCCGTAGTCTTCGATTCGACGGGCGAAGTCCTCGGCCGGGCGGGCTTGGCCTATTCGCTCGAGGCGTCGATCCCACAAATCCCGAAATGGGCCTATGAGCGTGCCCGTAACGGCGAAGTGGTAGTAATCACCAGCCCTGGCGATGAGCGCGTGCGCGCGTTGGCGCTGCTTCAGCCGGGCCTCGACCGCGACTTGTTCCTCTACGTCGGCCGATTCGTCGACCCGCGCGTGCTCGACCACGTCGAACGGACCAACCGTGCCAACGCCGAGTACGACAAACTGCAGGGTTCGCGCCACAGTCTCGAGATCACCTTTACCATCATCTACGTCATCATCGCGCTTCTGCTGTTGTTGGGCGCTGTCTGGGTCGGCCTGACTCTGGCGACGCGGCTGGCCAATCCGATCGCGCGGCTGATCGATGCTGCGGAACGGGTGCGTGGAGGCGATTTGTCGGCGCGCGTCGAAGTACACGACGAAGAGCCCGGTGACGAGATCGACTCGCTCTCCCAGGCCTTCAACCGCATGACCAGCCAGCTTTCGGCCCAACGCGCCGAACTGATCGAGACCAACCGCGAATTGGACGAACGCCGCCGCTTCAGCGAAGCCGTCTTGTCGGGCGTCACGGCCGGGGTGATCGGCCTCGATCGCGAGGGCCGTATCGAACTTCCCAATCGGTCGGCCGCCGAACTCCTCAGCCTCGATCCGAGCGCGATGGCCGGTCGCCCCCTGGCCGAGGTTGTGCCGGAGATGGCGTTGCTGTTGGCCAATGTCCGTAAGCGCGCCGACGGTTTCGTCCAGGACGAAATCCGCGTCGTCCATCAGGGCCGCGCGCGGGTATTTCTGGTACGCATCGTCGGCGAACGGAGCGAAGAGGTCGAGGCATCCGGTTATGTCGTGACCTTCGACGATGTAACCGACCTCGTAATGGCCCAACGCCAAGCGGCCTGGGCAGACGTGGCCCGTCGTATCGCCCATGAGATCAAAAATCCGCTGACGCCGATTCAGCTTTCGGCGGAACGGCTCAAGCGCAAGTATCTCAGCCAGATCACCACCGACAAAGAGACCTTCATCTCCTGCACCGACACCATCGTGCGGCAGGTGGGCGATATCGGTCGAATGGTCGACGAGTTCTCTTCGTTTGCCCGCATGCCGGCACCCATCATGCGCAACGAAGACATCTGCGACGTGGCGCGCCAGGCCGTCTTTCTGGCCCGTAACGGCTATCCGAATATCGCCTTCGAAACCGCCTTGCCCACGCAGGCGGTAACCATGGCTTGCGACGCCCGGCAGTTGGGGCAGGCGCTGACCAATGTGATCAAGAACGCGGTCGAGGCCATCGAGGGCCGCGAAGGCACGGATCTGCCACAGGGTCGGATCATCGTGAACCTCAGTCGGTCCGATGACGGTATCGTGACATTGACCGTTCATGACAACGGTAAGGGCCTGCCCGCCGAGCAAAGGGAGCGGCTGACCGAGCCCTATGTGACGACCCGCGCCAAGGGCACAGGACTTGGCCTTGCTATTGTCAAAAAGATCATGGAAGACCATGGCGGCGAATTGGTTCTGGCGGATGTGGCCGGTGCCGGCGCGGCGGTCAGTCTGATTTTCCGGCCCCGCGATGTCACCCCCACGCGCGAGGCCGACGCCAAAGAACCACCGAACAAGGTGAGCAGCCATGGCGCATGACATTCTGATCGTGGACGATGAGGCGGATATCCGCCTTTTGGTCAGTGGGCTGTTGAGCGACGAAGGCTATCAGACGCGTGAAGCAAGTAATGCCGATACCGCTCTTGAAGCCATCGGCGTGCGCCGGCCCAGCCTGGTTCTATTGGATATTTGGCTCCAGGGCAGTCGTTTGGACGGGCTGGCGATCCTCTCCGAAATCAAGCGCGATCATCCCGACGTGCCCGTGGTGATGATGACCGGCCATGGAACGGTCGAAACCGCCGTGGCGGCAATGAAGCAGGGCGCCTACGAGTTTATCGAGAAGCCATTCCAGGCCGACCGGTTATTACTGGTCATCGAGCGTGCGATCGAGTCAGCACGAATGCGCCGCGAACTCGAGGACCTGCGCCGCCGTGCCGGTGTCGATGACGACATTCAGGGCGTTTCGCCAAGCGCCAATCAGCTGCGCCAGTCGATCGAGCGTATCGCGCCGACTGGTTCGCGCGTGCTGATCACCGGCCCTGCTGGATCGGGCAAGGAAGTAGCGGCGCGACTTCTGCACAAACTGTCGAAACGGTCATCCGGGCCGATCGTGTTGGTCAATTGCGCGACGATGCACCCCGAACGAATGGAAGCGGAGCTTTTCGGCATCGACGCCTCGGTGAATGGCGGCGAAACGCGTATCGGCACCTTCGAACAAGCCCATGGCGGGACCTTGGTGCTCGACGAAGTGGCGGATATGCCAATGGCGACCCAGGGCAAGATCGTCCGCGCGCTCCAGGAGCAGACTTTCGAGCGCGTCGGCGGCAGCCGGGTCGAAGTGGATGTCCGCGTCGTCGCCACCAGCAATCGCGACCTAACCGCCGAAATCACTGCCGGGCGCTTCCGCGAAGACCTCTACTATCGCCTTAACGTGGTGCCGCTGCGTGTGCCTCCGTTGCGGGAACGCCGCGAAGACGTCCCGGTCCTGGCCCGTTATTTCATCGAGCGTGCTGCGCAAACTTCGGGTATGGCGCCGCGCGAATTCGGCGAGGATGCATTGGTCGCGCTCCAGGCCTATGACTGGCCGGGCAATGTCCGTCAGTTGCGCAATCTGGTCGATTGGCTGCTGATCATGGCCAGCGGCGATATCCGCGAACCGATCCACGCCGACGCCTTGCCGCCCGAAGTGGGCGCCATCACGCCCGCCGTGGTGCGCGGCGAAAAATCGAGCGAAATCATGACCCTACCGCTGCGCGAGGCGCGCGAAGTGTTCGAGCGCGAATATCTACTGGCGCAGCTAACGCGATTTGGGGGAAACATCTCCCGCACAGCGAGCTTCGTCGAGATGGAGCGGTCGGCGCTCCACCGCAAGCTGAAGCTGCTCGGCGTGCGCACCGACGAAAAAGTGCGGACGTAATTTCAGGAGTTTTCGATGAAGGTTATCGTCTGCGGGGCGGGGCAGGTGGGTTTCATTATCGCCCGGTATTTGTCCGGCGAGAACAATGACGTCACCGTGATCGACCAGCGCCCCGACCTGATTCGCAAGATCGGCGACGTCCTCGACGTGCGCTGCGTGCTCGGTCACGCCGCCTATCCCGACGTGCTCGAACAGGCCGGCGCGGCCGATGCCGATATGATCATCGCCGTCACCCAGGCCGACGAAGTGAATATGGTCGCGTGCCAGGTGGCGCATTCGCTGTTCAAGCTGCCGACCAAGATCGCGCGTGTGCGCAGCCAGGCTTATCTGAAGCCGCTATGGTCGGAGCTCTTCAATCGCGAGCATCTGCCGATCGACGTGATCATCTCGCCGGAAATCGAAGTGGCGCGTGCGATTTTCCGCCGCATCCAGGTGCCCGGCGCCACTGAGGTGATCCCGCTGGTCGATGACAAGGTCCGCCTGATCGGCGTGCGCTGCGACGAGAATTGCCCGCTGCTCAATACGCCGCTGCGCCAGCTAACGGTGCTTTTCCCCGAACTCAACATTGTCATTGTCGGCATTGTCCGTAACGGTAAGCCGATGGTGCCGACAGCCGAAGACCAGATCCTCGAAGACGACGAGGTCATGTTCGTCGTCGATACCCAGCATGTTGCCCGCGCCATGATGGCCTTCGGCCATGAAGAGCCTGAAGCCCGCCGCGTCGTCGTGTTCGGCGGCGGCAATGTCGGCGAATTTCTGGCCCAGCAGCTCGAAACCTTGAGCGCCGGCGTGTCGATCAAGATCATCGAAATCGACAAAGAGCGCGCCACGGAGATCGCCTCGGGCCTCCAACGGACCCTGGTTCTGAACGGCGACGTGCTGGATAGCGACCTGCTCGAAGAGGCGTCGATCAGTTCTACCGAGACAGTGGTCGCCGTCACCGATGACGACGAGGTCAATCTGCTGTCGACGCTGCTGGCCAAACGCCAGGGCGCCCGGCGCGTCATGGCGCTGGTCAACAAGAGCGATTACGCGCCGCTGATGAGCACGCTCGGGATCGACGTGGTGATCAGCCCGCATGCGATCACCGTGTCGAACATCTTGCAGCATGTCCGCCGTGGCCGCATCCGCGCCGCCCATTCGCTGCTGGAAGGCTTCGGCGAATTGATCGAGGCCGATGCGCTCGAAACCTCGGGGCTGGTCGGCAAGCCGCTTAAGGAAATCAATCTGCCCGACGGCGTTCTGATCGGCGCTGTGGTCCGCGGCAATAAGGTCATCACGCCGCGCGGCAACACCGTCATGCAAACCGGCGACCGCGTGGTGATGTTCGCCGCCGCCGGCGCTGTGCGGAAAGTGGAAAAGATCTTCTCGGTTGGTCTGGAGTATTTCTGATCGTGTCGCGCGTTGCCTATGTTAATGGCCGCTATGTGCCTCTGGCCCAGGCCACCGTTCATATCGAAGATCGTGGTTACCAATTCGCCGACGGCGTTTACGAAGTGGTTGCCGTTCACAATGGCGCGATGCTCGATGAGATCGGCCATCTCGACCGTCTCGACCGCAGCCTGAAAGAACTTGAGATCGCCGCCCCTATGGGCCGCAAGGCGCTTCAAGGCGTCGCCCGTGAACTCGTGCGTCGCAACGGCCTCGATAACGCGCTGCTCTATATCCAGGTCACGCGCGGTGTCGCGCGCCGCGAGCACGGCTTCCCCAATCCCGCAACCAAGCCCGCACTGGTCATGACCATCCGCCGCACCAAGCCGCCAAGTACCGCTCAATTGGATGACGGCGTTGGTGTCATCACCATTCCTGACATTCGTTGGAAACGCGTCGATATCAAATCGGTATCGCTGCTTCCCAACATTCTGGGCAAGGAGCAAGCGCGGCGCGCCGGCGCCTACGAAGCCTGGATGGTGGACGAAGCGGGGAAGGTGACCGAAGGCACTTCGACCAATGCCTGGATCGTCACCAAGGACGGCACCTTGGTGACGCGTGAAGTGGGGCCGCACATCCTCGCCGGGATCACCCGGACATCGATCCTGCGCTTGGCTAAGAAAGCCGGGCTGAAAATCGAAGAGCGTCCCTTCACCGTCGCCGAGGCTCAGAACGCTCGGGAAGCCTTCCTGAGCAGCGCCACGGCCTGGGCGCTGCCGATCACCTCGATCGACGGCAAGCCGGTCGGCAACGGCCATCCGGGCAGCATGACCATGGATCTGCGCGCCGCGTATCAACGCGAGATCGCCGAAGCGGGGCAAGCGTGAGCCAGGCCCGTCTGCCGGCGCCACGCGCCATCATCTTCGATTGGGATAACACCCTGGTCGATTCCTGGCCCTGTATCCATGCGGCCATGAACGAGACCCTGGTGCGCATGGGTCATGAAACCTGGAGCCTGGAAAAGACTCAGAGTCAGGTCGCGTTATCGCTGCGTAATGCCTTCCCGGCGCTGTTCGGCAATCGATGGGAAGAAGCGCGCGACATCTATCTGTCGCAATATGCCGCCATCCATATGGAACGGCTCGTCCCCTTGTTGGGCGCGGCTCAGATGCTGACCGATCTGCGCGAGATGGGGGTTCATCTCGCCGTGGTCAGCAATAAAACGGGACGCTTCCTGCGAATCGAGGCCGATCATTTGGGCTGGACTCCGCATTTCGGCCGGCTGGTCGGGGCGGGCGATGCCGCTACCGACAAACCGTCGACGGCGCCTGTTCATATGGCTTTGGATGGGACCGGGATCGCGCCGGGCCCGACCGTCTGGTTCGCCGGTGACGCACCGGTGGACATGCATTGCGCAATCGATTCCGGCTGCACGCCGATCCTATTGCGCAGCCTTTTGCCGGGGGTGGAAGAGTTCCAAACTCACCCGCCACGCCATCATTTCGCCGCCTTTGAGTCCGTAACTGGGCTTGTACGTGGGTTGCTTCACCCCATATCTTGTTAGAAGCCCGTCTTTTGGGGCGTTTGCAAGGCGTGGGTCTACTAAATCCTTCGTCAACAAGAAAAAGAGAGCGCCATGTCTGCCGAGAAATCCCAAAATGTTCAGGACGTGTTCCTGAACCACATCCGCAAAAATAAGACTCCGGTCACGATCTTCTTGGTCAACGGCGTTAAGCTGCAGGGTATCGTTACGTGGTTCGATAACTTCTCGGTGCTTCTGCGCCGTGATGGGCATACCCAGCTGGTTTATAAGCACGCCATCTCAACCGTAATGCCTGGCACGTCGATCTCGTTGTTCGAGCCGCCCGTTAAGGAGGGCGAAGACGAGGCGTGACGGCAGGTCTGGTTAACGGTTCCGGCGCAACCCGCGCTCTCGTCGTCCATCCGGCACCGCGAGGCGAAGATAACGCACGCCTACCCGAAGGGCGTTTGGCCGAAGCGATTGGGTTGGCCCGAGCAATCGAACTCGCAGTCGTTGCCAAGGAAATCATCCCGCTCGGACGGCCCACACCCGCTACGTTGATCGGTAAAGGCACCGTCGACCGCCTGGGCGAGCTCTGTAAAGAAAACGAGATCGGGCTCGCGGTGGTCGATGCGCGCCTATCGCCGGTCCAGCAGCGCAATCTCGAGAAGGCCTGGGGCACCAAGGTCATCGATCGCACTGGGCTGATCCTGGAGATCTTCGGTGCTCGTGCGCGCACCAAGGAAGGCACGCTGCAAGTCGAGCTTGCCTCGCTCAACTATCAGAAATCGCGGCTCGTGCGGTCCTGGACTCACTTGGAACGGCAGCGCGGCGGCTTCGGCTTCCTCGGTGGCCCCGGCGAAACCCAGATCGAAGCCGACCGCCGGATGATCGGGGAGCGTATTCTCAAGATCAAACGCGAGCTCGAGGTGGTCAAGCGAACCCGCGAGCTGCATCGCGCCGCGCGCCGTCGCGTGCCGTATCCGGTCGTCGCGCTGGTCGGCTATACCAACGCCGGCAAATCGACCCTGTTCAATGCGCTAACCCGCGCCGGTGTGGTGGCACGCGATCAGCTGTTCGCGACCCTGGACCCGACCATGCGTGAACTGCGTCTGCCATCGGGACGGCAGATCATCCTCTCCGACACCGTCGGCTTCGTCTCCGACCTGCCGCACGAGTTGGTTGCCGCCTTCCGCGCCACGCTCGAAGAGGTGCTGGAAGCCGATCTGCTGCTGCATGTGCGCGACGTTTCCCATCCGGACACGGATGCGCAGCGCGCTGATGTCGAGACAGTTCTGCGCGAGTTGGGGGTAGGCGAGGATGTCGACCGGGGATTGGTGGAAGTGCTGAACAAGATCGACCTGCTGCCGGAAGCGCGCCGTGACGTGCTGATCAACCAATCGCAGCGCGCGGCCCTGCAGGCACCGGTTTCGGCCGTGACCGGCGAAGGCATCGACGAGCTTCTGGCTCTCATCGAACAACACCTTGGCGAAGCGCGGCAGACCGTTGAGATCGCCATACCGCATGCCGATGGCGCGTCCCTGGCCTGGCTCTACCGTCATGGCGAGGTGGTTGAGCGGCATGACGATGAAGAAGCGGCGCATCTAACTGTGCGTCTCGACGCGGCCGATGCCGCGCGCTTCGCTCACCGCCCACATCCCGTCTGACCCATGGCGCTTGTCGATTCACAGCGCGTCGCGGCAATCATCCGCGAAGTGGCAATAGAAGCGGTCCTGCCGCGTTTCCGCAATCTCAAGGACGGCGACATCAAGACCAAATCCGGCCCGACCGATCTGGTGACGATTGCCGATATCGAGTCCGAACATCTGCTGACGGCCGCTCTCACCAAGCTGCTGCCAGGCTCGGTCGTGGTCGGTGAAGAGGCCGCTGCGGCCGACGCCAGTGTGCTGGATCGCCTGGATGGCGATGCGCCCGTCTGGATTCTCGACCCGGTCGACGGCACGGCGATGTTCGCCAAGGGCGATCCGGGTTTCGCGATGATCGTCGCACTCGTCCACAAAGGCAAAACGATCGCGGGCTGGATTCACGATCCCGTGCCCAATCGCACGGCCTATACCGAGCTCGGGCAGGGGGCTTGGCTCGACGGCCAGCCGATGAAGGTCGCTGCCGACCGCCCGATTAGCGATATGGTCGGCGGCGTCTGGTGGTCGCCCGCAGTTAAGGCGATCGAGCCCAAGGTGCGCGGCACAAGGAACCCCTATAGCGCCGGCCTCGGCTATCTGGCTTTGGCTTCAGGTGAGCTCGATTTCGCCGTCTTCCGCCGGTTGAACCCCTGGGACCACGCGGCCGGGGTGCTCATGCACCTCGAAGCCGGCGGTACGGCCAAGCTCGTGGACGGCGAGCCCTATCGCCCGGTGATGATCACCAAACCACTGGTGGTTGCGCCTGGACCCGACAGTTGGAAGGCGCTGGCGGCGCTGGTTCCAACGGCTTAGCTCACTCCGACGGCGTACCCGTCCTCGCCGTGCTGCTTTTGCCGTTCCCGCCACCACGTGAAGCACGGCGATCGGCTGCTGATCCGTCGCTCTTCGACGCGCGTCGGTCGAGACCCGGCATCACGATTGTCTTATCGCGCAACGAGCCAATCTCATGGTCGTGCGTGCGAATCCATTTCTTAATCAACGGCGCGATCTCGCGGCGATATTTGCCGCCATTGAACACGCCGTAATGCCCAACGCCCATCTGCAAATGGTAATGCTTCTTTTCATTGGGCAGGCCCGTGGTCAGCTTCAGCGCCGCTTTGGTCTGGCCGACGCCGCAAATGTCATCGAGTTCGCCTTCGATGCAAAGGATCGCCGTGCGGTGAATGCGCGCCGGTTCCACCGGCTGCCACCGCGCCGTCATCTCGCCCTTGGGCAGCGCGTGATCCTGGAACACGGTCTTCACCGTCTGCAGATAGAACTCGGCGGGCAAATCCATGACCGACAGATATTCGTCGTAGAAGCTCGTCTTCTTTTCGGCCTCTTCTTCGTCGCCACGCACCAGATGGTCGAAAAGCTGGTTCATCGACTCCATATGCTTCTCGAGATTCATTGAGACGAAGTTCGTGAGCTGCACGAAGCCCGGGTACACCTTGCGCATCATGCCCGGATAGGGCGGCGGCACAGTGTCGATGACGTTCTCTTCGAACCATTTGATGTCATGGTCCATCGCCAGCTTATTGACGGCGGTGGGGTTCTCACGCGTATCGATCGGCCCGCCGATTAGCGTCATCGTGGCCGGCGCGCAGAGGTCGCCCCAGGTCGACATGACGGACACGCCGGCTAGCAACGGCACGCTCGGCTGGCACACGGCCATCGCGTGGGTGTTGGGGCCAAGGTAGTGCAGGAAGTCGATCAGATAATCGATGAAGTCCGACAGGTTGAAGCGATCGGCAGTCACCGGGACGAAGCGGCAGTCCTGCCAATCGGTCACGTAGACGTCGTGATCGGGCAGCATGGCCTCGACCGTGCCGCGCAACAGCGTGGCGAAATGGCCCGAGAGCGGCGCGACGATCAGCAGCTTCGGATCTTTGCGTTCCACGTCGCGCTTGAAGTGCAGCAAATTGCAATAGGTGCGCGTGATCACCGGCTCGACGGTGATCTTGACCTTCCGCCCATCGATCTCGGTTTCGTCGAGCATCCAGGCGGGCTTGGTGTATTGGCGCGTCAGGCGCTCGAAAATCTCGGCCGCCGATAGGATCTGCTTGGCCATCGGTGTGTGCGAGATCGGATTCATCGGGTTGGTCAGCGCGAAGCGAAGCATGTCGCTCATCGCGCGCGCGGGCATCAACGCGTAGTTCTGCATCTCGTGGAGATAGTAGAGCATCGCTTACCCCCGTTGCCGATTGTGGCAGTTCTTACCAGGGCCCAATGATGCCACGAATAGGGCCTGGGCAGAAGGTCGGCGTGGCGCGGGCGACAATTCGCCTCGATTCAGCGCTACCGTTTGCCCTTGGATTTCTGTTTCTTGCCGGATTTCTGGTCGGGACGACGCTTTGTTTTGCTCCGGGACACACCCGGTGGCGGCCCACCCCGTTTCGGGCGCGGCGATCCTGGCTTGAACGATCCACGGCGTGGCGGCATCGGCCCGCCATCGCCGATCTGAAAGGAGAGACTGCCCGTCAGTGTATTGGCCTCGGCCAACCGCACGGTGACACCATCGCCCAGTTTATAGACTTGTCCGCTGCGCCGGCCCGTCAGAGTCTGGCGCTGCTCGTCGTGAAAATAGAAATCCTCAGGCAAGGCGGAGACGGGGAGCAAGCCATCCGCACCCGTCTCGTCCAAGGTGATGAACAGGCCATAGCGCTGCACGCCGCTGACCGTGCCTTCGAAGGTCGCGCCGACGCGATCTGCAAGGTAAAGCACCGTGAAGCGATCGAGCGCATCGCGCTCCGCCGTCGCCGCGCGCCGTTCGGTGCCCGAGATAATCTCGCCCAACGCATGGAACTCGTCGACGGCGCCCGGCAGCAGGCCGCCATCGCCGAGTTTCAGCCCGGCGATGATCGCACGGTGGACTAGAAGATCGGCATAGCGCCGGATCGGCGAGGTGAAGTGGGCATAACGTGCGAGGCCGAGACCGAAGTGGCCGATGTTGTCGGGGCTGTAGACGGCCTGGGCCTGGCTGCGCAGGATCATCTCATTGACCATGCGCGCTTCGGGGATCTGCGATGCTTTGGCCAGCACGATATTGAACTGCCCCGGCGTCACGCGTCCGCCCTTCGGCAGGTTCAACCCGAGCGATTCAAGCACCACGCGCAGCGCTTCCAGCCGCTCGGGCGAAGGCTGGTCATGCACGCGATACATGCAGGGCTGATGCACCGCCTCGATCTGTTCGGCCGCAGCCACATTGGCGGCGATCATGAAGTCTTCGATCAGCCGATGGGCGTTGAGGCGCGCACGCGGCTTGATCGCAGCGATCCGGCCATCGGGACCGATGATCACCTGGCGCTCGGCCAGTTCCAGCTCCATCGTGCCGCGGCGCTGACGTTCCTTGTTAAGCGCCTTCCATGCGCTTTCGAGCGGCCGCAGCACAGGTTCGAGCAGCATGTCGGTTATGTCGTCTGGCTTACCATCCAATGCAGCCTGCACCTGATTGTAGGTGAGGCGCGCGGCGGAGCGCATCAGCGCGCGTTCGAACTTGTAGCGCTGCCGGTTGCCATCCGAGTCGAGCCAGAGGTGGACGACCATGCAGGGCCGGTCTTCCTTGGGCTTCAGCGAACACCAACCGTTGGACAGTTCCTCGGGCAGCATCGGTACGACGCGGTCGGGAAAATAGACCGAGTTGCCGCGGCGGCGCGCTTCGTTGTCGAGCGGATCGCCGGTGCGCACATACCAGGACACATCAGCGATGGCGACAATCACGTGCCAGCCATTGCCCTCGGCCGGCTCGGCCCAGACAGCGTCGTCGAAATCGCGCGCGTCCTCGCCGTCGATCGTGATCAGCGGCACGGACCGCAGGTCGGTGCGCTGGCCCAAGGGCGCCGGACCAGCCTCTTTGGCTTCGCGCAGCGCATCCGCGGGGAAGACGTAGGGAATATCGTGCGTGTGGATCGAGATCAGACTGACCGCGCGCGGATCGGACATGCTGCCCAACCGCTCGACCACGCGAGCCGGGCGCAAGCCGAAGGCACGCCCCGGCAAGATCTCGGCGGCCACCAATTCGCCCGGCGAGGCACCATTGGCATCGGCATCGGTGACCAAGTATTCGGCTTTCTGGCGGCGATCGGTCGGCAGCAACCGGCCTTCGCCACGTTCGTTACGCTGATAGAGACCCAACACGCGTGTCGGCCCTTCAGCCAAGCGGCGGATGGCACGACCTTCGTAGAGAGTGCCTCGCACACGCCTCAGCTTCGCCAGCACATGATCGCCGACACCGAGCGGCTGCTTGTCGCGCTGCGGCGCCATGATGATGCGCGGCGGCGCGGTCCCAGCCTTCCATTCCAGCGGCCGGGCGATCAGTTCGCCGTCGCGATCGGTGCCGGTGATGATGATCTCGGTGGTGTCGGGAAGCTGTCCCGGTCCAGTCAGCTTGCGGCCGCGATGCTTCTCGACCTCACCGCCATGCTGCAGTTCTTTGAGCAATTCGGTCAGGCGGCGACGGTCATCGCCGCGGATCGAAAACGCCCGCGCGATCTCGCGCCGGCCCACACGGCCTTCGGACGTCTTGATGAATTCGGCCACCTGCTCGCGGGTGGGGAAGGGTACGTGTTTAGGCCCGCCGCGTTTCGCCAAGGATCACCCGCCAGCAGCTTTTTTCTTGGCAGGCTTGCCGGCCGCTTTAGGTGCTGCGCTCTTAGCCTTTGCGGGGGCCTTGGCTGGTGCCCTGGTCTTGCTCGGCGCACCACCCTTGGCAGAGCGGGCGGCTAGCAGTTCCACCGCCTCCGCGAGCGAGACTTCCTCGCGGCCCTTCGGCAGGGTTGCGTTGACCTTGCCATGGGTCACATACGGACCATAGCGGCCCGCGCTGAGCGTCACCGGCTTGTCGTCATCGGGATGTTTGCCGATGACCTTCGCCGGGTTGCGGCGCGGCTTCACATCAGCCAGCAGATCGACGGCGCGATTGAGACCAACCTCGAGCACATCGTCCCCCGCCGGCAACGACTTGTAGGTGTCGTTGTGATGCAGATACGGACCGAAGCGGCCGACACCCGCCTTGATGGGCTTGCCGGTCTCGGGATGATTGCCGACGAGGCGTGGCAGCGAGAGCAGCTTCAGCGCCTTGTCGAGATCAACGCTGGCGGCTTCCAAGCCGCGCGGCAGACTCACGCGCTTCGGCTTGGCCGGATCGGGCGCAGCCACGGTCTCGGCGGGTTGCTCGGCCGCGGCTTCCTTGGCTTCGCCTTTGGCCTTCTTCTTGGCCTTCGGCTTCTTCGGCTTTTTCTCGGCAGGCACGACTTCGCCCAACTGCACATAGGGACCATAGGGTCCCTTGCGCAGCGTCACGGGCAGCTTAGTCACCGGATCGAAACCGAGTTCCTTGGCACCGGCGTTGAGGCCGTCATCGGCCGCGCCATTGTCGTTGCCGGCCACAGCCAGCGGACGGGTGAACCGACATTCAGGATAGTTCGAGCAGCCGATGAAAGCGCCGAACTTGCCCAGCTTCAGACTCAACCGCCCCGTACCACAAACCGTACATTTGCGCGGATCGGGCTGACCGGCTACGGGGGCCGGGAAGAAATGCGGGCCCAGCTCCTCGTCAAGCTTGTCGAGCACCTGGGAAACGCGCAACTCCTTGGTGCCATCGACCGCCTTCGAGAAATCCTCCCAGAAACGCTTCAGCACCGTCTTCCAGGCAATACGGGCGCCGGAGATATCGTCGAGCTCGTTTTCGAGTTCGGCGGTGAAATCATATTCGACATAGCGCCCGAAATAGCTTTCGAGGAACGCCGTGACCACGCGGCCGCGATCCTCGGGGATGAACCGCTTCGCATCGAGGCGGACGTAGTCGCGGTCCTGCAGCACCGAGATGATCGAAGCATAGGTCGAGGGGCGGCCGATGCCCAACTCCTCAAGTTTCTTGACCAGGCTGGCTTCGGTATAACGCGGCGGCGGCTGGGTGAAGTGCTGATCGCTGCGTAGATCTTTCAGCGCCATCGCCTCGCCGTCATTGACGTCGGGCAGGGCTTTTTCGCCATCCTCGTCCGCGTCGTCGTCACGATCCTCGCGATAGAGCTTGAGGAATCCGTCGAACTTGATCACCGAACCGGTGGCACGGAAACCGACCTTGCCGTCAGCCGAGTCGATATCGATCGCGACCTGATCGAGCACAGCGCTTTCCATCTGGCAAGCCAGAGTGCGCTTCCAGATCAGTTCGTAGAGACGGAATTGATCGCGGTCGAGATGGCTCTTCAGCTCTTCGGGCGTACGGAATACATCGGTCGGGCGGATGGCTTCGTGGGCTTCCTGCGCATTCTTGGCCTTCGTCTTGTAGATGCGGGGCGCGGAGGGCACGTAATTCGCACCGATCTTGCTGCCGATATAGTTGCGCGTGGCATCCACGGCCTCATTGGCCAGGTTCACGGCGTCGGTTCGCATATAGCTGATCAGGCCGACCGTCTCGCCACCGAGGTCGATGCCCTCGTAGAGGCGCTGGGCGATCGCCATCGTGTGCTTGGCCGAGAAGCCAAGCTTGCGCGAGGCTTCCTGCTGAAGAGTCGAGGTGGTGAAGGGCGGCCACGGATTGCGGCGGGTCTGCTTGCGCTCAATCCCGGCGACATGGAAAGCAGAGGTGCGCACCTTGGCCTCGGCGGCGCGGGCGGCGGCTTCGTTCTTCAGGTCGAGCTTGTCGAGCTTCACGCCGTCCAGGCGGACCAGATTGGCGGTGATCAGCTCATTGCGCGGATTCAGGAAGTCGCCTTCCAGCGACCAGTATTCCTGCGCATTGAACTTCTCGATATCGGATTCGCGCTCGCAGATCAGGCGCAGCGCCACAGATTGAACACGGCCGGCCGAGCGGCTACCGGGCAATTTGCGCCACAAAACTGGGGAGAGGGTGAAGCCGACCAGATAATCGAGTGCGCGGCGCGCCAGATAGGCGTCGACCAATTCCTGGTCGAGGTCGCGCGGATGCTTCATCGCCTCGAGAATCGCGGCCTTGGTGATTTCGTTGAAGACGACGCGCTTCACCGGCATGCCATGGAGGGCCTTGCGGTCCTCCAACACGCGCTGAACATGCCAGGAAATGGCTTCGCCCTCACGATCCGGGTCAGTCGCCAGGATCAATCCGTCGGCGTTCTTGATCGCAGCTGCGATCTCGCGGACATGCTTCTCGGACTTGGTATCGACTTCCCAATCCATGGCGAAGTCCTGGTCCGGACGCACGGATCCGTCTTTCGGCGGCAGGTCGCTCACATGGCCATAGCTGGCCAGGACCTGGTAGCCAGGCCCCAGATACTTATTGATAGTTTTAGCCTTGGCGGGGGACTCAACGACGACAACCTGCATCACAACTCCAGGCGTTCTCGCCTTGTATGAATTCTTATATGGGGCTGAAAGACCGGACCGCAAGAGGTTGATATTGAATGTCAATAAACCTTCGCGACCTTGCCGCCCGGATGCCGTTCCAGGCGCCCTGCCAGCTCCAATTCAAGCAAGACCATCGACACGATGGCGGCAGAGACTTGGCATTGACGAATGATTTCGTCAACTGGCACGGGAGTCGGGCCTAGCGCGCTCTCGACCTGTTTGCGGGTCTCGACCAGGGTCTTTTCGTCGGCCGCCTGGGGTGGCGTGGGGTCGGATTTGGGCCCCGATTCGGCAATCTGCCGGTTCTGGATCACGCCCAAACCGTCCAGCACATCGGCTGCCGACTCGGTCAGGGTCGCGCCCTGGCGGATCAGCCCATTCGCCCCCTGACTGCGCGGGTCGAGGGGCGAGCCGGGGACGGCGAAGACCTCGCGGCCTTGTTCGAGGGCGAGGCGGGCGGTGATCAGTGAGCCGGACCGCGCGGCCGCTTCGACCACGACCACACCGAGCGCCATGCCCGAGATCAGCCGGTTACGGCGTGGGAAGTAACTGGCCTGCGGTTCGGTCCCAGGGGGCATTTCGGAAATGACGCAGCCGGTTTCCAGGATGCGCCCATAAAGCTTGGCGTGCTCGGGCGGATAGATCACATCGACGCCACCGGCCAGCGCAGCAACGGTGCCCGTCGCCAGTGCGCCTTCATGGGCCGCACCATCGATGCCGCGCGCGAGGCCCGAAACGACGATCAAACCGGCACGGCCTAGATCGGTGGCCAGGGTTTGCGCGATCCGCCGCCCGGCCGCCGAAGCGTTACGCGAGCCGACGATGCCGATCGACGGTTTGGTCAAAACCTCGGCTTTGCCGACGACCATCAGAAATGGAACCGTGTCGAGCACAAATAGCGGCTCGGGAAAACCAGGGTCCTTGGCCAGGATCAGCGTCCCGCCCAGCTTGGCCAGCGCCTCCAACTCACGTTCGGCGATCGAGGGCTCAGCGATCTTGGGCGCCTGTTTGCTGCCGCCACGCCGGGCGAGTTCGGGCAGGGCTTCGAGTGCCCGCGCGGCCGTTCCGAAATACTGGAGCAGGGCAAAGAAGGTGGCTGTGCCGACACCCTGGCTGCGGTACAGCCGGATCCAGTCGATGCGTTCGGTATCGGAGGTGCTGCGCAGCCGGTCGCTCATGGCGCGGCAAGCCTGCGGTTACAAATAGAACAAGTCAAGAACGGATTGTTTTAGACCTTTTTACCGCCGATTCGCGGTTCTTCGCCTTTCAGGAGGCGGCGGATATTGGCGTGATGTCGGGCAATACCGAGGACGGCCAGTATCGCGGCCAGGATCGCGGCGCGAACGTCCTCAACGAAATAGGCGACGACCGGCGACAGGGCGAATGCCGTCAAAGCCGCGAGCGATGAGAAGCGGAACAGGCCGGCGACCGCCAACCAGGTCGCACAGGCGATCGCGCCGACCGGCCACATCGCGCCGAGCAGCACACCCAAAGTCGTCGCGACTCCCTTGCCGCCTTTGAAACGCAGCCAGACCGGAAAGTCGTGGCCGATCACTGCCGCGAGGCTGGCGAGGTAGCCGGCATCGGTGCCCGCGTAGAGCGTGCCGAGAATGGCCGCCGCAGCGCCCTTGCCGCCATCGAGCAACAGCGTCGCCGCCGCCAACGCCTTGTTGCCGGTGCGCAGGACGTTGGTCGCACCGATATTGCCCGAGCCGATGGAGCGGATATCACCGAGACCGGCGAGTCGCGTCAGGATCAGGCCGAAAGGGATCGAGCCGAGCAGATAGCCGGCGATCAGCGTGATCGCGTAATCAGGCATCGACCTGGAAGACGCAGCGGCCATCGACGATCGTACGCAACACCTTGCCTTGGACGAGGCGGCCATCGAAGGGGCTGTTCTTCGACTTGCTACGAAAATGCTTGTCGGGATCGACCTTCCAGCCGACCTCATCATCGAAGATCACCAGATCGGCGGGCGCGCCGGGCTTGAGCCGACCCGCGGGCAATCCGAGCAGTTCCGCCGGCGCCCAACTCAGCCGCTCGATCGCCTGGAGCAGACTGATATGCCGGTTGTGCACCAGTTCCAGCGTGACCGGCAGCAGGGTCTCGAGGCCGACACCGCCGAACGCGGCTTGCGCGAAGGGCTGGCGCTTCGAGTCCTGGTCCTGCGGCGCGTGATCCGAGACGATGACGTCGATCGTGCCGTCGATGATCGCGTCGACGATCGCACGCCGGTCGGTTTCACTGCGCAGGGGCGGGGAGAGTTTGGCGAAGGTGCGCCAGCCACCAACCGCCATCTCGTTGAGCGCGAAATAGGGTGGTGCGGTATCGGCGGTAACGGGCAGGCCGCGCGCCTTGCCGCTGCGGATGATGTTCGCGCCGGCCGCTGTCGAGATGTGCGCCGCGTGATAGCGCGCGCCGGTGATCTCGACCAGGCGCAGATCGCGCTCCAACTGGATGGCTTCGGCCGCCGAGGGAATACCGGCGAGACCTAAACGCGTGGCTGTCTCGCCCTCGTTCATCAGCCCGCCTTCGGCCAGGCTGGCCTCTTCGGGATGCTGCATCACGATCGCATCGAAGGTCGCGGCATAGGCGAGCACGCGGCGCATCATCCGCGCGTCGGACACAGCGCGCAGGCCGTCGGTGAAGGCCAGCGCGCCGGCTTCCTTCAGCAGGCCCATTTCGGCCAGTTCCTTGCCACCCATGCCGCGCGTGGCGGCGGCGTAAGGATAGACCTTGGCCAGTCCGATCAGCCGCGCGCGCCGGGCCACGAATTCCACCGTCGCGACGTCATCGATCACGGGGGTCGTATTGGGCAGACACACCATCGAGGTAACGCCGCCGGCCACGGCCGCTTCGCCCGCCGTGCGCAGGGTTTCCTTATGCTCTTCGCCCGGTTCGCGCAGTTGTACCCGCATATCGACCAGGCCTGGGGCAAGGCAGGCGCCATGGCAATCGACCACGGTCACGTCACTCGGCGCGCCGCCCGCGAACAATCCCGGGGCGGCATCGACGATCAACTCACCTTCGGTCAGCACCGCGCCCTTGGCGTCGATGCCCGTAGCCGGATCGAGCAGCCGCGCATTCACATAGGCCACACGGCCCGGGGTGGCGCGGTCGGTATTGATCTGTCCAGCCGGCGCCATCAGCCGTTCCCCGTTTCGTTGCCGGTCATCAGCGCTTCGAGACAGGCCATGCGCACGGCCACACCCATTTCGACCTGCTGCAGGATCATCGACCGCTCGACGTCGTCGGCGAGGTCCGAATCGATCTCCACGCCACGGTTCATCGGGCCGGGATGCATGATCAGCGCATCGGGCTTGGCCATGCGCAGCTTGTCGTAGTCGAGGCCGAAGAAGTGGAAATACTCGCGGACCGAAGCGACATAACTGCCTTTCATCCGCTCGTTCTGCATGCGCAGCATCATGACAATATCCGCGTCCTCAAGTCCTTCGCGCATGTCGTTGAAGACCTCGACGCCGAGATGCTGGATCGCGGCCGGGAGCAGGGTGCGCGGCGCGACGAGTCGGACCCGCGCGCCCATCGTGCTGAGCAGATGGATGTTCGACCGCGCCACACGGCTGTGCAGCACATCGCCGCAGATCGCCACGGTCAGCCCGTCGAGATGGCCCAACCGGCGGCGGATCGTCAGCGCGTCGAGCAGCGCCTGGGTCGGATGCTCGTTCTGCCCGTCGCCGGCATTGACCACCGAGCAATTGACCTTCTGCGACAGCAGATGCACCGCGCCCGAGTCGGGATGCCGCACGACCAGCGCATCGATATGCATCGCATTCAAGGTCATGGCGGTGTCGATCAGAGTCTCGCCCTTGGTTACCGAGCTGGCCGCCACCTGCATATTGATCATGTCCGCGCCCAGGCGTTTGCCGGCCAGTTCGAAACTGGTGCGGGTGCGGGTCGAGCTTTCGAAGAAGAGATTGATCACCGTCTTGCCGCGCAACGCGCCGCTTTTGCGCTCGGCGGCACGGTTCTGATCGACGTAACGATCGGCGAGATCGAGGATGTAGGTGATTTCCGATGGCCCCAAACCTTCGATACCGAGGAGATGACGATGGGGATATCGGTTCTGTGTCATGGCGCGGACTATATTTCAGCCCGGCGCGTCGAGGAAGCCCTGAAGAATGTATGAGGCGGCTAATTTATCCACAAGCTCATCGCGGCGTTTCCGCGAGGCATCGGCCTCCAGCAATGTGCGGGTAACGGCGGCCGTGGACAGGCGTTCATCCCAATAGGAAATCGGCATATCGCGGAGTGCGAGGAGGTTGGCGCCGAATTGGCGGACCGACTGGCAGCGCGACCCTTCGCGCCCATCCATCTCCAAAGGCAGTCCCAGGACCAGCCCGCCGACCTCCTGCTTGTCGATGATCGCAAACAGGGTCTTGGCATCGGTCCCGAACTTGCCGCGCTGGATCGTGTCATAGGGTGTGGCGATGCTGCGCATCACGTCCGATAGCGCCAGCCCAACCGTTTTGGTGCCGACATCGAGGCCCAGCACCCGTTGGTTGCGGCCAAGGGCGGCTTTGAGGGCGGCGGGGGCGAGAACGGGCATGGGCAACGCCTAGCCCAGATCGCGCGCGATTGACAGGGGGAAAGCCGCCTCGTGTAATGGCGTCATGGCTGAGATTTCTGATGTCATCGGCGTCTGGCGGCTGCGCGCCTTCTATCTGGAAGATCCGCAAACCGGTAAGCGCTTCGATCCTTATGGCGCCGACCCCAGCGGCACATTGATCCTGCATCCCGGGGGCCGCATGGCCGCCGTGGCCACACCCTCGAACCAGGTGCGCCCAAAATCCGACGCCGAACTGGCTGATGCCTTCCGCCGGATGATTGCCTATTCAGGACGATATCGCCTCGAACCGCCCGACCGCTTCGTCACCACCGTCGACACGGCCTGGTTCCAACCCTGGGTCGGCACGGAACAGGCTCGGACATTCCGGCTCGATGGCGACAATCTCCATATCACCGCAGCGCCGGCTAAGACGCCGCATACGGGCGATGCGCTTGTCGTCGGCGTGTTGTCCTGGGTGCGCGAGGGCGCGTCTACTTCTTAGGATCTAGCTTGAGCGACGCCGAGTTGATGCAATAGCGCAATCCGGTCGGGCCGGGGCCATCGGGGAAGACATGGCCAAGATGGGAATCGCATTTCGAGCACAGAACCTCGGTGCGCACCATGCCGTGGGTTTGGTCGCTCTCCTCATCGACCGCAGCCGCCGTCTTGGGTGCGGTGAAGCTCGGCCAGCCGCAATGGGAATCGAACTTGGCCTCGGAGGCGAACAATTCCTGGCCGCAGGCGATGCAGCGATAAGTGCCCGGGGTGGACGTCTTCTCGTATTCGCCGGTAAAGGGCCGTTCCGTGGCCTTCTGGCGTGTGACCGCGTATTGCATCGGCGTCAGCGCCGCCCGCCATTCCGCATCGGATTTCACGACTTTATCGGCCATGTTTCGCTCCTCCATCCGAGTTCCGGATGGATATAGGATGGGGTTGGACGTCGCGAAAGGCTCAGGCGCGCTTCTTATCTTTGGCCTTGATATAGGCCTTCAGCACCGAATTGATGCGCGTCTGCCAGCGCGGCCCGGTTCCGCGGAAATGCTTCAACACATCGCCGTCGAGGCGGATGCTGATCATCTGCTTGTCGGGATAGACGAGTTCGGCATCCTTAAACCACTCTTCGTCAAAGAGGGGGGCCGCGTCAGGATCGTTGGCTACCGCGCGTTCGATATCTTTATCGGTCAGCGCATCGACGCGCTTCCAATCCGTTTTTCCCTTACGAGGATTTTTCAGAGAACGCCTTACGGTACGCTGTTCGCTCACCTTGCCTCGCTCGACGTGCCGATATCAATCGACACACCTCATCACGCGTTGTGAAGATGACGGCTATGGGGCGATGCTCAAGAACACCGATCGCCATAAGTCGCTCTTCACCATTTGCTCCAGGTCGAGCCGACTGGATATGAATCGGCCCCCGAAAAATAAGCATCGCTTCTTCAAAGTCGATGCCGTGCTTTTCTAGATTCGTCTCGCGTTTGCGCGAGTCCCATTCGAAATCACCAAACATGGGAACGATCTCCACAGCCGGGCGTAGTACCCGGCTTCGCGATATGTAAATTTCACGGCAGATCTCCTTTCGTCTGGTTCTCCACGAAGAGCGGAGAATGATCGATGAGATGTATATACAATTGCATATATGAGTGATTTAATCAACTGATTCCATTGGCGCTCCTTTGTACAAGGTGATTTTTCATCGTTGCGCTAGACGTTGCGCCCACCTTGCGCCCTCTGCTACTTTCCGCGCCTTCCCAAAGAGATATCCTCCCAGAGATATTCCCATGGCCATTGATCGCACCACCGTCCGCAACATCGCCACGCTCGCACGCCTTGCCGTCAAGGACGAGGAGCTCGATCCCATCGCCGGCGAGCTTTCCAACATCTTCCAATTCATCGAGCAATTGGCCGAGGTGAATACCGATGGCGTCGCGCCGATGACCAGCGTCGCCCATATGGACCTGCCGCGCCGCGCCGATGAGGTGACCGACGGCAATAAGCGCGATGCCGTTCTGGCGAACGCGCCCGAGAAATTCGACGGGTTCTACCTCGTGCCGAAGGTGGTCGAATAATGGCCGCGCTCACTCACCTGACTCTGGCCGAAGCCCGTGACGGGCTGCGCAAGAAAACCTTCTCGGCGGTCGAACTGGCTCAGGCCGGTATTGCCGCGGTCGAAGCCAACCGGCACCTCAATGCCTTCGTCACCGAGACGCCCGAACTGGCGCTGAAGCTGGCGAAAGAGTCCGACGCGCGCCTCAGCAAGAACGAAGGCGGGGCGATGGAAGGCGTGCCTGTCGCCATCAAAGACCTGTTCTGCACCGAAGGCGTGCGCACCACGGCCAGCTCGAAGATTCTCGAGAATTTCGTGCCGCCTTATGAGTCGACCGTCACCACCAATATGCGCAAGGCCGGCGCGGTGATGCTGGGCAAGACAGCGATGGACGAGTTCGCGATGGGGTCGTCGACCACCACCAACGCCTATGGCGTGGTCGAGAATCCGTGGAAGCGCAAAGGCTCGAACGCCAAGCTGGTGCCCGGCGGTTCGTCCGGCGGTTCGGCCGCCATGGTCGCGGCCCGCGTGGCCTATGGCGCGACCGGCACCGACACCGGCGGCTCGATCCGCCAGCCGGCCAGTTTTACCGGCATCGTCGGGCTGAAGCCGACCTATGGTCGCTGCTCGCGCTGGGGCATCGTCGCCTTCGCCTCGTCGCTCGACCAGGCTGGGCCGATGACCCGCACCGTGCGCGACGCGGCGATCATGCTCGGCGCGATGGCCGGGCATGATCCGAAGGATTCGACCTCGGCGCCGATCGCCGTGCCCGATTTCGAAGCCGCGCTGACCGGCGACGTGAAAGGCCTCAAGATCGGCATTCCCAAGGAATACCGGCCCGAGGGCCTGTCCGCCGAGATCCAAGCGCTGTGGGACAAAGGCATCGATCTGCTGAAGAAGGCCGGCGCGTCGCCGGTCGAGATCAGCCTGCCGCACACCAAATACGCGCTGCCGACCTATTACATCGTGGCGCCCGCCGAGGCGTCCTCGAATCTGGCGCGCTATGACGGCGTGCGCTTCGGCCTGCGCAAGGACGGCAACACGCTCGACGAACTCTACGCCAACACCCGCGCGGCTGGTTTCGGACCCGAAGTGCGCCGGCGCATCATGATCGGCACCTATGTGCTCTCGGCCGGCTATTACGACGCTTACTACGCCAAGGCGCAGAAGGTGCGGACCCTGATCGCCAAGGACTTCACCGAAGCGTTCAAGACCGTCGACGTCATCCTGACGCCGACCGCGCCCAGCACCGCGTTCGCCATCGGCGAGAACGAGGCCGATCCGGTGACGATGTGGCTGAACGATGTGTTCACCGTGCCCACGAGTCTCGCGGGCCTACCGGGCCTGTCGCTGCCGGGCGGTCTGTCGGGCGACGGCTTGCCGCTGGGGCTGCAGCTGATTGGGCGCCCGTTCGACGAAGTGACGGTGCTGCGCGTGGCCGACGCCTTGGAAAAGGCAATCGGCTTCGATGCGCTGCCGCCGGGGATTGGAGGCTGAGATGGCCGACTACATCATCGAAGGAAACACCGGCACCTGGGAGACCGTGATCGGTCTCGAAGTCCATGCGCAGGTGACCAGCAAGTCGAAACTGTTCTCGGGCGCGGCCACCGAGTTCGGCGCCGAGCCCAACACTCAGGTTTCGCTGGTCGATGCGGCCATGCCCGGCATGCTGCCGGTCATCAACGGCTACTGCGTCGAGCAGGCGGTGCGCACTGGTTTGGGCATACGCGCGCAGATCAACCTGACCTCGGTGTTCGCGCGTAAGAACTACTTCTACGCCGATCTGCCGCAGGGTTATCAGATCAGCCAGTATGAAAGCCCGATCGTGGGCGAGGGCGAAGTGGTCCTCGACATGAAGGATGGCAGCACCCGCCGCATCGGCATCGAGCGCCTGCATCTCGAGCAGGACGCGGGCAAGAGCCTGCACGATCAGCATCCGTCGAAATCGTTCATCGATCTGAACCGCGCCGGCGTGGCGCTGATGGAGATCGTGTCGCGGCCGGATATGCGCAGCCCGGAAGAGGCGGCGACCTATCTGACCAAGCTGCGCTCGATCCTGCGCTATCTCGGCACCTGCGACGGCAACATGCAGGAAGGCAGCATGCGCTGCGACGCCAATGTGTCGGTGCGCAAGCCGGGTGAAAAGGAATACCGCACGCGCTGCGAGATCAAGAACCTCAACTCGATCCGTTTCCTGCAGCAGGCGATCGACTACGAAGCGCGCCGTCATGTCGAGGTCTATGAGAACGGCGGCACGATCCGCCAGGAAACGCGGCTCTACGACTCGGGCAAGGGCGAAACCCGCTCGATGCGCAGCAAGGAACAGGCGCATGACTACCGCTATTTCCCCGATCCGGACCTGCTGCCGCTGGTGGTGACGCAAAGCTTCGTGGACGGGATCAAGGGCGGCTTGCCGGAACTGCCCGACGAGAAGAAGGCGCGGTTCATCGGCGACTATGGCCTGTCGCCTTACGACGCCAGCGTGCTGGTGGCGGAACGGGCCTCGGCCGATTTCTACGAGGCCGTGGCCAAGGGCCGCGATGCGAAACTCGCCGCTAATTGGGTGACCGGCGACTTCTTCGGCGCTCTCAACAGAACCGGCAAGACGATTGAAACGACTCCGGTTTCGGCTGGCGACCTTGGCGCGCTGATCGACCTGATCAAGGACGGCACGCTGTCAGGTTCGCTGGCCAAGCAGGTCTTCGAGATCATGGTCGACACCGGCAAGGCGCCGGCGGCGATCGTGGAAGAGAAGGGGCTGCGCCAGGTCACCGATACCGGCGCGATCGAGACGGCGATCGATGCCGTCATGGCCGCCAATGCCGACAAGGTCGCCGAGTACCGCAGCGGCAAAGAGAAGCTGTTCGGCTTCTTCGTCGGCCAGGTGATGAAGGCGATGGCCGGCAAGGGCAACCCGGCGCTGGTCAACGAGACACTGAAGAAAAAGCTCGCGGGCTAGGTTCTTTCCCACACGTCACCCCGGAAGCGCGCAGCGCTGTCCGGGGTCCATGTGGCCGCGGCACCAATGCGGGCGAGGGGAATGAAACACCCGAGCGTCTACATTCTGACCAATAAGCCGCGCGGGACATTTTACGTCGGCGTTACGAGCGATCTCGCCAAGCGTATCTGGGAGCACAAAAATCACGTCGTCGAAGGGTTCACGGAACGCTACGGGCTTCATATCTTGGTCTATTTCGAATCCCACGAGACCATGCTCGAGGCGATCACACGCGAGAAGAAACTAAAGCGGTGGAGGAGAGCGTGGAAAATCGCGCTCGTCGAAAAGGACAACCCGGACTGGCTCGATCTTTATGGCCAGATCCAAGCGTAGCCGACAGATGGACCCCGGATAACGCTTCGCGTTTCCGGGGTGACGCCTAAAACAATGGATTCGGGTTCCGCATTCGCCCGGTTCGGGCGCGGCATAAGGCTGGCCGCGCCGGTCGGGCTGACTTACATCCCGGTGGCCTTTTCCCTCGGATTGCTGGCGGTGCGGGCGGGGATGTCGCCCTGGATCGCGGCGTTGATGTCGGCGATCGTCTTTGCCGGCGCCAGCCAGTTCGCCGCGCTGGCGATGATGCGCGCGATGACGCCGACGCCCGAGATCGTGCTGGCGACGCTGTTCATCAATCTGCGCCATATCGTCTTCAACCTGGCGCTGCTGCCCAAGCTCGGCATCCGCTCGCTGGTCATGCGCACGCTGGTCGCGATGATCATGACCGACGAAGCCTTCACCTTCGGCTCGCTCTCCACCGATGCCGGCATCCGCACTCAGGCCGGCATGCTGGGGCTTTCGGGCACGCTGTGGATTTGCTGGAACGGGGGCACCTTGGCGGGCGCGCTGCTGACACCAACCTTGCCCGCGCTGCTCAACGACTCGCTCGGCATCATGATCTACGGGCTATTCCTCGGCCTGCTGGTGCCCGCGCTCAAGAAACTGCCCAAGGCGGTCATCATCTCGGCCGCCGCGATCGCGATTCATACGGTTGCGCGCCAATTCATCCCGCCCGGCTGGGCGATGGTAGCGGCGATCCTGGGCGGGGCCACCTTCGGGCCACTGTTCAACATCGGCGGCGATACCGACAAGGCGGAGCAGGTGGCCAATGTCGACTGAGTTGATCATGGTGCTCGGCATGTCGGCGGTGACGATGATCCCGCGCGCACTGCCCGCACTGTTCGCCGGACGTTGGCAGCCGCCGCGCAAGGTCCGCCAGTGGCTCGACGCGGTGCCCTATGCCGCGCTGGGCGCGCTGGTGTTCCCGGGCATCATCACGTCGGACATCACTCATTGGCAGGCTGGGGCCGCGGCGGGCGTCGCATCGCTGGTCGCGGCACTGCTGCGCGCACCGGCCTTCATCTGCGGGGCAGTGGCGGTGGGTGCGGCGATCGTCGTACGGTTGATCAGCTGAACCGTTCCAATAGCGCACAAAAATTACGCGCCGCTGACCGCGAATTGTCGTGTACGGAGAAGCTGTCCCTGACATACGATACTTCCCAATAAGCCATCTGTATTGGGGGGATGCATGGCGACCGCAGTAGGGGCCGTACAAATCATTCGAGATGCTTACCGGCTGGTTTGGCAGCATCGGGGCGTATTGGCGCGTCTCGCATGGCCTATCATCATACCGCTTGTCGCCATCGCGATCGTCGGCGTCGTGCTCAAGCCCCATGGCACTTCACTTAGTCCGCCTCCCAAAGCCTTCACGCCTATCTTCCTTGTTTTGATGTTCGTCTGGTTCGCGATGAGTATCCCCATCACGACCAGCGCCTATCGCTTGTTCATGCAAGGATCCACTGCGCGGAGGGGCCTGAGATACGCAGGCGAAGAATGGCTTTATGTCGGCGCGACCCTGCGCCTGATCGGCCGTTCTTTCCTGGTTCTGCTCCCGATTTTGATCGTCACAATCGGCGTGATCACGCTTCTGAGCGTGGGTATGGGCGCGATGACACGGCTATTTGACCTGCCTGCATGGCCAATCAAGTTCTTCATGTTCGTTGCGGTCGGGGGCATCTGGCTGCTGATGTTTTACGTCCTGACGCGCTACACGTTGGTCTTGCCCGCAGCGGCGATCGGGCAGCGCATCAAGTTGTCTCAGTCCGCCAAAGCCATGGATCGCAACATTGGTAAGCTTTTCGTCTCGTATCTCGCAACGGGCGTACCCGTCCTCGCCGTGCTTTGGGTTATAAGTGCAGTAACAGCCCTTCCGGGCATGCCCCATCCGATTTCGATAGTTTTGGGCGTGCTTTCCGTGGGCATTCAACTGATGGGTATGTTCCTGCCGATCGCTGCGCTTTCAATCTTGTACCGCGTTCTGTCGGACCAACCGGCCGATTTGGCGGGAGCGGGGTGAAACGCGTCTGCCGCCTCCGTTGACGCTGGCCGCCACCTCCTGTAGAACCGCGTTCCGGCTCGAAGCCAGCCGACATCCCGGAGGGGTGGGTGAGTGGCTTAAACCAACGGTTTGCTAATTCGCCTTAGATCGTGCTGCCCGGTCCTGCGACGATCTGTTTCATAGCTATTTCGGGCATTTTCTGAAAATTGAATCCGGCCAAGTTATCCGCAATCCAGAATGGTGCGGTGCCAATTACGGTGCCAATTTATAAGATCGAAGTCGTTGAACCGGCGCCGCGTAGTGACGTCGTTATCGATGGCTGAGGCCAAACCGCGAGCCGAGCCTGGACGCGCAGCCACAATTACGATCTGATGTGATGAAGCAAGCGAACTCAATCGAATTTTCGGCCGTGGGGATCACCTAAAGCTGCGTCAATGATGCGCCGCTAGCAATGGGCGCGGGGAGCCTGTTGATGGACCCGCTCGATTTCATCGCAAAGTCAGAATGGCCACTGGTCGTCCTCGTCACGATCTTCGCCGTACGGCGGTCACTCGCCCGCATGATCGATAGAGTCAGTCCAACCAAAGTTGACGCTTGGGGATTTAAGGCGGAGTTCGAGAAGACACTCGACAAGGTTGAACTGCTGACCTCGTCGCGCCCGCCAAATGCACGATCCGCGGCGCTAGATGTTTCATCGCCCATTCCGCCAGCGGACAAGCCGGCGGCCTCAAGTTCGCCGCCCAATCCGAAAATTGTTGAGAAGGCATCCGATTCACAACGTGCCGCTGCTGAACATGTTCAGGACAGAAACCGCGATGGTGAGGGCGACTATGCGCGTTCGGCCGGCCCTATGAAGAAGGCGGCGCTCTTCGAGACAGTGCCGTTGATTCCTACGAAGGCTCTTCAACAGCCAGAATTAATCGTCATGAATGCTTGGCACCTGTTGGAAGCGACTATGCGCAAGCTGGATGATCACAAGCACCCAGCTATTGGCCGCGGGCTTTGGAATTCGCCTCGCACGTTCGACATCGCCGCCCGTGAGCTCGGACTTAATGCTGACGAGATCGCTGCGCTACGCGAGCTTAGGAAGCTTCGAAACCAAGTCGCTCACTCTGAAAACGCCCCGGTATCGCTGGAAGAGGCCCTGCGCTTCCAAAAGGCGGTCGACCAACTGATCAAACGACTATTTATGAATGAGCCAGAACAAGAGTGAAGCGCGCCGGCGTACAGGGCGTCTTCCCAAGCGCGTGAACAGGCATATCACTGCAGAAGGCGAAAGGCCCCGCCAGTTCACCGGCGGGGCCGATCGTCATCGAGCTGCTGACGTCGTCACCAACAGGAAAGCGACTGCCAAAAGCAGGCATGCCGAATTTATCAATATCGATCTGATCACGGCGATGCTCCTTGTGCGGAGCACTGGCTAAGAAGAACGCAACACTCCGACGGCCAGCGCTATGTGCGTGGTTCCGTCGGCGCTCTCCTATGCTCACCGCCAGCCGGCCCGTGCCTATGGCTCTACCGGGACAGCGGGATGGCGGATCATTCGATAAACGCGCCGGGTCACCCTTGGATTTGCGTTGACCAAGGGCCTGCTGCTAACAGCGGAGCCGACAGACTGCCTCTGAATCAGATGTGGGTCAAGTTTAAGTTTCCTTTTTGTTCTTGCGCGACCAGAGTAACGGTCGATCATCTTGGCGACAGGAGGCGCCATGTGACAGCCGGAGGAATGGGCGCCAAACGAATGGGACTATGTTTCAAGTTTGCCGTGCCACATCATCGTTTTGGGAAACTGCGGCAAGTGCCGACGCGTGGAAGCGACCCCAGAATGGCAGGTTGAGCGGCATCGGACCAATGGATCCAGGATCGTCAGTCTTCTGATCTAATGCGGTGCAGCCGGTGCGGCCCTATTGGACCTGCCACGCTCCAGGTCCGCCAGAAATCGCGGAACTGAGAAAGGATCAACCCATGTGCGAAAAATTCACCCAGATGGCGAGCTGGCGCGAGGTGCGCGATTTTGTAGATATGTTCTCTGCCGCCGATGGTGACGTACTCGAAATGATGACACCAATACGCCGCCGGCATTGATATAGCGGATGCATCATGGATTGGCTTGAGTTCATCGCAAATTCGGAATGGCCGATTGTCGCCGGCGCAGCACTCGTCATCGAGCGTCGGCCGATCGCACGCATGATCGATCGCGTCAATCCGACTAAGCTTGGTGCTTGGGGGCTCAACGCTGAGTTCGAGCGCGTGATGGACAAGGTCGAAGTGCTCACGCAGCCGCCGATCAAACTCGAGCAGACACCGGCGATAGCATCCGCAGGCGAGACGCGAGTTCCCACATCGCCGACCGTGCCCGAGAATGTGAATCGCGAGATCGATGGCGCTCCAGATCCAGAGCAGCTGCGGGTCACCTTCCCATCACAGGAAGCTGCGCTGGCCCGCAAATACCGCAGTCTCGTCGGAACCACCCAACCTGAGCTGCAGATCCTGCAGGCCTGGTCGAACCTCGAAACGATCGCAGGACAGGCACTCCAGGAAATAAATAGGCGCGCGCACTCGCGCCCCGTGCCGCTCGGTCCGATGAGCATCACGCAAACGATCTCGCTCCTTGGCCTTACGGAAGATGAGACCGCTGCCATCATGGAGTTGCGTCACCTGAGAAACCAAGTTGCTCACGCCATTGCTGCTCCGGTCACTGTCGACGATGCTGCTCGCTACGCTCAAGCGGTGGGAAACCTGATTATACGCATTATGGAGCTAGTCCCCCCTCCGTCAATTCGCCCCGATCGGGCGCGTCGGAACCCCGTCAAAGATCATGATCGGGACAGTGCTGGCGACCAGGATGAGACACCATGATCGATCCGATCGTCTCACTGGCGCACGCTCTGCATTCCAATAAAGGCGTCTACGCTGTGTTGCTCGGCTCAGGCGTTTCACGCGCCGCCGGCATTCCGACTGGTTGGGAAATCACCCTCGAACTCATCCGTCGCGTTGCGGCGGCCGAGAAAGTGAAAGGCGAAATCTCGGACCCTGCTACATGGTTCCTGAAAGCGAAAAAGCGCGATCCAGACTATGCGGCGTTGTTGGATGGCTTGGCCGGTACGCCAGAAGAGCGGCGAGCGATCTTGCACAGCTTCATCATGCCGACGGCCGTGGAAAAGGACGAGGGAAAGAAGCTGCCTACCGCAGCCCACCGCGCGATCGCGAAGCTGGCAGCGCGAGGATCCATTCGAGTGATCGTCACGACCAATTTCGATCGTCTCATGGAAACCGCTCTGAAAGACGAAGGCATTGAACCAACGGTCATCGCCTCGGCCGACGCTGCGGACGGCGCCATGCCGCTAACCCATGCCGGCTGCGTCGTGATCAAGGTGCATGGGGACTTCATGGATACGCGTATCCGAAATACCCCTCCCGAGTTATCGAGTTACGATCCGCGGCTCAATGCGCTGCTCGATCGCGTCTTGGACGAGTTCGGGTTGATCGTCGCTGGTTGGTCTGGCGAATGGGATGAAGCCCTCCGATCTGTGTTCCTACGCTGCAAGTCGCGACGCTTTACGACCTGGTGGCTCGCACGCAACGGGCAGATTCAGGAGCGCGCTGGCGAATTGATCAGGTTGCGAAAGGCACAGGTTGTTAGCGCATCTGGGGCGGACGCATTCTTTGAGGATTTGGAGCAACGTGTTCTCTCGCTCGAGGAGCTCGATCGCCCGCATCCACTTTCGGCACAACTAGCGATCGCAGAGATCAAACGCTTTCTCCCAGACCCCCAGCACCGTATCCGGTTGCATGATTTGGTGACCAACGAGGTTCGATCGGCGATCGCCCAGACAGCAAACCTAAATTCGCAAGGCCAATATTCTCCTGCAGAACTTCGGAAGAGGGTTGAGACATACGAAGCAGCTGCCGAGATTCTGCGTCCCTTGCTGGCTACTGGAGCTCGCTGGTGCCGGCCAGAGGATGAGCCGCTCTTTGTCGATGCCGTAAGAAGATGCTGTGTATCATATCGGTCTCAGGCGGGGCTGGTAGCTTGGGTCGAAGCTCAGACCTATTTGCCGATCATGGCCTTCTATGCAGTCGGTTTAGGCGCGATGTCGGTGGGCAACTATCGGCTGCTGAGGCTTCTTTTCGAGGCTCCGACTGTCCTAGAGAAGCAAACGGTCGCCGTCGATGGGTTGTCACCTCTCTGGGCGCTCAATCGAAGTTGCGAGCTTTGGAGTTCGCTTTTTAACGAAAAACGCCGTACGCCAATCAGCGATAGGTTGTTTCAGCTATTCCTTAGTGAAATAGCCGACTTCGTCGCTAGCCCCGAGGAGTTTGCAGAGCTCTTCGATCGGTTTGAAATGTGTGCTGCGATCCAATTTGGGCACGTACATAAGGGCCGCACGCTCGGCGCCTTCGCTTGGTTTCCGGTCGGTAGATTCGTATCGAGACGACACGGAAGTAGGCCGTCAGCCGCACTTCAAACGTGGTTCGATGAGGCCACCAAACTCAAGGACGGCTGGCCTCCACTAGTGTGTGGACTGTTCGGAGGGACCCACGAGAGCTTTACTCAGCTACACGCGGCTCTTTCAGAGTTCCTTAATAGCCTCTCTCGCTGGTGACGCCCAAATAGGCCCCGCACGTGGTGCGGGGCCATCCGAAGAAACCTATCTCGCTACGCAGCTTTCGCCCGGCGCCAACGCTTCAGTTCGTCAGGGGTACACATCCGACGAACCTCTGTGATCTCAAGATCGGGCACAAGATCGTTAAATGCTTTCAGCATCGCCGCGTATACGCATACATGTTCGCCACCATCAAAAATGTCGGGCAGCCCGTCACCGTTATTGGCCAGGAACACGTCGAATTTGATTTTTAGGTCGCGCGCCGAGTGCGTCGGAGCACGCATGATCGACCGAGATAGGGCTGATGCCTGCCGCTCATGAGATGCGTATTGTGTCACCCGGCGCGCGCGTTCGTACTCAGGCAATTGATCCAAACAGATGGGATCTGTCCATTCGATACGCTTAGCACACCAATCTAGGTGCTCAGCCCATTTGCGATGTAGTTCAAATAAAGTGGGGTCCTGGTCAACAATGCTTGTACTGGCGGTCGATCGCGCAACTTGTACCGCGGTCGAGCGTGGTCTGGAAAATCCCATAGCTAACCCCCGTCAATTGACGCCAGCTGGGCAGCCAGCGCCGTTGCGGCCTGTGGCCGCACCAGGATCGGCCTGGCGCCGGGAGCGTTGGAACGCGCACTACGAGAGCACGCCTGCCTTATTCGCCTTTCGGCTTTTGTATTCGGCAGACACCCGGCATAATCAGCCGGTTCACGCCGCATCGCTGCGGCATGGCGCAACGAGAGTGCCGGTGATACGACACGTCTCGCTCGAGTAAAGGGTTCCAACGCCCTATTGCTCCGCTCGGAGCAACGCCCAACATTCAGGTATGCGGAGCGCGGTGTCAACCGCGCCTCACGCATGTTCCGCGATCCTTGCGTACAGCATCGCGTCGCCACCATCCGGCATCCAACGTCGCATCAGCGCTTCGGGCTCAAATCCCATGCGCTCTAGCCACCGGCCATGCTTAGGCTGGTCGACTGGGGCGTGCCCTTCGATACGGGCAAAAGCGGGGTTCCGTTGGAGCGTATCGAACCAGCCAATACAGAAGGCACCGATGGCAGCGAAGTGCCTTAAGCGGACGTTCGGGGCAGGGGCAAGCCAGGCGATCGCGCGGCCGTGCCATTGCGGCCTAATACCGAAGGCGGCGATCGGGCGCTCGTCGTCCGCCACGCCCCAACCCAAGGTCGCCTGCGGCTCGCTGGAGGCCAGCGAAAGCCACCGCGCGGCCTGTCCTGGATCCTCAGCCCAAAGCGCTCCAGCAAAGGCCGTATCGAGCGGCACGAAGCGGATTTTCATTATGGGCCGCCAAGGAGCTGCATCTTGCCGATTGTCGGCGTTGACGTATCGCCAAGCCCGCTGGTGAGGAGTGTCGCGTTTCTGCCGCCTGCCGTCGCCGCCTCAAGGGTGGTTGCTGCGTTCTGCGAGCCAGAACCACCGAGGGTTGGAACGGCCGGTGGAGCGGCGGCTTTCGGCGGCGGATTAAACAGCGGCGACAGCGGACCGACGCCAAGTATTGAAGCTACGATGGTGCTCATGCACATCGATTTATCCCTTCGCGCTCGACGCGTTCGAATTCAAGTCACGATGCAATTCGGTCTGCGCTTGAGACCGTTCAGAAGTGGGTGCGGGGCTTCGCGCCGACTGTGCGTCGGAATAGGCCTCGGACATCTGGCGGACGGCGTCTGAGTGGCCAGGGTGGCTCCCTCGTTGATAGGCGTCCGATTTCTGAAGCGTAGCGATCCGCGTGGCGGGATCCGTTTCGCTTGGCCATGACGCTGGCGTACTGCCGGCCGGCGCTGGCACGCCGGCAGCCACTTCGCGCAGCCAGAAGGTGTGCCGCCGAAAGTCAGCGTGTTGTGGGTGTCTGGCGTTCAAAATTGCCGCGTTATATTCGGGGCGGCCTTGCGCATGAGTTAGAGCAGCAGCTGCCTCATCGGCAGTAAGCCGGCCGCGATAGAGGTTCTCGTCTACCGTTTTCTCGCCCTCACTATCCTTCGGGTCGGGGTAGAGCTCACGGTATGCCTCCGACATCTGTTCCATGATGTGCGCATGGTTCGGATGGTGCTTATCGGAATAGGCGGCATCGGCGCGCAAACGAGAAATACGCGACTGAGGCGTATCGTTACGAGGCCACGAAGCCGGCGTGCTATCGGCTGGGGCAGGGATACCCGCGATCACTTCGTGCAGCCACGCCACCTGCTGAATATAATCCGCGTGCAACAGATGTGATCGGTTGCGATAGGCCTCTTGGAATTCCCGCTGAGTTTGCGCCCATTCTAGATGGGCCTTGGCCTCATCGGGTGTCAGCCGGCCGCGGAAGATGTTTTGATCGATGGTCATATTGGCCACTCCTTTGCTGTGATCGAGGGGCGCCGCGGTGACAGCGATCGAGGGGCCGCTTTTTTGAGCTGAAACGCTGCTCGCCTGTCTGTCCGCGCGCTTCATCCCAGTTGCCTGCGACCACAACTTGGCGAGTTCACCGCTAGCGCCGCTGTCCCTCATGGTCTCAAGTGGAGATCGAGAGATTGATGCCCTGGGCGTTCGCTCGCGCTGTCGCGCCGGTACCGGGACCGCGAATCGATCGAGCTGCATCGGCTCACTCCGCGGCCGGCTGCGGAACGAATTCACCGCACCATTCGAAGCGCTCTTTCTGATGTGCTTCCGGATATCGACGGCACCGGCCCGGGCGGTTGGTGAGCCCGTATTTTTCCGAGGCACTCGACGCCGAGGGGGGCTGAAAGTAGAGGCAGCCGCCGCAAGATGGCTCGGCGATTTCGGCCTTCACGGCGCGCATAGTCGCCAGCGCGGATTGCTGTTTCATCATGCCGCCTCCCCTTGAGCCAGATCTTCAACAAGCTTGCGAGTGACTTCGAGCAGGTTCCGTTTGCTTTCGACTGCCCCTGCGATGCCCCCTTCAAGGGGTAGCAGCGTGTTCTTCCCGCGGAGGCCGCCGGCCTCAAGGTCGAGTTCGAAAAAGTTTGCTAGCCCGTGTCCGTTACGCACACAAGCAACTGTCAACGAGAAGATGCGATCCGCTTGCGGTGTCCCCGTCAATTTGCCCAACGCAACGCCACTTCTAAATTGGGTGCGCAACGCATCCCCAAAAGCCTGTGCCTTTTGCTGGAGGTCCACTGTTGTCGCCAGATATTTCTGACGCGCGGCGATCAAACCTTCGTTGGGCGCTTGCCGGCTTTGCGCGTGGCTACAGTCACGTAGACGCGCAGTTTCAAGCCAATCGAGCGCCGCTTGAAGATTTGCTAGGCGTTGATCGCCCCGGTCGATTTCTTGCCTCAAGCGATCCCGGCGCGCGGTGAGGCCACGTTCAGCGGTCATGCGATTTAAGTTTTCGGCCTTGGTGCGCTGGCCAGATGACTGGCCGTAATCGATGTTGCTGAGCTCAACACGGAGATCGCCCATCGAGCTCAGCAATTCGCTATGCAGCGCTTGGAGTTCAACCTGCCTGTGCTTTGCGACCAATTCCTTAACGGTCGCTGCATCGGGAATGATTTTCATAGGTGGGCCTCTTTGGTTGGTGGGTCTGTGCCGTTACGCCACTTCTGAAGCGGGTTGAGGGGACTGCTCCAGAGCTTCCAGCAGCAGCCGATAAGCCCAATTGAGAAGCTTGAACTGGTCTTCAGCGTCCTCAGAGCCATTCACATCTGGGTGGACGCTCTTTGCCAATTCGCGATACCGCGATTTGAGGCGTTCGACATTGTCGCCTTCCTGCAGGCCCAAAAGGCGACGAGCGAAATCTGCCGGTTTCATGCCCGTGGCCGCCGGTTGCTTCTTTGCCGTGATACGACGATCCAGCTCAGTCACAGCGTCGCGGTGATCGACTTCCTTTGCTCGAACCAAGGATATCTCGCGGTCGATCGTTGCCAGGGCTGCTCGCAGTCCGGTGATTGAAGGAGGCTCGATTGCGTCAGAGAGCTGAGCACTCACTTTGTCCCGTCGCGCAGCAAGTTCGGTAAGCTCATGCGGGATACGGGCAAGCACCAATTCATTCTGCCGGCGCATGTCGATCCAGATATCAATGGGGGTATCGCCGTCCGCGTTCCCGGGGTAGTTCAACAATTTCTCGTGAGGCATGAGGTTCATCTCCTGAGCATGCAACGAACTTGAACCCGACCCGGCGCACCCGGTGCGCGACGTCGGGGATGAAGTTATTGGTGTGCCGCAAGCGGGTCTGGGGGCGCCATCGCGCGGTCAATCGATGCGCGTAGCTCTGGCCATTCCTCCCTGGTGATGCTCAGGCACAAGTCGCCTGCACGGAGCTGGCAGCCTTCGGTGGCGCTGCCATCGGCATCAATCACCGTAGCCCTCACTGGAGGGCCGAATGGCGCCCCGGTAGTTACACGTTCCATGTTGGCTTCCTTTGCTGCTGTTGAAATGCGAGTGATCGTTGCCGCACGCGTTGCGCGGCGGGGAGTTGGTGGAGGCCCCACAATCCGGAGCGAAGCGAAAAACTCCCGAACGCGGAAAAAACCACGGTGTCAGGGGCCCGCGCGGACTTTGCGCGCAAAACCCGGGGGTACCCCCCTAGCGTTTCGACTTCGAAACGGATGGTCGCGCGCCTGGCGATCGAGGACCGAACGGGTCGCGCAATTGAGCGAGCAAGAGACAGGGCGCCGGCTGATTTTCGATCAGCTGCTGACGCGAGGAAAAGGGAGGGCGGCGGCACGAGACGGATATGCAAACCGTACGCGTCACCCGCAAATAGCTTAATGATGACGGACATTTCGTGTGATGTGGGGAGGCGATTGGCACCGGAATTGGCACCGATGCCTTGCCTTTTCGCTCGCGTCTCACACGCGTCGCACAGTCCCAGGTTCCCGGCCTCGGGATCATCCTCACCGCGCGCCGGATCACCCTCGGGTTCGATAGGCCAGGCGGACGAATGCCACTGACGAAGCCCCGGACAGACCATCGCGCCTAGGCAATCGATCCCCACCAGGGACCCCGATACTTCGCTCCATGTTTCGGCCCCGAGCGCATCGATCCCGGAACCGCGCTCCAGTCTTCGTGCCTCAGCTCCCGAATAAACGGGCTTATTTAATTGATGTTTTTGAAAAGGCTCACGTTTTCCCTGCTGGCTCTTTAATTCCGAAGGCACCGAAGGGAGAAAGCGGTTTAAGGCGGTATACGCGACACACGCGCCCCCAACCCCTCCAAACCGAAAGTCGCCTTCGGTGCCTTCGGGCTGCCCCATCATCTCTCAAAGTCCTCGGCTGGATCCGTACGCCAGTCAGGGGCGGCAGGTGCGGACACACCCGATCCATCCCCCATCGCGAGCTCGGTTTGATCCCCCGCAACCAGCGCCAGCCCCGCAAAGCCGGCGCGCCGTGTTGCCGGGTGCAGCTTCTTCGTAAACCCCATTGCAGCGAGCCGCTGAGAGAAGCGGTTTTCAGCCACCACAAACTCTCCCGCTCCGCTCGCCCAATTTTTGAAGTCGCGATACAAAACTTGGGTGTTAGTCGTCGTGGCTTTCTCCCGAACGCATCGATCAGCGATCCACCGGCCTATCACGTTTTCCTGGTCGAAATATTCGCTCGTGGCTTGCAGCACCACGGCCGGCGCGCCCAATCTCCTCTGCTGCCATTCGAGACACCCCTCGATCATCCACTTAAGAATTCCACCTCTCTCAGCGCGCAGCTTCTCCGATAGATTGTGGTCGACCACAGGCGGCTTGATCATCATGGGTATGATGTTCATCCGCCGTTTCATCGCGTCGTCGGCGCTGCGCATCGTGGGTCGATAGTTGCCGGCGATCACAAGCTTGAACTTTGGCAAGAACGTCACATTGTCCTGCCGCATGCGCCGCGCGGTGATCGGATCGCCACCGGTAATCGACTTAAGTTTGGCTTCGTCCCAGCGCCGCCCTTCCTCTGTCTCGCTGGCCGTTACCAGCCGCGCACCTTCCAACATTGCGAGGTCCGTTGAATGCCGTTCACCTGTTGCAACCGTGAACACATCCATGGGCGCGTGGACTGCGTAATCGCCCAGCGCCTCACGCAATGCATTGAGCAAAACGCTCTTGCCGGTGCCGCCGGGGCCATACAGGAAGAAGAGGGCGTGTTCCTCTACGGAACCAGTCAACGCATAACCGAGCGCCCGATGAAGATATGCGACCGTATCAGCGTCGCCACCGGTGGCCTCGCGTAAGAACGAATAGAACGTCGGACAATCACCTTCTGGAGCAGCAGGTGTCATCCTTGTCATCAGCAAATCGCGATCGTGAGGCTGAATGCGACCAGTACGAAGATCGACAACGCCCCCAGCGGTATTCAATAACCAATCGTTGGCGTCGAATTCGTGTCGGCCCACGGCGTGGCGCGGCATGGCAGCCGCATTCTTCAGAGCCGCATGCAAATCAGTGCGGCTGCTGATTTGTCGCGCAATTTTGATGTTGTCGCAGTTCACCGCGACGATCCGCAGACACTGTCGGCCGCAGTTGTATGCGGCTTGAAGTCGGTCTTCCACAAACCGCTGCCCGTCCCACCTCATCCACGGGCCGGCCCCATCGATGGCCTTCCAGTCCCCCCCAAAGCTAGCGGAGATATGGTTTCCCAAAGCGTCGTGAGAGAACTCGATCGGTCGCAGATCGGTTGCGATGTTGTCGAGAGTGACTTTATCGGCGGGTTCTAAGGGAGCATATTTCTCAGCGCCGCTGGTCGCCGCATCATATGCAATCGACAAGTGGACCGCCTTGAGCGGCTTGTCGTCAGCCATCACGCGCACTTTCTTCTAAGTGCCTCCGGATCTGCTGAACATCGGCAGCGATCGAACAGAGCGCTTCAACACCGTCGATCAGAAATGCGGCCGCTGTATCAGCAATCTGGCTAATCGCCTCTTGTTGCTCCAGCTCCGACGATAGCTCCGAGGCCGCGGTGCGTCCCTTTTTGGTAAACCAATGGAGTGAGCGCGCATTGAAGAACCGGTCCAAAGCGTTTCGCAGTTGCGCGCGATGCCACGCACCCGATCCGACCAACAGTGGCTTGTCGCCGACCATTTCACGCGGCCTTCGGGCTGCTTCCGGTTTCGAGCAGCTTTTGAAAAGCGATTCGGGGAACCAAAACCTTCCGACCCAATCGGATCACCGGAATGCGTCCCTGTCGCGCCGCATCATAGGCAGCGCTGCGGCTGAGGCCCAGTTGCGCGCCGGCTTCCTCAACCGTCATGACTGCTGTTTCGCTAGTTGTGCCCATTTCGATCTCCGTCGCCGGGGTGACTCCGTGTGCAGCCCAGGTTGACTTCGGCCAGGCGCGCGCGCAATATCAAATCGAAGTCAATGTAAAACATTAAATGACAAAAGCGGGCACTCTAACATGGCGACGAAAAAAACTGGCAAACCGCGCGGACGGCCGCCAACAGGTGAGATTTCAGGCAAAGACGCCCAGTTCAACACGCGCATCACACGCTCGACCCTTGATGGGCTTAAGGCAGCCGCTATCGAGCAAAACCGCTCCGTCAGCCAGGTTGCCGAAATCCTGCTGCGGAAAGGACTAGCATCCCTTCATTCGCCGGCTGACTCGCTGAACATGGACGCGCAGACGAGTGCGCTGATGACGTTGTTCGGACTTCTAGTCACCGAAATCGAAGAAGAGACGGGGGCGCTTTGCCGAGAAGATCGTTTCACTATGGAAGCGGTCGCGCACGCGGTGCGGTTGGCGCTTCTTAACCCGTCTCTCTCACCTGCCGGCGAACCCAAAGTCCCGGAAAGATTAATCGCACTTACCGAAGGATTGGCCGGCCAATCGGCGTGGCAAACCCCGGAGGGATTGGCAACGGCCGTCGCTCATCGCTTGATGTTTCGCCTAATGCGCGCCTCTACGATTGAGAAAGTACTGGTGCAGACGGGTCGGACCCTGCCGCCGCAACAGGGCCAGCTCTTAAAATTGCGGGCGGCACTGGCGTTGGCGCCGCCAGCAAATGAGCCAGTGCCGTCCAGCCGCGAAATTGTGGAACGAACACCCAAGGAAATAGAAGAAAGCAAGCAGCAACGCGCGCGGGCGCGGGCGGGCATCGAAAAACGTATCGCTGCCACGGCAGCAAAAACCAACCTCGATGGAGACGATAAATGAGCGGACACGCGGGTCACATGAGGCGTCGGGGCAAGAGCAGTTGGCAGTTCAAATTTGAGGGCGGCTCGATCGACCCCGTCACGAAAAAGCGCCGTACCGTCTACCATTCATTCAAAGGAACGAGAGTAGAGGCGGCAGCCGAATTGGCGCGTCTGGTCTCAGAGGTCAAGAGCGGCGAACGGGTAGATCGTTCCAAAATGACACTCGCAGAATTCCTCGATGCTTGGGAATTGTCCGTAGCAACGCGCGTCACGCCGAAAACTCTCGAGCGATATATCGACCTAATGAAGTCGTTCGTGAGGCCACGATTGGGGGCGTGCCGGATCCAGGATCTGAGGAACGTTAGCTTCACGGATTTCTATGCCAAGTTGTTGCGCGAGGGCAGGGGGAGTGCCGAAGCTCCCAAGCCTCTGTCGGCTCGCACTGTCGGTCACGTGCACCGGGTGTTGCACTCCGCTCTCGAGGAAGCGATTGCCCAGCGATTGATCGGTCACAATCCAACGCGGCTGGCCAAGCGACCCCGCGAAGAGCAGAAAGAACCCGAGATTCTGACAGAGCACCAGGTACCCGAATTGCTCCGGAAACTGAAGGATCACCCGCTGTACCCGATAGTGTCGTTCGCCCTCGCATCGGGAATGCGTCGAGGGGAATTGTTAGCTCTGCGCTGGAAAGATCTTGATCTGGATGCGGCCCGAGCGAAGGTTGAGCATTCGATCGAGGAAACGCGAAACGGCCTTCGGGTGAAGCCGCCAAAGAGCAGGGCGGGGCGCCGCTCGATCAGATTGCCCGCGTCGTCCGTTTTGGAAATGCGCGCTCACTGGAAATGGCAGCAGGAACTCCGGTTGAAGCTAGGCCTTGGTAAGGCGCCAGACGATGCATTGGTCTTCGCACATCCTGACGGTTCTATCATTGCCCCAAGCGAGCTGACGGACACCTGGCGGCGCTTGACCCGCTCAAAGTCGCTGGGGCTTCCCAAGGTCACATTTCACGCCCTTCGACATACCCACGTCTCTCAGCTGATCGCCGCAGGATTAGACGTTGTGACGATAAGCAAGCGCATTGGTCACAGCTCGCCGGCGCTGACTTTGCGGGTATATGCACATAGGTTCTCTAACACTGACGACCGAGCCGCGCAGGTCATTGAAGCGGCTATGCAGCGGGTACTAACGGAATAGGAACATTGGAGGCACAGTTGGCGATCACCCAGGGAAACCCCTCGGTGCCAATTGGGTGCCATTTCCGGGTTCACACCCGCTTCATGATCTGCTAAGTCCTTGCCTCCCCTATGCGGAGGGGTGGGTGAGTGGCTTAAACCAACGGTTTGCTAAACCGTCGTACAGTGTAAAGCTGTACCGGGGGTTCGAATCCCCCCCCCTCCGCCAGATATCCCCGAAAAGCCCAATAACTAGGGTCAAAGTGACGGGCTGCGTCGCGCCTACCCACACTTTAACCCACACTTTGGCGCGCCATAGACGCGGCGAGATTCCTGTTCCGTACTCGCCCTCATTTGGGTCGCGATTTGGGCGTCACCAGCTATGTCGAGGCGGTCTTGCGCGCGTAAGGTAGCAGGGGCAGGACAAGGACGATGTTCACCGTTGCCGCGACGCCGACAGCGCAGACCATGCGCAAAGGTGGTCGGCCTGACTCATTCGCCTCAGCTTGCAACAGGTCTGAGGCAGTACCGTCAGCCGTCACCCTGCACGGCGCGAGGCAATGAGACGCTTGCAACGCGCTACAGCCGCCCGAAGTTGCCGCAGCAACCACGGGCCGATCACGTCCATGGGATCGCAACCACCGACACAGTCGGCGGCGCTATAGAGCGGACGTGCGCAACACGATCCAATCGGACTATAGGTGCCCATGGCGTCCTCCATGATCAAGAAACCGCGTCGATACAACGACGATCAGCAGCCCGACGATCTGGGCAAGGATGAACCCCGGCGCGTCAGCGGGACGGATACCGGCAAAAGTGTCGGTCAAACTGCGCGCGATGGTGACTGCCGGGTTGGCGAAGGACGTCGATGACGTGAACCAGTAGGCGGCGACGATGTAGGCGGCCACAACCGCTGCCGTGATCGGTGCGCCGAGTGCGCGGCAACCCCGAATCATCACCAGCAATCCCGCCGTCGCGACCACCTCTGCCAGCCATTGGCCGACGCCGCCCCGATGGCGCTGCGATGCCTGGATGAGCGGGAGTGCGAACATCGCGTTGGCGACGATCACCCCCACGACAGCGCCCACGCATTGCGCGATGCAGTAAGGAATGACCTCACGCCATGGGAAGTGTTTCGACGCCGCCGCCATCACAGTCACGGCAGGATTCATATGCGCACCGGAGACGGGTGCAAATACCGTGATCAGCGCGACCAGCACGCCGCCGGTGGCGATGGCGTTCGCCAGCAACGCGACGGCGGCGTTGCCGCTGGCAAGCTGCTCGCCCATAATTCCCGAACCGACCACAGCCGCCAACAAGAACGCCGTTGCCAAGCATTCCGCAGCAGCACGATAGGCCAGCGTCGGTGCTACGACGGCAGACCCCGAGTCAGACGGTGCCGCCGACAGAGCCGGTGACGCTGGCGTGTCCAATTTCATCGAGCTTCTTCTTTAGGGCGATGCGGTCGAGAGCCTCAACGCGCAGGCTTGCGAAAATCTTGATGCGGTTTTCGAGTTCACGGAAGGCGCGGCGGAACGCATCACGCTTTTCCAATTCCGATCCCTCCGCCGCCGCCGGATCGGCCACGCCCCAATGGGCGCTCATCGGCTGGCCCGGCCAAATCGGACAGGGTTCCGCCGCCGCCTGATCGCAGACGGTGAACACGAAATCCATCTTTGGCGCATCGGCGGTCGCGAATACATCCCAGCTTTTGCTGTACAGGCCATCGGTGGGCAGGCTGAGGGTGCGCAGGAGGTCGAGCGCGTAAGGATGCGGTTCCTTCTTCGGATAGCTGCCCGCGCTATAGGCATGAAACCGGCCCGCTCCATGATGGTTGAGGATCGATTCCGCCAGGATGCTGCGCGCCGAGTTACCGGTGCAGAGAAACATGACGTTGAAAATCTTGTCGCCCATTGTGCCCTCCGATCATGCGCAGCAGGACGATCCGGCTTTGGCTTCCACACGCGCCGGGGACGGCGCACAGCAGGCGCCGCCGCTGACCTGCTTCACGCTATCGGCGCCGTAGGTCGTGATTTCGCCATGCGTATGAAATGTCTCCCACGACAGTCCTGACGGGTCGGTGCTCCACGCCTTGTCGGAATTGGCGTAGCAGCACTGCGCATCGGTCTGGTTGAGCACCGCTTGCTCGGCGTCTTTCAGGCGAGCATCGATGGTAGCGAGTTCCCGCTCGTCATCGACCTGAATGCCCAAGTGATCGACGCCGTGCGTGGCGTTTGTGTCGCGCGCCGAGATTGCGAAGTTCACGCGCGGGTCGTCGAGCATCCACTTCGCGTAATCGTCCTTCGTGACCGTGGGCGGCGCGCCGAACAGCGTTTCGTAAAAGCGGATCGACTGTTCAAGGTTACTGACGGCGACGTGCACGTGAAACCGCTTCATCGCGCGATCCTCCACGGGTTCGGGTTGTTGCAGGGGTGGTCGCTGGTGCGCAGGACGGCAGACCGCAAGCGGCTGGATCGCCTTGGCAGCAATTTTCCGTGAGATAGCCCACCAGCCCATTCATCTGGGTGAAGTCGGCGGAGTAGATCAGCGACCGGCTTTCGCGCCGATAGGTCACAAGCCCCGCATGTTTGAGGTGGTTGAGGTGAAACGAAAGCGTCGGCCCGGCAAGTTCGATGCGGTCCGCGATCACCCCGGCGGGCAGACCGGCCGGACCGGCCTCGACCAGCAGGCGGTAAATGTCGAGCCGCGTTTCATGCGCGAGCGCCGACAGCGAAGCGATGGCATCTATCTTTTCCATATTTCAATAAATATGAAAATATAGAGCATGTGTCAAGCCCATCGTGTCAGGCGAGACGTTTCCGCAAAAGCACGGCAGAAGCCGGGCAGAGGTCGGTGAATTGACGGGATTGGCGGATACCCTCGGACGCGCTGTCGCGATCCGCACGCTCAAAGCCGAGATTGATTGCCAAAGTCTCTGCGGTCGTCGTCAGCATCCACGCTTCCGTCATCCCGAGTTTGGATAGGCGCGCCATGGCGCAGAGCGTCATGACGTTCCCCCAGCCTTGCCCACGCATGGCCGGAAGCACGACCAGTGACCGCAACAGTGCGCAATGGGTGCCAGCCCCTTCCCACCCGACGAATCCGATCAGGCGCGGGCCGTCGCGGAATCTGAAAAATTTTCGGCCCGGCAATTCGAGATCGTCAGCAGGTAGACCAGCGCCGAGCAGCGCGGCTGAGAGTTCGGAATCGCTGCCTTCAATTTCGTCGATGATAGGCGTTTTGGTCATGGCGACGCGTCTTCCAACTTGGCGTAGGGATCGCTGACTTTGTCAGTGTTTGGTGCCATCGCTTTTGCGTGGCTCCCTAAGACGAAAGAGTCGAAGAAACCTTGGTGCCCCAAAGGGTTTGAGTAGAACTGGGCAGACCTAAGTAGGCCGACGAAAAAAAATTCAGCCCCCTCCGCCAGCGCCCAGAAACGCCAACCCATTATCCCGGTGCCGCTTCGCCAAGATAGGCGCGGCGGATATGCGGCTGAGCCAGCAGGTCGCGCGGCGTGCCTTCGCCGGCGATCGATCCTTCTTCGAGCACATAAGCACGCGTGGCGATCTCCAGCGCCATGGCCACATTCTGCTCGACCAGCAAGACAGCCACGCCCTCACGATTGATCGCACTCACCACCCGCAGCATCTCGAGCACAATGGCCGGAGCCAGGCCCAGGGACGGCTCATCGAGCAGTAGAAGGCGCGGCTGGGCCATCAGCGCCCTGCCGATCGCCACCATCTGCTGCTGGCCGCCCGAAAGCTGCCCCGCCGGCGTCTCCAGACGCGGCGCAAGGGCCGGGAAGGTGGCCAGCACCCGCTCGAACTGAGTGCGACGATGGCTGCGGGCCGCCCGGCGCCAGGCGCCGAGTTCGAGGTTCTCGCGCACCGAAAGACCCGTAAACAGCCGCCGGCCTTCCGGCACGAGCGCGATCCCATGGGCGCAGAACGCATGAGCCGGCTCGCGCGCAAGGTCGGTCGCATCGATGGCGAGCCGGCCGCCGCCCACCCGGTGCAGACCGGCAATGACGTTGATCAGCGTCGTCTTGCCCGCGCCGTTGGGACCGACCACGCAGACCAGTTCACCCGCGGCGACGCGAAGCGAGACGTTGCGCAGCGCCGTGGCGGGCCCATAGGCGGCCGAAACTTGATCGAGTTCAAGCATGGGGCTTTCCCAGATAGGCGGTGACCACATCGGGCCGGCGCATCACATCATCAGGCAGGCCGGATGCAATCACCTGGCCGTGATGCAGCACGGTGATACGGTCAGCCAGTTCCATCACCGCGCGCATCACATGTTCGACAAAGACGATCGTCGCTCCCCGGTCGCGGATCGCGCGCACGGTGGCGATGGCATGATCGATTTCGGTCGGCGACAGGCCCGACAAAACCTCGTCGAGCAGAATCAGGCTCGGCCGCGAGGCCAGCGCGCGGGCGAGTTCGAGAAACTTGCGCTGATGAAGGTTGAGATCGTCGGGCTTGGCGTCGGCCTTGCCGGCGAGTCCGGTGAAGTCGAGCCATTGCCAGGCTTCCTCGAAGGCGGCGTCGCGGGACAGCGCGAACCGGCCGAAGCGCGCCGGCAGCGCCACGTTCTGCAGCACGCTCATGCGCGGGAAGGGGCGCGGAATCTGATAGGTGCGGGCAATGCCGGCCCGCGCGATGGCATGGGCGTCGAGGGGCGCCAGATCGCGGCCCTCGAACAGCATCTGCCCGCCGCTGCAGCGATAATGGCCGCTCACCATATTGATCAGCGTCGACTTGCCCGAGCCGTTGGGCCCGACCAGGGCCAGGATCTCGCCCTTGCGCACGTCGAGCGTGGCGCCGTCGAGCGCGCGCAGGCCTGAGAAGGATTTGCTCAGATCCTTGATGTCGAGAAGTGGCGGCGCGGTCGGGTCGGGCCGCGGCGCAGCGTTCGGTGTGGCGGCCACAGCCGCGCGTGTATGCCGGCTGCGGCCACCGGCGGGCGGCGCCCAGCGGCCGAGCAGCCCGGCTGGAACGAACAGGATGACCAGCACCAGAATAGCGCCCACGGCAGCACGTCCCACAACCGGATCGCCGCCGGCGGTGAAGGCGTAGAGTAATGCGGTGATCGCCGCAGCGCCGATCGCCGGGCCCAGCCAATGACGCGTGCCGCCCAGCACGCTCATCAGCACGACATTGAGCGGCACCAGGATCGAGAAGGTCTCTCCCGCCGTCACATAGGAGACGAACAACGCCTGGATGCCGCCGGCGACACCGGCGAGCGCGCAGGAGAGGGCGAAGGCCAATATCTTATAGCGGAACGTGGGCACACCCATGACCTCGGCCACATCTTCATCGTCATGGATGGCGAACAAACCCGCACCCAGTTTCGAGGCATGCACCCATTGGGCGATCGCGAGCGTGGCGGCGGCGGCGATCAGCGCCAAGACATAGAAAGTGGCCGAAGGCGAGGCGAAAATCGCCGGCACCGGCACGCCCGACAAGAAAACGCCCAAGCCACCGTCGAGCGGCGTGTTGAGGACAATCGTACCCAGTACAAACGTGACCGCGAGCGTCAGCAGTGCGAATAGCTCACCGCGCAGCTTGGGCATGCGGAAGGCGACGGCGCCGATACCGACGCCGAGGATCGCTGCCACCAGACCCGCGATCGGCAGGGTCCAGAGAAAGGGCACGCCGTAGTTGCCGGCCAAGGTCGCGGTCGTGTAGATGCCCGCGCCGAAGAATGCCGCATGCCCGAACGAGAAATAGCCGGAATAGCCCGACAGGATATTCCACGAGGTGGCAAGCGTCGCCCAAAGGAAGATGAGGTAGAGGAAGGATTCGTAGAAGGCGGGCGGATTCAGAAAGGGCAGCAGCGCGAGCACGATCGCGGCGAGACCGATCCAAACGGGCGGCGGCAGCTTTCGGATCATGGCCTAGGTTCGCCGTGCACGGGTGAGAAGCACGACGATCAGCAGCGAAAAGGACACCAGCGGCGCCCAGGCGGGGGCGGTCACCGCCATGGTCACCGCTTCGCTGATGCCGATCGCGACCCCGGCGATCAAGGGCCCGAATGGATTGCCCAACCCGCCGACCATCACCACGGCGAAGACCACGCCGATCAAGGAATAGATCTGCGACGGCGCCAACGTATAGGTCAGCGCTAGCGCGACACCCGCCACCCCGGCAAAGGCGGCACACAGACCCGCCAGCATCCGTTCCAGCAGCCGCGTATTGATGCCGAAGGCCGCGGCGATCGGTGCGTCTTCCGCCGTGGCGCGCATCGCCTTGCCCAGTTCAGTGTGACGCAGCACCACCCAGGTGGCGAAGGCGAGTGCCGTGGCGAGCGCCAGCGAAATCAGCTCGGGCAGCGGCAGATAAAGGGCACCGATCTTGAACTTGACCGCCGCATAAGCCGATTCGAGCTTGCGATAGTCGGCCGACCAGACGAACTGGATCGCACTCTCGATGATCACCGCCAAGCCGAACGTAGCCAGCAGCGAGTTGAAGGGCGTGACAGCCAGGCGCGCGAAGACCCAGTGCATCGCCACGCCGAAGACAAAGAACGCCGGCACGATGACGATCAGGGTGAGAAGCGGGTCCCAGCCATGACTGCCAAGCTGATAGGTGAGATAGGCGCCCAGGAACGCCAAGGCAAAGTGCGCCAGGTTGATCTGGCGCAACATGCCCCAAGACAGGGATAGGCCCAATCCCAACAGCCCATAGAGGCCGCCGACGAAAATGCCCGAGAGAATCGATTGGCTGAGAAGCGTCGCGCTCGGCATCGGCGCTTTCAGTCCGCCATCAATTCCCCTGCAAGGTGGCGCCCGGCGCCGCCCATTGCTTCGGCCAGACGGTGACCCATTCGCCGTTCTGCACCTGCTTCACCTTCATCAGATCGTCGCCGTAATTGCTCGGCCCGTCGAAATGCAGATCGCCCTGAATGGTGCGCACCTTATGGGTCTTCAGCCACTGTCCGATCTTCTGGTCGTCGAGACTGTTGGTGGCGGTCACGCCGGCTTCGAGCATCTGCCAAGCGGTGAAAGACACCGCCGCCTGAGTCTCGACACGGGTATAAGGCAGCCCCGCTTTGGCGGCGCGATCGTTGTACGCCTTGACGAACTCAGCCGCGACCGGATCGTCGGTGAAGGGCTTGTGCTGCTCGAAGATCGAGGCGGCGAGGGCGCCCTTCGCCAGCGGCGAGGTCGCCATCGGCCCCGGTGCCGGATACATGTAGAAGTGGTAGTGGGGCGTGTAGTCGATCTTCTTCATCGCCTCGAGGAGCTGATTGCCCTCAAGCCCGATCGCGCCGACGAACAGAAGATCGGGGTTGGCATCCTTCACGCGCGCGGCGATCGGCCCGAAATCCTGGGTGCCGAAATCGTATTCGAGATAGAGGACCTCTTTGAGCCCGCGCTGCTGGGCTACCTTGCGCGCGCCCTGGGCCATAAACAGCACTGAGGGGAATTTGCTTCCCAGGATGGCGATCGTCTTGGGCGGGTTCGGCGTCGCGGCCAAGGCATCGAACAACGTATTGGGGAAGGTCGTTTCCGGATTCGGGCCCAAGGACCAGGCCGGGAACTGAAGATCGTATTTGGCAAGGGCGGGGATGCCGAAGGTATGGTGGATCAGAACTTTGTTGTAGCGCTGCGCCACGCCCATCGCTTGCAGAATGGCGCCCGTGGCATAGGGGCCCATCAGCAGATCGACCTTGTCGACGGTGATCAGCTGCTCGTAGAGTGTGCGCGCCAGCTCGGGCTTGGACTGATCGTCCTTCAGGTCCCATTCCACTGGCCGGCCGAGCAGGCCGTTCGCGTGATTGAGCCGGTCGATGTAATACTCGCCGACAATCTTGTGCACCATGCCGGTCGCGGCGAGCGGCCCGGTGAGCGCCAGCGTGCTGCCGATCTTGATCGGTTGTCCCGATGGATCGGCCATCGCCGGCCGGACGAGGAGAGCAGCCGCGGCCAATGCCATGGCTGTGAGCAATGAGCGCGCGATCTTCATGGTTGATCTCCCTGGCGAGACCCTTGAGCCTTGATGAGTCGTTTGGCCCTTAAACGATCGGTCTCGCGTCAAGTTGAGCGTGCGGGCGCGTCCGTGTCCAGGAAAGAAATCGCCCAAATTCTATGCGTTGAGTGCGGGCATAGGCAGGCGCCATCTCCGTGCGGTTAGCGCATTTCGCCCCGGTACAGACGCAAGAGACTCGCGACACCGGCCGCGCCGGCGAAGCCACAGCCAATCCAAAGGGCGGTAATCGCGCCGATATCGCCAAAGGCGGTGAAGCAGGCCGCCACGAGCGCCGCACCGAGGGCCTGCCCCAGCAAGCGGGCGGTGGGGATCATGCCGCTGGCCGCGCCTGCACGTTCGCGTGGCGCGCTGGTCATCAACGCTTTCAAGTTGGGCGACTGAAAGAAGCCGAAGCCGGCTCCGCAGATCGCCAGGCGCCAGGCGATATCGGCGGTCGTTGCGTGCGCGGGCAGCAGAGCCAGCAAGCCCATCCCGATACAGAGCCCGACCAGGCCGATGCCACCCAGCAGTGCGACGGAATGGCGTTCGGACAAACGGCCCGCGATCGGCGCCATGAGGGCCACGACAACGGGCCATGGGGTCAGAAGGAAACCGGTCTCGACTTGCGATCGCCCCAGCACGGTCTCGAATAGGAATGGCAGGGAGACAAAGGCGAGCCCCTGTGCTGCGTAGGAGCAGATCGACGTGACGATGGACAATGCGAACATCGGCCGCGCGAGCAGATCCACCGCCAGCAATGGCGCGGGGTGCGCGCGCTGACGGCGGAGCAGGAGTCCGCAACACATCGCCGCTGCGACAAGCTCAACCAAGACCTCGATAAGTCGGGCGTTATGCGTCGCCTCGCCGAGACCGAGAATCAGCAAAGCGAACATGCCGCCCAACAGGACTGCCGCAGCGATATCGAAAGTGTGGGTGGCGCGCGCCCCGGCATTCCGAGGCACCGTAGCCAGAGCCAGGCCGATGGCGACTAAGCCGAGCGGGATGTTGATCAGGAACAACCAGGGCCACGGGCCCACCGACAGGATGCCCGAAGCGGCCGTCGGCCCCACCACATAGAACAGCGCCACGGTCAGCGCGTTCAGTCCCTGGGCGCGGCCGAGTTGACTGCTGGGGTAGATGAACCGGATCAGCGCGTTGGTGACACTGAGAATGCCTGCGGCACCGAGCCCCTGGAGAGCGCGCGCAACGATCAGACTTGGCAACGACCAAGCCACGCCGCAGGCAAACGAAGCGAGCGTGAACAGGATCAGGCCTGCGATATAGACGCGCCGGTGCCCGACGATGTCGCCATAGGCCGCGAGCGGCATCAGTGTGGCGACCATTGCGAGTTGATAGGCGTTGACGATCCAGATCGAGGCTTCGGGGGTGGCATGTAGGTCGGTCGCGATCGTCGGCAGCGCCGTATTCGCGATCGCCACGTCCAGCGTCGCCATCGCGATGGCCAGCACGACCGTCGCCATCGCCAAGCGTCTTTGCTGCACCGGCAGGCCGTCGCCCAGGCTTGTCATAGGGAGCAGCGTAGTGCGACCTGCACTATCCCGCTATCGCCTTCGCCAGGATCGCGTTGACGTCCTTGGCGCGCTCCATATGCACCATATGGCCGGCATCGTCGAAGAGGTGAACCTCGACCGACGAGGGCAGGCCGCCGGCATGGGTCGCCGGCACGATGCGGTCGAGCTTGCCCCAGATGACGCGCACCGGAATGTGCAGTCCGGCGAGGTCGGGGAGCAGCGAAACGCGCTGCTTGCCTTGATCGACCGTCGCCATGCGGATCGTGCTGAGCGCCGCCGTCACGCCGTCGAGACGTTTGAAGCGCAGCAGGCCCTCCACCAGGTCGCGGCTGACCAGCGATTGATCGGCGAACAGTTTGGCGACGACAGGTTGGAGATCCTTGCGCCGCTCCGCCGCGATGAAGCCTTTGAGATAGTCGTCGTCGATTTCCTCACCAAGACCGGCCGAGCCGATCAAAGTCAGCGAGGTCGCGAGGCCGGGCCGCGCCAGGGCCGCGAGACCGACAATCGCGCCGCCCAGTGAATGGCCGACGAAATGCGCATTCTGGATCGCCAGCGCATCGAGCAGAGTGAGCAGCTTGCGCGCCAGCTCGTCGAGGCCCCGGATATCGATCCGCTTGCCCGACGCACCATGCCCCGGCAGATCGACGGCGATGATCCGCGCCGCACCTTCAAGCGCCGGCCAGGTGAACATCCAGTTGTTGAGGTCGCCGCCGAATCCATGGACCAGCACGACAACCGGCCCATCGGCCTTGCCGATATCGAGATAGTTCCAGAGCACACCGCTGGCTGTAATTTGTTTCGGCGTCGGACCTGAGGTGCCTTCATCGGCGCTGTCCGCTGCTGGCAACACATAGCCGGAGACGAAGGCATCGATCTCGGCATCGCTGACTGCCGGATCGGCCACCACCGCCAGCAACGCGCCGACAGGCGCCACATCGCCTTTGTTCAGAATCTGCCGGCGCAAAATGCCTGCCGCCGGGCTCTCATGGACGTTGGTGATCTTCTCCGTCTCGATATCGACGACGTCCTGGCCCTTGGTCACCGCACCGCCGACCGGCACCAACCAATCGGCAACCCTGCCTTCGATCATCGACAGGCCCCAGCGCGGCATCGTCACGCCATGAATCGCTGGCATGGCCGCCTGGTCGCTCTTCGAACTGCCCCAGATGTCATTCATCGCTTGTAGGCCATCGTCTCGCGCACAGCCTCTTCGATCCGTGCCGGATTGGGGACGAACAAATCCTCAAGCGCGGGCGAGAAGGGCGGCGGCACATGCGGCGGCGAGACGCGCTTGATCGGCGACTTCAAGGCACCGAAGGCCTTGTCGGCCACCAGTGCGGCGATATCGGCGCCGATGTTGCAGCGGGGATAAGCCTCGTCCACCACCACCAATCGCCCGGTCTCTTCGACCGCTTCGAGGATCGTGTCCTCGTCGAGCGGCGAGGTGGTGCGCGGATCGACGATGGTGCAGCTTATGCCGTCCTTGGCCAAAGTCTTGGCCGCCACCTTGGCGAACTGGACCATACGGCCGATCGCGACGATGGTCACGTCTTCGCCCTCATCGACCAGGTTCGCCTCACCGAACGGAATCGTATAGGCCTCGTCGGGCACATCCTCGAGATCGTCATACATCGCCTTGTGCTCGAGGAAGATCACCGGATCGTCGTCGCGGATCGCCTGGATCATCAGCCCTTTCGCCTCATAGGGCGAGGAGGGGATCACAACCTTCAGCCCGGGAATGTGGGTGAAGATCGGATAGAGGCATTGGCTGTGCTGACTGGCCGCGCGCAGGCCGGCGCCGAACATGGTGCGGATGACGACGGGCGTCACCGCCTTGCCGCCGAACATGTACCGGAACTTGGCCGCTTGGTTGAATATCTGGTCGAAGCACACGCCCATGAAGTCGACGAACATCAGATCGGTCACCGGGCGCAGCCCGGTTGCCGCCGCGCCGATTGCGGCGCCGATGAAGGCGCTTTCGGAAATCGGCGTGTCGAGGACGCGTTCCGGTCCGAACCGGCCGATCAGCCCCTTGGTCACGCCCATCGGGCCACCCCAGGCATCGTGATCGCCCGGCGCACCACGGCCGCCGGCGATGTCTTCGCCCATCAGCACCACATGCGGATCGCGCTCCATCTCGGAGGCGAGCGCCTCGTTGATCGCCTGGCGGAAAGATTTGCGGGCCATCGCTCAGCCTCCCTCAGTACGACACGTAGGCGTCGGTGAGCAGATCGGCTGCGGCCGGCATTGTGCCGGCTCTGGCCGCCTTCACCGAGCCGTCGACCAATGCTTCGGCCTCGGCATCGACCGCGTCCATCTGATCGGCGTCGAGCAACCCGGCCTCGGCCACCTTGCGACGGAAGCCGACCAGACAGTCTTTCTCCGCGCGCAGCTTCGCCACCTCGTCGGCGGCGCGATAGGAGCCGGCATCGCCTTCAAAGTGGCCGAAGAAGCGATTGGTCTTGAGGTGGAGCAGGGCGGGGCCTTTGCCCTCGCGCGCATGGGCGATCACTTCTTGCGCGGCGTCGTAGACGGCGAAGAAGTCGAGCCCATCGGCGCGGCGCGCGAACAGGCCGAAGCCCTTGGCACGATCGAGCTGATCACCAGCAACCGAGAAGCTGCTGGGCGTCGCCTCGGCATAGCCGTTGTCTTCGATGACGAAGACCGCGGGCAGGTTCCACACCTTGGCGAGATTGTAGGACTCGAGCGTCGTGCCCTGGTTCGATCCGCCATCGCCGACGAAGGCGATCGCCACGCCGCCGGTCTTGCGCACTTTGGCCGAAAGCGCCGCGCCGCAGATCAAGGGCGGTCCGCCACCGACGATCCCATTGGCGCCCATCATGCCCTTCTCGAGATCGGCGATGTGCATCGAGCCGCCCTTGCCGCCGCAGAGCCCGTCTTTCTTGCCGAAAATCTCGGCCATCATCGCAGGAATGTCACACCCCTTGGCAATGCAATGACCATGCCCGCGATGGGTGCTGGCGATGTGATCTCTTTCTGTCAGATGCATCATCACGCCAGTGGCGCAGGCCTCTTCGCCCGAATAGAGATGCACAAAACCTGGAATAGCGCCGGTGCCGAACTCGACATGCACCCGTTCTTCGAAGACGCGAATTTCTCGCATGGTGCGATAGGCGCGAAGCAATGCTTCGCGCGGCAGTTGCATGGCCGCTTGCACGCTCGACCCTCCCCGATAGGCTCCACGAGCCGGCATTAACCGAGCGATCACGGAGCTAGCATTTTTTTGCCACGTTTACCGTTCATTGCACTCCCCTACGGGGGGCGGGTCAAGAGCGGCTAAGAATCCTTTCTGCCGCGTCCAGCGAGTGGGTGATCAATGACAGAACGGACAACACGCTTTGCGATGACGAGCGCGATCCTGGCCGCGGCGATTGGGCTGAGCGGCTGCACCACGGTCCGTCAAACCGATCCCGCACGCTCGGCGACGGAAGAGCTGATCATTTCATCGGCGATCGACCGCATGGTCGACAGGTTGCAGATCTCGATCCCGAAGGGGACTAAGGTCTTCGTCGATAATTCGTTCTTCGACGCAACCGACGCGAAATATGCGCAGGGCTCCATTCGTGAGCGGCTGCTGCAAAGCGGCGCCTTCCTGGTTGCCGATCGTAAGGATGCCGATATGGTGGTCGAAACGCGCTCGGGCGCGCAATCGCTCGACGACAGTTCATTCCTGATCGGCGTGCCGCAGACGCCGCTGCCCATCCCGCTGGCCGGCACCTTGACCATTCCTGAGATCGCTTTGTTCAAGCGCGAGCGCCGCCAAGGCGTCGCCAAAGCGGCCTTGACGATCTACAACGCCAAGACCGGCGAGTACCGCTCCGCCACCGGCGCGCAATACGGCTACTCGCGCGAGACCGACTGGACCGTACTGCTGCTGATCTCGTGGTCGAACGACGACGTTACGCCGGACCCCGACCGGCCAGAAAACCAACCCTATTACAAGGACAAGAGTTGGTACGATAAATAGGCGAATCGATCTTTCGCGCCGCCGCCGCCCGGTGCAAGCTGGGCGGCGGAGGGGCGATGACCGAATCCATTCCGATCGTCGATCTGGCGCCGCTGATCGCAGGCGGCGCTGCCGGGCTCAAAAGTGTCGCGACCGAAATCGGCCGAGCCTGTCGGACGCGGGGCTTCTTCTACATCAAAAACCACGGTGTTTCGGAGCGGCTGGTCACCGAGACCTTCGCGCAATCTGCCGTGTTCTTCGCCCAGGCTTTGGCGGACAAAGACAACCTGTCGATCACCCGGTCGCGCAATAACCGCGGCTATGTCGCCTTCGAAGGCGAGAACCTCGATCCCGGCCGTCCGGGCGATGCCAAGGAAGCGTTCAATATCGGCCGCGAGCTTGCGCCCGACGATCCCGATCTCCTGGCCGGTATGCCGTTTCACGCCGCCAACCAATGGCCGAGTTCCGCCCGCTTTCGCGCGACGATGCTCGACTATTTCGCCGCGCAGCTTGCGCTCTGCACCCAACTCCATCGCGCCTTCGCCACCGATCTCGGCCTTGATCCCGATTTCTTCGCGCGCTCGATTGACCGGCCACTGGCGGTGTTGCGCCTGCTGCACTACCCGCCGCATCCTGGCCAGTTCGACGGCAGCCAATACGGCGCCGCGCCGCATACGGACTACGGCAACGTGACGACCCTGGCGCAGGACGATGCGGGTGGGCTTGAAGTGCGCGCCCGCGACGGAAACTGGATCGACGCAACGCCGATCCCGGGCACCTTCGTCTGCAATATCGGCGACTGCCTGATGCGCTGGAGCAACGACACCTATGTCTCGACGCCGCATCGCGTGGTCAATCGTTCGGGGCGGGAACGGTCGTCGGTGGTGTTCTTCTGCGATCCGAATGCCGACGCGCAGGTGGAGTGCCTGTCCACCTGCATGAGCCCCGATCGGCCGGCGCGCTATCCGCCGATCAGCGGCGCGGCCTATCTCAAGGAGCGGCTCGACGCGACCTACAAATACCGGCAGGCGGGTGCGTAGGGATCACAGTCCCAGATAGGACTTGGCAACGGCCTTGTCGTTGACCAACGCCTTCGCATCGCCCTGGCCGACAATGCGGCCGAGCGACAGAAGATAGGCGCGGTTGGCGATCCCGAGCGCGCGGCGCGCGTTCTGCTCGACCATCAACAGGCTGATCTTGTGCTCGGCGGCGATGCGGTCGAGCGCGGCAAACAAGTCCTGTGACAAGCGCGGCGACAGGCCCAAGGATGGTTCGTCGAGCAGCAGCAGGCTGGGTTTAGTCATCAAGGCTCGTCCGATAGCCACCATCTGCTGTTCGCCGCCACTCATCGTGCGCACCGCTTGGCGGCGACGCTCGGCCAGACGTGGGAACAGATGGAAGATGCGATCGAGCGTCGCCGAGGCGTTTGCGCGGCTGCGCGGCACGTAGGAGCCGAGGGTCAGATTTTCCGTAACCGTCATCGGGCCGAACAGACGCCGGTTCTCGGGCACCGTCGCGATACCGAGCTCGACGATTTTGTGGGTCGGAAGTCCGACCAATTCAGTGCCGTTGAAGCGGATCGATCCGGCGCTCGGCCGGACCAATCCGGCGATGGCACCGAGCAGGGTCGTCTTGCCAGCGCCATTGGCGCCCAGAATCGCAACCGTCTCGCCATCCTGCACGCGGACGGTAACCTGATGCAGCGCCTCGTGACGCCCATACGCATGGCTGACGGCGCTTACATCAAGCATTGTCATCACCCAGATAAGCGCGGATGACCTCTTGATCGCGCAGCACCGCGTCGGGTGGCCCTTCGGCGATCTTCGATCCCGCGTTCATGACGATCACGCGGCTGCAGAGTGAGCGGACAGCGGTCATCACGTGCTCGACCAGAACGATGGCGATTCCCTGCGCGGCCAGGCTCCACACCACCGACATGCCACCCGCCAGTTCGGACGGGTTCAGCCCGGAGAGCCACTCGTCGAGCAGCAGCACCTTGGGCTTGGTCGCGAGCGCGCGCGCCAGTTCGACGCGCTTCTGTTCGATGTAGGTCAGTTGGTCGAGGCGGCGGCCGGCCTTGGTCAGCAGGTTCAACTCGCCAAGAATGCCCGCGGCCTCGTATTCGGCATCCTTGTACCGGATCGGATCAGCGCCGTGCATGATCCCCGCCATGACCGCAACGATCACCGGCATGTTGGCCTGCGTCCGCACCAGCTGGAACGTCCGGTTGATCTGCCGGCGCACCCGTAAATGATTGGGCAGGCGCGTCACGTCTTCGCCCTCCATTCGGATCGTTCCGGCATTCGGGCGGATCGTCCCCGCGATCAGATTGAGCAGCGTCGTCTTGCCCGAGCCGTTCGGGCCGATCAGGCCCACGACCTCGCCGGGTGCCACGGACAACGACATGTCGTTGACGGCGACTAAGCCGCCGAAGGCCCTGGTGAGTCCGTGCGCTTCGAGCAGGGGCGCCATGACTATCGCCGCTCCGCCGGCGGTGCGCCGACAAGCCGGTTCCAGCCATCCTCGATCACACCCGCAAAGCCACGCGGCCACGCGGTGGGGCGGCCTAACCGTGGCCAGATGTCGAGCAACAGGCCGATCGGACCCCGCGGCAGCATCTTCGGCCGGCCCAGCCGTTCCCAGATGTCCTTGAGCACACCGGTCACGCCTTCGGGCACGAAGTAGACGATGGCCATGAACACCAAGCCGAGGAGCACACTGAACCAGAATGGGAACTCGACCTGCAGCCACTCGGAAAGCGCGATCAGCGGAATGATGCCGAGCAACGGCCCCCACAGCATGTGCATGCCGCCCAGGAAGGCCATGATCACCACCTGGAACGAGGTCAGGGGGTTGAAAGCGAAGTTAGGATTGATGAAGCCGAAGCGCGGCGCCATGATCGCGCCGACCAAGGTCATGAACGCGGCCGAGATGACGAAAGCGGTCACCTTGGTCACGGCGACATTGATGCCGACTTGGCGTGCGACCGTCTCGTCCTCGCCGATCACCAGCAAGGCCACACCCAGTCGGGATCGCCGCAGCCACCATCCCACCAGGAACACGATCACCGCCAGACCCAGCAGATGTTCGTATATCTGCGGCGTGTCGAAATGCACCCGGACATAGCGGCCCATCGTGTGGGTCTTGTTGATCTCCCACCAGATCATCAATTCGCGAATCATCTCGGACAGGCCGAAACTGAAGATCACGAAGAACATCCCGGCGATACGCAGGGTGAGCACGCCGACCACGAGCGCCACCGCTGCACCGACCGCGGTCGCCACGGCGAACGTCGCGTAAAGCGGCATGACCTTGATCAGCATCGCCACCGTATACATGCCGATGCCGAAAAACGCCGAAGTGGCCAGTGAGACGAGCCTTGTGGTGCCCGAGAACAAAGTCCAGGCGATCGTCAGGACCACATAGCTCATGAGGTTGACCATCAGCGAGAGCTGATAGTCCGACACAAGCCATGGAACCACCGCGAAGATCGCCAGGATCAGGAGAAGCGCGATGCCATAGGTCCAGCGCCGACGCGTCATGGCGTTCCGAACAGCCCGCGCGGGCGAATGACCAGGACGATCAGGAACAGGGCATACGCAACGGCAAGCGTCAGCCCCGCATCGATGAAATAGGTGCAAAGCGCCTCGGCCACGCCAAGCATGATGCCGGCCACTAAGCTGCCGGCCATGTTGCCGACGCCACCCATCACGACGACGACCAGCGCCTTCATGGTGAAGTCGATGCCGATCGCGGGATTGAATGACAGGAAAGTACTGACCAACGTGCCTGCCGCGGCGACCAGCGCGCCGCCGGTCGCAAAGGCCAGACCCGACATCGCCGAGACATCGACACCGACCAACCGCGCGCCCACCGGATCGATCGCCAGCGCGCGCAAGACGCTACCGAAGCAGGTGCGCTTAAGGACGAACCAGATGACGCCGCCGAAGACACAGGCCACTGCAAAAGCGACCACGCGATTCAGGGCGAAGGTGTAGCCGATGATTTGCACCGGCTCGCCGAGGAAGGTGTAGAAGCGGTCATCGGCCGTGAAGACGAGGGTGGCCGCGCCACGCAAAACGAAGAGAAGGCCGAAGGTGGCGAGAATCGACTCGCCTTCCAAAGCCTCGCGCGTGCGGGCGCGGCGCACGAGCGGGATCATCAGCACGCGATAGACCAGCCAGTTGGCGCCGAAGGTCACCGGCACGGACAAGATCAATCCGGCGATCGGGTTGATCTCGCCAAGCGTGAACATCCAGAAGGCGGCGAAAGCCGCGCCCATCAGGAATTCGCCATAGGCGAGATTCACGATGCGGGCGACGCCGTATTGCAGATTGAAGCCGATCGCGATCAGGGCATAGAGCCCGCCCAGAATCACGCCGCCCAGAATGACTTCGATGACCGACATGCGCGGCTGACCCGAAGCGTCCCCTCATTCGCCCGGAAGCGGCCGCCGCCCCGTTTCGTGCGGGACGGCGGCCTTACGGATTATCCTAAGCTTACGGCGTAGCGGTTACCACGCCGGCTTGGGGAAGATGACCGGCTTCGCGCCAGCCATATCGCCCGGGGCAATGCCGACGAACTGCCCGTTCTGCCACTGACCCACGCCCCACTGGTGTTCATGGATGTGGGTCTTGAGGTCGATCGGCCCAGAGATCGTCTGCCACGGCCCACCATTCGCGATAGTGTCGGTCACCTTCTTGCGATCCAGCGTTCCCGCCTTTTCGATCGCCTGTTCGAGGATCTGAAGGCTGGCATAGGTGAGGGGGCTGGCCCAACCATCCGGCGGATGGCCTGTCACCGCCACCTGACGCTTGTAGTAGTCCATCGCGCCCGGCAGATCGGGGTTCCACCCGCCGATCCCGAGCACGCCGTTCGCCTTTTCCTTGAAGGCGCCACCGTATTCGCCGAACGCCGTGCCCACGGCCGTGTAGAAGACCTTCGGGTTGTAGCCCTGAGCGATGGCCGTACCCGTCAGCATGAACGTATCCGGCGGATAGCTGCCGGCGATGAAGGTGTCGGCACCGGTGCCCTTGGCTTCCTTGATCTCGTTGGTCAGATCCTTGGCACCCAGCGGATAGCTCTTTTCCAAGACGATGTCGTAGCCCGACGCCTTCAGCCCGGCGCCGAATCCGGCAGCGAATTCGGCGCCGAACTGGTCGCCGACGCTAAACAGCACAACCTTGTTGTTGAGCTTGCCTGCCGCCTTTTGCTTATTGAGCACCTCGATCAGCGCGCCGCCGAAATGGGGCGGCTGATTGAGGAAGAAGAAGGTCGTCGGGTACTGTTTGACGATGTCTTCTTCGTCATTGGAATTGGCGGTCACCGCCAGATCCGGATAGCCGTATTTGGCGAAGATCGGCGCAGCCGCCAGATTAAAGCCGGTGCTCCAGGGTGGCAGAACGAAATCGACCTTGTCCTGGCTCATCAGCTTTTCTTCGAGCCGCAGCATGGTCTCGGCATTGCTGGTGTCGTCGTACTGCACCACTTCGACCGGAATCCGTTTGCCGAATTCCTTGACCATGATGCCGCCCTTGTCGTTCACGTCCTTCACCCAAAGCTGATAGCCGGGCAAAGTCGTGGTCGCGGCGCCCTGGGCGTTGATGCCCGAGAGCGACAGCGCATAACCGATGCGGATCGTCTTCGGTGCATCGGCCGCCGAGGCGGACGATGCGGCAAGCACACCCGCGGCCGCCAAGGCTGCGAGAGACGTCAAGTATCCCCACTTCCTATTCATTGCGTTCCTCCCACCGTTATCGTTTTTGGCTTTTTGCCAAATTTTCTAATGACGCATCCTCGGCGTCATTCCCCGCTTGCGTATACGCCGGGCGCAGGCTGGCCCGTCGGACAAAACTATGCGCCTCACCCCTTAGAATGGATAGGGGTTCGGCTTTTCCTTGATCGTCACCCATTGCCACTGGGTGAATTCCTCAAAGCTGGCCGGTCCACCGATGCGGGTGCCATTGCCCGAGGCGCCATTGCCGCCAAACGGGATGTGCGGCTCGTCGCCTACGGTCTGATCGTTGATGTGCAGCAGACCGGTGTTGAGCCGGTTGCCGACCGCTAGGGCGCGCCCGACCGAAGCCGAGAACACGCCGGCCGAAAGCCCATACTCGTTGGCGGTGGCCAGCGCGACAGCTTCGTCATCGGTCTTGAATGACGCGACAGCGGCGACCGGCCCGAACACTTCTTCCTCGAAGGCGCGCATGCCGGGCTTCACGCCGGTCAACACGGTGGGACGATAGAAGGGGCCGTCGAAGGTGCCGCCGGCAGCCAGCTTGGCCCCGGCCTTCACCGTATCGGTGACGATGCCGTGGATGCGCTCGACCTGCTTCTTGTTGATGATCGGCCCCAGCGCGACCTGGCCCAGCGGATCGCCGACCGGGAGATGCTTCGCCTTGGCCACCAGCTTCTCGACCAGCTTCTCGACGATCGACTCGTGCGCGAGCACCAATCCGGTGGTCATGCAGATCTGCCCCTGATGGAACCACGCTCCGAATGCGATCGCGGAGGCAGCGGGATCGAGGTCGGCGTCCTCAAGCACGATCACCGCGTTCTTGCCGCCCAGTTCCAACTGCACCTTCTTCAGGTTCTTGCCGGCCAGTTCGCCGATGCGGCGCCCCACCGGGCTCGAGCCCGTAAAGGAGATCATCGCGATATTCGGATCTTCGCACATCGCTTCGCCGGCTTCGGCGCCGCCGGGCAAAACCTGCAGCACGCCCTTGGGCAGGCCGGCTTCCTCGAACACACGCGCGATGATGAAACCGCCGGTGATCGGCGTGCGCGGATCGGGCTTCAGCACGACCGCATTGCCGACGGCCAGGGCAGGGCCCACCGCGCGCGACGAGAGGATGAGCGGGAAGTTGAAGGGTGAGATGATGCCGATCACGCCGCGCGGCTGGCGCCGCGCCATGCTGATGCGGCCCGGATCGGACGGCAGAACCAAGCCCTGCGGCTCGGTGCACATCGCGGCGGCGCGGTGCAGCATCTGGGCGACGAGATGGATTTCGAAGCCGGCCTTGGCCGGGATGGCGCCGGTCTCACGCGCGATCCAGGGGATCAACTCGTCCTGATTCGCTTCGAGGATCTCGGCGGCCTTGCGCACAATGGCGGCGCGTTTCTCATAGGGAGTCGCGGCCCATTCCGGCTGCACCTTGCGGGCGGCGGCGGCGGCGGCCCGAATATCGGCGGCGCCTGCATTGCCGACCTGGGTGAGGACGCTGCCATTGGCAGGCTCGAGCACGTCGATCGCCCCGCCTTGAGGCGATTGCCATTCGCCGCCGAAGATCCGGCCACGCCAGTTGGATTCGATCAGGAATTTCGGTGTCGGGGCGTTCATCGCCATTCCTCCCTGGAATTATTTGATGATATTGGTTATCGCTATATTGGCCTGAACGGAGCGGACAGTCCAAGCAGCCCATATTGTATCCATTGGGCGCTTCGACAAACAAGTTAGTTCGTTTGGCACAAAACGAATTTCAGATGACGCCGGCGCGACTTGGACCTGCGGTTGCGCGGCCAAGGTATCTGTGGCAAAGGGCGATGATGAACGCGCCGAAAGAAGCCCCGCCGCCCGGATCGGGCATCGCCCATATCATCCAGCCCCATGCCCGTGACCTCGGTGACGGTTTTATCGTCGCGCGGATGCTGCCCGCGATCGAGAAACGGATGGTCGGGCCCTTCGTGTTTCTCGATCAGTTCGGACCGGTGACCTTCGCGCCGGGCAAAGTCGCCGATGTGCGACCGCATCCACATATCGGTCTCGCCACCGTCACCTATATGTTCGAAGGCGAGATCATGCACCGCGACAGTATCGGCTCGGCGCAGGTCATTCGCGCGGGCGAGGTCAATCTGATGACCGCCGGCCGCGGCATCGCCCACTCCGAACGCACACCCGAGCATCTGCGCGATACCGAGCGCACACAGTTTGGCTTGCAGTTCTGGGTCGGATTGCCGACCGCGCTCGAAGAGATGCCGGCGGCCTTCGCGCATCATGGTGCCGACGAATTACCGAAGCTGGATGTCGGCGATGTAAAGGCGCGCCTGGTGCTCGGCACCTTCATGGGCCAGCGTTCGCCGGTCGTGACGGCCAGCGAGACTCTGCTGGTCGATATCGATCTACCGGCGGGCGGCCGCTTTACCGTGCCGGCCTCACACAAAGAGCGCGCCATTCAAGTTGTCACTGGCGCGATCACGGTCGGCGGGGCACAAATCGGCGCGCCGCGTCTCGCGGTTCTTGAAGAGGGCCGCGAAGTCGTGTTCCAAGCCGATGCGTCGGCACGTTGCGTGGTGTTAGGCGGCGACCCGCTCGACGGGCCGCGACATCTGTGGTGGAACTTCGTCTCCTCGTCCAAAGAGCGGATCGAGCAGGCGAAAGTCGATTGGAAAGAAGGCCGCTTCGCGACCATCGCCGGCGAAACCGAATTCATTCCTTTACCTGAATGAGCCTCATGAATCGTATTGCTCCGTGCCTCCTTGCCCTTATCGTCGGGCTGAGCGTCGTTCCCGCTTGGGCCGACAACCAGCCGGCGCCGGCGACACCGGCCGTCACTGCGCCTCTGCCGCCAGCCAAGCCTGACTTCGGACAATGGCTGCAGGACCTGCGCGCCGAAGCGCTCAAAAAGGGCATCCGCGACGCAACGCTGAACGAGGCGCTCAACGGCCTTCAGCCGATCGACAAGGTGCTCGATTTCGACAAGCGCCAACCCGAATTCACGCTCACCCTCGATCAATATCTCTCCCACGTCCTGACGCCGGAGAAGATCGCTCAGGGCAAAAAGCTCCTGCATCTGCACTACAAGCTGCTGGACAAGATTTTCCTGCGTTATCACGTGCCGCCACAGACCATCGTCGCGCTATGGGGCATCGAGAGCGGCTTCGGCAAGAATATCGGCAGCTATCCCGTCGTGCAGTCGCTGGCCACGCTCGCCTATGACGGCCGGCGCAGCCAATACTTCCGCACCGAGCTGATCAACGCGCTGACGATCGTCGATCACGGCGCGACGCCGCAGCAGATGCGCGGCAGCTGGGCCGGCGCCATGGGGCAATGCCAGTTCATGCCCTCGACCTATCTCAAATACGCGCAGAAGTGGGAAGGCGAAGGGACGGCCGATATCTGGACCGACCCGGCCGACATCTTCGCCTCGGCCGCCAACTATCTCGGCAGCGTCGGCTGGGATCCGCATCAGAGCTGGGGGCGACCGGTGCTACTGCCGGCCAATTTCGATAAATCGCAGCTCGGCCTGTCGATGAAGAAGACGGTCCGCGAATGGGCCAAGCTCGGCATCCGCCGCGCCGACGGCAAGCCGCTGCCCAAGAGTGACCTCGAAGCCTCGCTGGTCACCGCCGATCCCGGCCGCGACGCCACGGGACAGGGGCCGCCGTTCCTCGTTTACGACAATTTCCGGACCTATATGAATTGGAACCGGTCGGTTTTCTTCGGGGTGGCCGCCGGCACCCTTGCCGATCGCATCGCAAGCCGTTAATCTACAACATCTACTGCGGCTTCGGTGGGTTACCACAATATGCTGGGCGCGAAACTCGGGTTACGCCTGCTGCTCCTCATAGCGGGCTGTGCGCTCCTGGCTAATTGTTCTGAGACCAAATTCGCCTCGATGGCGGTCAAGGAGATCAGCTCGCCGAACGCGCCACCGGGTCAGGGTCACGGCGTCTACAAGGTTGGTGAGCCCTATCAAATCGCCGGCGTCTGGTACTACCCAGCCGAGGATTACAATTACGACGAGACCGGCATCGCCTCGTGGTACGGGCCGAATTTCCACGGCAAGTTCACCGCCAATGGCGAAGTCTATGACCAGAATGACGTGACGGCCGCGCATCGCACGTTGCCGATGCCGTCGATCGTGCGCGTCACCAATCTCGAGAACGGACGCTCGCTGATCGTGCGCATCAACGATCGCGGCCCCTATGCGCACAATCGCATCATCGATCTCTCGCGCCGCTCGGCACAGCTGCTTGGTGTCCTCGACAACGGCACGGCGCGCGTGCGCGTCCAGATCATGGCCGACGACAGCCGCGCCTTGGCTATGCAGCTGAAGGGTGGCCAGCAGCCTGAATTGGTGGCGTCCGCCGCAGCGCCGCGCGATCAGGTTCAGGCCGAGACGCTGCCGGCGCCAGGCAGCACTGAGAAGCCAAAGCCCGTTACGCCCGTGAAGCCCGCGGTGGCCCCGGCTGCAGCCGCACCGCCGCCGCCCGCGACGACGTCGGCACTCGATGGCGCGCAGCTCGCGAAGCAACAAGTGCAGACGGTCCCCGTCAAGGCGACACAGATTTTCATACAGGCTGGCGCATTTCAGAAATTCGACAACGCCCACCGGCTGAGCGCCTTACTTTCGCCATTCGGCCCCACGAATGTCACACAGGTCACAATCAAGGGTGGGCTCATGTTCCGGGTACGGCTCGGACCGATCAAAACGGTCGATGAAGCCGATGCCCTCTTGGAACGGGTGATCGGCGCGGGGCATCCCGATGCGCGGATCATCGTCGACTGATCGTCCGCACCGTTAAGCGCTGCGCGAAAGAAAGCAAGGAGACAATGGCTATTTTCAAATCGATTGCAGGCCGCCCGGTTGCGGCTCTGACCCTGAGCGCCGCGATGGCGGCGGTCCTTATATGCGGCGCGTCGATGCCGGCCGCCGCCGACACCATCACTACCGCAGCCAAAGAAGCGATTGTCATCGACTTCAATACGGGCACGGTGCTGCTCGACAAGAACGCCGAAGACGAGATGGTGCCCTCGTCGATGAGCAAGCTGATGACCGTCTACATGGTCTTCGAGCAACTCAAGAAGGGTTCGCTCAAACTGACCGACAAGCTCTCCGTCAGCGAGACCGCTTGGAAGCGCCACTACAAGACCGGCGAGTCGCTGATGTTCCTTCCGGTGAATTCGCAAGTGTCGGTCGAAGAGCTGCTGAAAGGCGTGATCGTCCAGTCGGGCAACGACGCGTGTTCGGTGCTGGCCGAGGGTCTGGCCGGCAGCGAACAGGCTTTCGCCGAGCGCGAGACCAAGCGCGCCGCGGAAATCGGCCTGCTGCATAGCCAGTTCAAGAATGCGAGCGGTGTGCCCGAACCGGGCCATTACATGACCGCGCATGATCTGGCCACCTTGGCCATGCATCTGATCAGGGACTTCCCCGAATACTACTCGATGTTCGACGAGCGGAAGTTCGTCTTCAACAACATCAATCAGGACAACCGCAACCCGCTCTTCTACCGCAACGTCGAAGGCGCCGACGGTCTCAAGACCGGCCATACCGAGGAGGGCGGCTACGGCATGACCGGCTCGGCCATACGCAATGGCCGGCGTATCATCGTGGTCGTCAATGGCTTGACCAGCATCAAGGCGCGCGCCGATGAGTCGCAGAACCTGATGGAGTGGGGGTTCCGCGAATTCGACGATCGTCATCTGTTCAAGGCGGGCGATTCGGTCGGCGATGCCGATGTCTGGCTGGGCCAGACGCCGACCGTGCCTGTCATCGCGGCAGCCGATGTCTTCGCCACCGTGCCGCGTAGCGCCGCCAACGATCTGAAGGTGACAGCCAATTACGACGCACCGATTCCGGCTCCGGTCAAGAAAGGCCAGAAGGTCGGCACCCTGACCATCGATGTGCCGAATATGGGCCAGCAGAAGGTCGATCTACTCGCCGGTGGCGATGTCGAACGGCTGGGCACCTTCGGCCGCATCATGGCCGCCGCCAAGCACGTTCTGGGGGGGTGAGCGATGGCCCAAGGCCGCTTCATCACCTTTGAAGGCGGCGAGGGCGCCGGCAAGACGACGCAGATCAAGCTGCTGGCCGAGACGCTGCGTGGCCGCAGTCTATCGATCGTGACCACGCGCGAACCGGGCGGTGCGCCGGGCGCCGAAGAGATTCGGCGTCTTCTGGTCGAGGGCGATGCCGGGCGGTGGGACGCCGTGACCGAAGCGCTGCTTCACACCGCCGCACGCCGCGAACACATCCAGCGCACGGTGAAGCCCGCTCTGGCGCAGGGCAGTTGGGTTCTATCGGATCGCTTTGCCGACTCGACCGTCGCCTATCAAGGCTATGGCCAGCATGTGCCGCTGGCCGATCTGTTCAAGCTCTACGAAGTGGCAGTCGGCGATTTCGAGCCGGACCTGACCTTGATCCTCGACATGCCGGTCGAGGAGGGGCTGCGCCGCGCCGCAAAGCGCGGCGGCAAAGAAGATCGCTATGAGCGCATGGGCCACGACTTTCACGAGCGCATGCGCCGTGGCTTTCTCGAAATCGCCGAAGCCAATCCGCAACGCTGCCTGATCATCCCCGCCGAGGGATCGATCGGCTCGGTGCAGCGCGCGATCCTCGCGGCCGTCGACCAACAACTCCCGCAGTAGGCTAGGCGTTTCACGCGGACCAGCCGCGCGGCAGCTTCTTCTTGCTAGCGCATGTACCAAATGGTACATTTCTCCATCTTCGATGGAGGCGAAGCCATGAAGCCAATCAGGATTTCCGCGACGGCAATCAGCGCAGCCGACACTGCGCGGGTTTTTGACGCGCTGGCCGATGGCGCGAGTTGGCCAAGCTGGTCGATCTTCGATTCGGTCGAACTCGAGCGTCCAGGGCAGGGTACGCCCCATGGCGTGGGCGCGATCCGCATCTTTGTGACCAAGGTCTCGCGAGCGCGCGAAGAGGTGGTCGAACTGATTCCGGGCCGACGGCTCAGCTACATCCTGCTGGCCGGCCTTCCATTGCGGGACTACCGCGCCGTGGTCGAACTCGAATCCACGCCGAGCGGCGGCACGCAGATCACCTGGAGCGCGAGCTTCTTCCCGAAATACTGGGGAACCGGCTGGTTCTGGTCGGTGCTACTGACCCGCACGCTGACAACGGTTTCGGGGCAATTGGCAGCAGCGGCGCAATCGCAGCGTTCGACCGCAGCAGTCGGCGCAACCTAGATCGCATGGCTGACAGCCCCAAAGAGCGGCTGCTGGCCGCGACGATGGACTATGTGACCAAGCACGGGATCGGCGAGTTGACCTTGCGCCAACTCGCCGCCGCGCTCGGTACCAGCCATCGCATGCTGGTCTATCATTTCGGTTCGAAGGAAGGATTGCTGACCGAGGTCGTGCGCCGGTCCGAGGCCGAACAGCGTCAGTTCACGAGCCAATTGCTCGCCGACAGCGACCAACCACCGATCGATCAGGCGCGGCGCATCTGGCAGCAGCTCGCGCAGCCGGAGATGGCGCCGCGCGAGCGGTTGTTTTTCGAGGTCTACGCCCAGGCGCTCCAGGGACGCCCGCATACGCGCGCGCTGCTCGACGAGATTGTCGAGACCTGGCTGGAACCCCTGATCGCCATCAATCGCCAGAATGGAATGCCGCCCGCAGAGGCAGCAGCCTCGGCGCGGCTCGGCCTGGCCGTCACGCGCGGCCTGTTGCTTGATCTGCTGGCAACCGGCGATCACAAAGGGACGAGCGCGGCCATGGAGCACTTCCTGACCAACTATCTGCCGCTGGTGGCGCCGGTGTCCAAGAGCCGCGGCACGCAGAAAGGAAAGCGGAAGCGTTAGGTCGTCAGAAACGACAACAGAATCTTCGTCGTTTCATCGGATGCCGTGTCGATGAAGAAATGCCCGCCATGGGCGGCCTGGCCACGCACGTTGACGCAGCGCTCGCGCCAAGGGGCCGCCACGTCGCCATAGAACTTGGCCATCACCCCATCCAAGCCCCACAGCACCAGAACCGGGCACTGAACCTTGACGTTGAGATCGGCCGCATCGTGCTCAAGGTCGATGCTCGCGGCCGCGCGATAGTCCGAGCACGAGCCATGGATCATCTCCGGATTGCGCCAGCAGCGGCGATATTCGGCCAGTTGCTCGGGATCGAAATCGGCCAGACGCGCCGCGCCCCAACCGGCAAGGCTGGCCTCATAGAAGAAATCAGGATTGGCGCCGATCATCGTCTCGGGAAAGGGCTCGGGCTGCGACAGGTAATACCAGTGCCAATAGGCGCCCGCGAGATGCCGGTTCGTCTCCATGAACAGTTTGTAAGTCGGCACGATATCCATGACCGTCAGGTTCTGCACGGCCTCGGGATGATCGAGCGTCAGGCGATGAGCTGTGCGTCCGCCGCGGTCATGGCCGACGAGCTGGAACGTCTCGAAACCGAGCGACCGCATCAGCCCGAGCTGGTCATGGGCCATGGCGCGGAACGAATAGTTCGACCTATCGGGCAGGCAACGCGGCTTCGACGAGTCGCCATAGCCACGCAAATCGGAGCAAACGACTGTGTAGTGCTGGGCGAGAACCGGCGCGACCATGGCCCACATCGCCAGGTTCTGCGGGTAGCCATGCAGCAGCAGAACCGGCGGGCCCTTGCCGCCGATGACATAGTTGATCTCGATCCCGTCGATGGTGGCTTTGCCGCGCCGGAACCCTTCGAACATGATCACACTCTCCCGTCCTAGCGGCGTTCGATCAGCCCGGCGACCGGGCGCCGCTTTTCCCAGCCCTCGCGTTCCAACTCCGGCGTGTCGTCATCCCGTGCCGGATAGCCGAGACAGAAATAGCCGACGAAGCGCCACGCCGCCGGCACATCGAGAATGGCCGCGACGCGTGCCGGATCGATGATCGATACCCAGCCCATGCCGATCCCCTCGGCGCGGGCGAGCAGCCAGATCGTGTGAACGGCCATGACGACTGAGTACTCAATCGTCTCAGGCATCGTTTTGCGCCCCAGCCCCTGACCGACGTTTGTGTCGCGGTCGGCGAAGACGGCGAAATGGGTCGGCGCTTCTGTCAGCCCGGCCAATTTGAGCGTGGCGTAATGGGCCGCCGTTTCACCCGCATAGCTGGTGAGCGCATCCTTGTTGGCGTCGCGAAAGGCATCGAGAATCGCCGCACGCCGGGCTGCCTGATCGACCACGACAAAGCGCCAGGGTTGGCTGAGCCCGACCGACGGCGCCATAACGGCAGCCTCGATCAGCCGCTCCAGCGTCCCGGCCGGCAAGGGATCGGCGCGGAATCGCCGCACATCGCGCCGCCAAGCGAACAGATCGCGCAACCGGGCGCGGAACTGATCGTCGAACAGGGGGGAGGCGGTGGGCATAGCCTTCCGTATCATTGCCGTGGCGATTAGCCAAATGCGATAATATCTCCCGTCATGGCTTTGGCTCCCGACCCCACCGAACCGCGTCACGCGACCGAGTTGATCGGTCACGAAACCGCCGAGAAGCAGTTCCTCGATGCCTGGAACAGCGGGCGGCTGGCTCATGCCTGGCTGATCGCCGGGCCGCGCGGCATCGGGAAGGCCACGTTCGCCTATCGGATTGCCCGGTTCATCTTGGCTGGCGGAGGCGGCGATTCGGGCGGATTGTTCGGCGGCGGCGGGCCGGAAAGCCTGGTGGTGTCGGGTGACCATCCCGCCGTCCGGCGGATCGCCGCCAATGGACACCCCGATCTGCGTGTCCTTGAGCGCAACTGGTCGGCCGACGGCAAGAAGCGGCAGAGCGAAATCCCGGTCGATGAAGTGCGCAGGATCGGCGGCTTCCTGGCGCTGACCCCGGCCGAGGGCGGTTGGCGCGTGGTGATCATCGATGCCGCCGACGAACTCAACCGTTCCGGCGCCAACGCGATCCTCAAGCTGCTCGAAGAACCGCCGCGCAACGCGCTGATCCTGATGATCTCGCATAGTCCCGATCGTCTGCTGCCGACGATCCGTTCGCGCTGCCGGAGGCTGATGCTGCGGCCCCTGGCCGAAGATGTCGTGGTGACGCTGCTCCGCCGCCGGCTGCCGGAAATGAGCGAGGCCGACGCCCTGGGCGTGGCGCGGATCGCCGAAGGCAGCATCGGTCGCGCGTTGGATCTCGTCGAGGGCGAGGGGCTGTCGCTCTACCGTTCGATGATCGAGCTTCTGGGCGGCCTGCCGCGTATGGATGTCAACGCGCTGCACAGCTTTGCCGACAAGGTCGGGGGCGACGAGGAAAAGAGCCGCACGGTCGAAAACCTGTTCCTGCGCTGGCTGGCGGTCACCGCAGGGCGTGGCAATGCCGCATCCGAGGTCGTGGCCGGCGAGGCGGCTTTGGGTCAGCGTCTGCTGGCCTCGGCGGGCAAGGATCGTTGGCTTGAGCTCTGGGATAAGGCTGTTCACGGCTTCGAACGGGCCGAGGCGGTCAATCTCGATCGTAAGCAGGTGCTTTTGAACACTTTTCTGTCGCTGGAACGGGCCATCCGTCCGTCTTGACAGGCGGGGCCGCCCGCAACACTCTGCCGGCCTTCACCGGAGCAGAAAATGGCCGAGAAGCCGCATTATTACCTCACCACGCCGATCTATTACGTCAATGACAGTCCGCATGTCGGGCATGCCTACACCACGCTCGCCTGCGATGTGCTGGCGCGGTTCAAGCGGCTGGACGGCTACGAGGTCAAGTTCCTGACCGGCACCGACGAGCACGGGCAGAAGGTGGCCAAGTCTGCTGCGGCAGCCGGCGTCGATCCACAAGCCTTCACCGACGGGGTATCGAAGACTTTCCGCGATTTGGCGAAGGCGATGAACTTCTCGAACGACGACTTCATCCGCACCACCGAACCGCGACACATCAAATCTTGTCAGGCGTTGTGGCAGGCGATCGCCGCGCGCAAGACGCCGAAGGGCAATGACAACATCTACCTTGCCTCCTATGGCGGTTGGTATTCGGTCCGCGACGAAGCCTTCTGGGGTGAGGATGAGTTGGTTACCGGTACAGACGGCAAGAAGACTGCGCCGACCGGTGCGCCCGTCGAATGGGTCGAGGAGCCAAGCTATTTCTTCCGCCTCTCCGACTGGGGCGACTGGTTGCTGGAGTTCTATGAGAAGAACCCGGACTTCATTGCGCCGAATAGCCGTCGCAACGAGGTGATGAGTTTCGTCAAGGGCGGGCTGCAAGATCTGTCAATCTCACGCACCACCTTCAATTGGGGCGTGCCGGTACCCGGCGACGAAAAGCACATCATGTATGTGTGGCTCGACGCGCTGACCAATTACATCACCGCTGTCGGCTATCCCGATACGAAGGGCGAGTTCGCCAAGTTTTGGCCAGCCGATCTGCACATGGTCGGCAAGGACATCTTGCGCTTCCACGCCGTCTATTGGCCGGCATTCCTCGCGGCCGGCGACGTCGCCGTGCACAAACGCGTCTTCGCCCATGGATGGTGGACCATCGAAGGCCAGAAGATGTCGAAGTCGCTAGGCAACGCGATCGATCCGCGCGCGATGATCGCCAAATATGGTCTCGATCCGGTCCGCTATTTCCTACTGCGCGAAGTGCCCTTCGGCAATGACGGCGATTTCTCGGCCCGCGCGATCGTCGGACGCATCAACAGCGAACTCGCGAACGGTCTGGGCAATCTAGCGCAGCGTACGCTGTCCTTCATCAACAAGAACAGCAATGCCCAAGTGCCGCAGCCGGGCGCTTTCAGCGGCGAGGACATGGCACTTCTCGATGCCGCTCAAGCGCTGCTCGGACAGGTGCGTGGCGCGATCGATAAACAACTTTTCCACGAAGCACTGGAAGCGATCGTACAAGTCGTGCGCGACGGCAACGTCTATATCGACAAGCAAGCGCCCTGGACCCTGCGCAAGACCGATTCGGCACGCATGGCCACGGTGCTCTATGTACTAGTCGACACGATCCGCCGCGTCGCGCTGCTGCTGCAGCCGGTGATGCCGGAGTCGATCGCGAAGATGCTCGACCAGTTGGCGGTGCCGGAGTCGGCGCGCGACTTCACGTCCTATGACACAGCGCTGGTTGCGGGTACGCCGCTGCCCGCGCCGCAGGGTGTGTTCCCGCGCTTTGTCGAGGAAGGGGCTGCAGCTTCTTAAGAGAAACGACCATGGTTCGAGGCTTTGCTCCGCAAAGCACCTCACCATGAGGATTTTACTTTCCTAAAGTCCTCATCCTGAGGTGCGAGAGGAGCGAGCCTCGAAGGATGGGCCGTTTCCTCGTTTCCTGCTCAGCCCGCCGCCAGCGCGTAGAGCTGGCGTGCGCCTTGGGGCAGGGGATTGAGGCTCCAGGTCGTGCCGCCGTCGCGCGACCAGAACACATCGCCGCTTTTGATGCCGCAATAGACGTGATCGGGCCGCGCTTCGTCGATGGTGACGGCGAAGACCGTGTTCTTCACCGGCGCGCCGAGATCGACCGGCCACCAGTTGATGCCGAAATCGGTACTACGGAACAGTGCGCCTTTGTCGCTTTCGAATGCCGCGCCGAGGCCGAGATAGAGGACATGCGGATCGTCGGGTGCGATCACCAACTCGCGGCAATAGGGCCGTTTGCCGGTTGCCGATGGTGGGACGGGTAGCGTGCCCCAATGCTCGCCGGCATCGCGGCTGCGGAACATACCGATGCGGCCGATGGTGCTCACTACACCGCCATGAGCCGGGCTGACGACGATGCGGTGCAGGTCGAGTGCATCGTCATTCACATAGAGGCCATCCGTGACATTGGCCCAACTCTCACCACCATCGCGACTCCGGATCACGCCGCCGACTTCGATCGCTGCGTAGATATCATTCGGATTGCTCGGATCGATGGCGATATCGATGACGCGCTTCACTTGCGGCGCAGGCTTCATCGTCACTTCAGGAAAGGTCACAGAAACGGGCAGGGCACGCCAGGTCTCGCCGCCATCCTCGCTGCGATAGATCGCGCAGGGCTCATAGCCGGCATAAACAATGTCGGGGTTGTGCGGATGGATCGCCAATGACCACACGGCCAATTCCGGCTTCGGCGCCCTGGTCTGGTGCCAAGTCGTGCCGTGATCGTCGCTGCGCCACACGCCGGCTTGCGTCCCGACCAGCACGCGGCCCGGGCGGCGCCTATCGACGGCAATCGTGCGCGCTTCGGGCTTGGGATCGATCGCCGCGTCGATGCGTTCCCAGGCGCCATCGCCACCGGCGCTGCGGAACAGACCGGCCATCGCCACATAGCCCGGGCCCGAATCACCGCCCAGCCCCGCGTAGACGTAACCGTGATCCTGAGCCATCGCTTGGTTCCCTATGATTTCTTGCCGCGCTTGCTGCGTGTCGTGCCTTCTCGCAATGCCGTATCGACCAGGGCATCGGCGATCCAGCGCGCCGTCGACTGAATCTCTTTGTCGCTCAGCCCCCAGATGTCGCGCAGCACCACATAGGACTCGATGCCATAGACCACCGACAGCGCATGCACCAGCCGCTGGAAGCCGCGCTGTCCCAGCTTCGGCTTCAGTGGCATCGCGGCATGGCTGAGGATGCCGATGCGATTGCCACGGCGATACGGCTCTTCGGTCAGTTTGCCGGCACGTTCCATCGCCGCATCAGCCAGAGACAATTGAAGCGCCGCACGCAGCTGCGTTTCGTATTCCTTGAAGCGCGGGAAGGTCTGGGCGAACAGTTCATTGATGCGGTCGCGCCCATCGGGAAGCGCCGACGCCATCGTGCGCACCGGACCGAGGCTGTGTTCGACGATCGCCGTGATCAACTTGCTGCGCGTGGGGAAGTAGCGATAGGCCGTCGCGCGCGAGACACCGGCATGTTGCGCGACTTCGGCCACGGAAGGCATCTTGCCTTCCTCAAGCAGCTTGCCTGCGTGTTCGAGCAGCAAACGCCGCGTGCGCGCCTTCGGTCCCGTGGCCTCAGCGGTATCGCCGGCCTCTAGCTTTTCCAATCTGGGCTGCATGCGCGCCGTTACTTTTATGCTGGACGTTTTCCCCGGCGCAGTCTGTCACGGCAACGGAAAGCGCGTCCAGTCGCCTCTTACGAATCAAGTCCTACGATCCGAGCAAGTGATCGCGTACGGAAATCAGGTGACGCAACATCGCGGCGCGCGCCGCCGAGGCATCGCGCTCCTGCAGCGCAGCAACGATATCGCCATGCTGTTGGTCGTAGAGCGAGCGCGTGTCGGCCGTCAGGGACCGCTGCTTGAGGCGGTACCATTGCGGCTGCTGGCGCGCTTCGCCGATCGCCTCGCAATATTCGATCAGCAGGGAATTGCGCGTGGCGCGGATGATCGCGAGATGCAACTGTCCGTCCCAATACTCGAACTCGGCGAAACCCTTGGCGGCCACGCTGCGGCGATAGGCTTCCTCGATCGCCTGCAATTCCTCGATCGACGCGCGGCCCGCGGTGAGGTTGGCGGCTTGCGGTTCGAAGATCTGGCGCACTTCCATGACCTCGGCAGGGCTCGCGAGATCGATACGGGCGGCGAATTTGGCGGGAGCCGATGCCGTGCCTTTATGAACGAAGGTGCCGCGGCCGACATGGCGTTCGAGACGCCCCGCATCTTCCAATGCCTTCAGCGCGCGCCGCACCGTGTTGCGCGCCAAACCGAATTGCTCAGACAGTTCGCGTTCGGGGGGCAGCCGTTCGCCCGCGCGCCAAACACCGTCATCGAGCATCCGCCCAAGCTTCGCCTGCAAGTCATACGAAGACGATGACATCACACGACCTCCCCGCAGTCGTTTGATCCAATCAAGCACCAATCTTGCAAAAGGTCGAGATCGTTTCACATCATGATCTCACATTTGCGTTGACTCATTTGCGCGCCAGACCTCACAGTATTTCCAACGACAAAGTAAACCGCCGAGGCACTGGTTCAGTATTGGATCAGGCGATTGAGCGGAAGAGGAAATAGGCGTCACACGCCGTTATGATGCTTGGGAGGGCATCGCCACCGCGATTGATCATCGGCTGCTTGGATTTGCACAGGCTTGATTTCAAGCCGGAGCGGCGTTCGATGATCTGGTCGCGTATCGATGTGCCGTGCGAGTAAACCGCCATCGCACGGTGCGAGTTGGTCGTAGAAACATGATGAGTCTGTACATGGTCCCGACAAGGGGATTACGATCGGCGCTGCGTGTTTATGAGACGGGCGTCTCATTCTGAGGCAAGAGTCTTGTAAAACGCGGCATGGGAATAAAGCGCCCTTAAAAATGGGCGCCGCGGCGGGAAAATCTGCTGCTAGGGAAGCGTTGATGAAGGTTGCAGTGTATTCGTGGGGCGGCCGGCGTCATGTCGGTCTGGTATCGGCCGATGGGACCGAGGTAACGCCGCTCGCCCTCGATGGCGCGAACGAACGCGGCGCCTTGCCGCTGGTCGAAGCGATGGTCAAGGGCCAGCCTGTGCCCAAACCCGGCGGCACGAAGATGCCGATGTCGGCGATCACGCTCGATGCACCCTTGCCGCATCCGCGCCGCAACCTGTTCTGCGTCGGCCGCAATTACAAAGCCCACGCTGCCGAATTGGCGCGGACGATCTTCAAGGACTCGGGCAGCCCAGAAGAATCCTGGCCGATGATCTTTTCCAAGGTTCCCGAATGCGTGATCGCCGATAAGCAGCCGATCCGCATGCCGACTGGCGTGTCCGATCAGATCGACTACGAAGCCGAACTGGCCGTCATCATCGGCAAGGGCGGCGCCAACATCTCGGCGCGCCGCGCGATGGAGCATGTCTGGGGCTATACGATCGTCAACGATGTGACCGCCCGCGACGTGCAGACCCGCCATAAGCAGTGGCATCTCGGCAAGTCCTTCGACACTTTCTGCCCGATGGGGCCGATCCTGGTGACAGCGGACGAGCTCGACGGCACCAATACGATGCTGCGCTGCTGGGTCAATGGCGAGTTGCGCCAGGAAGCCCGCACCTCGGACATGATTTTCGATATCCCGACGCTGATTGAAACCTGCTCGCGGGGAATCACGTTATATCCAGGTGACGTCATCGCCACCGGCACGCCCGCGGGCGTCGGCATGGGCATGACGCCGCCGACTTATCTGAAGAGCGGCGATGTCATCCGCATTGAGATCGATGGCATCGGCCGGCTGGAGAATCCGGTGCAATGACCACGCTGTCGGTCCGCGCAAGGAGTATGTGAGATGGCCAATACGCTGTTCACGAATGTTCGCATCATCGACGGCACCGGCGCCCAGCCTTACATGGGCGAGGTGCTGGTGCAGGGCAACCGCATCGCCCGCATCGCCAAGGGCGTGCGCGCTATGCAGACGACGGGCGTCACTGTAATCGACGCCGCCGGCGCGACCTTGATGCCGGGCATGACCGAGGCGCACACGCACTTTGCCTGGAACGATCAACCCACCCTGAATGCGATCCAGCGCATGCCGCCCGAGGAGCACATCCTCTGGTGCGCCCATATCGCTGAGCGTTATCTGAAGATGGGTTGGACATCCTGCGTCGGCGCCGCCACAGCCAAGCCGCGGCTGGACGTGGTGATCCGCAACGCGATCGAGTCGGGCCAGATCATCGGCCCGCGTTATCTGGCCGCGAGTCAGGAGATCACCGTTCCCGGCGGCTTGGCCGACGAAATGCTGCCACATCTGCCGTTCCCAGAATTCAGCTTCGGCGTGGTCGTCAATGGCGCAGAGGATATGCGCCGCGAGGTCCGTAGGTTCCTCAAATACGGCGTCGACGCGATCAAGCTGAACCTGTCCGGCGAGTATATCGCCGGCATCCCGGCCGAGTTCACGCCGATGACCGATGCCGAGGTCAAGGTCGCGGTCGAGGAGGCCAAGCTGCGCGGCAAGCGTGTCCAGTCGCATGCGCGGTCTTGCGAGTCGATCAAGCAGAGCCTGCGCAACGGCATCGAAGTGATCTTCCATGCCAGCTATACCGACGAAGAAGCGCTCGACATGCTCGAAGCGCAGAAGGACAAGATTTTCGTCGCGCCCGGCCTCGCCTGGCTGGTCAAGACTTCGTATCACGCGGCGCAGTGGGGTCTGACGCCCGAGATCACCGGGAAGATGGGCTACCATCGCGAGCTCGAAGCGGCGATCGAATCGCTCAAGAAAATGCACAAGCGCGGCGTCAAGATCCTGCCCGGCGGCGACTATGGTTTCGCCTGGATCCCGCATGGCAGCAACGCCACCGACCTCGAATACTTCGTCAAATATCTCGGCTTCACCCCGATGGAGGCGATCGTCGCGGCCACGCAATACGGTGGCCAGATCATGATGAAGCCGAACGAGCTGGGGCTGATCAAGGAAGGCTATCTGGCCGATATCCTGCTGGTCGACGGCGATCCGCTCGCCAACATCACGATCCTGCAAGACCAGGAGCGCCTGCTGGCGGTGATGAAGGACGGCGTCTTCTACAAGCAGCCCGACATCCGCTCGGCGCGCAGCGTGCGCCCGGCAGTCGCGTAACCAAGAGCACGAGTAGGGAGTAGGGCAGTGGCCAGTCAGTTCCAGCTTGTCGACCGGATCGCGGTCGATTTCGAAGTGCCGACCGGCGGTGGCGATCCCGTTCTGATGATCCATGGTTTGGGCGGCAGCTCAAATACATGGACGCCGTTGATGTCGGCTTTCGCCAACAACACGGTGATCCGTTTCGACCTGCCGGGCTCGGCGCGGTCATGGAAGGTCGAAGGCCCGCTTTCGATCGACAAGTTCGTGCAGGCGGCGCTGCGCGTGCTGTCGAGCCGTGGTGTCGAGAAAGCGCATGTCTGCGCGCATTCGCTGGGAACGATCGTGGCGGCGCATCTCGCCGCGCGCGAGCCCAAGGTGGTGCGCAGCCTGGCCTTGTTCGGTCCGCTGCTTGCGCCGCCGGACCCGGCCCGCGCCAACATCAAAATCCGCGCCGACAAGGCCCGCAGCGAAGGTATGGCCGGCATGCAGGCGATTGCCGACACGCTGGTTCAGGCTTCGACTTCGGCCGAGACCAAGGCGAAGCGCTTCGCCGTGCTGGCCGCGGTTCGTGAATCGTTGATGCGCCAGGACTCGGACGGTTATGCCCGCACCTGCGAGGCGCTGGCCGAGGCTCAACCCGCCGATACCAATGCCATCAAATGCCCGACGATCCTTGTCACCGGCGACGAGGATGGCGTTGCGCCGCAGGCCGCGGTGCGCGCGATGAGTGAGAAGATCGCCGGCAGCACGGTCGAGGTGCTGCGCGGCTGCGGACATCAGACGCCGCTCGAGAAGCCCGACGAGTGCATCGACATCCTGCGTAAATTCTACGCGAAGCTGCGCTAGGTCGAACTGGAGGCGAAAGCCATGGCCAATGTTCTGTTCACCAATGTTCGGATCATCGACGGCACCGGCGCCCAGCCTTATGCGGGCGATGTTCTGGTACAAGGCAACCGCATCTCGCGAATCGCGCGCGGCAGCAACCGGCAGTCGGTCGCGGGCGTGCAGGTGATCGACGCCGCCGGCGCAACCCTGATGCCCGGCATGTGCGAGGCCCATCTCCACTTGGCCTGGAGCAACGCGCCGACGCTCGACTCGATCCAGTTGATGCCGCTGGAGGAGCACATGCTCCTCACGGCAGCGAACGCCAAGCTCTATCTCGATCACGGCTTCACCTCCGGCTGCGGCGCAGCTACCGCCAAGCCGCGCCTCGACGTGGTTGTCCGCAACTCCATCAACGAAGGCCTGATCCCCGGTCCGCGCTATCTGGCCGCCAGCCAGGAGATCACCGTCGCTGGCTCACTGGGCGACGACACGCTGCCGCATCTGCCCTTCGAGGAGTTCAGCTTCGGCAAAGTCGTCAGCGGTCCCGAAGAGATGCGCAAGGCCGTGCGCACCTTCCTTAAATACGGCGTCGACTCGATCAAGTTGAACCTGTCGGGCGACAACTTCGTGCCGCATGCGCTTTCGCGGACCAACTGGATGAGCGACGAAGAAGTCGCCATGGGCGTACGCGAAACCAAGCTGCGCGGCAAACGCAACATCGTCCATGCGCGCTCGCAGGACTCGGTCCAGCAGGCGCTGCGCCATGGTGTCGAACTGCTCTACCACGTCAGCTACACCGACGAAGAGACCCTCGACATGCTCGAAGCCGCGAAAGACCAAATCTTCGTGGTACCGACCTTCTCGGTGCTGGTCGAGCTCACCTATCGCGGCGAGGCTTATGGCTTGCCCAAGGGTTCGCCGATGCAGCGGAACATGGAGCACGAGCTCGAAGCCTGCGCGAAGAGCATGCGCGCGCTCCACAAGCGCGGCGTGCGCATCATGCCGGGCGGCGACTATGGCTTCGCCTGGGCCAAGCACGGCGAGAATGCGAAGGACCTGCTGCACCTCGTCGAATATGCCGGGATGACGCCGATGGAAGCACTGCTCTCGACCACCAAGCTGGGTGGCCAGATCATGATGCAGCCCGACGAGTTGGGGCAGATTAAGGAAGGCTATCTGGCCGATATGCTGCTGGTCGATGGCGATCCGCTGGCCGATCTCTCGATCCTCCAGGACCGCAACAAGATCCTGGCCGTAATGAAAGACGGCAATTTCCATCGCGAACCCGAGATGCGCTCGACCCGCACGCGCTGGAGCCTGCCCGCCGCATGAACCAGCGTTTCTGGAAATGGTTTTGGATCGTCGTGATCGGTGTGCCGCTCGCGGTTTTCGCCGTTTGGGCAATCACCGCCGATCCGCGGCGATTCGTCACGACCCTGCTCAACGGTATCACCTTAGGCGCGCTCTATTTCCTGGTGGCGAGCGGCTTCACCCTCGTCTTCGGGCTGATGCGCAACGTCAACCTAGCGCATGGTTCGCTGTATTTGCTCGGCGCCTATATGGGCTGGATCGTGGGCGACGCCTTCGGCGACTGGAACAACTGGTACAGTTGGCTGATCACCATCCCGGCCGGCTTCCTGGCGGCGGCGCTGGTCGGACTGGTCCTGCAAGTGGGCGTGTTCCGCTTCATGCAGGGCCAGGAACTGCGCCAGACCATGGTGACGATCGGCATATCCATCGTACTCGCCGACTTGATGCTGTGGTGGTTCGGGGGCGAGATCTACTCGTTCGACCCACCCAAGGTGCTCCACGTGCCCCTCGTGATCGGACTCGGCCAGCACCTGCAACCATACAAGTATCCGACCTATCGCTTGATGCTGCTGGTGGTGTCGATCCTGATCGGCGGCGTGCTGTGGGCGTTCCTCAACCGCACTCGCATCGGCATGATGATCCGCGCCGGCGTCGATGATCGCAACATGCTGGCCGCGTCAGGCTTCAATGTGCAGCGCGTATTCGCCGCCACTTTCGGCATCGGCGCGGGGATGGCCGGCATGGCCGGCGTGCTGGGTGCGACCCAACTCTCTGTCTCGCCAGGCGAGGATTCACGCTACCTCATGGTTTCTCTGATCGTCGTTATCGTCGGTGGCATGGGAAGTATCCCCGGCGCGGCGGTGGGTGCGCTCCTGATCGCGCTCGGCGACCAGTTCGGCCTGGCCTACGCGCCGACTTATGGCGTGGTGTTCACCTTCCTGATCATGGTGCTGGTCCTGGCCTTCCGGCCTTCGGGCATTCTCGGACGGAGGATGGCATGAGCGCCGCACAGTGGCGGAGGGCGATGAACACGGGCGCCGGGCGCAATGCCTGGGCGCGCGGCACCGGCGCGCCGCCGGCTCCAAGCCAGTCGGAGACGCCGTCCCAGGGCGAGGAGGGCGCTGGTGTCGGTGGCTTGCTGGCTGGTCTGTTCCGGCAGATCGGCTTCCGCCACGTCATCGTTTTGGCGGCCGTGTTGATCTACCCTTGGGTGGCGACGCCGTTCTTCATCTTCCAAATCGGCGGCCAAGCCCTAGCTCTGGGATTGATCGCCTTGTCGCTCACTTTCGTGGGCGGCTATGGCGGCATGGTGAGCATCGCGCAGATGTCAATCGGCGGATTGGCGGCTTATATGGTGGCGATTTTCGGCATCGCCGGCGAAGCACAGGGCGGCGCCTCGAGCTTGGGCTGGCCATGGTGGATCGCGGTACCGATCGCAATCGTCATAGCCACCTTGTTCGCCACTTTCGTCGGCTGGCTGTCGGTACGCACCGAAGGTATCTACACGATCATGATTACGATCGCGATCGGCGTTTCGTACTTCTATTTGATGCAGCAAAACTACTCGATCTTCGGTGGTCACGAGGGCTTCAACGAGGTGAATGCTCCGACTGTGGCAGGGATCGATTTCCGCAAGCCTATGCCGTATTACTATCTGGCGCTGGCCCTAGCGCTCGCGGGTTACTTCTTCATCAAGTATTTGCTGCGCGCGCCGTTCGGTGTCGCACTGCAAGGCGTGCGCGACAACCCACGGCGCATGAATGCGCTAGGCTTCGACGTCACCGCACACCGCATTGCCGCCTACACGGTGGCAGGTTTCATCGCCGCGATCGGCGGCATCCTGATGCTCTGGTACAACGGCCGCATCTCACCCGGCTCGGTCGATGTCGGACCGATGCTCAACATCCTGATCATCGCGGTGCTGGGCGGCATGCGTCATCCGATCGGCGCCTTCATCGGCGCGATCGTCTTCGTTCTCGTCCAGAACTTCGCGATCGACGTGATCGCGCGCGAACGCTTCAACCTGGTCATCGGACTCGTGTTCCTGGTGATCGTTCTGTTTTCGCCCGACGGGCTGCTCGGTCTTTGGGGGTATGTGCGCACCCGCATCGGGACCCGCAGTGTCCAATCGAAAATGAAGAGCGGGGGTGTTGGATAACCACCGTGGGCGCCGGCTCAAATATAACACGCGGCGGCATTGGAGCCGTCGACATTCAGGGAGGACGGTAATGCGTAGATCAAGGGCAGCATGGCTGGGGACCGCTGTCGGCGGTGCCTTGTTGTTGGCAATGGGGGCTGGTTACGGTGCTCACGCCGCCGGGGATACGATCACCATCGGCGTGTTGGCAACCCTCGAAGGGCCGTTCGCGGTTCCGGGCCAGGACAGCATGCGCGGCGCCGAATTGGCGATCAAGAATCACAACGGCATGGCCGGCGGCAAGAAGATCGAGATGAAACAGTATTCATCCGATGCCACGCCGGATAAGGCTGTCGCCTCGACGCGCAAAGCGGTCGAGCAGGACAAGGTCGACGTGATGGTCGGGCCGCTTTCGGGCGACGAAGGCATCGCGGTGAAGAACTACTCGAAGACGCAGCCGCAGATGACCTTCATCAATGGCTCGTCGGGCGCACAGGCGACCACGCTGCAGGATCCGTCCCCGAACTTCTTCCGTTTCCATTCGGAAGGCGCGCAGTGGATGGTCGGCCTCGGCGAACATGCACTCAAGAAGGGCTACAAGAAGATATTCCTGGTGGCCGAAGACTACGGCTTCCCGTATTCGCAGGTGCAAGGCTTCATGGCCAGCTACTGCGCCAAGGGCGGCCATGTCGTGAAGAAGGCCTGGGTGCCGCTGGGCACCAAGGACTATTCGTCGGTGATCTCGACCATCCCGTCGGATGTCGATGCCCTGCTGATCGTGCTGGGCGGCTCCGACGCGGTGAACTTCCTTAACCAGATGGAACAGGCCGGCATCGACAAGCCGATCATCGGCGGTTCGATCACGGTCGACCAGACCGTGCTGAACTACAAGGGCAAGAAGCGCGAATCGCTCCTCGGTACGGCTTCGGCCGGTCCGATGGCCGACTCGATCGACACGCCCGAGTGGAAGAAATTCGTGGCTGATTATAAGGCCGCGGGATTCAAGGATGCGTTCCCCAGCCCGTCGCTGTTCGCCTATCTCTACTACGTCAGCACCGAAGCCGCGCTGCTCGGCATCGACGCGGTGAAGGGCGACCTGTCGAACAACGAAACGGCGTACAAGGCGGCGTTGTCGAAGCTCGAATTCGACGGTCCTGCCGGTCACATCAAGCTCGATGCGAACCGCAACGCGATCGCCAACACCTACATCACCGAAGTGGCGAAGGCAGCCGATGGCTCCTTCTACAACAAGGTGGTGGCGACGATCCCGAACGTCGACGAAAACCTGGGCCTCTCACCGGACGAATTCAAGAAGATGGGCCTTGGCAATCGCGACAATCCGAGCTGCCCGTAATCGGGTAAAGCGGAGGCAGGCTGCGGCATGAGGATATTCGTATGGCATCGGTGACGTCGCTTCGGCCCGTCGCGAAGCCATTGGCTTCGGGTGATGCTCTCGTTCTCGAGGGCGTCACCCGGCAGTTCGGCGCTCTCAAGGCGATCGAGGACATCTCGTTCTCGGTCGCCGCGGGGGAACGACGTGCCGTGCTGGGAGCCAATGGCGCCGGCAAGACGACGCTGTTCAACGCCATTACCGGAGACTTCCCGCCCACGGCGGGGCGAGTCCGGTTCTTTGGCGAAGACGTGACCGAACTGCCGCCATACGAACGAATCCGCCGCGGCCTGCGCCGCACTTATCAGTCGTCTCTGCTGTTCCGCAATCTGACGGTGCGGGACAATCTGTTCTTAGCAACCCGCGGCGTAAACCGCGGCCGCTTCAGTTTCATCCGCCCGCGCGCCAACCATGCCTCGCGCATCGCCACGCAAGACCTGCTCGAGCGCGCACGCCTGACGCATATCGCCAACGAGGAAGTGTCGGCGCTGTCCCATGGTCAGCTGCGCCAGCTTGAAATCGGCATGGCTTTGGCTGGTGCGCCGCGCCTGATCCTGTTCGACGAGCCTGCCGCCGGCCTATCGCCGGCCGAACGCCGCGAGTTGGTGACCCTGCTACGATCTTTCCCGCCCCATATGGGCTATGTGCTGATCGAGCACGATCTCGACATCGCGCTGCGCGTGGTAGAGATGGTAACGATCCTGCATAACGGCCGCCTGCTGAAACACGGCACGCCGGACCAGATCGAAAACGACGCCGAAGTGCAGGCCATCTATATGGGTGGCGGCAAGCACGGGGGCGGCCATGGCCATTGATAGGCCCATACCCTGCCTGGGGGACCGCTATGGCGTTTAACATCTTCGGTCGCGGCGATTCGCGCCATCTGCCGACCAGCGGTCCCGTCCTCGAGATCGAAAACCTCAACGTCTATTATGGACGCGCCCATGTGCTGCAGGGTGTGTCGCTGACCGTGCCCCATGGCGTCGTCGGTGTGGTCGGCCGCAACGGCATGGGCAAGACCACGCTGTGCAATTCGGTGACGGGCCTGGTCTCGGCCACCGGTTCGATCCGCTTCCAAGGGCACGATATCCTGGGCCTGCCGCCCAATCAGATCACCAATATGGGCATCGGCTATGTGCCGCAAGGCCGCCGCGTGTGGCCGTCGCTGACCGTCGACGAGCATCTGCGCCTGGCGCAGCGGCAAGGCGGGAAGGGACCGTGGTCGGCGCAACGCATCTATCAGCTTTTCCCACGCCTGGCCGAGCGCAAGAACAATGGCGGCGCCCAGCTTTCGGGCGGCGAGCAGCAGATGCTGGCGATCTCCCGCGCACTCCTGTTCGATCCGAAGCTGCTGGTGATGGACGAACCGACCGAAGGTTTGGCACCTGTCATCGTCGAACAGGTCGCCGGAATGCTGAAGACCCTGACCGGCGAGAGCGAGATTTCCGTTCTGCTGATTGAGCAGAATCTCGGCGTCGCCATGGATGTGGCGGACACCGTGGGCGTCATGGTCAATGGTCGTATCGCGCGCACGATGCCGTCCTCGGAACTGGCGGCCAATCGCGAGCTCCAGCAGCAGTTGCTCGGCGTCCGGACCATCGAGGAAGAGACGCTGGGTGGCGAACATCAAGAGGCACCGACGCCTCGACCCGGGTCCGACGACGATAGCGCCGTCCGCGTCTACACGATCCGCCGCGCAAATGATGAAGCCACCACGGAAACGCGCGGCCCCGGCGAGAACCGGGCTGTCCGCAGCTTTACCAGGTGGAACGCGTCCGACCCCAGCATGCCCTTGGCCGATCGGCCCGTCGAAGGTCCGCGTGACGCGTTGATCGACTCACGCGGCGATAAAGCCGAGCCGCTGCCGTCTTTCGCCGACACCTCGGCCAAACTGTCCAGTTCGGGCGACGAGGGGCGCATCCTCGAATTCCCGGTCGCCGCGACAACGATGCGCGCGGCCTATATCGCCGGTACCTTCGATACCAAAGGCCGTGAACTGTTCTATCTGCGCGACTGCCTGGAAAAGCTCGGCCTGCGCACGGTCACGGTCGATCTGTCGACCTCAGGTAAGCCGTCGCCCGCGATGGTCCATCCGCGGGAAGTGGCGCGGAATCATCCCAAGGGCGAACGCGCCGTGTTCACCGACGACCGCGGTTCGGCCGTTTCGCAGATGGCCATCGCCTTCAGCCATTTCATCGAAAAGCGCCGCGATCTCGGCGGCATCATCTCGGCCGGCGGTTCCGGCGGCACCTCAATGGCCACCGCTGCCATGCGGCGCCTGCCGATCGGCGTGCCGAAAGTGATGGTATCGACCGTCGCCTCGGGCGATGTGAAGCCCTATGTCGGGCCTTCCGACATCTCCATGATGTATTCGGTAACCGACGTCTCGGGCATCAACCGCATTTCCGAGCGTGTCCTCGCCAACGCTGCCCATTCGTTGGCGGGCATGATCGCCTATGCCCGTACCGACCGCCCGGTCGAGACCAAACAGGCGCTCGGCCTGACGATGTTCGGCCTGACGACGCTCTGCGTGCAGCAGGTGACCAAGCTGCTGGAAGAGAAATACGACTGTCTGGTCTTCCACGCGACCGGCACCGGCGGCCAGTCGATGGAGAAGCTGGTCGATTCAGGTCTGCTGTCCGCCGTGCTCGATATCACGACGACCGAGATCGCTGACGAATTGGTGGGCGGTGTGCTGACCGCCGGTCCCGAGCGCATGGATGCGATCATCCGCTCGCGGGTGCCCTATGTCGGCTCGGTGGGCGCCTGTGACATGGTCAACTTCTGGGCCTTGAACACGGTTCCGGCCCAGTTCCGCAGCCGCAATCTCTATAAGCACAACGACAACGTCACCCTGATGCGCACCACGCCCGAAGAGAATGCGCGCATCGGCAAATTCATCGTCGACAAGCTCAATCGGATGGAAGGGCCCGTGCGCTTCCTGATCCCCGACGGTGGTGTGTCGGGCATCGATGCGCCCGGCAAAGCCTTCTGGGATCCAGCGGCCGACAAGGCACTGTTCGACACCATCGTCACCAATTTCCGCGGCGGCACCAATCGCAAGCTGATTCGCGTCCCGCACCATATCAACGACTCGGAATTCGCCGAAGCCGCTGTTGCCGCGTTCAACGACGTGATGCGCCAGCCGACAGCCTCGGGCAGCCGGGCGCGACGGACTTAAGAAACGAGATCAGGACCCATGGCACGCATTCCACGCAAAACGATCCTTTCGAAGTTCCGGGACATGATTGCCCGCGGCCAGCCGATCGTCGGCGGTGGCGCAGGCACCGGCCTGTCGGCCAAATGCGAAGAGGCGGGCGGGATCGATCTGATCGTCATCTACAATTCCGGCCGCTATCGCATGGCGGGACGTGGCTCGCTTGCCGGTCTGCTGGCCTACGGTAATGCCAATGACATCGTCGTCGATATGGCCAAGGAAGTGTTGCCGGTGGTGAAGCACACGCCTGTGCTGGCCGGCGTCAACGGCACCGACCCCTTCATGATCCGTGATCACTTCCTGCGCCGCCTGGCCGATCTTGGCTTCTCGGGCATCCAGAACTTCCCATCGGTCGGTCTGATCGACGGCACGTTCCGCGCGAACCTCGAAGAGACCGGCATGGGCTATGGTCACGAGGTCGATCTGGTCAAGGCGGCCAATGAGTTCGACCTGCTGACCACGCCCTATGTCTTCGACGCCGATCAGGCGCGCGACATGACCAAGGCCGGCGCGGATATCGTCGTCTGCCATATGGGGCTGACGACCGGCGGATCGATCGGCGCGGGGACGGCGCTGAAGCTGGCCGACTGCGTGCCGAAGATCAACGATTGGACGGCGGCGGCCAAGAAGGTGCGCAAGGACGTCATGGTGATCTGCCATGGCGGCCCGATCGCGCAGCCTGAGGACGCGGCCTACATCCTGGAACATTGCCCGGACTGCCACGGCTTCTACGGGGCATCGAGCATGGAGCGTCTGCCGACGGAGGCCGCAATCGCCGAGCAGACACGGCAATTCAAGCGCATCGAGCGCCGGCAGCCAGCCGCGCTCGGGGCGCGTTAATCGGACTCATGCGTCGCGATCAGAACGCGACAATTAGGGGGAAGTGGATATGACTGGCGCAGACTTCGGAGCCTTTATCCTAGGACTGGTCGTTGTCGCGATCGTCATCGCGATCATAGTCTGGCTGTTCCATTGGCTCTACCTCCGGTCCAGCAAGGAACGCGCCTTCGTGCGCACCGGCATGGGCGGGCAGAAAGTGGTGATGAACGGCGGCGCCTTCGTGTTGCCGATCATCCATGACGTGATCCCGGTCAACATGAATACACTGCGGCTGGAAGTCTCGCGCGGACGTGACAAGGCGCTGATCACCAAAGACCGCATGCGCATCGATGTGACTTCGGAATTCTACGTCCGCGTGCAGCCCCAGGCGCAAGCCGTCGCCAGCGCGGCACAGACCCTCGGCCAGCGCACCATGCAGCCCGAGTCATTGAAAGAGCTGCTGGAAGGTAAGTTCGTCGACGCGCTGCGCACCATCGCCGCCGAGATGACGATGGAAGAGATGCACGAAAAGCGCGGCGATTATGTCCGCCGCGTGCGCGCCAATGTGGCCGAGAACCTGCTGCAGAACGGCCTTGAGCTCGAATCGGCGTCATTGACCCAGTTCGACCAGACGGCGATGGAATACTTCAATCCGTCCAACGCCTTCGACGCGGAAGGTCTGACGCGCCTGACCGAAGAGATCGAGCGCCGCAAGAAGATCCGCAACGACATCGAACAAGACACGATGATCCAGATCCGGAACAAGAATCTGGAGACCGAGAAACTGTCGCTCGACATCGATCTCGAAGCCGAAAGCGCGCGCCTGCAACAGGAACGCGAAATCGAGATTGCCCGCGCACAGCAGCGTGCCGACCTGGCGCGCGAACGCGCCGAGAAGCAGCAGCTTGCCGAGCGCGCCGAGATCACAGCCCGCGAGCAAGTCGAGCGTGCCCGGATCGAGACCGATCGCGTCCTCGAATCCGACCGTATCGCCAAGGAGAAGGAAATCGAATCGGCTGAGATCGATCGACGCAAATCGCTGGAGCTCGCTGAGCAACAGCGCGCTATCGTCATCGCCCAGCAGTCGAAGGCACAGTCGGAAGCCCAAGCGGCAGCCGATGGGGCCCGCGCCCTGGCTGCGTCTGCAGAAGAAAAGGTCTTCACCGCCCGTGAGACCGAGATGGCCTCGCGCCGCAAGGCGATCGAGCTGATCGTCGCCTCGCAGGAAGCCGAACGCGATGCATTGCGCCTGAGGATCGCGGCCGAAGCCGAGAAGCTCGCAGCCGACGATCGTGGTGCGGCACTGCGCAGCCAGGCGGGAGCCGAGGCCGATGCCGAAAAGATCCGCGCGATCGCGTCGAAGCTCAGCCACGAGGTTGCAGCCGAAGCCGAGCGCGCGATGAACGAGGCGCGCAACGTGCTCTCGATCGAAGCGCGCGGTTCGATGGCGCGCCTGCGCCTGATCGATCGCCTCGAAGGCATCATCCGCGAACAGGTAAAGCCGCTCGAGAACATCGAAGGCATCAAGATCCTGCATGTCGACGGCTTGGGTGGCGGCGGCCATGGCGGTGGAGCGGGGGACTTCAACGGCGGTGGCGGCGGCTTCTCCGACCAGGTCGTCAACTCGGCCCTGCGCTATCGCGCCCAGGCGCCGCTGGTCGATGAACTGCTCAAGGAGATCGGCCTCGACACCGGCAAAACCGGCCAGACCATGGCCACCGGCTTGCTCAACGCGATCGCCGCGAAGCCGAAGGAAGGAAGCGGCTCGTGATCAAGGTCTACACATCGAGTGTGATCGAGGCTTCGCCCGAGGCGGTCTGGGCCCATATCCGCGATTTCAACGGTCTGCCGAAATGGCATCCCGGCATCGCGGAGTCGCGGATCGAAGGCAACTGGCCGTCAGACCGCGTGGGCTGCATCCGCAACTTCCGTCTCAAGGACGGCGGTATGATCCGCGAACAGCTGCTGACGCTGTCGGATTACGATTACCAGTGCACCTACTCGATCCTGGAATCGCCGATGGGCGTCGACAACTACATCGCCACCATCAAGCTGACGCCGGTCACCGACGGCAACCGAACCTTCGCCGAATGGTCTGCCGAGTTCGACACGCCGCCGGGGCAGGAGCGCAAACTGGCCGACGATATCGGTCAAGGCGTATTCCAAACCGGCTTCAACGCCCTGAAGAGCTATTTCGGGCGTCGCTAGACAATGCAGCGCATCACCCGGTCCGCCGTCATCGATGCGCCGATCGAGCGCGTGTGGGAAATCCTGCGCGACTTCAATAGCCATGACCAATGGCATCCGGCTGTTGCCGATTCCCACATCGAGGGCGGCGAAGCGCCCGACCAAGTGGGCTGCGTGCGCAACTTCCATCTGCGCGACGGCGCCCATATCCGCGAGCAGCTGATCGCGCTGTCGGATAGCGACTACATCTCCACCTACTGCATCCTCGACGCCACCGTGCCGCTGATGCGCTATGTGGCGACGCTCCAGCTCAAGCCGGTCACCGACGGCAACCGCACCTTCTGGCATTGGCAATCCACCTTCGACACACCGCCTGGCCGCGAGAAAGAGCTGGCCGATATGGTGGCGAAAGGCGTCTACGAGGCTGGATTCGAGGCGCTGCGCCGTCATCTGCGCGAACAGGATGCCGGCCGCGTCCGCTCAGCCTCGCAAATCGCAGCGCGCGGCGGCGAAATGGTCGGCCAGGCGATGGTGCTCAAGGCCTTCGGCGGGACCGAGCATCTGTCGTTCGAAAATGTTCCCGTCCCCGCGCCGGGCCCGAACGAAGTGCGTATCCGCCAGACGGCTGTCGGCATCAATTACATCGATGTCTATGTCCGCGAGGGTGAGTACCGCATGGTCACGCCGCCGGCGCCGATCGGCATGGAAGCGGCCGGTACAGTGATCGATGTCGGCTCGGGCGTACACAATCTGCTCCCGGGCGACAAGGTCGCTTACGCTTATGGTGCGCCGGGCGCCTACGCGACGCTGCGCACTCTGCCCGCCGATCAGGTCGTGCCGGTACCAAGTTCAGTCGATGCCGAAACCGCGGCGGCTGTCCTGTTTAAAGGCCTAACCGCTGAATACCTGTTGCATCGAACGCACCAAGTCCGCGCCGGCGAGACCGTGCTGGTCCATGCGGCGGCCGGCGGGGTCGGGACATTCCTCTGCCAATGGGCGAGGTATCTGGGCGCCCGCGTGATCGGCACGGTGAGTTCCGAAGAAAAGGCGCGTATCGCCCGTGACAATGGCTGCGACGTACCGATCGTCAGCACCGACTACCGCTTCGCGACTCTGGTTAAAGCCGCCACCAACGGTCGCGGCACCGATGTAGTGTTCGATGGGCTGGGCGCCGCAGCCGAACGCGAGAACTACGAATCGCTGGCGCCGACAGGGCACTGGATCAGCTATGGCCACGCCTCAGGCGCGCTGCAGCCTCTCGATCCGGGTCTGCAAAGCGCCAAGTCGCTGCGCATCTCTAGGCCGGTCCTGTTCCACTACACCGCCGATCCGAATCAGCTGCGTGCCATGGCCGCCAATGTCTTCTCGATGCTGGATCGCGGCGTGCTGAAGGTGGCCGTGCGCCACCGCTACCCGTTGTCGGCGGCGGGTGCGGCGCATAACGCGCTCGAAGCCCGGCAAACCACCGGGCCGATCGTTCTGTTCTGCTAGTCGGAATTGCCGTCCAGCATCGGGGAGGGCGCACCGCCATTCCCGAAACTGGTCAGGTCGTCGATCTCGGCATCGACTTCGATCTGAGCGCGCGCCTGGGCTTGGGCCTGAGCGGTCCATTGTCCATGGAAACGGGACGCCAGATTGTCGGCCGGACGGCAGACTTCGGTCTTCTCGCGCATCACCCCGGCCAGGATCGTGGCCATATCGCGCGAGGGAACTTCGGCAACGTGAATGGCCACCACCACCGCAGCCATCGATAGAACGAAGCCCTTGAGTTTGATCGGGGCGGGCATCGTGATGCGCGTGGCCAGATAGGCGCCGTAGACCGCGCCGCCGCCGATGATCAGACCCAGGATCACTTCGTAGAAGGTGTGGAAGTTCATCGCGACCAGGATCGTGCAGATCGCAGCTTCGATGATGGCGAAGCTGGCGTAGACCGACTTGCGTTTCCAACCGGTCAGCGGGGCGGCGATCAGCACGCAGACGGTGCCGAGGCCGGCGGAGGAGAGGGCCGCATGCCCGCTCGGGAAACGGATGTCGAAGTCGGCGAGATAGAGATCGCAGCCGATGAAGAGGGTTTTGAGGGTTCCGATGACGCCACCAGCGATCACCACCGCCAGCAGCAGAATCGCCGCGGCTTTGAGATTCCGGCTGAAAGCCAGGAAGGCGGTTCCGGCCAGAAGGGCCGCGACAGCTTGGGTACTGTCCCCGAAGCTGATCAGTGTTGAAATGAGCGAGTTCACGGCTCTCCTCTTTTTGCAACGCCGCTTCCCACGGCGATTTGCAATTCCGCAGGCCAGCGTCGGCGAACCAATCCGACGATCGTCAACGGGATCGCCGGCATTTGACCCCGCTGTGACAAGTGGGTCAACAATGTTTACAGTTTCTTTACGTAACAAAATCGTGGTTTCAAGCATACCCGCTCTTCTGTTAGCGGCTTTGCATCGGTTGTAGAGAACGGGCTAGGCTATACGCCCGCCTTTCGAACCATTCCCAAAACAGACAACCTTTCCGGCCTGAAATGCTCGTCGATTCCCACTGCCATCTCGACTTTCCCGACTTCGCGCCCGATCTGGACGGCACCGTCAGCCGGGCCCGTGAGGCCGGGGTGGGACTGATGCTGACCATCGGGACCAAGCTCCGGCAATTCGACGGTGTCAGAGCGGTGGCCGAGCGCTATCCGGACGTGTGGTGCAGTGTCGGCATCCATCCCCATGAGGCGGCTGAGGAGGGCGATACCGATACGGCCACCCTGGTCGGCCATGCCCAGCACCCCAAGGTGGTCGGGTTTGGCGAAACCGGGCTCGACTTCTTCTATGAGCACAGCCCGCGCGGCGCCCAAGAGCGGTCATTTCGCGCGCATATTGCCGCGGCGCGCGAGACCGGATTGCCGCTGATCGTCCATACCCGCGACGCCGATGCCGAGACCGGGGCGATCCTGGCCGAAGAGATGGCCAAAGGCCCCTTCACCGGCCTCTTGCATTGCTTTAGCTCGAGTCAGGAACTGGCTGAAAAAGCCATGGAACTCGGCTTCTATATCTCGCTGTCTGGGATCGTGACCTTCAAAAAGGCCGACGAGCTGCGCGCCACGGTGGCCACCGTACCGCTCGACCGGATTCTGGTCGAAACCGACTCGCCCTACCTCTCGCCGATTCCGATGCGCGGCAAACGCAACGAGCCGGCTTTCGTCGCCCATACCGCCGCCAAGGTCGCCGAGATCAAAGGCGTGTCGGTCGAAACCCTGGCCGAAGCAACCACCGCCAACTTCCTGCGGCTCTTCAGCAAGGTCCAAGCCTCGAGCGCGAGCGTCGCGCGATGAAGATCACCATCCTCGGCTGCGGCGCTGCGGGCGGTCTGCCGACTATCAATATGGGTTGGGGCAAATGCGACCCCACCAATCCGCGCAACCGCCGGCGCCGCCAATCGATTCTGGTGGAGCAGGGCGGCACGACGATTCTGGTCGATACCTCGCCGGATTTGCGCGAACAGCTGCTCGACATCGGGGTGCGGCGGCTCGATGCCGTGCTCTATACCCATGCCCATGCCGACCATCTGCACGGGATCGACGATCTCCGCGAGGTCAATCGGGCCATGAACGGCCCGATCGATTGCTACGCCACCGCCGACACGATGGCGATGATCCAGCATCGCTTCGACTATGTGTTCAAGGATGCCGGCCATGGCCAAGCCTTGCGGGTGGTGTTCCGGCCGTGGCTGGTGCCGCATGAAATCGCCGGTCCGTTCAAGGTAGGTGAGGTTGCAATCCAGCCCTTCGAACAGGATCACGGCTTTGGTCAGACGACGATCGGTTTCCGATTCAGATCAGCGGCTTACTCGACCGATGTTACCGAACTACCTGAAGAGTCGTTTGCGCAGCTCGAGGGCCTCGATTTGTGGATCGTCGGTTGCCTTTCCGACAAATCCCACGAGACCCACGCCCATGTTGAGAAGGCGCTCGGTTGGGTCAAGCGGCTGAAGCCGAAGCACACCGTGCTCGTCCATCTCGGCCCACGGCTCGATTACGCTGAACTCGCAGCAACTCTCCCCGAAGGCATCGTCCCGGCTTATGACGGGATGGTGCTGGAGGTCTGAACGATGTCGACACCGGCCAAAGACGGCATGGAAGTTCCGGCCCGGTACTGGGCGATGCTGACGATGAGCCTCGGCATCACCATGGCGGTGCTCGACGGCGCCATCGCCAATGTCGCCCTGCCGACCATCGCCCATGATCTTCAAGCCGATCCGGCCAGTTCGATCTGGGTGGTGAACGCCTACCAGCTGGCCGTCACGGTGACGATCCTGCCCTTCGCCGCGTTGGGCGATGTGATCGGCTATCGCCGCATCTATCTGTGCGGGCTGGTCGCGTTCACCTTGGCATCGGCGGCGTGCACGGCGTCGGACTCGCTGGTGACCTTAGCGATCGCGCGCGTGGTCCAGGGGCTCGGCGCATCCGCTTTAATGAGCGTCAATAGCGCCTTGATCCGATTCATCTATCCACGCGCCCATCTGGGCCGGGGCATCGGCATCAATGCCGTCGTGGTCGCGGCTTCGGCGGCGGTCGGGCCCACGGTCGCCAGCGGTATTCTCGCCATCGGCGCCTGGCAGTGGCTGTTCGCGATCAATATCCCGATCGGCGCGGTGACGTTCATTGTGGCCTATCGTTCGCTGCCGCCGACGCCGCGCCAATCCAGTTCATTTGATGTCTTAAGCGCGATTCTTACGGCTTTGACTTTGGGCCCATTGATCATCGGTATCGATGGCGCGGGCCGTGGCGAAGACGGACTGCTGGTGGCCGCCGAATTCCTGGTCGCTTTCGTCAGCGGTGGCTTGCTGGTCTGGCGGCAATGGAACGTGCCGGCGCCGTTTTTTCCATTCGATCTGCTGCGCATCCCAATCTTCGCGCTGTCGATGTGCACATCGATCTGTTCCTTTGCCGGCCAGATGCTGGCCTATGTGGCGCTGCCATTCCTGCTGGAGGGTGCGCTGGGCTTCACCGATGTCCAGACCGGCCTGTTGATGACACCGTGGCCGCTGGCGATCGTCTTCGTCGCACCGATTGCCGGGCGGCTTTCGGACAAATATCCGGCCGGGCTTCTGGGCGCGATCGGTCTCGCGATCTTTGCGGTCGGCTTGGCGCTTCTGGCCACGATGGGCGTCCATCCGACCCGGATAGACGTGATCTGGCGCATGGCCGTCTGCGGCATCGGCTTCGGCTTTTTCCAATCGCCCAACAACCGGACGATCATCGGTTCGGCGCCACGCAACCGCAGTGGCGGCGCCAGCGGCATGTTAGGGACGGCACGGCTGGTCGGCCAGACGACGGGTGCGGCAATCGTGGCGCTGGCTTTCGCCCGCGTGCCCGCGCATGGCGAAGCCTTCGCGCTCTATATCGGCGTGGGCCTGGCCGCCGCCGCAGCCGGTGTTAGCGCGCTACGTATGCGTCACACGCTACCGACTTATTAGGGCTCAGGTTTTTACCGGTGGTGCAGATGGTGGCCGCAATGCGCGCCAGCGCGTCACCAGCATCACGATGCCGCCGGCGATCAGGCCCCAGAACGCGCCGCTGATGCCGAGAAACCCGACGCCGGATGCGGTGACGAGCAGGGTGACAACCGCTGCTTCACGATCGACTGGCGCATTGACGGCATTCATCACCGACGATCCGAATGCGCCCAGCAGCGCCAGACCCGCCACGGCTTCGATCAGGATCGGCGGCGATGCGCCGATGAAAGCCGCCGCCACACCGGCCAGAAGCCCGAAAATCACATAGATCAGACCCGCGATGATGGCCGCCCAATAGCGCTTTTTGGGATCGGGATTGGCATCGGGCCCGGCGCACATGGCCGCGGTGATTGCCGCCAGATTGACCGTATGGCCGCCGAAAAACGCGCCAACGATGCTGAACAAACCCGTGGCCACGAACAGCCGGCCCGGCGGCGGATGGTAGCCATTGACCGACAGAACCGCGATGCCCGGGATGTTCTGCGACGCCATGGTGACGATGAACAGCGGCAGCGCGATGCCGATCACGGCGCCGATCGACAGCGTCGGCGTCACCAGCACCGGATGCGGCCAGGGCGAGCCGAAACTGGCAGCCGACAGATGCGTGGTCGCCGCAATCGCAATCGCCGCCACGATCACGGCCGCCGGCATGGCCAGGACACGCTTGAGTTTGGCAACGATCAGCCAGGCCAGGATGATCGCCAGCGCCGGCAGCGGATGCTCGGCCACGGCGCGCACCGGCGCGAAGCACAGTTCCAACAGCACGCCCGCCAGCATCGCATTCGCCAGCGGCGCCGGAATCGATGCAACCCAGCGGCCCAACGGCTTGAACAAGCCCGACAAAACGATCAGCGCGCCGGTCAGCAGAAACGCGCCCACAGCCGCTTCGAAACCGCCATCGACCGCGCCGGTGGTGGCCAACAGCGCCGCGCCCGGCGTCGACCAGGCGCTGCTGATCGGCAGCCGCGAGACCGTGCTCAACACGATGCCGCACAGGCCCATGGCCAGCGCCGCCGCCATCAGGCCCGAAGCTGCTTGCTCCGGGCTCGCGCCGACCTTGGTCAGCCCGTTGATGATGACGGCGAAGGTGCTGGCGAAACCGACGAAGCCGGCCAACGCGCCGGCGGCACCGGCTTGGAGGGAGAAATCGGAGCGCATGGTTCGGATGGGCCTGGCGGGTTGGCGGGCGGCGGTTTCAGGTTGAGGGCGAGGGAGGGCTACCGCGTTTGGCGATCTATCTCGGGGCGGCGTTGTCTAAGCGCTAAGGCGAGACTTAACGTCATCAATCAGCGGCCCAAGCCCACGCAGTGCAACCTTGGTTATTGCCCGCAACATTCGAATGCCTGCGGGAAGCCCACCGATTGCCAGATACTGCGCAGCATCGTGCTGCGCGTGATACTTGGGATCAGGCTTGGTGTCATGGTGAACACCACCCGCCACATTCGCAGCATAGCCAATGAGGTCGTGAATCGACTTTTGTTGGTCATTAATGGTCATAACTACGCGTGCCATAAATTGGTCCCGGGACAGGGTATCAAAAGGTCGCGAAGGCGGAGGATTATGCGGATCAACGCTATCTTCGTCAGACTGAAACGTGACGAGATGAGCATAGGGATCTGGCCCGAACCAGGACTTACCGACCTCATAGTTAATCTTCATACGACTTTTGATGTTCACCGTATTGATAAGCGGATGATCATCGAGGAACAACTGGCGCAATGCCGCAGCCGCATCCAAAAAATTTATCTCTGCGACTTCCTCAGCCGAGACAAATGTTTGGAGCTGCTTACAACGCTCGAGGAAGAGGCGATCCGCGTCCATCTTTTCTCCCGGGAGCTAGCCGGGATCATAAAGTGACCCAGTTTTGCACGCTCGCCGGCCGATCCGAAAATTAGCCCCGGGATCATCCCAGATTGGCCGCCGCTGGCAAGGGTCCAACGAGACGGCTTTCGGCCGTCCTGAACGAGATTTTTCCTCAGACCCGCCGCCATTTCCGGCTGCGAGAATATTGATAGCATTGGCGGATCAGCTTGCGGGGCGCTAGAAATCGGCGAATTTGGTGCCGGGCATGGATGGCGCGACCTTATCTCATTGGTTCAAAATCCATCTGATACGCGTCATAATATACATTATGCGACAATTATATATAAGAATGCCGGCACCTGATCAGAGCCAAAACGCGCCATTTCCGAGAAATCGACTGGCCTCGCTTCCGGCGTCCATAGCCCGCCCCACCTATCGTGCTAACGACTATACTGGCCCCGTTCGGACGTCGAGGACTCCATGATGCTTACCATAGTCGTAGCTACCGCCAGCTCGATCGGTGGCGCACTGATAACAGCGATCGTCACATCTCTCTTAACTCGCCGCCGTGAACGCGAAGCCGATTGGCGGAAGTTGAAATTTGCCCAATATCAAGAGTTCGCGCTGGCCCTGTCAGGTGTCGTACGAGAAAGAGCAACACCGGAACGTCAGGCTAGATATGCCGATGCGTTTAACAGTATGTCGCTAATAGCCTCTTTGCCGGTTCTTGCCGCGCTACAGGCGTTCCAAG